>NZ_LWHO01000013.1:133657-159503 GCF_001642025.1 Cutibacterium namnetense | reverse complement strand
CTCATGGTGGCAGGTTGGTGAGTGCGCCGGTGGGTGAGGCGTTGGGTATTGAGTCTGTGGGGGTTTCGGAGGTGTTGTGAGGTTCGTGGTGGTGGGGGTGGCACACCACCCCCACCACCATGTCTTGAGTTCCCAAGAGGCCTAGCGACTCACCGCACCTCGTCCGAGACCGTCCGGGCAATGATTCCTAGTTGCAGCCACCACGGTTCCCGGGGACGACGGTGAGCAGCGTCAATAAGAGAAGGCATGGTGTCCATCGAACTGGGTCGCATGCCAGCCTCGCTGACGCCGATAAACCATGAGCCGTCGTGATGGGCCGCCAACTCGTCGTCAATGAGATTGAGAGCACGGTACGCGAGCCGGGTGGCGAGCAAGCGGTCGAACGGAGACGGTGAGCCGCCCTGTTGCATATGTCCCAGCACCACCTGGCGCACGTCATACATCCCGTGGGACTCCTCCTCCAGCAGCCGCGCGATGAAGTCGGTAGTGTAATTGTGCGACGCGTTCTCGTTGCGCACAGCAAGGAACAGTCGGCGTCCGTGGGCGAAGGACTCCCGCAACCAGTGAACGTCGTTGGCTAGATCGTCCAGAGAGATGCCGTCCTCGTTGGTGTAGATCCGCTCGGCACCAGCGGCAATACCCGACATCAGCGCGAGATACCCGCAGTCACGGCCCATCGTCTCGACGACGAAACAACGCCTAGAAGCAATACCAGACTCCTTGACCTTGTCCATCGCCTCGACAATGACGTTCAGGGCGCTGTCGGCGCCGATGGATAGCTCCGAACCAGGGAGGTTGTTGTCGATCGAGGCCGGGATGCACACCGTCGGAATACGGAAAGCCGGATACCGGTCCCGCTCGGTCGTCATGGTGTAGATACCTTCGTAGGCGGAGTAGCCACCGATGACGAGCAGTGCGTCGATGTGATTGTCCTCTAGAGCGCGGCTGACAGCGTAGAGATCGCGAGTGTTGGGGACTTCGCGGCGGGTGCCCAGCTCGGCGCCGCCTTCCCCGGTCCAGCCCTCGACGTCACTCCAGGCCAACTCCGACATGTCCCCGGCCGCCAACCCGACGAACCCATTATGGATACCCATAACGGTATGGCCGCGGGAAATCGCCAGCCGCACTGCCGCACGAGCAGCAGTATTCATGCCCGGAGCCGGACCACCGGCGTGCATGATCGCGATGCGTTTGCGGTCGGCGTCACCGGCGGTGTCAGAGGTGGTACGGGCTGGCTCACTGAGCTCGGTGAAGATGGCGCCCATCTCGACGAAGGAACGACCCCTCATTCGCATGGCCTCGTTGTAGCGACCCTCCTCGATAAGACCGGGCACCAACTTCGTGTCAGCGACGGCCTTGACCAGGGGAAGGCGATGAATGCGGTTGGACCCGGTACCGATAACACGACCTTCGGCCTCTGGCGTGGTCGAGAGCACCTCGTGAACCGCGTGATAACCCAGCCACGTCGATGCCCAGCGGTCATAGGCCGACGGTCGTCCGCCGCGCTGGACGTGGCCCAGGATGGTAACCCGGGCGTCCTCACCGAGTTTGTCCTCGAGCACCTGACGGACATACTCCGACGAGATCCGGTTGCCGGCACGATCGGTGGCGCCCTCCGCGACGATGACGATCGAATCGCGTCGACCCGCCTGACGGCCACGCTTGAGTTCGGCGCACATGCGGTCCTCCCAGCCGTTTTCGGGCGGCCGTTCCGGAATGAGGGCGTAGTCAGCACCGCCGGCGACTGCTGCCATAAGGGCGAGGTAGCCGCAGTGACGACCCATCACCTCAACGACGAAGGATCGCTGGTGGCTGGCTGCGGTGGAAGAAAGGTCGTCGATGGCATCGACAATGCGGTGCAGAGCGGTGTCGGCGCCGATAGTCATATCGGATCCGACGAGGTCATTGTCGATGGATCCGACGAGCCCGGCGATCATGAGGGCGGGATGTTCGCGGGCTACCTCGGCGCTGACCTGGCCGGTATCGACGAGTTCAGCGACCAGCTCGGTCCACTCGGTGCGCAGCACATTCAGGCCGGTGAGCGAACCGTCACCGCCTATGACGACGAGACGATCGATCCCGTGTTCAAGGAGATTTCTGACAGCCTTCAGGCGTCCCGGGCGTTCGCGCATCCCTTTACAACGGAAGGTCCCGATTACGGTGCCGCCACGGTTGAGGATCGAGCCAACGTCATCCCACCTGAATTTACGGATGCCGTCGCCACCATCGATCATTCCCTGGTAGCCCTCGTAGATCGCATAGACCTCGGCTCCCACACTCAGCGCCGAGCGCACCACGGCCCGCACCGCGGCGTTCATACCCTGAGCGTCGCCCCCGCTGGTCAAGATGCCGATGCGCAAACCATGACCATCGGGGAGAGCGGGGGTGAGCCTCATCTCGTCATCAACACGCACAGCTCAATATTGCCGCGCGCTAGCGGGCAGCGGGTGAATTGTGACTGCTAGTCCCGGCTGTCGGGATTTTTTGTCATCGGTTGAAGGTCACTGGCTGAAAGAGGTGCCTCAACGCCGGGGCCCGAGGCGAGAATTATCCCCGGGGCACGGGCGGGGCGGCTTAGGATCGCTCATCGGGAACCGTCTCGAGGTCATCAAGCCAGGCTCGGGCGACGGCATCCGAGGGCATGCGCCAGTCACCGCGCGGACTCAGTGAACCCCCGGCGACAACTTTGGGACCATTCGGAAGGGTCGACCGTTTGAACTGATTCCCGACGAATCGGCGCAGGAACAGCCGCGTCCAGTCCTTGATTGATGACAGGTCATAGGAGTGCCGGTCCTCGTCGTGGAACCCGGGAGGCCAGGAACCTACCGACGCATCCCGCCAGGCGTGGTGCGACAGGAAAACGATCCGGCTGGGGCGCATCCCATAGCGCAGCAGGTGATACAGGGTGAAGTCTTGCAGTTCGTAAGGGCCTATTTTTTCCTGAGTGGACTGGATCTTCTCGCCTGGGCGAGCTGGGACAAGCTCGGGGGAGATTTCTGTCCCTAACACCGACTCGAGTACCACATTGGTGGCCTCGTTGAACTGGCCCGACGAAATGCACCACCGGATGAGGTGCTGAATGAGGGTTTTGGGGACTCCGGTGTTGACCCCGTAGTGGCTCATTTGATCACCGACCCCGAAGGTGCACCAGCCCAGTGCCAGTTCCGACAGGTCACCCGTGCCCAGCACGATGCCGCCACGCTGGTTAGCTATCCGGAACAGGTAGTCATAGCGCAGCCCGGCCTGGACGTTTTCGAAGGTGACGTCGTACACTTCGGTACCGTCGCCGGCCGGGTGGCCCATCCCTTTGAGCATCTGGGTGGCGGCCGGCCGGATGTCCAACACCTCACATGGGATGTCGAGGGCGTGACACAGATCTAGGGCGTTGTTTTTGGTGTGGTCGGTGGTGGCGAAGCCCGGCATTGTAAAGGCGAGGATGTCGGTGCGCGGCCGATCCATCTGATCCATTGCTTTGGCGGCGACAAGCAAAGCGTGAGTGGAGTCGAGACCGCCGGAAACCCCGATGACGACCTTCGGTGATCCAATCGACTCGAGTCGACGACGCAGCCCATAGACCTGGATGTTGTAGGCCTCGTAGCAATCTTGGGCGAGCTGATCAGGGTCGTTGGGGACAAAGGGAAAGCGGTCGACGGGGCGTCTCAGGCCGATGTCATCGTGGGGCGGGTCGAGGGTAAAGGCGGTGGTGCGCCACGGGGCTTCGGCGGGTTGCGCGAGGGCGTTGTCGTCGAAAGATCCCTGACGCAGCCTCTCCTGCCGCAGCAGGTCGAGGTCGATGTCGGCCAGGCAGTAGGTCGGTTCAGGGGAGAACCTGTCGGTGGCGGCAAGGAGGGAACCGTTTTCGTAGATCATCGTCTGGCCGTCCCAGGACAGATCTGTGCTGGACTCTCCGGGGCCGGCGGCCGCATAGACGTAGGCCTGCAGGTTGCGCGAGGACGTGACTTTGCACAGCTCGTGGCGCTGGCGGGATTTTCCGACGGTGATGGGGGAACCCGAGAGGTTCACCTCCACGACGGCCCCGACAAGAGCGGCCCGGGAAGACGGGGCGACCGGCACCCAGAGGTCCTCGCACACCTCCACATGGAGGGTGAGATCAGGCAGATCGGTGGCTCGGAAAAGCTGGTCGGGTCCGAAGGGGATCTCAGTAGAAGCTGCGTGAGATTTTTGTCGCCCGGACAGGTCGATCGTCCCGGTAGTGCCCGCGCCGGCGGCGAAATGACGTTTTTCGTAGAACTCCCGGTAGTTGGGGAGATGACTCTTTGGCACCACACCGAGGATCTGACCACGATGGATCACGACCGCGCAGTTGTAGAGCCGGTTGCCGTGTTGTAACGGTGCCCCGACGATGATGACCGGAAAGAGGCTGCGGGAGGCCTGGCGCAACGTTTCGATAGCGTCGAGTACGGCGTCAAGTACGACGTCTTGAAGCAGCAGATCGTCGATGGCATAGCCAGTTAGGCACAGCTCGGGGAACACGGCGATCGCGACGTCTTGGGAATCGAGTTCCCGGCAGGTGTCGAGAATTCCCGCCACGTTCGAGGCGGGATCACCGATGTGCACCGTCGTGGTGCAGGCGGCGATTCGCGCAAATCCTTGGTCATAAATCGAGTGGAAGTTCCCCTTCATGGGCCCAGTCTCGCAGACACTGGTGCGGAGGCGGGGAACCTTCGGTCACCCCAATTCGGCGGTGCGCGGTGGGTTCGCGCCAGTGCGGGTGACGGTAATCGCGGCGATGCGGGCTGCCCGCTGCAACACTTGGCGCAATACCCCGGGTTCGATCCGACCGAGGTCTGCACGGTGATCGGCGCCCAGTAACCCGGCCGTCCATAGCCCGTCAATGGTTGCCGACATGAACGAATCTCCAGCACCGACAGTATCGACGATTTTGACCCGCTCTCCGGGGACCCGCATCTCGAGGCCGTGGGCCGCCATTGCCATGACGCCATGTTCGCCCATCGTCATAATGCCCAGACGTGGCCCCATCCCCATCCATTCGGTCAGCATCTCAACCGGGTCAGCGCCTTGTCCCAGCCAGGTCAGATCCTCATCAGAGGCCTTAACAACATCGGCTAGCCGCACGAACTGTTCCAGATCTTCACGTGCAGTATGTGGGTCGCCCAATAGGCTCGGGCGAACATTGGGGTCGAAGGTGATCGTTGAGGCCGCCCGCGCTGTGGCCACCGTCTGGGCCACGACGCGGCGTCCTGGGTCTATTCCGCAGGCCAGTGACCCGGTATGCACCACTAGACAATGCTGTGGAATGTGGATGGCCGGTAGTGCCCAGTCGAGGTCGAACTGATAGCTGGCCTGTGCGCCGGTCAAGGTGGCGGTAGCTGTAGAGGTGCGGGTGGCGCCCCGCGATGCTGCGGCCAGATGCACATTGTCAGCAGCAACGTAGTCGGTGATGATGTGACCGTGGGCGTCGTCGCCAATCCAGGTGGCTAGCTCGACGTCGCGTCCCAAGCGCGCCAGACCGACCGCGACATTCATCGGGGAACCCCCAGGATGTTCACTCATCTGAGCGCCATCGTTGACAACATCAATCAACGACTCCCCAATAACAAGTGCCCTCGTCATAGTTCTCGCCCTCCTATCGGCCTTTACCAGTCTCCCCCCTCAAGGCGTGAGGAGTCGCGCCTTGAGGGGATCATTTGTTGCTCTGCGACTGACGTCGTATTCGGCTGGTCGCGGCGGGGCCTCTAAGCTGGACCTGATGCATGCCTCCGGAAGTACCCGGAACCGGGAACCGCACGTCGGCTCAGGCCTGTGGCGTGGCGGCAGGTTTTTTGCTGCCCTAGCGGCAATGGTTTGCTTAGTTGCTGGTTGCGGATCGTCAATGCCCGCTTCAGCACCCTGTATCGACTCCGTTCGTGGTGCGGGAGATTTGCGTTCCCGTCACCAATATCCCGGGGCCTGTTCTACGGCCTCCCCGGAATCGACCGCTCCAGCTACGCATAAACAATCAGAACTAGACGGGCCATCTGGCAATGACGGTGCCAATGATCCCGAAGATTCTGCGGGTCCGAAGGTTGACGATTCGGCTCCGGTAGCACCTGGCCGGACCCCACCAGCAGCATCTCTTGCCGTCGGCGCGAAGTCCTCGGCTGGAGCTGGCAGCTACGTCCTGTGGATCAAAGCGGAGAATCGTGTCTACCTCGTTAGTCACGGTCGAGTGAAGCGGGTCATGCTCACTACCGCTGAGCCGTGGAAGACCCCTGCCGGAAACTACGAAATTCAATATAAGACGCGTCACGCGGCGTTTACTGAGGATGGCATCCGCTGGTATATCCCTAATTTCTTGTCTTTTTATCAACGCCCTGGAGCGACGGGAACTATCGGTTTCCATCAGGTTCCCTGGGACGAAAAGACCAAGAAACTTGCCCAGCCTATCTACACGCTGGGATTGCCCGGCTATTCAAGTCACGGCTGTGCTCGGCTGGCTCCTAAAGATTCTGAGGCCCTCTACCACTTCGCTCATGAAGGCACGAAGGTGAAGGTACGGTGAGCCGTCGACGCAACGAGGAAGACACCCTCGATGTGGTCGCGCGACTGGGCCACAACGTCGATCAGGGCAGCTCAGACGTTCTGGGTGCCACCACCGAGTCAGCGCGGGTGAGTAGGTCGGCTGGTGCTTTTGTTGCTGCTATGGCCATTACTGGACTGGTGTGGGGGCTGACCTTGGCCGTCTGGGCGACGAGCCCTGGCATAGACGGCACCAAGACGGGCATGCCGGCACAAGGATGGTTCGACAGTCTCTTGGTCGGGTTGCTTTACACCATGGGAGTAACGGTGATTCTCATCGTTCCGGTTGTCCTCATGGCGGCTCTGTTGGGCGGACGCCTCGCCCGGCAGGGGAGCCAACGCATCGCTGGCGGGGCAGTAGGGGCAGTGACAGTTTTGGTTGGCACAGCAGGTCTATACGCTCTGGTCCCGGATCTGTCGGCGGTAGCGGAAATCTCGTGGCCAGCTGTCGTGGTAGCTAGTGCGTTGGGATGCTGGTGGGGGCCATGGGTGATGGTGGGCCGGAACTCACGATAAGCCGTGGCTTAGAGTGGGGTCATGACACAACAGCGCACCTCGACTATCCCCCCTGCTCCTAAGGCTCTGACAATCTGCGCCTGGGTTGCCGTTGGGTCCGTGATCATTCAGGCTGTTTTGGCCTGTTTCATGCTTTCCGGGGTTCATGGCCTCGGCGACGCGCACATGGGGTTCGGCATTGTGACCCTGCTGGCGACCATCGTCACGGCTGTCTTGGCCGTGATGTGGAAGCGTCGCGGCGGACCGTCGGCTGTGGTCGGTCACGCCGCCGGTATGGCCGTGCTGATCCTTGTCCAGTACGTTCTCGGTGAGCTGAGCAACGGTGGCGCCATCAAGTGGATTCACGTGGTGCTTGGTGTCGTCATTGTGATCGGGCTGTTCGTGCTGCCTCGCTCGATCAGCAAGAACTCGAGTAAGTGACCGCGTGACGTCAGCAGGAGATTTTTGCCGTCACCGCCCCGGTGACGGCCACCAGATCTGACGGCGACAATTCCACCGACAGACCTCGACGTCCGCCTGAAACCAACACCCGCGGCTGCCCTAGCACCGACTCCTCGATGCAGATGGGTAGCCGTTTTTTCTGCCCTAAGGGAGAAATTCCCCCGACGATGTACCCAGTGGCGCGCTCTGCTGCCGCTGGGGCGGCCATGGCGACTTTTTCGCACCCATGGCTGAGGCGAAGGCTTTGAGATCAAGCTGGCAACTCACCGGAACGACGGCGACGGCAAGCTTGCCTGAGGGGAGCAGCTCGACGACCAGGGTCTTCAACATGATGGCCGGGTCAAGTCCAAGCTTCGCCGCCCCCTCCTCGCCAAAGTGGTGGTTGGAGGGATCGTGGTCGTAGCTATGCAGGATGTGCGGGATCTTGGCCTTGGCGAGGGCGTTAGTTGCCGCAGATGCAGAGTCGGAAGCAGGCATCAGTTCTCAAATCCTGCCCAAGCCCGCAACCGGTGGGTCATGTCTTCGTCTTGGGGAGCTGGGTGGCCGTCAACGCTGAGGATGGGAGCGACGCCACGCACTGACGACAACAGCCAGGCCCCCTGGGCGCGCAACACCTCATCGCGCTTCATGAGGCGGGTAGATGTCTTGACCCCGTCCTCGCCAGCCGCTTCGAACACGGTACTGACGGTAATGGAGCCCAAGATGCCGGTGGTGCCGGTGGGGGTTGTCCACAGTCCGTCGGCGGCCTCGATGACTAACCCAGAGGTTGGTCCTTCGAGCAGGTAACCGTCGGTGGAGGTGAAGATGACGTCGTCGGCGCCCTGAGATTGGGCGTAGCGCAGGGCTGCGACATTGACGGCATAGGACAGGGTCTTGACCCCACCGAGAAGCCAGGGGGCGTCAGTGAAGGCGTCGCTAGTGACCCCCCGGGATAGGCGCAGCACGTCGATCCCATCCCGTTCCTCGATTGCAGTTTCGGACAGGGGAGAGATGATGAGAAAACCTCGGGGAGGTCCGGGGACGACCTGGCGGCCATTGGTGTAGACGAGTTTGAGGGCAGCCTCACCGGGGATACGCCAGGTGCGTGCCGCCTCTTCGATGAGGCGGTTCCAGGAGTCCAAGTCGGGGGTGGGGCCGTCCACTCCAGCGATGGAGCGGGCGAACCGGGACAGATGCTCGTCGAGGTGGTCGATTCGCGACGTGCCATCTTGGGCAGTCACGATACGAGTTGTGTCGAAGACGCCGTCCCCGCGCACTAGCCCGAGGTCGTCTGCATGGCACACCATGGTGGATGGCGGCACGACCCCTTCACCGAGTATAGCTAGTAGGTATGGAACACTTGAATTCATGCGTTCAGCCTAGTTGAGTGATGGTTGAGTGGTCATAGGGGCTGTCATCCTGAGGCCACAGAGATGTCATATACGGTTGGGCGTCAGCGTTCAGCCAGCCAGGTTGGCGTCACATTACTAACGGACCGGGGGATCTTTAATGACGGAGACGCATCGCTCGTCGCAATCACGTCAGACATACCATCACGGTCATCTTCATGAAGCTCTCGTAGAGGAGGGTTTGAAGATGGCTCGCAGCGGAGGCGCCGAGGCTGTCGTGCTGCGCGAGGCTACCCGCCGCGCAGGCGTATCACCTAACGCCGCGTACCGTCACTTCGCCAATCGGGAGGCTCTCCTCGATGAGGTGGGCCTGGTGGCTGCTGACCAGATCGGCGGCGCGATGCGTGAAGCGGTGGCTGAGGCCCAACCCATTGACGATGAGGTTGTGGCAGTTTCTCAACTCGTGGCCGCCTGCCGCGCATATCTTGATTTCGTTTTGAGTGAGCCGGGGCTGTTCGACGTCGCTTACCGCATCTCGGATGCGGGGCTCGGCGCTCTTAAAGCGGACCCGACGGCGGCACCGAATCTGCCCGATTCGGTGATCCGGGATGTTCTGTCACATCCAGAGGTCACGCTTCCCGACCACGACGTCCGAGGCCTCGTCATTCTTCTGTGGTCCGTGCTTCACGGTTTTGCGGCGCTGTCGAATTCCGGTCCCCTGCGTGGTGAGGAAACCCCTGAGCGGGCCGACCGGGTTCTCGATGTCATTCGTGCGTCCCTACGTGGCGCGATGGCAAGAGCCTGATGGTTCGGAGGGGTAGCGATTCCGGTTCTGAGGCCGGGTACCGCCAGATCCTGAATCTGGCGGTACCCGCCTTCTTGTCTTTGGTCGCTGAGCCGTTATTCCTTGTTGCAGACTCCGCAGTGGTCGGGCATCTGGGCACCGCCGAGTTGGCAGGTTTGGGCGTGGCTTCGGCAGCCTTGACGACATTCACAGGGCTTTTTGTCTTCCTTGCCTACGCGACGACGGCAACATCGTCGCGTCGGATGGGGGCGGGGGATCGTCAAGGAGCTGCTCAGGTTGGTGTGGATGGCTTGTGGCTGTCCCTCATCATTGGTCTGCTCGTGGCGATCATGCTGGTGGCTATTCCGACGACGGTGGCAGGTTGGTTTGGAGCTAGCGGCGCAGTTGCGGAACAGGCGGGACGCTATCTTCGTATTACCGGGTTTGGGGTGCCCGCGATGCTCGCCACGATGGCGGTCACGGGTGTGCTGCGTGGGTTCCAGGACACCCGTACGCCCTTAGTCGTGACCATTGTTACCTTTAGCGCGAACCTGGTGCTCAATCTGTGGTTTGTGCTTGGCATGGGCTGGGGTATCCAAGGGTCTGCCATCGGCACCCTCGTCTGTCAGATAGCCATGGCCGTAGCTCTGGTATGGGTGTTGCGGATGCGAACTCGCGGTCTCGACTTGGGTCTGGTGCCGCACCTGAGTGGTATTGCTTTTAGTTTGCGTGAGGGCATCCCGTTGCTCATCCGCACCTTGGCGTTGCGGGCTGCCCTCTACGTGACGACTTGGGTCGCGGCCCAGTCTGGAGCGATCACCATGGCGTCATATCAGGTGACGATGACGATGTGGAACCTGCTGCTTATGACCATGGACGCCTTGGGTATTGCCGGCCAGGCCCTCACCGGGGCGAGTCTGGGCGCTGGTGACATCCGTCGCACCCGGTCGCTGACAGCTACGATGACGCGATGGGGGCTTGTGGCGGGTGTTGTTATTGGCATCGTGCTGGCAGCTTTCCATCGGCTGGTTCCTGCTCTGTATACCGACGATCCTGCCGTACATCGCGCGGTTGCTGCCGGTTTGCTTGTCGTGGCGGCCCAGCAGATCGTTGCTGGCCCGGCCTTTGTCCTCGATGGGGTGCTCATTGGGGCTGGTGACGGTCGATGGCTGTCGGGTGCTCAGGTCGTCATGCTCCTGGTGTATCTGCCGATGGCCTGGGCTGTGCACCTATTGGCGCCGTCGGATCCGGCCGCGGCGGTGGTCTGGCTGTGGATCGCCTTCAGCGGGTTCATGATTGTGCGCTGCGCCATCCTGGCATGGCGTGCGCGTGGCGACGCCTGGATGAGGACCGGCGTCTAAGCGGGTTCCGGGAGCTCAGAGGCGGAACTGGTGGCCCGTGGCCGACGTAAGCTACCAGCGTCACTCGAAGTTCACGTGCTGCGCTCCGGGTACGGAGTCGTACCTCTCTGGGGCACTAGTGAGCACCACGATCTGGCTAGTTTGGGCCCCCTGGGCGACCTCGCCAAGGATGTGCCTGACCCTCACGGGGTCGGAGTAGACCAGGGCATCGTCGAGGATCACCGGCACCCCGTCGTCGGGGTCGACGAGCCGAGCGGCGGCCAGCCGCACGACCAGCCCCAATTGCTCGCGGGCCCCTGATGACAACTGGTCCCATTCCAGCCGGGAGCCATTGAGCTGGCGCGCCACGACTGACAAGGTGGAGTCGATCTCGACGTGCAGATCCTGACCAAAGACCCCACGCCCAATCCGGTCGATTTGGGTGGTGAAGGGTGCCACGTAGGACTGCCGTACTTGTTCCAGGTGGGCTGCCAGGGTCTGGTACAGCAACTTGGCCGACCGCGCACGCTGCTCCAGTCCAGCCACTCTTCGGGCCAGTTGGTGTTCCTTAATGGTGAGAGTGTCGACCTCGATCTGACGCTGCTGGCGGCCGAGCCCCTGCAGCTGTCCGTTGAGCTCTGCCCGTCGACGGATGTTGCTTTCGAGGCGGTCGGTCGCGGTCGTCAACGCCACCCGCGTTCCTTCAGCTTCGGTGTGGACCTGCTCGGGGTTGCGTTCCGCTAGCGCGGCCTGGGCGCGGTCGGCCTGGGCCCGTGCGAGTCGAGCCTGCTCCTGAGCAGTGGCGAGAGCCTCGGCTAGGGCCTCATCGCTGGTGATCTCGCGTGCAGTCGTCAGCTCGGTAGCGATCCTGGCAACCGTCTCGGCAGCTTTTTCAGCGTCGACATTTGCCCGGAAGACCTTCTCGTGGGCCTCGATGCGGCGTTCCTCCACTGCTCTCAGTCGATTGTCAGCCTGACGCTGGGCGGTACGCGCTTCATTCGCTGCGACGACCGCTTCTTCTTCCAGCTTTTGAGCTTCGGCAACCGTGGTACTGACGGTTTCGGCGTCACGCTCGGCCATGGCTTCAAGCTCTTGGATAGTGGCTTCGCCTTGTTCCCCTTCGAGGTGTTCCTGCCAGGAAGAGATGTGAGTTTCCATGACTTTGCGTTCAGCCAGACGGGACTCTGCCTGCTCCAGGCTCGTCACACCTAAATCTTCGAGTTGTGACACCACGGCTTGATGGGCCTTCTCGGCATCATGCCCTAGGGCCATGACCTCCGACGTGGGGGAGATCCGCACTCGCCAAGCCTCACCCATCTCCATAACGAGCTCGCCATCCACCCGGCGCTGGTTTGTTGCGCCGATCGGTACATCAAGGTCGGTGCCGTCAATGCGTAGCGAAACTCCTGCGGCGAGGTGCTCGATGGCTAGCTGTGGGCTGGCCATCGATGCTTTGTCGCGAGCAAGGTCGTCGGCCTTGACGGCTTTCCTCAGCTCGGATAGCGCCTGGCTGGTTACCTTCTCGGCGTCGAGGCGGCGCTGTTCGGCCGCTATGCGCTCCTTGAGCTCATTGATCCGGTCGAGCTGCTGCCGAGCCTTAGCAGACTCTTCACCGACTCGCGCTGTGGCAAGGGTCTGCCGAGCTTGGGTTTCGGCCTCCTCTGCCTCGACAACCTTCGCCTGAGCCTCATCGAGAGCCGTCTGGGCTTCCTCGTGTTCCGCGGTGACGCTTCGGCCCAGCCCCGCTAGCTCTGCGGCTACTTGTTGGCAGTGCTTATGCTCGTTTTGGGCAGTAGCAAGATCATCAATGAGTTTGGCTCGCATGTCGTGGGCCGTCTTAGCTTCGGCATGACGCTGCGTTGCTTCCTTGGCAGTACGTCTAGTGGTCTCGACCTCCTTCTCAAGTTCGGTGAGGCTTGCGAGGGCAGCCTCAGCTTGCTGGCAGTCGGTCTTGGTAGACGCCACCACGGTCTCATCGTGGCTGATTTGTTCGTTGATTCTGCTGAGGGACTCAACGACGTCGTCGACCTCTGCGAGCTTCCGTTGCCCTTCGGCAAGGTTGCTGCGAACGTCTTCGAGCTCGTCGCGATCTGCGAAGACGTTGCGCCGCTCCGACCCCTTGGGTGTGAAGTACTTCTCATACTCAGCTCTGACTCGATCCATAAGCCCGCCTCCGGAGCCTTCATCGGGCTGCTTCCCGCCAGCCTGTTCTAAGGCGGCGGTGAGGGCCTGGGAGGAGTCCAGCCGCAACGGGGACAGCCCACTAGCTTGCATGAGGCGCAGCGCGTTCCACAGCGTCAGGTCTGCGCCAGACAACAGAGTTTCCATCGTCTCGACGGCCTCGTCGTCGGTGATGGTCTCGCCGGCGCGGGGCCCGGCAAGGAATTTCAGTGAGGACTCCTTGTCCTTGAGGAAGCACTTGCGATGGACGAAGCGGTGCTCGCCGATCGTCATCTCGGCTTCGATGACCACCTGCAAAGATGTACCGTAAGGCTGCGCATTGCGAACTTTGCGGGACTTCGACGAGGCCTTGGTGCCGGTATCAAGCAGCAGGTCGAGGGCTTCCACCATGGAGGTCTTGCCGATCTCGTTGCGTCCAGCTGCAATGACAATCCCGCAGTCGGGCAATTCGAGGGTGCGTTCGTCAATTGCTTTGAAATTTTTGACGTGGATGCGGTGCAGCTTCATCGTGACACCTCCGCCGTATGTGCAGTGGCGGGCGCGGTACCGGCTCCTTCAGTGCTGACGAGACGGTGTAGCAGGGTGAGCGCAGCGACGGCGTCTTCACTGGTGGCGCACATGCCCGACAATTCTTCGGCGGCATCTCGTACCCAGCCGGGCACATCAGCCTCCGTCAGGCTGGCATCGTCTCCCACCAAAGTGAGGTCATGGCGATTTTCACTCGGTTCAAGGCTTGCGAAGACGGTTTCATAATCAGCGATGATCTCGTCGAGTTCTGCCTTCTGGGAGATGGTGACCTGGCCGTGAAGGTCGTAGCGGATGATAGTGCGATCCCGGTGGTCGAAAGAGTTTAACTTATCGCGCAGAGCCTGCAGATCGGCGCCGCTGGCTACCTCCTGGCTCACTCGGGCATGCAGCCACGTGCCGACATTGATCGTCTGGCAGGTAAGAGGATCGCCGAGGTCGACGACCACCGCAGTGCCGACACTCTCCTCATTGAAGCTCGTTGTTTCCTGGGTTCCGCTGAACCGGATGGCGGCGTGGTCATCGTTGACAGGCCAGGCGATGTGACGATCACCCAATGCCACATAGCTCAGCGCCCCTCGAGCAATCGCGTCGTCGAGAGGTGCTCGCGAGATGAGGGCTTCACGAGTATCTCCCGATAGCCCTTCAAGCTGGCCATGACCGACCAGGATGCGTGGTGTCTGGGTGGGCTCCAATCCCTTCGCAAGCTCGGCGAGGGGATCGGTCGACGGGTGGCGGGTCGTTAGTGGGGCGGCGACGATCGTCGCGATGACGATCCCGTTTCCGTCAGTGACCTGGATTTCTGCTTGGTCTCGCAGCACCTGGACGTTGCTCGGACACCGCCGTGTGAATTCTGGCCCATCCCACAGACAACCCGGTTCTAGACTGTCGTGATTTCCGGGCAAGAGGTACACGGGCAGATCAATGGAAGCCATCGCCTCACACGCGCGGGCAATGATCTGAGCGGAGACATTGTGAGTTTCAAAGACGTCTCCGGCTACGACGACAAACGCGCAGTCCTCCTGCCGGGCAATGTCGCCCAGCCTGCGCACCGCCTCGATCCGATCGGCAGTAAACCGTGCCTGTGGGTCGTCGTCGCCGCGCTTCGACAAGTAGTGCCGAGTCATCCCCAGTTGCCAATCTGAGGTGTGGAGGAATCTCGCCATGGCAGCATGATAGGAAATGACTCAGTCACTGTTGGTGTACGCGTGTTCCGTTGATGTTCTGGCTTGTCAAAGCCAATCTCAGCGGAACCCCGAGACTCAGTTCTGCTTGGTCTGCTGATCTCAAGCCCCCAGGTGACGTTGTCGGACACCAGCACGCCACCGATCCCGAGGGCCGCGTTTAACTTGAAGGGGACGCGTCAACAAGAGTGTGCTTCGGTGTCAGAAGATGTGTTTACCGTCCCCATATACTCGGCAACGAAGGAGGCGCTGTGACTGAGGATCCCACCGCTTGGCTCGACGACCACCAGCAGCGTATATGGCGCTTGTGGCTGGAGGTATCGACCACCCTGCCTGCCGTGCTCAACCGTCAGCTGTCCCGCGATTCGCAACTGTCGGTGCAGGACTTTGAGGTGCTCGTGCGTCTTTGTGAAGCCGACGGCGCTCAGATGAGAGTCGTGGCTTTGGCAGAGCACATGGGATGGGAGCGATCTCGACTGTCTCATCACCTTACGCGTATGAAGAAGCGAGGCCTCGTCGAGCGTCGCGTCTGCTGTTGTGACGGCAGAGGGGCCGTCATTCACCTCACCGATCAGGGTGCCGCGGCACTGCAACAGGCCGCCCCAGGCCACGTTGCTCTGGTCCGACGGGTCTTCTTTGGCGGGCTTGATTGCGGCCATCTCAATGACCTAGAGGCCATCCTTTCGCGAATTCGCCAGAGTCTCGCTGCAGAAAGCAAGGTCAACCCCACAGATCCCGAGTGAGACCAGATCGCATTGCCGCGCCATGTCACGTCTCGTCTAGGGAAACGTCAATATCCGCGGACCACACCAGCTTTAGCATCAGCCCCACCGACGCAGATGAGGAGCACACATGGCAGTAGCGTCCACGGACACCCCCGCGGGACCTGGCGAACCCGCTACGAACAAGCCCCGTATGAAGGGTCGTCATCTGGTGATGATGAGCCTGGGATCGGCCATCGGGACCGGACTGTTTGTTGGCTCTGGCAAGGGCGTGGTTGCAGCTGGGCCGGCAACTTTAGTGGCATATATTGTCGCCGGATTGCTCGTCATCGCGATCATGCACATGCTCGGCGAGATGGTTGCAGCACATCCCGATTCCGGGGCGTTTTCGGTCTATACATCCCGGGCGATGGGCTCAGCAGCTGGCTTTGCGGTGGGGTGGGTCTGGTGGATCGAGCTAGTCGTCGTTGTTGCGGCTGAGGCGATTGCGGCCGCGTCGACCCTTGTCGCTATGTGGCCAATTGCCCCCGTCTGGCTGCTCACCCTCATCTTCCTAGTCGTCCTCACCGCGATCAACCTGCTGGGAGTCGACAGATTCGGGGAGTTCGAATTCTGGTTTGCTCTGCTCAAGGTGGTCGCCGTCGTCGTCTTCCTGGCCATCGGTGTGTTGCTTATCTGCGGTGTCTTAGCTGCCCCCGCGGCGGGAACATCTAACCTTCCCGGTCACGGCGGATTTATGCCCAATGGGTGGTCTGGGGTGGCGGCGGCCCTGTTGTTGGTCGCTTTCAGCTTCGGCGGCATCGAGATCATGGCGGTGGCGGCTGCCGAAACTGAAGATCCCGCCCATAATGTGTCCCGGGCGGTGCGCACTATCGTCTGGCGAATCCTGCTGTTCTACATGGGTTCAGTAGCCGTCATGGTGATTGCAGTGCCTTGGGATGACCCTGAACTCAGCACCTCCCCCTTCGTGGCCGTTCTTGACCGGGCCGGTATCCCCGCAGCCTCTGAGGTCATGACCCTGGTAATTGTGTTGGCCTTACTGAGCTCCCTCAATGCCAACCTTTACGGGGCCGCCCGGATGCTGGGATCCTTGGCGGAACGCGGGATGGCGCCTCGCTTTGCTATGCGAACCAGAGGCCGTTCGGTGCCCACAGTCGCGGTGCTGGCCAGCGTGGCCTTTGGGTTCTGCTGTGTGCTGGCTACCTTCGAATGGGGCGACGCCGTACTCGGTACTTTGCTTAACATCGTCGGCTCAGCCATCATCGTCACCTACTTCTTCACCATCTGCTCCCAATACGTGCTGCGTCGTCGCGCTGAGAAGGAGGGCACGCCACTGCCAATGCGGCTCAAAGGATTCCCGGTGGTGAACTGGGCAGCAATGATCCTGCTGATCGCCATCGTGGTGTTAGGCATGTTTGCCCCCGGCGTACGCGCTCAGTTGATGTCGACGGGGGCACTTGTCGTCATCCTCTATGTCATTGGGGTGGGGTGGTCTCGTCACGCTGGACGCAGCCCCTTCCATCCCACGACGGACTGAACTCAGGCGGATGACGGACCCGGATCGTCTGGGGGCGCGGGGAATCGAGCGAGCAGTTCGCGTTTGCGGTCCTTGGCCCGAATGACTTCCGGGACGATCTGAGATGTGGCACGCCGGTCAGCGGCTGTTGGGGCCGGAGCCGTGGCCGGGTTGGGGGAGGGAACCGTTGTGGGCTTGGCTTGCGGCTTGGCAAGCGTTGACTCAGCGGCGGGCTTCGAGGGGCAGGTGTTCTTCCCGGATGGCTTCTTGATGGCGGGCTTCGGGCGAGCTACCTCATCTTCGGGCTTAGGCTCTGATGGTTTCGTGATGCGCCCCATGGCATGGACGCGTCGGCCCTCCAAGCGATCCCTGAGCTGGGAGGTGTAGATCGACGTGTCTCCGACGACTCGGCCAGCGACGGCGACGGCAATCATGCCGGGGGCGAGCATTGACAAGTTTCCGGTCATCTCGCCAACCATGAGGAGCATGCCGAGCGGGGCATGGGCGACCGAGCCGAAGCAGGCGATCATACCGACAATGACGAAGCTCATCGGGGACGATGGGATGCCTGGCAAGCCCTCGAGGATGCGCCACAGCGCAGCGCCAGTGGCTCCACCAATAACCATGCCGGGGCCGAAGACGCCGCCGGAACCGCCTGATCCAATGGACAGGGTCGTCGAGAGGATCTTGGCGAAGGGGATTGCCAGCACCATGAGCATTGGCATCCGCATGAGAGTGTCAGCGAACATTTCTTGCTGCACCGAGCCGTAACCGGTGCCCAGAGCTGCCGGAATGACGAGGCCAAGCAGCCCGACTCCCAAACCACCGATAGCTGGGACGAGCCAGCCAGGAACCTTGTCGAGGCGGTCAAAAAGCGTGGTACCGCCATAGAAGACCTCAACATAGAGTTTGCCCATCAGGCCAGCAGTGAGGCCTAGCAGGACGAACCAGATGAGTTGCAAGGGCTGGGAGAACTGCACTCCGCTGAGCGATCCGAAGATTGGTTCGAATCCGTACACCGACCCGAAGACCGCGAAGGCGACGATCGACGACACCAAGGAGGGCATGATCGCGTCGGATTCCATGTCGTCGCGGTAGAGAAGTTCCGCACCTAACAGAGCACCACCCAGCGGGGCGCGGAAGATAGCACCGATGCCCGAGGCGGTGGCTGCCGAGACGGCGATCCGGGCGTCTGGGGTGGCGATCTTGAGCTTCTTGCACAGTGAAGAGATGACGGTTGCGCTGATCTGGGCAGTGGGCCCCTCACGTCCCCCCGAGCCGCCGGAACCTATCACGAGGGAGGAGGCGATGATCTTGACCGCCGCGACTTTCCCCTTGAGAGCCGTGGGGTCGTGATGGACGGCATAAATAGCGTTGTCAGTGCCATGCCCCTTGGCTGTGGGCGCGATGAAGTACACCAGGGTTCCCGAAACCAGGGCGCCTCCGGTGACGACGAGTGGGATGGCCCAGGGGCGGGCCAGTTTAGTGCCGGTGACACCGCCTCCCTCGCCTAAGGTGCCCGGTGGGGTATAGCTGCCCAACGTTTCGAGTAGCCAATGGGTGCCGGTTTCCAGGCAGAAGAAAAAGATGATGGCCCCGACGCCTGAGACAATGCCGATGACTGTGCCCATGAGTAGCCAGCGGTTGAGGGAGTCTCGGAACGCCTTGGGGCGGTGCGGGACGAGGGCACGGCGGAGGCGCCTGAGTCGTTTGGCCCATGCGGCCTGGGTCTCGGGGTGGACGGCGGTCTCGGTCATTGCTGGCTGGAGTCCTCTGCGCAGGAGTGGTTGGGAGTGCCGTGGCCGGTGGCCTCGGCCGCGCGGGTAAATAGGGTGAATCCGGTGACGACGGTGTCGATCTCGCCGGGCTCGAGGTGGCTGAGTAAGTCGACGAGTTGACGGCGACGGTGTTCATTGACGTTTTGCACGAGTGTGGCTCCTCGCTTCGTCAGGGAGAGCACGTTGGCGCGACGATCGTCGGGATCGGGGGAGCGGTCGATAAGCCCTTTTGCGACGAGACGCTCAACCATGCGCGCGATGGTTGAGGAGTGAACCTCGAGGTCACGAGCTAGGTCGACCCCGCGCGTCACCCCGGCGTCGATAAGGACGAGGAGTCGGTATTGCGGCGCGCTGACGTCTTCGGCGAGTTCTACCAGGGAGCGGGCTGCCACGTCGACGAGGGCCCACGATGCCTGCAGAGCGGTCTCAACATCGGCGTGATCGGGAGTCAGCCCGTTCGTTGCATCCTGCGACATCTGCACAGTGGAATTGTTGCACATTGCATTAATTATGGCGACGCTCTGTTTGCAGGTGTCGTGGTCACTTACAGTGATGCCATGGCTCGCATCATTGTCACCGCACCGCAGCTCATGTCCGTCGTCAATGAGGAACTCGCCGGCCACGAGGTCGTGGGTGGCGACCACCTCATGGATCGCCAGGAACTGTCCAACCAGGTTGTCACCGCCGACGCCATGCTCACTAGCCTGTCTGATCCCCTCGACGCCGAGATGATCGGGAAAGGCAAAAACCTTAAGGTCATCGGTCAGTGTGCCGCTGGTTTTAATAACATCGACCTCGACGCAGCCAGGCGGGCTGGGATAGTCGTCACATCGACCCCGGGCATCCTTCACGAGACTACCGCCGACCTTGCCTTCACCCTGCTTCTTGAGGTCACTCGTCGTACTGGCGAGGCCGAGCGGTGGGTGCGTGCTGGCAAGGCCTGGCACTACGATCACACTTTCATGCTCGGTGCCGGCTTGCAGGGGGCCACCCTCGGCATTATTGGGCTAGGACAGATCGGTGAGGCAATGGCTCGACGCGGAGCAGCCTTCGGCATGAACGTCATCTACAACGCTCGTCATGAGAAGGATGTTGCGGCGATCGACGCCGTCAATCCCAATACCCAGCCGACTCGTCGCGTCGAGCTCGACGATCTCTTCGCGAATTCCGACGTCGTCTCCTTGCACTGTCCGCTCACCGATGAGACCCGCCATCTCGTCGACGCTGACGCCCTGGCTGCCATGAAGAAGACCGCCTACCTCGTCAATACCGCTCGTGGCGCTTGTGTCGACGAGGCTGCTCTGGTGGAGGCTCTTAAGGCGGGGGCGATTGCCGGTGCGGGTCTGGACGTCTTTGAGGATGAGCCGACGATCAGTGCAGACTTGCTGACGATGGAGAACGTTGTGTTGTTGCCCCACATCGGATCGGCTGCCCTGCCGACTCGCGCAGCGATGAGCCGTCTGGCTGCGCGCAATATTGCGAAGGTTCTTGACGGGAAGCCGGCTGAAACCCCAGTGGAGTGATCCGTTCGCTTACAGCGTGGGCGTGACACGCTCGGTTCTCCGTGGTGTGACCTTGCGGCAGGGAGCCGGGTTCAGCTGTGTTCATTGGCGTGAAGGAGAGTACGCAATGACGCGGCGAGAATTGTCTGAAAGCGTGTGTAAGTGGCTATTTGAGCAAACCTGTTTTCTGTATTTAAACAACTAATTAGTTGTCTAAATCGTGGCGTTGGAGACAGGGTGTTGTGGCACAAAAATGGCGTCATGGCGCGGTTTGCACGTCTGTTCTAGGGGGTGTGCACGAACATGCACGAAAGCCGTTTTCGGTGGTTGTTGCACATTGCTTTCCCTAACCTTGGCAAGTACCTGGCAACGGTGGCGGGGCGCCGAGATCCCCTGAGCCACACCCCACACGCCGGATGGTTTCGAAGGGAGCATTCAATGAGGACCATGGACGCAGACGTCGTCGTCATCGGTGGCGGTGCCACCGGTGCGGGCGTCGTGCGGGACGTCGCGATGCGTGGATACCGCGCCGTTCTGTTGGACAAGGCCGACCTCGGCCAAGGAACCACCGGTCGTTACCACGGCCTGCTCCACTCCGGTGGGCGATATGTCGTTTCTGACCCTGGATCGGCGACGGAGTGCGCTGAGGAAAATGAGATCGTTACCCGGATCCATGCCGACGCCGTTGAGAAGACTGGCGGCCTGTTCGTGGTGACTCCTGAGGACGATTTGGATTTTTCTGATCAGTGGATTGAAGGAGCCAAGAAGTCCAAGGTTCCCTTTGAGGAAATCTCCACGGCAGAGGCCTTGCGTCGCGAGCCGCGTCTGAACCCGGGCATTAAGCGTGCTTTTGCTGTCCAGGACGGCTCGGTCGATGGATGGCAGATGGTGTGGGGTGCCGCCCATTCCGCCGTCGAGTACGGCGCCAAGGTCATGACTTACACCGCCGTCACCGAAATCATTCGCGAGGGTGATCAGATCACCGCCGTGGTCGCCCACGATCTTAAGCACGACGAGCAGATCCGCATCGACTGCAAGTTCGTCATCAACACCGCTGGCCCATGGGCTGGACGCATCGCTGAGCTCGTTGGCTGCCATGACGTCGACGTCGTGCCAGGTCGCGGCATCATGATTGCCATGAACCACCGTCTGGTGAACACGGTAGTCAACCGCTGTATCTACCCCGCTGACGGCGACATCCTTGTGCCGGTGCACACCGTGTCGATCATCGGCACCACCGACGTCAAGGCTGACGATCCAGAGCGCCTGTCCATTCCTCGCAACGAGGTGCAGCAGATGCTCGATTCTGGCGAAGCTCTTGTCCCCGGATTCCGCGACGCCCGCGCGGTGCACGCCTGGGCCGGCGCCCGCCCACTATTCAAGGACAAGCGAGTCGGTTCTACCGATACCCGCCACATGTCCCGCGGTATGAGCATCCTCGACCATGGCTCTCGCGACGGCGTCAATGGCATCGTCTCGATCATCGGCGGCAAGCTCACTACGTACCGTCTGATGGCCAAGAATGTCGTCGATGTCATGTGCGAGCAGCTTGGCGACGACCGCCCCTGCCGGACTGCAGACGAGGCCGTGCCCGGATCGACTGTCGGCAAGAACTACCTCATTACCCATCGTCTGGGTGAGAACGAGGAGCGTCGCGCCGGGACTGGTCTGGTCCGTGGTGGCGATCCGAAGGCTGTGCAGTCGTCTAAGAAGATCGACAACCAGATCATCTGTGAGTGCGAGCTTATGAGCCGCAAAATGTTCACCGATCTGCTGGCCGAGCAGCCCGATGCCACCTTCGACGACCTGCGCCGCCAGCTGCGTCTAGGCATGGGTCCCTGCCAGGGTGGCTTCTGCTCGATGCGCGCTACCGGCGTTGCCGTCCAGGAGGGCACAATCGACGCCGAGCGCGCCACTGGTCTGCTGCGGCTGTTCCTCAAGAACCGGTGGATCGGCCTGTGGCCGATTCTCTACGGCGAGCAGGTACGTCAAACCGCCCTTGACGACTGGATCTTCCAGGGCACCTTCGACGTTGAGCACCTTCCCACCCCGCAGCAGGAGGTCGAGCTGTGAGCACCGCAACCGTTCCCACCACATCGACTACTGCCGACCGTTTCGACGCTCAGCACGTCGTTGTCATCGGATCCGGCCTGGCCGGCCTGACCGCCGCCCTGCGCCTGCGTCGCGGTGGCGCCCGGGTGACCCTTGTCACCAAGGGTGTCGGTGGCCTGCAACTGGGTCAGGGCACGATCGACGTTCTGGGCTACACCCCAGATCGCGTCGAGAAACCCTACGAGGCCGTCAAAGAATTCGCTTCCCAGCACCCCGAGCACCCCTACGCCAAGATCGGCGTTGCGGCCGTTAAGGAGGGCATCGACTTCCTGCGCGAAGTAGCCGGTGACTCCTACCTGATCGGTGATGGGGAGACCACAATCAACCTGCCTACCGCCGTTGGTGCGATCCGTCCCACCGCTCTGGTACCGCCGTCGATGCTCAGCGGTAATCTCAAAGACGGTGACAAGGTCGTCGTTATTGGGCTGGCCCAGTACAAGGACTTCCACGCTGGTCTCATCGCTCAGAACATCAGCCGTGGCGTGCTGCCTGGCGGTGGCCATGCTTCCGCTCGTGCCGTCGTGGTCGATTTTGAGCCCCGCGAGGGCGAATACGACGCTACTGGCTTGGCTATCGCCCGCTCCCTCGACGACGCCCGTACCCGGCGAGTGCTGGCTGAGGGGCTCAAGGGTTTTGTCAACCCCGGTGAGATCGTCGCTCTGCCTGCCGTTCTGGGCATCGACAACCACAGCGAGGTCCTCGCCGACTTCAAGGAGATCCTCGGCGCCGAAGTGTTCGAGATCGCATCCCTGCCGCCCTGCGTGCCCGGTATGCGGCTTAACAACAAGCTCGTCGCGACCGCTAAGAACGAGCGGGTCGATTACGTGCTTGGTTCGAAAGTCACCGGCTGCAAGGTGGCCGACGGCAAGGTTGTCTCTGTGACGGTCGGAACCGCCGGCGCCGGTAAGGAGATAAAGGCTGACGCCGTTGTCCTTGCTGGCGGTGGCTTCGAGTCTGGGGCCCTCAAGCTTGACTCCCACGGCCACCTGCATGAGACCATCCTCGATCTGCCCGTCACTATGCCGGAAGGGGTCAAGGAGGAGGACCTCGTCCACGGTGACTACTGGGGTCGCCCGCAGCCGCTCTTCCTGTGCGGCGTTGAGGTTGACGAGAACATGCTCGTCAGCTACCAAGGCAAGCCCGTCCATTCCAATGTTTACGCCGCCGGCGGCGTGATCGCCGGTGCCACCAGGTGGCAGGAAAAGTCGGGTGAAGGCATCGCCCTCGGCTCGGCTATCAAGGCCGCCGATGCCATCCTGTCATCGGTCGGGGCAGGCGCCGCGATCAAGGAAAGGAACTGATCATGGGTGTTATCGAGGAGACATTCGCCGGGCACGAGGTCTCGCGTCAGTCGCTCGACGCCTGCGTCAAGTGCACTATCTGCGAGACGATGTGCCCGGTTGCCAAGGCCACCCCGCTCTACACCGGTCCGAAGTACAACGGCCCGCAGGGCGAGCGCTACCGCGACGGGGCTTCCGTCGACCACTCCCTCGAGTGGTGCAACTTCTGCGGTATCTGCACCCTGCACTGCCCGCAAGGTGTGAAGATCGCGGAGCTCAACGAGCAGGCTGCTGCGAAGATGAAGCACCAGAATGGTGTTCCGCTGCGTGACCGTCTCATCCCGCTGACCACCCTTGAGGGACGCGTGCTGTCCCCAATCGCCCCGCTAGCTAACTGGGGCCTCAAGCAGAAGCCGATCCGTATCGCCGTCGAGAAGATCATCAAGGTCCATCGCGATGCCCCGATGCCAGTCGCCCAGACTGAGACCCTCAGCAAGTGGATGCGCCACCACAAGCCGGCCAAGCCAGCCACCAAGGGCCCGATCGTGTTCTTCCAGGGCTGCGCCGGCGGCTACTTCGAGACCGAGACCTCCAAAAAGTCCATCGAGGTGCTTGAGCACCTGGGCTACGAGGTGCTTGTCCCGAAGCAAGGTTGCTGCGGTTTGGCTAAGCAGTCGAACGGCCTGTTCGAGGGTGCCACCAAGGACATCCTCAGCCTGTGCGACAAGATCATCAGCCTCGGCAAGGGCCTGACAGTTGTGTCCTCGTCCGGCTCCTGCGTCGGCATGATGAAGCACGAGGCCCATGAGATCATGGGGGTTGACGATCCTCGGCTGCACGACGTGTCGGTGCGCTCCCGGGATTTTTCGGAGTTCCTCATGGACGAGTATCGCAATGGTGAGCTCGACGCCTCGCAATTCCGTCCGATCGATATCACGGTTCCTTACCACCAGCCCTGCCAGGTCAAGAGCCAGGGGATGGGGTTCCCGGCCGTTCAGCTCATGGAGCTCATTCCGGGCGTCAAGGTGTTGGAGTCGAACGAGCCGTGCTGTGGCATCGCCGGCACCTATGGTCTGAAGGCCGAGCGCTATGAGGTCGCTCAGAAGATTGGTGCGGGTGTGTTCAAGCACATGCAGGATCACAACGAGGGCGTTGGAGTGTGCGATACCGAGACCTGTCGTTGGCAGATTTCCAAGTCCTCTGGGGTCAAGATTGTGCATCCGGTGTGGCTGCTCCACCACTCGCTCGGATTGTCGGACAACCTGCTCGACTGATCGAAACCTGCTGAACCTCACCGCTCTTCGATGGTGTGGGGGCTCAGTTTCGCCGGACCTCCTGTGATCCGGAGTTGGCCGGGACCTGCTGTGGGGGCGGGTCCCGGCCTTATGACGTGCTGCTGCGATTAAGCGACGTTACGCCGGCCGGTGTGACGGGCGGTCAAGGCTGTCCTGTCATGAGTAGTAAAAAATTCCCGGCTCGAGCCGGGTCTGGTCACTGCTGTGATGTGGCCCGCTGTGAGTCGGGATTTTTCGTCAACGGGGTTGGGCGCGCACGTCAGGGCAAGGGGTGCTGGGCCTGCGACCGTTGTGGCTTATGTCCGGGGACCGGAGACCGTTGGGTCTTGGGGAATCCACCAGCGCCAAGGGGCGTCAGTGTTGCGGCTGATCCCTACCCGCGTGCCCTGTCGGAATTCGGCAGTCTCCAGTGCGGGTTCGAGGCGCCAGCCCTGGGCGGGGACCGCGCCATTTCCGATGAGGCTTACCGGGTCTCCAGACTCCTCGAGATTGGCACCCAACGCCGACCCCATATTTCCTGGCCCACAGGCAAGGCGGTTCTCGGGGACGTTTCCGCGGCGCCGACGGGCATCATCGTGGCCTGCTATGACCTGCCCGCCACGCAGCAATACGGCAGATGCTTCCCCGTCTGGTGAACACACTAGGTTCACGCAGTGGTGCATGCCGTAAGACAAGTACACGTATACGTGAGAGGGCGGTCCGAACATCACGCGGGCGCGCGGAGTCGGCCCACGAAAGGCATGGGAGGCGGGGTCGTTGAGTCCCATGTACGCCTCGACCTCGGTGAGGCGGATCCCCACCG
>NZ_LWHO01000013.1:0-133647 GCF_001642025.1 Cutibacterium namnetense | reverse complement strand
TACACGTATACGTGAGAGGGCGGTCCGAACATCACGCGGGCGCGCGGAGTCGGCCCACGAAAGGCATGGGAGGCGGGGTCGTTGAGTCCCATGTACGCCTCGACCTCGGTGAGGCGGATCCCCACCAGGCCGCGCCAGATTGTCGCCCCGAGTAGGAGCGGGGCAACCTCGGTAGCGGGAGCTGAGAGGTCGATCATTCTTTGGTGGCGTACAAAAAGTGGCATGCGGTACAGGTAGCGGCGGTCACGGTGATGACCGCTGGCCAGGCGCCGATCTTTTTCGCCAATCCATGAGAAGTGCCGAAGGCTGCTAGGTAGGCCGTCCCCAGCAGGCCGGCGATCTCGGCGGTATGGACGTCCTCGGCCTTGTTCAGGTTCATGATCCGAGTCTATGTAACGAGCGGGCTAGGACGCCCGGGTGAACATGAGAATGGTATGCATTAAAGAGATTTCATATAAATGAATGCTGATATACGATGTGAATATGAGCGAGGACGTGGCACCAGAGGACTTCGATCCCGTCGTTCGGCTGTTCGCTGCCCTGGCGAATCCGATTCGGGCACAGATTGCCAATCGCCTGACCGCTGGTGAGGCATCAGTCGGAGAATTGTCAGAAATCGTCGGAGCCAAGCAGCCGCTGGTTTCGCATCACCTCAAGGTGTTGCGCAGCGCCCATCTGGTAGCAGCGCGCAAGGACGGGCAGAAGGCCATGTACTCGCTCACTGACGACCATGTGGCGTCCATTTTCCTGGACGCCTTTAACCACATGAAGGAGCACAACCATGACTGTCACCACTGAGCATCGTCCTGCCGAGACCCACAAGCACACCCACGGCCCGGGTTGCGGCCACGAAGCTGTGATCCACCATGACCACGTCGATTACCTCCATGACGGGCACGTCCACCACGAGCATGACGGTCATTATGACGAGTGCTCCACCTGCCAATGTGGGCACTGCAATGATTCGTGCGCGAACTGCAACTGCGAGGACTGCGCCTGTCCCACCTGTCAGCACGCTGCCTGAGCACATCTCACGCACTGAAAGCGCTGAACCCCTGACCGGGGGTTTAGCGCGTTATCGAAAGGTCGTTGTTACAGCGTAATGACGACTTTCCCGATCATGGCTCCGGACTCGACGGCTTCGGTGGCCTCACGCACATGCTGGGCCGTCAAGCCCTCAATGTGACGGGTCATCGTCGGACGGATCTGCCCCTTATCGACGAGATCGGCGATGCTGGCGAGCGCCCGCCCTTGTTCGGCGACATCAGGCGTCCCGAACTGGGGGCGGCTGAACATTGACTCGCTAGTCACCGTCAACGACTTTGTCTTGAAGGCCATGAGATCGAAGGAGTCGGTTCCGTCGATCGTGACCAGATGCCCGAACGGTGCGATGATCTCGGCCAAGACCGATGCCGGTGGCGTGTAGGCCGAGAGGATGCCGTCGAACCCGGTAATACCGAGATCACTGACCTGCGGGGCGAGCGGTTCGTGATGGTTGATGATTCCGGTGGCTCCCATGTCCTGACACCACTGTGCGCTCTCCGGGCGCGAAGAGGTCGCAACGACTGGGCCGCGGGTGATAGCCCGAGCTAGCTGGATGGCCGCCGATCCGACGCCACCAGCGCCGCCGATCATGAGGAACGCCTTGTCGCTGCGTTCTTCGGGGGTGCCTAAACGGATGTGGTCGATGAGGGCTTCCCACGAGGTCAGAGCAGTGAGTGGCAGGGATGCGGCCTCGGCGATGGACAGCGATGACGGGCGTTTAGAGGTGATCCGCGAGTCCACCAGGGTGAATTGCGAATAGGTGCCGGCACGATCGCGGCTGCCGGAGTGCCACACTTCGTCACCGACGCTGAAACCGCTGACCTGCGAGCCAACTGCGCGCACGACCGATGCGGCGTCAAATCCCAGCACGCGCGGATGCGAGAGTGTTCCAGCGCCTTTGCGCAGCTTGACGTCGATGGGATTGACCGAGACGGCCTGAACCTCAACAAGAAGATCGTGCGGCCCCGGGGCGGGTACTGGCAGGTCAACATCGACGAAGCATTCGGGATCGGAGACCGGGAGGGGCCCGGTGATGGCGACGGCATGCATGCTTTCCATGACCCCACGGTAGTGCCGACCGGGCTGTTTGGGTACCGCTATCAGCGCTGCATATCGACGAATCGTGAGTAGTGGCCTTGGAAGACCACCGGCACGGTCCGCGTCGGTCCGTTGCGGTGTTTGGCGACGATGATGTCGGCCTCGCCGGCGCGCGGGGACTCTTTGTCGTAGACGTCCTCTCGGTGCAACAGGATGACGACGTCGGCGTCCTGCTCGAGTGACCCGGATTCGCGCAGGTCGCTCATCATGGGCTTCTTGTCGGTGCGCTGCTCGGGGCCACGGTTGAGCTGGGAGAGGGCTACGACGGGGATTTCAAGCTCCTTCGCCAGCAACTTGATCTGGCGGGAGAATTCCGAGACCTCCAACTGTCGCGACTCCACTTTCTTACCGGAAGTCATGAGCTGCATGTAGTCGATGACGATGAGCTTGAGGTCGAATTTTTGCTTCATCCGCCTTGCCTTGGCGCG
Source organism: Cutibacterium namnetense (assembly GCF_001642025.1). Lineage (GTDB taxonomy): Bacteria > Actinomycetota > Actinomycetes > Propionibacteriales > Propionibacteriaceae > Cutibacterium > Cutibacterium namnetense. The sequence continues at coordinate 131,077 of NZ_LWHO01000013.1, read as the reverse complement.
GATTTCCATCATCGTCAGGTTCGGGGAGTCATCAATGAATAACGGTGCTGAGGAGATCTGCGTAGTTTTGTCGACCATGCGCTGCCAGTCCTCTTCGGACAGGCGCCCCGCACGCATCCGAGACAGTTCGATCCCGGCCTCGGCAGATAGCAATCTCATGACGATCTCGTTACGCCCCATCTCGAGGCTGAAGATCGCAGCCGCGAGGTGATTTTTGATCGCTGCGGCGCGGGCAAAGTCGAGGGCCAGGGTGGACTTTCCCATGGCCGGCCGGGCGGCAACGATGATCATCTGACCAGGCATGAACCCGTTGGTAAGTTCGTCAAGGTCGGTAAAACCAGTGGGAATGCCGGCCATGGCGTCGCCGCGAGCCTCGATGGCCTCGAGCTCGTCAAAGGTGCTTTCGAATAGTTCCGAGAGCGGGTGGTACTCCTCGCTGGTTTTGCGGGTGGAGACGTCGTAGAGGGTCTGCTGGGCGGCGTCGACGATGTCGGCGACTTCTCCTTGCCCCTGGTAGCCCATCTGGGCGATGCGGATTGACGCTTCGACTAGGCGACGAAGAACGGCTTTATCGGCGACGATCTTGGCGTAGTACGCCGCATTCGCGGTAACGGTGACATTGGTCAGCAACTCTGCGAGGTAGAGGCGTCCACCAGCTCGCTCGAGTTCGCCGCGGCGGTCCAGTTCATCGGCGGTGGTGACGGTGTCGGCTGGGTCGCCACGGCCGTATAGATCGGTGATGGTGTTGAAGATGAGCTCGTGTCCAGGGCGGTAGAAATCGACACCCTTGATTTCCTCGACGACGTCGGCGATGGCGTCTTTGGACGACATCATGGCGCCTAGTACGGACTTCTCGGCGTCAATGTCCTGGGGAGGATTACGGTCCAAGGAAGGTCCGGGCTCGGCGGGTGCGCTGGACATGGCGGCTCCTTCACAGCTGACAGGGTGACTAGTGTGCCGAGTCTTTCTCATCAAGGCGACGCCCGCGTTCCCACGTGGGTCCGACACGTTCTCGAGAGTGAGTGTGCCACGATTTTAGGTGCCTTGGGGAAGGGTTATCCACAGGGCTTGTGAGTAATGCCTGGATCGGTGTGGACTGCCTGGGGATAACGTGTGGATAACTCGGTAGATCGGGGGATATGCCGTGGAATACTACTTGGTAACTGCGGTCTGACTAGGTGATATGGCCGCTCTGTGAGTTATTGGACGAAAATTTTCGGCGTGTCGCGGTGGGGATAGCGTCCAACTCGAATGTGTGCAAATGGGGTTTGAACGCGGCTCACGCGCCAGCTAGTGACAGGTTATCCACAGGGGCTGTGGATATAGATGTTGGCCTCTGGGGCGGGTCAAATGCTCCGTGGGGCTATCGGCAGGCGAGGTGGACATGGTGCGAGGTGGCCAGGTAATTGCGGCCTTGTCTGAGATACCCCCACAGGGTACGTTGTGGTGAAGAGGAGGACGCATGACCAACTCGGATGACAGCTGCTATGCCCCCGACGTCGAATCTTCGGCGTCTGGTGAGACCTGCGGGGCATGTGGTTGTAACCACCCCCAGCATGGGTATCTCGGACATAAGGACATGCACCTGCGCCGTCTCAAGCGGATCGAAGGGCAGGTGCGCGGCCTGGAGCGAATGGTCGATGAGGAGAAGTACTGCATCGATATTTTGACCCAGGTCTCAGCAGTCACCTCGGCCCTCAAATCCTTCTCTTTGGAACTGCTCGCCGAACACATGAGCCACTGTGTTGCTCGTGCGGCACAAGCTGGGGGGCAGGAGGCCGAGGACAAGATCACCGAGGCCAATCAGGCCATTGCCCGCCTCGTCAAAGCCTGATGACAAGCACACTTGGAGGAATAATGCACAAGACCTACACCATCAACGGAATGACCTGCGAGCACTGCGTCAAAGCGATCGTCGAAGAGGTCTCGGCCCTTGACGGCGTCGATAACGTCACTGTCTCCCTCGAATCCGGCTCAATGACGATCGACTCGGCCGAAGAGATCCCCTTTGGCAAGGTCGCCGATGCCGTTGATGAGGCCGGCGAGTACACCGTCGCCGAAGCCGCATCTCTTGACACTGCTGGTCATCCCGGTGGCCAGTGCGGTTGCGGAGGCCATGGCCACGCCGAGAAGAAGACTGAGGGATCGGGTTGCGGCTGTGGCGGCCACCAGCACTCCGAGGAAGCTGCCGCTAAGCATGCCGAGCATGCTGGTAAGGGCAGTTGCGGTTGCGGATGTGGCGGCCACCAGGCCTGAGTCACCCGTCTCCGTCGAGATCTTGATGTCGGGCCCCGGGGTCTGGCCGCATGACGCCGTCAGACCCCGACCCCCGACACTGTCTTTCCCCACAGCCCACCGGCCTCCTGGGCCGCTGGGATTGCCGGTAACAAGACCGGTAATCCCGATGCCACGGACTCCGGTGGGTGGTCCACGAAGGAAAACATATGCCTCCCCTGACTCATCCGGACGCGCAGTCTGAGCTAACGGACGCGACGGAACCTACCTCCGTCGACCTCGACATCACAGGTATGAGTTGCGCCTCATGCGCCGCCCGCATCACCAAGAAGCTCAACAAGGTTGACGGGGTCCAGGCCACCGTTAACTACGCCACCAGCAAAGCCCATGTTCTCACTGCTAGGCCTATCAAGGTAGACGACCTCATCGGAGTGGTCGAGGCTGCTGGCTATGGGGCGAGTATCCCCACACCGGCTGCACCTCCTGAAGACCACGCGGCAAAAATTCGCACCAGACTGATAGTCGCCGTCATTCTTGCGGTGCCAGTGATGCTGCTCTCGATGATTTCCGCCCTGCAGTTCGACGGATGGCAGTGGTTGGCGCTGGCTCTTAGCCTCCCGGTCGTCTTCTGGTGCGGGGAGGGCTTCCATCGCGCTGCTTGGACGAACCTGCGGCATGGCGCCACCTCAATGGACACTCTCATTAGTCTCGGCTCTTTGGTCTCGCTGGGGTGGTCGGTCTGGGCGCTGGTATGGGGCAATGCCGGACACGTCGGTATGCGCCACCGCATGACATGGGCCCTTGAGCGCACTGATCCTTCGTCTGCCCTGTACCTAGAGGCATCAGTCGGCGTCATCACTTTTATTTTGATCGGGCGGTGGATTGAGGCCCGTAACCGTGCTGAGGCCGGGTCCGCCCTGCAAGCGTTGCTACGGATGGGCGCCAAGTCGGTGCGCGTGATCCGTGACGGGCGGGAGGTCACCGTCCCGATCGAGGCCCTCACGGTGGGGGATCACTTCGTTGTGCGGCCGGGGGAGAAGGTCGCCACCGACGGTCGGGTTGCTGAGGGGAGCTCGGCGATCGACGCGTCCCTTGTTACCGGAGAGTCATTGCCGGTCGAGGTGACCGTCGGTGACGAGGTAATCGGCGCCACTGTTAACACCTCCGGACGGCTTGTTGTGGAGGCAACCGCCGTTGGTTCAGATACCGAGCTGTCTCGCATCGCCACTCTTGTTGAGGCTGCTCAAACCAGTCGCTCTAAGACCCAGGATCTTGCCGACAAAGTCTCGTCGATCTTTGTGCCGACAGTTTTGACCATCTCGGCCCTGACGATGATCGTGTGGGCTGTGTTGGGTCAGGGGGTCACGGCGGCTTTCACCGCTGGGGTAGCGGTCCTCATCATTGCTTGCCCCTGCGCCCTGGGCCTGGCAACCCCGATGGCCTTGCTGGCTGGCACGGGCCGCGGTGCCCGGTTGGGAATTGTTATTAAAGGTGCGGGATCTTTGGAGAGGGCCCGCGGTATTGATGTCATGGCGATGGATAAGACCGGTACCCTCACCACCGGTCGGATGGCCGTGGTCGCGGTGTGGGACGAGTCCGGGCGTGCGGTGAACATTTCTGACAGCTCACCGGCACTTGCCGTTACAGCAGCGCTTGAAGCGGGGTCAGAGCACCCGATTTCGCGGGCCATCGTTGCGGCGTGCCCAGGTGTGGCCCCCGCGCAGGACTTCCAGGCTCTGCCTGGCCTTGGGGTCAGTGGGGTTGTGAATGGGTTGCCGGCCAAGGCTGGGCGGGCGTCGCTTTTTGATGCCATCCCTGACGTGCTGTCGAAAAATGTCGAGCAAGCCCAGGCTGAGGGCCGTACCGTGCTCGTAGTAGGGCGAGGTGACGAGATTCTCGGCGCCATCGCGGTGAGTGACGAGATCAAGCCGGAAGCTGCCGTCGCGGTGAAGCGGATGGTTCAAGCTGGCGTGCGCCCCGTGCTGGTGACGGGTGATAATTCCGGCGCTGCGGCCCGCGTGGCGTCAGAATTGGGTATTGGCGAGGTCATGAGCGAGGTCATGCCCGCTGACAAGGTCGACGTCGTCACTCGGCTGCGTTCGGGCGGCACCCGTGTCGCGATGATGGGGGATGGAGTCAATGACGCTGCTGCCCTTCAGACGGCAGATTTAAGCATCGCTATGGGGACTGGCACCGACGTCGCCATCGCTGCCAGCGACATCATTTGCACCCGAGGTGATCCGCGTCTGGCGGTTGACGCCCTGTCCCTGGCTCACGCCACGGACCGCACGATTCGCCAGAACTTGTTTTGGGCTTTCGCTTACAACGTGGTTGCTATCCCGGTCGCGGCTGTGGGGTTGCTGAGCCCGGTTATCGCGGCTGCGGCGATGGCCTTCAGCTCGGTGTTTGTTGTCACGAACTCGATGAGGTTGGTGCGTTGGCATCCTGAGATGAGCGATTCAAACTGAGTATTTGGTACGGGCCCGCTGCCGGGGGATCATGTCAGGGAAATGGCTTTATGGCGCGGTTTTCGCGGGGCTTGGGGGGTGATGTGATCCTTGCCGAGTACGCGTTTGAAGCGAGCGAATCTTAAGTTTCTCAGTAAATCTTTGGATTCTTCGGATGATCTGTTCTATGGTGTTGGCCGTGCCTTCCACCGGAAGGCATGTTGGTGCGTGCCAGTGTGGCTGACGCCGTTCCCGTACCGGGCTCTCGAGCCCCCGATACTGAAGTGGTCGAATGTCGAAAGTTGTAGCTTCCGCGATTGCCGGGGCCCTCAGCCTCACCTCGGCTGGTGGCCTGACGATGGTCCAAGCGCTTGATCGAGACACCGTGACCTTCTCCTTGGACGGAGTCTCCCGGCAGGCTAAGGTCAAGCCGGGCACGGTCAAGCAGGCCCTCGCTCAACAGGGGATCACGGTTGGCCCGCACGACGACGTGCAGCCCTCGCTGGACTCTGAGATCCACGATGGTCAGGTCATCACCGTTAACTACGGTCGCCGCGTCGTAGTCACTATTGACGGCAAGAAGGTGGTCCGTTGGACCACAGCCAAGAACGTTTCCGAGGTTCTGGCCCAGCTGAACCAGTCGGATCCTGACAATCTCGTATCGGTGTCGCGCTCGTTGGACATTTCGCGCGCCGGGCTGTCCTTCTCGATGCAGACGGCTAAGGATGTCACGGTCACCGTCGGTGGCAAGACTCAGAAAGTCACCGCGGTCGGGACCGTTGCCGACGCCCTCAAGGCAGCCAAGGTCAAGGTTGATTCGAACGATGGCGTCGACCCCGGCCTGGGCACGCCGTTGGTCGATGGCATGAAGATCACCCTGACGATGGTGGATCAGAAGCCCCAGAAGCGCCGCGTCGCCGTCCCCTTCACCACCAAAAAAGTTGAGGATTCCAGCCTGCCCAAGGGTGAGACCAAGGTCACCACTAAGGGTGTTAACGGCATCAACGAGGAGACCTGGCTTGTCGTCTTTAAGGACGGCAAAAAGGTGTCCGAGAAAAAGGTTTCCGTCAGGGTCGTCAACGCCCCTGTGACCCAGATCGTCAAGGTTGGTACTAAGAAGGCTGAGCCGTCGAGTTCTGCCTCGCGCTCATCCTCCGCCTCGAACGGTTCCGGCTCCTCCTCGAATCCGGTGATCAGCGGTACTACCTGCGTGGCATCCACCTACGGTGAGGGTGACGGTACTGCGGGTGGCCCCACCGCCTCTGGTGAGACCTTCGACCCGTCGGCTTTTACTGCTGCGTCGAGGACTCTTCCGCTGGGATCGACTATTCGCGTTACGAACGTCAGCAATGGTCGTACCGTGAGTGTGCGTATTAACGATCGCGGTCCTTACGTCGGTGGACGTTGCCTCGACCTCTCGACGGCGGCGATGAACGCTATCGCTCCTGGACAGGGGCTGGTGACCGTCCGCTACAGCTGATTGCTGCCCGAGCCCTGAGGCGTGCGTGTCCGTCCGCCTCAGGCGATGGGAAAGCACACGTCGCAGACCGGTTCCTCCATGCTGGTGGTGTCCCAATCGGCCCAGTAGACCTCGCGTGGCGCGGCATTGCGCGTTAGCCCGGCTTCCTTGAGCCAGGCATCGAAGTCGTCGTAAATCTCGTCAATATCGGGGTATTCCAGTTCGGCTTTGGTGACGGTGACCCATGCTTCTCGATGGGCCTCAACGTTGCGGATAGCGACGTCACCGGGGAGCACAGAGTCATTGACGGTACTCCGGATCGGTTGGCATACCTCGACGGTTCCATCCTGTTCGCCAGTGAGACCATCGTGGTATATGACAAACGGGAAGGCCTTGCCGAGGGTAGAGTCACTGGGGGCGAGGCGTTCAAGAACCTCGAAGGCTTCGTCCATGAAAGGGCCGAGCTCATCAATGGACACTACTCGAGTCATCGAAATGACTCGGCAGGCTTCGACTTCTCTGATATTGACCGGACGATCCACTATTGACCTCTGCCCGGTCGAGGTGGCTCAGCCGTCGTGTCCTTGCTTGTGGACGCCGCGTGGCTACTCTCGGAGGACTGGCTCAGTGCGCGATGGCGTCCGTACTCGTCAAGGGTCGGCATGCCATAGGCACGGGCGGTTTGGTCGTGCAACTCGATGACCTGACGACGAATTCGTTCCGAGAACTCGTGGGCGATCTCTCCAGGAACGGGGTCCATAGGGTGCCCGATAGCTACGTGGACCGATGGGCGTCCCTTTGGTAGCCCGGCTTGCTCGGACGGCATGGCCGCCCACGCGCCTACTAGAGCGATTGGGATAACCGGAACTCCACGCGAGATAGCCAGAGCGGCAGCCCCGGGCTTGAAGGTGCCCATTGCGCCGGTGCGAGACCGGGTGCCCTCCGGGAAGATCAGCAGCGGGACACCATCGGTTAGCAGGGACCCAGCCATACCGCGGTGGGAGCGGGGGCTATGCGCGCCATGTTTGCTCTTGCCTTTGCCTCGGTCGACTGGGAACGCGTTGAAGAAGAGCACCGGAGCGATGGACTTCCACCAAGCGGTGAAGAAATAGTCGGCGGCAGCCCCGGTAGCCAGATATTTCGACAGTCGCTTGGGAAGGGCCCCAAAGACGAGTGGGGCGTCTAAGTGAGAGGAATGGTTGGCAACGGCGACGTAGGCACCGTCGAGTCCGTCGAGGTTGTCGGCTCCGTGGACGCTAACTTTGACGACCTTCCACACCAAGGGACGCAACAGCAGCATATTTGCCGCCTGCCGCGTCACGGCGGACAGGTCATTGGTGTACCGACCTCGGTCCTTAATGGGTTTGACGTTGGCCATCTCAGGCCTCGCCTCCCGAAGCATGTCGAGGATGATCGTCCTTGTCTCGAGACGAGGACAGGGTTCGTGACAGGAATCTCATGGCGGAACGTGGGGTATGTGTGGCCACTGCGATGAAAAACTTCCAAAGTGGGGTGGGGATAGATACCACCTTGCCATGGTTAAGGTCATCGAGGGCTTCGCGCACCAGAACCTCAGCGTCGATCCAGAAAAAGTCTGGCAGATGGTTGGCAGTGACGTTTGCGCGGGAGTGAAATTCGGTATGCACCCATCCGGGGCACAGCGCCATGGCTGTGACGCCGGTGCCGGCAAGCTCGTTGGATAACCCCTCGGTGAAGGTGAGTACCCACGCTTTGACGGCTGAGTAGTTGCCGGTATTGATCCATGCGCTTGACGAGGAGAGGTTGAGAATGGCTCCGTGGCCGCGGGCCTTCATCGCCCGCCCAGCTGCCGCCGAGAGCACCAGGACTGCCCGCATCATGACCTCGAAGGCGCGGTCTTGCAGCTCGAGGGCATCAGGGTCAAGGATCTTGGTGTGCACTGCGAACCCGGCATTGTTGACGAGTAGATCAACGGGATGGTTGGGGTCCTCGACCCGAGTGGCGATTCGGTCGACGTCCTCGCGACGCGATAAGTCTGCCGCAATAGTCTCGACGGAAACTCCGTAACGGGCTTCAACGTCCGCCTTGATCGCGGCCATGCGCTCGGTATCGCGGGCGACGATGACGATGTCGTCACCGCGGGCAGCCAGTTGGGTGACGAATTCGCGGCCGATGCCTGATGTTCCGCCGGTGACCATGCTCGTTGCCATGCCGCCCAATCTACGGCACTGCGGGGAAGGTCACCATCATCGAAGGGACTTTCGTCAGTGTTCTGTCCTCTCGAAGACCGTCAGTCGTAGGGCAGTTGCTACGTCATGGCACAGTATTGGCATGACGAAGTGGATCATTGGCGGTCATGTCGACACCGCTGACGCCGTGGTGCAGGCGGCAGCACGTGAAGCTGATATCGCTCAGATCAGCCTGGGCGATCCGACGTCGTGGAAGAAGCCGGTCTGCAACTTTCCAGGCGGCCCGCAGGCGCTGCGGGAGGCCGCTGGGGAGGCTGGGCTGACGTTGGTTGTGCACTCCGCTTTCGTCATCAACGTCGCTTCCCTCAATAACCGTATCCGTATTCCCAGCCGCAAACTGCTGCAGCAGACTCTTGATGCCGCCGCTGAGGTTGGCGCGATGGGGGTTGTCGTCCATGGTGGCCACGTGCGTGCCGGGGAGTCGATTGAGAAGGGTCAGGACAACTGGCGCAAGGCTATTGACAGCCTCGAGATGCCGGTGCCGCTGTTTGTAGAAAACACCGCTGGTGGGGACAATGCGATGGCGCGGTTCCTGGAGAGGCTGTCGGGGACCTGGGAGGCCATTGGTGCTGCGTCGGGGCACGAGAGGGTGGGGTTTTGCCTGGACACCTGCCACGCTTTCGCGGCCGGTCTTGACATGACGAGTCTGGTCGACGATGTGCGTGGCATTACGGGTCGGATCGACCTAGTGCACGCTAATGATTCTCAAGGCGCCGTCGGGTCGGGGCGGGACCGTCACGCTAATTTGGGGGAAGGCCAGTGTGAGGCCGATACCCTCGTCGATGTCATCCATGCTGCACAGGCCCCGATCGTCGTCGAGACTCCAGGAGACGCTGAGGGGCAGGCTCGCGATATCGCTTGGCTGCGTGAGCGCTTGTGACTGGCACCTGCGCGAGGATAATCACAGGACATTACGATGGGGAAACAGGTCGATACCGGTAAGGGAGAACGGTCATGACAGCGAGCACACATCAGTCCCGCGGGGCTGAACTTGACCCGGCCGGGGAACTTCTCGGTCAACCTGTACCGGGGGAGAACCTCGTCGAGAACCATCTCGCCCACATGTTTCGCGCCACGGTTGCTAACCATGGGTTCCGTCCCGCGACCCGGGTTCGGCAGGGCGATGAGTGGATTATCCGCACTTATGCGGAAACTGGGCGTCGGGTCGCCGGTCTCGCCCGGGCTTTTGTTACCCCCGGGTTGCTCACCGAGGATGGCCTGCAACGCGGGGATCGTATATCCCTGTTCTCCGGTAACTGCCCGGAGTGGATCGAGGCTGATCTCGCGGGCATGACGATTGGTGTGGTCCCGGTGCCGATCTACCCGACGTCGACCCCTGATCAGATTGTTCACATCGTCACTGACGCCGGGGTGCGGGTTATCGTCGCGGCTGGTCCGAAGGAGCTGGGCCGTATTCTCGAGGCCCGCGACCAGATGCCCGGTCTTGAGGCGGTGATCCTGTTAGATCCGGCGGATCAGGTTGGAGATCAAGACGGTTTAACGGTGTTGTCCCTGGACCAGGTGCGTCAGGCTGGGGTTTCGGAGGAGATGCAGGGGGTCGTCGAAGAGCGCATGGGCCAGTCATGCGCCGATGATGTCGCCGCATTGATTTACACCTCGGGAACTACGGGTCAGCCGAAGGGAGTCATGATCAGCCATCGGGCTGCGTTGGCTGAACTGCAGGCTCTGGATGCCTTCTTCGACGTCACTCCGGCTGATCATTCCCTGAGTTTTCTGCCGCTCTCGCACGCCCTGGAGTGGGGATGGTCGATGGTGGTGATACGGCATGGGTGCCTCAATACTTTTGTGCCCAACCCGAAGACGATCTCGACCATGTTGGCTGAGGTCCGTCCAACTCTTTTCGTATCAGTGCCGAAACTGTACGAGCAGGTCATGAAGGCAGCCCGTGAGAAGGTTTCTGATTCTCCGGCCAAGCTCAAAGCCTTCGAGTGGTCGATGCAAGTTGGTCGCGAGTGGTGGCAAGCCCAGCAGGAGGGAAGGCGCCCCAGCGCATCTTTGCGAGCCCGCCATGGGATTGCTGATCGTCTCGTCCTCAAGGCCATTCGTGACGCCGTCGGTGGACCCAAGACTGTGCTGGCGGCTGGTGGAGCTCCGCTGCGCAAGGAGGTCGAAGAGTTCTTCGCTGCCTGTGGGCTGTTGGTGTGCCAGGGATACGGGCTGACAGAGGCTTCCCCGCTGGTGAGCTTCAACTCCCCAGGCGAATACAAGTTCGGCACCGCTGGCAAACCGCTGGTGGGTAGTGAGATCACGACGACTGAGGAGGGGGAGATCCTTTACCGCAGTCTCAACATCATGAAGGGGTACTGGAAGGCCCCTGAGGCCACTGCCGCAGCAATCGAAGATGGCTGGTTGCACACTGGGGATATTGGGCACATCGACGAAGATGGTTTTCTCGTCATTACCGATCGCCTCAAGGACATCATCGTTACCCTTAACGGTAAAAATATTTCGCCCCAGCCGATCGAAGATTCGCTCATGAAAGACCCGCTCTTCGAACACGCGGTGTTGCTGGGCGATAACCGCCCATGCCTGACTCTGCTCGTTAAGCCATCGCTGCCTCAGGTGGAGGAGATGGCCGAGAAGTTACACATCACCTCGATGACGGTTCCGGAGATGCTGCGCTCCGAGGAGCTGGCGGAGGAGATTCGTCGTCGGGTGGCCGAGATCACCGAGAAGCTGCCTCATCAAGAACAGATTCGTGACCTGCGGGTGTTGTGGGATGAGTTCACCACAGACAACGGGCTGCTCACTCCGACTCTCAAGGTGCGTCGACGTGAGGTGGAGAAGAGATTCACCGAGATCGTTGAGGAGATGTACGGGCGGCTCGCGGCCCGGCGAAAGGCTGGGAAGAGGGACTCCAAACACTGATTCTGGGCGCGAGCTGGTTTGTTCGGCGCAGTCGGTCATGGTCGGATTCATCCGTTGGGTGGTACCCGATTGTGTTGCGGTGTCGATTTTTGTCAGCACGGGGGCGGTCACAGCACTACCGTGACCTATTCCCGTCCGGGTCGGGGTTTTTCGTCGCCGGGTTGTGGGCTCCGGCGGCAAGGTCGGGAGTACACTCCTGGCGAGTGCCGACTCCGCGAAACGATGGCTTTCGGAAGGCCTCACGCTGGCGTGTGATGATTGGGTGTCGGCGGGCCGCCCCAGCCGTGGGGGTCGGCATCAACCATTCCAGCGCTCGCTGGTAGCCGCACGAGCGCGCCCTCCACAACAAGGAGAACGATGAAGAAGTACGTCGGAATCACAGCATGTCCGACCGGTATTGCCCACACTTACATGGCTGCCGAGAAGCTGGAGGAAACCGCCAAGGAGGCCGGTAGCCAGATCAAGGTCGAAACCCAGGGATCGATCGGTGTTGAGAATGAGCTCAGTGCTGATGACATCCGTGAGGCCGATGCTGTGGTCATTGCTGCCGACGCTGAGGTCGATCTGTCGCGTTTCGACGGCAAGCGGGTTTTGGTGACCGGTGTTCAGGATGGCATTTCACGTCCAGCAGAGTTACTGGAGCAGGCCCTGACCGCTCCGATCCGTGGGGGTGCGGTGGCCGAACCCTCCGGCGAAGCCGTTGAAACGGGAACCGCCTCGGCCAGTAAGGATGGCAAGGAGTCCGTTAGGCACACCTTGTATGCCGCCCTGATGGCTGGCGTGTCCCACATGATTCCGTTCGTGGTCTGTGGTGGCATCATGATTGCTCTGGCCTTGGGTATCGGGGGTAAACCCACTGCTGGTGGTGTAGCCGTTCCTGAAAACAGCTTTTGGCAGACCATTCTGCAAGTTGGCACGCTGGCCTTCTCCCTCATGATCCCGGTACTCGCCGGTTTCATCGCTCAGGCCATTGCCGACCGTCCTGGCCTTGTCGTCGGTATGGTTTCTGGGTTTATCGCGAATAGCGGTGCACAGTTTCCTTACCTGACGACGACTGGCCCTGGTGGCGCGAAGACCGGCCTCAATACCGGCTTTATTGGTGCCATCATTATCGGATTTATCGCTGGGTACGTTGCCAAATGGATGCGGAAAATCCCGTGGCACGAGTACGTCAAGCCGATCGTGCCGATCCTGATCGTCCCGATTTTCGGCACCGCGATCGTCTCGTTGCTGTACGTCTATGTGCTCGGCCGCCCGCTAGCCGCCCTGTTTAACGGGCTGACCGACTTCCTAGCCAGTATGACGACGTCGTCGATAGCCGTCCTCGCCATCATCATCGGCCTCATGATCAGCTTCGACATGGGCGGTCCCGTTAACAAGGTCGCCTTCCTCTTCGCCGGGGGAATGATTGCCGTTGACCAGGGCAAGGTCATGGGACTGGCTGCAGCTGCTATCCCGGTCGCCCCGCTCGGGATGGGCCTGGCCACCCTCATCGGTCGTCGTCTGTTCACCAAGCAGGAGCGCGACGCCGGAATCGCCGCCCTCTTCATGGGCCTGTTCGGCATCACCGAAGGTGCGATCCCGTTTGCTGCGGCTGATCCGGCCCGTGTGATCCCATCGAACATGGTGGGTGGAGCCGTCGCCGCTGTGCTGGCTGGCATGTTTGGCGTGCATGACGTTGTTATGCATGGTGGCCCTATCGTCGGTGTGCTCGGGGCGTGCAAGCCTTTGCTCGGGTTCTTTGCGGCGATCCTCATTGGAGCTTGTGTGACGGCTTTCATGTCCCTAGCTCTCAAGAGAATTGCCGCCCGCAAGAAGGACCGTGCGGTTACCGCGTGAGTTACCTCGAAAGGAGTTATGGCATGACTACCATCGCAGATCTGCTTGACGAAAGATCCATTGATCTGTCCCTCAGTGCAGGCAGCAAGGATGACGCTATTGAGAGGATGATCGATCTCATCGGCGCTAGTGGCGCCCTTACTGACCGTGACCTTCTCATCAAGGCTGTCCGGGCCCGTGAGGAGGTAGGTACCACAGGGCTCGGCGACGGCATCGCCATCCCGCACGGTAAGTGCGACGGTGTCGATCGCCCGGCGCTGGCTTTCGCCCGTAGTGACGAGGGTGTGAAGTGGGGAGCCCCAGACGGTTCTTTGGCTAACCTGGTCTTTCTCATCGCTGTTCCCGAGGCTGCCGCTGGTAACGAGCATCTGCGGATTCTCGCTTCGCTGGCCCGTTCTCTGGTCAAAGCTGATTTCCGCGGCCGTCTCATGGCAGCTTCCAACCCTCAGGAGGTCCACGAGGTGCTGGCAGGCATCAGCGCCTGACACACTCCGGCCCGACGAGCCTTGACGATGTCGATTATCGGGCGGGCTTGACCATTTTTGTCAGCTGACCCGGGGAACGGGCACCGCTATTCCCCGGGTCTCGCTGTGCCGGGAGTTTTCGCCATCGGATGAGTTGGCCACGGTGCGAATCACCGATCGGCAGGGGTCTCTAAACTGTGCAGACATGGGATTGCGCGACCTGCTGATGAATCATGGGATGGCTGAGGGGGGCCTCGACCTCCCGGACGTCCTCAACGCCCTCGCTACGGGTGGGGTACTCGTTGATGTGCGAACATCTCGTGAGTATGAAGCAGGGCATGCGCCGGGGGCGCGGCTCGTTAATCCCAAGGAGTTGCTCGCCGACCCTTTTACCGCCGTGTATGGCGATGACCCGCTCGCTGAGCCTGATCCCCATTTCATCCTGGTGTGTGACACGGGGTTTCGGTCCGGTCATCTGGTAGCTCCGGTGCGGGAGAAAGGTTACAACTGCGACTTCCTGGCTTCCGGTCTACGGGCTTGGCGTGCTGGTGGGGAGATCCTCATCCCCGGTCCGCCACGCGGTCGCTGAATTTCGCTAGCTGAACGCGGCTCAGGCGGCAGCGCCTGCGACGCGCCCCGTTGTAACAGAGGTCACGCCTGTTGCGGCGCACTCCATAGCAGCTCTTACAGCATCTTTCCCCCTGACAACACACCAGGCCTGACATTCTTGGACAGCATGCGGGGAGCACAGCTGGGAGGAGGAATCGCTGGTCTCGGATTCGGAGAACCGCGGGTCACCCGGTATCCTCTTTAATTAGCTGTCTGTCATGACAGCTGGCCGGTCGGGAAGACCCTGATCGGTGGCATTCGCCCTCCTGCCACGGGATGTACCCGTGGCCGCTGAGACCAGAGGAGGTGGAGTCAGCGTATGCGTAAATATGAGGTCATGATCATCATTGATCCGACCGTCGAAGAGCGTCAGGTCGATTCCCTCATGGAGAAGTACCTGAAGGTCATCACTGACGAGAAGGGCACCGTTGACAATGTCGACGTGTGGGGCAAGCGTCGTTTGGCCTACGACATTCAGAAGAAGTCGGAAGGCATCTACGTCGTCGTCAACGCGACCTGCGAGCCCGGGACCATCCAGGAGTTGGATCGTCTTCTCGCCATAGATGAGAAGATTATGCGCACCAAGGTCATGCGTCCCGAGATCCACTGACGATCGCAGACCCCACAAGCCTGTTCGCCCTGGTTCCCAGTGATATACGAGGGACTGTCCAAGGTGAGCGGCACACTGGAACCGTTGATTGCAAACTACTAGAACCACTGCGATCTGGAGACTGACATGGCTGGCGAAACACCCATTACGGTGATTGGCAACTTGACCGCTGATCCTGAGCTGCGCTTCACCCCCAACGGGGTGCCTGTCGCGAACTTCACGGTGGCATCGACCCCGCGAACCTTTGACCGGCAGACCAATGAGTGGCGCGACGGCGAGGCAATGTTCCTCAATTGCTCGGTGTGGCGCCAGTTCGCCGAGAACGTCGCCGAGTCCCTCTCCAAGGGAATGCGCGTCGTTGTCAACGGCAATCTCAAGGCTCGCTCCTACGAGGATCGCGACGGTAACCGTCGTACTTCCTATGAGATCGACGTCAACGAGGTTGGTCCGTCGCTGAGATTCGCTGCTGCGAAGGTTTCGCGTAACCAGTCCTCCGGTGGAGGCAACTGGGGTGGCAATGCCGGCGGCGGTCAGGGCGGCAACTGGGGTGGAAACTCCGGTGGTGGCCAGGGCGGTAGCTGGGGTGGAAACCCCGGGAACCAGGGGTCTTATAACAACGGTGACGCCAACCGTGGTGGTGGAGTCGATCCCTGGGCCTCAGCCCAGACCGACGAGCCTCCGTTCTGATCGGTAGGACTAAACCTAAGCAGCGTCATCAACAAACATCAGGTTCGGCGCCCCTATTCGGGGGTGCGGACAAGGCACATTCCGGCAAGAGCCGGGCTTTCATACGAAGGAGAGCACCACAATGGCCGGTCCACAGCGCAAGACTGTGAACAAGAAGAAGGTCGTCCCTATCAAGACCGTGCATATCGGCGCGGTTGACTACAAGGACACCGCCCTGCTGCGCAAGTTCATCTCTGAGCGTGGCAAGATCCGCGCACGTCGCGTTACGGGGCTGTCTGTCCAGGATCAGCGCAAGGTCGCCATCGCGATCAAGAACGCACGCGAACTCGCATTGCTCCCGTACGCCTCGACGGCTCGCTGAGAAGGGGGAAAGACATGAAGCTCATTCTCACTGCCCCGGTGGCCAAGCTCGGTGTCCCTGGTGACATCGTCGAGGTCAAGGACGGCTACGGCCGTAACTACCTGCTGCCGCAGAATTACGCCATCAAGTGGACGCGCGGTGCTGAGGCCCAGATCAAGGACATTACCCGTGCCCGTGAGGCCAAGGCGATCAAGTCTAAGGAGGAGGCTGAGCAGATCCGCTCGCAGCTGGAGCACCTGGTCGTCCAGGTGACCGTCCAGGCCGGCGAGAGCGGTCGTCTGTTCGGTGCCGTGACCCCTGGCGACATCGCCTTGGCCGTCAAGAAGGCTGGTGGTCCCGCCCTCGAGAAGCGGGCCATTGAGATCACCAAGCCGATCAAGACCATCGGCAAGCACACTGTCGGCGTCAAGCTGCATGACTCTATTAAGGGTCACGTCACGGTCGAGACTGTTCCCGCCGCATGATCTGACGCACACGCAGACATAAGAGAGGGCACCCAATTGGGTGCCCTCTCTTTGTTTCGTCACCACCGGCGAAAGTAAATGACGAGGTACCCCATTGTGGTACCTCAGGGGTTCACCGTGCGGTTCCAGTCTCATCTGGGTGGGATCGTCTACTCGTTGTGAGCCCAGGCATGTCCTTGCTCGTGGTCGAGATGCGTTGCCGTCTTGTTCTTCAGTCCGAAGACGTAGATGAGAGTCGAGATGAAGGTCAGGGCCGTCACGTAGACGATAAACCACGTCACCTTGCCATGCTCCTTGATGGCCTCATAGATGAGCGGGGCAGTACCACCGAAGCAGGAGTTGGCAAGGCCATAGCCGAGGCCGACACCGAGGGCGCGGACTTTGGCCGGGAAGAGCTCGGACTTCACGAGAGCATTGATCGAGGTGTAGCCGGTCAAGATGATGTAGCCGACCAGCAGCAGGCCAAAGGCACCGAGGGGGTTCGTGGTCTTCGGTAGGAAGGTGATGAGCACCCAGGTGTAGCACATGGCACCCACGCCGAAAAAGACCAACAGGGGCTTGCGGCCGATCTTATCGGAGATGAAGCCCGCAACGGGCTGCAGAAACATGAGGATGATGAGTGCGATGAGGTTGATAGTGGTGGCCGTCATCGCCTCTTCCTTGAAGGTGGATTTGACGATGGCCGGAGCGTTTACCGAGTAGGTGTAAAAGCAGACGGTGCCTCCCATGCTGATAAGAAACACCAGAAGCAAAGGCTGCCAGTGCTGCACTAGCAGGGCACGCATGGTGCCAGAGTCACGGTCCAGACCGGAGCGGATATTTTCCAAGTGTTCCTCGGTGAGGGACTCGTCCATAGTGCGTCGCATCCACAAGACGACGACAGCTGCGAGGCCGCCAATACCGAAGGCGATGCGCCAACCCCAGGTAGCGATGTGGTCGTCGGACATCGTCGCTGTCTCGATAAGGAGAACAGCCTGGGCAATGACTTGACCACCGACGAGGGTTACGTACTGGAAGGACGACAAGAATCCTCTCCGGTGGCGAACTGCCGCCTCTGACATGTAAGTCGCTGAGGTGCCGTATTCACCTCCGGTGGCGAAGCCCTGAACGATGCGGCAGACGATGAGGAGGACGGCGGCCCATATGCCGATCTGGGTGCGTGACGGGAGGACCGCTACAACCAGCGATGCGAAAGCCATGACGAGGACAGAAAAGGTGAGGGCAGAGCGGCGTCCGTGGCGGTCGGCCCACCGTCCGAAAAACCACGATCCCAGAGGCCTCATGAGGAAAGTGATGGCGAACACGACATAGACGTAGATGCGTGAGTTCTTGTCCTCAGGGCTGAAGAACTGATTCTGGAAGTATGTCGCGAAAACCGTGTAGATGTAGACGTCGTACCATTCGACGAGGTTTCCTAGGCACCCTTTAAGGGTGTTGAGTGCAGCTCGTCCGAGACTATGTTCCTCACGGACTAGTTGTGTTTCACTTGCCACCGTAGGCCCCTCCTTCGGCATCGTGGTTGGAACCATGCCCCATCTCTGGGGGAGACGGTGACAGTGGTCACAGACTTATAACACATTTGGGGGTGAGGTGTGACAGACGACGTCGACTGGCAGCCCGGTGTTGTGTTCACCCACACCCTGTCCCTTACCCTCGACGACAAAGCCCAAGAGACTCTCCAAAACATCCGCGACCAGCTCATGGCGGCTGGCGTCCCCGTATTGCACCAACCAGCCCACATTACGGTCGCCGCAGTTTCCACCATGGAGGATGTCGATTCTCGCCTCGTTGATGTCGGGTGGCCCGAGAGAATCAGACTTACGACGTCATGTCGCCTTCCCAATTCCGACGGCGTCGTCGCGTTGTGCCCTCACGACCCCACCTCTTCTGATCCTGTGACGATTTTTGACACCTCGGGGGAGGGAGAGCCTGAATTGTGCTTCGCGCCTACCCCTGTCGGTAGTTTTCGCGCGGCGACCTGTCTACCGGAGGCCCTCCGGCGACCGCACGACTTGCTGCACCGTCGGTTGGCTGCGGTGGGAGTCACCGCTTTCAACTATTACAGCCCTAGGTGGTGGAATCCTCACGTCACGATGGGATATCAAGTTCCGCCGAAGTTACAAGGGCGAGCCGTCAGAATTCTCGCTGGTGTGGCCCCTCTGGAGGTTGGGGTAGCGGGGGTCTCAGTCTGGCAGGTAGGTGACGGCCACACCTACCGTCTGTGCCCCTGATTCGGCGGCGAAAATCGACGGTCGAACGTAGTAGATGTTGTAGACGACGTCGTTGGGGTATTCAGCCGCCAATCATGCTCGGGCTCAGCGCCGTCACGTACCGTCAGCTTTCCTCCGCGGCCGTTAGGCAGGGCTATCTGAGCATTGCCGCCCGGATATGGGCACAGGTCGATGAGGAATCCACTGCTAAGGGAATCATTGAGCACATCAGGGTGCTGACGACATAGCCCCTGAAGGCACTCGATCCCGAGCCGGGGATTCGTGGCCAGAGGGTAGGGCGGGGAGCGAGTGCGAAAAATGTCGCCCCGGGTAGAGTAAGGGGCACGGGGATGATGTTGCGCGACTCGAGGCGATTTTTTTCGACCTCGATCGTCCGGTTTGCGCTTGGACTGCCCACATAGCATCAAGGTATGAACATGTCCGATGACATCCTTAAAGCTTTCAATGATCAGATCACTCTCGAACTCACCGCCGACATGACTTACCGCCAGTTGGCTATCGAGGCTGATGCTCAGGATCTCTCCGGGATGGCTGCGTGGCTACGCCATCAGGCTGACGAGGAGATCGTTCACGCCAACAAGTTCATTGATCACACCCTCGATCGCGGTAGCCATCCGCGTATCGGCACTATCGAAGCTCCTGACGTTGAAGTCGGCTTGTCTGCGCTTGAGATCTTCCAGGCCGCCCTGGCCCACGAGGAGAAGGTGTCTGAGGCTATTCGCGAGCTCTACCGTACCTGCACTTCAGCCGGTGACATCGATGCGATTCCACTGTTGCAATGGTTTATCAATGAGCAAATCGAGGAAGAGGCGACCGTTGGCGAAATCGTCGCTCGCATTGAGCTCATTGGGGACGACGGCCCGGGGCTGCTCCGCCTAGACGCCGAGCTTGGTTCCCGTGACGTGGAGTCCACCGAGAACGCAGGGTGATGTTAGATCCTTTTTGGGAGAACGATTTGCGTGGCCGACGTCATGGGTCGGTGCTGTGAGGGGGCGGCCTGTGTAATGACCGTGGTCGTGGCTGGGGAAAATCGGCTCCGACTACGGTCATTAATGTGAGGCGGGAGGCAGAAACTGTCGCCGCCAACGTCTAGGGTGTGGGCCCGGATGTACTGAAGGTGAACCCTCACATCCGCACAACCCCCCCAATCGAGAGGTTTTCATCCGTGAACTGGCTGCACGCCGTCATCCTCGGCATAGTCGAGGGCATCACCGAGTTTCTGCCTGTCTCCAGCACCGGGCATCTGCGCATCGTGGAGAAACTGCTGGGATACGACATCCAGGGTGCCGGGATCACTGCCTTCACCGCGATCATCCAGGTCGGTGCGATCATCGCTGCCATCCTTTATTTCTGGTCTGACATCGTGCGCATCGTCGTCGCATGGTGCAAGGGTCTGGTCCATAAGGAAGACCGTGATGACCCGGACTACATCCTCGGTTGGGGCATCATCTTGGGGTCGATTCCGGTAGGCGTCGTGGGGCTGGTATTCAAAGACGCCATCGAGAACACGCTGAGCTCTCTGTGGGTGGTCGCCATTGCCCTTGTCCTCTGGAGTGGGGTGATGTGGCTGGGCGATCGGCAGTCAGGCCTTAACAGGGGGATGAAAGAGGTTGGTGTCATCGACGCCATTGTTATCGGGTGCTTCCAGGCTCTGGCCCCACTTTTCCCCGGCATCTCCCGTTCGGGTGCGACGATTTCTGCTGGGCTGTTCCGCAAGTTTGACCGTGCCACGGCTACCCGGCTCTCGTTTTTCATGGGCATTCCGGTGCTTGTTGCGGCCGGGGCTTACGAGACGATCTCTGCCGCCGGTGATATTTCTGTCGCTCATGGTGGTGCTGCCGCGATCGGTTGGGGGCCGACGATCCTGGCGACCGTGGTTTCCCTCATCGTGGCTTACGTGTCTATCGCGTGGTTGTTGAAGTTCGTCTCGTCGAATAAGTTCACTGGTTTCATTTGGTACCGCGTCATCGTAGGCCTGATCATGATTGGTCTGATCTCGACCAACCTCATCACCGCCTGACGTAACAGGGTCGGTATTCACGAATCAGGTCGGCGCTGTGTAGGTAGGTAAATCATCTCCTCGCGGATCGACTTCAGTCTCCCGATTCGGCCTCCATTGAGCGGTTGAAGTCCTGCTTCATGGCGCGCCAGCCGTCAGCATCACGACCAGCAAACCAGTAAGCCGACAGCTGTACTCGGTCTTTGGGTAGGCCGCGTTCTATCCGGAGATGGCGACGCATTGGGCGGACCATGGCGGCTTCTCCATGCACGAACGCGTGGGCGCTGGCGGGCAGGTCTAGGTCGCAGACGGCGGCGACGATGCCTTCAAGGTCGTGAGGAGCCGTTACGAGGGTGGTGCGGTCGTTTGGTGCTAACGGGTAATCGTGGTGGCCGTCGACGCGAACGACGGTTGCTTCGGCTGATTTCGGCAGGGCGGCGAGGGCGTTCGCGACTGCGGGGAGGGCCACGGCGTCGGCGACGGCGAGCAGGTGAGAGATGTCATCGGGTATCTGCCAGTGACCGCCCGGTCCACGAACCGCGACCTGGTCTCCGGGCTGGACGGTTTGGGACCACTGGGTGCCGGGCCCATGATGGGCTTCGGCTCCGGACTCGGGGCCAAACTGCAGGACGTCAATGCCCCACGATCCGTCCTCAAACCACCTGCGTCGGGTGTACGTGCGTAGAAGTGGTTGTACTGCATCGTCACAGACGGGTTGGCGCAGATCAGAGCCGTCAGATGGCAGGACGATTTTGATGTGGTCATCGACGGAGGTGATGGGTGGCATACCGCATGGTTCGAAGTCGATTGAAATAACGTCAGGGATGTCATGGCGGACCTCGCGGATCCGCGCGAGACATTGGTTTTTGGCCATGCCGCCAGGCTACAGCAATTACGAAACGATTCCATTTTTAAATGGCTGGAGACCCTTGTCGGACGAGGGGCGACTGAGGGTCTGAGGCGGGCCTCCTCTAAGAGTTATCCACAGGGTTGTCCACCGGTTGAGGACAACTCACATGGGTGTAATTTCAACCAGTGTCGTTCTCCGGGTCCAGCCACCCGAGTCCAGCAGGCCCCAGGGGTACC
Organism: Cutibacterium namnetense; assembly: GCF_001642025.1. Lineage (GTDB taxonomy): Bacteria > Actinomycetota > Actinomycetes > Propionibacteriales > Propionibacteriaceae > Cutibacterium > Cutibacterium namnetense. The sequence goes on along the minus strand of NZ_LWHO01000013.1, from coordinate 109,469 downwards.
GAGTGCCGAAAATCGTCAGCTGGCCCGAAGGTAAGGCATTCCCGTGCTCGAGGGGAACCGTTGGGAGCTCAGATAGAGGGCACAGGGGGTACGCGGGAGGTGTGCCGGTAGGTGGTGGGCGTGTCCCCAATTGCGCGGCGCATGTGCGGCAGGTATGCCTACCTCGCCAGATCGGTTCGGCAAGGATCTTGGCCGTTGAGGGCGCCGGCAGCGTCTGACCGTGCCATGTTCATGGGGCGGTTGACACTCACCGAGGCAATGACATCCACCGAGACCATGACATCCACCGAGACGATGATGCATACCGGTCGTGTGGTGCGAAAAATGTCAGCACGGGTAGGGAAGGGGTACTGGGGTGCCTGGCCCTGGTGTCAGCTGACAGAAATCGCCGGGCAGCACAGCGGTGTCCTGCGAGTGCGGGAATCAGCGGGGCGCTAGACAAGGAACTGGGTGCTTAGCGTGTTGCCTCCGGGTGGACAATAGATCGGCGACGATGTCAGGAGGCCAGGTCAGTGACGATTCCAGAACTCTTTGGAGACCCGGACCAATGGCCTGACGACGATCTCATCATGATCACGGGAGCGCTCAGTCCGCACTTAGTATTGGCGGCCCTCCATGAAGGTGTCTTTCCCATGCCTATTGCCGACGATGAGGTGCCGCGGGAACTTCAGGGTGCGACGGCGTGGTGGTCTCCTATGCGTCGCGGCATCCTGCGGCCTGGCCAGCTTAAGGTCGCTCGCAGTCTGCGTAAAACGACTAAACATCAGACGACGACCGTCGACCGCGCCTTTGATGAGGTCATCACGCGGTGCGCAGACCCGACGCGCCCTTATGCCTGGATCGACGATCGGGTCATGGAAGCCTATCGGTACCTCCATGACCGCGGCTGGGCTCACTCAGTTGAGACTTGGGATGCGCAGGGTCGTCTGGTAGGGGCCTCTATGGCGTCAATGTCGGGGGATTTTTCAGTGGAGAGTCCATGTTCCACGACCCAGAGTATGGCCGTGATGCTTCCAAGACGGCTTTGATGAGGTTGGTCTGTGAACTCGGCCCTGGGCTTCTTGATGTCCAGTGGAGTACCCCACATTTGGCCAGTCTTGGCGTCACTGAGGTGGACCGAGGGGAGTACCTCGCTCTTCTGTCCGACGCCCTTGAGCGTTCGAGCCCGCAGTGGACGAGTCCAGATGATCCAGCGTGGAATGGCGTCCATCTGCTCGAGCGGTTGCGAAGAATGACCGGCTGATGGAGCTGCAGTCGCTTTTGTGACCTCGCGGATAATTTGACGACATGTACGGCTGCCTCGGCCCGGCGGGTTGTTGCCCGGTAGCGTGGGGAGACTCTTGGTTGCGGTGACGCTCACCCGTACGCGAGGGGAGATGCTCTGCAGGGTGGTTCGATGGCTGCGACACAGGAAATTGTCGATAATCCTAATGCCATAATGCGATTCATTCTGGTTACAAGAAGTGATCAGATGATGGCTAGAACTGGCGATGATCGAACCACTGTTGTTGCCGTTCCCCTGGGTGGCCATCTGGGTGCCTTGCCGAAAATTTTGCAGCAGTTCGCTTTCCGGAAAATCAATTTGTTGAGAATTGAACCCTGGCTTACGGAGGATCGTCTTAGCGAGTGCTGATTGTCTCTCGACGCCATCGGTCATGTCGAGGACGAGGGGATGCTGATGCGCTGAAAGGCTGGTATCGAATCAGCCGGAAGGTGATCTTTCTTGGGCTCAATCAAACCGGCTTCACAAGGGGCTTTACACCGTCGGGAGACTCCAGCATGGATTGTGATTCCAGGAACGAGGTCGCTGTCGTAGCAGCGGGGTGATTGGGATAATTCGCTGGAAAATGACGACGCTCTCGCTACCCGCCGACGGCGCACGCTATCACAGTTAAGTTGTCGAAACAAGGGTCTGAAGAATTTAACAGGTGTCGAGTGTCAGGGTGATTTGCGTATGACCCTCTGGTCCGTATCGTTGAAGACATCAACCGAGCCCGTTCGGTTCCCCGACGGGATTTGGTAGAAATCTAAACGAAAGGAAGCAAAAATGCCGACTGACAAGAAGCCAACAAATGCCAATATCGACGCTCTTTACGACCGCACCGTTGTTGACCAGTCTGGTAACAAGATTGGCGAGATCGGTCAGGTTTACCTCGACGACGCCTCGAGCCAGCCGGCTTGGGTGACCGTTAAGACTGGGCTCTTCGGACGCAATGAGACCTTTGTCCCCTTCAAGGGTCTGGAGACCGCGGGCGAGCAGATCCGCACTCCCTACACCAAGGACAAGGTGAAGGACGCCCCGAACGTCGACCCCGACGGCCACCTCTCGGAGGATGAGACCGACGCGCTCTACCGCTACTACTCCGATGCGTTCGCTTCGGACACGAAGACCACCGACACAAACACCAAGCAGGGTGTTGCTGGTGGAGTAGCCGGTGGCGTTGCTGGTCAGAAGGCTGCTGACACTCGGACTACTGCCGATACCAAGACTGACAAGGTTGCCGACAGCAAGGCTCAGACCACGGCCGGCCAGAAGTCCCCGGTTGCCGAGGACGGTTCTGTTGTCCGCCACGAGGAGCGCCTCAACGTGGGTAAGGAGCGAGTCGAGACTGGTCGCGTGCGTATCCACAAGCATGTCGTCCACGACACCGAGACCGTTGAGGTTCCGGTTGAGCGCGAGGAGATCCACGTTGAGCGTGTCCCGCTTGACGAGAAGGTGGCCGCTGACGACGTCAAGCTCTCCGAGGGCACCCAGGACATCGTGACCCATGAAGAGCGCCCGGTTGTCAATAAGGAGACTGTCGGCGTCGAGAAGATTAAGATTGGTAAGCAGGCCGTGCAGGACACTGAGACTGTGTCCGGCAAGGTTGCCAAGGAGCAGATCGATATCGATAACGCCAAGCACGCCAAGTGATGCACTGACTATGGGTGGGGCCCGGGCGGTACGGTCCGGGCCCCACCCGTGTCTGCGCCATGATGTTCTTAGCCCGGTAGGATCGGCCACATGATCGATCCCAAGCTCCTGCGAACGGATCCGGACGCCGTTCGCCGCTCCCAGGTCGCCCGCGGCGAGGATCCCTCGGTCGTGGACGACGTCGTCGCCGCAGATGAGGCCCGTCGTGAGGCCATTGCCGCCCACGAGAACTTGCGTGCAGAACAGAAGGGACTCGGCAAGCGGATCGCCAAGGCATCCGGTGACGAGAAAGCGGAGTTGCTGACTCGTACCAAAATGATCTCCGGTGAGGTTGCTGACCTCAAAAAGGCCGCGGACGAGGCAGACGTCAAGTTCACCGAGCTCGCCAAGACTCTCGGAAATATCGTCATCGACGGGGTGCCCGCTGGTGGCGAGGATGAAGGTGTCATCAAGGAAACCATCGGAACTCCGCGCGACTTTGCCGCTGAAGGATTCGAGCCCAAGGATCACCTCGAGATCGGTGAGGCCCTTGGGGCTATCGATATGGAGCGTGGCACGAAGATCTCTGGATCTCGCTTTTACGTTCTTACTGGCGTTGGCGCCCAGTTGGAATTCGCGCTGCTCAATTTAGCGATGTCTAAAGCAGCCCAGTGGGGATTCACCCCGATGATCCCGCCGGCCCTCGTCAAGCCGTCGGCTATGGAGGGCACCGGATTTCTCGGTCAAGCTGCCGACGACGTCTACTACCTGCCTAAGGATGACCAATACCTCGTCGGAACCTCCGAGGTGGCTTTAGCGGCCTTCCATTCTGAGGAGATCCTCGACGACGCTGAGCTGCCTAAACGCTACGTTGCTTTCTCTCCGTGCTACCGACGCGAGGCTGGCTCGTACGGCAAGGACACCCGCGGTATCTTCCGCGTCCACTGGTTCGACAAGGTCGAGATGTTTGTCTATTGCCTCCCCGAAGAGGCTGAGGCTTGGCACGAGAAGCTGCTGAGCTTTGAGAAGGACTTCATTACCGCGCTAGAAGTCCCGTTCCAGGTGCTCGACGTCGCCTCCGGTGACCTGGGCCTGTCGGCTGCCCGCAAGTACGATTGCTACGGCTGGCTGCCAACCCAGAACCGCTATCGCGAGATCACTTCGACGTCGAACTGCACTACTTTCCAGGCTCGGCGCTTGTCCATCCGCCACCGCGGGCCCGACGGCGTCGAGCCCCTGGCTACCCTCAATGGCACGCTGTGCGCCATGACCCGCATCATCATTATGCTGCTGGAGAACCATCAGCAGGCTGACGGTTCGGTGCGCGTACCCGTGGCGCTGCGTCCCTACCTGGGTGGTCGCGAGTTCATTGAACCTGTCAAGTGAACGACGACCCGTATTACCGGGAGCTGCCTGACGGCACGATTAAGCAGGTCAACCCGTTCACCGGGACGAAAGTGTGGACGGTTCCGGGCCGTGGAGCGCGCCCGCTAGGTAAGTCAGCCGTGCAAACTCGGGAATTGAACGAGCATGACCGCCGTGCCGCATGCGCGTTCTGTCCCGATAACCATTTGTCCACGCCGCCCGAGAAGACCCGGCTGGTGAAGCGCGAGGGCGGTTTGGTGCGCGGTCATGACCTCATTCGTCGTGTTCCGGCTGACCAACTCGACGCAACCGTCCCGGAGTTTCGGCGCGTCCCTAACCTATTCGAGATCCTGTCGTGGCAGTACTGGCAGCTCAACTGGGGGATGAGCTTGCCTCGGGTGTCGCGGGAGTGGCAGGAGGAATACCTGTCCAGTCCGGCAGGCGAGGCCCACGTGAGGTCAGCTCTTAACGTCAAGTTCAAGGCGGTGGGGTCAGACCAACGTGCGGAGGACCTCGGGCCCCAAGAATTGCGCGAGGCTTCTGCGGCCTTCTTTGCCGGCGGACATGACGTCATTGTTGCTCGCCGGCACTACACCGATGAGGGCACGACGACGGCCGACATTGCCGGATCGGCGAGTCTTACCGTCAACGAGCATCGGGCGTTCATGGCGCTGACCGTCGATTCGATGGCTCAATTGCACCGTCGTAACAAACATGTGCGGTATGTGGTGGTTTTCCAGAATTGGCTCAAGCCGGCTGGGGCTTCCTTCGACCACTTGCATAAGCAGTTGGTAGCGATTGACGAGGTCGGTGCCGATAACGAGTCGGTGCTGCCGAAGGCTGTCCTCGACCCGGGCATTTTTAATCGATGGGGGCCCGACTTCGCGGTAGAGCATGGCCTGGTGCTGGCTTGTAATGAGGGCGCCGTCATGACGGTTGGGTTCGGGCATCGCTACCCGTCGGTAGAGGTGTGGTCGACGAGCCGGGTCGATCAGCCCTGGCGGGTTGATGATGAGGGGATCGACGCCGTCTCGGACCTTCTACATGCTGCGCATGTGGCTGTCAGCGACGATGTGCCTGCCAATGAGGAATGGCACTACCGTCCGATGGGTACCGGGGTGACGGTGCCGTGGCGGATCATTCTCAAGCTGAGGATCTCGACCCTGGCCGGGTTTGAGGGCGGGACGAAGATCTATGTCAATACTATTTCGCCTGCGGCACTGGCAGCCATGCTGCTGCCGAAGTTGTTCCAGGCGCGGGCAGCAGGACGGATTGCCCCTATGGACTTGGGCGACGAATGTGAGATTCCCAGGGGAGCGCTTGCCGCGACGTGGGTGAGGTGAGGGACGGGCGTCATGCAGCGCCCGAGCTCGCATTCGATCATCGCGGCCATGGAGCACCAGCACTGGGCTGTGTGCCGCGCAGTAATCACGGGACCCACATCAAAACTAGGTGGGAAAAAGCTAGCATATGTTCATGGAACCCAGCCGGTCAACAATTACGGCACTTGAGGTGTTGGGGGCTCTGTCTGAGCACGTTGAGCCACAATACGCAAGTGCCTTGGCCCGGAGGCTGGGCATTTCGAGAACTACGACGTACAGAATACTTGCTGCGCTTGTGAGCGAGGGCTACGCCGTCCATGACTCAGAGTTGGGTAGGTACTCGCTTGGTCCAGCGGCGTACGAGTTGGCTGCTGCGTATCAACGGCAGGAGCCGCTGCGCCGCGTGAGCCTCGCGATTATCGACCATCTTGTGGATGAAACCCATTCGAGTATTCATCTTGCGTTACTTCGAGGATCTGAAGTCATATATGTTGTGGAGCAGCGGGGCATTCATACCCCCTCGCTCATAACTGAGGTCGGGGTTCGACTCCCGGCTGAAATTACTGCGAGCGGGAGGGCAATGCTGGCCTGCCTGTCACGGACTCAGGTGGATGCGCTGTATCCGAGCTCAGCTCAGTTGTCGGCTGGGCATTCGAACTCGCCGACCTCGACTACTGAGCTTCATGCGATGCTCGCCGAAACACGAAAGCGAGGGTGGGCACGCGAAATCGATTCGGTGACGGTCGGATGGTCGACTCTAGCTGTCCCAGTTGTCGATGCCTCGGGTTATCCATTGGCTTCGCTTGCCACGACGTACAAAACGGCACTTGAGAGCAGCCAGCTCGATCGGGCACTTCTTGGCCATCTTCTCGCGGCCGCGCGAGCAATCCAGTACAGACTGGGTGCGCGCTGAGCTGCAGAAATTGATATAAAAATCACACTGTACAAGAAGTTGCGTAAGATTTGTCACTAAATTGTGACGGTGTTTCTGATCCGGAACTGACTGTTTCTTATGTGAAACAGCTGACGGTGTGACAGCATTGCGTGTCCTTGACGCCGCTTAGTACCTTGCTTTTTATAAGAGGACCGCTGAAAGCGATGAAGCCGGAAGCGCGATCGATGATGATTTGGAGTCGGGATGCTGTATCACTTGTCAGAAGAGCATGAAATGCTACGCCAGTTTGTCCGAGAATTTGCCGAGTCGCAGCTTGCCCCCAACGCTGCAGAAGTTGACGATAAAGGAGTCTTTGCGCAGCAGCAGTATGATGCCCTCGTTGAGGCGGGTTTCGCGGCTCCTGGCATCCCGGAGCAGTATGGTGGCGACGGTTCGGATGCGATTGCGTCCGCAATAATCATGGAAGAGGTCGCTCGAGTCTGTGCGTCATCGTCCACTGTCATATCGTCCAATGAGCTTGGTACCGTGCCCCTCCTTAAATACGGTAGCGAGGAGCAGAGGAAACGTTATCTTTCTGAAGTTGCTTCGGGTAAGGCGCTTTTCGGATATGCGCTCTCCGAGGCTGATGCGGGATCAGATCCGGCTGCACTTAAATGTCGAGCCGACGAAGATGGGGACAGCTTCATCCTGAACGGCGTCAAGGCTTGGGTCACGGAGGCTGGCGAAGCCAAATACTTGGTAGTATTTGCGGTTACTGACCCAGCCGATCCGCGCCACAGAATCAGCGCGCTGATGGTCCACGCAGATGACCCGGGCATTAGCTACGGAGCCCCGGAGCACAAGATGGGGATACGCGCGTCAGTTACCAGAGAAGTAATTTTCAAAAATACGCGTATCCCTAAGGACCGCGTGATTGGCCGTCGAGGGCACGGGCTGAGCGTCGCCCTGGGCACACTTGACAACTCTCGTGTCTCGATCGCCGCTCAAGCAGTCGGAATTGCCCAAGGAGCTTTAGACATTGCCACGGATTATGTCCAGAAGCGCAAGCAGTTTGGTCAGGCGCTGTCCAATTTTGAGGGAATCCAGTTCATGCTCGCAGACATGGCAATGCGTTTAGAGGCGGCGCGGGCGCTTACGTACTCTGCCGCTGACCGTAGTGGGCGCCAGACTGACGATGTGAGTTACTTCGGTGCGGCGGCCAAATGTTTTGCTTCCGATACAGCGATGGCGGTTTGCACGGATGCAGTCCAGCTGCTTGGTGGCATCGGCTATTCCAAGGATTCTGCCGTCGAGCGGATGTTTCGGGATGCCAAGGTTACGCAGATCTACGAGGGCACGAACCAGATCCAACGGATCGTTATCGCGCGTCAGCTGTTCAACAGGTCACGCTGACTTCTGTGTCTAGGACGAGTAGGAAAGGAGCTTGATCGTGTCCAAAGGTGTGCTCGAGGGAGTCAGGGTTCTCGATCTCTCACGTGTCTTGGCTGGCCCGTACTGCGGTGCCTTCCTCGCAGATTTAGGTGCTGATGTGGTAAAAGTCGAGGCGCCAAATGGGGATGACGCGCGCCATTTGGGCCCATTCAAGGGTGCGGAGAGCGTGTACTTCGCCGAATTGAACCATGGTAAGCGGAGTGTTGTTCTGAATTTCAAGGACCCAAACGATCATGAGCGTTTCATGAGACTCGTTGAGCACGCGGATGTCGTGTTAGAAAACTTCCGGCCGGGAGTTACGAAGCGTTTAGGGATGGATGCAGAAAGTGTGCATAAGACCAATCCGCGAATAATATGCGCCAGCATTTCGGGTTTCGGCCAGGAGGGGCCGTTTCGAAACCGTCCCGCGTATGACCTCATTGTTCAGGCGATGAGCGGGATCATGGCTGCCACGGGTCCTGAGGGAGGACAGCCGACACGCGTTGGTGAATCACTAGGTGATGTAGTTTCAGGAATTTTCGCCGGATGGGCGATTTGTGCAGCACTGTATGAGCGTGAGCGTACGGGGATTGGCCGTAGTGTCGACGTTTCAATGTTCAACTCTTTACTTGCGTTGCAGGTGACTAATCTGAGTCTCCTTCTTGCCGATGGAAAGTTGCCGGGACGAATCGGGAATCGTCATCCAGTTTCGGTTCCGTTCGACACGTATCCTGCCAAGGATGGATTGGTTGCGCTGGCAGTGGCGAACGATCGAATTTGGGCACGCTTGGCCGACCTCATGGGAAGGCCGGACCTCGGAACTGACGATGCCTATCTCGGTGATATGAACCGCGCGAGTAAACGACAAGAGCTCACGCAGTTGGTGTCCGGGTGGACGCAGAGGATGACCGTCGCAGAACTTTTGCGGAAGACCGAGGAAGCGGGTGTCCCTGCTGCACCCATATGGGATCTCAAGGATGCGCTTGAAAGTGAGCACGTGGTCGCGCGCCATTCGCTTGGTCACTTCACACACCCGGAGCTCGGGAAGATGCCGTACTTACGATTTCCGGCGGGCTTTGGGTGCGGAGATTCGGCGGCTTTTTCAGAGCCGTCTCCGAGTTTGGGTGAGCAGACAGCGGAGGCCGTCGCGGATGAATGGTGCCGACCGAAGAAGAATAAAAAATGAATGTTTGACTCGAAGTTCGCGAAGTTTGCGGGAGCTCTGCCTGTGATCCGCTAAGCGACTGATGACCAAATTGGACCGATGCCATCTGCCGACAGAAGGGAAAATCATGACAATTGCTGTGGCATATAAAGTGGCTGCCAATCCACAGAACGCACGTGTAGAACCCGATGGAAGGATCGATTGGTCTCACGGGAAACTTGGCATTAGTGACTATGATCCGGTCGCGATTCAGGTTGCCCGGGAGGCGGCCGATACTTCTGGCACTGACCTTGTGGGTGTAAGTGTTGGTACGGTTGCAGCGACTGCTGTCAAGGAGAAGAAAAATGTCTTGGCTCGTGGCCTAGATCGAGTTGTGACTCTGGGGGACGACAAGACGAGTGAATGGTCGAGTGTCCAGGTTGCGAGTGCGCTTGCGGCCCTCATCCAACGAATCGAGGGTGTCACCCTAGTCGTTACCGGAGATGCGTCTGTTGACGACGGTGCCCAATTGATGTCTGCACTTGTTGGAGCTCGCCTCAGACTTCCTACCTTCCTGGAAGTCACGCATGTCGAGCCTTCCGGAATGGGTTGGAAAATTACGCAAAACTACGACGGTGGTAGCCGTGTTGTTCGCACCGATGGCGCTGCGGTTATCGCTGCTACCCCAGATGCGACGCTTCCGAAAGCGCCGGGAATGAAAGATATTCTTAAGGCGGCGAAGAAGCCGATGGAGGATGTGAAGTGTTCCGAGTTGGACCTTTCACAGGCAACGGTGGATGTTCTCTCGCGTGGACCAGCTCCGGTGAAGGAGCGGAAGCATCAAGTTTTCAGTGGCGATGGTGCTGCTGACCGACTTGTTGCTGCACTTCGAGATGCATCGGTCATTTGACAAGAATCAAACAGGCGTGAAAGAGAATATTGATGTCGACGAGTTGGATCATTACTGCGCAGCCAAACATTTCTCGTATGCTGGAGTTTGCTGGGCAGAGAGGTGACAGCACGGTCGTGGTGGCTGTTGGTGTGGCCGCCGATCGTTTTTCGGGGGCCGGTCGCGTTGTTCAGATTGAACTTCCGGCAGCGATGCCGGTTGAGGCGGTGGCTGAATTCGCGGCGGAGCAGGTCGCAGCTGAGCCCGGCGACGTGGTCCTCGCTGGCATTTCTTCGGCCGATCGTGTTCTCGCAGCTGCGGTGGCTGTCCAGCTTGATGTGCCCATTTATCGTGGCCTGCAAGAGCTGGAGGCTGATAAGGCTACTGTGCTGCAGCTGGGTGGTGTGTTGGAGCAGACGCTCTCGCTTACCACGCCGATCGTGTTCGTGTGTGAGCCTGGGGGGCCGTCTGAGGGGCCATGCGCTGAGGTGACGCAGCTGAGCGCAAACGCAGATGGGATCACCGTGGTCTCCAGTGACAAGGCCGGTAGCCAGGTGACGAATTTGGCTGCTGCGAAACGCATTGTTGCTTGTGGACGTGGTTTTCGTGAGGAGGCAGACCTCCGCATTGCGCACGACTTGGCTGCACAGATAGGTGCGGAGCTCGCCTGCTCGCGTCCTCTAGCTGAAGGGGTGAGCTGGTTTGAAAAGAAACTCTACGTAGGAATCTCCGGAGCACAGGTTTCACCTGAGCTTTACATTGCGGTGGGGATTTCTGGCCAGCTGCAACATGTTGTCGGTATGAATAAGTCCCAGACTGTCGTTGCTGTCAACGCAGATCCAGATGCGCCTATTTTCGAGCAGGCTGATTATGGAATTGTTGGAGACCTCTATGCCGTGCTTCCCGAGCTGACAAAGGCATTGGCGCGATGACTGGGATCGCAGAACTGTTGCGGGGTGTGGGCTCCCAGGCTTCGGAGTCACCGCCGCCGTTGTGGGACGTCCCAGGGGTTGAGCCTGATTTCGACGCCATTGTCGTCGGGGGTGGTGTGGCTGGTGCCGTCGCGGCCTACGAGCTAGCCAGTGGGGGACACGAAGTGCTCCTTGTCGAGCGTGGCCAAGAGCCTGGAAGCAAAAATCTCTCAGGAGGTGTTCTTTACTGCCGAGTTCTTGAGGAGATATTTCCGAACTTTCTTCGAGATGCTCCGGTCGAGCGTAAGATCACTCGCAACCAGCTGATGTTCCTGAATAGGGACTCATCTGTTGCAATTGATTATCGAGATGCGCGACTCGTGAATCCCGTCAACGCTGTTACCGTCCTCCGGGCGAAACTTGATCCGTGGCTGGCGGAAAAATGCGAGGATGCTGGCGTCAGTGTGATGTCAGGTGTTCGCGTTGATTCGTTGATTGAGCGTGATGGGCAGTTCGTCGGCGTTCGAGCTGGTGATGATGAGTTATATTCGCGTGTGGTCATTGCTGCCGATGGCGTGAATTCATTTCTGAGTCGTGACGCTGGACTCCGTGGGCCGGAGCCCAAGAACAATCTCGCCGTCGGAGTGAAGTCGGTAATTGGCCTTGACCCGAAAGTCATCGAGGAACGGTTCCAGGTAAAGAACGGCGAGGGGGCAGCCTACGCGGTCGTTGGTGACTGCACGAAAGGTGTTGGGGGAGGTGGGTTCCTTTACACGAATATTGACAGCGTGTCAGCCGGGGTGGTCCTGCGGTTGGATGATTTAGAAAGGAGTAGGGAGTCAAGCTCGCAGCTGCACGACCACTTCTTGACTCACCCGGTTGTTGCGCCACTCCTTGCTGGTGGCGAGCTGCTGGAGTACGGCTGCCATCTGGTAGCTGAAGGTGGTGCCAGTATGCAGCACGACCTGGTTGCACCAGGACTCTTGGTCGTCGGCGATGCCGCTGGCTTCACGTTCAACACGGGGTTTACGGTACGGGGGATGGACCTCGCTGCAGGCTCTGCTCTCGCCGCTGCGAAGTCGGTTGATTTAGCCTTGCGTAACCATGATGTCGGTCATGGGACTCTGGATGGTTATATTTCCACATGCAATGAAGGCTTTGTGGGTCGCGACATGAATACATATCGGAATACTCCAAAATTCCTGGAATCTCCAGAAATGTACAACGATGTCGGTCAGCTTGCGGCGGACGTGATGTATCAGATCTACGGTCTCGATATGACCCCGCGGAAACATTTACTTCCGACGGTAGCCTCTGCGGTGAGGTCATCGAGCCTGAGCTTTTCCCAGCTCGCCTCAATTGGGTTCAGAGCGATGAGGGCATTGTGATGGCAGCAAAAAGTGATGGTTTCGGGTCTGTGACCGACCGTCTTGCAAAAAATCATTATGACGTGGATGAGGATAACAGCCACATTCGTGTTAACCAAGACATTGCGCGCAGAACAGGGACGGGAAAGCTATTGGTGCGAGTGTGTCCGGCACACGTGTACTCGGAGGAGCCCGATGGCACTATTTCCGTTGAGTACGCAGCGTGTCTGGAGTGTGGCACCTGTCTGGCGGTTGCTGCACCCGGGTCGCTTGAATGGCGCTATCCCGCAGGTGCAATGGGTATTTCTTTTAGAGAAGGATGACCCCTTTTTGGGTGGCTGTGAAGCGACAAAGTTGTCGCTCGGTAGGAGGAATTGTGGTGTCCGCACCAAATAACGCTCAGGGTGAAGTTTGTCATGGGAATCCGGCTCCAACAATTTCGGGAGCAGGTCACGGTGTTGAGAAGCGAACAATTGATATGGTGCCTGACAGCGAAAGGCACGGCACTCCGAAGAGTCAGTTCACGCTGTGGTTCGGAGTGAACATGCAAATTACCGCTGTCGTGAATGGTGCTTTGGCGATTGTTTTTGGAGCCGATGTCGTATGGGCGATAGTTGGCCTTTTCATCGGGCAGATCGTCGGTGGCGCTGTCATGGCGCTCCATTCCGCTCAGGGGCCCGCGCTGGGGCTCCCACAGATGATCAGTTCGCGGGCGCAGTTCGGCGTTTATGGCGCTGCGCTTCCGCTGTTTCTCGTACTGCTTCTCTATTTCGGCTTCGCTGCTACTGGAACTGTCTTGGCTGGACAAGCTATCAACAATGCATTCGGCGTCCAGCCCAGGTGGATCGGAATTCTGGTCTTTGCAGCTCTGACAGCAATTATTGCCATGTTTGGGTATGACCTAATCCATAAGCTGGGGAAGGTGTCATCGACAGTTGGCCTCCTGGGGCTGCTCTATATCGCGGTTCGTCTGTTCCAGGTAAGTTCCTTTGGGTCACAGCTGACCGATGTGCACTTCTCAGCGGTACCGTTCCTCCTGTCGATTGCTTTAGCGGCGGGATGGCAGTTGACTTATGCACCGTATGCCAGTGATTACTCACGCTATCTTCCCCGCGATACGAAATTTGGGCGTGCGTGGTTTGGCCCGTTCGCGGGTTCGGTACTTGGGGCTACGATTTCGATGACGCTGGGTGTGTTCATCGCTGCTGCCGGTGGCCAAGCTTTCATTGGTGATCAGGTTGGTTTTATGGGAAACCTTGCCCAAAATCGTGTTCTGGCGATCCTGATTTTCATCTCCATTGTGATTGGCAAGTTGACTATCAACGCCTTGAACGCTTATGGTGGAGTTATGGCGTTGTCGACAGCGCTTTCAGGTTTCACTGGTAAGAGCAGCATTTCCCCTAAGACCCGTTTCGGGTTCGTGATTGGTTTCAACGTTGTAGTTGTCCTGACGGCGCTTGCGGCGTCGTCGGATTTTCTTCAAGTGTTTAAGTCTTTCATCTTAACTCTGTTGATGTTTTTCCTGCCGTGGTCAGCAATTAACCTAATAAACTATTACCTCATATGTCGTCGTCGTATTGACATTCCTGCGCTGTACACCTCGAGAGGGCGCTATGGCAAGCTTCACTGGACGACTATCGTGGTGTATTTGCTCGGCGTTGCTGTGCAGATCCCGTTCATCTCACAGGCGTTTTATGTGGGGCCGGTGGCCACGGCGATGGGCGGGGCGGACATCTCTTGGCTCGTGGGTCTTGTTGTTACAGCGTTGGTATATTACCCGCTCGGCAGGCGAGCGTTTGACTACCCCCTGGAGATGGTTTACCCGAAGGGTGTGGAGCTAGACTAGGGCATTATTTCGCCGTAACCGCGCGTGACGATGGAGTTGTTTTTGAAGGAGACTCCGAGCCGAGGTGACCGTTATTGTGAGTCTGGTGTCAGCATTAACGTTGAACTAGTCGAGGACAGATGCTTAACGGTAGTTATGGATAAATGGCGGTGAGCTTGCGCCTCGATGTGCCTTTGGAAGAGTAGATTTCTGGCGTTCGTTATAGAATCTACTCGAGGTCGGTGTAGAAAACTGTTTTGGGGGTGACTTCTGTTTCCTCATCCTCGCCATGTCAGAGTTTCACCGGTGCTTTGTTCGCGGCAACGGCACGGTGAAATTCTGATGCACAATCGGCCAAGTCCAGTGTTAGCGTCGGCTTTTTCACTGTGGTTGTCCTTGAGTGATTCCCGTGTACGAGTCATCCATTGCTTAGGCAACTAAATATCCGTGGTCCACGGCTGTGTGAATCATGATCCTTCTGGTTGTCAGAGAAATTTTGCGTTGTGCCCTGAAGCCGTCAGACTCCTGCTGGTGGGATGGCTCTTTGCATGGATCAGCGCTGGGGCCGTGATTTGGGTGCGATGAGCCCCGAGGTTGTAGCGGTCCGTGGTACGGCTGAAGGGCTTAGCGGGCATGGCTCTGTGGGTTGGGGTTGCTGTCGGAGTCGGAATGGGAGGTGGGATCCGGTTCGGGGCGCGGGCCTTCTGCATGAGGCCGTTCAGAGTTGGTAGTTCTGAATTGCTTGTAGGCCGCTATGGCTTCCTGAGTGTTGCCGGTGTGGGCGATTTCTTGGGCGATGTCCTTGACGAGGTTGACGATGTTGAACGCTAGTAGCGTTTCCCTCGCCAGGCGCTTGTCGATACCAGCAGCGACAAAGGCTTCCGATCAGTCGGTGGTGGTTGAAGACGGCAGCCTCGTCGATCGTTGTCTGAGCGCCGGGGGTGAGGGAAGCTAACTGGGTTATAGAGCTGTTCTTGTCAGAAGTGACATTCGGGGGTGGCTGATAGTTAGCCGGTCAGGACAGTTGCTTTCATTGGCGGCATTGCATGCGCGTAATTGAACATCGTGGTAAGCATCGGGCTGGCGATACTGATCGAGCTTGCTTGCGGCGTGCCCTAAATGGGCAATCCAGCGAGGCAATGTGGTGAGAGATTGGACCATTTCGTGGGCAGGTGTGTGCACGTTTAATAAAAGCGCGAAGTGAATCTATTGATGTGGCCCTGGCATCGCGACGAGTCCAATTTTAGGGAAGGGTGGCGAGGGTTTACCCACTGGCCTCTCGCTGACCGCGGCTACGTTGAACCCAGGTGAGACACTGATCGGTCATTGGGATTAGAACACCCCGCCGTCCCCGCCCGCTCTGCAGTCTCGAGATGGGCGAGGACGTGTGGGCTGCTGCGCCCTCAGATCCTGCTGGATTACGCGCTTATCAGCCGTCTTGCGGTCTGCACGTTTTCGCCCAGGTTCGCCAGCGCCTCAGTGAGTGCGTCGCCGCTGGCCTGCAGTTCCTCGTCGGTGACGGGGGCGAGGGCGTCGAGGATGAACAATGCCGTCCGAGTGGTATCAGTAAGGCCGGTGCGTCGACCCTGTCGCCAGTTCCACCGGCGACACGTTACCCCGGCATTGTCGCGCCAGACGACCTCCCCGATTTCAGGGTGCTCGATCACGGCCTCCCCATTCGCGGTCGTATCGAACGACTCCTCACCCGTGGCACGGATCAGACGTGCCGGCCCGTCATAGCGGTGAAGATCTTCACCGCCGAGGGGGATCTGGTGCAGCACTGAGATGGCGTTGTAGACGTCAGTGAGCGCGTTCACCCGCGGCAGGCCCTTTTCGGCGCGGCGGGTGAGGGCTTCAAGACAGTTGCGCGTGCGCTGCGGTTTTGCCCCGAATCCTCGAAACGCCTCCCGCCACGAGGCGATGTGTGCAAGCTCAGTCACCGGTGAACTGGCCAGGAGGTCACGCGCGTGGTCTTCAGCCCGGGCGATGAGCGTGTCGACCATGTTGTTGCCTTCCCCGGATGCAGGCGGGGTGAGGCCATCCACGACGAGCAGCAGGGCACGGTAGTCAGGACGTAGCTCGAATACGGCCTCGTCCACTGTGCAGGCGTCGAGGAACGTCTCGGGGGTCATGGGTTCAGGCATCGGGGTTTCCTTTCAGTGTGCGGTTCCCACGTCCGGCTCGAACACCGTCAGTGAGAACCGGGCAGAGTTATCGGTTGAGTTTATGTAGGCATGGGCGACGTCGCCGTAGAACGACAATGCATCGCCGGGCGCAAGGTCGTAGTGGTTGCCGTCGACCTCCACTGTGACCGTACCTTCCTGCACGTGCAGTAGTTCTCGGGTGCCGTCGCTGTGCGCCTCGCTGTCGTGACGCTCACCGGGCGCGAGCGTCCAGTCCCATAGTTCGACCACGTCCGGTGGTTGCGTGCCTGCAACCAGCATGCCTTTGCCGCCCGCGTCGCCGTTCCAGAGGACAGCGCCCTGTCCATTGCGGGTGAGCTTCGCGGCGCGCGGAGCCGGGGGTTCTACCAGAGCCGGGAGTCCGACGCCGAGCGCATCCGAGAGTCGCAGGAGGGTGCCTACGCGTGGATTCACTGCGCCCTGCTCGACGTTGACGAGCACACGTCGGCTTACCCCGGCGTACTCGGCGAGTTGATCGAGCGTCCATCCCCGGGCCTTGCGCTGGTGCTTAAGCCGCGTGCCGATCGCACGTGCTAGTGGCTCCGCACTCGTGTCCATGCAGTGCATGATACTGCACTTTATGGGCAATGTGGCTATTCAGGTGGAATCCGAAATGCAGGGGGAGACGACCGCTTGTCTTGCCGCCTTGCGGGTACAACAGGGGAAGCCTCGTGGCAGGCGGTCAGGGCTGAGTCGAGGGTGGTCTCAGGCGAACCACCGGTTGAGCTCGGTGGCGGTGCCGCCGTCGGTAAAGCAGGGAGCGATGTCGTCGGCTACCTCTTTGACCGAGTCGGGGGCATCGCCGACGGCTACCCCGCGCCCGGCCCACTGCAGCATTTCAATGTCGTTGTTGCCGTCACCAATGGCTAGGACGTCCGTCGGGTCGATCCCCTTGAGGCGGCATAGAGTGTCAAGGGCAGAAGCCTTGGTGACCCCTTCTGAGGTGATGTCGAGCCAAGCTGACCAGCCGATGACGTAGGAGACGCTGTGCAGGTCGAGGCTACGGGCCAGATCGCTGAAAGAGCCAGCGTAGCCGCTCGGATCACGAATGATGACCCGCGGGGTCGGTCGTGACGCCAACTCCTCAATCGTTTCGATGTGAAGCTCGCCCTGCAATTCGCCGACCGGGAAGAGTTGATTGAGCCGGTATCCGACGCCAACTTCTTCGACGGCGATGAGAGCTTGGGGATAGACGTCCATGACGTGGTCAATGATCGGGCGCGGGTCAAAGGTGACCTCGGTCTGAACTTTGAGAGGGGACATCGTCGCGGTGACGGCACCATTGGACACCACCACGTGTCCGCCGTGCAGGCCGAGCGCTTCGTGGATCGGGACCGCGCCGAATAGCCCTCGGCCGGTCGCTAGGACGACGGGGACGTCAACCTTGGCGACCGCCTCACGGACCGCTTCCGGAAGTTCCCCCTGATGATCAACGAGGGTCCCGTCGATGTCGAGGGCCACCATGCGGGGAGTGAATGTCATGTCAGCTAGCTTGCCACCGCGTGATGATCAAGCGGTGAACAAAGCGTGACGTTCTCAGGCAGCCAACCTTGCCCGGCTCGGATGAGGTCGACCAGTCACGGACTCGTAGGCGGCAGCCAGGCGAGTCGTCGTGACTTTTGAGCGGGCCTTACGGCGTGGAGTCGGCGAGGCATCGCGGGCTCGACGCAGATGCCGCTTCACGGTGGATAGCGAGCAGCCGAGACGGTCTGCGATAAAGCTCAGTGGCTGGTCGGGGTGAGCCCGGCGAAGCCGGATGACATCCTGAGTGGCGACCTGGTGGCCGCTGGCGATGACTCCGGCGAATGACTCCAAATCATCGGGACGCACCCTGACGCCGAGGTGGGAGCGGATGCGGGAGCGTTGACGCGGCGTTGTGCCGGCGGCGAATCCAGCGACATCGTGATCGAGGATGGCGTTCTCGAGGCACTGCTCGAAGAGGGGACAGGTAAGACAGGCAGCGCGAGCGCGGGCCTGAAGAGTGCGCTCCAGGCGGTGTTCGTCAGGCGTGGCTGCGGTGCTGTCACCTTCGAGCAGAGGGTGCTGGAAGACCGCTCTGAGGTTGGCGCAGGACGGGAGAGTGCGATCGTTCGTCCGGTTCACGATGGCTCCTTTCCAACGGGCCAAGGCGGGTGCTCGACGTCAACTGGCAGTGATGCTACAAGTGCTTTTCAGAAGTTCATCTGACGTTGACAGTGACTAAATTGGACGTCCGAACGTGCTTGTCAGGGCGATATACCCGGATTTAGTTTGGGATTATTCGCAGTGATGGCTAATGGGAAGGCTGATCTTTTAGAGCGGCTCGATGTGTACTTTTGGACAGCGCATTGCTCAGCTATTCGACTTTCGTCTACATGCCTACGGTGTCCACATCCTCGGCAGGTCACTCGGCACCTTCCATAATGGATTGCGCGTGAGAAATCTAGCGCTATCCCGGTTAGAGTGCCTAGGTGGATGCAGCAACATACATGGCACTTGTGCTGGTACTCGCGGTCGGTGCCCAGTGGTTCGGATGGCGATTACGCCTTCCCGCGCTGCTGTTCCTCCTCGTGATTGGTTTCGCGCTCGGACAGTGGGTCACTCCCGATGAGATCTTCGGGAGAAAGCTGCTATTCGATGGTGTCAACCTCTCAGTCGCAATTGTCCTCTTCGAAGGGTCACTTGGACTCAAGCTTCGCGAAGTCCGTGACCTCGGGCGACCAATTTTTCGGTTGTGCACCGTCACCGCAGGGGTGGCGTGGGGTCTTATCACCGCCGCGGCGATGGTATTGGGGTTTGATGGCCGCGTTTCTCTGCTGTTGGGCGCGATTCTCATCGTCACCGGCCCAACGGTGATTAACCCGATCTTGCGACAATTGCGCCCTACCCGGCGAGTGAGTGCCCTGCTGAGATGGGAAGGAATCGTCGTCGATCCGCTCGGTGCCATCTTGGCACTGCTGGTGTACCAGGCCATTACCAGCATCGATGGGTCCTCTATCGGAAAAGGTGTCTTGAACCTGGGTCTTACCTTGCTGGTCGGGCTGCTTTTCGCTGCCCCCATCGGGTGGATCGTCAGCGCAATGATGAAGCAGCACCTCATCCCGGACTTCCTCCAGGGCGTTATTTTCGTCGGGATCGCCGTTGGAACGTGTGTTGGCGCTAACGCTTTTCAGGAGGAGTCGGGGCTGGTCGCCGTTACGATGCTCGGCATCTACCTGGCGAACCAGCGCAACCTCGAGCTTGAACCCGTCATCGAGTTCAAGGAACACCTGCAGGTGCTGCTCGTCGGCGTCTTGTTCATCATGCTGGCAGGACGTGTGACCCCGTCTCAGATCCTCGACATTCTGCCCACCGGTCTGATTTTCGTCGCACTGCTTGTGCTCGTCATCCGGCCTGCCTCGGTGCAGTTGGGGCTAGTCGGTACTGAGGCCACCCGCCAAGAACGCACCCTGATGTCGTTCATGGCCCCGCGAGGAATCGTGGCGGCGTCGGTGGCGTCGATTTTTGCCATGCAGTTCAGCGCGTCCGCCAACCACGTGCGCCAGCAAGCGAGGCAGGTCGCCGAATCTGATCGGGGGCGTTCCAAGCAGTTGTTCTCGTTTGCTAACCAGATCGCTGGTATGGCTAGCGAGGTGGACCGGCTCGTTCCGCTGGTCTTCCTCGTAATCGTCTGCACTGTCGCTATCTACGGCTTGGGCATCGGAAGACTCGCTGAGAAACTCGGGCTGGCGTCCGCGAGCCCGCGGGGAGTGATGTTCGCGGGCTCGCCTACCTGGACCATTGATACTGCCAAGACCTTGCGCGACCTCGATGTGTCGACCCTCATCGTCACTCGACGTGCGTATGACCTGTACGCGGCACGCAAAGCCGGTCTCAGATGCGAGGCTGCGGACTTTCTATCTGAATACGCCACCGAAGACATGGACCTTGCAGGAATCGCTTCGATGGTGGCTTGCACGCCGGACGACGACACTAACTCGATTGCGTCCGTGCACTACCGACGCGCCTTGGGACGGGCGAACGTCTTCCAGCTGGAGCGGATGGACGAAGCAGATGACGGCGACGCCACTACTGGCACCGCGCAGAGCCTCAAAGCAAGGACGGCCTTCGACCCTCCGACCTCGTACTCAGCGATGGACAAGTTGTGGCGCAGTGGCAAACGGGTGCGACGGGTCAAGCTGGACGAGAACCGCAGCTGGGAACGGTTCCGGGAAGCTATGCCGGATGCTGTCGTGATGTTTGTCGTTAAGCCTTCTTCAGTGAACGTTGCCACCGATGAGATGAACACTCCCAGGGAAGACGACATCATCATTTACCTGGGTGACGAGTGGAAAGATGCTCCGAAGTCTGTTGCTGCGCAAGAAGTGGGGTCGAATCGACAGCCGATGTCGGTCCCATCCTCGGAAGAGGCGGTGCGAGATCGTATTGACGCCGACCGCAAAGCGGCTGAAGGGGAGGACACGGCGAGCGCTAGTAAGGCCAGTGGTGAAGGCTCGGCCGAGGCAGTGCCGTCGTGATACTGTCCTCAGCTTCCATTCACACCGTTTGGGCGCTTGCGTACCATCCTCTCCGTCGTCCACACGGCGGCTCCAATAATGGCGCTTGCGATTCCGGCCACCAGGAATCCCCACTGCCAGCCATTGGCGTCCATAATGGCGCCGATGAGCGGGGCTGCCATGGCCGTCCCGCCGTTAAGACACGATCCCTGCCATCCGATAATGGTGCCTCGTGAGTCTGCGGGCACCAGATCGGTCAGGGCATCGACGGAGGATGTAATCGTCGGGGCGACGAACACCCCGCCCACAAATAACAAGATGGCCGTTGACACTGGGCCGTGCGACAAGGCTGGTAAGGCGGTCATTGTCCCCAGGAATACGAGGAGAAGAGCGGTCGACGCGCCTCGAGGCAATGCCCCGTACAGGACGCCGCCGATGGCCGACCCGAAGCCGGACGCTGCCAGCACCCAACCGATCATTCCGGGGTGCCCCAGCGACCTCATAGCGGCGACCGTCGTCAACTCAATACCCCCAAGGCAGAACCCGGTGGCAATGACTGCGAAGAGGATGGATGCTGACTGGGGGGACAGCCAGGCCATCTTGCGGCTATGCGGCGTCTGGGCGACTGGCATAGCTGAGGCTGGGCTACCTTGGGGAGGCTCTGTCGTCGCGGGGTCGAGGGCCATCAGGCCGAAGGCTCCGATGGCGGCAATGAACCCGCACGCCGTGATGGTGATCCGGGTTCCGATTGTCGTCGCTGCGATGATGGCAACGGTCGGGCCGATCATGTAGCAGATCTCCACGGACACAGAATCGAGCGACAATGCGGCGCGTCGTCGTGACGTGGGCACAGCCGCCATAAGGACCTGGCGCGGGATGGTGAAGATTGGGTAATTCCACAGCCCGCCGATCGCGCACAGGGCGAGAAGAGGGAAATACCCTAGCCAGGGACACAGTCCCCACGTGATGGTCGTGATGATAAGTGAGGGAAGCATCGTGCGTCGCAGTCCGCGGCGGTCGACCATGCTGCCGCGCCAGGGTCCAGAAATCATCGTTGCGACGGTCACCACAGTCGTTACTGCTCCTGCGCGCACGTAATCCAAGTGCAGCGAGCTCACGACGTGGACGCTCAGGACGATTCCGAGGCTGAAAATCGGAATCCGGATAAGGGCTGCCAATAGGAGGGTCGTCCACACCTCCCGAATGGCGATGACATCCCGGTAACCGTGCATCCAAGCACTGTATACGACTCTGCGTATTAGCACTTCGCTATCGCCGGAGTCGCAGCGGGGCTACGCAGACGATACGCAGCCCCGCGCAGATACGTTTACCAGCGCAACTTCTTGCGAATAGAAGCTAAGTTCTCGCTAGTCTTGATGAGTGCGATGACAGATTCGATCTGCATCCTCGCCATGACGATGAAAAGGAATGACGGAATCCAGCCGCTGGGAGGCGTCGGATCATTACCTATGGCAATAGCGTGTCACATGGTGGTGCAGTTGTGGCGGACATCCATTTCTAATGGCGGGAGGTAGTCCAAGAATCTCATTCGGGCCGGCCAGATATTCCGGACGACCCGATCGCGTGGCGATCAGTTGACGCCAGACTCCATTGCGGCAGAGTCGAGAACCTCCTGATTGTTATTGTCGTCGTCGCCGGTGGACGCGATGGCTGCTGCGCCGCCGGCGTCAAGTTGTCCGATAAGGTCGGCGTGGCTGGTGAGCTGACCTTGCGCAGAGTAGAGCTCAAGCTTCTCGCGGGTATCGGCGATATCGAGGTTGCGCATGGTGAGCTGGCCGATGCGATCGGTCGGGCCGAAAGCAGCCCCCTCAACGCGTTCCATCGACAACTTCTCACAGTGGTACGAGAAGTTTGGTCCGGTGGTGTCGAGGATGGAATAGTCCCAGCCGCGACGCAGCTTGAGCGTGACCGATCCGGTAACCGCGTTAGCGACCCAGTGGGTGAGAGATTCACGAATCATGAGGGACTGGGGGTCGAGCCAGCGTCCTTCGTAGAGCAGCCGCCCAAGGTGACGTCCCTCGTTGTGATAGGTAGCCAGAGTGTCTTCGTTATGGATGGCATTGACGAGACGCTCGTAGGCGATGTGAAGCAAGGCCATACCTGGGGCTTCGTAAATCCCGCGGGACTTAGCCTCAATAATTCGATTCTCGATCTGGTCGCTCATGCCGAGGCCGTGACGGCCGCCGATGGCGTTGGCTTCCAGGACGAGGGCAACCTTGTCGTCGTATTCCTTGCCGTTGATGGCGACGGGCAGGCCTTGCTCGAAGGAGACCGTCACTTCTTCGGTATCGATCTTGACGTCTGGGTCCCAGAACTTGACGCCCATGATCGGGTCGACGGACTCGATGGAGACGTGCAAGGATTCGAGCTTCTTGGCCTCGTGGGTGGCGCCCCAGATATTGGCGTCGGTGGAGTAGGCCTTTTCCTTGGAATCGCGATACGGCAAGTTATGGGCAGTGAGCCAGGCGCTCATCTCGTCCCGGCCGCCGAGCTCAGCGACGAAGTTCTCGTCGAGCCACGGCTTGTAGATACGCAGCTGCGGGTTGGCGAGCAAACCGTAGCGGTAGAACCGCTCGATGTCATTGCCTTTGTAAGTGGAGCCGTCGCCCCAAATGGAGACGCCATCGGTGTGCATGGCGCGCACCAATAGAGTGCCGGTGACGGCGCGACCAATTGGGGTGGTGTTGAAGTAAGGACGCCCGGCGGAGCGAACGTTGAACGCACCGCACGCGATAGCGCTCAGACCCTCTGCAACGAGCGCCGCCTTGCAGTCGACAAGCCGGGAGATCTCGGCGCCGTAGTCGAGGGCACGCTCCGGCACTGACGCGATGTCGGGTTCGTCGTACTGGCCGATATCGGCTGTATAGGTGCACGGGACCGCGCCATTTTCGCGCATCCACGCAACGGCGACGGACGTGTCGAGGCCGCCGGAGAATGCGATGCCGACGCGTTCGTCGACGGGGAGCTGAGTGATGACCTTGGACACGTTAACCACCCTAGCGCATATATATGCATTGACTCAAATGGATATGCGATTGGTTGGGTTGGGGGAGCGCGCTGAGTGTCCCGGAAAACACGCAACGACCTGCCCTGGCCGGAGCCATGGCAGGTCGTTGCGGGCAGCTGGGGGTTGTCAGAGGGTCAGCGCGACTTTGCCGAGTACCTCACCGGATTCGAGTCGCTCGTGGGCTTTGCCCGCTTCAGACATCGGGAAGGATTCGACCGGGGCAGGCTTGATGCTGCCGTTGGCGTAGAGCGGCCATGCGACTTCACGGACCCGCTGACAAATGCTGGCCTTCTCGTCGAGGGGACGAGGGCGCAGGCTCGTAGCGGTGACCAAGGCGCGCTTGTTGAGAAGCTTTCCAATGTTGAGCTCCCCCCTGACGCCACCCTGCATTCCAATGATGTCGAGACGTCCGCCAGTGGCGAGAGCATCGACGTTGAGGCCGAGGTACTTAGCGCCCATGACGTCAAGGATGACGTCAGCACCGCGGCCTTCGGTGGCGTCCTTGACGCCACCAACCCAGTCGTCGTGATAGTTGAGGACGACGTCGGCGCCGAGGGCGCGGCAGAACTCCTGCTTCTCAGCAGTGCCGCAGGTGGTGATAACCGTGCATCCAAGCGACTTGGCGTATTGGATAGCGAACTGGCCGATGCCGCCGGCACCGCCGTGTACGAGGAAAGTCTCACCCTTAGCTAGCCCGACGTGATCCATGTTGGAGATGACGGTGGCAGCGACCTCAATGAGGGTCGATGCAGTCACCGGGTCGATGCCATCGGGGATAGGCAGGAGCTGACCAGCGGGGACGATGACGTACTCGGCGTAACCACCACCGGCGAGCAAAGCGACGACCTCGTCACCTTCAGACCAATCGACGCCGGGGCCAAGGGCGGAGACGGTGCCGGTGACCTCGAGGCCCATGGTGTCCGAGACGCCCTTCGGGGGCGGGTAGAGGCCCTGACGCTGTAGCAGGTCACCGCGGTTGATGCCGGCTGCGGTCACCTTGACGAGCGCCTCTCCCGGGCCTGGTTGGGGCGTGGGAACTTCAGTCCATTCAATGCACTCGGGGCCGGGGCGATGGCGGCCCTTGGAGTCAGTCGTGTCGGTAGGGCGGACGGTGATCGCATGCATGTATCAAGCCTGCCACAGTGAGTAAGCAAGTTCCCCGAGACCTCGCGTGAGGGGGGCGTGTGCACAGGCTTGGGACTTATCCACAGATTTCAAATCCGAGGGTTCTCAATGGCTCCGCAAACCTTCAGGATTGTCGCCATGGTGATGAATAGTAAAGGCACTGAAGGTTGCCGACGGTGCGTTGTGATCGTGACGTCACTTGTCATGGTCGGTTTGGGGACGGTGGCATGTGATGCTGGCGGGGATTCCTCTGATGCGACGCGAGGGGTGACTCCGATTGCAAAGGCAACGTCGGTCAGGAGCTCGACTCCGACTCCCAGTGCGGACGTTCCGAAGCTCGTGAAGGTCTCGGCAACGCCTGCGCCAGGGACGAAGCAGGATGCGTTGTTCCTGGAAGCGAAGAAAGTTTATGAGACGTATCTGGAACAGACTCTGCTTTTTGAGCAAGAAGGTGGGGGTAAACCTTTGCCTGAAGGTCTCAAGAAAACTGTCAGTGGGCCATGGGGGGAGGTTCTCGAAGAGTACTACGCCAGAGTGAAGAAGCGAGGTCATCATGTAACTCATCAGTCGGCTGGATTCGGGAATATAACTCTGTCGCGTATTAAGGCAGAGCCCGGTTACCTAATAACACTCAGATCGTGTGCAGATCAGCGCCAGTGGGTGTTTGTGGACAAGTCAGGTGAAAAGGTATCTCGAGGTAATTTACGCCAAATTATTATGTCGATGGCCCGAGAAAATGGATCGCTCGTGATTGTTGCCGCTAGCTCGAGAGGTGTAGATAAATGCGTCGGGTGATCTGCTCGTGCTTAGGAGCCATGCTGATTTACTTCGGTGTCATGACGATGCCGTCCTTTGCTGGGCAGAGTGTTGATATCGCGGACATGGAAAACGCAGGGGACGTAACGGTCAGGTATTGGGGAGGGGGCTCCCGTCGAGAGCCCCGAGTTGGACACGGGCGGGAGGCTAAGCACGGCGCCTCTGGACATAGCAGCTCGCATCACAGGCGCCGCCATCCCGTGGATAAGCATCGGCCACGCACGTCTCCTGAACCGCCAGGGGCAAAGAAGTGGCGGGAGAGCCCCATCTATCTTGACGTAGCGGCGTCTTTCGTAACTGCGATCCCGTATATTCCTGGTCTCTATCCACATGCTGGGGAATCAAAGCATAGCCGCCGGGTGCCATCCCCCTCTCGCTCAAAGCCTGCCCGGCCGGCTCGGGAAGTAGTTCGAGACTGGTCAATCGATATTGCAACGAATATTCACCTTGCGAAGCCGGTTGTCGACATTCAGCCGCAACCTGAAGCCAACAAATGGAACATTACCGCGGTGGGGCAGCCATTGTGGTTTCACAATTCAGGGGCTAGCCGTCATGTCGCGAGCGATTCCTCGCATGGAGCTATCGTCTCTCTTGACGCCAAGCGAGTCGAGACCATCTACGACACTGGTGAGAAAACCATCCGCTGTACTCATTCAACCCCACGCCCGGTGAATGCTGATCCGCGAGCACAGTCTCCGGATTGCGGCTATGCCTACCAACATCCAGGAAGTTACACCGTGCGCATGACCGAGGTGTGGCGCGTGGGATGGCGTTCGGGTGATCAGTCTGGCGAGATCGTCACGAGGCGTTCGTCCTCTAAGCCGCTGAAAGTCAACGAACTCATCGGTGTTCTCACTAAAACCGGAAGACGGTGATGGAATGAATTCGCGCGGCCGGACGGGGCAACGGCGGGAGCTTTCATCGTCCAGGTTGGGCCACGAAATCGGCATTACCAGATGGTGCCGGCGCCCGGACTCGTCAACATCCAGGCGATGTATGAGTGTGCTCACGTCCGAGACGATGACTATATTCGATGAATTATGGCTAAGATGTAGTCACCGGGTCATGCCCGGTTGGCGAGATCGCATAGTGGACGAGTGCAGCCGCCTTGAAAGCGGCCGAGGGCAACCTCCGTGGGTTCGAATCCCACTCTCGCCGCCACGGAGCCTGGTCCCCAGGTGTGAAACCGAGGGTCAGGCCCTCGCATACTTGGCCTTGCAGTGATGGGAGATTGGGATGCCCAGGACGGATGTGATGGATCTTCCACCTGGCACGACCAGGCACGTCATGTCGCCGGAGCCTCCCATTCGTGGTTTCATCATCGCCGGCATCTTGTCCATCGTCGGTGCCATCCTCACGATTATCAGCATCGCCAAGAGCTGGTACGAGGTGGTGACGATCATCTTTATCGCTGTCCTCGCTTGCGGTATCGCCTTGGCTTGCACTGCAGCATGGTCCATGGTTCACATGAAGCTTTACGTCGATGTGGACGACAAGGGCTACCACATCCATGGCGCTGGACAGGACCGCCGCGGAACTTGGGACAAGGTCACGAAGGCCGCCTTGACCGAATCCCGGTCTCGTCTCACTCTCTACCACGGCCAAGTCGGGCGTACCCACATCGTCCGTCCCGGAATCGGGAACCCTCAAGAGATGGAAGACCTCGCCGTCGATGTCGCACATCGCCTCGATAAGTCGCGCGGATATCGCCAAGACATCTGAAGGCACCGATAACCACCTAACGAAGTAGTGGCGTTTCAGAGATACTCTGAAACGCCACTACTTTGATCTGATGTATGTGCTGAGGTCAGCTAGCAGTTCAATTACTGCGGGCCACTCCAGCCGGGAGGCTCAGCCCTTCCCGACCGCGGGCTTGCTGGTCTCCTCGGCTACTTCCGGTACCTTGATCGGGCGAAGCCTCACCCACAGCAGGAACGCGGCCCCTGAGACGAGCAGGCAGACCCCAGACCACAGGTCGGCGTGAGCGCCAGATCCTTTTACTAACCCAGTGATCGTCAGGATGATTCCGTAGAGTCCGAGCAGCTCGCCAATGACGGTCCGAATGTCCATCGCGCGAGCGACCTTACGGCGATTACGACGAGCCGTAGCAGTTCCGTTCGACATGACAAGCTCCTCAGAAGACGATATTGAGAACGATTGTGATGGCGAGCACGGTCATGCCAAGCGGGACCGTGCGGCGATACCACGGGAGGTTCTTCTCCTGTGGATCGACGAGATGCTCCTTCGGGGTCTCCGAGTACACCAACCTGACCAACTCTGCTGCCGGCTTAGGCGTGGTAAACAGGGACACCACGATGCTGACGATGATGTCTGCGATGAATCCGACCGTGGCGGCCAGGAATGCCGTCCCTTGGCCTGGCAAGGTAAATACTCCCGTCAAGCTCATAACCCACACCGTCACCGCACTCAGCGTGCCGACGACCAGGCCCGACCAGCCGGCATGTGGGGTTGAGCGTTTCCAGAACATGCCGAGGATAAACGTCGCAAACAGCGGAGCGTTGAAGAATCCGAACAACGTCTGCAAGTAGTCCATGATGTTGGAGAACCCGGACGCCATGAACGCCGTTCCGATGGCGACGACAGTGGCGATGACCGTGGCAACGCGTCCTACCTTGACGTAGTAGTCGTCGGACTTGTCCTTAATGACGTAGTGCTGCCAGATGTCCACGCTGAAGACGGTGTTGAACGCTGAAATATTCGCAGCCATGCCAGCCATGAACGCAGCGAGCAGACCCGTAATCGCCACGCCCGATAGACCGGTCGGCAACAAGTTCCGGATGAGGAACAGCACGGAATCGTTGTACTGGACGAAGCCACCTGACGCGCCACCGGCGACCTTCTCGCCAGCCTTCATGCGGGCAATTTCAGGGACGAGGACCGCGGCGAGCATACCGGGCAGAACGGTGAGGAAGGGTACGAGCATCTTCGGGAAAGCGCCGATAATCGGCGTCTTGCGCGCAGACGATAGCGAATCGGATGCCATTGCCCGCTGCACCTCGACGAAATTCGTCGTCCAGTAGCCAAAGGACAGCACGAATCCGAGCCCAAGCGTGATGCCAATCACGGACACCACTGGGCTGCTGAACCCGGACAATGCTTGGCCGGGCCAGGAGTGAAGCTGCTGGGCAGCCGGCGTTACGGCGTCAGGGTGAGCCACGGCGGCAGCGGTGATCTTGGTTTTGAGGCCGCTCCAGCCACCAACTCGATGCAAACCGATGATGACAAGGGGCAGCAAGGAAGCGACGATGACGAAGAATTGCAGCACCTCGTTGTAAATCGCCGCCGACAAACCACCCAGGCTGATGTAAGCGAGCACGATCACCGCAGCGATGATGAGGGCGACCCACAGCGGCCATCCCAGCAGAGCATGGACGATGGTTCCAAGTAGGTAGAGGTTGATGCCGGCGATAAGTAGCTGGGCCAGCGCGAAGGAGATCGCGTTGACAAGGTGAGCTGCGGGGCCGAACCGTTTGAGCATGAACTCTGGCACTGAGCGTACGCCGGAGCCGTAGTAGAAGGGCATCATGACGATGCCGAGAAACACCATCGCGGGGATAGCGCCGATCCAAAAGTAATGGACGGTCGGAACGCCGATCTGGGCACCGTTAGCCGACATTCCCATGATCTCGACGGCGCCGAGGTTTGCTGACACGAATGCCAGCCCGGTCACCCATCCGGGCAGACTGCGCCCGGACAGGAAGAAGTCGAGGGAGTCGGACACCTGATGCCTGGCGGCCAGTCCGATCCCGAGGACGAACACGAAGTAGATGAGCAGTATCAGGTAATCAACGAACCCAGCGTTGATGAGTGTCTCCAACGGCATTGTGTGGGGTGGTCCTTTCGGTTGGTGCGAGGAGGAACGGCCTCGTTGGCGTTGCCCCGTGGGAACCATAGACCCCCGGTGCGGCGTGAGTTCACCTGCCCCCGGTAGTTTTGAGTACGTAAACATTTTGAGTGAGCGAAGTATATGCAGTGCCGGTGTCATCGGCGCTATCCTCATACGCCCAAACTCGTTGACAAGGAATTTCGACCGGCAAAGGAGCCATTCATGTCGCAGACCCCCCACGCCGTTGTGGCAGATCACCAGTCCGCCACGATTGGCACAGCCTGGTCGGCCGAGGAGGGCGCGGCGCGCGCCCGTCGCCTCTTCGCCGAGCACATTGGTGGCGGCCCCGACGGCGTCTGGGCGGCTCCGGGACGTGTCAATATTATTGGCGAGCACACCGACTACAACAACGGTTTCTGCCTGCCCATCGCCCTTCCTCATCGCACCTACGTCGCTGCTCGACGCCGTGATGACGACAAGGTCGTCCTCGTCTCTCAGCTTGACGACAGTGTCCTCACCTGGGAAGGAGCCCTCGACGAAATCGCTCCTGGGGCGGTTACTGGCTGGAAGGCCTACACCGGTGGTGTCGCGTGGGCGCTGCGTCAGGCCGGTCATGACCTCGGCGGATTCGAGGCTGCCCTGGTCACGTGCGTCCCCCTGGGCGCGGGACTGTCGTCGTCGGCGGCTGTCGAGTGTGGCGTCGGTCTAGCCCTCGCCGATCTGTACGACCTTGGGCTCACCGACTCTGATCCCGGCCGTACTGACCTCGTCAATGCTGCCCGCGCTGCCGAGAATGAGGTTGCTAAGGCTCCCACTGGTGGCCTCGACCAGACCGCCTCGCTACGCACTATCGAAGGTCACGCCCTCCTCATCGACTGTGACGACTGGTCGGTCCGTCAAGTCCCCTTCAACCTGCACGCTGCCGATCTGGAACTGCTTGTCATCGATACCCGCGCCCCTCACCGGCTGGTCGACGGCCAGTACGAGTCGCGACGGCGAGCCTGCGAGGATGCCGCACGCATCCTCGGAGTTGGCAGCCTGCGTGATATCGGTGACTTGGGAGCCGCCGTGGCCGCCCTTGACGACGAAGAGATGGCTAACCGCGTTCGTCACGTCGTTACTGAGAACGACCGCGTTACGCAGTTCGTTAAGCTCCTTGATACCGGCCGGATTCGCGAGGTGGGGGCGCTCTTGGATGCCTCCCACGACTCCCTGCGTGACGGCTACGAGGTCACCTGCCCTGAACTGGACACCGCTGTCGACGCGGCCCGTGCTGCCGGTGCTCTTGGCGCGCGGATGACTGGTGGCGGCTTCGGCGGTTGCGCCATCGCTCTGGTCAATCGCGACAGCTGCAATGAGGTCGCCACGCAGGTCGCGAACTCTTTCCGTAACGCTGGTTTCGTTCACCCCGAGTTCTATGTCGTTACCCCTGGTCCTGCTGCCCTGCGGGTGCAGTGATGTGGAGTACAACTCGCCAGCTTCTCGGCTGTCCGAAGATGAACGATACGCGGAGCCGGAAGCCGATTACTGACCCTCTTGCGCGGAGAGCGTAGGTCGATGAACGGGCAGCGTCGAGGACCGTCTCGCCCCTCAATGAGTGATGTCGCTGCGGCCGCCGGGGTCTCCCAGCAGACCGTCTCGCGGGTCGTCAACAATTCCGACGCCGTCCGCAAGAAAACTGTTGCCAAGGTCCTCAAGGCCATGGCTGAAGTCGACTATTCGCCCAATGTGGCTGCTCGGAGTCTGCGCTCGGGCCGCACGAGTGCTATCGGGGTCCTTGCTACGGACCTTTCACGCACCGGGGAGCTGCGGACTGTCCAAGCCATTGTTGATGCCACCCGTCGCAGCGAGTTTGCTGTCATCCTTGACCGCCTTGAGCCTGCTGACGACCTTGTCGGGGCTTACCGGGATGCGATGAAGCGGATGGCAGGGCGGGTCGACGGCTTCATCATTGAGGGGCTTGAGCTTGACCATCCCGACGAACTCGAGGTGCCGCCAGGGATCCCAATCGTGATGGCTGGCCCTCCGTGCCGCCGTTTCGCGACCGTCGGGTGTGACCAGGTCTGCGGCGTGCGTGCCGCCGTCAACTATCTCGTGGCGTTGGGACATCGCACGGTTCACCTCGTCAGCGGCCCGGACTGTTCCCGACAGGCTGCGGTGCGCCGTCAGGCCTGGCAAGAGTGCTTGGAGGCCAACGGCTGCGAGATCCCCGATGTTGTCAACGGGGACTGGACAACCTCGTCGGGACGTGATGCAGCTCATTACCTTGAGGCCGCCGGGGCGACGGCTGT
Source organism: Cutibacterium namnetense (assembly GCF_001642025.1). Lineage (GTDB taxonomy): Bacteria > Actinomycetota > Actinomycetes > Propionibacteriales > Propionibacteriaceae > Cutibacterium > Cutibacterium namnetense. The sequence continues at coordinate 77,683 of NZ_LWHO01000013.1, read as the reverse complement.
GCTGGCCAGCAATGACGAGATGGCGGCTGGGGTCATCATCGGTCTGCTCGATATGGGGGTCAGGGTCCCTGAGGATATGTCTGTGATGGGATTCGACGACGTCTTGGGCAATGCGGTGTGGCCAACGATGACGACGGTACGTCAGGACTTCACGGCGATTGGTCAATGCCTGTCTGCCGAGCTCCTAGCCCAGTTGCAGGGCGCTCCGAGGAAGTCGGTGATGGTGCCGGCCCCGTTGGTGGTTCGCGCAAGCACTGCACCCCCGCGGCACTGAGCGACACCTACGAGCCGCACAACTGTGGCATAGCTCGGGGTCAGGGCTGCTGTGGGTTGTACGCGCAGGCGTCAGTCACAGACTGGGAGACGTCGTGGTTGTTGGGCGACGGATGTGGAGCAGAGCTATGTGGGGGATTCATTGACATGCTGTGGCTCGGCTGCGACACGGCGGCCTTGTGGGACTTGGCAGCCGTGGCCCCCGTCACCGGCTTGTTCTTGTTTTTCGACTCGGAGACGCCATGGATAGCGGCCGCCACCTGTTTGCGCATGAGAGCGTAATTCGGATTGGAAGAGAAGAATCCGTGCTGGCCATTGGTGAAAACGACACGGTTGATGTTGGCGTCACGCATGTTGATGGCGAGGTCGACGAAAGCTGGCAGCATTCCCTGCGGTATGTCAGAGACCACCATCTGCCCGGAAGCGTCAGCGATCGATTCGAAGCGGGTTAGTACGCTCTGTGGGCTGGTTTGGTCAAGAACAGCCTTGATGAGGCAGGACTGACGCCCCATCCGGTCGTAGTCGGTGCTCGCTGAGCGTGACCGCGCGTACCACATGGCGTGGTAACCGTCGAGGTGTTGGTTGGGGCCAGTCTCGAGGTAACCGTTCGGCTTCTTGCCTTCGGTGTTGCCGGCAATGGGCAAGCGCTCGTTGATGTTGACCGACACTCCGCCAAGGGCGTCAACGAGTTTCTGAAGGCCATCGATGTCAAGCATGACGAAGTAGTCGATCTTGAGGCCGAGGGCCTCTCCGGTGGCCAGTTTGAGGGCATCGGCCCCGGGATAGTCGGTCGCGCCCATGCGGTCAACGTACTGGGCTGACACCGTAGACCAGATTTCGTTAGCCATGTAGTTGGGGTTGTCGCCGTCACCGTCTTTCCCGACGAAGCCGTTGGGGAAGTCCTTGTGCAGGGGTGAATTAGCCGGAAATGGCATCTTCGCGGTGTTGCGGGGGATCTGGAAGATCGAGGTATCACCGTTGGAGGTGTTGATTGACGCCACCATGATCGTGTCAGTGTTCATGGAGTTTGCGGCGCGATAGTTGCGCACCTTGCTGTCGTCGGCGCCGACGAGCAGAACATTGACTCGACGTTTGGCCGCCCAAATTGCCTTGACGTCTTGGTTGTAGTTGATGGATGGGCGGGTGCCCGATCGCTTGTCGGTGAAGATCCGCCCGAGCATGTGCGCCTCGTCGTAGGCGTATCGGCCAGCAACGGCTAGCGGGGTTGCGATGGTGGTACATAGGGCGGTGACAAGGATGGTTGAGATCCAGCGTTGTCCGCGGGTGATGCCCTGAGGCCGAAGGTCTAGATGGGAGAAGGTCAGCAATGTCACCAAAGTGATGGCAAGAATTGGCAAGCCCCAGGTCAGAGCGGTGAGCAACCTGGGTCGCACGACGATCGATGCTGCAACTGTTGGGTTAGCCAGAACAAAGAAAACGGCAACGGTCAGCCCGATGAGGAGGAGGCCGATGATCGTCAGTCCCGTGACGCGGCGACGCGGGGCGTGGCTGCGAGACAGGGCCAGGCCGGGGATGATAGCCCCGAGGGCAGTCCATCCTAAGCAGGTGCGGAAGGCGTGATTGCGTTTGGCTTCCTCATTCCACCTCGACGGTGTGCGGCGGCTGCGGCTAGCTGGTGAAGCCTTAGCGGTTGCAGCTCGTCGAGCCGGGGTAGGGCGGAATTTCGGTTCGATGGGGGGCTGTGGGGCGTTAGCGGGGGGTTCAGCGGCGGAGCGGCGTGGACGTGGAGAGGACCGCGATCTCCGGGCGGCCGCCTCGATATCAGCCCGCCGCAGGACGTGTGTGTCCTCGTTGGCCTCCGGGTCGTTCATCCAGTCCGGTTGGGCGGCGTGACGTGGAGACGGCGAGTTGGCGCCGTGTGACGCGTCAGCCATGCTCATCCCTTTCCACAAATGTCGATGGGGCGGACCCCATGTTAACCGCTGTCCCTAATGTGAAGCCGTCCCGCCTGACCGGTGGAGGGAGATCGTGGCTTCCGTTTAGCGCCTGGGTGGGGGAGAAGCCCCTTGTCAGGAGCGTGTTGGAGCTAATGGGGCATATTGGCGAGACTCGGAGCTGGGGTCTGGAATTGGAGGGTGGGGGGTTGAGAGAGTAGGCTGACACGGCACTTGGAGGTGTCGCCTAGTCAGGTCTATGGCGCCCGCCTGCTAAGCGGGTTTGGGAGGTAATCCCATCGCGGGTTCAAATCCCGCCACCTCCGCGGATGCCCGGTATCTACTACTTAGGAGATGCCGGGCTTTGTGCATGGTGGGGCCAGTGGTGCCTGGAATGAAGGTGCTGGAGTTGGGCTCGTACGGTGTCCTGACGTTGCGGAAACACGCTTGCTAGGCGGACTTCTAGGGGCTGAGTTACGCGAATTTGCATTGCAGGATCGAGAGCTGTAGTGTTGAGCCACGTGCACGGCACAAGGCGCCCGTGGCTCAACGGATAGAGCATCTGACTACGGATCAGAAGGTTGGGGGTTCGAATCCCTCCGGGCGCGCAGATAGAAACCCCGCCTTTATGGCGGGGTTTCGTCGTTTCAAGGAGACGTTCTCCGGAAACAGGCATGAGTACCCACATCTCAGTTCAGCGCTGTGACCTTGCCTGGAATAAGCCACCCGATCGACCTGACAAGTGGGAAGCACACGTTGATCCGATCCGGGTCCCGTTGCCTTGATAGCTGTCATCACGAACGCCCTGGCCACCACCCAGCAAGCTATGGGCGAAAACTGACAGCAGCCGCACCCTGCGCGCACCCCAGAGATGAAGTGATGCCCGAGGCTTAGCGAAACCTCGGGCATCACGCCAGTTGTGAGTTCAGCGACGGACCGTCACAAATCGACTGATTCGCCCATAACCACCGCGCGAGTGCGCGGTATTCGGAAGCCCCGAGTGCGATCGGCCTGGTTGCGCGACATGGCGATGTAAAGCATCTTGCGCCAGCCAGCCATATGCGCCCCCTGATGTGGCTCGTCCCGCTTCACGTCTACCAGGGAGAGGTAATAGATCGCCTCGTCGAGACGCTCCTTGAGGCTAGGACACTTGGCTGCTGCCAGAGCTAGCGCTTTGGGGACGTCCTGGGAATCGGTGAACCCGACGTGACACGCGATGTACGTGATGCCGTCGGCGGGCCTGCCAAGGTCTACCTTCTCAATGCGGTCGACATGCCGCACGTGCGGCACATTCTCCACCACTATCGAGATGATGATGTTGTGCTCGTGCAGTACATGGTTAAACCTGAGGTTGTTAAGTAAGGCTAACGGGGTTGTCGCTCGCCCAGGATGCGGGTAAACAGCCAGACCGGGGACGCGGGTTGGTTTGGTTTCGTGCATCCAGTCGAGGAAGTCGTCCAGCGGCCCCTCGTCATTTTGTCGCTGCGTAGCGATGTAGGCGGTGCCGCGGCGCCATGTCGTCATGATGACGACGACGATGGCTGCGAACATCAATGGAATCCAGCCGCCAAAGGCGATCTTCAGCAGGTTGGCAGAGAAAATCGATAACTCGACGCCACCAACAATGACCCCAAAGGAGATGAGAGCCCACATCGGCCAATGCCATGCTCGGTGAGCCAGCACCAGAAACAGGCTCGTCGTCAGGAGGAAGGTGCCGGTTACGGCTAGACCATAAGCAGTGGCCAGTTTAGACGAGGTCTGGAAAATGAGGATGAGGGCTAGTACGCCGACAAAGAGGGTCCAGTTGACCTCCGGGATGTAGATCTGGCCGCCTTCGGATTTCGAAGTATGACGCACGCCGAGGCGCGGCAGTAGCCCCAGGCGGACGGCTTCTGAACTCATCGAGAACGCTCCCGAGATGACCGCCTGGGAGGCGATGACGGTAGCCATCGTGGCGATGACAACAAGGGGGATGGTCGCCCAGCCGGGAGCCATCCTGAAGAACGGGTTATCGATCCAGTCGGGGTGCAACAGGATCATGGCCCCCTGGCCCAGGTAGTTGATGAGCAGGCAGGGAAGCACGAGCCCGAACCAGGCAAGTCGGATCGATGGGGCCCCGACGTGGCCCATGTCGGCGTACAGCGCTTCGGCGCCGGTAATCGTTAAGACGACCGCGCCCATCGCGATGAAAGCCATCCCTGGGCGCTCGATGGAAAACATAATTGCCCAGTGGGGAGATAGGGCCGTGAGGATGGCCGGGTGGTGGACGATCCACGGAATGCCCAGGGCCGCCAAAGTGAGGAACCAGACCGCCATTACCGGACCGAAGGCCTTGCCGATGGCCTCCGTTCCTCGTCTCTGCACGAGGAACAAGAGGGTAAGGATGACGACTGAGGCTGGCAGAACGATCTTCTCTGCGACTGGGTTAGCCACCGTGATGCCTTCCACCGAGCTCATCACAGAGATCGCTGGGGTGATGAAGGAGTCTCCGTAAAACAGGCCGGCACCAACGATGCCCAGGAGGAGGGCCGTCATGCCAGTGCCCTTGTGACTAGCCATAAGACGACGCACTAAGGCCATCAGGGCGAGGATGCCCCCCTCGCCGTCGTTGTCAGCACGCATCACGAATATGACGTATTTGACGCACACCACGAGCAGGATCGACCAGAAGATCATCGAAATGATCCCCATGACGTCACCGGGGGTGGGGCGTACGGCATGGTTCTCCATCGAGAACACCGTTTGGAGAGAGTAAAGGACCGAGGTGCCGATATCGCCGAAGACGACTCCCAATGCGGCTAGGGCTAGTCCGGGCTTCATGGATCGGATCGGTTCACGATCAGCGATCGGCTGGCTGGCTTTGGGTACCGCCTGCCGTTCATGGCTGCGAATCACTCAAGAAAGTATGGACCCCATGGTCTCACTTGCAAATCGAGTGAGGGATCGCACACAGCCCAAGGGCGGAGGGAAGTTACCGTGGCGTCCCCCGTGATGCCTTTTCGTCGTGTCTCAGATGCGACGACGCCGTCACACCCGCGACACAATAACGGCGCTGTAGGGCGGCAAGACGATGGTCGCAGAGGCCGGATGGCCGTCGTAGCCGTCCTCGACGGCATCGAACCACTCGGGCACGTCCACCCCGTCGAAGGCGTCCGAATAAACCTTCGCGTCGGAATTGAACCTCGTCACCCAGCGGCCAGCAGCCGGCATGCCAACGGTATAGTCGCCCCAGGTTTTAGAGTCGAGGTTTAGCGCTACCACGACGTCGTCGTGCGGGCCGCCGTCAGCCCAGCGGTGGAAGACGTAGACGTGATTGCCCGGGTGCAGGTGCAAGGTCTCGACGTTTTGGCCAGTGAGGCCCTTGGTGTGGCCTTCCTCGTTCCGGCGTAGGCCGATGAGGTCGCGGTACATCCGGAAAATGCCCTTGAACTGAGCGCCTTGATCCCAGTGCAGCGGCACGGTGTCGCGGAACCACTCGCCCTCCAGAAACTCTTGACCTTGAAAGATCATCGGCAATCCCGGTGAGGTGAGCACCAGCGCCGCTCCCAAGGTGGAGCGCTTCTGGGCGTAGTAGCCGGTGGGATCGTCGTCATTGACCTCCTGGGGAACGCGGGCCGAACCGTTGGCGACCTCGTCGTGGGACTCGGTGTAGATGACGCGGGAGAAAGCGTCACCGTAGGAGAACTCGACGGCCTCGCGCACGGCATTCATATCGCGGGCCTGGTCTGAGGCTGCGATGACGGCCGCGCGGATCGGGTGGACGAAGTGGTTGTCCCACTGGGCGTGGAAGGCAGCGCCGTCGTCGGCGGTCGAGACAACCTTCGGTTCACCGTGCAGATCCTCAGCAATAGTGATCGCGTGAGGGAACTTCGCACGAATCTCGGTGTTGATCCAGTGAGTGAGGCTCCAACCCTCGGGGATATTCATTTCGCCGGCGTCGACGCTGCGCATGTACGGGGTCATGTCATAGCGCAGACCGTCGACGTGAAACTCCTCCAGCCACATCATCGCGTTATCGCGGATGAACTCACGCACCTCGCCGCGGCCGTAGTCGGGGCGGGTATCGCCCCACGGGGTGGACGACTTCCAGTCGTTGTAGAAATAGATCCCGCCCTTGCCGTTCTCACTCCAACCGTCGAACTGCCACAAGTCGAGGTCCGAGGGGCCGAAATGGTTATAGACGACGTCGATAATGACTGCCAAGCCGTGCTGGTGGCAGGTCTTGACGAGGTCGCGCAGCCTCTGTGGGCCACCGTAGGCGCTTTCGACAGCGAAAATGTGGGCGGGGTTGTAACCCCACGAGTAGTCGCCGGCGAACTCCATAAGAGGCATGAGTTCAACAGCGTTGACCCCCAGGTGAACGAGGTGGTCAATCTTGGACTCGACGTCCGCTAGACCTGCGGGCTTGCCATCATTGGGGTCCCTGTCGAAAAAAGTTCCGACGTGCATTTCGTAGATGACGAGCTCATTCATCGTCGGGGGAGTGAAGTCGTCACCCTCCCAGTCGTAGGCGTTGGGGTCGGTGATGATGCCATTGCCGATCGAGCTTGTTACGTGGCGGGCATAGGGATCGATCCGGGAGATTACCTGTTCGCCGGTCATGAGAACGAAGCGGTACTCGTCGCCCACCTTCGCCCCGACCGCCTGACCGTACCAGTAGCCGTTGTCCTCGCTGACGAGCTGGAATTTGGCCGAGCGGACCTTCTCAGCGTCATTTTTGTCACCCGCTGGCTGAGCTGCCCAGTTATCGAACGTTCCAGTGACGGCGACGGCCTCGGCGTGCGGGGCCCATACTCGAAACGCAGCGCCACCATCGATGAGACAGACGCCCATGCCTTTAGCGCGGTCGGCGTAGTCCGTGGGGATGGGACCTGCGGTGGTGTCGTCGGTCATCGTTCTCCTTGTTGTCGGAACAACCACAGCCAACGGTATCCGTCCGAGGTATGGAAGAGGGTCTCGTTGATGGATCGACGGTGGCTACGGTGAATTACATGTACGACTCCGTTGAACATCTGCCTGCTGCTGACCACCCCGAGCTGCTGGCCGCGACGGTGGCTGGTCGAGTCGCCGAGTTACCGTCGGCAGTCGTCTTCAGCATCGACCCTGAGATTGCTGATACTGAGGCGCTGTGTGAGGCGTTCGGTGAGGGCCCCGAGACCTGCGCCAATTGCGTCATCGTCAAGGGGAAGCGTGGTGACGTCGAGAAATACGTCGCATGTCTGGTTTTGGCGACGACAAAAGTCGACGTCAACAAGGTGGTGCGCAAAAAGCTTGACGTCCGCAAGGCGTCCTTCGCGCCCATGGATGAGGCTGTCAGCATGTCCGGGATGGAATACGGCGGGATTACCCCGGTGGGGTTGCCCGCTGAATGGCCGATCTGGATCGACCCGCGGGTGGCTGAAGCCGAGGCAGTGTGCATCGGCTCAGGGTTGCGCAGCTCGAAGCTCATCGTCAGTGGGGGCGATGTACTTTCCCTGCCCGGTGCTGAAGTCGTCGAGGGATTGGCGAACTGAGTGGTGCATCGCTCCCAAAGACGTTAGCGACCCTCATCTTGCAGGGTTGCTGTAGCGGTTACGGTGCCATCGGGGCGACGGACTTTAGCTTCGCCTTCCTCGATGCCGACGGTGAGCCGGGTCGGAGCCGTGACTGCGGCGCGGAACCGGTAGGAGAACTGTTTACCGGTGAAGTCCGCGCCCGTGTCCTCGAATGCTTGGGCCATGAGCAGGGCCTGTAATGGTCCGTGGATCACCAGACCGTCATGTCCAGCGCGGCGGCAGAAATCGCGGTCCCAGTGGATGCGGTACGGGTTTGCTGTCAGGGCCGAGAAGGTCACTAGCAGGGGTTCGGTCACCAGGAAGCCGTCGCCGTCGGTCTGGCCGGCACCTTCGGGCGTGGGATCGACGGAGCGGGCTGGTAAGAAGACGTAGTCCTGCTCGTCGATGAGGCAGTCCTGGTTGTTCTGGGACCACGTGGTCCTCAGTGTCACGAAGTGGAGTAGGCCGCGGCGACTTTCCTTGTCGGTGACTGAGGCCACCTTGGTAGTGCGAGAGGTCTCGCTGCTGAGGGCCAGCGGGCAGATGGTGCGCACCCGTCCGCCCGCAAACATCCTTGTCATGCCTGGTTCTGGGGTGATCGGTGAGCCGACAACATAGCCGTCCTCGTCGAGATTAGCGGGGACGACCGGGTCGAGGAGGAGCACCCAATGCCAGCACGGCGGGACAACCTCTTGGTGTTGTTGGGAACTCAGCAGGGCCGCTAAACCATGCAGGTCCGCTGGGCGCAGGACGCTCATTCTGCTAGGCCGTAAAGACGGTCGCCGGCATCACCTAGGCCAGGGACGATGTAGCCGTGCTCGTCGAGGTGATCGTCAAGGCCGGCGACGATGAGGTGGCAGGGTACGTCAAGGTCACTAACGAGCTTGCGGAAATTGTCGATGCCCTCGGGGGCGGCCAGAATGCACAAGCAGGTGATGTGATCGGCACCGCGACGGACCAGGAACTCGACGGTGCCGCCCAAAGAACCGCCGGTGGCCAGCATTGGGTCGAGGACGTAGCACTGACGGCCGGAGAGATTTTTGGGGAGACGCTCAGCGTAGGTGATCGGTTGGAGGGTTTCCTCATCGCGGGCCATGCCCACGAAGCCGACTTCAGCTGAGGGGATGAGGCGCATCATGCCCTCAAGCATTCCTAGGCCGGCGCGCAGAATCGGGACCACGAGCGGCTTAGGGCGGGCCAGGGCGACGCCGTCGGTAGTGGTGAGCGGGGTGGTGACGGTGGTTGGCTCGATGCGCACCTCGCGGGTGCCTTCGTAAGCCATAAGGGTGACAAGCTCCTCGACAAGCTGGCGGAAAACTGGGCTGGGAGTGTCTACCGAGCGCAACAGGGTCAACTTGTGGGAGACGAGAGGATGATCCATGACGTTGAGTTCCACGAGTCCAACCTTGGCACATGTGGGGAAGGTTGGTGGCACTCGGCTCCCTGTCTGGTGGGGTGCGCCCAAGTATTTTGGCAGGAAAGGACAGGAGAGGCTGAGTGGGGAAGTGTGGTGCTTCCCAAGAATGTGACGGCTAAATCGGCCTTGCGACTGTTTCTGCGGCCGGATGTCTGCAACGATGGAGTCGTTCGCCGCCCCAAGGAGGTCGTCATGTCCCGGTTCAGCGATGATGAGTTTGTCCCCGACGATGACGTCAAGCCCTTCGACGCCGATGACGTCGATGACTATGACGATCTCGACGATTATGACGAGTTGTCCGATGATGAGGATGACTACGGCGATGACGACGACGATTACGACGATGATGACTATGACGACGATCTCGAGGATGCCAGCGAAGACGAGATCGACTTTGTAGTAGCCCTCTATAACGATGACGGCGAGCGTGTGGCAGTTCCTATGGAGCCGATGCTTGCTAATGACTTCGATGAGCTCATCACCCAACTGAGGCGTCTACCCGGTGATGCTGGGGCTGTCGGCATGGTGTCCATCGACCACCAGTTCTATGTCATCGTCCGGGTACGTGGTCGAAATGTGCAGGTCTTTCTATCGGACGCCACCCAGGCTAACGATTGGCCGATAGCCCGCGATGTCGCTGATTTTCTCGGTGAGGACATTCCCGATCCCGATGATGATCCCGAGACGATGGGCGACGGCGACATGCTTGCCGATGCTGGCCTGGGGGAGTTCGACATGGAGGCCTTCGCTGACGCGGACGAGGACTCAGACGAGATCTTGTCTGACATTGCTGCCCGGGTTCACTTCGGGCCGCAGTTCGAGCGGGCCGCTAACACCTCGGTGCGCTGACCTGTGACTGGCCCGATGCCGGGTTGGCGTCAGGCTATGACCCGGGCCCTTGATGTGGCGCATCGCGCCGCTATGTGGGGTGACGTCCCCATCGGCGCGGTGATTCTCGGCCCGGGCGGTGAGGTTTTTTCCGAGGCCGGCAATGAGCGTGAGCTCACTGGCGACCCGACGGCCCACGCGGAGGTGTTGGCCATCCGCCGTGCGGCCGAGGTCAGGGACGGCTGGCGCCTCGGTGATTGCACCCTCGTCGTCACCCTGGAGCCGTGCACCATGTGCGCTGGAACGATCGTTGCTGCGAGGATCCCGAGGGTGGTTTTCGGGGCCTTTGATCCGAAGGCGGGTGCCGTCAGTTCCCTGTTCGATGTCATGCGTGATCCGAGGTTGCCGCACCGGCCTGACGTAGTCACAGGGGTGATGGCCGAGGAGTCTGCTGCTCTGTTGCGCGAATTCTTTGACGGGCATCGGGCCTGTACCGTGGACGGGTGACCAACACGACAACGGAACCGACACCGGCAGCATCCGGGGCAACACCAGCCCCCGGGGAGAAACGGGTGTGGTTCCCGCGCAGTCGGGCATACATTCAGCGCCATGAGTTTCTCGCTTCAGTGACGAAGGTCATTAGTGGCACCGGCCTGGCTCAGCTGATTGCTGCCCTAGCCACCCTCTACGTCACCCACCACATAGACCCGTCTGACTGGGGTATCTACGGCGCCATCATGGCTGTTTCCCAGTTCGTTATCCCCGCTGCCGCACTGCGCTACGACATGGCCATCGTGCTGCCGCGGGATGATTCTGAGGCGAAGCGGGTATTTCGACTGGCTACCCGCATCAATGGCATTGTCTCCGTGGTCGCGATGTTGGCGATGGTTCCCCTTGGCCCCTACCTCAGCGGACTGCTGGGCAAGCCTCAGGCCCGATGGTGGTTGTTGGCGGTGGGGCCGATCACCTTCACATATGCCCAGGTGAACGTCGTGAACTTCTGGGCTAACCGGCGCAAACAATTCGGTGTCATCGGGACTAACGCGCTGTGGTGCCAGTCGACGACGGCGATGGGAAGAATCGGGTCGTGTGCGGTTTCCCTGGGGGCATTCGGTCAGGTGATCGCCACCTTCCTAGGTAAGTGCCTGGCTCTCAATAACTTCCGGCGTCGGTTGGGCTCGGACCTGCGTGGCGTCAAGGAAGCGGAAGTCCCGATGCGCACACTGATGCGTAAGTATCGCCAGTTGCCACTGTTGACGGCGCCCAACGTCATCGTCGACGCCATTCGTCAGCAGGGCGTCAACATGATCATCATGGTGAGGTTTTCGACGGCCGGGTATGGACGGTTCTCGATCGCGTGGACCCTCATGCAGATGCCGGCGTCCGTCATCAACCAGGCACTATCCCAGGTGTTCTTCCAGAAGTTGTCGGTTTCTGATGCCGGGAGGTTCTACCAAACCGTCAAAAAGTCGGTCGTGAGGTCCTTCCTCATTGGCATTGTGCCGTTCGGGCTGTTGTATCTGCTCATCCCGCCGGTGCTGCCGTGGCTGCTGGGTGCGAAGTTTCACCAATCGGCGGACATCGCGGTGGCTCTGGTGCCATGGCTCTTCGTCAATTTTGTCACCTCACCGATCTCAAACATGTTTATCGTGACCCGAAACAACGGCATCGCGCTGGCTTTCGCGATCGTGTACGCCGCGGTGCCGCTGACCTACCTGAACCTCAGCAACCGGTCGATCGTCGGCACGATCTATCAGATGTCCTTCATCATGGCTGGGCTATTGGTGTTCTACATCGGGCTGGCTCTTGTGGTGGCGAAGAGATTCGATCAGAAGAATGTGAAGTCCGACGACGACGTCGAAACTGCGCAAGAGGCTGAGGTCACGAACGGGGACGAAAGCAGCCGTCCCTGACACTTTCGACATCTACACGACGCGTTCCTGACATCCGGATTTTGGGATGTGGTGAGGAATTCGCTACCCTTGCTCACGGTGACGTGTCTGAGCGGCCGAAAGTGCCCGCCTCGAAAGCGGGTGTAGCGAGAGCTACCGAGGGTTCAAATCCCTCCGTCACCGCCATCTGGGGCCCGGGAATATGACATCCCCGGGCCCCAGTCACCACCGGACTGTGGTCACCGGTCTTCGCCCTTAAGATGCGAAGAATCCGTTTGCTTGGTTGCAATAATGGGAGTCATGCAGCCAGCCGACCTCGCCTTATTCCTCGGCGCCGTCGTCGTGTTGCTTGCTGCCTTTGCGGCCCGGATCGGTACCCGTCTTGGGCTGCCGGCACTACTGCTGTTTTTGCTGGTCGGCATGCTGCTTGGCCCGATCGGATTCGGCATCGAGTTCAACGATCTGGCTGCCGCACATGCCATCGGTTTTGCCGCCCTCGTACTCATTCTCGCCGACGGCGGACTCTCGACGAATTGGAAGGATATCCGACCAGCCTTGGCCCCGGCTGCCTTGCTCGCAACCGTCGGCGTCGGGGTCTGCTTTGGTGTCATGACGGCACTCGGCCACTATGTGCTTGATTTGCATTGGAACGTGGCCGCCCTGCTCGGTGCTGCCACCGCGCCCACTGACTCTGCTGCAGTCTTTTCCGTGCTGCGCGGAGTCCCATTGCCGGACCACCTGAGGTCCGTGTTAGAGGCCGAGTCGGGCCTCAACGACGCCCCGACCGTTCTCATCGTCATCGCCTTAACGGGAGTGGCCACCGGGGAGTCGAGCGCCGGCGTCCTTCCCCTACTCGGATCGATCGCCGTTCAGCTCATCGGCGGTATTCTCGTCGGCCTTGCCGTGGGGTGGGTAGCCGTCAAAGTCAGTCGGCGCATAACCTTGCCCTCGGGCAACCTCTACGCCATCGCTGCGATGGCATGGGCCGTCACCGCCTACGGCATGGGAGTGTGGATCGGCGTCTCTGGTTTTTCGGCCGTCTACGTTGCCGCCGTCGTCATCGGCAACGGCGATCTTCCCTACCAACACACCACCAGGTCCTTCTCAGAAGGCATCGCCTGGATCTGTCAGATTGGCCTGTTCGTCATGCTCGGTCTGCTGGCCAACCCTGATCGCCTCACGTGGCGCTCGGTCGGAGTGGGAGTCGCTGCCGGCCTACTTCTCACCTTGGTTGCGCGCCCAATTGCGGTGGCCGCATGCACGACATGGTTTGGGTTCGAACGCAACGAGCGGCTCTTCATGTCTTGGGCCGGCCTGCGCGGCGCTGTGCCTATCATCCTGGCGACCATCCCGATGGCATCGCATATGGAGCATGCAGACAAATTCTTCGACGGCATCCTGGTGCTTGTCGTAGTCTTTGCCTGCATCCAAGCTCCAACCCTGCCTAGCGCGGCGAATATACTCGGCGTCGTCGATCCTCAGATGGCTAAAGATGTCTCCATCGAGGTTGCGCCCCTCGACGAGATCGCTGCTGACTTACTGCAGGCCGACGTCCCCAAGGGGTCGCGTCTGGCCGGTGTGACAATCCGGGAACTGAGACTGCCACGCAACTGCGTCGTCTCGCTCATCATTCGCGGTGACAGGTCCTTCGCCCCGCACGCCGGAACAGCGCTGGAACAAGGTGACGAGTTGCTTATCGTCGTGCCCCAGGGGCAGCGTCGTACCGTCGTCGAGAGGCTTACCGAGATTAGTCGGGGTGGCCGTTTAGCGCGATGGCATGGCCTGCGAGTGCAGGCCGCCGACTGATGAGAAGCCACCGCAAGAGGTCTGGCAAACCCTAGGAGGGCTGTTCCCCCGGCGTCGCGAGGATGGACGGAGTCGGGGAGGGAGATGGCAAGCACACCGACCCGTTGACCTTCACTGACTTCGGCGCATCCGTCTTGAAGTTCGGGTCGCGGTCACCGAGCACCACTTCGACCTCATGGTCGACGCGCTTGGGATCTGATTTCACGACCGCCCCCGGGAAATAACCGGCAACCAGCCCCACCTCGGGATTCTTGGCGTTCTGCCCGATGATGGTGACTGTCTTGACGCTCGGCTCACGGTTAGACACCGAATCGATAACGAACCCCACGTTGGCGAGCTGCTTGGACGCACTGCCAGCCAGGCCACGGGTGTGTCCCGAGTTGTACACCGAAACGGTGACCTTCTGGGTCGTCAGCTCGCCCTTGACGTCCTGATTGATGCAGGGGGTAAGAGGCGGCGGCGGAATGGGGGCACTCACGGCCTTCCACCCGGCGCGGATAGCCACCGCGATGAGAAGAACGAGGGCCAGCAGAGTTAACGGGGTCCCCGCCATCCTCAGATAATGGCGACGCTCATCGGAAGTCATGATGGCCGTCCAGGTCGAGGACACGAGCGTGGAGGGTCTGACGCTGTTGCAGTGCGGCACGCAGAGCGCGGTGCAGGCCATCCTCTAAGTAAAGGTCGCCATGCCAAGCCACGACGTGGGCGAAAAGGTCCCCGTAGAAGGTGGAGTCATCTTCGAGGAGATTCGCCAGGTCAAGAGTGCTCTTCGTTGTGACGAGCTGGTCCAGACGCACCTGGACGGGTGCTAATTGGGACCACCGCTTCTGCGTGTACCCGTGGTCAGGGTATGGGTGGGAGTCACCGACACGTTTGAAGATCACGGGACGATCCTACAAGCTCCTACCTTGTGGTCCTGGTAGGCGGGCCTAAGGGTACCTATCTGGAATGCTCTGATTTCAGCTGTTACGAGTTGCCGATCGCGGCGGGAAAGCGGCTACTGTGTCCCCGTCATATCTGTTCCACTTCGAGACGCGCCCGGTGGTGTTGCGCTAGTTGCGCAGCACGGTATGAAAAGCTGGGTAAAAAGTACGAGTATGCACGTACGTTCTAGCCCCCTAGCGAGAGGTCGATACATGGACATCAGCGCCATGGATCCCAAGGAGATCCCCGAACTGTTCGACGCTGAGGTCGTCGGATCGGATGGTGAGAAGGTCGGCACGATTCAGCAGATCTTTGCCGACGAGGTCACCGGAGCTGCGACCTTTGTGACCGTGCTTTCGGAGGGTCATGAGTACTTCATTCCGGTGCGAGGTGCCGATTACTCCACTAGTCAGGTCAATGTCCCGTTCAGTCGAGACCTCATCGAGGCCGCTCCCAAGGCTTCCGGGGAAGACGACCTTTCGCGCGACCGTGAGGCCGAGGTTTACGGACATTACGGTATGGAGCCTGCTCGTCGTTCTGGCTTGGAGATTAGCGATGACGACGTAGCCACCTCCCAGCCTGGGCGTGGTGCTGTGAGCGAGCCGGACGACATTGCCGAAGCTGATGTGGTTGATGACTCTGGGTCGGTTGTCGCTGAGCCTGAAGACGACGAGGCTAATCAAGACACCATCATCACTCCGATCGTCATCGCCGAGACTGGCTCTGACGAGGTTGTGCCGACTGCTGAGGGTACCGACGAGGATGAGGAGAACCATCCCGAGGCGCTCAGTGACGACCGCTCTGACGAGGAAACTCGCGTCGTCGAGCCCGTCGCGGCCATGGGATTGCCTGCCGGTGCCAAGCTGCGTCGCTACGTCGTCACGGACCTGGTGACCGTGCAGATTCCAGTTCGGCGTGAGGTGGTGTGCTGGGAGGACTCCGAGGGCAATATCCACGACTTCGACAAGGTTGAGGCACCCGAGGAAGCTAAGAAGGCTGGAGTTCCAGGCCAAGCGACCTGGTGGTTCAACGACGGGCCGGAGGCTCCGGCCGGCTGATGCCTTAGAGGTAATTGAACTAACGTGGGCCCCCGATCCGCCAAGGATCGGGGGCCCACGCTGTTACAGCCTGGCTGTGGTGGTCTATGTGGTGACCAGGTCAGGAGACCTTCTCATAGGTCACGTCGGCAACACCTGCGCTGGGCGACGAGATCTGAGAGAAGGCAGCCGGGGAGAGGTCAAGGCAGCGGCCAGAGACGTAAGGTCCACGGTCGTTGACGCGCACCACGACGGACTGCCCGTTGGCCTTGTTAGTGACCTTGAGGCGGGTGCCGAAAGCGTAGGTCTTGGAGGCAGCCGTCAGGGCCGACGAGCTGAAGGACTCACCGGAGGCGGTCTGGGAATCGTCGTAGAAGGAAGCCTTGCAGCTTCCGGCGACACCACTCGTGGAAACGTCGGAGGACGTGCTGCCGGTCGAACGGGTGGCCGAGCGGGAGGTGCTCGAGGAGTGATGTTCGACAGACTGCTTCGGCGTGGAGCTCTTCTCGCTGGAGGCCTCCCGATCAGCGGCCTTCTCCTGAGCAGCTTGGGCGGCAGCCTTCTTGGCCGCGGCAGCGCGCTGGTAGCCGGCCTTCGACTTGAGCAGGCCCAAGGTGACAGCGTCGGTTACGCCAGTCTGCTTGAGCGCGTTGGCCCGCTGGAACACCTTGACGGCGTTGGTGGTAGCCGGACCATAGGGTAGGCCGACCCACTTGGCCGGGAAGTAGCTGAGGGCCGATAGCTCGCGCTGGACGACCTTCGAGCGGGCATTGTGGTCGCCACGCTGGGCGTAGATGCCGACCGGACGGCTCACCTTAGTGATGTAGCGGGTGGCCACCCAGGCGGTCTTGCCGCGGTAGTTGACGGGAGTCCAGCCCTGGACATCCTCACCGATAATAAGGAGATTGTCACCGGGATGGATAAGCCCGTAGCGCTTGTATTCAGTGCTGTGCCCAGAGCGAACATTGAGGTGGGCGCGAGAACGTGCGAACTGAGTGATGTATGTCGTGGCGCGCTTGGCTTGCTTGGCTGGCGCCTTCTTGGTCTGCTGGGCGGGAGCCTTCTCGGCATGAGCCCCAGGGTTGCCGGTGGGGGCGGCGTGAGCCTCCTCGGCGATGGTGCCCATGACGGCGAGACTCGCCGCGGCGGTCAGGGCGACGGTGCGCTTGAGAGTCGTCCCGGCGTTGGTCGAGGTGTTGGTCATGTGATGTTCCTTCCGAGCGTTGCCGCAGGTTTGAGGGCTCGTTGAACTGTACGTGTTCCTGAGAGATTCTCAAAATCTGTTCAGTCTAGTTGAGTGAGTGTCATGTGACAGCTTCCGAAGGTAGCGCCACAGAATCCCCCTGACAAGGTGTAATGATAGATCAACAGATCTGGGTGCGGGGTGAAAAACTGAGAAAATACTGAGGGGTTGGTCTCGCCTCTTGGGTTCCGCGGCCGTGACGACGGCGACTTTAGGGAAGAGGATGAAGGCCGGGCCGACCTACGGGCGTCGGGACCTCATAGGCTGATCCCATGACGTGGAACCGCAACATTCCTGGCCTGCTGACCGACGACATTCGTCTGAGGGTCCCGCTGAATCACAGCAATCCCGACGACCTGCGCACTATCGAGGTGTACGCGCGTGTGGTGACCACCCCCAACGGCACCGACAAGCCCTACCTGGTCTTCCTGCAAGGCGGCCCGGGGTGTGAGTCTCCCCGCCCGACTCTGCATGACCCAGGGTTCCCCGGTTGGTTGTCGCGCGCGTTGGAGGACTACCAGCTCGTCTTGCTAGATCAGCGCGGTACGGGGTTGTCCTCTCCGGTGAGTGAGCCGGTGGGGGATGCTGCCAGTCAGGCCGAATACCTCACCCATCTTCGTGCCGACGAAATCGTCGAGGACTGTGAGGACATTCGTCGACATCTCGGTATTCAGAAGTGGGCAGCCTTGGGCCAGTCCTTCGGCGGATTCACGTTGCTCAGGTACTTGTCTACCTACCCGGAGTCGCTGTCGGCCGGGTACTTTACTGGTGGCCTGTCGGCGGTGGGGCGATCCGCTGACGATATCTACGCGGCTTGCTATGAGCAGCTGCATGCCAAGTCGTTGGAGTATTACAAGCGCTTCCCCGGGGACCGGGTGCGGTTCGCTGAGTTGGTGGCATTGGCGGAGAAAGGCGAGATCACCACCCCGAGTGGTGACGTCGTGTGCCCATCGCGGCTGCGGTCGCTAGGGCATCTGTTGGGAGCCTCGGGTGGGGCAGAAAAGCTGCATTACCTGCTGGAGTACCCGCACACTTCGCGGGCGTTCCGTCATGATCTGGCCGAGCTGCTGCCCTATGGCGGACGGAACCCGTTGTATGCCGTCATCCATGAGTCGTCCTATGCCGACGGTGTGGTCACCAACTGGTCGGCTGCCCGGATGCTGCCTAATGACTTCCGGGAGGACCCCACCTTGCTGACGGGTGAACACGTGATGCCGGAGTGGTTTGACACCGACCAAGAGTTGCGGCCCTGGAAGGAGGTTGCCAACCTCATTGCGAATCATCCGTGGCCGAAGCTGTACGACCCTGACGTGCTCAGGACTGCTGAGGTGCCTTGTGCTGCGGCGGTGTACCACGACGATGCATATGTGCCGCGCGAGTTCTCTGTCGAGACGGCGGCCCTGCTGCCACAGATGCACGCCTGGGTGACAACCGAATACGAGCACAACGGGTCGAACGCTTCGGGTGGGGCGGTGCTCGACCGCCTCATCAAGCTCGCAAAGGGCGAGATCGTCAGGTGAGACTGGGCTGGCTGGAGGCTGGCGGTGATCCGGACATAAGCACGAGCTGGGAGCGGATACTCCCCGCGTATATCGCCGACAATCCGGAGAACGGCCGCATTGACCTCGGCCTCCGACAGGAAAGGTAAATGACCATGAACGACATCCCAGAAGCTCACACCACGTGGTGCGACCCTGACGAGATCGGTGCCCCGCTCCCCGAGACTGACGAGGTGGAGGCCGATCCACAGACCGTGCAGATACCGCCCGCAGAGTCCTTCGAGGTGTTGCGTCGCGTCAGCGAGGAAGAGTTGCGAGCCCAAGAGCGAGGGGAGCAACTCGACCCGTTGGAGTCGGGACGGGCCGCGATCACCATTGCCCTGACCCCGCTATGCCAGCTTGAGGGCGCCGTCATGCTCGGCGTCAGCTTGCTGGAAGCCGCCGTCAAGCGGGTCGAGCACGTCGATGAGGACGCGGTTGAGGCTTATTTACCAGATTGGCTATTCGACCATGACAACCTCACTGCCGCCGATGTCCCTGGGCTGCTCGTCGAGCGGGTACATCGTGACCTGGCTGACCCGGTCGTCGTCTCCACCATGGGGGAGGAGGCGGTCGAACAGCTGCGCAGCGGCCTGTCGGCGATTCTTGCAGCACAGCGCCATGACGCCGCCGAGTTCGCCCACTATGTCAACCCTGACGTCGACCCCGAGTGGCTCATTGACGGCTGCCAGGAGATTTGCGTCGCTCTGGCTGCCCATGCCGCAACCATCGGCTGGCAGCGCCCTGAAGTTGATGTCTCCAACGTCTTTGCCAGCCTCGACATGGCGAGCGAGCCCGACCTCGTCCGCACCTTACTAAGGCAAGCCCAACAGTGATCGAACAGCTCGCGCACTGGATCGAGGAGTCGACGTCGACGGTGTTTTTCGGTGGCGCCGGAATGTCCACCGAGTCGGGCATTCCGGACTTTCGCTCGGCTGGCGGGCTTTACACCACTCAGCATGACCTGCCCTTCACTGCGGAGTACATGCTCAGCCACGACTGCTTGGTTGAGCATCCGGCGGAGTTCTTCAACTTTTACCGCACCTACCTCGTCTATCCCGAGGCCAGGCCCAACGCCGGTCACCGTGCCCTGGCTGCATTGGAACGGGCCGGGCACGTCTCAACGATCATCACCCAGAATATTGACGGCCTGCACCAAGAAGCGGGTTCTCGTCAGGTGATTGAGTTGCACGGTTCGGTGCACCGCAACCACTGCCTGGACTGTGAGCGCGCCCATCCACTGTCGGTGATCATGGACGCCCCTGGCATCCCGCGGTGCTCTTGTGGGGGGACGGTGCGTCCCGAGGTTGTTCTATACGAGGAATCCTTGCGGCGTCAGGACCTCGACGACGCTATTACCGCGATCACGACCGCCGACCTGCTCATCGTTGGAGGCACTTCGCTCAACGTTTACCCGGCCGCAGCCTTGTTGAGGTTCTTTCGCGGTCGTCACCTGGTTCTTATTAACCGTGAGGCGACCGGCTACGACCGGGCCGCGGATCTTGTCATCCATGATGGTTTGGGCAAGACGTTGTCAGCGGTTCAGCGTGCCGTTGTGTTCTGACTGGCGGCTTTGCGGAGTCCGCTGAAGGTTGCTGGGCGGCGGGCCTGGGCCTGTTGGACAGTGAACGGGCTACGTCTTCTGTAGGCCGGTCGATCAACCCATGCTCACGAATCGCGCCCGTGCCGGCCAAGGCGAAGCCAGCTTCGTCACCCACGGCACCTAGGGCCAGGCGCGTGACGCGCTGCCAGCCCGACCGCCACAGCCATAAAGCGGGTGTACCTGGAAGTCAGAGGAGCCGAGCTGGGGTTGGACTCTGCACCCATTTCAGCCGGGTACGTTGCCGGCTGGGCGAAGGAAGCAGACGGCGCCGCGATTGAAGCTGCCGCCGAGCACGTCGCGAAGACCTCCCACGCGATCGCCGAGGCGTTGCAGCTCACCGCACAGTGAGCCCCACGGGGCGACCGGCTCACCCCGACAGGGGAACCGTTCCCGCCGCCTGAATCTCCATACCCCTGATACGTACTACGCGGGGTCGAGGAGTGGACTCCCCCACCCTCGTGTAGTACACTGTACTACACAGTCATTGAGGATAGAGGTGACGTCATGAGTTTTTCGATCCGTTTAACCGACCATGAGCGCCGCTTAGCTGATTCCTACGCCCGCCTGCACTCGCAGTCCCTGAGTGAGGCTTTCAAGCAAGCCCTCTTCGACCGCATCGCCGACGAGTTCGATCTGCAAGTAGCCCGTGAGGCACTCACCGACTACGCCCGCGACAACTACCAGTCTCGCCCCATCAGCGAGCTATGGGACGAGTGTGACCTATGAGCTGGCAGATCGAAACCACGAGCCGGTTCGATAAAGAATTCAAAAAGCTAGACCGCTACACCCAAAAACTCATTCACGGCTGGATCACGAAAAACATCGACAACACCGACGATCCCCGCCGCCACGGCAAGCCCCTCACCGGTGATCTTTCCGGACTGTGGCGCTACCGCATCGGCGACTACCGCCTCATATGCACACTCAACGATGACCGCCTCATCATCCTTGCCCTGTCCATCGGTCACCGCCGCGACATCTACCGCTAAGCCCACACCACCCCCAACCACCACCAACCCGGTGCATAAATACACATACAGCTATACACCTATCATCATGTGCACCTATCTACCCTGCTGGGTGTCGGTGCCCTTGTGGGCGACATCCTCAAGCATCTAGCTCTCGTGCAAGGCACCACGGCATCAGTGGAGGGCTCACAGAAGCCAACTAAATTGTAAATAGGGGGTTGTCTTATATGTAAAGTGGGGCTATACTATAATGTATGAAGCCGCAGAAAACCAAGGACGTCCTCAAGCTGCTGCGTTCCCAGGGATGGGGCTATCTGCGTGACGCGAAAGGAAGTCATGAAATCTGGGGGAGGTCTAACGGGGCCGGGCGCGTATCGATACCAACAGGTCACCGGCTCATGTCCGCTGGTGTCCTGGCGCAGCTGGAGCGAGCAGGCGTGACGATTCCGAAGGAGTGGAAGTAATGAGCATGACAGCAGAAGCTGAGACGGTCTATGACGTGATCGCCCATCGTGAGGTCTCACCTGAGGCGAATTTCTGGGTATTCGAGATTCCGGTCCTCGGGGCGGTTGGGCAAGCAGTGAAGTTGGGTCAGGTCGCAGACGAGGCCCGCGGAATCATTACCGCCTGGGATGAGGATGGACCCAATGAGAAAGCGTTTAAGGTTCACGTTCGCTTGGATGGTGAGGCCGACGCCCGCCGCATGTGGGAAGAAGGTGAGGAGGAAGAGCGCCAAGCCCGGAAGGTGCTTGATCACGCGGCCGCACGCAAGCGTGAGGCCGTTACTCTGCTGAGGGTCGAGAAGAAATACAGCGCCAGCGACACCGCCCGCGTGCTTGGGGTGACCCGCCAAAGGGTTTACCAACTCACCCGCTGATACCCCTCTGAATACTTACCAGCTGCTCGAAAACCACCGTCTGTGGTCTCAGCTCGACCACGGTGACGAACTTGTCGTATGGAAACTAGACCGACTCGGCCGCTCCACCGCCCACCTCGTCCGACTCCTCGACGAGCTGGGCCAGCGCGGCGTGCAATTCCGGTCACTAACCGAACCGGCCATCGACACCACCACCGCCCAAGGTCGGTTACTCACATCGGTCATGGCGGCGATGGCCCAATTTGAACGTGATCTTATCCGTGAACGCACCGCGGCCGGACTTGCCGCCGCACGGACTCACGGAGCCCGACTCGGGCGACCCTGCACGATCACCGCCCACCAGGTCGAAATGATCACCCACTACCGGACTCAGGGCATGACTCAAGCCCAAATCGGTGACGCCTTGCGTATTCCCCGCACCACTATCGGCCGAATCCTGCGCAAAGAAATCATCGGACTACCTGCACCCACCCATACCCTCGTCAGCGAAGCCGGTCACGGTCGATAGTCGAGCCCGCAGAAGGCTTACCACGACGCCATCAGCGGCCCCGGTGTGGCGTCAAAACTGCCGCGCGACCCTGACGGGCCGCTTGCCCTCGAGACTCGTGGTCACCATGGGCGTAACCCCGGCACTCCCACACGACTCACAACGATGTATCGCCCCGTACATCCCCTCCAAGTCGGGTACAGGAAAATCAAGACACCATTATTAGTAATGTCACCGATTCAATGTATCTATGAGTGGTGTATCGAGACACCCAGCAGGAGGCTTCAGGGCTACGACGCTGGCCGGGCTGGTTGACCGCAGACCACTGGTGCCGGGCGTCGTCCAGATCATGGCCGGCGGCGTCGATGAGGGCGGTGGTGGCTTCGGCGCAGCATCGCCTGATCCACTCCGAACGTGACAGGCCAGCTGTCTCGGCGGCACTGTCATGCGCGCCAGGAGAGATTTCATGGGCGCTCATCTGTAGCCTCCAGATAGGCGTTGATGTAGCGCAGAGCCTGATCCGTCATGTCGATGGCGGCTGCCTCGGCAGACGACACAACGGGCTGTGGATGATAAGACCACCCAACATAGACGGCGAACATCAATTTCTCGACAGCTTTCATGAGGTCCCCGGCGGCAACCGCATCCGCCTCATCATCCGAGGAGAACCACTTCAGGTCTGAACGGCTGTACATAGCCCCTGGAACCTTGCACGATCCGAGTGAGTGCCAGCGTGTGGAGGCTGATCGAACGGGATGTGTCCCGGCAGGGCATGACCGTGTCTGCGTGGACTTGTCAAGCGTCACCCGTGAGGTCACCCAGACCCTCAAAGCCAGCTGAGGTCCAAGAGCCAGGGGCGCGTGGAGTCGTTGTGGGGCCGTGGTTTCCGTCGAGGCTGACGTGGGCCAGGTGCTCGAAAACGGCAGACCAGATGTGAGGCCTGCTGGCCGAGGTGCGAAAGTATCGAGATGCGCACTGGCTCGTGCTCAGACCGCAGAGGGAAAACTCGCCAAGTCCGACCTCGGACGTGCCCGACTTATCGACCAGAACCGGGCTTACCGGGCACAGTTGCGACACGATTTCTGGACATAGCACCCTGAGCCGGCGACCCGTTGCCCCTTCATGTGGTAATATCTTACTGCCTTTCGATTAAATCGACAGAAAGAAAAACAATGAATCTCATTTCATTCGTCTGCGCGTTTATTAATCCTCCGTTGAACATTAGCTCAATTTCTCTCTACTGATAAATTATATGAGCAAACGAGAAATTCTCCGCAGGGAACGAGAGCGCGAATCATTTAAGATGAAGCGCCGTAAGGTCACCTATCTTGCCGTGGGTGTACTGGCCCTCTCTCTTATCATCGTTGGTACGGTACTTGCTATTAATAAGTCCCGCCAGGGTCCTGCTGTAGAGACTTCCCAGGATACGATCTCTAAGGCGATTGTCTCCATTCCTAAAGGCGTTTATGATAAGGTTGGCCCCGGTTCTTCGGAGCTCCAGGTCACCAACATTGGGAATAAACCTGACAGGGACGGCAAGGTAAAGCTCTTTTATGTGGGGTCTGAGTTCTGCCCCTTTTGCGCGATGGAACGGCTTCCTCTCGCGGCAGCTTTGTCTCGATTCGGAACTTTCAGCGGGCTAAAAGACATCCTGTCAAGCCCGGCAGAAAAGGAACTTTCCAACATTCCTACGATTACTTTTAGGAACTACAAGTACAGCAGCAAGTATGTTGACTTGGACGCCTATGAGTTAGCCGATAGGGAAGGTCGACAAATAGCAAACTTGCCGGAATCTAAGCAAGATATATTTAGCAAGTACAACCCAGAACGAGGCATCCCTTTCTCCTACTGGGGCGACATCACCACATCGGGTCCCAGCTACATGCCTTGGATGGCGAGGGAAGATCCGAAAAACGTGGTAAAAGCTCTTTCTAATCCAAATTCAAAAGAAGCGCAGGCGATCGTAGGAGGGGCGAATCTCTTCACTGCCGAAATTTGCTCCAGGACTGGTAACAAACCTGCGAACGTCTGCACGTCGCCTGGCGTGAAGGCAGCAGCTAAAAAACTGAGGTGACCCGCAGCCTTGGTCTAGGCGCATGGCAAGACAAAACCCCTCCTGAGCAAGTCCAGTTCAGGAGGGGTTTCTGTGAGTGCAGGCTTGAGGCTGAGGGCGTGGTTCAGGCCGTGACCTCATCGCTTACGCGGTGTCTTGATCGGGTCGAGTCTCGAGCTGGTCACGAAGGGCGCGCTGGTAGGGGGTGTGGGGTCTTGACACGGATCTGGTGGGCTCCTGTGAGGGGTGTAGCTCCTGTGGGAGTTGCCTTACTGAGAGATCCCCCGGCTGTGGTGGCTGGGGGATCGTTGTATGTGGCCCGGGTTTTCCCCTCACAACACGCCGATACACGTATATACAGATACATCGATGCACATGTGTAATGATGTATTTATGCGTAGTATTTCTATTGTCAACACCAAGGGCGGGGTCGGGAAAACGACCACGGCGGTCTACCTAGCAACGGCCTTAGCCGCTCAGTACCGAGTCATCTTGCTTGACGCCGACCCGCAAGGATCGGCGACGTCATGGGCTACCGACGCTTTCGAAGCCGGTGACCAGTTGGACTTCGAGGTCCGCCCGGCTAATGCCCCCATTGTCAGGCGCTGCGGTGACATCGACGCCGACCTCGTCATCATCGACACTCCCCCCGGTGACTCTCAGACGATTACTGCAGCCCTCGACGTCGCCGATGTGGTCATCATCCCGACCGAGTCGGGGGACCTGGACATGGATCGGGCCTTGATGACCTATCAGGTGGCCCACGGCACGCGCCGGGCCTTGCTCTTCAACAAGGCCGATTGGACCAGGCAATACCGTGACGCCTATGAGGGGGCCGCCGCTGTCGAGGGTCTAGGCGTTCTCGACGCGGAAGTTCATCGACGGGTCGCCTATCGGCAAGCCATTGGAACCCGGCCAACAGATCTAGGAGAGTTCGCCCAGGTTGCCGCCCAGATCCAGGAGATGCTGAAGTGAGTAAGAACCGCAAACCCACCGCCGCCGACAAAGCCAGTCGTTACGCCGACCAAATGGCGGCAAGCCAGGGAGCCAGTGTCTCTGAAACCTTTCAGTCAGCCAAGACCCCGATCACCGCGTTCAATGTCAAGCTACCCACCGCCACCCACACGGCGTTGAAGATGAGGGCCGTCGCCGAACACACAACTATGAGTGACCTCCTCCGCAAGGCTCTGGAACACACCTACGGCTTCCCCTACGACCCTTACCAGTAAGGGGACGAGACACTAGGATACGAGGCCGGCGACGTGCTAGGTGCGTCGCCGGCCTCATTGGTGATCTGGGAGCGGCCTTGAGCTGTGTTAGTTACTGGGCCTGGTTGTCGTTGAGGTGGTCATAGGCTCCTGCGGCGTCCATCGTCTCCACGATGACCGCGGAGTAGCCTTGCCGCCAGCACCAGTTGAGGAAGGCGAGGCGCTCGTCAGTGGAGTCGATGGGCCACGGGTTGGTGCGTGGGTCGGCCCCTTCGAGGGCAGCCTGTGTTCCGGCTGCTTGGGCTTGGGCGATGTCGTCGAGGGTTGCGGGTAATTGTTGGGTCATGTCCACCACGTTTCGTTGTGTGCGTTGGCCCGAGACTGGCCGTACTCGTCGTCTCGGAGCTGACGGAAGGCCTCACGGCTGAGGCGGGGGCTGATTGAGTCCCAGTATTCGCGCAGCTCGTCGGAGGCGTAGGCCTGGGCCATGATGTGGTTAGACCACAAGGATTCGTTGGTCAGTCCGTGGAGTTGCTTGGTGCGACCGTGAGGGTTGACGAGGTTGCCGCAGGTGTGTTCCTCGGTTTGTAGGATCTCGCCTTGCAGCCAGGTCTGATAGTCGGCATCAAGGGCTTTTTCACGTTCCCTGACGGTCATAAGGCCTTGGCGGGCCATCGGGTGAGTGCGAGGGTCGTGAGGGTCTATATAGCGGCGGATTTCACGGCGCTGGGCGGTCGTTAAGTTTTTCCAGCGCCTGTGTTCTTCGTACTCGATGTGGTCGGGATCCATGGCGTCGCGCCGGTCTAGTTCGGCACACAAAACCATGGCGGCAGGAACATCATCGGCTTCCAGGGCCTCAGCGGAGCGGTGTTCGAGCTGCTCGTAAGGCATGGTGTCGAGAGCGGTAGGGGCATACTCGCTGATTCGTGAGATAACCGGCGGAACCTCGGGAAACACCTCTATTGCCATCCCGGCCGCCTGCTTCCATACCTCCATATGTCGACAGAATGTAGCCCGGGAGCGTTCCAGACCAGGACTGTTCCCGGTTCGGGCTGCCTCAGTAGCTGTTCGGGCGGATCGGCTCATCATCACCGAAGCGTTGTGCTTAATCCGTTGGGACTCACTGCACCGGCACCGCCGTCGGGTCGTACCCGCAGACTCCATCCCTGATCTGCACACGAGAACCTCCTATCCGGGGGCATCTCGTCTCCCTGTCCTCCTATGGTCCGGTAGTCCAGCCTGCTTATCCAACAGTGCGTGTCGGGTCCGACCCCCGGACCTGTTGAATGACGATAATGCGAGAAAAAGAGAAAAGAACATACAGACTATAGATATGAATCTGTCGGGGATGAGCTGAGCGCGGCAAGGGTCCAGGAGGTGGGGGTAGGTGGAGACGCCGGTGAGGTGGATGAGCCCGCATAGGGAGTTCCATCGGGCGGAGTCGTGCTCTCCTGGTAAGGGCACCGGTGCCCTAGGAGTTGGTTCGTGGTCATTCCACTAGCTGGGAGCGCTACTTGCCGTGGACTCTGTGAGTAGATACAGCTAGATGTATGTGTTGCTAGATGTATGTGTATCTGTGTATCGATCCGGTTTTCTATCGAGGGCAGTAGTGAGGATTCGTGCTTATCGGTAGACACCGCGACGGTGACCGACCGAAATAGCTAGGATAATGAAATCTTCATCCCTGAGCTTGCAGATGAGACGATAGTCACCGATACGATATCGCCACAGCCCAGAAAGATCACCGGTGAGAGGTTTGCCAAACTGGCGAGGGTCAGTGGTGGCGCTGATATTTTTCGTAATCCAACCGTGAATGAGTTTCTGAGTGTAGCGGTCAAGCTTTTTAAATTCCTTATCAAATTTTCTGGTAGTTTCTATCTGCCAGTTCATAGGTTACACTCGTCCCATAGTTCGCTGATAGGGCGGGAGCGGTGGCCATCTTTGGCGTAGTCGATGAGTGCTTCACGTGCTATCTGGAGATCAAACTCGTCTTCGATGCGGTCAAAAAGGGCCTTCTTAAAGGCCTCGCTTAGGGATTGCGAGTGAAGACGGGCATAGGAATCAGCAAGGCGGCGCTCTTCATCGGTTAAACGGATAGAAAAAGCCATGATGTCACCTCTTGGCGGCCATTCTTAAACACTGCGTAAGACATCGTACTACACAGGTCTTGTGTCGTCGACCCGGCGTTGGCTAGATGGGGCTAGTTATGCGGCGGCTTTGCTGGTGGTCGTGTCACTGTTGGGTGGGCGATCAATGGGTGCCGCGGATGAAGTCCTATGCCAGGGAGTTACCTCGACGACGATCACGGTAAGCGTAAGGGTGTAGCCGAGGGTAGGGGGGACGAGACACTTCCTGCGTCCGGGGGCGGCCGGGGTTAGCCGGTCGCCCCCGATAGGCTCACTCGGTAACCAGGCTTAACGCCTCGGCGATAGCGTGGGCGGTGTTAGCGACGTGCTCAGCGGTGGTCTCGATGACGTGGGCATCTGCCTGAGCTGTCCACCCCACAGTGGCAGTGGCGGCCTATCCCATGTCCGTGGTGGGTCGTTTTGCTCCGATAGTGGGGCTCATGGAGTGACTTCGAAGGGCACGACTCTGACCTGCAAAATGGCCAAAGATGGTCGTCTTAGGTGGAAAAAATAAAGTGCTCTCTGCTGCCTCACCTCGCTGCTGGGAGAGTCCGTGGTGACCTCCGGTATCTGTTCCGCCCCGGTTGGTGTCGACTGACTGTGCTGGTGCTGTCGTTACGGGTGACGGCGGCGTCATAGGAGTTGATCATGAGTGCCGGTGCGGACCAGGGTGAGGGTGTTGTCGTTGTCGATGGTGTAAAGGAGGAGCCAGTCGGATACGATATGCAGTTCACGGTAGTCCGCGAGGCTGCCTGTGAGTTGGTGGTCGCGGTGCTGTTTGAGCCAGTCGGTGCGACGCTCAGCGACGGCCCGGATTGCGGTTTTGAGCTTGTCCATGTCGTAATGCTTGTTTTTGAACCGCTTCACGTCGCGTAGGAAGGCTGGCCGGTAGGCAATCGTGCGCTCACACATGGTCGATGAGGTCCATGAGCTCGTCGATGTCTCGGACTGGGATGGGGGGCTCGGATTCCGCTTCACGGATCGCGTCGGCGTAAGGGGTGATGCTGGGCTGGAAAGGTAGTCTCTGGTCGCTGACGATCTGGGTGAGGAACATGTTGATTGCAGTGGGCATGTCTATACCCATCCGGTCAAGGGTTTTTGTGGCACGTTCCTTGAGCTGGCTGTTGGTGCGTACCTGGACCCGTGTATTCAGTTCCATCATCGTCTCCTTCGCCTGTGAGTCGTTTGTACCTCTATTGTCTCAATTTGGGGTGCTTGGGGCAAGGCTTCTCACGGTTTACCCTCTGGGGTTCGCCTGGGGTTTAGGGTGTGGGTGTTAGAAGATTTCCCATGAGTTGGTGGTGCTGTCGTAGTAGATGCCGTTGTCGGAGTCGTCGTTTCGGTTGACTAGCCAGCCGATAGTAAGGGAGTTGGTCCATTGGGGGGTATTGAGGAATTCGGAAAGTTGGATGCGGTGTAGATCGGGTTGGGCGTCGAGCCAACGGATTCCGGCTGCTTCGTCCACCTTTTCTAGTGCTGTCTGATCCCGAACAGCGCGCCGCCTACGATGCCGCCCTAGCGGGGGAGGACGCCTCTGACCAGGAGGCCCTTGACGACACAGTGGACGTCGACCCCCTCGCCGAGTGGCCTTGGTGTGTCCCCTTCCTCGAGGCCACCCCACGACTGCGCCACCCGCGCCCCGGCATAGTTGAGTCTGTCGTCGTGGCCGCCGCCGGGATCATGGCCGGCATCGGCTGGCACGAGCTATTGGAATCACTTGTCGTAGCCCCGGGGTTCGTGGGGTCGTGGTGGGTGACCTCGGTTCCACTGGTTGTGGCAGTGACATGGCTCGGCGCGATCACGGGGATTTGCGCCATCATGGCCGGGCTCGTCTGGTTGGGATGGGGTCTGATCGGTGGTGCGGCCTTGTGGGGTCAGCCGTGGGTGGTCACTGCGATAGCAACCGGGTGGGTGGCCTGGCCTGCCGGGCAGATATGGGCAAGCAACATGATTGACATGCCCAAGGGCGCGCCTTCGGCGAGCACCGGCGGGGCCCCGGCCCCGCCGGTGCTCGCTGCGCTGCGCCCGGCAGGGCCCGCCCCACCTTGCGCGCCTCTTCCGTGACGTCCTTTGGCGTAGGCCAATGCAAGCTGATGGCGTTGGGCCGGGGGCAGTGTTGCGGACATGAGGATGACAGGTGTGCGGTAGGCGCCGAGCCATTCGAGGACGACCTTGAGGTACTCGCGCATGTAGACGTCGGCCGCATGCACCTCGTCGATGATGACGACCTTGCTCGCCAGGCCAAGGTGGCGCAACACCACATGCTTGGCTTTGAGACCAGTGAACAGTGCCTGGTCGATCGTGCCGACGACGTGGTTGGCAAGAATGGCGCGCTTGCGGCCGAGGAACCACTCGTGGACCACTGCGGACGCCTCGTGCTGAGTGGTGGCAGCGTCGTCGTAGACGGCCATAGCCGCATTCCACGGCATGAGCTGCTGGTACTCCTCGTTGAGCGCAACCTTCGAATGGGCAAGGGTGATGCTGGACCGGTTCTTGGCTGGCACCGCGTTCAGCCATTCCCGAACTCGACTGAACATGGGGTTGGATGTGGCCATTGTGGGAAGGCCGAAGAAGACGCCCCCGAGTCCGGACCTGCGGGCGAGCACCTCGGCACACATGAGGGCCGCCTCTGTTTTTCCTAGCCCCATAGGAGCCTCGATGATGAGCAGACCCGGCTCAGTCATGGCGTTAGCTGCCTTGATGGCTGCGATCTGCATGGCATTGGGTTCGCCGCGGCGGATCGAGGGGAAACTTCGTTGGAAGACGTCGGTGGTGTCGTCCGGTCCGGGTAGCGGTTGCCATGAGTGGGGGAGTCGGAGCTGGGTGACGGCGCGGCGGACGCGATCGGGTGTCGATTCCGTCGAGTCGTATGGGAAGAGGCGTTCGGAGCTGGCGATCCAGTCGGCCATGATCACGAGTGCCTCTGACAGTACTTGGGCCTGAATCGGAATCGGGGAGCTCATCCAGGCCGGAAGGGACTCGTCGGCGCCGGTGTGCGACGCCACGGTGTCGAGGACCTCATCGCGGGTGGCCTTCCAGAGATGGTCCTCGCGAGCCAGCGACAGCTCGACCTTCTCTACGTCGGCGAACGTTGGGTTTGTGCCGTGGTGACCACCGACGATGGATGCGATGTTGCGGGCACAGCGGCGTGCCCTGGGGGCGCCGGGGTAACGGCTCAGTAGCCAGCTGGTGAGGTGAGTCTGGCCTAGCACACCGTGGGGAATCGGTCTGTCGGGCTTCCCAATGACGAAGCCCTGGCGTTCCATCTGGTCGCACAGGTAACCAGTCGACGTTCCGTTAGTGCGGGGCAATCGTGCCTTGAAGGCGAAGTCGGCGCTGATCTTGCCGACGTCATGGATTCCGGCCATGAAGCATAGGAATGCTTGGGCGGCCTGCTCCCCGCCAAGACCGTCGGCCAAGAGCGATCGGATGGATTGCGGTTGGAGTCTCCAAACTTCGGCCATGACTCCGGCAGCATCTTCGAGGTGCTGGACGACCGGGAGCCAATCTCCTGACTCGTTGGTCTTGCCCCAACAGGATTGCGCCGGCGCGGACCAGGTGTTGAGCATTGTCGCTTCCTCGCAGTGGACGTTGACAGATGGTGTGCGGTCAGCGCACCTCAACCGTCTGCCGCACGACCTCGAGGAGTTCACCGGAGGCTACGAGGCGGCGGGCTTCGTCGATTTCGGGGGCGAGGAAGCGGTCTGGTCCGGGGCCAGGAATCGTCTGGCGCATGCGCTCGATAACGTCAGCTACCGGCTTCGAGGGCTCCAGGCCGCGCATTTGGATGGCTTTGGCGGCGGTCAGGATCTCGATACCAATGACTGCCCCCATACCGTCAATGGCGCGGCGCAGCTTGCGGGCAGCCGACCACCCCATCGAGACGTGGTCTTCTTGCATGGCTGAGGTTGGGATGGAGTCCACTGAGGCCGGTACGGCCAGTCGCTTCATTTCCGAGACGATGCCGGCCTGGGTGTACTGGGCGATCATGTGCCCGGAGTCGACGCCGGGGTCGTCGGCCAGGAAGGGGTGTAGGTCGCGGTTGCGAGCCGGGTCGAGCATACGGTCGGTGCGGCGCTCACTCATGGACGCGAGGTCGGCTGCCGCGATGGCCAGAAAATCGAGCACATACGCCACGGGAGCGCCGTGGAAGTTGCCATTGGACTCCACCCTCATGTCGTCGGTGATGACCGGGTTGTCGACAGCTGAGGCCAACTCGACCTTCGCTACCCGCAGGGCATGGGCCATCGTGTCGCGGACGGCACCGTGGACCTGCGGGGCGCAGCGCAGCGAGTAGGCGTCCTGGACCCGCTTGGTGGCACCTTCGCGACCGGCCTGGATGAGGTCAGAACCTTCCAGCAGGGCGAGAATGTTGGCCGCTGAGGTGCTCTGACCCGGGTGGGGCCGTAGGGCCTGAAGGTCAGGGGCGAAGACCCGATCAATGCCGCACAGCGCCTGGACGGTCATTGCGGTCGCCAGATCGGCGGTCGGGACGAGAACGTCGAGGTCAGCCAGCGCCATGATGAGTTGGCCGAGCATGCCGTCGGTGCCGTTGATGAGAGCCAATCCCTCTTTTTCACGCAGAGAGACAGGCTTTAGTCCGGCCTGGGCCAGGCCAGTAGCCGCATCGACCTCGTTGCCGTCAGGAGTGAGGACGGTCCCTTCGCCGGTCAGGACGAGGGCACAGTGGGCTAGCGGGGCGAGGTCGCCCGAACACCCGAGAGACCCGTATTCCCCGACGATTGGGACCAGCCCGGAGTTGAGCAGATCGGCATAGGCGGTGACAATTTCCGGACGTACTCCGGTATGACCAGATGCCATCGTCTTGAGGCGTAGGGTCATCATGGCGCGGATGACCTCGGTCTCGACTCGCGGCCCGGTAGAGGCGGCGTGGGAACGGATGAGGGAGTGCTGCAGTGCCACACAGTGGTCACGGGGCACTCGGGTGGAGGCTAGGGCGCCGAAGCCAGTGGAGATGCCGTAATGAGGGATGGGGTCGTCGGCCAGGCTCTCGACGAGGTCGGCGGCTCGCCTGACCCGCTCCATCGCCTCCTCTCCGACGCTCACCTGAGCTCCCAGCCGGGCGACTGCGACGACATCGCGGGGAGTGAGTGGGGCACCGACGTCGACAGTGGTTATGTTCATGGTCGTCCTTTCTTGGGTGAGACTAAGTTGCCGTGGTGTTTGTGTCTGTGATGTTCAGGGCACGTCGTCTCCGATGCAATCACCAACGTGGCCGATCCGCTGCCGAACGGCGCAGGGCCGAGGGCGAGCGGCGATTTTGGTGTCAACCGTTGAGTCGTAGTCTCGGTTGGCTCAGTTGAAGGAACCGTCCCGCCTTGCAGACTCGGTCGATGAGGGGCACACCTGGGCGATACATGAGGTGCAGCCACGACGGGGCGGCCAGGCTCACCAGATCGGCGCGGGCGCCAGGTTTCACCACGCCCACGTCATCGCGGTGAAGGGCCGTCGCACCGCCTGCCGTCGCTGACCACAGGGCTTGTTCTGGCGTCATACCCATCTCGCGTACCGCGATGGCGAGGCAGAATGGCATCGATGAGGTGAACGCGGTGCCGGGATTACAGTCGGTAGCTAACGCGACCGTCACGCCAGCGTCGAGGAGGCGACGGGCGTCAGGGTAGGGCTGTTTGGTGCTGAATTCGGCGGCTGGAAGCAGAGTAGCCACGGTATTAGTGGCCTTGAGAGCGTCAATGTCTTCGTCGGACAAGAAGGTGCAGTGGTCGATGGAGGCTAGGCCCAATTCGCAGGCCTGCGGGATGACCTCAGAACGGCCCAGTTGCGCTGCATGGAGGCGAAGGCCCAGCCCGGCTTCCTTGCCGGCGCGCAGGATTTCCAGGGTCTGGTCGGGGTCGAAGGCTCCGGTCTCGCAGAACACATCAATCCAGCGCACATAGGGGCGCACGGCGTGCAGCATCTCGCCACACACCAGACGGACATATTCGTCAGGCTGGCACTCAGGTGCGACGACGTGGGCTCCCAGGAAGGTGACCTCGTCGGTGTGTGAGCTGGCCACACGTGCCAGCTTGACCTCCGTCTCGACGTCGAGTCCGTACCCCGTTTTGGCTTCAACGGTCGTCGTTCCGCTGCGTGCCATTTCGTCGAGGATCCCGGTCATAACGGCGGCGAGGAATCCCATAGGGGCTTCCCGAGTGCGCCGAACAGTACGTAAGATCCCGCCAGCCTGGTATTTCTGCCCGTTCATTCGCGCATCGAACTCGTCGCTGCGGTCACCGGCAAAGACTGGGTGGCTGTGAGAGTCGACGAAGCCTGGGATAACGCAGGCTCCGGCCATATCGGACTGGTGATCGGCCGGCGGCGCCTCTGCTGAGGGACCTACCCAAGCAATCTGGTCCCCACAGATCACGATGGCTGCATTGCGGATTTGTCCGAGCTCGTCAGTACCGATGGATGGATCGTTGGTGACGAGCAAGCCGATGTTATTGATGACGATGCTCACGAGGCATGACCTCTCAGTTCGTCCAACACGTGGCGGAGGTCCTCGGCGGCGGTGGCGTCAAGCCGGTTCCATTCCCCAGCGACGATAGTGGCCGAAACGTCATTGGCTGTTGCGACCAGGGGCCAGCGTATCGGGTCCACCCCGGCCAGGCGTGCTGACGACGGCTCGATGACGGCGATATCGGCGGGGTCTCCGACGGCCAATCCGGCGGATTCAGGCCCGGGTGTGGAAATTTGGCGTGGCTGCGGCTCGGCTGCCGGGCGAAGGCTCTCAACCCCGTTTCGGGTACCAATTTTCCACAGCGCCTCACAACCGACGACACCGCGCGTCCCGGTCGTCAGGCGAGCAGTCGATTCCAGCATCCGCAACTCGGCAAAGGGGTCGGTGACGACGTCTTCGTCAGTCCCAATAGCCATGCGCACCCCGGCCTCTTGCAGGTCCTTGATCCGTGCGATCCCGTCACCCAGATCGGCCTCGGTCGTCGGGCACAGTGAAACGATGGTGTTGGAATCGGCGATCGTGGCGATGTCGTCGTCGGTCAGATGGGTGGCATGGACGACGGTGGTGCGCTCGGAGAGCACCCCAGCGCGTTCCAACGCTGCGGTCGGCGTCAGGCCATGTGCGTCCAGACATTCGATGTTCTCGCGGAGCTGCTCGGAGACGTGGATGTGAATGGGCACACGTTCCGGTAACCCGCTCATAGCCGTGGCCATTTCGTCGGGGCTGACGGCTCTCACTGAATGTAGGGCCGCTCCCATCGTCACCAAGGGGGAGTCAGGCAGGGCATCGCGCAGCGCGTGCCAACGCTCCAGCCACTCCTCGACGCTACCGTCACCGAACCTGGTCTGGTCTGCGCCTAGGGGTGCTCCGGGCCCGGCGTGCAGGTAGCAGGTGTCGAGGACGGTGATGCGAATTCCGGCCGCTATAGCGGCGTTGACAAGGGCTAATTCCATCGCATGATCGCGATAGGGCGTCCCGTCAGGCTGGTGATGAACGTAGTGGAATTCACCTACGCTGGTGTATCCGGCCGCCACCATCTCGGCAAAGGTAGCTCGCGCCAGTTGATAGTAGGAGTCCGGATCGAGACGGTTGGCTAGTCGATACATTTCGGTACGCCAGGACCAGAAATCTTCACCCGCCCCGGCCCCGCGCAGCCCGCGGTGGAAAACGTGGGAGTGAGTATTGGCAAATCCGGGAACGGCTACCCCGCCGAAGGTGTGTCTATGGGGTTCGGCCCCTACGTTCACCGCGGTGATGACGCCGTCTCGGCTTTGGACAAGCACGTTGTGTGCAATCCGCCCTGCTACCAGGGCGTTCGGGAAGAACCATGTGCTCATTTGACCAGCTCCTCTAGCACGGTCTGGAGGGCCTCGACCCCAGCCTCGCAGTCAGCGTCACTCGCCGATTCGGCGACGCAGTGAGAAGCTCCGGTGGGATTGCGGACGAAGAGCATCCCGGTAGGTATCGTTGTCGCCAACGTTGCGGCGTCATGGCCAGCCCCGGTGGATAGCTGTGGGACGTCTTCGCCGAGGATCTGTAGCATCCGCGCTCGTAGGTCGAACGCGGTGCGATCGGTCCACGACTCGCGGGTCCAAACAACCTGGCATCCCTGCTTGTCAGCGGCAGTTTTTGAGGCCTGCTGGATTTCCTCGACGACTGTGGTGACGGTCTGTGGTTCCTCGGCTCGGCAGTCCAGCCATATCGTCGCGGCCGAGGCAATGACATTGGTGCCACCGGGCTCGACGTTGATCCGCCCGACCGTCGCCACGCAACCCGCGCGCTCTGCCGCCTCTCGGGCTGCCAGCACGGTCTGTGACGCCGGGACGACGGGGTCGTGACGGTCGGGGATGAGAGTGGTTCCGGCGTGGTTTCCTTGACCGGTGAACTCGGCACGCCAACGTCCATGCGGTCGTACCGCGGTCGCAACTGCTACCGGGTGCCCCAGATCTGCCAGGCCGCGCCCTTGCTCAACGTGTAATTCAATGAAGCAGGATGCCTGAAGCACAACGTCGTCGGGCCCCATGAGATCGGGATCCAAACCGGCCTCTCGCCACGCGTCCGGCAAGGACTGTCCATCCCGAGCGACGAGCGTGTGGGCCTCAGCCTTGCTGAGCTTGCCCGACGCCAGCCGCGACCCTAGACAGGGCATCCCGAAGCGGGCGCCTTCCTCGTCGGCCATGGCGACGACAGCAACAGGTTTCGTTGGCACGAACCCGGCCTTGTGCATCTTCGCCACGGCCACCAATGACGAGACGACGCCGAGTGGCCCGTCGTAGGCTCCACCGCCGGGCACGGAATCCAGGTGGGAGCCCGTCAGGACGGCGTCGGGACCCGGACTTCCCCACCACGCCCAGATGTTGGCGTTCATGTCCGTGACGATTGTCAGTCCCAACTCGGTGGCTTTTGCGACGAACCATTCTCGCAGCGTCACCTCCTCGGGACGCAGGCAGAACCGCGAGTAGGAGCCGTCCTCGTTGCGTCCGATTGCGGCGATTTCAGCCAGCAGACCGGCAGCAGTCCAGGTCGTCATCACTTCACCAATCCATCAATGAGGGCGTCGTCTACTAGGTAGGGCAGGGTGATTTGGGCGCCATCATGTCCGCGGTTGAACTCGGTGGCCGTCTCGATGGAGTGGGCGTTGCGGGCCCAGCCGCGTCGAGCTACCCCGCACATGACATCCCACAGCAGGGAACTACGGATGACGCGATCGACCCGCTCAGAGCCGTCCAGGACGAGCCCGAACCCGCCGTTGATGGCGTTACCAATGCCGGTTCCGCCGCCGTTATGTAGGGTCACCAGGCTCATGCCGCGGGCGGCATTGCCGGCGAAGCACTGGGTGGCCATATCAGCCATGACGTTAGAGCCATCTTTGATGTTGGCGGTCTCGCGGAACGGAGAGTCAGTCCCGGAGACATCGTGGTGATCGCGTCCCAGCATGACTGGCCCGATCTCGCCGTTGCGGACCATCTCGTTGAATCGCAAAGCGATGTCCATCCTGCCTTGGGCATCCTGGTAGAGGATGCGTGCCTGGGTGCCTACGACGAGGTTGTTGGCCTCAGCGTCACGGATCCAGATGTAGTTGTCGCGATCCTGGCCGCGGCGATTCGGGTCGATGCAGTCCATTGCGGCATGGTCGGTGGCAATGAGGTCCTCGTGCTTACCGGACAGACATACCCAGCGGAACGGCCCGTAGCCGTAGTCGAACAGTTCTGGACCCATGATGTCCTCAACGTAGGACGGCCAGATGAACCCGTTGCGGGAGTCTCCGTCCTTGGCGATCTCGGTTACCCCGGACTCAAAGACGGTGGCCATGAAGGCGTTGCCATAGTCGAAGAAATAGGTGCCGCGGTCGGTGAGGGTGCGGATGAGCTCATAGTGTTTGCGCAAGGACTCGTTGACGCGGCGGGCGTATTCGCCGCGGTCGCGGGCCAACAGCTCGGTGCGCTGCTCGAAGGTCAGCCCCTGCGGGCAGTAACCGCCGTCATACGCGGCATGGCAGGAGGTCTGGTCCGATAGCAGCGGGATGTCGATGTTGTTGTCTACGGCGTACTGCAGCAGATCGACGATGTTGCCGTGGTAGGCGATGGAGATCGGGGTGCGCTCGTCAATGTGTCTTTTGGCCAGCGCGAAGATCTCGTCAAGGTCATCAGAGACGTGACCCACCCACCCCTGGTCTAGCCGGGTCTGGATGCGTGACATGTCGACTTCGGCGATGATCCCGACGGCGTGGGCGATCTCCGCGGCCTTGGGCTGGGCCCCGGACATGCCACCGAGACCCGACGAGACGAACAGCACTCCGGAGAGATCCCCGTCAGCGGGGACCCCTAGCCGGATTCGTCCGGCGTTGAGAATGGTGTTGAAAGTGCCGTGGACGATGCCCTGCGGGCCGATGTACATCCAGCCGCCAGCGGTCATCTGGCCATAATTGGCCACCCCCAACTCCTCACAGATCTCCCAATCCTTCTGGTTGTCGAAATGGCCGACCATGAGGGAGTTCGTGATGATGACACGCGGGGATTCTGGGCGTGACGGGAAAAGCCCCAGCGGGTGACCACTCATGACAACCAAGGTGGTGTCCTCGGTGAGCTGGGAGAGATATTTTTTGATGAGCCGATACTGCAGCCAATTCTGGCAGACGCTACCGGTTTCGCCATAGGTGACGAGTTCGTAGGGGTAGAGGGCGACGTCGAAGTCGAGATTATTGTCAATCTGCACCTGAAAGGCCTTGCCTTCGGTGCAGCGACCCTCGTATTCGTCGATTGGGCGTCCCTTGATATGCCCGGCTGGACGCCACCGGTAAGCGTAAATGCGGCCATACGTGCGCAATTCGTCGAGGAATTCCGGCGCAGCTTTCTCGTGCAACTCGGGAGGCAGGTAACGCAGAGCATTGCGCAGCGCGGTCTTGGTCTGTTCGGGGGTGAGGTGGAATCCACGTGATGGAGCTCGTCGGATACCGGATTCGAAAACCGGGTCAGGAGGGAATTCGGCGTCGAGTTTGATCGTCATAGCTGCGGTGGTGCTGCTGTTGTCGTACATCGTTTGCTTCCCCCAAATGCATTCTTGGTGTCGTTGTGGCGTGACGATCCTGACGAGGTCGCACGCACAATTGCCATGGGCGAATCGCGTCGGTGTGATCGCCGGAGGTTGTCTCGTCGGGGAGACATCATCGACCGTATCACTACGGGTGGAGATGTCATGCGGACCGACTGCTTAGTCTGGTCAGACTCAGCCGTTGGCACAACTCCAGATGAGAACACGGCATGAGGAGAAGGACCGTGAGACGACGTCCGCACTGCGGGCGGCGAGGAAGTCGTCGACGGCGCCCGGGTCCTATCGGGCCCGGGCGACTGGTTGATCGGGACGTCAGATGACGTTGACAAGGTCACAGACGAAAACCAGCGTCTCACCGCCAGCGATGACGCCGGGAATTCCTTGTGGACCGTAGGCGAGGTGGTGGGGGATGACAAGCTTGCGTCGTCCACCGACCTTCATACCTTGGACGCCTTCGTCCCACCCAGGGATGACCTGGCCAGCCCCTAGTTGGAAGGTTAGCGGTTCGCCGCGATTCCACGAGGAATCAAATTCACGGCCATTGCTTAAAGCTACTCCGACGTAGTGCACCTCGACGAGGTTGCCGGCAGAAGCTTCGGGGCCGTCGCCGATGGTGATGTCCTCAATAACGAGGTTGTCGGGGGCGCAATCGGGCAGGGTCACTTCGGGCTTGCTCATACCGGCAACCCTACGGGATCGACGCGTCTCGACGATGAGCCTGAGCAGCCACGCTGGACTGCTCAGGCTCTAGGGGGCTCATCCTTCGACGTCGATCAGCCCAGAGTGGTAGGCCTTGACCAGGTTTCGCGGGACCCGCAGGATCTTGCCCTCAACGCGGATCTCAACCAACTGTGTTGGCGTGGTCTTCCACTGTGCCCGCCTATGACGCGTGGTCGAACGGGACTTCTTTCGCTTCGGTACTGCCATGGTTTCACCAGCTTGACTTCGTGATTCCGGGGAGTTCGCCGCGGTGGGCCATCTCACGGAAGCGGATACGGGATACGCCGGCCTTGCCAACATAGCCGCGGGGGCGTCCGTCGACTTGGTCACGGTTGCGCAACCGCACGGGGGATGAATCGCGCGGCAGAGCAGATAGTTTACGCGATGCTGCCATGCGTTCGTCTAACGAGGCAGTCGGGGACTTCACGATGGCTTTGAGTTCGGCGCGCTTTTCGGCGTACTGGGCTACCAGCTTCTCGCGTTTCTTTTGGGCGGCGATCTTGGACTTTTTGGCCATCAGCGGGTCTCCTTGAACTCAACGTGACGACGCACGACTGGATCAAACTTTTTGAGGACGAGGCGGTCGGGGGTGTTGCGTCGGTTTTTGCGGGTGACGTAGGTGTACCCGGTTCCAGCCGTCGACCGCAGCTTGATGATGGGGCGCAGTTGTGAGGATTTTTTGGCCATCAGATTTTTTCTCCTCGAGCGAGTATCTCGGCGACGACAGTGTCGACGCCGCGGCGATCGATCTCCTTGATCGCTTTGGGGGTCAGGGTCAAGGTGACTTTTTTACCCAACGAGGGCACCCAGTAGCGCTTCTTTTGGATGTTCGGGTTCCAGCGACGCTTGGTGTGGCGTTGGGAGTGCGAGACATTGTTGCCGAATCCGGGCTTGGTGCCGCGGACCTGACAGCGTCGTGGCATGGGTATCTCCTGCGATAGGTTGCGTATGAGAATCATTATCATATACTGATGACGACGAGATCCGAACTCGTCGTACGTACAGGCTGGAAGGAAACCGATGAAGCAAGGCATTCACCCCGACTACCACCCGGTGGTCTTCAGGGACATCTCGGCGGACATGGCCTTTCTGACGAGGTCAACGGTTACCAGTTCCACCGAGATCGGGTGGGAAGACGGCAACACTTACCCAGTCATCGACGTCGACATCACCTCGGCCAGCCACCCCTTCTACACAGGCAAGACCAAGATTGTTGATACCGCCGGACGAGTCGAGAAGTTCAACCGACGCTACGGCAAGAAATGAGACATGGGGATGGCATATCGACTTCCCTCGTTGGACACGACCGGATGGGGGTGATTCATTGACGCGGTGATGACGCAGGAAGACCTGGACCCGATCGACAATGAAGAGTGTGCCGTTGTTGATCGGCATGCCGACTGATCCCTGGCATCGTCCGGTCCCTGAACGCGGTACCCGCTACCCGATCGGGTAGCGGGTACCGCGTGTGTTTTCAGTAAGGCGTCGGTGAGCCCCCAATGTCCTCGATGTCAGTCTCTCTTGCGAAAAACGAGGGTCTGGTCAGATGAGGCCTCCTTGCAGTACGCCCAGCCGTCGTCGAACTCGGTGAGCGCGGTGGCGGTGCGCACCCGGTTGCGGATCATCCATCCGGCCATCAGACCTCGGGCGGTTTTGGCAGTGAAGGAGATGACCTTCCAGCGGCCCTGACGATCCCGTGATTCGAATCGCGGTGAGATGACCCTAGCGTCGATGCCGTCAACGGCTTGGAAGTACTCTGCCGAGGCAAGATTCACGATGGTCTTCGGTCCTGGAGACTCCTGGAGGTCGGCTGCAACAAGGTTGAGGATGCGGTCACTCCACCAGTTAGCCACCGTGGTGCCACGGTCGGTGTGCAAAGAAGTGCCCATCTCCAAACGGTAAGGCTGAATGCGGTCGAGGGGTCGCAGAACACCGTATAGGCCGGACAAGATGCGCAAGGTCTTCTGGGCCTCGGTCCAGTCGCGGGTGGTGAAGGAATACGGATTCATGCCCCGATAGACGGCCCCGTCGAAGGTCACGCCGGCTGGCCGGGCCCCATCAGGGGTGCCGGGCTGGAAGTCGCGATACCGTTCGACGTTGAGGGTGGCGATGTCCTCGGAAACATTCATGAGCTTGCGTAGATCTGCTACCGACTTGCCGGACATGATCTTGGCGAGTTCGGCGGTCTGGTCAAGCAGGCGGGGCTCGGTGGTGTCGTGCGTGGGCGTGGGGCCCTCGAGGTCCAGCGACTTGGCGGGGGAGATGAGGATCAGCACAAGGTCAGCCTATCCGGCCGGCTTCTCTGGGAAGTCGATCGCGCAGTCACACAGCGTGGCTTTATTCTGGCCTTACCATGAGAGGCTCGGACGGCCGGAAAATCTGACCGTGACACCATGTGAACGAAAAAGGAAAGGTGCCCTATCGCATGGAGACCCCCAAATTTCAACGGCGCCAAGAAGATTTCGTATGTGATCACTGTGGACGG
This sequence comes from Cutibacterium namnetense, assembly GCF_001642025.1. GTDB lineage: Bacteria > Actinomycetota > Actinomycetes > Propionibacteriales > Propionibacteriaceae > Cutibacterium > Cutibacterium namnetense. The sequence continues at coordinate 35,740 of NZ_LWHO01000013.1, read as the reverse complement.
CAGGTTCGGGGCAACGGATACACCGACCATTGCCCGCACTGCCTGTGGTCGGTGCATGTTCACAACTCCCCTGGGGATCGAGCAAATCCGTGCCGAGGCCCGCTCGAGCCAGTGCAAGTGGAGTTCGGTCAGCCGAGCAAGGTGTATTACGAATGCTGCAATTGCGGTGCGCGGAGGAAAGTACACGCCGCTCACAATGACAGCTTTGAGGTGATGCTGGATATTGCTAAGAAAGCAACGACAACCTTCTTCAACTGCTAAGTGGCGTGCGGCTGCTCGTCACCGTCAGTCGACGAGGTTGCCGGGGCTGATCTCGTCCGAGGCTTTCTCGAAGATCTCGGCGAAGTGGCATCGGCAAGCGTGCTCGCCCTGGCCGTCGGCATGCATCGTCAGGATGGTCTCCTGTTGCGAGCACAACGGTTGTGCCCGCCAGCATCTGGTGTGGAAGCGGCACCCGACGGGCGGATGCGCCGGGGAGGGCACATCGCCTTGCAGCAAGATCTGGTGATGTGTACCTCGCGCTGAGGGATCGGGTACTGGCACCGCCGAGAGTAAGGCTTGGGTATACGGGTGGATGGAGCGTTCGTAGATCTGCTCCTCGTCACCGATTTCCATGATCCTCCCGAGGTACATGACGGCCACGCGATCGGAGATGTGGCGCACTACCGACAGGTCGTGGGCGATGAAGATGTACGCCATACCCAACTCCCGCTGCAATTTCTGTAGCAGATTGACAACCTGGGCCTGCACCGAAACGTCCAGCGCCGAAACCGGCTCGTCGCATACCAGCACCTTGGGATTCAGGGCAATGCCGCGGGCGATTCCGATGCGCTGGCGCTGGCCACCGGAGAACTCGTGCGGGTAGCGGTTGATATGCTCCGGGTTGAGTCCGACCAGGTCGAGCAGCTCCTTGACTCGCTCGGTCCGCTTGCCGCGCGGTACAGCGTCGGGGTGGATGCGGAAGGGCTCACCGACGATGTCACCGACCGTCATACGCGGGTCTAATGAGGTATACGGATCCTGGAAGACGATTTGAATATCACGGCGTAGTTTGCGCATCGCCGATCCCGTGAGATTCGTGACGTCGCGCCCCTCGAAGGTGATCGTGCCCGACGTTGGCGGCTCGAGGTTCACCAGCAAACGTCCTAGCGTGGACTTGCCACAGCCGGACTCTCCGACGACACCGAGCGTCTCGCCGGGATAGAGATCAAAGCTGACCCCGTCGACGGCCTTGACATGGCCGACGGCGTGGCGCACCACGCCGGATTTGAGCGCGTAGTGCTTGGTGAGGTCACGCACCGACAGAATGGGTTCGGCTTTCTCGGCTGTGGTCTTAGCAGTCACGATGAAGGACCTCCTCGGTGTGGTGGCAGGCGGCCCAGCGTCCGGGCTCCACCTCGACGAACTTGGGAGCACCGCCGACGCGGCATTCCTCGGTGGCCCAGCGGCAGCGTGGGTGGAAGGAGCACCCCGACGGCAGATTCGTCAGGGACGGCGGCAGACCCCCGATGGCATATAGCTCGTTTCCTTTTTGGTCCAGGCGCGGAATGGAATCTAGCAGGCCGACGGTGTACGGGTGGGCAGGGTCGCGGTAGAGACGGTGGACGTCAGCGTGTTCGACGAACCGTCCGCAGTACATGACTGCGATGTCGTCGGCCACGTCGGCCACCACCCCGAGGTCGTGGGTGATGAGGATCAACCCCATGCCGAACTCCTCCTGGACCTCCTTGAGCAGGGTCATGATCTGAGCCTGCACGGTGACGTCGAGAGCTGTCGTCGGCTCGTCGGCGATGAGCACCCAGGGGTTGAGCGCGATCGCCATCGCAATCATGATGCGCTGACGCATGCCACCCGAGAACTGGTGCGGGTAGTTGTTGGCACGCTCCTTGGCAGCGGGAATGTGCACCCTTTCCATGAGGCGGATCGCCTCGGACATCGAATCAGAGCGGTTCATACCACGGTGAACACGGAACATCTCGGCGATCTGCCATCCGACCGGGAAGACTGGGTTCAGCGACGACAACGCGTCCTGGAAGATCATCGAGATGTGCTCGCCCCGAATCTGACGACGCTTCTTTTCTGGCATCGTCAGTAGGTCGACTCCGCAGTATTCGATCCGCCCGCCAGTGATCTGGGCCGGAGGGGAATCGAGAATACCCATAATTGCCTGCGCAGTCACCGACTTGCCCGACCCTGATTCGCCGAGAATGGCGAGGGTCTCGCGTTCTGAAAGGGTGAAGCTCGTCCCGTTGATGGCCTTGGCCACCCCGTCACGGGTGCGGAACTCTACATGCAGGTCGTCGACCTTAAGGAGGAGCCCGTCAACCGGTTCCAGGTGAAGCTGAGCGCTTGTGAGTGTCTTTCGTGCCATGTCGAAACCTCAGTGCTGTTTGGGGTCGAAGGCGTCCTGTGCCGCCTCGCCAAGGAAGATGAATGCCAGCACCGCCAGAGACAGGAATAGCGATGGGAACAGCAGCATGAATGGTGCCGACCGGACGTATCCCAGCCCGGAGGCATCGGAAATCGACACACCCCACGAGATGGCTGGTTCCTGCAGGCCGATGCCCAGGTAGCTCAGCGTCGCCTCGATGGCGATATAAGCACCCAGATTGATAGTGGACACCACGATGACCGGGGCGACGGCATTGGGCAGGATGTGCGAGCGGATGATCCGCCACGACGACGCCCCGAGCGCGCGAGCCGCCTGGACATAGTCGTGCGGTAATACCTGCAACACTGACGACCTCATCAGTCGTGCGATGGACGGCCAGCCGAGGATGACGATCGCACCCACTACCTTGAGCACCATGACGAGGTACGGCGTGCCCGGCTCGTTGGGAAAGGTGTACAAGATGATGATGCCGCCGAGTAGCAACGGGATGGCATAGAAAACGTCGCCGATTCGGCTCAGCAGGGTGTCAAGCCAGCCGCCGCGGAAGCCTGCAACCAGGCCAATGAAAGCCCCGAGAATAGTCGTTCCCAAGGTGGCGAGGACGCCGACGAGGATCGACGATCTAGCCCCATACACCGTCCGGGAGTACACGTCGCATCCCTGGATGTCGGTACCGAACCAGTGCACCGCCGAGGGTATGTGTCGGGCCGCCGACAGGTTACAGTCGGTGGGATCTTTCGAGGTGAAGATAGCCGGGACGCCTGCCATCGTCAGGAAGACGACGATCAGAGTCACCGATATCCAGAACAGCGGGTTGTGTTGGAGGCAGACCCAGGCGTCATTCCACACCGAGCGTGGTTTGGAATTGTCCAGCGCATTGTTCTCACCGGGCGTGGGGTCGGCGATGGCCTCGGGGCCACCGGCACCGAGCGGGTGAAGGCTTGTGTGTGGTTCAGTCATGGCTGATCCTCGGATCGAGCACCCCGTACATCAGGTCGACGAGGAGGTTCGCGAGCAGGTACACCAACACCAGGCAGGTCACCGCACCAACCACCGAGACACCATCGCGTTGGTTGATCGACCGGTAGACGTAATTGCCGATCCCGTTGATGTTGAAGATGCGCTCGGTGACGATGGCCCCGCCCATGAGAGCACCGAAGTCGTACCCGATGAAGGTGATGACGGGGATGAGGGAGTTGCGCAGGGTGTGCATTGTCACGATTCGGGACGGCGACATGCCCTTAGCTTTGGCGGTGCGCACGTAGTCGGCCCGCTGGTTCTCCAGCAGGTTTGACCTGGTTAGCCGGGCGACGTAGGCCACCGACAACGCTCCCAGTACGAGCCCTGGCAGGATGAGTGCGCCGGATGAGCCGTCGCCGGCCGTCACTGGGAGCCAGCCCAGTCGCAGACCAAAGATGAGCTGCGCCAGCGAACCGATGACGAAGATCGGGATTGAGATGACGATGAGGGAGGACACCAGGACGAAATAGTCGATGAACGCGCCGCGTCGCACGCCCGCCCATACACCGGCGAGGATGCCGATGACGATCTCAACAAGCAGGGCGATGACGGCCAGCTTGATCGTCACTGGATAGCGGGCACCGAGCTCTGAGACGACGGTGTTGCCGTAATAGTCAACGCCGAGGTTGCCGTGCAACAGTTTTTCCAAATACAGGCCGTACTGAACCAGTAGTGGCTTGTCGAGGTTGTACTCAGCTCGGAACGCCGCCACGTAGGCAGGAGGACAAGGACGTTCACCGCATCGTCCGGCCGTGGGGTCCCCGGGCAGGGCGAAGACTAAACAGAAAATGATGAACGTCGTCCCGATAAGCACCGGGATCATCTGAAGGATGCGTCTGACGATGTATTTGAACATGGTGTTCCTCACGGCACCCGCGCCCCGCCGAGGCTATGTCGGCGGACCGACGGGTGCATCATCAAGGATGAATCACTTCACGCTGACCGACTGGAGATCAATCGTGCCGAATGGAGTGAGCTTGACATTGGCGACCTTGTTCGACCATGCAAATGGGGTCGAGGACGTCCACAGTGGGATGTTGGGTGGGTTCTGTACCAGCAACTTCTCGGTCTCCTGGTACAGCTTGTTGGCTTCCGAGGTATTGGTGGCGGCAGCGGCGTCCTTGAGTTTGGCATCGAAGGCCTTGTTCGAGTAGTCGTTGTCGTTACTTGAGGCGCCGGTGGCGTATAGCGGGGTCAGGAAGTTTTCGATGGAGGGGTAGTCCATCTGCCATCCGGCGCGGAAGAAGCCCTGGAGCTGGCGTTTGGTGACCATGTCGCGCAGGGTTTTGAAGTCTGGGGTGACCTTGAGCTGGCACTTGAGGCCAAGATCGTTTTTCCAGCCGTTGCAGATCGCCTGAGACCATGCCTTGTGGTCGCCATCACCGTTGACCGCAATGGTCAGGGTGTCTTTGTATCCACCGGATTTTTTGTACAGCTCGACGGCTTTGCCTTTGTCGTACTGGCACATCTGGCCGCACTGGTCTTTCTTGTACCCGTCGACGACGGGGGAAACCCAGCCATCAGCGGGGGCTCGGGAGCCAGCGAAGATCTGCTTGGTGATCGTCTCGCGGTCGATGTCCATGCCGAGGGCCTTGACCAGATCTTTGTTGTCGGCCAGCTGTTTGTCTTTGCTGGAGTAGGCCAGGGTCTGGTTGATGCCCGACTGGCGGATGGCCCACCGGCCGGACAGGTCGTTCTTCCACTGGTCGTTGGTGAGTTGGTCGGTTGGGATGAGGTCGTTGATGTCGAGATTGTTGGCGACGGTGTCGTTGTAGGCCGGGCTGGCGTCGTTGTAGATCTTGAAGGTGACCTTGTCTACGTGGCCCTGGTACGCCCCGGCGTAATTGTCATTTTTTGCGACGGTGATGGCGGTGGCGGTGTTGTCGGTGACCTTGTATGGCCCGGCACCGATCGGCATCTTCTCCCACTTCTTGTTGGTCGGATCCTTGAGAAAGGCATCCGGCAGCGGGGCGAAGGCGGTGTAGCCCAAACGTACCTTGAGGTTAGAGACCTTTTTGGTGGTCTTGATGGTGAAGGTGTGGTCGTCAACGACTTTGAGGCCGCTCATAGCTTTGGCCTTGGGCTTGGTCTTACAAGCCTCATCAGCGCACTGCTCGTCAGCGTAGCCCTCGATCGGCTCGAAGAAGTAGCCGGACTGCTGGGCGTTGGGGCCGTAGACGGCCCAGTTCCAACCGTCGACGAAGTTCTTAGCCTTGACGGCGCTGCCATCGGAGAATTTGTATCCCGGCCTGATCTTGACGGTGAAGTTCTGGTTGTCCTTGGTCTCGATGGACTGGGCTATGTCCATCTCCGGCTTGGCGGTGTCAGGGTTGTAGTGAATAAGGCGGGCGGTGACGGCGTCGAGGATTTTTCCGCCGCAGGTCTCGTTGGTGTTGGACGGAATGAGCGGGTTCTGCGGGGTGCAACCGCTAGCGGTGATCGATCCGCCGTTCTTGGCTGGTGCGCTGTTATCGCTGCCGCCGGTGGCCGACGACCCAGCAGCCGAGTCATCCTTGGCCGCGACATCCTCGCCGCAGGCTGACAGCGCCATCAAGCCTGCGAGGGACAGCGCAATGAGTGGCCTCACTTGACGCATGGTGTCTCCTTCTCACGTCACGTCGGCGTTGAACCGACGGTCCCACGTTGTTCGGGACACCATGCCATCATGAAGCACCATTCGTCAGCCGTTTTGTAGGGCTGATACAAGATCGTGACAATATTGAAACATTGGTATAGTTATTCGATTAGGTGGACATCGGTCTCACGATATGGAGATACGCGGGGTGGCAAACCGCGTCAGCGCAGGTACTGAGCGGTTACTGAGCGCAGATCGTCGTGTCCTCGGATATGCAGAAGGGACCCGCACCCGGTAGGTGCGAGTCCCTTTTTCTGAAGGTTCTATGAATCAGCAGATCTCGTCGACCAGAGCCTTGGTGAAGGCGGGTAGATCGTTGGGGTTACGCGAAGTGAGCAACACCCAGCCGTTGCCCGGGCAACGGAAGAGTTCCTTGTCCACCCAGTCAGCCCCGGCGTTTTCGAGGTCCGGCCGAATGGAGATGTAGGAGGTCATCGTCTTGCCCTTGGCAACACCGGCGTCGATCAGCACCCAGGGTCCGTGGCAGATAGCTCCAATCGGCTTGCCAGCCGCTGCGAACTCCTTGACCAGGCGGCGTCCGTCCTCATCAATACGCAGGGTGTCTGCATTGACGGTACCACCAGGGATGACGAGCAAGTTGTAATCGGCAGCCTTGACGTCGGCGAGCTTGGAATCAGCGTTCACCTTGGACGCCCAATCCTTATCGCCGGTGACGGTCTGGATGGGCTCGCCGCTGTTGGAAGCGACGGTCACCTCGATGCCGGTCTTGGTGAGGGCGTTGAGGGGCTCGACGAGCTCGGTTTCCTCGACTCCGAAATCGGTGACGGCGATGAGTGCGCGTGCAACCATGGTGGTTCCTCCTTCAGTTGCGTTCAGTGAGTGGAACAAGGACAACGGCTGAGGTATTCCGAACAGCCCGAGTTCTGCTGCGTGGATCGTCAGGTGGGGTTTCAGTACGCATATCGTGCCGTTCGCAGGCAATCACGAACGCTTTAGTTTCGGCACCGTGGCCCACCGCCTGTCAATGCGGCTGGGGTTGCCAGATGAGATTGCGCCTAGGCGAAGATGAATCCCTTGAGAGAGGGGATACCAGATCGAGGGAGTTCCCAAAACTGATGGAGGCCGGTCAACGTCAAGAACCGGATGGTCGGGGTGACAGGATTTGAACCTGCGACCTCTTCGTCCCGAACGAAGCGCGCTACCAAACTGCGCCACACCCCGCGACCATGGTCACCCTTCCGATTGGGAAGGCCGACGCATACTTTAACCTAGCTTGGTCGAAAGCGCCAAGCCGACCCCGTTAGGGCTGGGGAACGAGGGTAAGCAGGGTCGCTTCCGGTCGGCAGAAAGTCCGGTACGGGGCGAAGGGGGAGCACCCCAATCCGGCCGAGATGTGCAGCCACCCAGTATGTCCGCCGCAACTGTGCTGTGACAGTCCCTTGACGCGATCAGTGTCTAAGTCACAGTTGGTGATAATGGCTCCGGTGAAGGGCAGACATACCTGTCCGCCATGTGTGTGACCCGCGAATACGATGTCCATGCCATCGCTAACCATGGCGTCGAGAATCTTGAGGTAGGGGGCGTGGGTGACGCCGATATTAAGGTCGGCCTCGCCGTTAGGTGGGCCAGCCACCTCTTCGTAATGGTCGCGGTTGTGGTGGGCGTCGTCAGTACCACGGAAGGCCAACCGGCGGCCGGTGACCTCCAATGTTGCGGACTTGTCGTTAAGATCGAGCCATCCCGCAGAGGTGAAAGCTTGACGAAGTTCCTCGTGGGGAAGCTCTGGTACCGGTTTGTCGGCCTGATGAGAGCGTCCCGAAAGAAGGTACGATAACGGGTTCTTGAACTCCGGAACTAGGTAGTCATTGGACCCAAAAACGAATGCCCCAGGCCGCTGTAGTAGCTCCGACATGTCGTCGAGAAGTGGCTGGAGCGAGTCGGCTGAGCAAAAGTTATCGCCGGTGTTGATGACGAGATCGGGGTTGAGAGTGGCGAGTTGGCGGATGAATTTCCGCTTGGCCTTTTGACGGGCTAGCAGGTGCAAGTCAGACATATGAAGTATGCGCAGTGGTGAGCTGCCAGGTGCCAGCACCGGTACCTCGACGTGACGCACTATGAACCGATGCGCTTCGATCACCCCGTAGGTCAGGCCTGCGACGCCGACACCAATAGCGCCAGTCGTCGCTGCCAACCTCGTCTTTATAGCGGCGTTCATGTCAGCGAGGCCTCGTCCCTCCAGGCGGGTTCTGCTGGCCATCTCCGTTATTGCCCCCGGCATTACCACCGGGCGGGTTTTGTTGACCGCCGGGCGGATTCTGCTGGTCTCCAGGTGGGTTTTGCTGGTCGCCGGGTTGCTCATCGCCGGGATTTTTTGGCTGGTTTTGTGGCGGTAGCGCGGGGGCATAGGTCGGTTTAGGAGCTGGTTTCGGCCCCTTCGACACTTTGAGGGTGACGGTAGCTCCGGCGTGGGCTGATCCCTGGGGATCCGTGCCGAGATAGGTATCGGGCTCTGAATCGTCCCACACATGCCACACGTTGATGTGGAATCCCGCTTTACGAATGGCAGCCTTGGCCTGGGGATAAGTCATCCCGTCAGTGTCTGGAATCTTGATGAGCTTGCCGTAGCGCACCTCGTCGGTAGGAGCCACGAAGTCTGTCTTGGGTTTGTCTTGGAGGGTACCCGCCATTGCCGCACGGTAGATTTTACCGGCGTCGCTACCACCAGAACCGTTGAGGTAAACGCCGGTAGAAGTCCGGATGCCCTTGATTGAACGGGACTGATTGCCACGGAAGTAGGAGCTGCTGCCATCAGCGGCGATCATCGCTACCCCGGCAGCTTGCGGGGTGTATCCGTCGAACCAAGCAGCCTCATGGGCGTCGGTGGTACCGGTCTTGCCGGCTTGCGGATAGCCACCCGGAATCCTCGCGGGCTTACCCGTGGCATCCATGACGCCCGAAAGCACCGAATTAACACCGTCAGCAACCTTCTGCGGTATGGCTCTCTTGCAATTGCCGGTCGGGACCTTCATAGGTGAACCATCGCGATTCTTGACCGACTTGACGATGATGGGGTCGCATTGGATGCCGCGTGAGGCGAAGGTCGCGTAGGCCGAAGCCATGGACAGTGGAGATACGTAAGCGGTACCGAGTGTGAACGATGGCACCCTCTGGAAGGTCTTGACGATGTCCTTATCGCTAGAGAGCTTCACGCCGCTGTTCTGGGCCATTTTGGTGACCTCACACATGCCGACGTCCTGCTCTAGCTGGACAAAGTAGGTGTTAACCGACCACGCGGCCGCCTCGCGCAAGCCGATATTCCACGAGTGTCCGGTTGAGTTGCGCACTCGGAATGGCCCCGACTTAAAGGTGCCTTTACAGTTGGTGAACTTTTCACCGGTGAAATCCATGGGAGAGGACGCGGTGTAGTGCTTGCTGATGGGTATGTCCTTGGCGATGGCTGCAGCCGTCGTGAAGGCCTTGAAGGTCGATCCAGCCTGGAAGCCGGTGGCCCCGCCCATCGAGGCTGGTGCCAAGTAGTTGTAATAGGTCTGCCCAGGTTTTTCGCCCATGACGGGGCGAGACTGCGCCATCGCCATGAGCAGACCAGTGCCCGGCTGGACGATGGCCGTTCCGGCAAGAACTGGGTCCTTGGGTCCAACGACGTTTGAGACGGCTTTCTGGGCGGCATCCTGAACCTTGGGATCGATACTCGTTTGGATTGTCAATCCGCCGCGCTTGACCATCTTGGCCCGCTCCTCGGGGTTTTTGCCAAGACTCGGCATCTGTAACAAGCTGCGATATGCATAGTCGCAAATGAACGGATACTTTGACGAGATGCAACCGTTCTTCGGATAAAAGACCTTCGATTTATCGAAGACGACCTTTTCGGCCTTACGGGCCTGATCAGCGCTGATGAGGTTGAGCTGGGCCATACGCGCCAGCACGATATTGCGGCGGTTCATGGCTGCTTCGGGGTGATTCACCGGGTCGTAAGCGACTGGGTTTTGTACCAGACCGGCCAGCATCGCTGCCTGGGCGAGGTCAAGGTTGGCGGCCGTCGTCCCAAAATAGTGACGGGCCGCGGACTCGACGCCGTAAGCCCCGTCACCGAAATAGGCGATATTGAGGTAACGCTCCAGGATCTGCTTTTTAGAGAGCTTCTTCTCCAGACCCACCGCATAGCGCAGCTCTTGCATCTTTCGGGTGACCGTCGGCTCCTGAGCGGCCTGCACACCCTCCTCATTGCCCGCAGCCACGGCAGCCTCGATGCGGATCTGTTTGATGTACTGCTGAGTGAGGGTTGATCCGCCCTGCCGGGCTGATCCGGCGACGTTTGTCACCAGGGCGCGCGCGGTGCCCTTGAGGTCAACTGCGCCATGGGAAAAGAACCGGTTGTCCTCGATAGCGACCTGGGCAGTTTGCATCTGCTTGGAGATTTTTGACAGCGGGACGTATTCGCGGTTCTCGTCGTAGAAGGTGGCTAGCACCGATCCATCTGCCATGAGGATGTGGGATTTTTGAGCCTGCGGTGTGCTCATCAATTCGGGCGGCAGGTCCTCCATGCTGCTGGCAACCATCTTGGCTGTTCCACCGGTCAAAGCCGCAAGGGGCACGACGAATCCGGCCGCTAGCAGTCCGGTCAAGATGCTGACGATTCCGAACATGGCTAAGGGGTAGAGCTTGCCGTGCCTGTCTGAGCGCATGACCCCAAGAATACGTGAGGGTCCAGACATACTCGAGTTACTTCGGTCAGCGGCAAGTCCTTCATGGGTTTACCTGTTGTTTCTACTATCGTGGCAATCGCGCCTGACGGCCATAGTCGCGTTACGGCGTCACGCAAGAGACTGCGGCGCTCCCGCCAAGCCACGGCGGGGACGCCATTACTGACGCCGGTTAGACTTTGGTGTCCGAACCTGGTAGGAGGGTTGATGACGCGAGTCGTCCAGAAATTCGGTGGGTCCTCAGTGGCCGACGCCGCCTCAATTAAGCGTGTGGCGCGCCGTATCGCCGCTACGAAGCAGGCGGGAAACGACATTGTCGTCGTCATCTCGGCTATGGGTGACACCACTGACGACCTGATGGACCTCGCCCAGGAGGTCTCCCCACAGCCCGCTCCGCGAGAACTTGACATGCTCTTGACGACGGGCGAGCGACAGTCCGCCGCCCTGCTCGCGATGGCCCTGTCTGACGTGGGTATTCCGGCACGCTCTTACACGGGTTCCCAGGCTGGGGTTATTACGACCGCAGCCCATGGCAATGCTCGCATTATCGACATTACTCCCGGGCGGATCGAGAAGTCTTTGGAGGCCGGAGACCTCGTCATTGTCGCGGGATTCCAGGGAGTCTCTCAAACGACGAAGGACGTCACCACCCTGGGCCGGGGAGCGTCTGACACCACTGCGGTCGCCCTGGCTAGTTCGTTGGGTGCTGATTGTTGCGAGATCTACTCTGACGTCGACGGTGTGTTCACCGCTGATCCACGTATCGTCAAGGGCGCTCAACGTATTCCGGAGATCTCCTACGAGGAGATGCTCGAAATGGCCGCTTGCGGTGCGAAGATCCTCCATCTGCGGTGTGTCGAGTACGCCCGCCGTGAGGACGTGCCAGTGCACGTACGGTCTTCATTCTCTGACAAACCTGGCACCTGGGTTATGGACCCTGCCGACATCACGAAGGAATCTGACATGGAAGAGGCCATCATCTCCGGGGTTGCCCATGACCGCTCCGAAGCCAAGATCACCGTCGCCGGACTTCCCGACGCGGTGGGTCGAGCCGCCCAGATCTTCGAGATCATCGCCAATGCTGACATCAATATCGACATGATTGTGCAGAACGCTTCGCGGGTCATGAACGGTCGTACTGATCTCTCATTTACCCTGCCGATGAGTGACGGGCCCACGGCAGTCCGCGCCCTGACTGCCGTCAAGGATGAGCTGGGCTACGAGCAGATCCTGTACAACGACCAGATTGGCAAGGTGTCGGTGATCGGCGTGGGCATGAGGACTCATCCTGGGGTTACGTCGACGTTTTTCCGTGCTCTGGCCGACTCCGGCATCAACCTGCAGATGATCTCGACTTCCGAGATTCGCATTTCGGTGGTTGTGGACGCCGATCAGGTTGACGAGGCCGTTCGTGTTGCTCACACCGCTTTCGGTCTTGATGCCGAGGGTGAGGCGGTCGTCTACGCCGGGACCGGCCGTTGAGGAGACCATGCTTGATTCCTACGATGACGATGTCTACGACCTCCTCCGCCTCCCGGAGACGGCGCCACCAGTTGACGTCTACGACAGCCTCGACATTGACGCCGTCACCTTCGGCGTCAATATTTCTCGTCATAGGCTGACGCGACTTGGCCGTGACGAGGACTTCGATCGCACCCGGGTCATCCCCAGGATCGACACTGCCGCTCCATCGACGCCGGCTGACTTCGGTGACTCTGCTGAGGGGTCGTTGCGTCGCGCCAGTATCGTCATGGCTGCCGGCACGATGGTGTCGAGGATTCTGGGATTCGTCCGTACCTACCTGCTGACCGTCATCGCGGCTGGCACCTCACTATCTCTCGACGCTTTCCAGGCCGCCAACACCCTGCCGAACGTGGTGTTCATTCTCCTCAGCGCCGGAGTACTGAACGCGATCCTCATCCCGCAGATCACCAAAGCCATGAAGCAGCCCGACGGTGGTCAGGAGTTCGTCGATCGATTGCTGACGGTGTCGTTCGCGTCAGTCCTCGTCGTCACCGTGGTAGCGACGCTGGCTTCGCCATGGCTTTTGGACCTCTATTTCTCGTCGGGTGGGGCGACTCGTCACCTCACCGTTTTCTTCGGGTTCATCTGCATGCCGCAGATCTTCTTCTACGGCCTCTACGCGATCCTCGGCCAGGTACTCAACGCCCGCAACCAATTTGCCTCCTTCATGTGGAGCCCCGTGCTGGCGAATGTCATTCAGATTGCCGGTCTGGTGTGGTTCCTGGCGCAATTCGGCGCCCACCCCGACCCTGCTACCTGGACCCCTCAGATGGTGTGGGTAGTGGCCGGGACGACGACCTTGGGCATCGTCATTCAAGGGCTGTTCCTCATCATCCCGTTACATCACGGCGGGTTCCGGTGGCATCCCCGCTGGGGAATCCGCGGCTACGGTCTAGGAGCGGCCGCGCGCATCACAGTGTGGACCTTCAGCGCACTGGTTATCGCTCAGTTGGCCGGCATCATCATGAAGAAGATGCTGTCCCACGTGCGCCTGGTGCACCCGGAGGTCTCGTCGTCGATTAGTGCCTACGACAACGCCTTCCTTATCTTCATGTTGCCGCAGAGCTTCATCACTACGTCGATTCTTACGGCACTGTTCCCACGGATGAGCCGCGCCAATGCCGACGGCAACAATCCCGCCATGAAGAAGCTGCTGCGTCAGGGCTTGGAGATGCCAGCCCTAGCGGTCATCCCGTGCTCGCTGGCGATGGTTGTGCTGGCCCGCCCAGGTGTACAGACAGTGTTCTCGCTGGAACCCGGTCAGGTCGGCTCCTTGGCGCGAGCAGTGGCGATCATGGGGGTGGGCCTGCTGCCTTTCGGCATCACCACCTTGCAGCAGCGCTACTGCTTCGCCCGCGAGGATGGCAAGCTCAACCTCATCATGCAGGCGGTTACCACGGGTGCCCAGCTCATCATCTTGGTGACGATGTTCCTCTTCCCGCCTCAGCATGCTCTTGTCGTCGTGGCGGCTGCCCAGACCATTGCTTGCCTTGTCGGAGCGACGGCGTGGCTCGTGGTGGCTTCCCGCCAGCTCGGTGGTATTGGCATGGGTGAGGTTAACCGGCTATGGAGCAAACTCGCTGTGGCCTCGATCATTGCTGCGATTCCGACCTACGTCGTCGCGCACGGAATCGACGCTGCGGGACACGGTGCGTGGGTTGGTCACGCTGGCGGGACCTTCGCTGGCGGGGTGTTGTTCGTCGCCGTGTTCCTCGTCCTGGCGAAGGTGCTACGTATTGACGAGGTGTTGGACCTGTTGAGGCCTGTGCTGCGTAAAGTGGCGCGCCGAAGCTGAGATGCGACCGATCCTGAGCTAAACCGTGCAGCCGGGCTACGTGGGTCGTGCTAGCTGTGGCAGCCGAAACCACTCTGGTTGACGGCAGTGCCACGGCAGTAGACCTTGCCGGCTTCGAGCCCACCGGTATTGACGGTCAGCTCGGAGACAGTGACGAGGGTCATGCCTTTGTGGCGGAGCGCTTCGATTAGCCCGCTGGTCGCATCAGCCGTCGCCTGGTAGGTGTCGTGCAGCACGATGATCGGCTGGGTGTAAGTGGCGGCGTACTGGGTCACCGCTTTGGTGATCTTGCCGGCATCACGGTTCTGCCAGTCGTTGGAATCAGCGGCCCAGTTGATCATGGCGAGATTCTGCTTGGCCATCATGGCGTCGATCCGCTCGTTGTGCGCCCCATACGGCGGACGGAAAAGCATCGTCGGGCGTCCAGTGAGTTTACTTAAGGCGTTGACGGCATCGGTGATCTCGGTCGCGCGGCCCCGGGACCCGAGCTTTGTGAGGGTTTGGTTGCTGGCCGAGTGGCTGCCGACCTCGAAACCGGAGCCGGCCAGCAATGTGGAGGTGTCGGGGTGGTTATTAACGTTGGTACCGAGCTGAAAGAAGGTCGCGGCGGCCTTCGCGTCAGTGAACCCGTCAATAACCTTCGCAGTCGTATCAGCGGGTCCGTCGTCATAGGTCAGGGCTACACAGTGTTCGACGATGCAGTCGATGCCAACTGCCGTTGAGGGGTGGACAGGTGTGCCGCTCGTCTTGGTGGCCGGGTCGCCCGGGAGGGGCTTGGTGTTCGGAGAGTCTGCTGGCTTCGGACTCGTCTTGAGTTTGGTAAACCATGTTGTATTCGCTGTCGGGGTGCCGGTGAAAGGCGTCGGGTGTAGCGACGCGCCGAGGGCCTTCTGGCCAAGCCCACTGAGCATCGGAGAGACGACCTTGGAATCGATGAGGACAGTGCGCTGAACGCTATCGATAGCTCCCGCCGGGAACCTCACAAGCAGGTCGCCCTGGGAATCAAATGACAGCGCGGGTCCGGTGCCGTAGGGGGCCTGCGGTTGTTGGAGGGCCGCCTCGGCTTTCTTGCCGTTGAGGCCATCGGTATGGGCAGATTTCACAACTTCCTGGCTGAACTTTGGCCAACCGGGCCATGAGATGAGGGCACTCGCCGACAGGGTCTGCTTCATCGTGGCGTCATACCACAGCGTCGTTGTGGACGTAGAGGATTTTTTGCCCTTCGCCACGTCGGTCTGTAACTCGACCCCAAGCAGGTCAGTTGTCGACGAGGTGAAATGGCCGGTCATTGTGACCTTCGTAGCCGAATCCCATGCGGCGCCGCGCAAGGCGCGCTCACCGACGACTTCGATGGCTTGGCTGAGGTTGCGGGCGGTGGTGACGGTCGGCACCTTGATCGAGATGTCTGACGGCTTCTGGAAGGATGTGGACGTCATCGACGCCCCTGAGACGTTATCGGCGGCCACGGAAGTGGATTTCGTGGCCGACCGGATGTCTGAAGGCGAGGCATCGGGGTTCCCGTTGTCGTGAGAGCAGGCTCCAAGTGGGAGCAGGGCAACCAAAGCGATGGCCAGGGCTCGAATCGCGCGACGCGGGGAGGCACTCACAATTCATAGACTAAGGCTCTGCTCAAACAAGGAAGGATCACAACGCCGGGGGCCTGCGACATTCTGAGAGAGTTCTTCGGATTCTCAGATGATTGGCGGTACCGGCGCACATTCTGCCACTAGTGGGAGGCGGCGGTGGCCATCAGCGCAGATCGGTTAGGAGGGAAAGATGAGAGTACCGATGAAGATTGCTGAGACGAAGCAGCAGCACGCCGCCAACGGGACGAACCGCTTAAGGAACCCAGCACCGAACGCCCCACCTTCCATAGCCATAAGCTTCACGTCGATGACCGGCCCGATCGCCAGGAAGGCCAGCTGGGCGGTGGGGGAGAAACTCGTCAAGGAAACGGCCATGAAGGCGTCGGCTTCCGAACACAGGGCCACGATGACGGCCAGCAGGCTCAGTACTGCTGCCTCTAGTAACACGTTGGTCGTCAAAGCCTGCATCCAGGCGGTCGGGACACAAACCTTGACGGTGGCAGCGATCGCCGCGCCAATGACGAGGAAGCCGCAGGACTGGATGAAATCGTGAGTCAGTTCGCTGCGGAACGTCTCGGCCATCGCGGACATGGTGCGCGGCTGATGGTCATGCAATCCGCAGGTCTCCTCGCAGGCAGATCCCGGGGATCCATCATCAACCCCACGGAGAGGACTCCCTAGCCAGATCCATCCCAAGCCAATACCGATGGCAGCCAATAATCCAGTTATGAACCGCGCTACAGCTATTCGAGGATTGACGGTGTAAGCAATTGCGGTGGCTGTGATAACGACCGGATTGATGGCCGGGGAAGCCACCATGAAGGTGAGAGCCGCGGCTGTCGGTACGCCAGCCCGGACTAAAGACCTGGTGGTGGGCACCGAGGCGCACTCGCAGGCGGGAAGAGCAATGCCGGCAAGCCCCGCAACCGTTACGGCGAGAGCGGTGTGACGCGGCAGGAAGCGGGCCAGAGTCTGCGGTTTGAGGAAGGCCGTCAGGGCCGATGAGATGATCGTTCCCAGCAGCAGAAAAGGTACGGCCTGTAGCCAGATACCGATGAAGATCACGAGCCAGGCATTGATCTGGGGTGGTAGCTCGCTCATATGTACGGGTTCTCCGGTACCGGGATCTTGTCGATGCGTTCCACCTTGAAGCGAGTGTCGCCGTTGGGGGAACTGGGCAGGTAGGTGCCCGTGATGCGGATCCACGAACCATTGGTGGGACGAGACGGAGCCCCCACCATTGTTGTCATGAAAGGCAGCGCATCGGCCACGCAGCACCACATCTTGAGCCGGGCCAGCACCCAGGCATGATTCGGGTCCTCTGGAGCGGCACTGACGAAGCCGGTCATCGTCAGCTTTCTGCCTCTCAGAGTGGCGATGCCGTGTGGATCGTCGGCCCGTTGCACGTAGTCGTAGATGGTGAGTTCGGCTGGATCGCCTTTGAGGGCAGGCCACTGGGCTGGTGGTGGGCCCATCGGCCCGTTGCGGTCAGATCCGATGTTGTCGCCGCCGTTGTCATATCCGCCGACGGTTTTTCCGGTCTTGGGGTCGATAGCTACCGGGGGCACCGACTTAGGGGCCTCCGGTAAACCGTCATTCCACGAGTTTGAATGAGCCGGAGATGGCGACGCTCCCCGCACCGCGGGACGGTAACTCGCCGCTCCGCGCAGGGTTAGTGGCTCGAGCGGGACGAACAATCCCAGGGCGACGGGGGCGACGATAAGTAGTCCGATCCGGGTGCGATGATGCCCCACGGCATTCGGGTGACGAACCGCACGGGCCAAGGTCCATAGGCCCATGGCCGTCAGGATCGGACACGCAATCCACAGCAGGGTCGTGATGACGGTGCCGACGAACAGGTGCACGCGGCCGCTGAGTAGTAGGTGGAACCCAAGTGCAGCACAGGCCAGCAGAGCGAGGCCTTCCACAGCCGTGCGCGCCCCCGGTCGGACCCTCATCCTTTGCAGTTGTAGCCGCTTTGGGCCTTGACCGTTCCATTGCAGTAAGCGTGACCGGCCTGGTAGCCCCCGCTGTTGAGGGACATCTCACTGACACTGACGATGGTCTTACCTTTGGCTTCGAGGTCCTGGTAGATCCGTGGGGCGGCGTCGATTGATGCCTTCTGGATGTCGTGTTCCAGGATAAAGGGAGCGGTATAGGGCAGAGCCGTCATGACGTTCTTGTACGTCATCTCAGGATTGCGGTTCTTCCAGTCTTCGCTGTCAATCTGCCACTGAATGATTGCCATGCCATTGTCTTTGGCGACCTCGTCAACGGTGCTGTTATGAGCGCCGTAGGGCGGACGGAACAACAGCGGAGTGGCCCCGGTGAAATTCTTAATGAGCTGTGAGTTGTGCTCCAACTCATGACGGATGCGGTCCGGCGTCTTGGCAGGAAGATTGGGGTGGGTGACCGTGTGGTTACCGATCTCCATGCCGGCGGCCGCCACCTTCCGCGCCGTATTCGGGAAGGCCATGATGCTGTTGCCCATCTCGAAGAAGGTGATCGACAACTTGAACTTCTTGATGGTGTTGAGAAGTTGTGGGGTCATGGCGCTGGGGCCATCGTCATAGGTGACGGCGACGCAGTGCAGCACCCGACAGTCCGGGCCGACGGCCGTTGACGGGCGGCCAGCCGATTCCTTGGCTTTGAGGGATGCATCTGCGGGCTGGGAGGTGGTTCCTGTGAACTTGCCGGGGTTCGTTGAGGCCTTTTGGGCCTGAATGCCGAAGTCGCTGAGCATTCCGGTCGCTTTGTCGCTGGGGACGACGAGGGTGACGGGCTTGTCGGCGACGACCCCCGAGGCAAAGCTGGCTAAGAGGTTACCGTTGCGATCAAAGCCCAGGGCGGGGCCGTTACCATATGGGGCCGATTTCGCCTTGGCGGCCGCGGCAATTTTTTCACCGTCGAGGGATTGATCTTTGCCAGCATCCTGCAGTGCCGTCGTTAAGTTGGCCCATTCATCGGGTTTGACGAGGGCGGGGGAGGAGTACGACTGCTGTGCTGCGGTCGAGTACCAGACGGTGGCCGGAATCGTTTGTACCTTGCCATTGATGGTGGTCTGGTTGGTGATTAGTACGCCCAAGGCCGCGTCGTTGGAGGCAATGATCTGGGAAGTGACGTTGACATTGCTCGCGTTGCGCTGCCAGGAGTCGCGTAGCATGCGGCCCTTGACGACCTCCACGGCGGTGCTGAGGTCCCGCGCTTTCGCGAAGCGCGGGAAGGTGGCCTTCACCTTCTCGGGGCCGGCGTTAAAGGTGATGTCTGTTGCCCCGGCCTGAGTGGCTGGAATGTTCGCCAAGGTGGCGTTCGGTGCGCCAGAGCTCGAGGAGCCACCAGACGGGCCGGGACTTTTCGCGCTGTCATGGGAAGAGCAAGAGGTTAACGCTAGGCAGGCCGTGAGTGCGACGGCTGCGACCCGGGAAGGAAGGTCGGGCTTCGACAACATGAAGGAGACCTTACCTCGTATGTTCGGCTCACCGAAAAGATAGTGAGCGAATCGTGGCGACGATGCTCAAGCTATGCGGCGATGCCGCTGTGATAGTGATTTGTCACCCATATAGCGGCGGTATAACAACAGTGGTTGGGCCGGCAAGTGTGCCGACCCAACCACTGCTAAGACACCACGAGGTGGTGCTCACTTATTGTGTGCGTTGACCCAGTTGATGATCGCGTCGTCGACCTGGTCCTTGACGGGTTCGTTGATGGTCTCGTGCATCAGACCCTGCCACTCGATGATCTTCTTGTCCTTGGAGCCAATGGCATTGTACCAGTTGACGTCGAAGTACGAGGGGACGATGCCGTCGTTCGCGCCGTGCATGATGAGGGTCGGCTCGGTGAAGGATGGGGCGTTAAAGGTGTTGTACACCTGTGCGACGCCCATCTGCTTGACCATGCCGAGGCTCATGTACTTGTTATTGAGGGGGTCCTTCTTGTAGTCGTCGATGACGGCCTGATCCGTGCAGACACCGTTGGCCAGCGGGTTCTTGAACTGGATGAAGGCCTCGGCAGCAGTCGAAGGCAGGTGGATGGCCTTGGGATGGCGCACCGCCTGGGTCAGCAGGACGCCGTTGAAGCTGGTGAGCTTATCCATCGGCAGGAGCTGGCTGATCGTAGGCGAAGCGTTCTTCTCGGCGTCCGTGAGGTCGTGCGCGGTGACCTTTTTCGGTCCTTCGGTGTCGGGGCCCCAGGGGTTGACGGCGATGCCACCACCGTTGCTCACGATGCCGGCAACGGTTCCCGGGTACTTGGCGCCGTAGGACTGGACGGCGAAGCTACCCATGGAGTGCCCGAACAGGAAGACCTTTTTGCCGGCGTTCTCCGAGTGGGCGATCTGCACAAACTGGTGCACGTCGTTGACAAGGTTGCTCCAGTCGTCGATGTTGCCACGCGGGATGGCGTTATCGACGTATGGGCTGGCGCTACGGCCATGTCCACGGTGGTCGAAGCGGTAAGTGGAGTAGCCGGCCTCATTGAGTCGCTTGGCAAGGTAGTCATAGCGGCCGGAATGCTCGGCTGCGCCGTGAACGATGACGACGGCCCCTTTAGCGTTGGGGACGATGTTCTTACGGAAGAAGAGCTTGGTGCCCCACTGATCAGTGCTGGTGGTGTATCCGGTGATGAGCTTCGACTGGGTGGTGGCGGTAACCGGGGCTGGAGCCTTATCAGCCGCCATCGCCGGAACCGTGGCCATGGAAGCCCCAGTAACGACCAAGGTGCCCGCAATGGCCACTGCGCTCAGCTTTTTAGTGAAGGTCATGTCCACGCTCCTTTGCATGTGATGTTCGTGCCTTAATGACCGTGGACTCGAGATTAAATGAGAGAAGGGTCACCTGGTGTCCGGACGGTGATTTCGCATACCAATCTGGTTGGATGTGCGAATTCACCGACGCGTTGTGCACATGCGTGCTGTGGCCATAGCGGTGGAGCGGGGTGTGATGAGGGGCTGCGGGAAACCCGCAGCCCCGTACCATGCCGGGCAACATGAG
Source organism: Cutibacterium namnetense (assembly GCF_001642025.1). Classification (GTDB taxonomy): domain Bacteria; phylum Actinomycetota; class Actinomycetes; order Propionibacteriales; family Propionibacteriaceae; genus Cutibacterium; species Cutibacterium namnetense. The sequence continues at coordinate 15,118 of NZ_LWHO01000013.1, read as the reverse complement.
TCACATGGTTGCTCGGTTATGGCCTCGTGATGGGTATGAGCGAAGCTCAGCGAACCTGGCTGGAGGGAACCCAGGCGGCAGTCTGGAGCTCACCGAGGTGGCTGACATGCTGGGTCTTCGGGGGAAGGCCGGGCACGTTGATGGTGAAGCACACCTTGGCGGCCTTGAGGTTCTTGACGATGTCCTGAGCGAGCGGCTTGAGATCACCGATGCCGGAGGTGTCACCGAAGGCCTTGAGGGCATTGTCGGCAATGATCTTGACGATCTTGGTCACGAGGGCGCCCGGGTTGGTCAGCAGGGACGGATCCTTGAGGACGGTGCTGACGATCTCCTTGGCGGAGTTGACGGCCACGGCCTTGGACTTGGCGGTGCCGTCCTGGACGAGGATCTTGGCGATCTTGAGCTCGATCTGGTGACGCTCCTGGGCGTTGTTCTTGAGGCAGTCGAAGTCGATGTGGATCGGCAGCTTCGAGGTGTCGACGCCCGGCTTGGTGGGAGTAGGAGCGGGAGAGATAGGAGCAGGGGCGGGGGAAATCGGGGCAGGAGTGGCAGCGTGGGCCGGGACGGCCATGAGGGCGGTGCCAGTTGCGAGAGCGGCCGCTGCTCCGGCAGCGACGAGGCGGTTCTTGATCATGAGGTGTCCTCCTTGTAATGGGGTCGGCACCTGGTGGGGTGCTCGCGCCGGGTTTGTCCGGCTGACACCAACAAGGTAGGAATCAGAGTTCTCGCGGGTCCACTTCGCAGCAGGGTTATTGAACTTTTGTCTGCTGACGGCGACCTAATGGTCATCGTGGTGTACGGAGAGTCTGGTCGGGAGGTCGTTGTGACGCGCTTAAAATCCGATGAGTACAGTTTTGGGTGCGCTCACGTCTGACGATATACGAGAGTAGCAAAAAGCCTCGAACCTGAAACTCGATTCGAGGCTCTTCGCTTTGTTGTGCGCGAGAGAGGAGTTGAACCTCCACGTCCCAAGGGACACTGGCACCTGAAGCCAGCGCGTCTGCCATTCCGCCACTCGCGCATCGGGCTCGTCTAACAAACCCAGCCCGGATACGGTAGCACGGAGATGACATCGAAGTGAAATCGAGGGTTTCCGTTCACTGCGCGACGCTGCGGTCGGTACGGCCATCCGTCAAGTGGCTACCGAGTAGTCTTTGTCTGTGCTGTCTTTCCTCGCTGCGGCCTTCGCCCTCGGTATCGCCGGCTTTGATCCGCTGGGATCCGTGGTGCTGTTGGCGGCGCTTGCGCTTGGGGTCAAGCGGCGCGGAGTCGTCACTGTTCTCGTCACCTCGGTAGGGGTCTCGGCCGTGTTTGGAATTGCCGGGGTGCTTGGCCTGGGGGCCTTGCTCGCCCGGTTGGGTATCCATGGTTTTCACGTCCCCCACATGGTGTGGGTGTGCTTGGTGGCCATCCTTGGTGCAGCGTTTATTGCTTGGGCGGTGTGGCGAGTACGTCCGGGGGCGGAAACGAACGATTTCCAGGATGATACTTCTGCCGCGCCGCGTTCGACGGCACCAGGGGCCCTGGCCGTCAGCGGTCTTCTCGTAGGACTATCGTCCCTCATCGATCCGGCGTTCTGGGCGATGCTTGTGCATGCTGCCCATCTTCCGCATCGCAGCTGGGCGGTCGTCGAATCGCTAATCTGGGTCGCCTGTAGTCATAGTCTGCTGATCGTGCTGGTAATCGCGTATCTCATTGGCGGACCAGATCGCGTCGCCAGCATGGTGATGAGCGTTCGACAAGACCACGCAGTGGCGGTCCATCGCGGTATTTCAGCTCTCCTTGCCGGCTTTGGTGCTCTTCTGCTGGCCGATGTCATCGGCGTCGTGACCACAGGGTACTGGTTCTTTGAGATCTAACCTTTCAGCGCCAACGGCGGCGCTGACGACGCCGACGGGCACCTAGCAGCCAACCCACTACGAGTCCAAGAACACCGGCAGCAATAGCCACCCCGATCTGAAGCGGTCCCCAGTCGCGAGTCGTCACCGTGACCGTCGATCCATGAGGCAGGGGAGTTCCCTTTGCCTCAGCGGCACCGATGGCGTTAATTCGTTGAGCAATGCGGTCCAACGACCCTTCCATGACTGTGCGGGTGTAGCCCAGGTGAATCGGACGGCCCCGATTGAGTTCGTCCTGCCAGGTCGACTGCAAGGTGAGGATGCCGGTGAGTGCCGGTGCGGTATCGCAGACCGGGTCACCCTTCAGACACACCGAATACGTTTCTGGGTACGCCTCTGCTGGAATTGCAGCTCCTGCCTTCGACATGTCGGCATCGAGGGCGTTCTGGTTGATGGAGTTTTGGCTCAGACTGAGTGTGGCCTGGATGATGGCCCGCATCTGGGCATCACGATTGGCACCCGGAGTGGCATGTGCACGCTCACGCAAGTAGTAAAGAATGGCGGACATACCAATTGCTGACTGCTCGGCGTCTCCGCTGACCTCCTGGACATTCTGGCCGGGGTAATGGTCGGGGTTTCCGGCCAGGATGGCGCCTGCCAGACGCTGTGGGGTGTCGGTCTGGGCGAGGGCCTGCGTGATGGCTTGCGATCCTTGGGAAAAACCAGCGAGAACTACCCATTCTGCAGGGCACTGCTTCTTCTCGGCGTTAAGCAAAGCGGTGAGTTTTTTGGCTCCCAGGGCTGCTGAGTCGAAGTACTTAGTGGATGGCATCTGCGCATCGAAAAGTAGATCGCTCATGGATGCATCCTGCAGGGTGTGGGGGTCTGCGGCTGGATAGTCCAGATACACCTGACGAACGGTTCCTTTGCCCCGCCACTTTTGGGCTAGGGCATCACGGATTGACGTAATCGTGTTGCCGTAAGGAGGGGTCTCTCCTGACCCCCGCACGCCTACAAACATGACCGAGGCGCAGTCCATTCTCGAGGCCATGTCAGAGGATACCGGGGCGGAATCCCAGCCCATACCCGCTGCGGGGGTCACCTCAGCCGATGGCTGTGGGGTCGGGGTCTCGCTGGCGTACGCGGTGCTGGTGGTTGTCGGAGTGGGGCTTGGCGGTGCAGCGCTGGCGGAAAGGGGCAACGAGACCAGACCGAACAGGACAAGGACAATGAGAAGTGCCTGCCGAAGCTTCACAGCATCAGTCAAGCAGGTGCCGCAGACATCCGCGGCGCCTGCTTGTCGATGCGGGATGACTCAGGACTGCTGGAACGTTCCGGTGATCGATGCGCAGTCCAGCTCGGTGGTGTGGATGGCAAAGCGCACCTGGACGTTTGCGGCGTCGTCGGGGATGTCGAGGTGCTCACTGGGTATGGCATGGACAGTGTGGATGTAACGGTGGGCGGGGCCGGGAGGAGGACAGGCGCCGGAGTAGCCGTCCTCCTGGTAATCGTTGGTCCACTCGCGCACCCCGGCGGGCAGCGGGCCGCCTTCCTCAAGGGAGGTGACGTTGGTCGGGATATCGGCGAGAATCCAGTGCCAGAAACCTGATCCAGTGGGGGCGTCAGGGTCGTAGATGGTGATTGCGTACGACTTGGTACCCGCCGGGCCGGGCGTCCAACTGAGCTGCGGGCTGACGTTCTTGCCGCCCGCATCGGCATGGGCGTACGTCAGCTCGATGGGCTGCCCCTCGGTGATGGATGTGCTGGTGATCTCCATAGGTCGTGTCCTTTCCGTGTGTCCATGATGCCAGCCGTCGTCATAAGGATGGACAACCGGTTCGCAAAGCCTGGTTCTGCGCTGTTTTGTGGCAACTTGGGGGGTTGCGTGCAGGATTGGCCCCTCAGGGCGTATATCCTTCATCTTGTGCTGGTTCTCATCGCCGGCTACCAGATGTAGGGGCTAACCCTTCGGGTGTCAGTGATGGGAGGTAAGAGGGAATCCGGTGGAAAGCCGGAACTGCCCCGCAGCGGTGACAGGGAACGACGGCGACACCACGCACTGGCCATCCGGCTGGGAAGCGTCGCTCGGTAGGAACCCGTTTGATGACGGAGGGCCCTGAAGTCCGAATACCTGCCAGTACCCGGGTCGGTGAACCCGGTACGACAACGGGCGCGCGGGATGACCCGGGGCTATCCATGCTCCACTCGTGCGCTGCTTCGAGGAGTGAGCATGTCGACGATCGTTCAGCCAAACGACCAGACCACTAGCCAGCAACGTGCAGTACCGCTGACCATTCACAAACGTGACGGCAGAGTAATCCGCTTCGACTCGACGAAGATCGTCGAGGCTGTTCGTAGGGCATTCGTGGCATGCGGGATTGACGACGCTGAACTGCGTGCGTCTGAAGTTGCCCTCGAGGTGATGTCGCGACTGAGCGAGATGGGCGAGGAGATCCCCGACGTTGAGGCTATCCAGGACCTCGTCGAGAAGGCCCTCATGAATCAGGGGTATGACGATGTCGCCAAGGCGTACATCTTGTACCGGCAGCGTCGTACCGTCGCCCGTGATCAGCAGTCGGCATTGATGCGCACCTTGCGCGAGATCACTTTCGCCTCCGCAGAGGAAGCCGACGCCAAGCGGGAGAATGCCAACGTTGATGGCAACTCTGCTATGGGGTCAATGCTGCGCTATGGCACCGAGTCGGCCAAGCAGTTCAATCTGCTGGAGGTACTTGACCCTGCCCACGCCGCAGCCCACCGAGACGGTGACATCCATATCCACGATCTCGACTTCCTTACCCTGACAACCACCTGCTGCCAGATCAACCTCACCAACCTGTTTGAGCACGGGTTCTCCACCGGCCACGGCGTGCTGCGCGCCCCGCAGTCCATTGGGTCTTATGCGGCCCTGGCCTGCATCGCCATCCAGTCCAATCAGAATGACCAGCACGGTGGTCAGGCGGTGCCGAACTTCGATCGGGATATGGCCCCGGGCGTCGCCAAAACCTTCAGGCGCGCCGCCCAGACAGGTCTGGCAAGGCTCTTCGAAGTTCTTGGCGGTGACGAGGACAAGGTCGACGAGGTGCGGCAAGCAGCGTCTGAATGGACGTTGGAACCTGGCGAGGATGGTCTGGCCGTCGAGCGTGAGCAGGTCGGGCGACTCTTTGCTGGACTCGTCGACGACACCGACCGTCTTGCCCAGCGGATTCGTCGTCAGGCTGTCGAGGAGACCCGACGCCAGACTTACCAGGCGATGGAGGCCCTCATCGCTAACCTCAACACTATGAACTCGCGGGCCGGAGCACAGACCCCGTTTTCGTCGATCAATTACGGCACTGATACCAGCCCGGAAGCACGGATGGCGATGCGCTGCCTGTTAGAGGCCACTGAAGCCGGCTTGGGTGGGGGAGAAACCGCGATCTTCCCGATCCAGATCTTCCGGGTACAGAAGGGGGTCAACCTCAACCCGGGCGATCCCAATCACGACCTGTTCCGGTTGGCGTGCCGGGTGAGCGCCAAGCGGCTTTTCCCGAACTTCTCCTTCCAGGATGCCCCCTTTAACGCCGAGTACTATCAGCCCGGCCACCCCGAGACGGAAATCGCCTACATGGGATGCCGTACTCGCGTGATGTCGAACGTGCACGATCCGTCCCGGGCCCAGACCTGGGGGCGCGGGAACCTGTCGTTCACGTCAATCAACCTGCCCAGATTGGCCATCGAAGCCCATCACGACGTCGATGCTTTCTTCGCTTCTTACGACCGGATGATTGATCTGGTTATTGACCAGCTCCTTGAGCGCCTCAAGATCCAATCTCACAAGTTGGTGCGCAATTTCCCCTTCCTCATGGGCCAAGGGGTATGGATCGATTCCGAGAAACTGCGTGCCGATGATTCCGTCGCCGAGGTGCTTAAACACGGGACTCTGTCGGTGGGGTTCATCGGGCTGGCCGAGACGCTTACGGCGTTGATCGGTGCCCACCACGGTGAATCAGAAGAAGCGCAACAGCTTGGCTTGCGGATCGTCGGCCACCTGCGGGAACGCATGGACGAGGCGGCCGAGCGCACTGGCTTGAACTTCTCTGCCCTGGCCACCCCGGCCGAGGGGCTGTCGGGGCGGTTCGTCCGAATGGATCGGCAGCGCTACGGGTCCATCCCCGGCGTCACTGATCGCGACTACTACACGAACAGCTTCCATGTGCCGGTCTGGTACCACATTGGCGCCGCCGAGAAGATCGCCATCGAGGCGCCCTACCACGCCTTCACCAATGGCGGCCACATCTCCTACGTCGAGTTGTCGGGGGACCCGGCACGCAACGTCGACGCCTTCGAGGCGATCGTGCGTCACATGGCTGCCAGTGGAATTGGGTACGGGTCGATCAACCATCCTGTCGACCGCGATCCACAGTGTGGCTACACAGGAATCATCGACGACGAGTGCCCGAAGTGTGGCCGTGGTGAGGAGTCCGGGCCCTTCGACCGGATCCGTCGTATCACCGGGTACCTTGTTGGCGGACTGGACCGCTTTAACGACGCGAAACGCGCCGAGGTGCGTGATCGCGTCAAGCACGGATGAGGATCGCCGGAATCGAATCGGAGTCGATCGTTGACGGCCCCGGAATCCGCTTCACGGTCTTTGCCCAAGGATGCCCGCTGCAGTGTCCTGGGTGCCAGAACCCCGGCACCTGGGACCCCTGCGGGGGGCGCCACGTCGACGTCGAGGAGATCATCGACGCCATGAGATCGTCGGTGCTGGCTTCGGGGCTGACACTGTCCGGGGGCGAAGCGAGCCGCCAACCTGCTGACTGCGCACGATTAGCCAGGGCTGCCCGCGACCTTAAATGGGATGTCTGGGCGTGGTCCGGATACACCGTCGAAGCGTTGCTAAGGCAAGCGCGTTGTGATGCCGAATTGGCCGACATGCTGGGCCAAATTGACGTCTTGGTTGACGGCCCTTTCCAGCTGGCCCACCGCACCCTCACCGTGCCGTGGCGGGGTAGCAGTAACCAGCGGTTGATCGACATGCCTGCCACCCTGCGGGCCGGACACGCGGTGGAATGGGTGGATAGAACGGGCAGCGTGCGGTGACCTGGGAACGTCAGTCTTGTCGAGTGAAAGCTCTGGTACGCAGCACCAGGTCATCGGCGTCGTCACACTCGTCAAGGTCAACGGTCGCGGTGATTGACCAGTCGTGGTTGCCGGCTGGGTCGTCGATAATCTGACGAACTAGCCAGATCCGGCGGTCGCGTCGTCCCGACTCGTTTTCGATCATGAAGAGCCCCGGGGCGCGGGCGTCAGACCCGTCGTTGATCTCGTCGTGCTCGTCCCAGTAGTCGCCGAGAGTGTCCTCCCAAGCGGTGGTCGTCATGGCTGAGCCCTCGGGCTCGAGAGCTCCCAAGGCTTCGAAGTCGTCGTCGGCAGCCAGGATGACCTTGCGGAACATCGCATTGCGCACCATGACGGTGAAGGCTCGCTGATTGGAGGTGAAGGTGCGCACCGGGCGGACCTCCTCGGCTTCCTCGTCGAGGGGATGGGTAAGTTCCTCCCACTCGTCAATGAGGGAGGAATCGGTGGAGCGGACAACCTCGCCGAGCCACGAGATGACGTCACTGAGTTCGTCGGTGCGCTCGGATTCGGGCACTGTCTGGCGCAGCGCCCGGTAGGCGTCAGTGAGATAGCGCAGCACGAGCCCCTCGCTGCGTTGCACCTTGTAGTGTGCGCAGAACTCGCCAAAAGTCATGGCGCGTTCGTACATGTCACGCACCACGGACTTGGGTTGCAGAGCGTCGGCGCAGACCCATGGGTGGCTCGGGGCGAAGATGTCGAACAGGGCGTTCAGGGTGTCCTCGAGGGGGCGGGGCCACTCAATCTCCTCGACGGCGGCCATGCGATCTTCGTAGTCGTAGCCGTCTTCCTTCATCCGCGCGATGGCCTCGCCGCGAGCGGCGTGCTGTTGAGCGATGAGGACGGTCATCGGGTTGTCGAGGGTAGCTTCGATGACACTGACGACATCAAGAGCGTGGCTAGGGGAATCCGGGTCGAGGGTCGCGACGGCTTCGCTGGCGAAGGCCGAAAGCGGCTGGTTGAGGGCGAAGTCGTCCTGCAGCGCCTCGTTCATGGCAAATCGGCGTCCCCCGGGGGTGGGTTCGTCGAGGCGATGGACGACCTCGGAGCGCAGCAGGGACAGCCCGATCTGCACGGCTCGGCGGTAGAGACGGCGCCGCTCGGCGACGACCGGGGTGCAAGCATCGATGAGGTGCTGGACGGCCCGCGCGGTGTCTTCGTCACGTTGCAGCAGGTTGAGCAGCATCGCCTCGGTGATTTTCATGCGGGCATGGAGGGTCTCCGGGGTTGATTCGATGAGCTTAGTGAAGGTTTCCTCGGAGTAGTTGACGAATCCCTCTGGTGGCTTGTGGCGCTGTACCTTGCGGCGCTTCTTGGGGTCGTCACCGGCTTTGGCAAGGGCCTTCTGATTGGCGATGACGTGCTCGGGTGCCTGCGCGACGACGTAGCCGACGGTGTCGAATCCGGCGCGTCCAGCTCGCCCAGCGATTTGGTGGAACTCGCGGGACTTGAGGACGCGGGTGCGTCGGCCGTCAAACTTTGTCAGGGATGTGAACATGACGGTTCGGATCGGCACATTGATCCCGACGCCGAGGGTGTCGGTGCCGCAGATGACTTTGAGTTTGCCCTGCTGGGCGAGAGTCTCGACGAGGCGGCGGTATTTTGGCAGCATCCCAGCATGGTGGACGCCGATCCCGGCGGTGATGAACTTGCGCACCGTCGATCCGAACCCTTTGGCGAAATGGAAATCGGCGATTTCGGCGGCGATGGCGTGACGTTCCTCGGTGCTTACCAGTTTCATCGACGTCATGGACTGGGCGCGTTCCACGGCCTGCTTTTGGGAAGGGTGGACGATGTAAACCGGCGCCTTCTGCTCGGCTACGAGTTCCTCGATGGCCTCGTGGTCGGGCTTCATGGACCACGAGTATTCCAGCGGAACGGGCCGGACCACCCCGGTAATGACGCTGGTGGGGCGCCCGGTGGCGGTCGTCAGGCTGGCGGAGAGGTCGGAGACGTCACCGAGGGTGGCACTCATAATGATTTGTTGAGCCTGAGGAAGCTCAGACAGTGGCACTTGCCAGGCCCAGCCGCGGTCGGGGTCGCCGATGAAATGGAACTCATCCATGACGATCTGGTCGACCATGGCGTGATGGCCCTCGCGCAGAGCGATGTTGGCGAGGATTTCGGCGGTGCAGCAGATGATGGGGGCGTCGGCGTTGACCGAGGCATCCCCGGTGACCATACCGACGTTGGCGGCTCCGAAGACCTCGCACAAGCTAAAGAACTTCTCGCTGACGAGCGCTTTGATAGGCGCGGTGTAGTAGGAGCGTCCGCCGGCTGCAACGCACGCGAAGTGGGCGGCGGTGGCGATGAGGGACTTCCCAGATCCGGTCGGGGTAGTGACGATGACGTGGTTTCCCGACAGGATTTCCAGTATCGCCTCTTCCTGGTGTTCATACATCGAGATGGAGTCGGCGGCGACGGCGCGTTCGATGTGGTCTAGTGCCATGTCGGCGTCGAGGGGACGAGCCCCGGGGGAGTCCCAGCCCGGTTGACGCTCCCCACGGTCGGTGGTGACGGGGGCGCGACCGTCGACTATGTCGTCAAGGGCCTCAGCCAGTCGCACGGTGTCTCCTTGGGGTTGGACGGTTCAAGAGGGACTGCGCCTAATGTAGTGGGGACCTCCGACGAGTTTGGCGGTGCAAATGCGCACTGCGGGCCCCAAGGCGATCGGGACCCGCAGTGCGTTGAACGATGGATTGCGTCTAGGCCGCTGAATCAGCGAGCAGTGGGGGTACGAGTTTCAGCGCTGATGAACCACGCCTGCTGCTCCAGCTGCTGGATGAACCCGTGCAGGATGTCAGCGGAGGTGGGGTCCTCATCGTCAATCTGATCATGGACCTCACGCATAGTGCCGGTCACAGCCTCGATCGAGGCAGTGATGACCTTGATGGCGTCGTGGGTCAGCACTTCACCGTGTGGGGATTCGGGCAGAGTGTTGTTGGCGGCCACCACTGCGGGGCGACCGTCCGGGGAGGCGTGTAGGGCGCGCATACGCTCAGCGACCTCATCGGCACCCTCACGGGCAATCCCGACGACCTCGTCGAGGTTGAGGTGGAGGTCACGGAAGTTGGGGCCGACGATATTCCAGTGGGCATGCTTGCCGACTAGCTCCAACGCGATGAAGTCAACGAGAACCTTTTGAAGGTTCGCGGCGAGGGTTTCGGAGGCTTTGAAACCGGACTCGGCATTCTCAAGCTTGGTAGTGGTCTGTCCAGCAGGATTCGGAACATTCACGGTGTTAGCCATGGGACATCTCCTTCGTTCGTGGTGGCCAAGCGCCGGCCACCGGCGTACATACAGGGCAACACGGGCCGGGCTTGTGTTATTCCATCCCAGGTACGAAAAATGTGGGTGGTCGAGTGTTGGGCGCTCTTTGTGTCGGCTAGGTGCCCGCATCGGGCATGATGTGACCTATGAGCGCAGAGGTTGACGATTCTGGCCGCATTGACGATCGACTGTCTTTCCCCGACGAAGTGGTGGCGTCGAAGATTATCGCGGTACTTCCTGACGTTCCCGCCGCTAATCTCATGGCCCCTGTTGAGGCGATGATTCAGGAGAAGGTGCGCGTTTTCACCCTCCCAGTTGCCGATGCTGAGCGTCGTCGTGCCGTGCTCAAGATTTACCGCCGTCGCGCCGTCATTGGTGTCCACGGCGTGATGACTGTCGAAGACGTCCAGGGGCTCGCTGACGACAAGATCGCTTTCGCCCTCCCGGTGGCCGCAAGCCGTGAGGTTCTCGATGCGCTGCGTCAGGCTGGTATCCCCGCCGCCCCCGATGCGTTGACCCCTAGTGAGGTACGGGCTGCCTGGGGTGCTGGTGCTGACGCCGTCCAAGTTGCCCCGGCCGACATGGGTTCGGCTAGCTACGGCGATATTCTCACCCGGATGGCTCCCGGGGCTGCCCTCATTCCGCGCGGTGGCGTCGGCTCCTATGCGCTGCGACGCTGGCTGGCCGCAGGTGCCCTTGCCGTCTGTCTTGACGACGTCCTCGTCGGGGATGCTTGTGACGACGGTATCGTCTCAGCCCTGCGTGAGCGTTGCCGTTCGGTTTTGCAGGTTGTTGCCGATGCAGACGCCTGATCGCGCCTGAATTTGATCGTTTCTAGGATTGTGCGTCGCCCGTTGGCATCTTTAGCGCCGGTTCGGGCTATCCCAGTCGTCGAAGAGGGAGTTGCCGTCCCCCTCGTTACCGGAGCGGTCGCTGCCGCCGCGCCGACGGGTCAAAGAGCCGAGGAGGGCACCAAGTAGCAGAACCCCAATGACTCCCGCGAGGGTGAGAACCGGCTTGCGCCCGCCGAAGGCTTCCAGGACGCTGCGCTGCGCTATTGGAACGGGACTGGACGATGTCTGAGGGATCCGGCCGTCTGGGGATTCCCCACTGGCATTAGTGGCGGCCGGGGTGTTGGTGCTGGGTGACGGAGTCGGGGTGGGAGTCACGCTGGTTGGTGTCGGGGAGGGGGTAGGTGTTGGAGTAGGAGCCGGGCTGGGACTTGGGCTGGCCGGTTTTACCTGCACCGTTACCGTCCGTTGCGAGACTCCATACCGAGAATCGACCAGCTTGACCGTTACCGTGAGGGGGCCGTTTGGGGCGTCCAGCGGCACCTGGAACGCGGCTTGATAATTGCCCTGGGAGTCGGTGGGGGTTGTTAGTGCCGCCTGGCCGTCCGTGCCGAGCAGAATCGCCACTTGCCTGTCGGCGACCCGCCGGTGAATGGGAAGGGTTACTGTTCCGCTGACGTTGAGTAATGCTCCCGGGGTGGCGGTCGTCGGGTTCACGGCTGCGGTGAGGACAGTCGGCTGGGCGGCGATTGAGAAGGTGCCGTTTGTTGAGGCTGCCCCGACCCCCTCGGCGCCGTCGAAGGTGGCGGACAACTCGTGGGCACCAGCGTGCATAGCGGGAAATAACCGGAAAGTGCCAGACCACGCCCCGTTGTCGTGTGTCACGCCGACGGCAAGGGGCTTTCCGTCTACCGTCAGGTTGATGAGGGCCCTTGAAACCGGTTGCTTGGTTTGGGTTCGCAATGCCCCTTTGACCTGCACGGTGCCCGACGGGCTGAGGGACGCGCTCATCGTCAGGTCGCCAGGAGGCGGGGCTCCTGGGGGCGCAGCATGGGCCACCGAAACCGACCGAGGCGTGGGCGTAGGGCACACCGGCGGGGTCAGGATCGACGTCGAGATGACGAGAACCGACGTCAGGGCCAGAGCCCGGCGATACTTCACGCTCACGCGTCCTCCTTTGGTCGATCGCGAACATGATAGGCGAAGCGGCTCGATGGCTGACGACACGAGTGTCGCCCTATCTCCTAGGCTTGGGGTCATGCAGACTCCCATCGACGCTACGTCCACCCCCGCATGGGGCACACTCTCCGGCCTGAAGTCCCGCTTCGTTGACGGGCCGCATAAGCTGCGCCGTTTGTTCGACGCCGACCCTCACCGCGCTGAGCGCTACACCCTTGACGTCGCGGACTTGCACGTCGATTTGTCGAAGAACCTCCTTACCGACGAGATTCGTGACGCTCTACTCGAACTGGCTGCGCAAACTCGCGTCACCGAGCGCCGTGACGCGATGTACGCCGGTGAGCACATCAACGTCACCGAGGACCGCGCCGTCCTCCATACCGCGCTGCGTCGCCCCCGCACTGACGAGCTGCATGTTGACGGGCAGGACGCCGTTGCTGAGGTTCACGAGGTGCTCGACAAGATTTACGCCTTTGCAGACAAGGTGCGTTCGGGTGAGTGGAAGGGAGCCACCGGCAAGCCGATTCGCACTGTCGTCAATGTGGGTATTGGTGGCTCCGATCTGGGCCCCGTGATGGCCTACGAGGCCCTCAAGCCTTACGTCCAGGACGGTCTGGAGTGCCGCTTCATCTCCAACATTGACCCGACCGACGCCGCCGTCAAGACTGCTGATCTTGATCCCGAGACGACCCTGGTCATTATTGCTTCCAAGACCTTCACCACTCTGGAGACCCTGACGAACGCCCGGTGCGTGCGTGCGTGGCTGCTTGACGGTCTGGTCGGCGCCGGTGCGATTGCCGACACCGAGCAGGCTCGACGTGACGCCGTCGCCAAGCACTTCGTCGCCGTCTCGACGGCCCTGGACAAGGTTGAGGAGTTCGGCATCGACCCAGTGAACGCTTTCGGGTTCTGGAGCTGGGTGGGCGGACGGTACTCGGTAGATTCCGCCGTCGGTACTTCGCTTGCCGTCGCGATCGGGCCGAAGGGTTTCGAGGACTTCCTGGCCGGATTTCACGCCGTCGACGAGCACTTCGCCACCGTCGAGCCAGAGCGCAATGTGCCGTTGCTTATGGGCCTGCTCAACGTCTGGTACACCAATTTCTGGGATGCCCATTCCCATGCGGTGCTTCCGTATTCACAGTACTTGCACCGATTCCCGGCTTATTTGCAGCAGCTGACTATGGAGTCGAATGGTAAGTCGGTGCGCTGGGACGGCTCGGCAGTGACCACCGGCACCGGTGAGATTTTCTGGGGTGAGCCGGGCACTAACGGTCAGCACGCATTCTATCAGCTCATCCACCAGGGGACTCGCGTCATTCCGGCAGATTTCATCGCGGTGGCCAACCCGGCCCATCCGACCAAGGATGGCGAGACTGACGTCCACGAGTTGTTCCTGAGTAACTTTTTCGCCCAGACGGCCGCCCTGGCTTTCGGTAAGACCGCCGACGAGGTGCGCGCCGAGGGCACGGACGAGGCCATTGTGCCGGCTCGGGTCTTTGCCGGCGACCGCCCGACGACGTCGATCATGGCTCCCGAGCTATCCCCGAAGGTGCTTGGTGAGCTTATTGCCCTCTATGAGCACATCACTTTTGTGCAGGGTGCCGTCTGGGGTATCGACTCCTTCGACCAGTGGGGTGTCGAGTTGGGTAAAAAGCTCGCGCTACAGATCGCTCCCGCGGTGAGTGGAGACGACAAGGCCCTGGAATCTCAGGATTCGTCAACGGCGTCCCTGGTGACGTGGTATCGCGAGCATCGTCGGTGATCGTAGTTGGGGTGGTGTTTGACGGCAGCGATGCCGGCAAGCACCACGCCCAGGGATTGAAAAACTGTACTTTCATAGGTCGTGAAGATTTCTTCCGGGCTATGGTCATGATGCAATGTTCTATCTCCCTGCAATGAAGAAGTAACGATTGGTATCTAGTAAGTCATGGATTATCTCGATATTGATCGTCATGCTTAGGTCGGGGAATATAAGGTGTTGAGTGTGAAGATTCGACACCCAGCTCGTGCCGTGATTGCATCGTCGTGCTTTGTCGCTCTCGTCGCGCTGCTGGGGCCGTGGGCGCTGACTGGAGTGTTGTCCCATGGCCGGGTCTACGACGTTGATTCCGTCCCCCCTCACGATGTCACCATCGTCTTCGGGGCGCAGGTACTGCCGTCGGGTCAACCGTCGGCGTATTTGAGGGCGCGCCTTGACGTTGCGGCCGCGCTGTATTCTTCTGGCCGGACTAAAGTCATCCTTGTCTCAGGAGATAACCGGACACGCTACTATGACGAGCCCGGGGCTATGAAGAAATACCTGGTACGTGTTAAAGGTATTCCGGCATCTAAGATCGTGCCAGATCGAGCCGGATTTGACACCTACGACACGTGTGTGCGGGCCCGTCGTATTTTTGGCGTTCACTCGGCCATCCTCGTCACGCAGGAGTATCACGAGCTGCGGGCGCTGGCAACGTGCCGGATGACCGGGCTTGACGCTGTCGGCGTCCCCGATCGCGGGCAACCTCGCGACGACGTGTGGTGGTATGGCTTGGGGAGAGAATTCGGGTCTCGGCTCAAAATGATCTGGGATGTCGTCAGTCGCCGCGAACCGACTCTGGGAGGAACCGACGACGGGGTCCGCGAAGCCCTCAACTCACGATGAGTCAGGGATAGTTTGTCGGCCGTTGCGACAAGAAAAATGTGCTGGACCGAGGTGGAGGGAAACTGCCATCGCGGTCAGGCCCGTTCCCGATAGCTCTTCGGCTACGGCGAGGCACTGAGGCGACGTCGGATGGCACCCTGATTGGGGGGTGTCGTGGTGGTGGGGTAGTGGGGTACTGTGGTGGTGTTGACAGTGTGGTTGATGGTTCGCGCAGGAGCGTTGGTGCTGGTCTGTATCTGGTGTGAAGTGTCAACGTGGCCCTAGTGTGTAGTAGG
>NZ_LWHO01000001.1:220572-625520 GCF_001642025.1 Cutibacterium namnetense | reverse complement strand
GAAACCAACACTCACCGTCAAACCCGACAAGCATCAATCCCAATCCGGCCACCATCCGAAACCACCACAAGCAGCCCCTGACAGCTCGGAAAACACTACACACACCCCACCACCAATGCAAATCCGCCTAGATATCCGCCTAGATAGCCGTATCGCCACCTAGCCCCTGTCCCCGTCTCTGCCCCTTCCCGGGCCCGAACCAGCTGCCAGGTTCCTCATAGACTCACCTCGTGACGTGTCGAATAAGGTTCCATCAAACCGCGTGCGTGATCCTTAGCGTGGTCACGCTGTGTCTGTGCTCGTCATGCACCTCGACGGCTCCTACGACACCCTCAGACGAGCCAAGCCGAACTGCTTTGGTTCCGTCTTCCAAGGTCACGGCCTCGGCATCCCCGCTCGACGGCATTCATACCCGCGCGATCATCAATGAGCTCGTTGCGGCGTCCGGCAATGCTCCCATCACCAAAGTAGACATCACCAAGAGCGCACTCAGCATCACCGCTCAGATCGGTGGCTCCCCAACAGTCTGGACCTGGAAGAACGGCAAGATCGATTCGTCAGCAACCCAGAGCACCCAAACAGCGTCACGCCCCTTCGATCCCGACCACTTCGCCGTCGAGAAGATGCCCGCGATATTGAGCAAGGCTGCCGATATCTCTGGATCCCATATGAACCAGAACCTGCAGATCGTCGAATACAACCAAGGCACTGTCCTCATGACAGTCTCGACCAAGCCAGAGAGCCAGACCGTCTTCTTCCGGCCCGATGGATCTGCCATCAACCACATTGACTTCGCGTCGTGTCCGGGCATGGCTGAGGCGTTAAGTGATGCTGTCGCCGGCGCTAAGCACGTTAGCCAAGTTAGCTACCAGCCGGACAACGCCATCATGGTTGATACCCCGACGACGACACCTGGCATTGTCATGAGGAGAACCCGATCTGCCAACATGCCCGCATGGGCCGTGCAGCGCAAGGGGGATGCGTCCGCAACCTTCTCCCCTACCCTCCTGAACCCGTGCGTCATCGTCCGCATTATGAATCTCGCAGCTGTGAAGGCTGGTCAGAAGCCTTCCGACATGGGGTGGACCATTTCGCAGGACACGAAGCTTGGCGCGCCCGTCCTTCGCGTTGACATTGACGGTGTGACTAGGATGTTCAGCACCGACGGCGCCGACGTCACCGACAAGATTAAGTAGCCCCCCGGCTCCTCGACTAGCCCAGCCCATCAAGGAGCTAGACCGCTGGCTAGGCTCAAGGTGGTTGAATGAAAGTGTGCTCATCACCGCAGTCGGAACGCCAGGCAGTGGGCAGACCCATGCCTTCCACGTCCGTCACGGGATGAATCCGCACGTCGAATTGTGGCGTCACGGGCTCGTCGTCAGGGAGTACTTGTCAGCTGACCGCATCAATGATGAGATCGTCGTCACTGCCCACGTCGCACCGCGAACGTCCAGTTCCCGACCACCTCGCACCCGAAACGGGGTTCCTGACCTCTCTGACGACCGCCGGGCCGGCGAATCAATCCGGCCCTACCAACGTATTGCCGCCTACGCCGTCGTCCGGTCACGGCGAGGACTGCTAGGTACCGAGTGTTCTCCGCGCACCGCGGTCCCCGGTCTGTGGGCCCTGCCTGGAGGCGGCTTGGAGCCCGGTGAGTCTCCTGCTCAGGCAGTCACCCGAGAGATCATGGAAGAGTCTGGGCAGTGCGTTCGCCTTAACCGCATCATCGATCTGCAATCCGATCACTGGATCGGGCGCTCTCCCACTGGGGTACTGGAGGATTTCCATGCCCTGCGCATCATTTACTCGGCCACCAGCGAGAACCCCACCGATCCTTACGTCATTGACGTCGGTGGCACCACCCAGTCGGCTCAGTGGATCCCGCTATGGCGCTGGCGTCGACTGTCTTGGGGAGCCGCTACGCGAGTATGCCTCGAGGCCCATCTGCGCGGCGTCCCTAGCACCTGACAGTCCCCACTCCCCCACAGACATGACACCCCGCAGACATGACGAAGGGGCTTGGTCCTGATGCCCAAGCCCCTTCTGACGTAGACGTCACTCAGAACGGAAATAGCTGAGAATCCGTAGGATCTCGGTGTAGAGCCACACCATCGTCACAGCGATACCGAAGGCGGCACGCCAAGCCTCAGAGGCTGGAGCCTGGTTGCGCACCCCTTGCTCGGCGTAGTCAAAATCTACGACAAGGTTCATGGCGGCCAGCACCACACCCACCGCTGAGCACAAGATGCCGATAGGGCCAAAGCTGGCAACGCCAATGTTGATCCCACATAGCGTCAAAACGAGGTTGACGAGCATCGCAAGGGCAAAGCCAAAGGTTGAGATGACGATGATCTGACGGAATCGCGGCGTCACCTGGATGTTAAAGAACTTGTAGGCCGCCAGGGTCACCCCCGCAGCGGCGAAAGTACCCAAAACAGCCTGCACCACGATACCGGGATAGGTGGCCTCAAAGATGGCCGACAGAGAGCCAAGGACCAGCCCCTCACATATGCAGTAGAAGATGACGCCGCCAACCGGCACCGTGCGACGAGTACTGACGACCATCGCAGTAATGAACGCCGCAATCGACCCAACGACCAAAGCGGGACCACTCGCAACCGTTTTCGGCCCAATTAAGGTGAAGCTCGCAGCGCCAATAGCAGCAATGATCAGCAGAACCAGACCAGTACGGCCAAGGACGTCGTCGAAGGTCATCGCGCGCTCGGCATGCTGCTCCTGCGGGCTGCTGCCATTCGGCAAAGAGTCCCACTCGTTACCAGACCGCCCTGACATGCCGTACTGCGATTGATACCCCTGGCCTGCGTAAGCCGGCTGCCCGTAAGGATTGCCGCGCGGCTGAAAAGCCTCGGCTCGGCTAAAGACCGGGTTGGCCATGTGATCCTCCTGTGAAAACTATGGTGACGCCTACTTTAAACAACGCCGCGACGACGCGAAACCTTCCCCGTACCGCAGAACGAGCTTCTACCCGCAGCGACGACTGAGGTCGTACCCGCTGCGTAGCTGCTCGTGGCAAAGCTGAGTACCCCCGACGGGATTCGAACCCGCACTGGGACGGGTTTAAGCCGTCTGCCTCTGCCGGTTGGGCTACGGGGGCCAGGAGCAATTCAGCTCCCCTGCGCCAGCATGGCCAGCGCCATGCCGTCAAGGATATCTGTCTCCGAGACGACAAGCTTACCTGCCGTCGCATGGCGGCATATTTCATCAATGATAAGGGCACCTCCACACAACACTTCTGCACGGCGGCGCTTCAGCGGCCCCATCTGCTCGACCTCATCAACAGTAGACGACAACAGCTTGCCCGCCAGGTCGGAAATCTGGCCAACCGTCAGCACCGAACGATGAACCTTGGCGCGGTCATACTCCGTGAGGCCCTGCTCAATTGCGGACAGGCTCGTGACCGTACCCGCAACGCCAATAACGGTACGGGCGGCTGCAACGTCGACCGGGCAGGACGCCAGGGTTTCACGAACGTAGTTACGAGCGGCGTCGATCTGTTCGACGGTGGGCGGGTCGTCATGGAGGAAACGTTCACGCAGCCGTACCGACCCGATATTGATGCTCACCTGGGAGTCAATGCCAGTCCCTCGGCCCAACACCAGCTCCGTCGAGCCACCTCCACAATCGATAACAAGAACCGGCTCATCGCTCACCTGGACCCCAGACATCGCTCCAGCAAAGGACAATCTCGCCTCTTCTGTGCCGTCTATGACTTCCGCGTCCACACCCAGAGCTTGACGTACCCCCGCAAAGAAAGCATTGCGGTTGGAGACGTCGCGAGCGGCCGAGGTAGCAACAAAGCGCACCTGGCCACAATCATGCTGCTCAACCATCGCAGCAAAGGAGCGACAAGCGGCAAAAGTGCGCTCCAAAGCGTCGGGGCGAAAGGCTCCAGTAGCGTCAACCCCCTCGCCGAGCCTCACGAGTTCTAGTTCTCGTGCCTGCTCGACCAAACGCCCATCCGAACCGGCCGATGCAATGAGGAGGCGAATCGAATTCGTCCCGCAATCAATAGCTGCAACGGTGTGGTTGCCACTCATGCAGTTCTCCTATCCGACTCCGGCTCGTGATGCTCAGGGGCACATGGGCTGCACCAGAACTCTCCCAGCTCCGCAACGACCTCGTCGCCGAACGGGTTGACCCCCGGCCCGACAGCTAAAGCGTGTCCTGCTAGAGCGTGCAGACACTTCACGCGCGTCGGCATACCACCAGCGGAAACCCCATTGACCTCCGGAACCGGGTCAAGACCAGCCTCCTCACCGATCCGGGCGCGATCAGCAATGTAGGACTCATGGGCGCGCCGGTACTGGTCGGCAAGCTCCTCATCCTCACCGAGACGTTCCGTCATTCGAGTCATCAGCCCCGAAGACTCCAGGGTGCCGATGAGAGATGCAGCACGCGGACAAGTGAGGTAATAGGTCGTTGGGAAAGGGGTGCCGTTCGGCAACCGGGGCTCAGTAGCGATGACACCTGGCTTGCCGCAGCCACAGCGCCAGGCCACACCAGCGACTCCTCGTGGTTCGCGGCCCAGCTGGTCCCGGACGTCCTGACGGTCGTTCTCGGTGAATTCTTCGAGCATGGTCACCTCATCTATGAGAAGGGCTGGGCGAAGACAGCTTCGCTGAGGGCGTAGGCGTGATTATCACACCCGGAGTGGCACTGGGAGGAGCTGGATGATCAGCGTCTCGGACTGACCCCGCAGCCTGTCGCCACCAGTGGGCGTCAGCGCTGGCCACAGTCGCTGGGTCCTTCTCGTCCAAAGAAGTTGCCGAACCGATGACCTTGCCATTTTCCCCAATGACCTGATACCCAGTCTCGCCCGGCATCACCCAGCCGAGCTGGGAGCGCGCCTGAGCACGGACGTAGTCGGGATCGTGCCACCTCTTGACCTCGTCTTGAAGGGTCGAGATGGAAGCGCGTGTGCGGGCCTCGTCATCTTGGATCTGGGAGATCTGGGAACGCTGAGAGAAGTACAGACCCAAACTCGGCGTAATCATGACAAGCACCAGCAGAACCGCAGCGCCCATAACAACTGCCCTGAGGGTGAGTCCGAACCGGCGAGGCTGGCCACCCTCCTCGTGGGTAGCTCGATTACGAGGAGGCTCTGTGCGCGTAGTGCGCTCGTAATTTCCGCGGTTCCTCGGACCTGAGCGATTCGGCGAAGATACGCGCGCCCGCCCCCCGACCGGTCGCTGGGACCTTCCGAACGGACGGTGTCTGTTGCTTGGTGTAGTGGCCATCGTGATCCATCATGGCACGACCGCCCCGGAAACACCGGGACGGTCGTGCCATGTCAGGTGCTGTGGTCAGCACCTCGTAGCGTCAATCAGGCCTGGAAGCGCGGGAAAGCGGAAGCGCCGGCGTACTCGGCAGAGTCACCCAGCTCCTCCTCAATGCGCAGCAACTGGTTGTACTTGGCGATACGCTCGCCGCGGGCCGGGGCACCGGACTTAATCTGGCCGGTCGACAGCGCGACAGCGAGATCGGCGATAGTGGTGTCCTCGGTCTCACCAGAACGGTGCGACATCATGCAGCGGTAACCGTTGCGGTGGGCGAGCTCGACGGCGTCAATGGTCTCCGAGAGGGAGCCAATCTGGTTCACCTTGACGAGCAAGGCGTTGGCAGCCTTGGTCTCAATTCCCTTGGCGAGGCGCTTCGGATTGGTGACGAACAGGTCGTCGCCGACGATCTGGATCTTCTCGCCGAGCTTCTTTGTGAACTCGGTCCAACCGTCCCAATCTTCCTCGTCCAGCGGGTCCTCGATGGAGACCAGCGGGTACTTAGCGATGAGACCCTCGTAGTACTCGATCATCTCAGCCGAGGTCTTAGCCTGGCCCTCGAACGTGTACTTGCCGTCTTCGAAGAACTCGGAGGCAGCGACATCAAGAGCGAGGGCAACATCCTTACCAGGCTCGAAGCCGGCCGCCTTAATAGCGTCGATGATGAGGTCCAGGGCGGCAGCATTGCTGGGGAGGTTGGGGGCGAAACCGCCCTCATCCCCCAGACCGGTAGCCAAGCCCTTGTCCTTGAGGACCTTCTTGAGGGAGTGGTAGACGGCAGCGCCCCACTCATAAGCCTGCTTAAAGGACTCCGCGCCGATCGGGGCGATCATGAACTCTTGGATGTCAACGTCGGAATCGGCGTGGGCACCACCGTTGAGGATATTCATCATCGGGACGGGCAGCACGTGGGAGTTCGGTCCACCGAGGTACTGGTACAGCGGGAGCTCCGCAGAGTCAGCGGCGGCGTGAGCGGCAGCCAGGGAGACGCCGAGGATGGCGTTGGCACCCAACTTGCCCTTGTTGTCAGATCCGTCGAGCTCGATCATGATCTGGTCGATAATCCGCTGCTCGCTTGCGTCGCAGCCGAGTACCTCTTCAGCGATCTTCTCGTTGACGTTCTCGACAGCCTTGAGAACACCCTTGCCGGAGTAACGCTTCTTATCGCCGTCACGCAGCTCAACGGCCTCGAACTGACCGGTCGAGGCGCCCGAAGGAACCGCAGCGCGGGCCTGAGTGCCGTCGTCGAGGATCATCTCGACCTCAACGGTCGGGTTGCCGCGGGAATCGAGGATCTCACGGGCTTCGATGAATTCGATGGTTGCCATGGACCAACCTTTCAGAGAGGATCTTTGCGTCCATCCCAAAGCGTATCGAAGCCGACCAACTTGAGGTATCTCAGGGCTGCCCGTAGCTCAGTGGCGTTGGTTGTCCACTGCATTTTCAGTGATGACGAATTCATAGGTGACGTTCTCAGGCGCATCGACGTGTAGTTCGATCTGCCCGTTTTGCACCCGCTTGCCAACACTCAGATGTGCGAACCCTTCATGACACGGAGCCGATATCGTCGACTCGTCGTCTTCAGTGACGCTCATCAGCGCGTCGGGGGTATCACACAGAAAGTAGTAGTCGGTGACGGTGCCAGCGTTGACGACGAGGGTCTGGGACGTGGGTCCGGTAACGACGCGATCACTAATGATCCCAGTCACGCCAGGCAGAAATTCCTTCACACCGCCTCGCTGTGGGGTCGCCGTCGATTTGGCGTTCGGATTCACATCCTGCGAGGTCGGCTTGGGCCCAGGGGATTGACTCGTCGACGGCGCAGAAGCCGCGGGCGCATCCGATACTTGAGTGATGCCGGCCGGATCGTTCGCGCTGCCCTTACAACCAGACAGCGCGCCAAGGGTGACGACGGCGACAAACGTCGCTGCTAGGGTTCGCCGCATCGCACACCTCCTTAGTGCCTCCGACTACCGTACTGGTCTTGGCTACTCAGTCGGCCAGGCCACCGCCTCGACAACGGATGCCACAGCAATAAGCGGTGATAAACCGAGTATCGGTCAAGAAGTTCGGCACTCAGCCTTCCTGATCTCGCCTTCGAGATCTCGCAAACGATCTCGTAGCGCCTGGTCCGCGTCAATACCGCTTGCCTGGGCGCGAGCAATGAGAGTCAAAAGCTGATCACCAGTCTCCTCCGCAGTGATCGGCTCATCGGCCAGCTCGACGCCCACCCCACGAGTCCGCGCCCGTGAGATGACCTTGCCGCTGCGGGCCACGCTGGACAAAGAGTGGGCAATGCCGTCCAAACTGGAGGTACGTCCTTTGGCCACGGCCTTGCGGGCCTCCCACGCGGCGTCGAGGTCCTCAGGAACCTCTTCGTCCGAGAACACATAAGGGTGCCGGGCCACAAGCTTAGCGACGATCCCACCGACGACGTCGTTGATGTCGAAACGTCCCTCCTGCTCACCGATCCGGGAATGGAAGACGACCTGGAGTAGCAGATCCCCTAGCTCCTCGACGAGATCGTCATCGGTACCGGCCTCGATCGCGTCAATGACTTCTCCCATCTCCTCAACCAGGTAGGTCACCAGGGATCGATGCGTCTGGCTGCGATCCCACAGACACTCCTCACGCAACTTCGCCATCACCTTGACGAGATCGCTGAAGCTAGCCTTAGGCCGCGCGTGCTCAATCGCCATCGATGAGATCAGAAAGTCTTAGTGAAAGGTTGGGACAGGGACGAGCTACCTCGGAGGACTAAATTGCCAGCGTCCCAGGATCCTAGACGCGGGTTGGCCTTCACATCGACGGCGGACAAGTCAGCCTTCGCCTGCTTCTCACCCTCGAGGTCAAAAAGATGGAACAGTCCCGCGAAGCTACGAGCCATCGTGTGACAGACCCGATCGGAGGTGAGTGCCGTCATACCATTTCGAGCGACGATCTGATCGCGTTCGGTATCAGACAGCTTCGCTCCGTGCTTGTCCAGGACCTCCTGTGCAACAGCACCACGGATGACCGTCGAAGCGATGATCTGGCGCGGGGTGAGTTCCGAGGACGGGTTGATGAACTTCGAGCAATGCTCGACGGCATCGTCAACGGACTCCATGGCCACCGCCGTGTTCCCCACCGTGGCCGCAGTGCTCGGGGAACTCGAACACCCCGAAACCACGCCCACTAGGGCAACGGCCACCACAGCGGCACCGAGTCGTCGTCGCATCGTCATCACATCTCCTGCCACGAAAAACGAGGATACAGTCGGTTATTCTATGCCGCCCACGATTCTATGGCTCAGTCGGTTTGTCCGCGCTGGCCGGGGGTGTCGGTGACCAGAACGTTCGTCACTAGGTCAGTAGTCCACTGCAGTAACTCGGCACCGCCCAATGGTCGGCCTCCGATCTTTGCGGTCATGGGTTTAGGCACTAGCACCAGACCCGCCGTGTGCTTGACCACTGATCCCGGATACAACCTCTTGAGGCGCATTATCCGAGATTCCGGCAGATCCACCGGCGAAAACCGAATGTTACGTCCGGCTGGAACGACCTCGTGGATTCCTGCCTGTCGACATAGCAGGCGGAAACGCGCCACCCCCAGCAGGGCCTGGACGGGCTCAGGCATCGGTCCATAGCGGTCCACCAACTCGGATCCAATGGCGTCAACCTCCTCGTCGCTGCGTACCTCGGCCAGTCGCTTGTACATTTCGAGGCGTAGGCGTTCGGTTTCGACGTACTCAACCGGAAGGTTGGCGTCAACGGGAAGCTCGATACGCATCTCCGGCTCATCGGCAGCGGTACCGTCGCCACGGAATTCAGCGACGGCGTCACCTACCAGACGGATGTAGAGATCGAAGCCGACGTCGGCGATGTGCCCGGATTGCTCGCCACCGAGCAGGTTCCCGGCACCGCGGATCTCCAGATCCTTCATGGCGATGGCCATGCCGGCGCCCAGGTCGGTGTGGGCGGCCATCGTCGCCAAGCGGTCGTGAGCCGTCTGGGACAGTGGCTTGTCTGCCGGATATAAGAAATAGGCATAGCCGCGCTCCCGAGAGCGCCCTACCCGGCCACGCAGCTGGTGCAGCTGAGACAGACCCATAAGATCGGCACGATCGATGAGCAGGGTATTGGCAGTGGAGATGTCGATGCCCGACTCAACGATCGTCGTGCAGACCAGGACGTCAGCGCGACGCTCCCAGAAGTCCACCATGATCTGCTCGAGCTGTTTCTCATTCATCTGGCCGTGGGCAGTGACAATCCGTGCCTCCGGGACGAGTTCGCGCAACTTGGCAGCCGTCTTCTCGATGGACTGCACCCGGTTGTGGATGTAGAAGACCTGACCTTCACGGGCAAGCTCGCGCCGGATGGCCGCAACGACCTGACCCTCGTCATAGGGACCGGCGAACGTAAGTACCGGGTGGCGCTCCTCCGGCGGGGTGGCGATCGTACTCATCTCGCGGATTCCCGTTACCGCCATCTCCAGGGTGCGCGGGATCGGCGTAGCGCTCATAGCAAGCACATCAACGTTGACTCTCATGCGTTTGAGCGCCTCCTTGTGCTCGACGCCAAAACGCTGCTCCTCGTCGACGATGACCAAGCCGAGATCCTTGAATTCAACCTCCTTGCCCAACAGGCGATGGGTACCGACAACGACGTCGACGCTACCGCGTTTGAGCCCTTCTAAGGTTTCGCGGGCCTGGGCATCGGTCTGAAAACGAGACAGGGCCGCCACCTTGACGGGGAATCCAGCGTAACGCTCAGTGAAGGTCTGGAGATGCTGCTGCACCAGCAAAGTGGTGGGCACCAGTACCGCCACCTGCTTGCCATCTTGAACCGCCTTGAACGCAGCACGTACCGCGATCTCGGTTTTGCCGTAGCCGACGTCGCCACAGACCAGTCGATCCATCGGGACAACCTGCTCCATATCGTGCTTAACGTCGGCGATGGTGGTGAGCTGGTCGGGGGTCTCGACGTAGGCGAAGGCGTCCTCCAGCTCCCGCTGCCATGCAGTGTCAGGGCCAAATGCATGCCCCTTAGTGGCCTGCCGAGCAGCATAGAGCTTGATGAGCTCGGCGGCGATCTCGCGGACCGCCTTACGGGCGCGTGCTTTACGCTTGCGCCAGTCTCCCCCACCCATGCGGTCGAGACTGGGGGCATCCCCACCGACATAGCGGGTCACTTGATCCAGCGAGTTCACCGGGACAAAAAGGCGGTCGCCAGGCTGACCCTTCTTGGAGGGCGCGTACTCGATGACGAGATACTCACGAGTAGCACCGCCGACAGTGCGCTGCACCATCTCCACGTACCGTCCCACCCCGTGCTGCTCGTGGACAACGAGATCGCCCGACTTGAGCTCCAAGGGTTGGATCTGATTACGACGCCGTCGAGGCATACGACGCTCGCCGGTGCCGCCGAGGTCCTGGGACTCGGCGAGGTCACCGGTGGAGGCAACGAGCAACTTGAGGGACTCAGCCGCGAATCCATGACGCTGGTGCAATCGGACGACCTGAACACACGGCTCGCCGGCATCCGGGTCGAAATCCTCAACCATTCTGGCCGCGACATGGTGCTCCCCCAGCAGCTCAGTCATGCGCTTGGCCATGCCCTCGCCCTCGGCGCACAACAGGACCGTCCAGCCGTCGTCAAGACGAGTCGTCAGATCCTTGACGGCTGCCTCGACGTCACCGTGCCACGGCTCAATGGCCACTAGCTGGGGATTTACGGTTCGCGGGGCGCTGGTGACGGATCCGTCCACGGCGAGGGCGTCAGTTGCCGGGGCATCAAGGGTAAAGGACGACATCGACCACCACGCCATGCCGCGCTCCAGGCAATGCGATCTCACCTGGGCCAAGCTGCGATATCCCGAGGCAGCCAGGTCGATAGGAGCTTGTCCGCCCCCAGCAGCAGCTGCCCATCCAGCACCGAGGAACTCTTCGGAAGTGCGAACCAGATCCGCAGCACGAGAGCGCACCATTTCAGGATCCGATAAGACGACCATAGCGTGCTCAGGCAAGACGTCAACGAGCAATTCCATCTCGTCGACCAGGGCCGGCATGAGAGCCTCCATCCCCTCGACAGCTTGGCCGTTGCCAATCCGCTCCAGCATGTCAGCCAACTCGGGATGGTCGGACAGCAAGGCCCTGGCTCGGGAACGCACTTCCTCGGTAAGAATAAGCTCACGGCAAGGAGCGCAGATAAGTTCTTGGTGGGTCTCGTCGGTGGAACGCTGGTCGGCCACCGCAAAGGAGGTCATTTCCTCGATCTCGTCACCAAAGAAGTCGATACGGACCGGGTGTTCCAGCACCGGGGGAAAGACGTCGACGATACCGCCCCGCACTGCGAATTCGCCACGACGTTCCACCATGTCAACCCGGCTATAGGCGGCGTTGACGAGTTCAGCCGCCAGCTCGGTGAGGTCATGTTCCTCCCCTACTGCCAGACGCACCGGCTCAATGCGTCCCAGACCGGCAACCTGAGGCTGCAGCAAGGAGCGCACCGGGGCAACCACCACCTGTGGCACCTCGCCCTCTGTGCCACACAGCCGACGCAGCACCTCCATGCGCCGACCGACGGTGTCGGTACGCGGACTCAGACGTTCATGGGGCAGGGTCTCCCATGATGGGTAATAGCAGACAGCGTCGGCGCCGAGCCACGTCTCCAAGGTGGCAACCGACTCCTCGGCCTCCCGAAACGTGCTCGTCACTAGCAGTACTGGCAGACGCCCAGAGCCATCGAGCGAGCGGCCCAATATTGCGGCCACCGCCGGACGGGCAGAAGCTGCCACCTGGAGGTCAAGGGTAGGGGTGCGCCGGGTAAGAGCATCCTCCACCGCCTGGGAGAGCACCGGCTCGCGGGAAAGAAGAGAGGTCAATCCGCCAGAAGTCACCGACACAGTGTAGACGCCAGATGATCATCTGACCGATGAGCAAACTCGACAAAACACGATCACGCCAGTCGCCTCGGGCACCCATGCGAATCACTAGGGACTATGCAACCTCACTAATACGACGATCTCCACTCAACAAGCCCCAAATTATTATGACAGCGGCGGCATCAATCAGGTCATGTCGATTCCACGGCAACCACACCTAGAGCGCGGTATCCTGATATGGACGATTCTCCCAGGGCACCATCAACGACGCCATCAACATCGCGTGATTCCATCTGGGGGCATTGGACTCTTCCGGCGCAACGACTGCGACACGGAACCGTACGGAATTAAGAGAAAGCGCCAACAATGAAAGCAGCAGTAGTCGAACATTACAAGGAACCATTGATCGTCGAAAACGTAACCGAACCGACTCACGACCAGGACGGGGTCCTCGTCGAGGTGAAGGCCTGTGGCGTTTGCCGCAGCGACTGGCACGGCTGGCAAGGCGAGTGGCCAGGGTTTACCGGGGACTCGTTACCCCACATCTTCGGCCATGAATTCGTTGGCGAAATTAGTGAGATCGGTAGCAATGTCAGCCGTTATCACATCGGTGATCGGGTGATTGTCCCCTTCACATTGGGTTGCGGCCACTGCGGGTACTGCCGGAGCGGCCACTCTAATCTCTGCCCCGACGTATCCATGCCCGGTTTCAACTACAACGGCGGATTTGCGCAATACGTCGCCGTTCCCGACGCGGACGCTAATCTCGTAAAACTCCCGGACACCGTCGCCTTCACCGACGCTGCGGGTATGGGTTGCCGCCTCATGACCGCCTATCACGGTGTTGTTGAGGTTGGCCGAATCCATCCTGGCGACTGGCTGGTTGTCTATGGCGCAGGGGGCGTGGGCCTCTCGGCGACTCATATCGCCACAAGTGCAGGAGCAAACGTCATCACCGTCGATATCGCTGACGATAAACTTGAGTTGGCGCGCAAGGTCGGTGCCGTCGAGACCATCAATTCGCACGAGACCAATCCCGTGGAAGCAGTACGCGAGTTGACCGGTGGAGGGGCAGACAAGAGCATCGACGCTCTGGGAATCCCCGACACACTCCACGATGCCGTCAATTCTCTGCGATCTGGGGGAGTTCATATTCAGATTGGCATGACCCCAGAAGGGCCAGCGGGTGATGTACCGCTGACCATCAACGACATTGTCGCCAAAGAAATTGACTTCCGGGGTTCCTTCGGCATGCCCGCTGTCGAGTTCCGCTACTTGCTCAACCAGGTTGCCGCCGGCAAACTGCAGCCCGGCCAGCTCGTCACCAAAACCATCGCTCTGCAGGACGTGAACGACGCTCTCAACGCCATGTCCACCTACAACACGGTGGGGACCAGCGTTATCACTGACTTCACCCACTGAAGCAGACGTCCGTGGTTAGGCTCGCCATCCCGAGCCCAACCACGCTTGCATTGGTACAACCGCGCCCCTACCACCGGGATTTTGCCCGCTATAAAACTCAACGACACCGTCAAGCACGTCGTCCGGCTACAAATCGGGGTAAACCCTCAGCGATCTACTTGAGACCTTCAGCATTCGCTGAAGCGCGAAAGCCGTCGCTCATCAACCTAACGAAGTTAGGAATTGAAACGGTTTTGAGCCGCCGTCAGCCCTTGATTAATAATCGTCTCGACGGCATCGGCGGCCAACGTCACTTGAACATCCATGTCAGCACGTTGTCTGGCGGGCACTCGGGCCAACACCCAGTCAGCTGGATCCTGGTGCCCCGGAGGTCGTCCAACACCTACCCTCACCCGAATAAAATCGCCGGTACGCATATGAGCTCGAATGGACTTCAGCCCATTGTGGCCGTTGTCTCCGCCTCCCTTTTTGAGGCGCAGCCGACCCGGATCAAGATCAATTTCGTCATGAACGACGATGAGATGGTCAGGAGTGATTCCGGCAACGCTCGCGACCTTGCGGACGGCTATCCCCGACTCGTTCATATATGTTCGGCTGCGCATCAAAGTAACGGCCTGGGCATCCGCAGCCGGTACGCCCAGCCCGGCCGAGCTCACGCGAGTGCAAACGAGTTCCGCCTGCTGTCTGCGGGCCGGCGAGAGTTTCTCGCCGGCCCGCAGACATAACTCGGTCACGACGTCTGCCCCGACATTGTGTCGGGTGCCGTCATAACGCGGGCCCGGATTGCCGAGCCCGATCACGAGCCAAGATGGGCTCACTCTTTCGCAGCCTTGTCCTCGGACTCGCCCTCAGCGTCCTCCCCCTCGGACCCTTCATCTTCAACGGGCTCGGTCTCCGGGAACGCGACAGTGGCAGCAACATCCTCCGCGTCGCCCAGCAGGCTGGTGCCTTCGGGGAGCTTGAGGTCACCAAGATAGATAGTCGTGCCGGCCTCGAGGTCAGTAACGTCGATCTCAATAGCCTCAGGGATATTGAGGAGGTCAGCCTGGACCTCGATCTCGTTGAACTCGGTCATGGCGATGGTGCCGGGGGCCGACTCGCCGACGATACGCAGGGCCACGTTCACGTCAACCTTCTCGCCACGACGCACAGACAGCAGGTCGACGTGGCGGACAAATCCCTTGAGGACGTCACGCTGAACGTCTTTCGGCAGGGCGAGTATAGGCTTCTGACCCTCGATCTCAATCGAGAGCAGCGGGTTCTCGGTACGCAGAGCGAGCAAGGTGGCGTGGCCTTCAAGAGTCACGTGGATCGGATCGTGATCGTGGCCGTACATCACGGCGGGAACCTTGTCGTCACGACGGATACGACGCGCGGCACCCTTACCGAACTCGGTACGCTGCTCTGCTTTCAGGTGAATGATGTCTGCCATGGTGGCATCTCCTTCTCGTTGACGTAGTCCGGCTCGACGAGAGGAAGCCCAGGTAGGCGGCCAGTCGATCACGGACCTTGCGGTCCCTCGCCAAGCTTCCGGTAGTTTACTCGTACGACGCGAGGGCCACAACCTGGTAAACCCAGGTTGTGGCCCTCGCCGAACACGTTCAGACTACTCAGTCGATCGAGCCCTCAGATCTCAATTCGGCGTACCGGGACTCCGGATTAGTTCCCGAGAACGGCTTGCCGACGGCGTGCCAGGTGAGATCGGCCCCACAACTCACATTCTGGGCGTCGACATCCAGCATGATGAATCCCCAGACCAGGCGGCCATGGGTGTGCGGCGCAAGGTTGTAAGGCCCCACCTTCTGCGACAACTCCCATGACACCGTGTCGATGTAGTCGAAACCGTAGGACTGATTGAGATACGTGGCCAACGTGCCATCAGCCTTGATCTCAGCCTTGACTTCGGTGGTCTCACTACGCTTGACCGTGACGGTGTGGGTCACGGGCAGGACAGTGTCAGTAGTGTTTTCGACACTGGCCCCGTCGGTCTGTTTGAACCACCGACGAGACGCCGTGACGTACACGCCCCGCGTCCCCTGCGGTGTACAACGAGTGCCGGGCTTGTAGTTGTCGTTCCATCGCTGGGGCAACTCGAAATTAATCCCACTGTTCGACGGTTCCTCGACGGCAGCAGCGGGAACTGCTGAGAGCACGGTGGTCAACGCCACTGCTGCGGTCACCGTACCCATTACTGCACGCCGCAACACACTGATCCTCCTTAGCATCTCAAGCGTTGTACTGCGCATTGTCGCGAGTGCTGATCCTCACGTGGTGCTCACGCGGGAGGGTGGCGGTGAAGTGGTCACCGCGGCCCTGCCACTTCTTGTCGGGACCGCAGACGGTGTGCTGCCCCTCGAAGTCGGAGACGATCCAGCCGGCCTGCAGAACTGCAGTCTTGCCTGGAGCAACGTTGTAAGGACCGACAGTCTCCCCGACCTCATAGGTAGAAGAGGTGCTGTAGCTGCTGGAAATGGAGATGTGGATCACATCGAGCAGCGGGAAGTCGATGCCTGCCGAAATCGACCAGTTCTTCGTCTTAGTTTCCGTGATGGATCGCGTGACCGGCAGTGGGGTGTCGTTGTAGTTAGAGATAGTCCACGTCCCAGCAGAGCCATCAAAGTAGCTGCGCACCACGTGAACGGTCTGTCCAGTGTCACCAGGATTCGAGCAGGGGGCACCGATGGTGGTCGGGTTGGCGGGGTTTTGGTGCTGCACCGGCAAGGCCTGGGCGGGCATCTGGGCACCAGCGGCGACGATTGCCCCGGTGGCGAGAGTGGCAACGAATGAGCGAATCATTGTGGTTCCTTCCAAGACGCAGATGAGAATGGGAGTCAGCGGGTGGTCTGGGTAGGTACGGGAAGATGCTTCCACGCGTCCGGTGTTACGTCGACAGTGCGTTTGGCCCCGTCGGCACCGGTAATGGTGGCCTCAGCCCAGAATCCGGCAGGCGCGGAGGCCAGCTCGTAATGAGAGACGATAGATGCAACGCCGTTCTGACAGCCGACCTCGCGGTAGTTCACCCGACGTAGCAGGGTGCCGTATTCGACGTGAACCTTCTCCCCAGGAGCGAGATCGACACCCTTGAGCACGGTCTTAACGGGTAGATAAGCACGATAAATCGCCCCGACGGACTCCAGCCATCCGCGGGGTGGTCCGCCGGCGGCCGGATTCCAGTTCTCGTATCCGGCGAACTGAGCGCCCACGACGGTGTCGGTGACCGGAGTGAAATGGTACTGACCTTTGGACCAGTTGAGGAAGTCCTGGGAGTACCCCGGTTGGCGGATGAGCGGATCAATGCCGGAGATGTCTAGCGGGTACCAACCCCTCGCCGGACACCGTTGCCCTTGCTTAGGCCAGGAGGGATCGCGCCGTAGCGGGCTAGTAGGCTCTACCGGAACGTCCTTGCTGGGGTCGGCAAGTTTCTCCAGGTTCGGCCCGGCCATGCGAATGTCACGATCGTCAACGACTCGACTGTTCTTGCCTGATCCTCGCGACGGGATGGACAAGGCACGATCCGAAATGGAACCGTCCTTGTGGATGACAAGAGCGTAGGCGTATCGCTCGGCTGGCGCGGTGCCCTGAATGACACCAGCCCCACCGCTGGGCTGCAAATATCCGTCCCGGCATCCCAGGAACATGCCTACGAAGTTCTTGAGGGTGACCCCGTACTCAACTCGGAACGACTCTCCGGGGCCGAGCTTGACAGGTCCGAACGTCTCCTTGTCTTGCCACCCGTTGGAAGCAACAATCCCCAATTCGGTCTTGAGGGTGGTGTTCCACTTCGGGGGAAGCTTGGCT
Source organism: Cutibacterium namnetense (assembly GCF_001642025.1). Lineage (GTDB taxonomy): Bacteria > Actinomycetota > Actinomycetes > Propionibacteriales > Propionibacteriaceae > Cutibacterium > Cutibacterium namnetense. The sequence goes on along the minus strand of NZ_LWHO01000001.1, from coordinate 608,142 downwards.
ACTGAGTTGGAATCGATCTTGTGGTTGGTGGATGTCTTCACGCTGGCGGTGTAGTCGACGGCATGATCGGTTCGGTTCGTGAACTGCAGGGTTCCGTCAGACTGGTAGTGGCGGTTCGTCTCCCCGTAGTGCCAATCAGGGGTCACAGAACCACTGCACGGATGAAAAAGACCAGGAACTGGATATGCCTGCGGCTTGCTCGTTTCCCTAGTTCCTGCGGCGTGGGCCCCGCCCGTTGCAAAACCAGCCAGGGCAACCGCTGTCGCCACGGCCCCTGCGCAACAGGCCCTCACCGTCCTAATGGGCCACATATTCCCTCCAATCGAGGCAGGCCGAAGGTGCCACTCGAGGGGTATTGGAACAGCGCAACTCCGGCCAAGATCTGACCTTGACGAAAAGAAAGTATCAGGCGAAAGGGCCATTCGGACCGACGAGAAGGGGCGCGACGCTGCGCCCCCCAAAAAAGCTGACTTCAGCGGAACAGACTCGTCACAGACCCGTCCTCGAAGACCTCCTGGATCGCCTTAGCGATGAGCGGGGCGATGGACAGCAAGGTCATGGCAGGAATGTCAATGTCGTCGCGAATCTTGAGAGTGTTGGTGACGATGAGTTCCTCGATCGGGGAGTTATTGATGCGCTCAGCGGCGGGATCCGACAGAATCGGGTGGGTAGCTGCGGCGATAACTCGTTTGGCACCGTGCTTCTTGAGGGCTAAGGCAGCCTGGCACATCGTGCCTGCGGTGTCGACCATGTCGTCGACCAACAGACAGGTCTTACCCTCGACCTCACCGACAACCTCATGGGTGGTCGTCTCATTAGCCTTGCTTGGGTCACGACGCTTATGAATGATGGCCAGCTGGCAGCCGATCTTGTCGGTCCACATGTCAGCCAAGCGCACCCGTCCGGCGTCCGGGGAGACGACGACCATGTCGGAATTGTCATATTTAGAGACAACGTAGTCGGCAAGCACCGGAAGGGCCCACAAGTGGTCAACCGGACCATCGAAGAATCCCTGAATCTGGGCTGCGTGCAAATCGACTGACATGATGCGGTCGGCTCCGGCAGCCTGATAGAGGTCCGCCATGAGGCGGGCTGAAATGGGCTCGCGGCCCAGATGTTTCTTGTCCTGACGGGCGTAGGGATAGAACGGAGAAACCACGGTGATGCGCTTAGCCGAGGCCCTCTTGAGCGCATCAATCATGATGAGCTGCTCCATCATGGCTTCGTTCACCGGGGCGCTGTGGGATTGGATGACGAAGGCGTCGCAGCCGCGCACAGATTCCTGGAACTGCACGTAAATCTCCGAGTTCGCGTACGTAACCTGACGCGACGGGACAAGCTCGACGCCGAGCTCGGCAGCAATCTGCTCAGCAAGTTCGGGATAGGCCCGTCCTGAGCAGATCACGAGATGCTTGTTGTTCGGACGGGTGGTTCCACTCACTGGTCAGCCTCCGGGTTCGGGGTGTCGTCTTGGCTGTCGGACGTGCTGTCCGAGTCGGTGGCGGGAGCTGCACACTCCCGGGAGAGGATGGATCCCGCAACGACGGAGGATCCTGCGGCTACTTCGGAATCGCCAACGTAGGCCAGGTGGGGAATGGCCGCTTCGGTTGCGACGTGGGTGTTCTTGGTCTCGACGAAGGCTCCAACTTTGGCGTCACGATCGAGTACAGAGCCAGGACGGATATTGGAGAACGGGCCAACCCGCACTCCCTCACCGACAACCGCAAGGGTGACCTCAGAACGGGTGACGGTGGCCCCCTCACGTATCTCCGAGTCGGTAACGGTGGCCTCCGGGCCAACCGTGGCCCCAGCACCAACAGTAGTGGCCCCGCTGAGGAAAACCCCAGGGTACAAAGTGACGTCATTGGCAAGGTCAACATCCGGCTGGATCCACGTCGAAATGGGGTCAACGACGGTGACCCCAGCGCGCATCCATCCAGTGACGATACGGCGATTAACCTCAGCGTTCATACGGGCTAACTGAACCCGGTCGTTAACCCCTTCAGTCTGCCACACGTCATCGATACGGAAGGCACCAACGCGACCGCGGCCAGGAACCTCGACCGTGCCGTCAGCAGCCATGGTGACGACGTCGGTGAGGTAATACTCACCCTGAACGTTGTCGTTAGAAAGTTTGGAAACGCCATCGCGCAAGGCTTCGGCATCGAAAACATAAATACCGGAATTGATCTCACGGACGGCTCGCTGGACCTCGTCGGCGTCTTTATGCTCGACGATGCCCACGACAGCTTCTCCGTCACGCAGGATGCGTCCGTAACCCGTGGGGTCCTCAACTTCGGCCGTCAGAACGGTCACAAGGTTGCGGCGCTCACGGTGGACCGCAACCATCTGCTGGAGGGTCTGCCCGGTGAGCATGGGGACGTCACCGTAGGTGACGACGACCTCACCGTGGAGCTCGCCTAATCCTTGGAGACCGCACGCGACAGCGTGACCAGTACCCTTCTGCTCAGCCTGGACGGCGGTGGTGACGTCGGGGGCATCTTCAGCAAGATGAGCCTCGACCTGCTCGCGACGATGCCCCACGACCACGACGAGATGTTCCGGGCTAAGTCCGCGAGCTGCCCCGACCGCCCACGACAGCATTGGCCGACCAGCAACCTCGTGCAACAACTTAGACTTCGTCGACTTCATACGAGTGCCGCCGCCGGCAGCCAACACGATGACGGCGGCCACTCCGTCGATCTCGGTTCGGTCAGTGGACGGGCTCGGCGTCACGGTGCTCCCCCAGGTTCGGATGCGGCATGCAAGATTTACTCTAGCCGTCACTCGGCTGCATCGCACTGTGGGGAGCACGATGAGCGAGCTCCCCGGGCAGGAGTCGAACCTGCGTCGCTAGTCCTGATTCAAAGTCAGGCGGGCCCTGCCGACAGACCAACCGGGGAACGCTCGGCGAACCGAGTCCCCATAACCATAGAGCATGCATCGCGATTCGGCCATGCGGCGACGCCCAGTAGGCTCAATATCATGCCGTCGGAGTTCGCCTCCCAGCCGTCATCCCCGCGCCGCCGGGCGCGGATGACCAGTGGCCAACGTCGTGAACAGCTCATCGTCGTGGCGCGTCGCCTCTTCGCGGACAATGGCGTGGCGGGGACCTCCGTCGAGGAGATCGCCGCCGCCGCGGGAGTCTCCAAACCAGTCATCTACGAGCATTTTGGGTCTAAGGATGGGCTGTACGCCGTCGTGGTAGACCGCGAGGTGCGCCACCTGCAAGATTCTCTCAATGCCGCCATGGCCCGCCCAAGGCAAGGCCCAAAACGCACCCTCGAGTCAGCAGTACTGGCCTTGCTGGACTACATCGATGACCGTTCAGACGGTTTTCGGATCATCTCGCGAGACTCCTCGGTCGGTTCAACCACCGGCTCGTACGCGTCAATTCTCTCCGACGTCGCGTCATGGGCTGAGGGGATACTCGCCGACAACTTTGACCGTCACGGATTCGACGCCTCGTACTCCTACCTGTATGCCCAAGCTCTTACCGGCATGGTTGGCATGACCGGGCAGGCCTGGCTCGATAGCCGTGAACCAGCCAAGGAAGTCGTTGCTGCCCACCTGGTTGACCTGGCTTTCAACGGGCTTGCTCGTCTCTCGGAGAGCCCACGTCTCAGCCGTCACGCCCAAAGAGAAAACCCTCAATCCAATTCTTCTTGACGGGCCAGCACGGCGCGCAAACCTTGACCCACCTGTTCGACAACCTGGGCATCCATTGACTCGAGCAAGCGCCCCTCAGACTCCAGCAATGCCGCTAGGGCTCCATCAACCCGCTCGCACCCCTCATCGGTAAGTTCGACGATAACTCCACGCCCGTCCCTGGGATGGGGAAGACGACGCACCAGTCCGCGATCTGAAAGCCGTGTGATGCGGTTCGTCATCGTCCCCGATGCCACCTCAAGCTCGCTGAGGAGTTGGCCTGGGCTGAGCTGGTATGGCTCACCAGAGCGTCGCAGCGCAGCTAGCACATCGAATTCCCAGCCTTCAAGGTCCCACTGCGAGAACGCTTTGGCGCGATCACGGTCCAGACGACGGGCGAGCCTCGTGACGCGCGACCACACCTCCATCACCTCGACGGGCAGGTCAGGCCGCTCCCTAGCCCACGCCGCAATGATGCCGTCCACCGGGTCTTTGCGCAGCGAGCTCTGGTGCGAAGCGTTGCGATGTAAGTCCGTCATGCGAAGCTCCCCACCGGCCCAGGCAGGAGTTGCGCTCCCACCGCTGGACCGCGGGCAGTTCGGGTGCGATGGACCTGAGGCAGATTGGATACAGCAGCACTGACCTTCTTGGCGCCAGCGGTGTCCCGGACGAGGAAGGCGCAGGTCGGCCCCGATCCAGAAACCACAGCAGCCAGCGCGCCAGCCTCCCGCCCCACTGTCAGCACCTGTTCAAGTTCGGGCCGAAGATCAATGGCAGCGGCCTGTAAGTCATTGCTCAGGCTGGCAGCGACAGCATCAAGATCACCGCGGGTTAAGGCCGAAATGAGATCATTGGGCACCGCTTCTCCCCCAGGGTTACCGCCCAACTCATCGAAACGTCGGTAGACAGCCGGGGTGGACAGCCCCTGATTTGACGTCGCAAATACCCAGCAATGACGCCCTCGACAAATCACTGGTGCAAGACGGTCTCCTCGGCCTCGCCCTAGAGCCACTCCACCGGTAAGGCAGAAGGGCACGTCAGAGCCGAGCTGGGCAGCTAACGGTTGCAATTCCTCAGGGGAATCGGTGGCCCGGCACAGCGCAGCCGCGGCCATGAGGGCGCCCGCAGCGTCAGCCGATCCGCCAGCCATTCCACCCGCAACCGGAATCGACTTATCGATATGAATGTCGATGCCATGGCCGCGTTGCCCCCATCCTGACGCGAATTCCTCACGAACGAGTTCCACAGCCCGCCAGGCCAAGTTCGTTTCGTCAGTGGGAACCTGATCGGCGTCCGCTCCCGAGACAGTGAGGGTGATGCGCGAATCCTCGCGACGAGTCACCGTCACTTCGTCGTAAATACCGATAGCCTCGAACACAGTTGCCAGTGGGTGAAACCCGTCGGGGGCAAGGCTGCCAACCCCGAGCGCCAAATTGACCTTGGCGCTGACCCGCACCGTCACGGTCGTCGGCCGGAGCAAGTCGAACGGATCGTCCATCATCACCATGTGCTTACCGTACCGGCAGAAGTTCACACCTGACTTGGATCGGCGAGGATACCCGCCTGGGCTAGGGACTCCGAGACGCGGGCCAGATCGCCAATGTCGAGGGCTTCGCCGCGCACCGTCGGATCAATTCCTGCGGCAGTGATGAGCTCGGCAGCCGCCGTCGATCCACCGCATAGCCCGGCTAGGGCCGAGCGCAGCATTTTGCGGCGAGCGGCGAAGGCCGCGTCGACAACCCGGAAAACTTGAGAGCGGGTGGCGCGCGGGTCCCGTCCATCGACCTGGGGAGGACGTCGTCTCGTAATCCGAACCAACCCAGATTCCACATTAGGTACTGGCCAGAAGACCGTCGGGGGAACGTTTCCGACCCGCTTCGCCTCGGCGTACCATGCCAACTTGGCGCTGGGAACCCCATAGATCTTGGAACCGGGAGCGGCTACCAGCCGGTCGGCCACCTCCGACTGCACCATGACGACGCCGGTGCTCCACTGCGGGCAGACCGCCAGCATGTGCAGCAACACCGGGACCGCGACGTTATACGGCAAATTCGCCACCAAGGCGGTAGGTTGCGGGCCAGGGACGGCCTGGACGTCAAGGGCGTCGGACACGACGACTTCCAACCTATCTGCAGCATCCGGCATCCGCTCAGCGACAGTATGGGGAAGCTGGCTGGCCAGCACCTCGTCGATCTCAACGGCGATGACCTCCGCACCGGTCTCCAACAGCCCCAAGGTGAGCGACCCCAGTCCAGGACCGACCTCGATAACTCGGTCCTCAGCACCCACCTGTGCCAAGGAGACTATCCGGCGCACCGTGTTGGCGTCGTGGACGAAATTTTGTCCTCGAGCCTTCGTCGGTCGCAGACCGATCTGATCAGCAATGCGTCGGATCGACGCCGGATTGAGCAGGCCGGTCTCACTCACCAGGCACCTCCGTAGGCAGCAAAAGCATTATCGGTTAGTTGTTGGCAGGCACGGGCCTCATCCCACCCACGCTGTTTGGCGATGAAACGTACCGTGTGAGGCAGCAGGTACGGCCCGTTGCGCTTACCTCGCCGCGGGGCGGGAGTAAGGAAAGGCGCATCAGTCTCTACCAGGATGTGATGATCTGGCGCGATTGCCAGGGCATCGCGCTGCGGGCCGGCCGAGTTGAAAGTGATGGTCCCGGAAAACGATAGGTACGCCCCGTGATCCAAGCAGATCCGGGCCAGGTCAGCGTCACACGAATAGCAGTGCATGATAACCCGATCGGGCCAGCCTTCCGCATTGAGGATGTCGATGACGTCATCGTGAGCCTGACGGCCCAAGGTCGACCCGTCGCCCTCACCACCATTACGGGCATCGCGCATGTGGATCGCCAGGGTGAGATTATGGGTATGGGCCATGGCGATATGGGCGGCAAAGACCTCGCGCTGCAAGGCCTGACCGTCGGCGTCGATGGTCCCAAAATGGTCAATACCGGTTTCACCGATGGCGCGGACGTGGTTGCCGACGCCGGCAAGCTCGTCAATCCGCTTCAAGGCATCGCCTATCTTTTTCCTGCCGAGACGGGCAGCGTCGTTGGGATGGATGGCGACCGCAGCGATAATGTTCTTGTGCGTCCGCGCTAGCTCCTCAGCGAACTCGGACCCCTCGACGTCACACCCAATCTGAGCGATGCGGGTCACCCCGACCTCACGGGCGGCCGCCAAGCTGATAGCCGGTTCGATGCCGACGATGTCATTCACGGTGTCCAAGTGGGTATGGGAGTCCACAATGGAACCCGCCAGCGGCTCGGGCAGGGGCGGTGCTCCGGCATCTCCCAGCACCTCACGGATGGCTTCGTTCACGATTCCTCCTTGTCGGTGGCCAAAGCCTGCTGCGCGACGTCGTAGAGTTCGTGGCGGTCGACTCCGGTGGCGCGGGCCACCTGGGCGACGGCTTTAGATCGTTTGAGGCCGTCAGCGGTGAGCTGTGCGACCATTTCAGCAGCCTCGTCAATGCTGACGATGGTGCCCTGGGCTCCCTCAAGGACAACCGTGATCTCCCCGCGGGCATGCTCACGGGCCCACTCAGCCAACTCCCCCAAGCCGCCGCGGCGAACCTCCTCGTGAGTCTTCGTCAATTCCCGGCACACCGCAGCCCGTCGATCGACACCAAGGATCTCGGCGGCGTCGTCAAGAAGATCAGCGAGCCGATGCGGAGCCTCATAGAGAACTACGGTGCGTGGCTCCTCAGCCAGCTCGCCCAACCGACGACGCCTCTCCCCCGGTTTGCGCGGCAGAAACCCTTCGAAACAGAACCGGTTAGTGGGTAGCCCGGAGATGGCTAGGGCGGTCGTGACGGCGGTTGGCCCGGGCACTGAGGTGACGACGATGCCGTGCTCAATAGCCGCGATGACAAGTCGGTACCCTGGGTCTGAAACCGAAGGCATCCCCGCATCAGTAGCCACGACGACATCGTCGCCGTCGAGAAGACAGTCGATGAGTTCGGACGTGCGCGCGGTCTCGTTGCCTTCGAAGTAGGACACCACGCGGGCGGAAGTCTCGACGTCGAGGCGGCGCAGCAGGTCACGCAGCCGACGGGTGTCCTCGGCGGCAATGATGCGGGCATCCCGCAGGGTCTCGATGAGGGCAGGCGAGGCGCTACGACGGTCGCCTATCGGGGTGCCTGCCAGGATGACTCGTCCCGGTTGTGTCTTGCTCACCGAGCTATCGTCCCACGGCGGACCGACCATGACGTCCGACCAACCCTTTATCATGGCACTGTGCCAGCAACGAGAAGATCCTTGTCGCCCATCGAACGCCTCGATGACGGTCGGATGACCGACGAGTATACGAGCTGGATCATCACGGCTCTCATCACCATGGTGGCCTTCCTGCTGCGCGTGTGGAACGTCGGCTTCCCCCACAACCTCATCTTTGATGAGACCTACTACCCCAAGGACGCCTGGACGATGCTCCATCAGGGGTACGAAGCCACCTGGCCTGACGCCGCCAAAGCCAATGCCGACATCGTGCGCGGAGTCACGAATACCTGGACTCCAGACGCCGAGTTCGTTGTCCACCCGCCAGTCGGCAAATGGCTCATCGCGACCGGGGAGCAGTTGTTTGGATTTAGCTCCTTCGGTTGGCGGTTCGGCTCGGTGGTCTTTGGCTCCTTACTCGTCCTCATGACGATCCGGCTGGCTCGACGCCTCTCCCGCTCGACCATGGTGGGTGCCATTGCCGGCATCTTGCTCGCCCTCGACGGCTTGGCCTTCGTCATGAGCCGGATTGGACTGCTCGACATCTTCCAGGCCTTCTTTCTGGTGGCAGGTGTGTCCGCGGTAGCGGCCGACCGAGACTGGTTCCGTCACCGACTGGCTGATCATTTGCGCACCATTGGCAATCCGCATCTTGACGGAGGTTTCGGCCCCGTTTTGGGGTGGCGACCCTGGCGTCTGGTCGCAGGCATCATGTTCGGCCTGGCCTGTGGCACGAAGTGGAACTCCGTGTTCGTGCTGGCGACCATGGGAATCGTTAGTGTCATCTGGGACTGGTCGGCACGTCGTCTAGCCGGCGCCGGAACGAAGGCGTGGTGGTCCTTCCTCCGAGACGGGGTGCCCGCCTTTGTGTACCTCGTCGTCGTCGCACTGTTGACGTACCTCGCCACCTGGGCGAAATGGCTGGCCACCTACCCGCACATGGTTTTCGGTAAGTCGTGGGCTGGTCCGACCCCCAATCCAGCCCTGTCAAAGGTGGTTGGGAGGCCTTTGGCCGCGCTGTGGGATTACCACCAGCAGATATACGACTTCCACACCAGCTCGTACATGATGACGCAAACCCACATCTATGCCTCGAATCCGTCGGGGTGGCTGGTAAACCAGCGCCCACTGGGCGTCGACGCCGTCAACGGCATCAAGCCCGGTCAGCAGGGTTGCCAGGCCGTCGGCGATACTTGCTTGCGCGTCATCTCTGCGACCGGGACCCCCGTGCTGTGGTGGTTCGCGGCCATTGCCCTGGCAGCTGCGGTGATCTGGTGGATCTTCGCCCGTGACTGGCGGTTCACCTTGCCGATCGTCGCGATGATGTCGACGTGGATCCCGTGGTTCCGTTACGACGATCGCCCGCTGTTCTTCTTCTACGCGATCTGCATCATCCCGTTCACCGTGACAATCCTGGCGATCTGGCTCGGTCAGATCCTCGGACCAGCCAGGGCTACAAGCCGACGACGCATCGGCGCGATTGTCGTGGGCACGGTTATGGTTCTGGTCGCCGCAGACTTTGCCTTCATTTACCCGATCCTCACCGACGGTCTCATGACCCGAAAGGCATGGCTGGCGAGAATGTGGTTCCACTCGTGGATTTAAGCCACCTATCGGGGCCCTGGACGGGTACGCCTACCCGACCGATACGCTGAGATTCCGGAAGGGAGCCGACCCCGGAAGGACACCCATGATCTGGAAACTGCACAATCACGGTGTACTAGAACCAGGTGAGGTGGTGGCTCCCGACGAGAGACTTGGGTGGGGCCGTACCATCGGCCTAGGTGCCCAGCATGTCGTGGCCATGTTTGGGGCGACCTTCGTCTTTCCCGTTCTCATGGGTCTCAACCCGCAGTTGGCGGTCATGATGTCGGGCGTGGCGACCCTCGTGTTTATCTTCGTCACCCAGCATGAAGTACCGTCCTATCTCGGCTCGTCGGCCGCCTTCCCTGGAGTGGCGACCGCTATATATGCCTCGGGTGGTAAACCCAATGATGTCTCGGGCGCCCTGCTGTGCGTCGGTTTGACCTTACTAATCTGCGGCATCATCATCCAGGCTGCCGGATCTCGAATAGTCCATAAGGTTCTGCCGCCGACGGTGACCGGCGCCGTCGTCATGCTCATCGGGTTCAACCTCGCCCCGGTCGTTGCCAAAACCTACTGGCCTACCGATCAGTGGACCGCACTCATCGTCATGCTGCTCGTCATCGCACTGTCGGTGGGACCGCGCGGATTCGTGTCCCGGATCGCCATCTTCTTAGCCCTAGTTATCGGCTATCTGCTGTCGTGGATCGAAGATCTCGTATTCGGCCCGCTGCACCGCTCCGATAACAGCGTCGCCCCACGGGTAGATTGGTCGGCGGTGCACAACTCCGGATGGATCGGCTTGCCTCCGGTGACGAACCTGGACAACTGGCAATACCTACCTCAGGCCCACAACGGATCCCATTACGCATCAACCAATGTCGTCGGATTCCACCTGCCGGCCTTCCACCTGGCCTTCATCTTGCTAGCTCTGCCAGTGGTTATCGCCCTCATCGCTGAGAACACCGGCCACGTCAAGGCCGTCGCCGAGATGACCGGTAAAGACCTCGACCACCAGGTTGGACGGGCGGTGGCTGCCGATGGTGCCACCTCGATGCTGGCGACCTTCCTGGGTGCCGGCCCGACGACCACCTACTCGGAGAACATCGGTGTCATGGCCGCCACGAGGGTGTACTCGACGGCCGCCTATGTGGTAGCGGCAGTCGTGGCGATCCTGTTCGGCTTCTCCCCCAAATTTGGCGCTGTCATCTCGGCAACCCCCGGCGGCGTCCTGGGCGGCATTACCGTCGTCCTGTATGGAATGATCGGTCTGCTCGGGGCGAAAATCTGGAAGGAAAATGAGGTTGATTTCGGCAACCCAGTGAACCTCGTCCCGGTGGCCGCTGGGGTCATCATCGGCGTCGGAGACGTGTCGCTGAAGTTCAGCGAGTCATTCACCTTGGGCGGCATCGCTCTAGGCACCATCGTCACCGTCGGTGTCTACCATCTAGCCAAGTGGCTGGCCCCCAGCGAGTTGTCCGACGCAGCCGGCGGCACCACCATCATCCTGGACACCCCAGGCATGTACGTCGACGACGACGCCCCTAGCGGCCGCGGTCACGACGACGGCGACTGACGCTGTACGCAGTAGGCTTGCCAGGCAGATGTTAAAGGAGGCGATCAATGTCACCAACATTCCAATCCAGGAACACTGCGTCAACAAGCGCGAGGACACATGGGGGAACTTCACCAGTGGTGACCGGCCCGATCGCCGACACCAAACCAGGCATCGTCGATATCAAGTGGTTCGAGCAGGGAGCTCCGGCTGATCCGGAGCATCAGCCTGACGTCGAAACCACTCTGTCATGGTTGGACGGCCATCCCGAACGTCTAGGGATCATCGTCGAGCAGAGTCCTAACCGCACGCAGATCAGGCGGTTAGTTGATCTCATGAGCCTCGATCCGCTGCTGGCTGAGGACCTCGCCGAAGGTCATCAACGTCCCAAGCTCGAACGCCATGGCGAGGCTCTGTTCCTGGTGCTGCATCCGCCGTTCTATATCGATTCAATTGAGGACGTCGCCTTTGTCGAGGCCGAAGTCATTAAGCAACGCAACTGCGTCGTCGTCATCATGCAGCGCATACCCGACGAGTTGTCGAGCCTCAAGTGGACCCCTCGCCTGCCCACGGAGGCGGAACTATTGCGTCACGGTCCTGAATCGGTGCTGTACACGATCCTTGACGGCGTCGTCGATCAGACCTTCCCTGTCATCGGCGGCATTCAGTTCGACATCGAGCAGATCGAGAGGCAGGTGTTCAGTGGGGACTCCGCAGCCCCGGAGCGCATCTACCGCCTGTCTCGGGAAGCCATCGACCTACAGCACGCCACTAACCCGCTCATCCCGGTCATCGCTGCGCTCAGGGCCGGATCGGCCAAACACCAAGTTCCTCCAGAGCTGCAGGCCTACCTGATCGATGTCGCTGACCACCTAGCCCGAATATCCTCACAAATCACCGACATTCGGGAGCTGCTCACCCAGATTCTTACCGTCAACGCCACCCTGGTCGACCAACGCTCCAACGAGGATCTCAAGATCATCTCGGGATGGGCGGCCATCCTCGTCGTGCCCACTCTCATAGGGTCGATTTATGGCATGAACTTTGACAACATGCCAGAATTACACTGGAGGTTCGGCTACCTATACTGCATACTCGCCATGGTGGCCAGCAGCGGAATTCTTTATGTCATATTCCACAAAAACAACTGGCTATAACCGGGATGTTTTATTCCCCGCAAATCGTGACACGGTAGCGGCATATGACCGTACCACCGCACCGCCCGACTAAAGCCGGACGCCGGGGTCACGAGCCCAGATCCCACGAGGCCTATGATGGGAGAAGTTTCCGCGGGAGCCGCACGGAACAGGATGCGGCTGAGAGGGCACATTCGCCGACCGCTTTTACCTGATGCGGGTCATGCCGCCGAAGGGAGGACACACTGTGGGCACTGCCGCCACACGACCAGAGTTCGCTGGATCCACTGCCGTGGGTCACGCCGATAAGAAGAGCCACAGTCACGCCACCAAGGCTTCGACTATTCCACCGTCAGAGCGTGGTCGCCCCTCCTCAGTTGTCATCGCTGGAGCCGGAATCATCGGCCTGACGACGGCCTGGCAACTGCGTCGTCGCGGAATCGAGGTCACCGTCCTAGACGACGCCCCAGTTTCCGGTGCCACTTTCGCTACTGCCGGGATGCTCGCCCCGGTCTCCGAGGTCGTCTGGGACCAGCCGACCCTCTACCCCCTCATGGTGGAGTCGGGCCGGATCTACCGCGACTTCGCCGCCGCCATAGCCGACGATGTTGGCCACGACATCGGGTATCTGGAAAGCTCCACCTTTGTCTGCGCCGGAGATTCCGCCGACCGCCAGACCCTCAATGAATTGCTCGAGCTCCAGCACCGGATGGGCATGACAGTCAACCGGCTTAGTGTGTCCCAGGCGCGAGCTGCGGAACCCGCACTGGGCCCAGGATTCGTCGGGGCAGTCGACATTCCCGGCGACCACCAAGTTGATCCCCGACAGCTGTGTGGTGCCATTCTCGAGATCCTTGGTGACCAAGTCGTACCCACCCGAGCCGGTGAGGTACTTTTCAATAAGGATCATCGTGCGATCGGCCTGGGTGGCGCTGACGGCCGGAAGTATTACGCCGATCACGTCGTACTCGCCGCTGGGGTGGGCACTGGCGCAATCACCGGCATTCCGCACGCTCTCACTGACCTGCTGCGCCCAGTACGAGGTGAGGTGTTGCGACTTCGCGTCCCCGAGCCCCTGCAGCCATTGGTCACACGGACCATCCGCGGCGTCGTTCAGGGCCGTGCCGTCTACATCGTCCCGCGCACCGACGGCACCATCGTCCTAGGCGCGACGACTCGAGAAGACGACATGATCGGAGTGCGTGCCGAGGGTGTTCACCAGCTGCTGCGCGACGCCCACCGCTTAGTACCCGGAATTCTCGACTGCGAGATCTACGAGATGACAGCCAAGGCCCGTCCTGGTTCCCCCGACGACGTGCCCATGATCGGACAGGTAGGCGATGGGCTCACTGTCTCGATGGGATACTTCCGGCACGGCATTCTCCTGGCTGCAATCGGCTCAAAGATTGGCGCAGATGTCGTCTGCGGCACCGAGAAGGACAACAATTCGGCCCTCCTCGCAGCGGTCGACCCATTCCGATTCTGCAACCGGTAAGGAGTCATCATGACGACAAACAATGGCGATCACATGGCGCCCAACCACGGCCGCTACACCACCACGATGATCAACGGAGAACCGTATGCTCACAGCGGCGATGAGACGATTCTCGATCTGGTTAGTGCCCGTACCGGCAAAGCGCTAAGAGCCGACGGGCGGACCATCAATGGTTCGCCGCTGGGGATTGCAGTGGCCGTGGACGGGGCCGTGATACGTCGCTCACAGTGGGCGACAACCCCGGTACGAGGAACCATCGACGTTGTGACGGCAGTACAGGGCGGATGATGACGGAAGAAGCGGACGCGAAGCAGACCATAGTGAACTGTGACGACAAAGCTGCGCCGAACCCCGACGAACCGCTGCGCATCGGTGGCCTGAAGCTCACATCCCGACTCATCATGGGCACCGGCGGTAGCACGAGCATGGACACCCTCGAGCGGGCACTGGTGGCCTCGGGGACCCAACTCACGACCGTGGCTATGCGTCGATTCGCCGCCGGGGCTCGTCAGTCCGTGTTTGAGATCCTGCAACGCCACCAGATCACCGCCCTGCCGAATACGGCTGGTTGCTACACAGCGCGAGACGCCATCCTCACCGCGAAACTGGCCAGGGAAGCCCTGGATACCAACCTCGTCAAGCTCGAGGTCATCGCTGATGAAGACACCCTGCTGCCCGAACCCGTTGAGCTCGTGAACGCCGCCGAACAACTCGTGGCCGATGATTTCGTCGTGTTGGCCTATACCAATGACGATCCAGCGATCGCTATGCGGCTGGAAGACCTCGGTTGTGCTGCGGTGATGCCGGCCGGCGCCCCGATCGGTACCGGGTTAGGCATCCTCAACCCGCACAATATCGAGTTGATCGTCGATCGGGCGAGCGTCCCCGTCATCTTAGACGCCGGGGTCGGCACAGCCTCGGAGGCCGCCTTGGCCATGGAACTGGGGTGCGACGCGGTACTCCTGGCGTCGGCCGTAACCCGTGCCCACAATCCGGTGGGCATGGCCCAGGCGATGAAGATGGCTGTGGCGGCTGGACGGGCGGCTCGCACATCGGGACGCATCCCTCGTCGGCGTCTGGCGCAAGCCAGCTCGTCGTTCGACGGGATCATCACTGAGCGAGTCCGCGGCCCGAGGGAGAACGACAGCCTGTGAGCCTTCCAAACCCGATGGGCGAGGCGATACCTCGTGCTGCCAGCGGCCACAATGTCGTAACAGACCTGGGCCCCAGGTCATTGCTGACCGACCGTGACCTAACCCGATACGCCCGCCACATCGTCTTGCCCGGATTCGGGCAGGAGGCCCAACGCCGACTGCAAGACAGCCGGGTGCTTGTCGTCGGGGCTGGCGGCCTCGGCTCCCCGGTACTGCTGTACCTGTCCGCCGCCGGGGTAGGCCACCTCACGATCCTTGATGACGATGTCGTTGACGAGTCCAACTTGCAGCGGCAAGTGATCCACCGTCAGGCCGACGTGGGGCGGCCCAAGGCCCTCAGCGCCAAAGATGCGGCGCAACGACTGGATCCGCATCTGCTGGTGGAGGCCATCGTCGCCCGGCTGGGAACTGACAATGCGCTCGACCTCGTCAAGGGTCATGACGTCATCCTCGACTGCACCGACAACTTCGCCACTCGCTACCTAGCTTGCGACGCTGCCGAGATCACCGGAACCCCGCTGGTTTGGGGAACGATTCTGCAGTACCAAGGACAGCTGTCGGTTTTCTGGCCCGGGCACGGGCCGATGTTGCGTGATCTGTTCCCCGAAGTCCCCGCTGGCGACTCGGTACCGTCGGCCGCTGCTGGAGGCACATTCGGCCCGGTCGTCGGCCAGGTGGGGTCAATGATGGCGGCCGAAGCCGTGAAGGTGCTTACTGGGATCGGGACGCCGGCCGTGGGAAAACTCATCGTCATCGACGCTCTCGGCGTCGGTACCCGCACCCTCAGCTTCACCCCAGACCCGGACCGTGCTTCGGTGACGCAGCTGCCCGCAGCGGAATCGCCTACTGCCACGAGCGGAACTGACCTTTGACTACGAGTGGAGCATAGGGGATTCGAACCCCTGACCTTCTCATTGCGAACGAGACGCGCTACCAACTGCGCCAATGCCCCAACAACGCGGTTACGCTACCACACCCTGGCGACCCCGCGCCATACGACGCATGATTGGGCGAAGACTTCGTCAATTCCGAAGGCCAACCTGCCAGGGCACCGCGCGATCCCTGCCCGAGGCGCGGACGACACAAGGAACATTGTGTCAGCTCAAAACCCGGTTCAGGCTGAGGCGACACCAACAATCCCCGAGGGACCCTCGTGGGCCTCCGCAGCGTGCTCATCGTCGGGCGTCTCGACCGGCTTCTCGGCAACGACAGGGGTGTCGACCTGACCAGGGACCGGCCCAGGAGCGGATAGGTCAATGGTGCGGACCGTCCGGGCGCTCAGTGGTGTCGAGACATAGGTCGGAGCAGTGACGACGACGTCATCCCACAGCGAGCCTTCCGGGGCCGTCACTGGACGGTCGAGGTCGATCGTCCAGGAGGTGGGCTCGTCTTCGGAAGGAAAGGGTTTCGCACTCACCTCCAACGCCACCGTCTCCTCGTCCCATCCCTTATTGATGAGCGCGTACCTGCGATCGAAACGCTTGGCCATGGCCACCACGGACCAGCGGGCAAGGACTAAGAAGCCCACCAACAACAATGCAAAGACGGCCACCAGCCACCACGGCGTCACGTCAGCAATAGCGAGCACCATCGACAACACCGTCAGTCCCAATAGCACCAACATTGTCGTCATCCGGCGTCGAGCGGCTACCGCCCATGAACGCCTCAGGTCCCAACGTGCATAAGACCGCGTGTACGGGGTGGACAGCTCCACTTGAGGATCCTCGCCGGTATCGTCAGGAGTAACTGTGCAAGAGCCCCGGGACACCACACTCATGGTGTTCGGAAAGTCCTCGTGCTTGTCATCAGCAACCTCTTGGGAGCGCCGTCGATTGACGACCATGGGGACGAGGTAGGCGATCCACCCCACGAGGACAATGACGATGAGAACAGCTTGGAGGGCTTCCACAAGTGACACGCTACGGGCCCGTTTCGGCGTGTCGCAGGGACCACACGCGGAGTGTCGGGAAACGAATCACAACAATGTGGTTCAGTCCTCGTTCTCCCCTACCGCAGATCCTGGAAGTAGGTGATTGACCAAATAGTTGCGCAGCACCCCGTCAGGATAATCGTCATTCAACAGGCGGAACACTCGATGGTCGCGCCACTGGCCATCGATATGCAAATACGACGGCCGCAACCCTTCCTCTGTCAAGCCCAGCTTTTCAACGACGCGCAAACTTTTCGTATTCTCTGGCCGCACACATATCTCGACGCGATGCAATCCCATGACCTGGAAAACGTAATCGCACGCCAACGCCACCGCGGTCGGCGCGATCCCCTTACCGGCATGAGCGGAAGCCACCCAATAGCCCATGGAGCACGACATCGCAGATCCCAACGAGATCGATGACACCGTCACTTGCCCGATAAGGGGCGTGGTGGCTCGATTTACGGCAGGATGGTCCGGCCAACCATCATCCCACCCAATTGCCCACGGCAACGACGTGCCCTCCTTGGCACGTCGGCGGCTTCGGGAAATCATCGTCAGATAGCCACCAACCCTCTCATGAGAGCCAGGAGGCTTGGTCGCCTCCCACGGGCCTAGCCAATCCCAATCGAGCTCCCGCGTCGTCGTCCACCTCGCCTCGTCGGCACGCCGCAGCGGACGCAGCACCACCCCGCCAGCCTGCATAGTCACTGGCCAGTGATGATGCCGCGGCATCGACACTCCCCACGGCAGACGAGATGAGGTCACGACATCACCCCAGTCGCCAGCAGGTCAGCGGCATGCCAGTGGGAACTGGTTCGTCCCCCGCCCCGACAACAGCGATAGCATCGGCCATCGACAAATCGACAACGTGGGTGACATCCCCCATTCCGGCTCGCGATAGCACCGGACGCCCACCCACCCGCGCTAGACGTACTGGGACGAACGTGGTGGATTCTGGATGCCGCGCAATCGGTCGATCCGTCTCCGCTTTGAGTTTCTCGGCCGGGGGAAGACCTGACAATTTACGCAGCAGGGGCTGTACAAAGGCCATGAAGGAGATGAGAGCTGGCCCAGGTCCAACCGGCAGGACGATCAGGGGAACCAAACCCGGATCTATCAGGGCGAACACTTGGTTTGCCCCCGGCTCCATCGCCACCCTAGCGAAGTCTGTACCTCCCATGGGTGGCAACACCGATGACACGGGATCCTGCTGACCGACAACTACCCGGTCGCTCGTGACGATCACGAGATCAGCCCCACGTCCGGCATTCGCCAGCAACCGGGTCAACTCGCTGTCACTGGAGGTGCCGGTGGAGACGACAGTGACATTCACGTCGAGCGCTCGGGTAGCAGATTCGATGGCTGCAGCAGTGGCATCAACAGAGGCAATATCCTCGGCGCCATTGACCCGCGCCCGTCGCTCGATCTCCTCACGCTGATCCTCATCAGCACTCACCGCAACAATGACGACCTTGGGGCGCGGACGGACGAACACCTCGTTGATTCCGGCCGAAGCAAGCACCGAGATGATGCCGGGGTGAAGAATCGTCCCATTGCGCACCAAGACCTCACCAGCGCCGTAATCCGAGCCCGCAAGTCGGGTGCCAGCCCATCTCTTCACCGGAGAAAACAGCACAATGTCGCCGTCGCTATTCAATAAATCCTGCGGCAGGACGCAGTCAGTTCCCTCGGGAAGCAGCGATCCAGCCATGACCCGCACAGCGGTACCAGGAATTACCGGGCTAGGTGGGCGGCGGTCGACCTGAATCTCAACGGCACCTGGGCGTCCGGCCATCCGAGTCGACGCTGAGTCCAGAGCGTAGCCGTCAGAAACCGCCGTCGTCACGACTGGAACATCGTGAGGCGCGTGAACGTCCTCGCAGACAGCCAGACCGACGGCTCTGGGCACCTCTACGGCTACTGGGGGGACGGCCTGCACCAGGCTGCACAGGTAGTCGCGATGATCGTCGACAGAACGACGGCCTGACATATCTGTCTCCGGCGCTCCCGGCAGGCCGAGGGGTTCCGCTTCGGGTTGTGGGGCCTCGACCTGCTTTTTCCTATGGAAGAACGCCATGACATCACCCTAGAGGGCGTTCTGCTATCTGCCTGGCAGCGACTCGGCTAGGGCATAGCATGGGGTGGTGACGACAGACCATGTTCCGTCAGATAGGAGACCCGCCGGAGTGGATCCTCAGCCGGGCAAGGAAGAGTTGCGACGTCGTAGCCTGACTCATCGTGCCGCATTGGATCACCGAACGCGGATGAGCCGCGACGATCGGCGCACCGAGCATGCCATGAGCCGGTTGCTATGGGCCCACACGGTCGCCCTCTACCTCTCTCGTGGCGATGAACCGGACACCATGGATCTCGCCGACACTCTCGTCATGATGGGCAAAAAGGTTCTGGCACCCGTTCTAACTGACGGCCACGGCCGTCCCCTCAATGAACCGGCCTGGGCATGGTATGACAGCAAGAACGTACGAACTGGCCTGTGGCAGATCCCTGAGCCGGTAGCTCCTAGTCTCCCTGCCTCGGCGATCGACCAGGTCGAGGTGGTGCTGTGCTCGGCGCTGTTCGTCGACCGATCTGGATACCGTGTGGGGGTGGGCGGAGGCTGGTACGACCGTGTCCTCACCTACCGGGCTTGTGACGTTCCAGTGTGGGCGGTCGTCAATGATGACGAAATCCTCGACGAAGTGCCCCACGACCCCTGGGACGAGCCCGTCACGGCGGCTCTCACCCCCAGCGGGCTGCATCTGCTCGGCCAGTAGGGAGCCCACGATTTTCTGGTGCCCGGTAACACGCCTATCATTCGACAGGCGCCCGATACCGCCGGAACGAGGAGATCATGCCCACCTACCAGTACCAATGCAACGACTGCGGTCGTGACCTCGAGGTTGTGCAGAAGTTCAGCGACCCCTCACTGACCGTCTGCCCGTCCTGCGAGGGCAATCTACGCAAGGTCTTCAGCGCGGTCGGGGTAGTCTTCAAGGGGTCAGGGTTCTACTCCACCGACAATCACACCAAAGGCGCATCAAAGGCAGCCACCGGGGATAGCTCTTCGTCAACGACCTCAGAGTCCTCAACGAAGTCTGAACCGGCCTCGTCCTCATCTTCCTCGACGACGAAGACATCCGAAAGCACCTCCTGACGTGAGCTTGGCTCAAGCAATGTCAAAACTGTCCTGTGGATAACTGAAAAATCTGCTCTCCCCTGCCGATAACTGTCGGTGTGAAACTGACATCGAAAAACTCCCAGGACACCCGACGCTTAAGCCGTACCCATAAACCCACCGCGCGGCGACGTGTGCACGTCATGGTGGCCCGTCACCGGCGCGGGCTAGCTGCAATCCTCGCGGCCCTCGCAGTGCTCCTAGTGGCGTCCCCCGGCGTGGCAACCTCGTCGTCGGGGCGTGAGGTCATCGTCGCCGCGCATGCCATTGAGGGCGGTCGCGTCATCCAGCGGTCTGACCTTCATACCATCCGGGTCGATCCAAGTATTCTCCCTCACGAGACAGTCACCCTTGCGCAAGTGGAGGGCCGTCAAGCATCGGTACGGATCACCGAGGGGACAATCTTGACGAACTCAACAGTGCTGTCCGGGTCCGCCGTCGGGCCTGGAAAGGCTCTCGTCGGCATCCACTTGGCTGACTCGTCAATGGTCGGGATGTTGCAGGTGGGCCAGCGAATATCCGTTGTCTGTCCTAGCGAAGATGGGACTCCACGCGTTCTGACGCGCGGTGCCATCATCCGGAGCCTACCTACCAGCGGAGGCGGACTCATCCAGGGATCTCCGTCAACGGAGCTCGTCGTGGTATCCACCGAATCGGCCGAAGCCGCAGCGATCGCGGTGGCTGGTCAGGGGCAGCCATTAGGATTGGTGGTGGAGTGAGTTTGCAGCTGTCCAGACGCGGGAAGCAGTATCAGCGCTTTCCCAGTCGCGTTACGGTTTTTAGCAGGCCCGACGTCTGCGGGCAGCACACCAACCCGAAAGGAGCTCTGTGAAGGGATTCAAGGACTTCCTGATGCGCGGCAATCTCATTGAACTGGCCGTCGCATTCATCCTTGGCGGCGCATTTTCCACCGTCGTCAAATCATTTACGACGATCCTCATGGATCTGATCGGCAAGCTGGGCGGCACGCCGAACTTCTCCGACTGGGTTCCAGGCGGGGTCCACGTCGGTGCCTTCATCACCGCCGTCATCTCCTTCTTCGTTATGTCCCTCGTCATCTACTTCGGGCTCATCAAGCCCATCGAGCTGGCTACGGAGAAGCTCAAGCGCACTAACGATGAACCCGTGGCTGCCCCCACCACCGCTGACCTACTCATCGAGATCCGCGACGAACTACGCTCTCGTCCGGTCCAGTGAAGGCGCGCCAGAGCTGCCAGGCTCAGTGCAGCACGTTATGCGGTGGACGTTCGGCCAACAGACGAGCTTCGTCTGGCCCAATGACCACCGCGCCCCGGTGCACCCTGGCACTCAACCCATCGAGTCCAGCGATCTGACGCACCTGCGCTAGTACTGCTCCGTAGCGAGCGAACTCCAGGCCTGTGGACAAGTCATCGGGAATCGGCTCGGGCCAGGATCGTCCGGCCTGCTGGGATTCAGCACGCCGCTGCGCCAATCGACTCGCCGGCCACCCTTGCTCCGCCAGCCACTTCACGAGGTCAATGGCCTGCCATCCTGGCTTGTCAGGGGCGATAAGTCGCTGTCCAGTCAGGACTGCGGCCACCGCCTCCCAACACTGCTGATCCGGTGTCACTTCTTCACACCGGGAATTTCGCCAGTGAGCACGGTCCCGTCCGGAACCGCCTGGGGCTTCTCAGTGATCAGCGAAGCGTCCCCCTCAACGACAACTCCCGAACCAAAGGCCCAGTCTCCCCTGACCTTCAGCGAGGTAGCACGGCGCAGCGAAGGCGGCTCAGGGATACGGTCGTCGAAATCACCGATCTTTTTGTAAAAGTCCTTGTCAAGATCGACTGCACACGTCCGGTCGGTGGTCTTGACGAGGTGAGCGGAATCGTCGAGGTCATAGACATCAGACCGAAGCAGCAGCAGCTCGTTGGTCGTCTTGACCGGCAAGAATCGGGACCGATCGACGCAGATGCAGGTGGCGCCTTCGAAAACCTCGATAGCGCCCCCCATAGCGGACTCAATCTGGATGACGGGAGTCGACGAGGAATCCTTCGGATCGACCGTCTTCTCGTTGCGAATAATCTGCAAGCCCATCACGCCGTGTCGCTCGTCTAGCACCTTTTTAAGGGCCTGAAGGTCGAACCATAGATTGTTGGTGTGGAAGAAGGGGTGACGATGCTCGTCGGTGAAGTAATCCATCTCCTCCTCAGCCGTCTGCGCGGTATCGCGCAGAATAAGCTGGTTGTCAGACTTACGAATGGCCAGATGGCCGCCCTTCTTGTCGTTAATGGTGCGACGACACAGCTCAGCAGCGTAAGGAGCACCCGACGCCGTAAACCAGCCTGCGAGACGACCGTCCGGAACGGCACCAAGATTGTCACCGTTGGATACCGAGGCGTACTGGTATCCAGCCTCGAGTAGATGGTCGAGGATGCCGGATCCGAGCAGGGCGGTGTAGAGGTCGCCGTGGCCCGGGGGACACCACTCGAGGGAGGAATCCTTCGGCCACTCAACCGGGGCGAGGGTCTCAGCGTCGAGCTTAGGTTCCTGATCCTGTAGGAAGTCGAGCTCTAGGCCATCGACAGCCAAGTCCGGATATTTCTCGAGGGCCTTAAGAGTGTCCTCGCGGGTATTGAAGGAATTCATGAACATCAGCGGCAGTCGCGCGCCGAAAGCTTTGCGGGCCGAGAGCACCTGGGTGGCAATGATGTCGAGGAAGGACTTGCCGTCTCGCACCTCGAGCAGTGACTTAGCTCGGTCAAGACCCATCGAGGTTCCGAGCCCGCCGTTGAGCTTGATGATGACGGTCTTGTCGAGGGCCTCAGCAGCCTGCTCCTCGCTGACCTCAACGTCGTCGAGTAGTGGCGGATCGGTGAGCGGGGAAATCGTGTCCTCGCGGATGAGCCCGGTATCACCGGTCTCGAGCTGGTGGTAATAGGAGGTGAAGACCTCGATGGCGACGGGATCGACACCTGCCTCGGTCATCTTCTGGCGTGCGGCCGCAAGTCCTTCTTCGCTCATCCTGGCTCCCCTGCGTGTTAACAAACGCCGTCAGTCTATCGAGAAGAATCCACCGCCAAAGCAGCGCGCCACTCCGTCGTGAGCCAAGTTGGCGGCAGGCACGACAAGATCATCGACAACCCAGTTTCATGACAATATGGGGTTCGGTTGGTCCAGGCAGCCCTGTCGGACTAGTCTAGTAAGGCCCTGTGTGGGCAGGGCCCCGTAGCTCAGGGGATAGAGCAGTGGTTTCCTAAACCATGTGTCGTAGGTTCGAATCCTATCGGGGCCGCAATACAAATTGCTTTTGACAGGGAGAGGCGCTCTCCATCCGCAGTCGTCGTAGCACATCGATAAATCTTCGTACCCCGGTTGCGTCGTGGCGGTTCCAGCTTAAGGTGAACCGAGGTTTATCGGACCGATCTCAGGCGTAGCGCCCCTTCATCTCGACCTCAATCTCCTCCAACGAGCGCCCCTTGGTTTCCGGCATGATCTTGACGAGAACCAACGCGATAACAAGGTTTACCAGACCATAGGTCAGGTAGGTTCCTGCGCCACCGAACCCTGCCAGCATGGCCGGGAAAGTCCAGGTGATCGTCGCATTAGCCAGCCACCCGCAAAACACCGCAGCGCCGTTCATCGCCCCGCGCATCCGGGTCGGGAACATCTCACCAAGCATGGTCCACACCACTGTGCCATTGGTGGACTGCACGATAAGCATGAAGATGCTCATCAGCACGAGCACGAGAATGGGTGACCACTTCGGTATCCCTTTACCCACATGAGGAGCAATCGCCAACCCGAAAGTAGCCGCAATACCAAGGAGGCACGCACCGACCGCGGTGACATCGAAGATGAGCAGGTGACGACGGTCAAACCGTTCGATAAGCCACAAGCCTGCGGCGGCACCAATAACGGACATGACGCCATTGGCCACCTGAGCGATAATCGACGCCTGGGTGCTCATCCCTGCGAACTCCAGAACCTTGGGAGCGTAATACATGACGGTATTGACGCCGGTAGTCTGGTTAACGACCGCAAGGAAAATCCCAACCAGCAGAAGGCGACGCGTCCAGCGTGACTCCATGACGACCGCCCACTGCTGACGATGGCTGAGTCTGCCGCCCTCACCGTTGAGAGCAACCATCTCAGTGACCTCGTCGACGATCGGCTCATCAACCCCTTCGACGCGCACCTGTTTGAGGCATGCGATGGCCTCCCGCAGCTGGCCATGGCTCACATGCCAGCGAGCCGACTCGGGCATCTTCCGCATACCGATCCACAGCGCGATGGCGGGCAGGGTGCATACCACGAGCATCCAGCGCCATGCTCCACCGGATCCTGCGGATATCGACAGCTGAGCTAAGAAGGCGCGAAAGGCCTCGTCGGTCATCGCTCCCCCATGGGAGGTCGTCATGGTCTGCAGGGTGTCCCAGGAATAGGTCCCCGGAGACAGCCGCCCCGTCGGATCCGCAGTTACCGTCAAGCTGGGTCCCCCTTGAGCCGCCGAGATAGCGGCATTAACAGAGAAAGCCAGCAACTGGCCAAAGACGATCATGAACTGGTCGAGTGCCACAATCCGACCACGCACCCGCTTGGGCGAGGTCTCTGACAGGTAGACGGGCACTGTCGCTGAAGCCGCTCCCACGGCGAATCCGAGCACCACCCGGAAGGGATACATCACCCAGATGCTGGGAGCTACGGCAGTTCCTAAGGCTCCCACGACAAAGAGAACAGCCAGGGTCAGGAGGTTATGGCGTCGACCCCAGCGATCGCTCATCATGCCGCCTATGAGGCCGCCGAAAGCAGCACCAAGGGTTAGGGTGCCACCGATGGCACCTTCATGCCCCACCGTCAGGGCCAGACCGCCGGCATCATAGGGCAAATACATAAACGGCAGGGCACCAGAAATCACCCCAGTGTCGTAGCCGAATAACAGCGAACCCAGGGTAGCGACTGCGGCAACCGCACCTATGCGATGCTTCGGGCCGGCCGGCTGCGTCGTCTCGACGAGCTCGGCCACCTCCATTCTCGATGTCACGGACAGCTCCTAGGAACGGCATGGTTGGCCGGCGAACCTATGCGCTCGGCACCACGACCCGCTCCATCGTCTCTCAACGAGGTATGACGGAAGACGGGCCGACAGCAGGACGCTACCATCCCGCCGCCGGCCCTGAGCCTCGCGTTTCAGCTGAGCATGAAAAAACCGGTGTCAGCCCTGGTTTTGGGCCGCAGCCTGCTTCTTGAGATCCTCGACGTCGATCCCCTTGACCTTCTCAATAAGCTCATCGAGCTGACGGCCTTGCAGCAAGCCAGACTGGCGGAAGACAAGGTATCCGGCACGGAAAGCCATGATCGTTGGTATGGAGGTGATCTCCAGACCGGCAGACAGCTCCTGCTGGTCCTCAGTATCGACCTTGGCGAAGGTCACGTCAGAGTGGCGCCCACTAGCGTCCTCATAGATCGGTGAAAACCGCTGGCACGGCCCACACCAGGAGGCCCAGAAGTCGATGAGGACGACATCATTGGAATCGATGGTCGAGGAGAAATTGTCCTTAGTCAATGCGACGGTAGCCACGTTGTACCTCCCGGTAGTTGCTTGGGTTCAGTCGACCGCAACGCCGTGGCGCCTCGGCCCATATGTCGTCCAACAGCATCAGGCGCCCGGCTATTCCCGATGCACCAATACGCGATCCGCGTCAAGCTGCCTTCAATTCGGCAATCGCGGTGTCTCCCAGATCCCGAAGCAAACGGCCAGCTCGAATCGGCCGCGCTGCAATGACCGACACCACCCGGGACAGGCCAGGCAGTGCCTCGTCAGGCGCGTCAACGCCATACCCTGGGGCCGATGGGTCGAGCATCGGGTTGGAACCGTCAGCCCACTGCTCATTGAGTTTGTTCCACGTCGTCACCCAAGCATTGCCGATCTCGCTGCCCGACGGCACCCCGAAAAAGTGTCCTACCGGAGCGTGGTGACGCAGGGCGACCAGGCCGGACTCTTGATAAATCCGAGCCAGACGCACCCGAGCGTCAAGGGCTCTGCGCTCCTCCCAAGTTCCAGCTAAGACCCACTGGCACGGGTCAGGACAGGTGATACCAACATCGGGACGCTCACCGGCATCGATAGTGGCATGATTCATCGCGCACACTCCGAGGGCCTCCCCCAGCCGGGAGTGGAACTTATCGAGGTACGAGGTATAACCTTCCTCGTCTCCCTGGGCAGCATGCAGGCTGCGTCGGGCTGTGGCATTCATAGCGGAGGTGTGAGCACAGCCTTGACCATCATCACCCCACTTCTCGCCTACCTTGTCAGGCAGGGTGAGCGGATCCCCGCCATCACCTAAGACCGACTGCCAGGCCAACTGCACCAAGTACTCGCCCAAGATGTGGCAGGTCACAACCACCTGCTGAGGCTCCTCCCGATGCATCCGGATGTCGAGGATCTCGAGCATGAGCTCATACAGAGGGAAAAGACTCCCAAGTGCTCCCCTCGCTACGGCCCGTGGGTGGTGCGGAAAACCAGAGTCAACAAGGCGCGATCTCAGGTCAGCGGGCAAAGCGTCACCGATTTCCTGAAAGTCCTCGGCGTCCAGAGCCAAGACCCGGCGAGCTGCCGCCGTCACGGCCGCAGCCTGCACCAGGTGAGGATTATCAGACTCAGCTGCGTGCGCCATCCTCAACATGGAATCGGCGGTGTCATACCAGCCCGATTCACAGAGGGTGGCAATCTGGTCCGGGGCCAGCAACTGACTGGGCCCCAGGATTTGAGGCACACTCATCGCGACAAGGTCACCGCAGCTCAAGAATTTTGGACGACGAACAGACCCGAGAGGATCTCCGGATCGATGACCACAGAACCGTCGGGGCCCGTCAAACGGATACCGTCGGCGTCATCATCGACCTCAACGCTCTTACCCGGTAACAGGCCAGCAGCGTAGACGTCCGCAAGATTGCCCTCGGTAGCTTGGAAGAACTCCGACAATCGGATGACGGTCACGCTAACCGGGCAGCCAGCCTCGGCAATGACCTCGTCTAGGGGCTGGGAATCGTCACGAAAGCGGGCGGAACCATCCGGACGACACGCTGTTTGCTCCGGCGGCAGTGGACAGCCGTACGGGGAAACATCAGGATCGTCGAGGAGCCCGGTAAGACGTTTCTCAACCTCACCGGAGATGACGTGCTCCCACCGGCAAGCCTCATCATGCACCAGATCGGGACGAAGACCAATAACCTGAGTAAGCAGACACTCGGCCAGACGATGCTTACGCATAACGGTCTGGGCCACGTCGTGGCCTTCCTGGGTCAGCGAGATGGAGCGATCAGGCTGGACGACCACGAGGCCGTCACGCTCCATACGAGCCACCGTCTGGGAGACGGTCGGACCGGACTGGTGCAGTCGCTCAACAATACGGGCCCGACGCAGCTCGACACCCTCCTCGAGTAACTCGTAGAAAGTCCGCAGATACATCTCTGTCGTGTCGACGAGCTCACTGCTCACGGTCCACCTCTTCCCCGCCCTCACAGCCGAGGGGCGACGCTAGCCGCCTGCCTATTAGACAAGCTAACTATCAACAAATTTTCGGGCGCCACTGCTCACGCCCGAGCGACCCTCTTCACAAGAAGTTTAGTGCTCAATCACCCGTAGTGGCCCTCAGACGGCCTCACCACGGTGAATAACGCGTACCAGGTGACCCTTCGCGTCAGTGAGACACAGGTCAGCCCAGTGGCCCTCCTCGATGACGCCAACCTCGTCCAAACCGTGGAGTTTGGCCGGTGTTGTGGCCGCCATCACGGCAACCTGCCCCAACGGGATACCCACGACGGAAGTGACGAACTCGACCGCTCGCCCCATCGTGAGAGTCGATCCGGCTATCGCTCCCAGCGAACCGTCAGCGGCCAGCAAACGGGCTCTTCCATCCACAACTTTCACTGGCAGCTGGCCCAGGATGTAGTCGCCGTCGGGCTGACCGGTCGCGCTCATGGCATCGGTCACCAGGGCAATACGCTTCGGGCCGGCAGTCGACACCGCCATCCGAATGACGTCTGGGGCCAGATGCACCCCATCGCAAATGAGCTCGCAAACCACGCGCGGATCAGTGAGCATCGGCGGCACCGGACCGGGCCTTCGGTGATGGATGGATGGCATCGCATTGAACAGATGGGTGATGACGTCTGCTCCAGCGTCGACTGCGGCGCTAGCCGTGGTGTTGTCACATTCGGTATGACCGATAGCAGCGTGTACTCCCGCGTTACTGAAGGTAGCCACCGCCTCCAAGCCGTGCGTGCGTTCTGGCGCAATAGTCACCATCTTGAGAGCCGAACTGCCAGCCGCGATGAGACGATCCACGGACACCGGATCTGGGTCACACAGCAGCTCAACGGCATGGGCCCCCTTCCGCGACTCAGCGAGGAACGGCCCCTCCAAGTGGATGCCGGCGATCTCGTCAAGGTCGACGAGCTGGCGAAGCCGCCCAATCTGCGTGACGACATCGTCAAGTGCTGCAGTCACCGTCGATGCGAACAGAGTTGTCGATCCCTGGCTGCGATGGTAGCGGACGGCTCGTAGAGCGACCTCACGGTCAGGATCGGTGAAGTCAGCACCAGCCCCACCGTGACAATGAGTGTCGACATATCCGGGCAAGACCCACTCGTCAACGAGTTCGGCCTTCGGATCAATGCCCTCGCTGACGTGGCTAATGCGTCCAGCTTCGACGGTGATAGTCGCTGGTGAATCACTGCCATCACGATCGACGACGTGCTGAGAAGCAATGCGGGTGATCATCAATGCCTCCTAACCGAGTTTCCTTCATCCTGCCACACGATCACAGCGTGAACACCGCCGCTATGCCCGCCATGATCTGCAAGGATCGGATCATGGCTCAGTCGAGGATTCCCCGTGACCTTTTGCCTTCCGACCCTCGATTCGGCTGCGGCCCGTCTCGGATCCGGCGGGAAGTGCTGGCCAGTCTGTCCGAACCGGGATCAGTGATGGGCATCTCCCATCGCCAACCACCGGTCCGTCATGTGGTTGCGGCGATCCGTGAAGAATTGACCGAACTGTATAATCTGCCAGCCGGCTATGAGGTGGCACTCGGCAACGGTGGCGCCACTCTTTTCTGGGATATGGCGACCGCCTCCCTCGTGGAAAAACGAGCTGCCACCGGCGTCTATGGCGAATTCACGCGAAAATTCTCCTCGGCTCTGCAGCGTGCCCCTTTCCTTGCTGACCCCGCCGTATTCCGAGCCGAACCCGGCGAGCTTGCCCTGCCAAAGGCCGTCAGCGGCGTCGACACCTACGCATGGGCTCATAACGAGACCTCCACCGGCGTCGTCGCCCCAGTTCGGCGACCTGATGACATTGACGACGACTCCCTCACTCTCGTTGACGCCACCTCGGCCGCCGGCGGCGTCGCGGCGGATATGTCAACCGTTGACGCCTACTACTTTTCCCCACAGAAGAACCTGTCCTCGGATGGTGGATTGTGGCTTGCGTTCCTGTCACCCGCCGCGATCGAACGCTCGAACAGAGTGACCTCATCGGCCCGCTGGGTGCCCCAGATGCTCGATATGAGTCTGGCCGTGACGAACTCGCGAGCAGATCAGACGCTTAACACTCCAGCCTTGGCCACCCTCGTCATGCTCGAGGCGCAATGCCGTTGGCTACTTGATCAAGGCGGTATGGCGTGGGCTGCATTACGCACCGCGTCAACGTCAGGAATTCTCTACCGCTGGGCCGAGGACAACCCTCTGACGACCCCGTTCGTCACTGATCCGGTGCTGCGCAGCCCGGTTGTTGTGACGATCGATATCGACAAGTCCGTCGACGCCGTACAGCTATGCAGCCGTGCCCGAGACAACGGCATCCTCGATATCGAGCCTTACCGCAAATTAGGGCGCAATCAGATCCGAGTCGCAACTTTCAGCTCGATTGAGCCGAGCGACGTCGAAGCTCTGACGGCATGCCTGGACTGGTTATTAGACAACCGCGACTAACGGTGCCGCCAAGTGGTGTCCCGGGAACGCCCGTGGAAGAAGGTAACGACGCCGGCACACAACGCCACTATGACCGCCCCCATGACCGCGATAAAAGTTCCTGATCGCGCCTTGGATGTCGGCTTGCCGCTGGCCTGGGTGGCTCCCGCCGTGGCTTTCGGAGAAGGTGACCGAGTCGGCGTGATCGAGGTCAAGGTTGTCGGGAATTTGATCCCCCGCACCTTGTTGCCTGAGGTCGCAATCTCCAGACCTTTTTGAGTGGTGTCTGTCGTGATGGCCTGCCCCCCGGAAAAGGCCGCATTGGCAAGCGTCTTCCAGGAGTAAGCGTCAACGATGCGCACCTCATGGTCGGTGAGTATGGCCAATCGTGACCCGTCTGGTAGGAATGTGGCATCTTTTACCCCGGCGGGCGCATCCGCTACCTTTTCTAGCGGGTTCGACTCCGTGCGACTCACCTGGGGGCCGCCCCGGTAAATCGCAGGGTGCGGGCCGTCGGTGATGATGTAAAAATTCCCTTTGGGGCTGACGGACAACGCTTTGGCGTCGTGAGCACCGTCCGGATAAGTGAACATCCACTCGTAATAGGTGGAATGCTTAGCTGCCGTTGAGGTGGGCGACATTACCCGAATGCCATGACGTTGAGCTTTTTTGTCGCCAATGTCAGCAACGTACAACACCCCATGAGCCCACGACAACGCCTCGACGTCGTGGAAGGCTGGCTCCCATGTCACCCGGTGAGCCTCTTTGCCTGACTTATCGACAGCAAGCAGAGAGCGAACCGTCGACGAGGAACCGTCGGTGATCCAGTACCAGTCATTATTAAGGTCGGCAGCCATACCGACGGGTTTGCCGAGCTTTCTATTCGTGTTGACGGTGAAGCCGGCAGCTGCAGCAGGGCCGACCGATAGCCCCCAAGCGCATCCGAGTGCTAGCAACGCAGTCGCACTTCGGCAAGCGCGACGTCGGGTCCGAAATCGTTGGCTCACATTGACACATCCTGCCATGCGAGGCCGACCTATTACAGCAGGGAGCCCAGCACAACGAGAAGTACGAGGACGATGAGAACCCCGCTAATGATGTGCTGCCGGGAGCGTGGATTCATGGACGACACCTTATGTCAGCCCGCTGTCTTATACCCTGTCGCTATGGGTGGGTTAAGACTCAACGCCATCGCGATCGACGAAGTTCGCGACATATTCGAGGCCGACGAGGGTCTCGCCAAGAAACTGCGTAAGTGGACCGAGGCTCGTTTCAGCGTGCCCGTTCACCATCATCGCCGGTCGAGGTGGCGCAGCCCGTTCCACCCGCTCTACAAGCCCAATGTTGAAGGTCCAATGCTGCCAACCGGATGGCCGACCCCTAACGATGTCGAAGACCTCGTTAGGGGACGCTATATCGAATCCGATCGGTTGGCACGGTGCTGGCGGCTTGTCAATGAATGGCTTACCCATCTATCGTGGGGGTGGACCGAAATCCCCATGACGGTGGCACGCTCCGAGGAGCTGGATTGTGATCTGGCAGCCGCCGGATTACCAAGCACCTACTCGTTGAAACAACTCATGGGTGAGGACCCACAGCTTCCACTACGCCCAGCACCCGGCATGAAAATCGGTTACGCCGGCACCGGGCAAACACTGGCCACCTGGGTTGAGCTGTCGAAGATCATCGGCACAGTGCCGACGGCACGGCGAGGTGAGGCTGACGCCGTATTGAAGTTCCTCAACTCATATCCGGGCTGGAGCCACCTCGCCGTCGACCTGGGCCGCCCGACACCAGACCTCTTAGTAGTCTGGCAGCCGGACACCGTCAAAGACATCCACCTCACTGGTCTCAGAGCTGGCCAAACAGCTTCATGAGGAGAGACTGGCTGAAGTACACCACGAAGAGGAGGCCAACGACCCACAGTAGCGGATGCACGTTGCGAGCCTTGCCCGCGATGGCCTTAGTGATGCAGAACATGATGAGGCCAGCTCCGATACCCGTAGTGATCGAGTAGGAGAACGGCATCAACACCATGCCCAGAAAGGCCGGCAAGCCTTCCTCGACGTGTTTCCAGTCAATGTGCGTAACCTGAGTCATCATGAGGAATCCAACGAAAACGAGCACCGGCGCGGCTGCCTCAGACGGAATGATCGAGACAATCGGCGACAGGAACATCGCCAGCAGGAATCCCAGTCCGGTTACGATGGAGGCGATCCCGGTACGGGCTCCTTCTCCCACACCGGCCGCCGACTCAACGTAACCCGTTGCCGACGACGCCGAGCCAAGGCCGCCGGCTACTGCGGCCAACGCGTCAACGACGAGGATTCCCCTGAGGTGCTCAGGATTGCCGGTCTCATCAAGAATCCCGGCCTCGTCTCCGATTGCTACAACCGTCCCAATGGTGTCGAAGAAGTCGGCGAGCATGAGGGAGAAGACCACCAGCAAGGTGCCCAAAAAGACACCAATACGGAAGTGCCCGTCGGCAAGGAACCCACCAAAGAGATCGACATGACCGAGCAGGCCCAGGTCGGGCCAGCGGAAATCCGTAGCTCCAGGCAGACGGGGCACATTGAGGGTCCAGCCAGTGGGGTTCTTGTCACTTTGCGCGCCAATCTTTCCCACGGCCTCAATGACTACACCCAGCAGCGACGTGCCAATGATCGCGATAAGCATGGATCCCCTGACGTGACGCTGATGCAACACCACCAGCAGCAGGAAGCCGAACAGGCACAGCAAGATTGGCCACCCCTCCAAGTTGCCGCCTACTCCGAGGGTGACAGGGGTACCCACCCCGCGGCGTATCACGCCGGAATCCACAAATCCCACAAAAGCGATGAACAGACCAATTCCGACGCTGATCGCTGACCGCAAGGAATTCGGGACGGCCCGGAAAATCATTTCCCGGACACCAGTGAGGACGAACACCAGGACGAGGATGCCCTCCCAGACAACCAAGCCCATAGCCTGAGACCACGTCATCGTCGGGGCCACGACGTAGGCAAGCAGGGAGTTAATGCCCAGGCCTGTTGCGATACCCATCGGGAATCGTCCCCAGATGCCCATGGCAATCGTCATGACGGCTGCTACGAGAGCAGTCACCGCCATTACCATGACTTTGTTGTCGTCAATACCAGCGGTATTGAGGCTGGTGCCGGCGGCGTCGAGGAATTTCGGAGCTCCATTGAGAAGCTTGCCATTCTTATCCGCCGCAGTACCGATGATGAGCGGATTGAGGGCCAGGATGTAGGCCATCGTGAAGAAGGTGACGATGCCGCCGCGAACCTCGCGTGACCTCGTCGAGCCACGCTCTGTCAAATGGAACCAATTATCGAATCTTGCTGATGCGGTGTTGCTAGGCACGGAGGCATTCTAGAGATGACGCGTCACAGCAGTGTTGCAGGGCTTACGATGGAATCGTGTCCAACCATCACCTGTTTACCCAGGCGGACGTCGCCCCAGTTGACGAAAACGGGGTGACGGTCGGCATCGTGGGGACTATCGCCTTCGCCGTAGCATCCCTCATCTGCTGGATCATGCTCGACCGTCTCACCGAGACTGGTTACCGTGACTGGCTATGGATCTGCCTGACGGGTACCGGCCTGGGTGTTGTCGGCACCGCATATTGCTGGCGACGTTCCCATCGTTGAGCTCGCTCATAGGCCGGGACTCCTACAAGCGAGACGACCTCAGTCGAACAACGACTCGTCAAGCGAGATGGTGTCGAAAACCGGCTCTGGGAGCTCAATCCCCCGACGCTTCTCGACGACGTCGGAGTGGCCTCCACAACCGTGGTCGACGTGGACCACCGCACCGTCGGAGGGAGAGTACTCATTCGAGCACACCCCAAAAATTCGCCCCAGGGAATGCTGTAGCCGCACGAAGTATCCGCAAGTCACGCAATTGGCTGGCGCATGACGGCTCGTCGCGTTATCCGGGCCGCCCTCACCGGCAAGCCAGCGCTCGGTAGTGGAGTCACGACCCTCCCGCGATAGCAGTCGCTCACGCCCCAGCCCCAGCTCAGCGGCAACAGCGCGAGTGGCAGCCCATTCAGCTGGGTCCTCGTCTGCGGCCAGTTCACCGCCGGTGTAACCAGGTTCCAAACGCGGGTCGTTGTCGGCAGTCGGCATGAGGGTGCCAGCGGCGATGTCACCAGCACGCACCCGATCACGCCACGGCAGCCATGCAGGGGCCAGTAGAGAATCCTCACCGGGGATGAGGACGACCTCATTGACAGTAACGTTACGGCCACGTAGAGCACGCGACATGGTCACGGCCCAACGCCATCCTCGATACCCAGGATGCGGGCACTCGAAGAGGTGGGTAAGGACTCGTTCATCCTCGGCGATGGTTCCGACGTGCTCGCCCACACCAAAGTCACCAGCGCGATACTCGGCAGCTTCCCGGGCCTGATCAACAGCCTTTGCAATGGTCGCATCGGTCTTGATAGCTCGGGTCGCAGTACGCGGCTTCGACGTCACCTGTGTCATCACAGCTCCAACTCGTCAGCAACGGCACGAAGCATCTTGGCCACCGCACCGGCAGTGCGAGGATCGGGGTGACGTCCGTGCCGGTAACCATTGCCCATCTTGTCGAGCATCTTGATGAGGTCCTCGCAAATCACCGCCATCTCCTGCGGCTTCTTGCGGCTGGCTTTAGACAGCGAGACAGGGGCCTCGACGATCTGCAGGGACAGGGCCTGCTCTCCTCGACGTCCCTCAACAACCCCGAAGTCAACCTTCTGACCGGGTTTCAGGGCATTCACCCCTGCGGGTAGGGCGGAAGCGTTGACGTACACGTCGCCGCCGCCGTCCTTCGTCAGGAAACCGAACCCCTTGGTGGCGTCGTAAAAACGCACCTTTCCGGTTGGCATCTCTGGCTCACTCCTTCTGGTCATGACGGCCGGTAGACCACCATACAAGGCTACAAGCCTTGACGGCGGTCCACCACTCACAATTGTTTCGAGATTCGATAGCCTAGGACGCCTAGCAAGCCAGGGACGTCACTGGATCTCACATCGCTCCGGAGAGGTCACCTCGCTGAGAGTCGGTCCATCGAAAATACTCAGCCATGGTGAGCTTCGAGGCTGCGGCCTCGTCCGCGATCACCAGAACGTGCGGGTGCAACTGCAGCACCGACGCGGGGCACATCGCCGAAACAGGCCCCTCGACAGCCCCTGCCAGCGCGTCAGCCTTGTTGACTCCGAGAGCCAACAACACGACATTGCGGGCATCCATAATGGTGCCGAGCCCCTGGGTGACGCAATGACTCGGGACCTGTTCCCCCTTCTCAAAGAAGCGAGCATTGTCGGCCTTGGTGCGCTCCGCGAGGGTCTTGACGCGAGTGCGCGAAGACAGCGAACTGGTGGGCTCATTGAACCCAATATGGCCATTTGCCCCGATGCCGAGGATCTGAACGTCGACCCCCCCAGCATCCTGGATAGCCGTCTCATAGGCGGCACAGGCAGCATCGAGATCGTCAGCCATGCCGTCGGGAGTATGAACGTTGGCCGAGTCGAATCCCAGCTGTTCGGTGACGGTGTGGCGGATAGTGGCTGCATAAGAACGCTCATCGTCTGCGGGAAGCCCGACATATTCGTCAAGAGCGAAGGCGCGTAGCTCCGTGAAGTCAGCCTCACCCTCCGCTGCGAGTACAGCTAAGGAAGAGTAGGTCGTCAGCGGAGTCGATCCAGTCGCCACACCCAACACCGGAGTCTCGGCCCGACCCAAAACTTTTGCAATTCGGTCGGCGGCGATCCGCCCGACGGCCTGCTCATCAGAGCAGATGATGACCTCCATGTCGAACCCTCCTTGACGCGATCACAGCATGCGTCACGTCCTAATCTGAGACGTGCCTGCAGTGAGACTAAAGCCATGTGAGCGTTCCTGAGCGATCACACTCAACACCTATGAGCGTTGGTCCGAGTCAAGTGAGCGTGCCGCTTGGTCGGCCTCACCCCCTACCATGGAGTTATGGCACGCAGCACCACCACACCCGTCGACGTCGTCGGTTCCCGGCCTGCTCCGCGCGCCTTCCAGGCACCTCGGGTCGATCCGTTGGAGGTCCCGACCCAGCCCCTCAATCCTGCCGCGGGTAAGCCCATTAGCGCCCCACGTCACTATCAGGGGGGCGATCACCGCCCGCTCAGCGAGCTGACCCCTCGGCGACGCAGCAGCCGTCAGCCCACCGATCCGTTTTCCACCCAGGCTGGGTTGACAGGGCCGCGTATTGGGCACCGCGATCCGCATGAACCGATCTGCACCAGTCGGCTCGCTAGCGGCTATTCCGCGTGGTCGGCACCGACCGAAGCGCCGGTATCGACGACACCGCCGCCCCGCATCAAGCCGGCTCGCATGCTTACCCGTCTCGATCCGCGTACTCCTACCAAGGCTGGCAGCCGATCCCTCCTCGACCTGTGCCGGGGGTTGGGATGGCCGTGGATCGTCATCCTCGCCCTGGGGTCTGCTTGGTCCCCGTTATCTATTCCAGCCCTCTTCGTCACATGGTGGCTGGCATGGCGTCACCCCTTTGCATCTGGACGCCTCACCAAAGCTCTTACCGCAGTGACAGCAGCCGTCATTATTGGCGGGGCTATCGAGTCACCGGTACGCACCGTCTTGGCACAGTTCGCATGGATGTCTCGTGTGGGTTGCGTAATCATGCTTGGTCTGGGGTTCATGCTTATTGATCGTCAACTCACACCCAAAGACCCGAGGTCCTGCCAATGAGTGCGACCGAGGAGCCGACGACCCTTGCCTCCACCATCCGAAATCTCGACGCGCAGAGTCTGTCTCGGCTGTTAACCCTGCGTCCCGATTTAGCCAATCCCATCCCGAAAGATTTGGCTGAGGTGTCTTCACGTGCGGGCACCCACGCATCCATCAATGCTGCGATCTCCAGCCTCGATCGCTGGCGATTGAGTCTTTTGACGGCGCTAGCTGCCCAAGGGGACCTCAGCCTCACCGAGCTAGCTGAGGCCTTGTGCCACGGGTGGCCCACTAAACCTGAAGCTATCCAGGCCGACATTGCCGACGGCATCTCTGACTTGCTCGACATGGTCCTAGTTCTGGAAGATTCCGGACGGCTGCACGTCATCCAGATCGTCACCACTCATCTGTCCGGATATCCCGCCGGACTCGCCCCCGTATCCGTCATGCCCATGGAGCCCGACAAGGTCACCGAAAGGTTGGCGGAGGCCGGCCCCAAGGCTCGCCCGGTGCTGGAACGTCTGATGTGGTCCCCCACTGGGCACGTCCCCAACGCTCGGCGCACAGTTACTCCTGCCACGGCCACCACCCCCGTCGAGACTGCTTTGGCCCATCAACTATTGCGTCCCCTTGACGACGACACCGTTATTTTGCCCCGGGAAGTGTCCCTGGCGCTGCGCGGGAACCGCCTCTTCGCCAAGCAGCCCAGCCCTACCCCACCGCCGTGGCCTGAACCACGTCAGACCAATTTGGTGAACCGTGCCGGTCTCGGAACAGCCCTCGAAGCTGTCAGCGCGATGTCTGCCCTATTGGAGGCAGTAGAGCGTCACAATTGCGCTGTACTGGCCAACGGTGGCCTCGCCAAGCGCGATGCCCGCATCGTACTGTCTCGGGTGGCGTCTGGGGACGATGGATGGGTCTATCTCGCTCTGGCTGTCGCAGGCGGTCTCATCGGGGCTGACGGACGCAGCTGGCTTCCCACCCCCCTCGCCGACCGATGGCGCGCTGACTCGCTGTGGGGACAATGGGTGAGCCTCAGAAACGCGTGGCGGCATATTTCGCAGCTGCCCGGTCACCTCGACAACACTCTCGACGCCTCTGCACCTGCAACTGCTCGGGCATGGCGTCGACTGGTGCATCGAGAGCTACGCAGCGCCGAACCGGGCACCCCGATCGAGACCGAGGTCGTCGCGAATCGAATCCGGTGGCGTCAGCCGGGCACCACCGTCGATGACTCTCTCGTCGAGGCGGTCCTCGACGAGTGCCGAGTGCTCGGAATGGTCGCACTGGACGCGCGTACCGACCTGGTCGATGCACACACCTGTGCCGACATGCCAGAACGCACCGAAGAGGTGATTTTGCAGTCTGACCTGACCGCAGTCGCTCCCGGCCCGCTAACCCCCGACACCGCTGCCGACCTCGCCCTGCTTGCCGATCGCGAGTCCACCGGGATCGCCGGGGTCAGACGGTTCAACCGCTCCAGCCTGCGTCGTGCCCTCGATGCTGGGTGGACCGGTGAGCGAGTGCGCCAGTGGTGGGCCGAGCACTCGCTGGGGGATGTTCCGCAAAGCCTTCTAGTGCTCCTCGATGACGTCGTGCGTGACCACGGTCGAGTGTCAGTAGCGGCTGCCGGGGCCCTCCTGGAGGTCGACGATCCAGCTGCCGTCGAGGCAATTCTACGTAGCCCACTGACCACCGATGTTGGACTGCGCCGCATCGGACCCCAGGTGTTGGTTGCTCAGGCCGAACCCGACCAGGTGCTGGCCGGCCTGCGCCAGTTGGGAATGTCCCCGGTAGCCCGCGACGCCTACGGCGACGTGTTCTCTGCACCCCCTCCCCCACGAGCCAAGGTAGATCTACCGGCATCGTCGGCTCCTCAGACCGACCCCGAAGAGCTGGCTGCCTCGCTGTTGGACAATAAGGGACGCGGATTCTCTGATCGACGGCAACTCATCGCCCAGCTTCACCAAGCCCAACAGGATGGCACCTGGATGCACATCGAACGGGTTGTTGATGACGGCACCTCAGTGCGTCAGACGGTACGGATCATGGCCGTGGCTGCCGGTGCGGTGCGCTGCGTCATTCGGGGCGGCGGCGGGGTAGTCATCGTGCCGATCTCGCGAATCACTTCCTGCCAGACGAGTTAGCCATCGGTGCGTGGTACGTGCCCCAATCGCTCAATCGGCTCCACGTTAAGCGCGGTCTTCACGCCACGGGAATCAAGGTACCGTACCGCGCAACACCGAACCTCGCGGGGAACAAACATGCGCTGCGGGACGATACTTGAGGTGATGACTTCTGTACCCGGCCCACTCATTGTCCAGTCCGACCACACTCTTCTGCTGGAGGTAGACCACCCCCAGGCAGACGAGTGCCGTCACGCCATAGCCCCATTCGCGGAACTGGAACGCGCCCCCGAGCACATCCACACCTACCGGCTCACCCCGCTGGGACTGTGGAACGCCATGGCCGCCGGACACGACGCGGAGCAGGTCGTCGACATCCTCATGAGATACTCGCGCTACCCGGTAGCCTCCGGGCTGCTCATCGACGTCACCGAGACGATGTCGCGCTATGGCCGGCTACGCATCGAGAAGCATCCCACTCATGGGCTGGTGTTGGTGTCGACTGACCGAGCCGTGCTCACCGAGGTGTTGCGCTCCAAGTCAGTGCGCGGTCTCGTCGGTGACCAGATCGATGATGAGGCGGCTGTGGTCCATCCCTCGCAGCGCGGCACCCTCAAACAGGCGCTACTCAAGCTGGGATGGCCGGCTGAAGACCTCGCCGGCTACGTCGACGGAGAGCACCACGACATCGACCTCGACGAGGACGGTTGGAGCCTGCGCCCCTACCAGAAGGTAGCGGCACAGTCCTTCTGGGACGGCGGCTCCGGAGTCGTCGTACTGCCATGCGGTGCTGGCAAGACAATTGTCGGGGCCACCGCCATGAGCCTCGCCCACTGCACGACCTTGATCCTCGTCACCAACACCGTCTCGGCTCGGCAGTGGAAGGAGGAACTCGTTCGTCGAACCTCCCTCACCCCCGACGAAATCGGCGAGTATTCCGGGTCACGCAAACAAGTACGCCCGGTAACAATCGCCACGTATCAGGTCATCACCACCAAGCGACACGGAACGCACCCACATCTAGAACTGTTCGAAGCCCGCGACTGGGGTCTCGTTATTTATGACGAGGTACACCTGCTGCCTGCCCCGGTCTTCCGAATGACGGCCGACCTGCAGGCACGTCGTCGTCTCGGCTTGACGGCCACCCTGGTGCGTGAGGACGGCCACGAGGACGACGTTTTCACCCTCATTGGCCCGAAACGCTACGACGCTCCGTGGAAGGAGATTGAGGCCCAGGGATGGATCGCGCCTGCTGATTGCGTCGAGGTGCGAGTGAGCTTGTCTGAGTCTGACCGGATGGCCTGCGCGATGGCCGAACCTGACGTCCGCTACCGGATGGCCGCGACCCTTCCGATTAAGAACAGGGTCGTGGAAGAGTTGGTCGAGCGTCATCGCGGCCAGCCCACCCTCATTATCGGCCAATATGTCGACCAGTTGGAGGAGCTGGCCGCCGAATTGCAGTGTCCGATTATCACTGGTTCAACGACACCCACTCGACGTCAGGAGATCTACCAGGATTTCCGAGAGGGACGGATCGACCTGCTCGTAGTCTCTAAGGTCGCCAATTTCTCCATTGACCTACCAAGCGCAGAAGTCGCCATCCAGGTCTCAGGAGCCTTCGGATCGCGTCAAGAAGAAGCCCAACGTTTGGGCCGCCTACTGCGCCCCAAGGACGGCCTGGTAGCCCGTTTTTATGCAGTTGTTTCCCGCGATACCGTTGACGCCGATTTTGCTAGCCATCGTCAGCGATTCCTGGCCGAGCAAGGGTACTCGTACCGCATCATTGATGCAGACGATCTGGACGCATTGGACCGAACGGCGTGAGAATGGATACGAACGCATCGGGTCCACGAACAGGAGGGCACGCATGTCTGCGAAGGCGCTAATCACCAGACGCACGGCGCTCAGGGGCCTGCTCGTCGCTACCGGAGCTGCCATCGGTGTACCAGTAGTGCGAGCCGCCAATCGACCGGAGAAAGCGGCACCACGCAAACCTGCCCCGACCAAGCTGGCCAGCCCTGCGGATCCCGGGCCATACGTGCCATTTCCCTACCAGGATGAGCTGAAGAAATACCTCGATACCCGTGACGGAGAACAGTCCGTGGCTATGCGGGTACACGGGCAGCGTGAAATCCACGTTCTCAACCACGGCGCCACCACCTACATCACCGCCTCCATCATCAAGCTAGCGATTATGGAAACCGTGATGATCCAGGCTGCCGGCGAGAAGCGTCAGCTCACGGAGGATGAAAAAGATCTTTTAGTCCCCATGATTGAGAATTCCAGTAACGACGCCGCTACCGCTCTGTGGACCAAGGCCGGCAGGGCTGACGGAGTCCGCAATGCCATGCGTCGTATGGGAGCCACCCACACCACCTTCGATCCCGAACAGCGTTGGGGCCTGACGTCGACGACCGCCGCCGATCAGGTCATACTCGCCGACCACATTTTTTGCCACAATGACGTCATTCCCGAGCCCATGCGCGCATACGCCCGCGAGCTCATGTCTAGCGTTGCAGAAGACCAGGATTGGGGCATGACAGCGGGCATGAAATCCGCTTTCGTCAAGAACGGGTGGCTACCACGCGACGATGGTTGGCACGTGAATTCCGTGGCCTCCACCGGGACCACGGGATACACCGCCGTCGGCCTAACCCATTCCGCCACAGCGTCTATGGACGATCTCGTGGAAACCATCGAGGGAATGGCGCGAATCATTGCCCGCCATCAGCCGCGTAGCGTTACAGCTCAGCCGTCACAGGCCTCGACCCCAGCCCCTTACGCCACCGGAGACGATCATGGGCACATTCCCTTCCGGGCGCCGGGCACACGGGATATGTGGATCCAGGCGTTTTGACGCGAGCCCCGGGTCACCCCGCCAAGCGATCGAGGAGATCTCGCCAGGACCGCACCAGGCCAGGATCCACCCACGCTTTCCATGTCCCTTGAGGACGAGCGGGGCTGCCAATGTGGAAGGCCCGGATGCCAGCCCGGTACAGCCACGGGACATGTTCAGCGCGCAACCCGCCGCCAGCCATGATGAGATCGGCTACTTGGGGATCCGCTTCGGCTCGGGCAACAAGATCATCAAGGCCGTGCCCAACCCCTCGTGGTGATCCAGCGGTTAGCACCTGGTCGAGCCCGGGAAAACCGAGTAATTGCATCCATGCTTTGTCTGGTTCCAGGCTGTTATCAATAGCTCGATGGAAGGTCCAACGAGGCCAGCCCTGCGACAACTCCATGACGGTGTCGACGTCGACCCCGGTAGCTTCGTCGAGAAATCCCAGCGCCGGACCGTCAGCTCCCAGATCGCGGTAAGTACGAACCAGGTGCAACATTTCTTCACGATGCCGCGGATCAGCCCGAAACCCACCGTCCAGGCGCAGCATGGGACGCACCGGGATGTCGACGGCGCTGAGGGTGCGTGCCAACAGCTCCGGGCTGGGCGCCAAACCGCCGTCATCCATCGTGCCGACCAACTCAATGCGGTCGGCACCTCCCTCCGCTGCCCGCTTGGCGTCGTGTTCGTGTAGACAGATGACCTCGAGCAATGCCATAGGTCTAATTGTTGCGCCAGTCATGTCGAATCGTCACGAGAAGGCCGGTAATGAGAATGGCCAGGACGATCGTGCTGATGACGGATCCCTCCGCTCCAAAGGTTCCCCCAGTTAGCCAGGAACGGGAACCAGTCACCCTGGCGGTCGTCATGACACTGTGGTGAAATTCCAGACCCGAGACGTCGAATCCCAACACCATCCCCTGCAACCAATTCCAGACTGTGTGGAAACCCATCGCGGCAAGCAGGTTGCCTCGCCAAACCACCAGCAGCCCCAGCATGAGGCCGAATCCTGCAACGTTGACCAAGGCCACCCATGTAGTGCCTGGGTTAGCTCCATGAAGCGCGGCAAAGACGACGGCTTGAATGGCCAGCCCGGCGGGAATCCCCCACTTCGCTGCCACCGACTGCATGAGGTAGCCGCGCAGCACAGCTTCCTCGGCGCATCCCTGTACCAAAAACAGCAGGATCGCGGCGATGATGAACACCATAGCCATGGCGCTCGGTCTGGTCCATGACATCGTCACCTGGCCGCTGGCCGTCATGGTCACAACGTCAATAGCGAGAATTGCGACCGCGATTGCCACCCCAATCCAGACGTCACTGCCCGGTCCGTGTAAGCCAAGACAGCTCATGGGTCGCTGGTCGACGAATCGCATCCAGGCCCACAACATGAGCCAGACCCCGGCGAAAGATGTCAACAGCACGATCGTCGAAGTCTGAGCGTCTGGATGACCGCCGACCAACGCTGTGAGCACCAAGGCAACACCAACCTGCCCCACTCCGAGGATGGTGATTGCTGCTAACAGTGACAGCAGTGGATGGAATAATCCGGCTCCGGCGAGGAATCGGTCGACGGGACGCCGTGAAGAGGGTATTCGGGGCACCATCTGAGAGTAGTCGATGCCGCTGGGCCGACGACCTCACTACATACGACGGCGGGGCACCCCGCAGGGTGCCCCGCCGTCGTCAACGAGTGGGAGCGATCACATCATGCCGCCCATACCGCCCATACCGTCCATGTCACCGCCGCCGGCAGGAGCCTTGACAGGCTCGGGCTTGTCAGCGATGACAGCTTCAGTGGTGAGGAACAGAGCCGCAATGGAGGCGGCGTTCCGCAAAGCGGAACGGGTCACCTTGGCCGGATCGATGATTCCGGTCTTGGCCATGTCGACGTACTCACCGGTTGCAGCGTTAAGGCCCTGTCCTGCGGGCAGACCGGCGACCTTCTCAGCCACGACGCCACCCTCAAGACCGGCGTTGATAGCGATCTGCTTCAGCGGAGCGGCGCAAGCAGCCAGGACGATCTGAGCTCCGGTGAGCTCGTCACCCTCCAGGCCCTCGATCTCGGCAGCCTTGGACGCCTGCAGCAGGGCAACACCACCACCGGGGATGATGCCTTCCTCGACAGCGGCCTTGGCGTTGCGCACCGCATCCTCGATGCGGTGCTTACGCTCCTTGAGCTCAACCTCGGTAGCAGCACCCACCTTGATGACGGCGACGCCACCGGCGAGCTTGGCGAGGCGCTCCTGCAACTTCTCGCGATCGTAATCGGAGTCGGAGTTCTCAATCTCCTTACGAATCTGGGAAACACGCCCGGCGATCTGCTCGGAGTCCCCAGCACCATCAACGATGGTGGCCTCATCCTTAGTAACGACAACCTGACGAGCGTGGCCCAGCAAGTCCAACGTCACAGCGTCGAGGGACAGACCGACCTCCTCGGAGATCACCTGGCCGCCCGTGAGGATGGCAATGTCGTTGAGCATGGCCTTACGGCGGTCGCCGAAGCCCGGGGCCTTAACAGCGACGGACTTGAAGGTCCCGCGGATCTTGTTGACGATGAGGCCGGCCAGGGCCTCACCCTCGACGTCCTCGGCAATGACAAACAGCGGCTTGCCCGACTGCATGACCTTTTCGAGGATCGGCAGGAGATCCTT
This sequence comes from Cutibacterium namnetense, assembly GCF_001642025.1. Lineage (GTDB taxonomy): Bacteria > Actinomycetota > Actinomycetes > Propionibacteriales > Propionibacteriaceae > Cutibacterium > Cutibacterium namnetense. The sequence goes on along the minus strand of NZ_LWHO01000001.1, from coordinate 563,972 downwards.
CAACGAGGAGATCTTGGAGTTGACGATCAGGATGTAGGGGTCCTCGAGGACGGCCTCCATACGCTCGGTGTCGGTGACGAAGTAGGGCGAGATGTAGCCCTTGTCGAAGCGCATGCCCTCGGTGAGCTCAAGCTCCAGGCCGAAGGTGTTGGACTCCTCGACGGTGATGACACCTTCCTTACCGACCTTATCCATGGCCTCGGCAATGATTTCACCGACGGTGGGATCTGCGGCCGAGATGGAGGCGGTGGAGGCGATCTGGTCCTTAGTCTCAATGTCGATGGCCATGTCGGACAGGCGAGCACTAATCGCCTCGACAGCAGTCTCGATGCCCTTCTTCAGGCCCATCGGGTTGGCGCCGGCGGTGACATTGCGCAGGCCCTCTCGGACCATGGCCTGGGCGAGAACGGTTGCGGTGGTGGTGCCGTCGCCAGCGACGTCGTCAGTCTTCTTGGCGACCTCCTTGACGAGCTCAGCGCCGATCTTCTCATAGGGATCGTCGAGCTCGATCTCCTTGGCGATGGAGACACCGTCGTTGGTGATAGTGGGAGCACCCCACGATTTTTCGAGAACGACGTTGCGGCCCTTGGGGCCGAGGGTGACCTTGACCGCGTCGGCGAGGGTGTTCATACCCGCCTCGAGTCCGCGGCGGGCCTCGATGTTGAATTCGATGAGCTTTGCCATGTTTGGGGGATTCCTCCGCTCCGGTGGGCTTGGCAGCCCGTGGACGTCAGATGATGTGGCGGGAGCGACCCCGCATTGTGATTCCCCGTGATGCCCGCGACGGACGATCTGGTGATCTCATCACCGGGAGGACCACTCGTTCCGGCGCTCGCAACACCGATCCGGGCGGTAGCACTCTCGCTTCCGGAGTGCCAATGACATGTTTAGCACTCCCACCCAGCGAGTGCAAAGAGTTTGTGGGCGACAAATAACCAGTTGTGCTGCCACCGATAACGGCGGAGACCCCACCGCGTCACTACCCGTCCACTACCGGGTGGCCCCTAGACTGGCACTGTGTCAGATTCCATCACTCCCGAGTCCGCCGAGTTGTGCGCCTTGGACCGCGCGATTTTAGACCTTGAGGAATCCTGGCAAACCGGGAATCTGGGAGTTGACAAGGAGACCGTCATTCGCGACAGTCTCGGTCTGTCGTCCCCCCGGTACTACCTGCGACTCAACGAGCTCATCGACGATAACAGGGCCGCCCGGTACGCGCCCTCCGTCGTGGGGCGACTCCAGCGGGTTCGCAGCCAGCAACGCCGCTCCCGTAGCGCACAACTGCTCGGATGACACCTACGGCGTCGTCAACGATGCGACGCCATCAACGAGAGGCACATTATGAAACGCCTGACCGGAACGGTCCGGACGTACTCCTGGGGCTCCTATGATGCGATCCCAGATATCCTCGGAAAAGACGCCGATGGACAGCCGTGGGCTGAGTACTGGCTTGGGGCCCACGAGGCCTCATCATCGACTCTCGATGGCATACCGCTCACCGATTACATCCACGCTCACCCAGACGAGCTCGGCGACCGCAGCCGAGTCGTCTTCGGTACCCGCTTGCCCTTCCTCCTCAAAATCCTTTCAGCCCGCCACCCGTTAAGTCTGCAAGCGCATCCTGACGCCGCGATGGCGCGGGCTGGATTCGTCCGAGAGGACCAGAACGGCATTGACGTTAACGACCCCCACCGCACCTTCGTCGACGATTGGCCCAAGCCCGAAATTCTCGTCGCCCTCAGCGATTTCGAGGGATTGTGCGGGTTCCGAGATCCGCACGAGACCCGCCAACTCTTCGATGGGCTTGAGGTCCTCACCCCGACTGATCCGGTGTTGGGATCGCTGACCGAACGCTCCGGTTCGGCCGCCCTTGCCGAGACCTTCCTCGACTGTCTTGCCGGTGACGATATGCGCCGTCAGATCGTCACCGAGGTGGTGTCAGGAGCGGTCAACCATGTAGGAGAAGACACACCGCTGGGAGAATTCGCCCGCACCGCCGTAGAACTCGACGAGTACTTTCCTGGGGATCCCTCAATCCTGGCAGCACTCATGCTCAATCGAGTTCACCTGAAACCGGGTCAGGCGCTGTCTGTGCCCCCAGGAATCATGCACTCATACTTGTCGGGCACGGGCGTCGAGATCATGGCCGACTCCAACAATGTCGTGCGTGGCGGGCTCACCGATAAGCACATTGACGTCGACTCCCTCATTCAAATCGTCTCGTTCCAGACCCAAGAGCCACGAATCATGGCGGCGCAAGAGGTAGACCCCGGAGTGCGAGTGTTCCCTGGCACTGACGACCAGTTCCGACTCTGGCACCTCGACCTCGACACCACCCATCCCGCCATGGCACCAGCCAGCGGACTAGCACGAATACTTCTCATTACAGATGGCTATGCGGTCTGCTCAAGCTCTCACGGAACTGACGAGATCGTGCGCGGTCAGGCCATCTGGGTTCCAGCGGGTGAACAGCTACAAGTTGACGGAGACTGCGAGGGATTTATTGCCGCCGCCGGGCTCTAACCGCAGCTGGCTGGTTGCCCGTGTGGGATTCGTGCCAATGCGAGAGGATGGATTCATGGCACACAAAATGAACGTCGAAAGTTTCAATCTGGATCACACCAAGGTGGCAGCACCATTTGTGCGCGTAGCCGACGTCAAGCACCTCCCCGCTGGCGATACCCTCACCAAGTACGACGTGAGGTTCTGCCAACCCAACAAGGAACATCTAGAGATGCCTGCGGTGCACTCCCTGGAGCACTCCTTCGCTGAGTGCGTGCGAAATCATTCCGAGTCCGTCATCGACTTCGGGCCGATGGGATGCCAGACCGGGTTCTACCTCATCATGATCGGAACACCGGATATCCCAGGCACATGCGAACTCGTCGAGACCACCCTGCGCGACATCCTGAACCTCGACGCCACCCCCGCCGCCAACGACGTCCAGTGCGGATGGGGAGCCAACCACTCCATCAAAGCCGCCCAAGAAGCCGCCCACACAATGCTGAACCACCGCGACGAATGGGAACAGGTAATGGCCTAAGAACCGTGGCCTTGTACCCTCGCGAGGGCGTACGCTGAGGCTCCCACAGCCATGGAAAGGCCGCACGGTGATTGACCTGACAGACATCCTGCCCCTAACGGCCATTCGTCTAGACGAGCACGTCGACGATTGGCGAGAAGCTCTCCAGGCCGTCGGGCGTCTGCTGGTGTCCACCGGCACCGCTACACCCAGATACACCCAGGCCATGATCGATAATGTCGAGAAAAATGGCCCCTACATCGTCGTCGCCCCTGGATTTGCGTTGGCCCATGCCAGACCGGACTCCTCGGTGCTGCGAACAGGCATGTCATGGATACGCCTTGACGAACCGGTGGCATTTGGTCATGAGACGAACGATCCTGTGACTCTGGTAGCAGGACTCGCAGCTACGGACGCCTCTGCCCACCAAAATGTTCTGGCCGCGTTGGCGAGCGCACTAGCCGATCCAAACAGACGCAACGCCCTCGACACTGCGACGACGCCACAGCAGGTCGTGTCGATCCTCTCTAACGAGACCGGCCGCCATCCAGTTGAGACCTCGACGTCCCAAAATCTCTTGCTCACAGTCTGCGGCAACGGGCTAGGCACCAGTCTGTTTCTCAAAAACACCACCGAGCAGGTCCTTGATGCTTGGGCGTGGACCCCCTACCTGTCAGTTGAGGCGACCGACACCATCTCGGCGAGAGGGCGCTGCAGCGAAGCAGACGCCATTCTGACATCGGAAGCCATTGCCCAAACCCTCGGTGAACTACCCATCCCTGTCGAGGTCGTCGATGACTTCACATCGATGTCGCAAGTCGATGCTGCGTTGCGCCACATCTACGACGTTTGACCGCTGACTATCAGCTGCCACGCCTACCTCGTCCCCGGAGACTAACCCCATGAACATCGCCCTGGCCATCGTCCAATTCCTCGTAAACGAGATCCTCAGCGTGCCCGCCTTCCTCATCGGCATCATCACGGCCGTCGGGCTGGCGGCGATGCGCAAATCTGTCGGCCAGGTCGCCGGCGCTGCTATCAAAGCCACCCTCGGTTTCCTCCTTATCGGAGCTGGGGCAGGGCTGGTCGTCAACTCTCTCGGGCCGCTGGGAAAGATGATCGAGGGAGCGCTGGGGACCCAGGGCGTCGTACCCACCAATGAAGCAATCGCCGGCATCGCCCAGCAACAATTCGGATCCCAAGTCGCATGGATCATGCTCGCGGGGTTCCTTATCTCACTGCTGCTGGCCCGCATCACCCCACTCCACTACGTGTTCCTCACCGGGCACCACATGCTGTTCATGGCAACCCTCATCACCATTGTTATGGCATCGGCATCGATGCCGACCTTCATCGTCGTCGGGCTCGGCTCACTACTGCTGGGGGTGCTCATGGTGAGCCTTCCCGCCTTAGCTCACCCCTTCACGCGAAAAGTCACCGGAGGGGAGGACGTCGCCATCGGACACTTTGGCACTTCCGCATACGTTGCGGCTGCTGCCACCGGACGCTTGGTCGATCCACACGGCAAGAGCCGATCAACCGAGAACATTAAAGTTCCCGAAGGCCTGCGGTTCCTTCGAGATTCCATGGTGGCCACGGCACTGTCGATGGTTCTTATGTACGTCGTCGTCGCCATCATTTTCCTGGCTCGCCGTGGCAAGCAGGCCGCGTTCCAGACGTTCCCGAAGCCAGCGACCGGCACTGGGAACTACATCATGGCGTCAGTCACTCAAGGTCTCGAGTTCGGCATCGCGGTGGCCGTCATCCTCTTTGGCGTCCGCACCATCCTCGGTGAGCTCATCCCTGCCTTCCAGGGGATCGCCAGCAAGGTGGTCCCCGGCGCTATCCCAGCACTCGACTGCCCCATCGTCTTTCCCTACGCCCAGAATGCCGTCCTCATCGGATTTATCTCGTCGTTCATCGGAGGGCTGGTCGGGCTAACGATCCTTGCAACCGTGCTCGGGCCAGCATTGGGACTCGCCTTGATTCTTCCCGGGCTCGTACCCCACTTCTTCACCGGTGGAGCCGCCGGGGTCTACGGCAATGCAACCGGCGGACGACGCGGCGCGGTCGCGGGAGCCTTCGTCAACGGTCTACTCGTGACCTTTCTGCCGGCTTTCCTCCTCAAAGTCCTTGGGCCGTTCGGTTCGGCCAATACGACCTTCGGCGATGCCGATTTCGGATGGTTCGGAATACTCATCGGGTACGGGGCCCGAACCGGCACTGCCTCCGGATCCATCATTCTCGCCCTCATCGGTGCCACCATCCTCGGTACCGCCATCTTGGTGCAGCGCCGTGCCGTCGCCACCGGTTGGGACCCAGCTCCAGCACGAGGATCGGCATCGGCCGGTGTGTCGGCCATCGCCACCGCCGAGGAGAGGAACGATGACCCAGGCGAGACCGCGCGTATGGCAACGACATTTACGGTGAACCACCGCATCACCCCTCCTGAGGGGGCACCGAAGCCGCCATCTCGAGATGAGTTAGGGCTGTAACAACCTCCGCAGCCGGGGACAACCTCACAACTTAGCCACGCGACAAGGCCATTCTCCACGGCTCGACGGCTCATCCATGCGGACTCTCATGGATGAGCCACTCGCGTGCTAGCCTCCCATTCACCGGTCAACGTTGCCCTGAGCACCCTTGTCGAAGGGCGATGCCGTGATCAAAACAGCCACCTTGGGGGCACCATGAGTCGCCAATCGCAGCATCCGCCGTAGATTCACCGCGTATTCACGATTTACTGACATCGAACGATAACTCACCAAGAGCCAATCGTTCACACAACCACCACCAAAATGGTGGCACATATTGTATCTGTTAGGCGACAAAGGAGACGCCAACAATGCTCATCTCAAAACGACCCATAAAACTCGCTGTAGCCGCCGTGTCGCTCGCCGCCATCGCCGCCATGTCGGCCCCACCCGCGGTAGCGGCATCAACACCCCACGACACCGCCATCTCACCGCAAGATCGGGCGATCCTCACCGAGCAACAAATGCCGGGAAGTCCCTTGGGTCTGCCCTCCGAGGCCGCTGGCCCCGTGCAGACTAACTACTGGAGCGCCGTCAGATACTCCGCTTCACACCAGGCCCCGCTGCCCGCTGGCGCTAACAATTTCCGTTGCCAGCCCAAGGCGGGTCAGCACCCAGTGGTTCTTATCCCAGGAACAGTGACAAATGCCTATTCCTCATGGTCAAAGATGTCGGAAGAATTAACCCGGCGCGGATACTGCACTTACACGTTTAACCTCAACGGAGTGCCACACACCAGTGCCGTTTCTCTAACTGGAGACATGCGAGTATCAGCCAAGGGACTACAAGCCTTCGTCAACATGGTGCTGGAACGTACCCACACCACCAAAGTTGACCTGGTTGGATGGTCCCAAGGCGCCGGTCCACTTCCGAATCAATACCTCAAGTTCGGAGACGGGGCGAAGAAGGTGGACCACTTCGTCGGCCTCGTGCCATCCAACCACGGCACGACCGCCTACGGTCTCAACCTCTTCCTGAATTCGACGACAAGCCGTCTCGGTGTCCACTTCGACAACGATATGGAGAAGCTCAATGGGTTGTCGGCTCCCCAGCAACTGCAAGGATCAGCCTTCAACAAGGCCCTCTACGACACTCCCGTCACCCAGCCGGGAGTCAAGTACACCGTCATCACCAGCACCCATGACCATGTCGTCGTGCCATACACGAATGCCTACCTTCACGAGCCTGGCGTCAAGAACGTGCTCCTGCAGGACGTCTGTCCCACCGACCAGACCGGCCACGGAAACATCACCTACGACCCGAACATCCCCCAGCTGGTCGACAACGAACTCGACCCGGCCCACGCACACACCGTCCACTGCACGCCGATGCCATTCATCGGATGACCAAGACGACCCAACCTAGAACGTCATTACTCGCCAAGGACACAATCTCGCATGAAAACGCACAAACTACTCACGTTTGCGGTGGCTGCGCTCATGGCCACCTCCGGAATCAACGCCATGGTTCCTGCTCAGTCCGCTCGCGCGTCTGGACCATCGCAGGGGGCGCGAACCCAACAGACCGGTCCAATGACGTGTGTGCCCTTCCTCGGGCGCCCCGGTAGCTCAGGACAACTCCCCCTCGGAGTTATCCCACCGAACTGGGGAACCGACGGTTGGCAACGAATGGATCCCACCGGCCGCTCCGATCTGCCCGACAAGGTCGTGATGCGTGACAACACCGAGGGTTTCAACCAGCGCATGGATTTCGCGCTACGAAACGGCAAGGTATACGGCCGTTTCCAATCTGAGAATCAGTGGCGTCATATCGACACGCCATCCTGTCTCGACGGGCAAATCTCAGCCATCTCCGTCAATGACGCCATGCTGGTCGCCGTCGATTCCAGCGGCTGGGTGTACACCCTTAACAATCTGCTCTCCTCCCCTAAAGACTGGGGCTGGTTTCGGGCGTGGGGCAGCCCATTCTGGTTCGGTCGCGGCCTCAAACTCGACAACCATGACCAGAACCAATGGGCTCTATCCCTCATCGACAACCGGACCGATCGCACCTACCGCGGCGCCGACGGCCACGATCACCCAATCTCGTTGGCAATGTGCACCGAAATCATGATGCTCTCCAAAGACGGAGCTCACATTTACCAGCACGATCCCTGGTTGCAGAACGACTATTCCTTCGAAGCCTCGACCCCGTACAACTCACGATTCCGTGTGCATTCAATGTCCGCGTCAGGGTCAGTGGCGCTCATCACTAACGATCATGGCGACATGTTCACGAGGCTGTGGGACTACGACATCGCTGGAACCGATCCCGCCCAGTTCCGTTACACCTGGCAGGACCAGAGTGGTCTTCCCAGTCCTTCCACGTGGCTGCAGGGCAAGACCAATTCCCGTTACGCTGCCATCAAGCTTCCGCCGGCGGGCTGGAAGCATCAGCCAAAGATCCCTGGCGCGATCACGGACAGGCTCACCGTGGTGTCGACAGCTCCCGGATCACAGAACCGAGAATTGCGCGTCGAGGGACGTCGTGACGGCCATACTGGCTACTGGTCCAAGATGATCGACGCGAAAGCGTGGACGTTCGTCCCCACCGACCAGAGCCTCAAGGGCAAATCCCTCGACAACCCGCAGCGCGATACGTCGAAGGTGGGTCTCGGATCCGCCAGCGGAGTCAACTACTCGGGAAATCTGCAGGGCAAAGCGGACATCAGCATCAAAGACTTCGCGTACCAATCGACGACCCGAACGGTCGACCTCACCGTAGGTGGGAAAAAATATCCGGTGAAGCTCCATTCGATCGATGGCCGCCTCAAGACGACCTGGTCAATGCTGAGTCATCGCGAACGTGGGCTCACCACTACCCCGCGGTATTACGACGCAGCCATCGAAGTTCCTGACTCTTACTTCAAGGACCCGAATTTTTCACCCTTCATGAAGGGGTATCTCCGAGGGGAGAAAGTCCATGAGCTTTACCTGGCAGTGACGAGAGATTCATTCCAGGTAATAAACGACAGTCACCCCGAAATCGCGCTACGTACCGGACGAAACGTTTCCATCCTTAACCGGGTGAAGTAACGCAAGCCCCCCGTGATGGCGTCCTGACGCCTCGACGTTAGGCTGCCATCACGGGGCTAGCTAAAGGGGATGGAGCCTCTGACAGGAATCGAACCCGCGACCATCGCTTTACAAGAGCGGCGCTCTACCAACTGAGCTACAGAGGCATGTCACATCACAGCGACGTAGAACATTGTGGCACATGTTGCCGACTCAGCGTCAGTCACCTCAATGCCGAGGAGAGGTACTGACGCGCCCCGACCATGGACGGGCCGTACCACGCCAACTTCTGACCGTCGACCAAACGGACGTCGAGATCGGGGAAAGCCCCGGCATCGTCAGGACCGAACTGGTAAGGCTCGTCAGGCAAGATAACTCGGTCCGGTCGGGCCGCGACAAGGTCATCCAGCGCTGCGTGAGGGTATCTGGCCCCTCCCGGTAGATCGATGGGTTGTACTCCGACATGCCTCAGCACGTCAGCGATGTAGGTGTCCGGTCCGACACAGATCCAAGGATCCCGCCAGACGGCCGTCACAGCGGAAAGCACCTCGCCGCACCACGGTTCACGCCATTGCCGATCGGCCTCCTCCAACCACTGGGGGCACCTGACGCCAAAACCTTCCTCGAACAACCTCGTCAGACTGGATACAGCCTCGTCGACGGTGTCGATTCGCGTCACCCACACCGGTACTCCGGCCTGGCGGAGCAAGATGACGTCGTGCTTACGGTTCTCCTCCTGATTAGCTACCACCAGGTCAGGATGCAGGCCCACGATGGCTCTGCGATCAGGATTCTTCGTACCCCTCACTCGTGCCACCGGCTGACCGACGACCACCTCCAGATCAGCGGGACGAATGCAGTAATCGGTGCACCCCACCAAGGTTTGTGGACAGGTTTTTGCAATGGCCTCAGTAATCGATGGCACCAGGCTCACCACCCGCTGGACGGGTCTAGTCACCGGAACCTCGGCACCGAGATCGTCGATCACGACATCACCGCCACGGTCAGCGCCGTCAGAACCCAGAACATCAACTGCGTCACCTCATTGACGCTTCCGAAAGTGTCACCCGTCATCCCGGACAGGCGTCTCACCAGGTGATGAATCCATCCTCGAGCGATGAGCAAGGTCACCGCGGCACAGCCAACGGCCACCAAGCACCACCTCCAGCCACCAGCCGCCAACCCGGCCAGGGCACACACGCACCCCAACGCTGTGAGGTTGATCGCCGCTGACCTCGGCGTCGTTACTCCCGCGACCAAAGACCCGAACCCACCCGGGCGGGCACATGGCACTCCGGTCATCGTCGCGAAAAGGATGGCCGCACGACCCAGCACAGGGCCAAGTCCCACCAAAATCGCCACTCGCCACCATGACCCCGGACCAGCTGTTCCAGCTAGGCTCACCACCGCGGCCGCGTCAACGAGCAGCACGAGGATGATGCTTATGACGCCCATCGGCCCGATATCGGACTTCTTCATGATCTCGAGGGCTTTCTCCGGTACCGCGCGGGATCCCAAACCATCCGCGGTGTCAGCAACCCCATCCAGATGGAAGCCACCCGTCGCCCCGGCCAGCCAGCACAGCGCTAGCACCCCAGCCAGCCAAGACCCGGCCCCCAATCCCAGTACCAGGGCGACGATTCCTCCCGCCACCACGCCCAGGAATAGACCCAGCCACGGAAAAGCGGTAATAGCACGACGCGCTAGCGGACGGTCAATGTCGTTCAGGTATGGCCCAGGCAAGATCGTGAAGAGAGACAGGGCCTCGGCAATCCCACGCAGCGGCCCGAGCTTCCCGAGATCCGCATGCTGTTTGTCGGTCATGCCCACCTCTTCGGGATTCCGGCCACGCACATCCAGACCTCGTCGCAGGCATCCCCGACAGCTGCATTGAGACGCCCCAGCTCGTCACGGAAGAGCCGCCCGGCTGGGGTGTCGGGCACAACGCCCATCCCGACCTCGTTGGAGACAAAGATGACGTCCCGACGGGTACGACGGATAGCGCCGGTTAACTCGTCGACGCGGCTTCGTAAGTCGTTGTGCCAGGTCTCATCTTCGGCAGCGGCAGTCCAGGCCCCAACCTCGTCAAGAATCCGCGTGATCCACACCCCAAGGCAATCAACCAGCACCGGGGAATCATCGTCGGCCAGCAACACTGAAGCGATATCGATGGTCTCGATGGTTCGCCACGTCGCCGGGCGCCGAGCTTGATGCAAGCGGATCCTTTCCTCCCACTCGGTGTCGCCGGGGTTGCGCTGGGAAGTCGCAACATAGGTGACGCGGGAATCGCGGGGCAGCCTCGACTCGGCGAAGGTCGATTTCCCCGAGCGCGCACCGCCAATGACAAGCATCCGACAGGCAGGAGCGCCGGCCTGGGCGGTGTCGGGAATCTCGGTTTCGCCGCTCACCTTGATGTCGGTGACCTCAGCGTCCTCGAAGGTGGCCATCTCGTTAAGGATGTGGGCGCTGGCCTGCACGATCGGCAAACTCAAGATGGCCCCGGACCCCTCCCCCAGCCTCATACCGAGGTCCAACAGAGCGGGCAAGCCCAAGGCAGAGGTCGATGCCGTGATTCCTGGTTCGGCACCGGCGTGGCTCGTGATGATGAAATCTCGCGCCTCGGGACAGATCGCGGTGGCCGTCAGGGCGGCCGAACACGCGATGACACCGTCAATAAGCACAGGGACCCGCGACGAAGCCGCGGCCAGAATGAAACCGGCCATGGCGGCGTGCTCGAAACCTCCGACCTTCGCCAACGCCTCAACCGGGTGCTCGGCTTTAGGCTGGTTAACTTGCAGGGCACGAACGACGACACCGATCTTGTGCTGATGACGACGATCGTCCGACCCGGCCCCCTTTCCAGTCACTTCGGCGGGCGCCAATCCGGTGAAAACGCTAATAAGGGCCGCCGCCGGCGTCGTGTTGGCGATTCCCATCTCTCCGGTGACAAGGATGTCAGCCCCCTGCTCGACGGCCTCCACCCCAGTCTCAATACCAACTTCGAGAGCCTGGACAGCCTCGTCGAGACTCATCGCCGGGCCTTGAGAGATGTCGTCAGTGCCGCGACGCACACACCGCTGCCGGATTGGGGCGTCCACCTCGCATCGGGCGCCGACGTCGGTGATCCACAGCTGGGCACCCATCTGGCGCGACAGCACGCTGATCGCCGCCCCACCAGCCGCCATATTGACCATCTGCTGGGTGGTGATCTCCTGAGGATCCGGCGAAACACCTTGCGCCCATACCCCGTGATCACCAGCGAATAGCCCAACAACTGGATGGCTCGGCACCGTCACTGGCACCTGCCCGCACATTCCGGCCAACCGAATCGACAGGTCCTCCAGCAGCCCCAACGATCCCTCAGGTTTGGTAAGTAGCTGCTGGCGAGCTCGAGCTGCCTCCAGAGCTTTGGCATCAGCGCCTCGGATACCTCGCACCGTGCGCGCGAGCAGGCTGTCAACGGATAAGGATTCGGGCAGGCGGGCCATCATGCTCCATCGTCGGGGACGCCGCCGCATCCCCCAAGTCTGTGTCCTCGCAGGCCCGGGTGCCACGCACGTGCGCCGCAGTGGTCCCACCCCGGTCGGGGCGGGTGAGCGCGGTTCTGGTCTGACTTCACCCAAAGGCGTCACAGTGGCGGGACCGTCCCGGATTCTCACCGGTGTTCCACCGCGATCGAACCTCATTGTTCCACAGGCTGGTTTGATGGACTCATGGACGTCCTCATTCTTGGCGGCACGACGAAGGCTCGGCAGTTAGCCACCCAACTACTCGATGAAGGGGTGGACCTGTGCACCTCGTTAGCGGGACGCACGAAATCCCCGCGACCAGTTCCTGGCCCGACCCGCCTCGGTGGTTTCGGCGGCATCGATGGTCTCAAGGAATTCCTAGCTGACAACGAGGTCAAGGTCATGGTGGATGCCTCCCACCCTTTCGCCGCAACTATGCACGGTCACGCCGCCCATGCATGCCGCGACCTCAACCTTCCGCTGGCGCGGCTGGCACCACCAAGCTGGCGTACCCAACCTGAGGCAGCCACCTGGTACTGGGTTGACGACCACGACGGCGCAGCTCAAGCTTTAGCTGATATGCCCGACGTCATCCTGCTGACGGTGGGACGCCAGCCCGTCAAGCACTATCTAAAGCTTGGCCCGCGTCGGGTGATCGTGCGCTGCATCGACGCCCCTGAGGAGAAGCTTCCTGAAAACTGGACGGTCCTGCAAGAGCGCGGGCCATTCACTCTCGACCGCGAGCGAGAGATCTTCTCGCAGGGGGTGGCCACCCTCGTCTCCAAAGACTCGGGGGGCACCAGCCTTGACCCTAAGCTTCGGCTGGCAGCCGAAACTAATGTCCAGGTCATCATGGTGTCACGTGGTCCGGCCCCCGGCTGGGGGGATGAGCTCAGCACGGTCGACGAGGCGGTGCAGTGGACGGGAAATCACATCGCCACCGTGATTGAGCAGTAATCCCTCACCGGGCAATATCTCAGTGATCAGACGGTTCGTGGACCTGGGTCTTGTCAAGGTCAAGCCCGGCGACGTCGCCGACGACGGTGATGGCCGGCGGCTTGATCTCGGCATCGGCCATATCGTCGGCTGCTTTCTCGAGGGTCGTCGTCAGGAAGCGCTGGGTAGGCAGTGAAGCATCGGCAATGATGGCGACCGGCGTGTCTCCGGCTAACCCGCCGTCCATCAGACGGGCAGCGATGCCGTCAATGTGGGCCACACCCATGAGAATCACCAGGGTGGTGCCCGTCTTGGCGATTTGGGCCCAGTCCAACTCGGACCGCGTATCACCAGGGGCTACGTGACCGGAAACGACGGTGAATCCCTGCACCATGTGACGATGGGTCAGCGGAATCCCCACAAGCTCGGGACCGGCTACGCACGACGTGACACCAGGGATGATGCGCACCGGAACGCCAGCAGCAACGCATGCCTGCCATTCCTCGCCGCCGCGGCCGAACACAAAGGAGTCGCCGCCTTTGAGGCGCACCACCTTGCGCCCAGCCTTGGCATGCTCGATGAGCAGTTCGTTGATGCGTTCCTGAGGAACGTATGGTCCGCGCGGCACTTTGCCGACCGGGATCCTCTCGGCCTGGGGGTTCTCGTCCATGACGACAGCCGGGGCGAGCCGGTCATAGAGGATGACGTCGGCCTGACGCACCGCTTCAAGTCCGGCGACGGTCAGCAATCCGGGATCACCAGGGCCACCTCCCACGAGGGTGACGGTGCCGGGAACGAGGTCTGCAGAGTAAGTCATTGGTATTCCTTAGTTGCGGTGTGTTGTCAGGTCAGAGATAGCTCGGGCGAGTTCAGCGTGGGTCTTCGGGTCACGGACCGCGAGCCTGATCCAGGTGGGTCCGAGCCCAGGAAACGTCTCCCCGCGCCTCACCGCGAAACCGCGCTCGACGAGAGGCTGGCGTATCGAGTCCCCGCTGAGGGACGATGTGTTGACCAAAACGAACGGCGCCTCAGAGTCAACCACGCTCAACCCGAGGCCGTTGAGCTTCTCAACAAGGTCGGCGCGAGCGGCCGGGATGTCGTCGCGCAGCTCGCCCCGAAAACGTCTGGCTTCCTCGCAAGTGCAGGCGATCATGGCTGCGATTGCTGGAGTCGACACCGACCATGGAGTCTGGTGGGCTGCCAACCGCGAGACGAGGTGCCGATCACCGACGACATATCCGGCCCGGATCCCGGCCAGACCATAGGTCTTTGTCAGGGACCGTAGAACAAGGAGGTCATCCATGCCGCTTCCGATGAGGGACTGGGACTCGTCGGTGGCGTCCATGAAGGCCTCGTCAACGACGAGAATTCTTCCGGGACGGCGCAAGGCCAGCAGGTCGGTAGCCGGGTGCAGCCTGCCAGTGGGATTCGTCGGGTTTCCGACAATGACGAGGTCAGCGTCATCGGGGACGAGTACCGGATCGAGGGCGAACCCGTCGGAAGCTTTAAGGATGTGCCGACTAACGTTCATCCCAGCCGCTCTCAGAGCAGCTTCGGGCTCGGTGAACTGGGGGTGGATGACGACTGCGTGCCGGGGTTTGAGTGCGGCGACCAGCGGGAAGGCCTCTGCGGCACCTGCGGTGGGCAGCACCATGTCGGTCGGCACCCCGTGCAGGGCTGCCAGGGCCTCACGACCCGGCGTGGCGTCGGGATAGCGGGCCCAGTCATGTTCGGTGGACGTGATGGCGTCGCGAAGCCACTGCGGCGGCTCGCTCACGCGGACGTTGACAGCCAGGTCTACCAGGCCCTCGGCGATGTCACGGTCCCCATGATGGTCGAGATCGGGCTCAACGCCTTGCCCATCTCGACTCTCGTAAAACCTCGCCACCTCCCGGGCAAACCACGCTGCTTGGCTGGGTTGGCCAGCCCAGTGCAGGTGCAGGTAGGACGCCTGAATCGTGGGTCGGCCCAGCCCACCCGGATCTCCCAAGGCCCCCTCAGCGCGGTCGGTGCCATCGGGCATCGTGATATGCCACGCCGGGTCGAGGTCGGCCAGCGGAGTCGTCGTAGTGCGGTGGAATTCGTGGCCAACAACGCTGATGGAGTCACGGGTAGCGACGCGGTATCCCATCGTGAGCCGTTTTGCCATGGCCGCATCCATCGGCAACACACCAGCCATCTCGTGCCCGTCAAGCTGACGGCACAGATACAGCAACCCGGCACACTCAGCGACGATCGGCATCCCGGCCTCAGCGTGGGACCGCACGTCCGCTGCCAGCTCCGAGTTGGTTTCTAAATCGGTGGCGTGTACTTGGGGGAAGCCACCCCCCAAGTACAGCCCTTGGATGTCGTCAGGGAGGCGCCGATCACTAAGGGGATCAACGTCAACGACCCGAAACCCTGCCGCAGTCAGCATCTCAGTGGTCTCGGGGTAGCGGAAGGTGAAAGCTCGTCCGGCAAAGATGCCCACAAGCGGCGGTTCATGGTAACAATGGCCTCGCCAACCCGCGGATTCCAGGGCGGCAGCGGGATCCCATGGCTCGACGTCGAGGTCGGGGGCGCCGGCAGCCAGATCCATGACCGCCTCAAGGTCGACGTGTTCCGCAATGAGGTCCCCCAACCCGGCAACCTTGGCTGCGGAGTCCTCCCATTCCCCCGCCGGCACGAGACCGAGGTGGCGCGACGGCACGAAGATGGACTCAGTACGCGGGATCTGTCCGAGCACCGGGATGCCCAGGCGGGCTAAGCCGCGAGCGACTTCGGCACCGTGGCGCGACGAGGCCACCCGGTTAAGGATCACGCCCGCAACGGTGACGTCAGGGTCAAACGTCGCCAAACCGGCCACGACGGCGGCATGGGTGAGCGAGGCATGTGCGGTGTCGATGACCACGACAACCGGGGTTCGGGTCGTCGTGGCGATTTCGGCGCTGGAGCCGCGGCCAGTCCCAAGCTGGCCGTCGAAGAGCCCCATAACCCCCTCAATGACCGCGACATCAGCCCGGTCAGGGGTGACGAAACCGTGGGCTAGCAGGGGGGCCATGAGCTCGTCACCGCACATCACGGAGTCGAGGTTGCGACCGGGACGTCCACTCGCCATCGAGTGGTATCCCGGATCGATGTAGTCCGGCCCGACCTTGAAAGGGGCCACCGTCCGGCCACTGGCGCGAAGCGCCGCCATGAGACCAGTGGCAACAGTCGTCTTGCCGCCACCAGAGGCTGGGGCAGCGATGAGAATTCGTGGCAGCCGCATCACCACTCGATTCCTGCCTGGCCACGCTGACCGCTGTCAAAGGGGTGCTTGATCTTCGTCATTTCGGTGACGATATCCGCCACCTCGATGAGCGCGTGGGGTGCTCGACGGCCAGTAATGACGACGTGCTGGGTTCCGGGGCGGTTGACCAGGGTCTCGACTACTTCCTCGACGTCGAGCCATCCCCAATCCATCGGGTAGGTGAACTCGTCAAGGAGGTAAAAGTCGAGAGCTTCGTGAGCCAGCAGATCAGACACGTGGCGCCATCCCTCGCGAGCGGCAGCCTCAGGGGTCTGCGCGGCATCAAAGGATCGCGCCCAAGACCATCCGGTACCCATCACTTCCCAAGTGACTGGGCCGCCGACTCCGGTTTCCTCATGTAGCTGCCCGAGGGCTCGAAGAGCGTCTTCCTCACCAACGTGCCAGCGTCCGGACTTCACAAACTGAAAGACCCCAACTCGCCAGCCCTGGTGCCAGGCACGCAGGGCGGTTCCCATGGCCGCCGTCGTCTTTCCCTTACCCTCACCGGTGTTGACCGCCAGCACCGGGCGTAACCGCCGCTGCCTCGTGGACAGTCCGTCGTCGGGTTCGGCGCTAGTGCGCGCGTGCGGCATGAACGACCTCCTTGCGGGTCCGCGCCCGTCGTGTCGCGGAATTTCCGTGACATGACCTGCGGGATAGACCTGGCTTGCGCTGGGACGCTCACAGTGGCGGGACCGCTCCGGATTCGCACCGGATTCCTCCCGCGGGTCTGATCCGATTCTGTCATATTGATTGTGTTGTTCTCACACCACACTGCCCTAGGCTTCCCACATGACCCATGATCCTGACGCCACCCTTCTCGGACGTACCCCTGGCCTGGACGAACAGCATTTCGTCCATGACGGCCTCATCACTAAGCACCCGGTACGCGCGGTCGCTATGGCCGCACTGCGACCCATGCCGGGGCAGCTGCTGTGGGATCTGGGGACCGGGGCTGGGTCCATCGCAGTGGAATGGTGCCGCACCGATCCGAGTTGCCGGGCCCTTGGAGTAGAGCGCAAGGTGGAGCGGGCCGCCAACGCCCGTACTAATGCCGCCGAGCTCACCTTGCCTGGGCAATTCGAGGTTATTGAGGCTGACTTGACGAAGGGTCTACCCGAAGGGCTCCCTGACCCAGATGCCATCTTTATTGGCGGCGGTGCCACCGAAACCCTCGTGGCCCAGTGCCGACCTCGCCTACCCATCGGAGGGCGCCTTGTCATTCACGGGGTGACGATGGAGGCGGAGATGCTAGTGGAGGCTTTGCACCGAGATCTGGGCGGGAACCTCATGAGGTTCGGAGTCGAGACCGCCGACAACATCGGACGACTACGCGGCTGGAAGCCGGCCCGCACTGTCGTGGCATGGACCTGGCAACGCGCTGAGTGACTATCCCAGCGGGGGATCAAATCTGGGAAGCCAGCAGGCAAGCTGCCCTCATCTGTTCCCCGGTGGGACGCACGTGCCGCGACGCCGCCGAGACACGGATGTAGCCGCCAGTAGCGGGGAAGCAGATAAAGCGGTCGGTTGGGAACCCGACCCGGGAAGGATCCTCCAGACCGACGTCGGTGCGCATGGTGGTGGCATCCTGTATGACAGCTTCCCCCGACGGTGGGGTTCCGTCCACCCAAGCTCCGGCCTCGGCGCCGACCAGACCAGCCAGACGCTGAGCAACCTCGTCACGAGTCATTCCCCCCGACCTCGCGTCCAGAGCGTATGTGACATATCCCTGTCTCCGCTCCGCCAGGTCAGACGCCGTCAGCGCCCACCGCGAGATGCCCGCGATAGCGGCACCGACGACAAATAGCGCGATCGTCACCTCAATGTCAGGGCGCGAGGCGATCTTCATGCTCCGGTAGGGGTAGGTGAGGAAGAAGTCAAAGCCGACGGCACTGACGACGATGACCAGGATGTCGGCCAGCCACGACCCTCTCAGACAGACGATAACGATGACGATAACAAGCACGAGGGCCGCCGCTGGTGCGACGAAGACGTCGATGAGGGCGCTCAACACCGCACAGACGGCGATCGGCACGGCGACTGCGCCGATGAGCAGCGCAGCACTCGACGATGATCTGTTCATGGGGTCCATCGAACCACCGCTGTACTCAAACCGCCAAGATCGCTGCGTCGCACCTTTACCATCAATTCGAGGGAGCTGGCGAGGGGCTGTCGGACAGCATCGCCACGACCTCGTCCATCGTCCTGGGAAGATCCCGAGCATCGAGTCGACGGGCGAGCTCGAGGGGCCACGGGATATGCAGATGCGCCCGCCCCACCAAGTCAGCGTCGGCAAGCAACTCGTCGATCGGCCCTTGATGCACCTGACCATCGACGACAATCACGGCCTCCTGAGCCCACGCGAGAGCTAGGTCGACATCGTGGGTGGCCATCGCCACCGTCGTTCCGTGATCGCGCAGCCGATCCAGGGCCTCCAACATCTGCGTGACTCCGACCGGGTCAAGTCCGGCAGTAGGCTCATCAAGGAGCAACAAATCCGGGCGCATGGCCACAGCGCCGGCAACAGCGACCCTCTTACGCTCACCGTAAGACAGCTGATACGTGGCACGCTCGGCCAAGTGGCTGGCCCCGAGCAGTTCTAGAGCTTCGGAGACCCGATCTCGCACCTCGTCAACGTCGAGGCCCATATTCATGGGGCCGAAGGAGACATCCTGACTGACGTCGGCGCTAAAGAGCTGGTCGTCAGGATCTTGCAGCACCAACTGGACGGCTCGCCGATGCTCACGCAGTTGGGCACGACCGTAGCTGAGCACGGAATTGCCTCTCACGACGTGGCCCTTGACAGGCTTAAGAGAGCCGGACAGGCAGCGCAAGAGAGTCGTCTTGCCGGACCCATTAGCTCCCAGGATCGCTACGCGGACCCCGGCACGAAAGGAAACATTAACGTCGGTCAGCACCATAGGACGGCCAGGGTGGGTGGCGTACAGGTGCTCGGTCGACAGCAGGACCTCGGGACTCATCTGAAAATCCTTCCGGTCGTCGTCCAGCTGATCACCCACAGGACGGCGATGGCGATGACGACGATGATCTTGTATCGCACCGAACCGGTGCGTTTGATGGGCAGGGTGACCAATGCGGCCTCGAAGCCACGATTGACGAGTCCATCGTTGAGACGATTAGCCCTCGTCCATGCCCGGATCCCCACTGATCCCAGCAAAGCAGCTGTGTTGTTCATGCGCCGATTGAACCCCCCGAATCGTCCTGCCGGGGCATCGCCGAGGCGAGCGTGCTGGGCCTCGCTAGCCGTCACAACGGTATCGAGTAACACGAATATGAGTCGGTAGGTCAAAGACGCTATTTCCAGCAGCGGGTCAGGGATATGGAATTTCCTCAGCCAGGTGAGGAGATCAACCATCGGCGTGGTCACTGCCAGCACCATGAGGGTGAGGGTGCCGCATACGCCGTGCTCAATCAGGGACATCGCCTGGGCGCTGGAAACCGGCCCAACGCTGAACGCCCCGGCATGCCACCAAACCGTTCCGACGGGGGTCGATCCAAGACTGACCAGGACGGAGATGCCACCGATAATGAGGAAGACCAGCGGGGCAACGACCGCCTGCCATAGCACCCGTCCAGCAATGTGAGCTGGCCCTAGAATGACGATCACGCTGAGGATCCCAGCCAACAACGCCCCGGGCCAAATACCAGAGCCTACGACCGGGCTCACCCACCGCGAAGCCTCCATTGACGGGGTACACAGGGCGGTCAACAGCAGGGCCGTCGACAGAGCAACCTTTTCTCCGACTGGACGACGCCGCCAGGGGGAATCCCAGGCGGCGTCGTCGAGAGAGGTAATCGTCATGACTTGGCAGTCGAGTTGGCTTCCGACGAGGTGACAGCGGCCTCGGGCACGTCGTCAACACTATGGAGATCAGACGCGTGCTCAGCCTCCTCACGGCCCTTCACGCGCCCGCTCATACGCCCCAGAGCATATCCAACTATGCCAGCACCCAGGGCTGCCTGGAGAGCGAACAGACCGGACTCAACCTCAGAGGAATTCGGCTCGAAGATCGGCTCGATCCACTTCTTGGCGCCGGCCTTCTCAGCGGCCTCTGCAGCAGCGTCGTCAGTTCCTCCGAAACCTTCCTCGCCACCGCTGGTCTTTTTGGCACCGAGGACCATACATATGACGAAGAGAGCAACCACGAGGATGATGATGACCGGGGTGACCCACTTGCTCTTGCCGGTCAGCGAGCTATCCCGACGGGCCTTAGCAATAGTGTTCTCAGGCATGAGCCACCTCCGTGTTGTCGCCGAGGACGCCAAGCTGCCGGAGCTGCGGGGCTGCGACCTTGGCAAGGAAACGGAACAACAGGATGCCCAGGAGACCCTCAATGAGGGCCAGCGGAACCTGAGTCATGGCGAAAATGCCGAGGAACTTGCCGACAGCTCCCCAGAAACCACCCGCAGGATCCGGGAAGGCAAAAGCCAGCTGGAAGCTAGTAACAACGTAGGTGATGAAGTCGGCGAAGACCATGCACAGGAAGATCGCCAACGCGTCAGGTCCATGGAGTTTCTTAGTGAGTTTGTAGAAGGCGTAACCGGCCCATGGTCCAGCAATGCCCATAGAGAAGGTATTGGCACCGAGAGTGGAGATGCCACCATGAGCCAATAACAGTGCTTGGAAGATCAGCACGATCATTCCCAAGAATGCCATGACCGGTGGTTTGAACAGCGCCGCCCCAACTCCCGTTCCGGTAGGGTGCGAGGACGATCCCGTAACGCTGGGCAGCTTGATGGCCGAGAGTACGAAGGTGAAAGCACCCGCGGTGGCGAGCAGAAGCTTGTTTTCGGGGTGCTCCTTGACTTCCTTGACGACCCGGTAGCCGCCATGAACGACGAACGGTGCAGCTGCGGCATACCAAACCGCACACTGGGCCGGCGAGAGAACCCCCTCAGCAATGTGCATGAGGTGTCATCTCCTTTCTCGGGATTCGCGTCCCGTCCTGGAAAGGCCTGACGTGCATGGCAGATCTGACTTTCGAACCGCATAGGATCGTTCACAGTGGCGCGTCCGTGCCGGCGCTTCCCGGCTTCAACCACGTCATCAGGACATTCTCGAGTTGTACACAGAACAGTTAAACACACCCACTGCAGAATTTGTATCCGAGGGTTGCCTAAGAATGGTTCTCTCTCGCTGCAGCGCAATGGTCTGGTGCTACTCTTCTACGAAGGCCCTATAAGTCTTCGCCGTCGTCAGGAGCAAGATCGTGGACCACGTGTACGTCAACAATGGATCCGACATTTACCGCGAGTCCTTCCGCATTATTCGCTGCGAGGCGAACTTGGATCGCTTCCCCACTGACGTCGAGGGAGTCGTCGTCCGCATGATCCATGCCGCGGCCGATCCGGCCATCGCAGACGACATCGCTTTTACTCCCGGTGTGGTGACGGCAGCTCGCAAGGCGCTAGGCGAGGGTGCACCAATTCTGTGTGATTCCTCCATGACGGCCACCGGCATTATCCGATCCCGACTGCCGCGCGACAATGAGACGATCTGCTACATCAAGGATCCTCGCCTGGCCGAGATCGCTCGGGCAAAAAGCATGACGAAGACCTGCGCCGCGGTGGACTTGTGGGCCGAGGAAGGCAAGCTCGACGGGGCCATTGTCGCTATCGGCAACGCCCCCACCGCCCTATTCCGGGTGCTTGAGGTGTGCGAAGAGACCGGCGCTCGCCCAGCAGCCGTCGTCGGCATTCCGGTCGGGTTCGTCGGCGCAGCGGAATCGAAGCAGGCCCTCGTCGACTCGAAACTGGGGCTGGAGTACCTCACCCTGCTGGGACGACGCGGCGGTTCGGCGATTGCAGTAGCCGCCGTTAACGCCATCGCATCGACCGATGAGTTGACCAACAGCCATCGCTGACGGCAGCGAATCGCTCTTTCCAGGACAGCGAATCGTCATTCTAGGTACGGCGTTTTGCTGATTCAGCGGTAGCAAACTGCTACTGTCTTAGCATGCAGCTGTTACAGCGCAACATCACTGCTTGGGTGCAAGAGTTACTGGACATCTCACCAATCGTGGTCATCGAAGGCGCTCGACAGGTCGGCAAATCGACATTGACAGGCATGATTGACGACGCCAACACCACATTCACCACCATGGACGATGACCTCACCCGCACGTTCGCCCATGACGATCCGGCGGGCTTCCTTAGCTCGGCCAAAGAGGGGCGTCTCGTGATTGACGAGATCCAACGTTGCCCAGAGCTCATCCTTCCACTCAAGGCCGTCGTGGATAACGACCGTCGCCCCGGTCGCTTCGTACTCACTGGCTCAGCAAACCTGCTGAGACTTCCCGGCGCCCAGGATTCTCTGGCCGGACGCGCCATGACCGCCCGGCTACATCCATTTAGCCAAGGAGAGTTAGAAGGGCATAAGGAGGATTGGGTCAGTTGGTTGCTCAGCCCGGACCGAAGAACAGCCCCAGAAGCCGACCGTTCAGACGTCATCACGCGCCTCACAGTCGGGGGATACCCACTCGTTCAGTCCATGTCACCTCGTGTACGAACCGCATGGCTCAAGGACTACGCCAACAGACTGGTCCAGCGAGATGCCTCCGACATGGCACAGACCCGAATCCCCATCCTTGGCCAGTTACTCCAACTGCTGGCGGGTGCCCCCGGGGCCGAGCTCGTCCAGGACAGGCTTGCGCAGAAACTCGAGGTGACGCGCGGGACCGTGGTTCGCTATTCAGATCTCTTGGAATCCTTGTTCCTTATCCACCGTTTGCCGGCGTGGTCCCGCAATCTCACGAAACGACAGATCCAGCGTCCCAAAGTGTTCCTCACCGACACGGGACTCAACGCCGCACTGTCAAATATGGACGCCGCCCACCTGAGCTCGATGCAGGGTGCCGACCACCTTGGTCCTCTACTCGAACAGTTCGTGGTTTGTGAGTTGCTGCGGCAACGAGGATGGTCGGCAACACCCTTTAAACTTTTCCATTATCGGGATCGCCAAGGTGCCGAAGTAGACATCATCGTGGAGACTCCGACAGGCATTATCGCGGTAGAAGTGAAATCTGCTGTTGCGGCCACTGCCCGGCACTTCCAGCACCTCAAGGCTCTCCGAGACCGGCTTGGTGACGAATTCCTTGCCGGTATCGTCTTGACAACCAGCACGGGGCAAAAAGCCGGCGATCGGCTCGAATCGCTTCCCGTCTCGTCGCTGTGGTCGTGATGAGACGAGACTCGGCCACATAAACCGGTCGAAGCTTCATCCCGAAGGTTATGGCAGCAGGACGGCCCAGATTCCTCAGCCCTCGTGCCCCGGCACGGATGCGGGGATGGTGAGTTGCGGCTTGATTGACGATTTGGGCTCTAACCCCCACTTCTCCAAACTGACCCGCAGGTGCTCGGCAGCATCAATGTTGAGGGGGCCGGAGGTCCACATAGCGTAGGGAAGGTTCAGGAAGCGTTTTTTCTGCACCGCAGCAAGATTCTTGGTCGCCGGGTTAGATTGCAGGATCTTTACCTTCTCGGAGAAGGGCTGGGCATCGTAATCAACAAAGGCGATGGCGTCAGGTTTGAGGGTCGCCACTTTCTCCCAGCCGATCCTCACCCACGTATCGTTAACGTCGTGGGTCGCATTCTGCCCACCGGCAGCGTTGATAATGGCTTGCGGACCGCCTTTGTTGCCACTAGTGAGAATGGTGTCCTTAGCTGAATCAAAAAGCAGAACCACAGGGGTTTTCGCAGCCTTCGGAGCTTTGTTGAGAGCGTCAAGTCGGTCGTCGAGATCCTTGACTGCCTTCTTCCCCGTCGGTTCATTGCCGGTGAGCTTGGCAAGGTTGCCCAGATCGGTACGGACGGCGTCCCACGGCTGCATGACGCCACGAGCCTTCTCGCTGCCCTTCTGCCGACAAGATTCGCTGAGCAGGTAGCTGTTGATGCCTCGCTCATGGAGCTTGTCGGGAGTGAGGTTTCCCTCCTCAGAGAATCCATAGTTCCAGCCCGCGACAACGACGTCGGGCCTGTTAGCGATGATCGATTCCAGTGTCGGATACCCCTTGACAGCCTCATGCAAATTGTTGATGACATTTGAGCCGTACTTGGCGGCAAGGATCGTCTTGTCATCACCTAGTGAACTCACAGCAGCAATCTGCTTGACGGCCCCCGCACTGAGGGCCGTCGCGATGATATTGCCGTCATTAACATAGAGGCGCTGGGCGACCTTGGGATACGTCACCTTGTTCCCACAGTTAGTCAAGGTGACTTCGGATGAGCTCTTGGCATTGTCGCCCTTGGGAGTGGATCCATTACTGCATCCGGCAAGAGCTACGGCCAGGCACGCGACCATGGCGATAGGCAAACGGGGGATAGACACTTCAGACTTCCTTTCTGGGGGGTTCGGGCAGCGCTGCGGTACAGACGAGCTCCCGGCTGCCCTCAGGAGTGGTGACATGATGCGCAACAACATGGAATGCCGCCGCCACGTTCGACGGACTGAGCGCCTCCTGCGCGGGTCCCGCGGCGAGGACCCCACCGTCGGCCAAGACGACCACGCGATCGAAGTGGGAAGCCGCCATGCTGAGGTCATGGATAGTGGCCACGACCGTCCGGCCACTAGCACGCAGCGTCTCCAACAACTGCAACTGATGCCGCACATCGAGGTGATTAGTCGGTTCGTCCAGCAGAATGAGGTCGGCCCCTTGGGCCAGTCCACGAGCGATGACGGCACGTCGCCGTTCACCGCCCGACAAGTGGTCACACCGGCGGTCGATCAGATGATCCAACCCAACCAAAGCCAACGCATCACGAATGATCGCACGCTCGCAACGCTGCCCAACCTGCCACGGCTTCCGATGCGGGGTGCGTCCCAGCGCCACCATCTCTCCCAGCAGGAGATCCGGGGAAGGAGATTCCTCCTGTCCGACGAACGCCATGAGCCGAGCCCGCTGCATGGGTGTGTACTGGCTCGCAGACTTCCCATCGAGCAGAACATCCCCGGCATTGACCTTTCTGACGCCGGCGATGGATCGCAACAACGTGGACTTACCCACACCATTGACCCCGACAATGGCGGTGAGCTTTCCCGCTTCTGCGGTGAAGCTCACGTCGTCGACGATGACGCGATCACCGATCCGGCACTGCACATTGCGAACGTCAAGACACGTCATGATTCACTCGAGAATCGGTATTGGCTGCGACCCATGAGGTACAGGAAGATGGGCGCACCAATGAATCCGGTTACGACGCCGAGGGGCACTTCTTGCGGAGCCGCAATAACTCGCGCACCGACGTCCACCCACAACAGGAACAGGCTGCCGACAGCGGCAGCGATTGGGAGCATCGACCTATGACTGGCTCCCACGAGCAATCGAGCCATGTGGGGGATGACAAGCCCCACGAACCCGATGCCGCCGGAAACGGCCACGAGCACTCCGACGAGCACTGAATTACCGACGAACAGCGCCTTGCGGACGCGCGTGTCAGGTATGCCCAGGGAACGCGCGACGTCAGTGCCGGCTGCCAGGGCGTCGAGCCATCCAGAGAACGCGATCATGAGCACGGCGATGACAACAGTGACAAGGGCCGCCACCCACAGGCTGTCCCAGGTGGCACCCGCAACCGACCCCAGCATCCAGAACAGCACCGACTGCGCCGCGCGCGGGTCAGGACTCCGGAAGACGAGGAAACTCGCCAACGCCGAGAACGCCGAGGACAGCACCACACCCGACAACACCAACCGCAGCGGCGTCATCCCACCTTGCGCCATCGAGATGAGATAAACCAGTGCAGCCGCCGCCAAGGCCCCAGCAAGGGCACCAAGAGTGAGGCGGTGAGTCCCCCACGAAGAGAACATCCCCAAAGCGATGACCGCGGTTGCTCCAACGCTCGCGCCAGCCGACACGCCCAGCAGATAGGGGTCAGCCAACGGGTTGCGCACCAAAGTCTGCATGCCACTTCCGGCCAGGGCGAGACCGGCCCCAACGATGACCGCCAGTAGTGCCCTCGGGGCACGCAGGTCCCAGACGATCACGTCGACCGTCGGATCGGGTCCCGGTTGGCCGGTCACTCGAGCCCCAACGGTGTCAAGGACTCCACGCAGCGGCAATGGTTCAGAACCGATGGCCAACGAGACGACGGTGCTGACGACGATGAACACGACGAGGAGCAGCAGCAGCGGTGTCACCGGCAACCTGCGGTCACGCTCAACCGACCGCCTCGAAGAGGACATGGCAGTTCCTTCTTGGTGCGAGGACCTTGATGCGAGATCCGGACGACACAACGCCGTACATGGGGGTCTTCGGACTTCGGATCACCCTCAGTCGGCCCTTCCCAGGATCACTCCCAGTGGTTTTGCCGACATCGTCACCGTCACCGCTGCGCAACAGTCCCGGAATCGCACCGGGTTCCCGCGGCCTCATCGGGGCCACACCATGCAGACTCATGGAAGGATATCAGGGACCTCCATTCCATGCCGCACAGCCCCTGACAAGACCATCTCCCGCATTTCCAGGAAGATTCTCTTGATTCCCTCTCCGCGTTCCTGAGTGATTCCGAGGTCCGCTGCTCCGCATCAGGTAGACGCACGAAGCCGTACTTCCGGCGTCACCGCGACAGGCAGCTACAACTGTGGACGCTCGACGTGAAACATGGACGCCCGCGAAGGAATCCCGCTGCCTGCCACCGGAAACCGTCCGCCACGATCCACACTCGGAAAGCCCCGGACACTGCAACTCACACTTCAATTCACACTGCAAAACTTGGAGTGTGAATTGAAGTGTGACGTTCCCACACTGCGAATATGACCAGCCTGTCATGACGATGAGGTGCGGGACGTCGCAACATGGGACCGCTCATTGCTTACCCCCAGAGGGCGTCACCCTCCCAGGTTCCCGTCGACACCACCGGGACGACCTGTCCGGTGACAACTGAGCCTTCATGAGGCACCCGAGGAAGGTTCGCGGGCACGGCCAGGGTCATAGGAATCGAGGTGTCCCCCACGATCCGGTACCAGTCCACCCCGGTCAGCGCGTTCGTGCGCTTCTCGACCTTCTTGCACACCATCGTCATCTCAGCGACGGCGCTAGCCTCGCCACGGGTAGCACGACCGGCATTGATCTCGAGAAGCCACGGGCTAATGAGGGTCCCAGCGGCGAACTGCAGCTCTCCGGAACCTCCTAGCGAGCCCTCGTGGGAACGCCCGTACTCCTCCTCAGATTCAAAAACTCGCAACATCTGGTTAGCGACCGCGCCCACACGTAGATGCTCGATGAAACGCGGGGTGTCATCGCCGGGCTCGGGGCACAACGGCACCTCGACCGGATCGTCAACGTTAGCCAGAAACCGCGCCAGGTGCGTGCGATTCGCCGTCGGCAGTTTCAGGACAGATTCCCCGGTAAGCATCGAGGCAAGGCCGGCGTGGGAATAGATGTCGACCAATGCCACCGCTGGGCTGAATCGCACCAGATCTGCCGGATGGGTCGTCGGGGCGACAACGGAGGCCATCGTCTCCATCTCGTCATGACCCTTCTGCTTCATAAGCGCCAGCCGCGCTCCAGACGGGTCGGTGTAGGCAGCCAGCAAGTCAAATCCGCCGACATCCTCCACACCGACGGCACCAGCTTCAGCCGCAGAGTTGACCAGAGCGTCGAGATCAGGAGCGTCGAAGCCTAGGGCATGCAGATCGTGGGAAATCACCCGACGATGATAGGCACCATCACCCGTCACGGTCGGGCAATCCCACGACGTGTCATACGACCGGATCAGCCCTGCAGAGCGCGCAGCACTTCGTCACGAAGTCTGGCGGAGCGACGTGGGGTGCGATCACCGACGACGCTGACCGTCATACCGCCGGCCCGCTGAGTGGCCGGGGTAAAGGCACTACCCTTACGACCCTTGTCACCGCGCACGCAGAAGATGCCCCGACTGTCAGCCTCCTGGGCCACCAGGGCATTGACCTCAGGATCGTTGGTGAGTGCCTGGACGAACCAGACCCCATCGAGGTCCTCGACCTGGAAGGCCCGCCGCTCCAGATTGACCAGTCCTTTACGGGACATCCGGGTGAGCTGGATACCGGAGTTTGGGGCTACCACATGAACGTCCGCGCCAGCCTCCAACAACCGCACCACGCGACGCTCGGCCACGTGTCCAGCACCAACGACCAGCACCTTGCGCCCCTGCAGCCTCAGGCCCGACATATAGACCGGAGCCCCCTCCCCCAGACCGACTTCGTCAAGGGGCTCACGGTAACGATCAACGACGACGTCTGCGACTTCATCGCAGTCACCGATCACCGGGGCAATACGGATCTCGACTCCGGGGTGGCTAGCCTGCCAAGCTTCCACTTGCTCAGTCATCCATACATGCAGCAAGCCTGGGAACAGGAAATTACCCTGCACGACAATCTGGTCGGCCCCCTGTGCAGCTAAGGCAGACAGGGCTTCCGGAACCGACGGACGGGTCACCTGGATGAAAGCCGGCTCGACCCGCGACAGGTCGTTTTCCTCCCAAAACATTCGCGTCAAGGTGTAGTGGGAGGCGTTAGCGTCCGGCACCAGGGCACCGCGCCCCACCAACACCACGGCGGTGTCGCGAGAACGCCACTCCTCGCGTCCTTCGCCTGCGGCGAGGGTCTCGCTAAGACGGCGGCTGAGAGCCTTGCGCATCCGGACATCCGGCAGTAGCGGAGCAGAATACACCACCCGAGCGTCCCCTCGACCCTCATCAATCGCCTCCGGAATGTCCTCGCGGACGTGACCGCCGGTGTTGAACATCAGCGGAACGACAACGGCGGCTGCCGGCTCCTCGTCACCGTCAGCTTCCTCGGGCTTCTTGGGGGCCTGAGCGACGGCAGCACGGACAGCCTCCGGGATGCCAGGCTCAGCGAGCTCAACGAATCCCAGTTCCACTGGGATGCCGGGTAGTTTGCCGGCAATGCGTTCGGCCAAGGCACGGCACTCAGCCACACCTGACTTATCGCGAGTGCCGTGGGCAGCAATGACCAGTGGAGTCCCACTGGCGAGGGGATCGGTCATTTCGAATCCTTTGTGTCGGTGTCCTTCGTGAACTCAGGCATGCGAGTCGACTGGACCGGAGGCTTGGAAAGGTAAGTTTCCTCGTCGGCCTTGGGCAGGTCCTTGTGGGTGTAGTTCTTGCGAGCCTCACCAGAGACGTGCCCGTCCATCCAGTGGTAGTCACGCGGGGTGACCATGAGGCGTCGGCCGTCCCCGGAGCTGACGTACTTGGTCGTCGTCGAGCCAACAACCACCAGAGTCGTCATGCCGCACCACTCGGGCTTGAACTCTTCAAGGGTGGACATGATCACTTGCTGCTGGCGACGCTCAGCGTGGGAGACCAAGGCCACCGGGGTGGTGGGTGGACGGTGCTCGGCCATGATCGCCAAGGCATCGGGAAGCTGGTGGGTTCGGGTACGTGAACGCGGGTTGTAGAAGGTGGTGACGAGATCCCCCTCGGCAGCCGCTCTCACCCTCTTGAGGATGAGATCCCAGTCGGTGTGCAGGTCCGAGAGACTGATCGTGGCGTGATCATGGCCCAGCGGAGCACCGAGGATCGCCGAGATGGCGAGCTCGGCGGTGACACCGGGAACGATCTCGACGTCGATGCCATCGGTGCCCATCTCCAGGGTCGGGGAGGCCATGGCATAGATGGCCGGGTCGCCGCCGCACACGAAAGCCACGTTGCGACCGTCGCGGGTCGCGTCAATGGCCGCCTGGGTGCGCTCCTCCTCGGTGCCCATCTTGGTGGCCAGGATTGTGGCACCCGGACGCACCAGGTCGCGGATCTGACGGACGTAGGGGGCATAACCCGCTATGAAGGTGGCATTGCGGATGGCATCGACGGCGCGCGGGGTGAGAAGATCTCGCGAGCCGGGCCCGAGGCCGACGACCGAGAGGTGACCACGAGCCGGGATGCGACCGACGGCGCAGGTGGCCTCGGGAGTCTTGGTCTTGTGGACCAGCAGCTCGGCTCCCTGGCACAGCACGGCAGCCTCGCTGACACTCGGTGTGCCGACCTCGCGTGCGACGACGTCGGAGGGAGTCGGGACATCCTGGGCGGCCAGCTCCTCCGCGGACTCGGTGCGGTAATCGACGCCGAGCTGATTCGCCAGCTTCACGAGACCGAGCTCACCGGCCTTGACCTCGTGGGAGACCAGACGAGTGACCGATCCAAGAGCCAGACCGTTGTCAGCGAGGGTCTTCTCGAGAAGCTCTCGCAGCGGTTCGACCTCGGTGCCCTTGTTACATCCCATCCCGACGACCAGGCAGTTCGGGTGCAGGACGACGGTGGGCAGGTCGTCACCATGGTCAGTCCGAATTCGCTCTGCGACCCGCTCGGAGACGATGATTCGGGCGACCGGGGATTCAGCATCCTCGGTGACGTTCTTGGGCAGTGGGGGCAGCGGCCAGGGCTGTTCGCGGATGACCAGCACCGGGCGTCCGGCGATGATCGATCCGGTCACCCCGGCGACGTCACCCTCGTAGGCCCAGCCGAGCTGATCGAGGGCCGGGACACCGAGGGAGTCGGTGGCGGTGGACACGACGGCGGTGCCGCCGAGAGCCTCGGCGATGGTGCGGGAGAGTTCGTTGGCTCCACCGACGTGCCCACCCACCAACGGGATGGCGAAGCGTCCAGCCTCGTCAACGACAACCACTCCCGGGTCGGTTTTCTTAGACTCAAGTAGCGGGGCGATGATCCGCGTGGTAGCGCCCAAAGCCAGGTGGGAAATGATGAGATCGCACTCCCCCCACGCTGCGGCCAGGCCGGTGCGCGATGACCCGACGTACTTTTTCGTCTCACGCTTGAGGGCGTGGTCGATGGCCTCGGCATGGGCTGCGGCGGCGTCGGAGTTGATGATCTGTCCGATGATCGGATCACGGTCGGAACCGTCGGGGTTGGTGTCGACGCCGGGCTGGGGGGCCTCGGGAGCATTGACGTTGACGTCACCGGCCAGCTCCGGGTTGATGCCCAGGGCCGCCGGGGAGTCCGGATGATGCTCGAGGACCAGCACGACGTTGGGGCTGAGGATGTCCGCGTCAGCAATGACGGCCCTGGCTGCTTCCTCGTCGAGGACACGCACCCGCTGGCCCTCCTCACCGATCCTCTCAGCGAGGACGAAGGTCTTGCCGCGACCCGCGAGCCCGTCGACCAATTCCGCCAGGCCTCGGTTGGGGGCTGTCAGCACGCCCACCTTGGGATGGATCTTGGCAAGCCGGATGGCGGTCTCGATGTCCTTGGAGTGTGAGGAGACGAACTGGGCGTCGTCCCAGGGCAGGGCCACGGCGGCAAAAGCAGCCTGCAAGGAGGTCGGGGCCGTCACGACCTCGACCTTGAGACCGGCCTGGCGGATACGTCGCACCACACCGAAGAAGAGCGGGTCACCGGAGGCGATGACAACGACGTTGGCGTCGCCGGGCAGGGACTGAACTCGCTCGACGGCAGGGCCGATGAGGCCGAGCTTCTGACGCTTCTCGTCGGGAACGTTGAGGGCGTCAAGGTGACGCTGACCTCCGACGACGAGGTCAGCATCGGCGACCTCCTGACGCAAGGAGTCGGAAATGGTACCGAGATATCCGTGGACGCGAATCATGAATTGTCCTTCGTGTCGGAGTTCGTGGGGTTCTGGTCGTAGACGCCGCGAGTGCCGTGGGCCTTGAGGTCAGCGCGGGCCTGGGCGTCAGCTCCGCGGTATTCGTGACGGAAACCGGGGTGGTAGAGGTGACTGCGAGTCTTGATCGGGCCCTCTGCCAGGGCCGGTCCGACGAGGACGACGGCGTGCTTCCACAGCTTGTGGTTGCGCATCGTCTCCGAGAGGTGGGCCAGGTCGCAGCGGAACATGATTTCCTCGGGCCAGCTGACCGCGTACCCGATGATGCAGGGAGTCTCGGGCAGGTAGCCTCCCTCCAGCAGGGCATCCTGAAGAGCCTTGTTACGGGCCGCGGAAAGGTAGATCGCCATTGTCGCACCGTGACGGGCGAAGGAGGCGACGGTTTCCCCGTCGGGCATGGGGGTCCGCCCGCCCTCCAGTCGGGTGAGGACGAGTGACTGGGATACCTCTGGGACGGTGATCTCGACGTCCATCCGGGCGGCAGCGGCCGAGAAGGCCGAGATGCCCGGGATGGTCTCGAAGTCGATACCGATGCGACGACACAGGTCGCGCTGCTCGGCGGTGGCGCCATAGATGGACGGGTCACCGGTGTGGACCCTCGCCACCACCAGCCCCTCGTCACGGGCGCGGGTGTAGAGGGGCTCGAGGTCCTCCAGCGGGATGGAGGCGGAGTCAATGAGCTCGGCTCCCGCCTTGTGACGGGCCACCATGTCGGGGTGAACGAGGCTGGAGGCCCAGATGATGATGTCAGCGGTCTCAATGACACGGGCTCCGCGCAGGCTCACCAGGTCCGGAGCGCCCGGTCCGGCACCGACGAAAACGACCCTGCCTGCTCCCTCGGGGATCTCCCGCCACGGTACCGGAGGCGGCTCGATGGCGTTGTGGTCCAGATCCTCCAAGACCCTCTCAGAGGCGTGCTGAGTGGGTCGTGCAGCTTGAGGTTCGTTCACAGTTTTCCTCCCGTGATGGTGCGCTCTGGAGTGGTGAGGACGGTCGAGAAGTACGGCAGAGCCTGAGTATCAGCGACCTCACCGAGGGTGACGATCTGCTCGGACTCCAGCGTGACGTCGGTGCCGATGACAGCCTGACGATCCCGCTGCCGCAGCTGCTCGACAACGTCTGGGAGTTTGCGTCCCCCCTTGTAAATCGCCACTGAGTCGACGAGGTCGAGGACCTGGCCAAGTTTTTCCATCCCGACGGTGGCGGGGACGAGGGCCAGGACCTCCTTGCCCTCCACCAGCGGGCGCCCGGACGCCGCCGACAGGGCCTGCATGGCGGTGATACCTGGGCTCAGCTCGACGCTGACGTCGGGGAGTCTCTCCTCGACGTTGGCGCGCAGGTAGGTGAAGGTGGAAAAGACCGTCGGATCGCCGACGGTGGCCAGGGCAACAGTGCGAGCCCCTTCGTCGAAGGCCGTGATCGCCGCATCGGCGGATGCCTGCCAGGAGGCCCTGCGCTTCTCGCCGACACCAGACCTCTCCCGCATGGAGAAGGGGATGCGCTTGATGCGCTCGACGATCTCCGGGGCGACGGCAGTGATGATGGTCTCGGCACGTCCGGGCCCGTCGGTGGTGGCCTCGGTGTAGGGCACGAGGATGACATCAGCCTCGCGCAGGATGCGCACGGTTCTCAGGGTGACCAGCTCTGGGTCACCCGGCCCCACTCCGACCCCGATGAGGGTTCGTCCCGACTTGTGGTCAGGATGTACAGGGGCATAGCTCATGACGGCCTCCTCAGGTGTCCTCGCCCGATGACGTGCGCAACGAACCGTTCGAGTGTCTGGCTGCCATCACCGCGGCGATGGTCACAGTGGCGGGACCGCGCCGGACTCGCACCGGCTTCCTCGAGATCGGTCGTTGTATCGATCCTCCCACATCGTGGCACCACACCATGACACGGCCGGGGTCAGCTCCCGCCTGCCAGGGAGAACAGACGGTCAAGACCGAGATGCTCCTCAACGGCGTCGGCCAGCACGTCGATCATCTGCTCGCGGCGCTGCCCATACCCGATGGCACCCTCCACCGGGCGCCACGCCGATCCGGCATGCTCGGCAGCCTCGGCCAGCCAGGCGCGCCGGAAATCGTCACATTCGAAGGCACCATGCCACATCGTCCCCCAGACACTTCCGACGCGGACTCCGTCGAGGAAGGGCTCCCCCGCCGACAGGTCGACATCCATTCGGCCGTGATGGATCTCGTAGCCGCCGACCTCGATCCCCCGCCAGGATCCGCTCGGGATGGCCAGGGTCTTGTCGGCACCGAAGGTCACCTCGACCGGCAGTAGCCCGAGTCCCTCGGTTCGCTCGGTCGGCGATTCCTGACCCTCGGGGTCGAGGATGAGGCGGGTGAGCATCTGGTAGCCGCCACAAATGCCCAGCACAGTGCGACCTTGACGGGCACGGCGGGCCACGACCTCAGCGATTCCGGTGGACCTCAGCCACTCCAGATCACGCACGGTGGACCGCGATCCGGGCAGGACGAGCACGTCGGCCAGTTCGCAGGTGTTGGGGTTGGTCGTCACCTGGACGTCGACCCCGGCCTCGGCGGCCATGGCGTCGACATCGGTGGCGTTGGAGATTCTCGGCAGCCGGACGACGGCAACCCGCAGATCGTCGGTGGAAACGGAGTTCCCGTCGTGACGCCAGCGTCCCACCTCCAACGCATCCTCACCGTCGAGCCACACCTCGGGGACCCAGGGCAGCACCCCAAAACTCGGCATTCCGGTGCGACGAGTGATCTCTTCCAGACCAGGAGCGAGAACGGACTCATCACCGCGGAATTTGTTGATGACGTACCCGGCCAGCAGGGAACGGTCCGCGTCGTCGAGCAGCGCCCAGGTGCCGAAGAGGCTGGCGAGCACTCCGCCACGGTCAATGTCCCCGACGAGCACCACCGGCAGGCTCTTCTCCCTTGCCAGTCCCATGTTCGTGTAATCACCGGCACGCAGGTTGATCTCGGCCGGGGAGCCCGCACCCTCGCAGATGACCATGTCGTGGGCGGCGGAGAGCTCGTCGTAGGCGGCCCATGCGGCTTCCGCGAGGTGACGTCGTCCGGTGGCGTACTGTCCCGCTTCCAGCACGCCTCCCGGCGTGCCACGCAGCACGATGAAGGAGCGACGATCGGTGCCAGGTTTGAGCAGCACCGGATTCATGGCTGATTCCGGAGTCACCCTGGCGGCGCTGGCCTGCAGGTACTGCGCCCGGCCGATCTCGGACCCGTCGGGGCAGACCATCGAATTGTTCGACATGTTCTGGGCCTTGTAGGGAACGACGTCGATCCCGCGACGCCACGCGGCCCGGCAGAGGGCGGTGACGACCAGCGACTTCCCGGCGTCAGAAGACGTTCCGGCGACGAGGATTCCACTCATCACTTCTCCTTCGCGCTCGAGTCGTAACGACGAGGCAGGATGCCGCCGTAGAACCTGAGGTGGGCGATGGCCGCTACGCCGAGGCAGGCGGCAGCCGTCGCCATCCCGGTGACCCCGGTGACGAGGTCGGCAGCGTCCGCGACCTTCCGACCGTCCGGGCGTGCGCCGTCTCCCAGTAGGGGGCGATCCTCGTGACGATTGCCGTAGTAGACATTGCGTCCGCCCAGTTGCACCCCGAGGGCACCCGCCCAGGCCGACTCGCACCATCCCCCGTTCGGACTGGGGTGATGACCATGATCACGCATCATGATCTGCACTGCCCGACGCCGGTCTCCCCCGACGGTGGGCGCCAGCAGGCAGGCGAACAGTCCGGTCAGCCGGGCGGCAGGGAGATCCAGCAGATCGTCAAGGTGGGCGGCAACCTTGCCGAAGTTCTCGTAACGCTCGTTGTGGTGTCCGATCATGGCATCGAGAGTGTTCGCCCCTCGATGTACCAGCATTCCCGGTACTCCGGCCACGGCTCCCCACCACAGGGATGCCACGGCGGCGTCGGCGGTGTTCTCGGCCATGGACTCCACGGTCGCCCGAGCCAGTTCCGGCTCGTCGAGCTGGTCGGCGTCACGGGAGCACAGGTGGGACAGCTGCTCGCGGGCCCCGGCCAGGTCGTCCTCGTCGAGCCGGACGTACATTCGCTGACCTTCGTCGGCCAGCGAGGTCGCCCCGATGACCGCCCAGGTCGTCGCAGCCGTCGTGATCACGCGCAGCATCGGGTGTTTCGCGGTGACCTTCTCGACCCCTGCCCCCAACAGGGCCAGAGGGACGAGACATGCAGCCACATGAGCACCGCCACGCGCGACGGAGTCGGCCCAGTCACGCTTCTCGAGGGCAGCGGCGGCATTGCCAAAGACCGCCACCGGGTGGTGTTCCTGCGGATCACCGAACAACCGATCGGCGACGACACCTACTCCCAGCCCCACTGCCCGGGCGGCCAACCCGAGCCCACGACGACGGTCACGATGACACAGCATGCCCACACCCTAGAGCAGCGGCCCGGACTGATGAGGAGAGGAGTCGCTGATGAAGGGTCCAGAGGGATTGGTACCCCGCCCCACGAAAGGACTGACCAGTGCGGCCTAATCCAGCAGGAGCCGACCGACACCTCATGCGGGCTCTGGGTTGACGGCATGTGGTGACGGGCACCGGGACCGCACCACACGAGCAGCCACGAATCAGAGGTTTGGTGTTGGTTCGACGCGGGGAGTGGGTGTCGGGCGCTTTCACGGTGCCTCCTTGAACTGCCTGACACAAACCTGGACAATCGGTGGTTCCAAAAGCTGGGAGCACTTCCGCCTTCACAACCAGCCGCGTCTCCTGGCCTCGGCAACTGCCTGGGCCCGATTGACGCTGTTGGTCTTCGCGATCGCTGAGGACACGTGGTTACGGACCGTTCCGGTCGACAGGGAGAGCTTCCTCGCGATGACGGCGATCGGCTCCCCCGACTCCGCCTCCCGCAACACACCTCGCTCCCTCTCCGTCAACGGGTTGTACCCCTCCAGCAGGGACTCTGCGGCCAAGGATGGGTCGATGACGCGGCCTCCCTGATGAACCTTGCGCACTGCCTGGGCCAGTTCGGAGGCCGGGGTGTCCTTGACGACGAATCCCGCCGCCCCGGCATCCATCGCCCGGCGCAGGTACCCAGGGCGTCCGAAGGTGGTAACGATGAGAATCTTGACGTCAGCCCCAGCCAAGCGGTCCGCCACCTCGATGCCGTCCATTCCGGGCATCTCGATGTCGAGCAGCAGCACATCGGGACGGGTCTTCTCAACCGTCAGGACGACCTCGTCGCCACGACTGCACTGGCCGACCACCTCGATGTCGGGTTCCAGGGAGAGCAGAGCGACAAGGGCACCGCGTACCAAGGCCTGATCATCGGCGAGAACGAGTTTGATCGACTCGTCGGTCATAACACCACCACCTTGGTTCCCCGACCATTGTCCCCCGAACCGATGTCCAGCTGCCCACCGACGCCCTCGACCCGACGCCTCATCCCCGCCCGACCGGAACCTTCCTCGGCGTCGCCGACACCGATGCCGTCATCGATGATGCACATCCGGTCGTCGGACAGATCGATCCAACAGCACCTGGCCTGAGAGTGGCGGATGATGTTGGTGACGGCCTCACGCACCACCCATCCCCACACGGCGTCATGGTCGGACTCACCGGTCCGCTCGTCGCGGACCCGAAGGGAGATGCCAGCTGTCGTCAGGGCTGTCGCCGCGGTGGCGAGTTGGGAGTCCAGGTCAGCCTCGTTGAGGTCACTGACCAGGCCTCGAACCTGCGCCAGGGCCTCGCGAGTCAGGTTGTGCGTGTCCGCTGCCTGTTCCTTGGCAGCCTCCGGGTTGATGTCGATGAGTTTGCCGATGAGTTCGGCTTTCATGGAGATCACCGTCAGGCTCTGGCCGAGAAGGTCATGGACGTCGGAGGCGATCCTCTCCCGCTCGGCATAGGTGGCCTCGATCTTGTGCTGCTTGTTCTGCTCGAGTCGGTTGTTGCGCCACACCCGCCTGATGCATCCGGCCAGCAGAATCATGGCCATTGACGGCAGTCCGATGAGCCACCACTGTCGCTGGTCGTCGACGATCCGGGCCACCAACAGCGCGGCGACCTCGAGCACGAGGACCATCAGGACTGCGGATGTCGACATTAGGAAGAGGGTGAAGGCCAACGGAAAGGCGAACATCTCGACGGCCGCCGGCGGATCAACGAGGGCCACCCCGCCGTTGAGCAGACATATTACGGCCAGAAATGCCCAAGGCCAGCGAGGCATCCAACGTCGCGAGAGCCAGGTCTCCAGCGTGTCGACCCCCAGCCAGAATCCGAACAGGTAGACCAGCACGAAGAGGCCGATGAGGACGAACCCGGTGACCCGCTGGGACCTCACGAGCTCGGGGTTGGCAGCTATGTGCTCGATGGGATAGGCAAGGAAGATCGTCCAAATCCCGGCGTACAAGGTCTGCGTCCCGCGCGCGCCCCATATCGACAGCGAGCGTCTGGAGCGTTTGCGCATCGGCCTGTTCTCCTCCCAACTGGCCTCTCAGCAGTCCCTGTGACGGCGGGAGACCAGCCATGCCAACACGACGAAGACAACAGCCCACGCCACTGCGCTGATGATGGCACGGAAGAGGTCGACCTCGACCGGCCCCTGGGTCGTCATCTCGTATCCTCCCATGATCGGCCACCGCGGCAGCAGGTTAACACCCCACAGCGGGGTGAAGCGGGAGAGCTTGAGCATGAACCCGCCCAAGGGCATGAAGACATTGCCGAGAAAAGCGAAGGCCAGCACGAAGAAGGACACCAGGGAGGCAGCGTTCTCGTTGCGGATGAGTATCGCCATTCCAAGACCGAAGATGGTGTAGGGAACGCAGCACACCCATGCCAGGAGGAAGGTCCACAGCCATCCGATGCCGTCGATACGCGCACCCGAGAGGGCGCCGACGAGCAGCACGAGGGCCACCGGCACGGCCGCGACGACCTGGATCGAGACGATCTTGGTGACGAGGTAGTTCCACTGGGTCATCGGGGTGGTCGCCAGCTGCCGTCCCCATCCCGCCTGTTGCTCCAGAGCCGACGACGACCCCAGACCTGAGGCGGCGGTGGCAGTGCCATAGAGGGCCATCGACGCCATCACCGCGGCATTGACGTTTCCATGTGCCACCAGGATGGTGCCGTAGTCCTGGATTGCACCGAAGAGCACGTACATCGCGACCGGCATGACGAAGGCGAAGATGATGATCGACGGGGTGCGAACCATCCGCCGGATGTCGAGAAGGGAGTAGGTGATGTTCATGAGGCACTCTCCGCCCGGTCGATGCTCTCGCTGGTGAGTGAGAGGAATGCGTCCTCCAGAGTGGTGCGGGCGACCAGCACGTCGTGGGCCTCGGTGTGGTTGAGCAAATGGCGCACCAACTCGTCGGAGTCGTCGGTGGTGAAGGTGACGGTGTCGGACTTGATGTCGTAGTGGTTGACGTAGGGCAGGCGATCGAGGGTCGCGGGATCCACGTCGGGCCAGACGACGGTCACCGTCGAACCGGAGACCGACGCACGGATCTCGGCGATCGGTCCGTCTGCGATGATGCGGCCGTGGTTGATGAGGATGACCCGGTCGGCGAACTCGTCCGCCTCGGCAATGTAGTGGGTGGCGAAGATGATGGTGCGGCCGTCGTCAGCGGCCTTGTGCATCTGGGCCCAGAAGTGACGCCGTCCATCGACGTCGAGACCCATCGTCGGCTCGTCCAGAACCAGGAGATCCGGATCGGGCAGCATCGCCAGGGCGAAGCGCAACCGCTGTTGCTGACCGCCTGAACACTTTCCGACCTTCCGGGAGGCGAAATCCTCCAGCTCCCAGACCCGCATCTGCTCATCGATCCGGGAGCGCGGGAGCTTGAAGGTCGATCCGATGACTCGCAGGGTCTCGTGGACAGTGAAGTTGTCGAGCAGGCCACGGGTCTGTTGTACCGCCGAGACCCGGCCGAATCGGGCCCCCTCCTCGGCGTTCCGGCCCATCAACTCGACTCGGCCGGAGGTCGGGTCGGTGATCCCCAACAACATGTCGATGGTTGTCGTCTTGCCGGCGCCGTTGGGGCCGAGGAAGGCGACAACCTCCCCTTGCTTGATGGTGAAATTGATGTGGTCGACGGCCGTCAGGTGTCCTCCCTTGGCAGGGAAGGCCTTGACGAGATCCTCGACGACCACCGCTGTTTCGTTCATGCCTCCATGACACCCCACCAGGCGTGGTTCCGCCCATGGTCCGGCGTCACGACTTCGCCATGACATTCGTCATGGGGGGTTAGGCTACGGCAATGACTCGAATCGTCCTGGTACGCCACGGCCAGTCCACCTGGAACCTGGAGCACCGCGTCCAGGGACAGACGATGGAGGTCCCCCTGACCAGGAGAGGCCATCGTCAGGCCGGTGAGGCCGGACGGAAGGTCGCCGTATTGGTGCCTCGTCACACCGCACTGCTGAGTTCGGACCAGAAACGTGCCCTGCAGACCGCTCAACGTGTGGGTTGCGCGATCGGGTCGACACCTCAGGCTGACGCCCGGCTGCGGGAGCAGTACTTGGGTGACATGGAGGGCAAGCTGTCCAGTGAACTGCACGAGATGCCGATCCCCGAGGATGCCGACATTGCCGAGGTCGGCTGGGGTGGCGGGGAGTCACTTCTCGACGTCTGGCGACGCTGTCGCGATCTGTTGGACGAGCTTGCCCAGAATCCCCCCGAGGCCGTCGTCATGGTCAGTCACGGGGACACCCTGCGCGTCATGCTGTCGGCCCTGTCCGGAGGCACCCACCGTGACTGCGACTACTCCCTCGCGCTGACGAATGGGATCGTCATGTACCGGGATATCGACCTGCACGAGCTGGTGGAGAGCCTTCCGGACCTGTGAGATTCCGTGCCGGGGAATCTCACAGTCTCACGAGCATCTTCCCGGTGTTGGCACCCTCGAGCATGTCGATGAAGGCCTTGGGTGCCGCGTCGAGGCCATCCCGGTAGGTCTCGTCCCAGTGGATCTCGTCGTTGGCCAACCACTGGGCCATCTTCTGCTGGAACTCCGGACGGACTTCCTCGGCGTACTTGGCGATGACGAAACCCCGCAGCGTCAGCCGCTTGCCGATGGCCAGCCCCAGATTGCGCGGGGCACACGGCGGCTCGACGGAGTTGTACTGGGAGATCGCCCCACACATGGCCACGCGACCATCGGTGTTGAGGTGGTTGATGGCGGCCTCCAGGTGGTCTCCCCCGACGTTGTCGTAGTAGACGTCAATGCCGTCAGGTGCAGCCTGGCCGAGCAATTTCGTGGCTGGCCCATCGTGATAGTTGAAAGCGGCGTCGAAACCGAGGTCGCGCAACCGGGCAACTTTAGCGTCGGTGCCTGCCGAACCAATGACCCGCGAGGCACCAAGCAGCCGCGCCAGCTGACCGACCATCGATCCGACGGCTCCGGCGGCCCCGGAGACAAAGACGACGTCACCGGCCTTCATTTCGGCAGCACGAGTCAAGCCAGCGTAAGCGGTGAGCCCCGTCATTCCCAGCACACTTAGATATGCGGACGCAGGGGCAATGTCGGTGTCAATGATGCGGGCATCATCGGCGTTGAGGACGGCATGCTCTCTCCACCCGAGCTGGTGAACGACGTGGCTACCTTCCGGAACCCCCTCGCTACGCGACTCGATGACGGTCCCGACGACACCCCCGTCGAGGGGCTGGTCAATTTGGAAGGGCGGCACATAGGACTTGACGTCATTCATCCGACCGCGCATGTACGGATCCACAGACATGACGTCATTGGCAACTAGGATTTGGCCGTCGGACAGCTCAGGGAGGCTGATCTCCTCGATACGGAAGTTGTCCTGGGTCGGTACGCCGTCTGGACGGGAGGCCAGGTGGACGGCACGGGTGGTCGTGGGACGTGTGGTGTTCATGGAAGTACTCCTCTTCTCGACACCGATACAGCTTTCCTAGCTAACCTTTGCGCGAGCGGCACGATCGCACCAGACGATTCCGCGGAGGGTGATCGTGGGTCATGCACAATAGGGGCTATGGCCGGCATTACGATCCTCCGAGCAGACATCACCACCCTCGACG
Organism: Cutibacterium namnetense; assembly: GCF_001642025.1. Taxonomy (GTDB): domain Bacteria; phylum Actinomycetota; class Actinomycetes; order Propionibacteriales; family Propionibacteriaceae; genus Cutibacterium; species Cutibacterium namnetense. Next base: position 522,079 of record NZ_LWHO01000001.1, on the reverse strand, counting down.
TCGAGGCTGTCGTCAACGCAGCAAATCGTCAACTGGCCGGTGGCGGCGGGGTTGATGGGGCCATCCACCGGGCTGCCGGGCCGGAGCTGTCGGCTGCCTGCCGGAAGCTACGCCAGACCACGCTGCCCGACGGTCTACCCACCGGTCAGTCGGTGGCCACCACTGCCGGGAAGATGCCCGCGAAGTGGGTCATCCACACCGTCGGCCCGGTATGGGCCAAAACCATCGACAAGTCTGATCAACTCGCCTCCTGCTACCGGACTTCCCTGCAGGTCGCCGACGAGATCGGCGCACGAACAATCGCTTTTCCGACCATCTCTGCCGGGGTCTATGGCTACCCGATGGACGAGGCCACCAGGATCGCCGTCGAGACCTGCCGCCACACTGGCACCAAGGTAGAGATGATCTACCTTGTTGCGTTCAATGCCGAGGCCGAAGCAGGTTATCGAGCTGCCCTCGAGTGATCCGGGTATTCGGACGAAGGCACGGACAATTCAGCTGGCCAGCTCAGTAAGAATACGTTCTAGCACAACGGCGTGATTGACTTCGCGATCGCCGGCACCATAGAGCAAGATCACCTCGTCACGCTCGGCACATTCGGCCAGGAATTTCTTCGCCGCACCGGACTCGTCAAGCTCAGCCTCATAGCGACCTGCGAACTCATCGAAGCGCTCAGGATCGTGGTTCCACCACGTGCGCAGATCGGCGGACGGGGCCAAATCGGTACGCCGTTCGTCCAGGGCAGCGTCATCCTTCTTGACTCCTCGCGGCCACATCCGATCAACCAAGACCCGGTACCCCTGGGCAGGGCCCTCTTTGAGGTCGTCACGAATATTTACTGCATGGAAGGTCGTCATGACCTCAACTGTGTCACGCGGGGATTAAGCCTTCTGCTTCTTCTTGAAGAAGATGGGCACCAAGATGACGATGAGGAGGGCGATGGCCACCCAGTTAGCGATCTTGGCGTAGTACTTCAGCGCTCCGACGATGGGGTCGCCAATGCCCCATCCCAGCCCCAAATAGCCGAGATTCCAGATCGTTGCAGCGATGAAGTCCAGGGCAACAAACCACCTCACCTTCATTCCGGATGCCCCCGTCAAGACGAAGACAACCGGCATGATCGGAAGGGGGATCGGCACGTAGGCGACGAGCACTCCCAGCCAGCCAAGTTTGCGGGCCCACTTCTCCGCCTGGTCATACTTGCGACGCGCCCGCTCGGATCGTCCAGCCCAGACCTCAATCATGCCCCGGCCCCACAGCTTTCCAGCCCACCAGTAGACCCAGTCGAGTTTGATCGACATGATCGAGCCCAGCAACAGCCACAAAAACCAGTACGGAGCCTGCCCCACTGATGCCAGCGCCCCGGTTGCGGCAGCGCCGGTACGAGACCCGGTTAACCCCATGAGGATGGGCGGATCAAGGCCGAGCAGCCAACCGCGCAATGGGAGCATCACCAAGGAGAAAATGCCAAGGAACCCGATCCACCCCATGCACCAATAGTCAGAGCGACCCGGCTTGTGGTTCCACGGCATGCCCTCGGCTTTCCACCACTCCTCCTCTACTGCGGAGTCAGTTCCGGCGGAAGATCGCGCCAGTTCATCTTCAGCCACAGCCAGGGAAGTAGCGGCAACGGCGAAGGAATCCTTTTCACCTGCCACCGCAGTGCTCATCTCGTCCTGCACGCCGTTGAGGATACCCAGAACCGGTGACAACCCGGCATCGGCAATATCTGCCGAGGGGGAAACACCCTGCTCACAGCACTGTCTCAGCGCTAGCGTAGTAACTCGCTTCACCCAGCACACGCGAACCCCGCCGGGCGAGGAAGGACCACATGATCCGTTTCGACCACGTCAGCAAGCGTTTCGATGACGGAACAGTCGCCGTCGACAACTTCAATCTGAGAGTGGAATCACACCACCTAGTGGTCCTCCTGGGGTCTTCGGGGTGTGGCAAGACAACCCTGCTGCGAATGGTCAACCGGATGGTTGATCCATCTGAGGGACGAATACTCATCGATGACACCGATGTCGCCACCGTCAATCCGGTCACGTTGCGCCGTCAGATCGGATATGTCATGCAATCGGGCGGGTTACTCCCTCATCACACTGTTGTCGACAACATTGCCACTGTGCCTCTCCTCTCGGGGGTTCCCCGAGCTACTGCCCGCACCCGGGCGATGGACTTACTCGAACGGGTCGGCTTAGATTCTTCCCTGGCCCGTCGATACCCCGCCCAGCTATCAGGCGGGCAGCGGCAACGGGTCGGGGTAGCACGCGCCCTGGCCGCCAACCCCAACATCCTCCTCATGGACGAGCCGTTCGGCGCTGTCGATCCGGTTGTGCGGGCCGATTTGCAGCAGGGCCTGCTACAAATCCAGGCGGATCTAGCGAAGACGATCGTGTTCGTCACCCATGACGTTGACGAGGCATTCCTGCTCGGCGACGAGGTTCTCGTCTTGCGGCGGGGAGCCCAGGTCGCGCAACGAGGACGACCCGACGATATTCTCCTCCACCCGGTTGACGACTTCGTCTCCTCCTTCATCGGCGGTGATCGCCGAAACCTTCACATGGAGCGCCATGACGACTATCCGACCATCGTTGACGCCGGTGGTCGACTCGTAGGACGTTTCGCCGATCAGACGTCCACAACCGTCCAGGAGAGTTCGTGAACACCCGATGGATTAGCGAGAACTGGGATCAGATATGGCAACTGACTAGCCACCACGCGATGCTAGGCGTCACTCCTGTACTAGTGAGCTTGCTGTTGTCGGTCCCGCTGGGATGGTGGGCGCACCGCTCGCGAACCGCCAGGCGCATTCTTGTGCCAAGCGCATCGATCCTCTTCGCCCTCCCATCTCTGCCACTGTTCGTCCTCTTGCCGCTCATCCTCGGAACAAAAATCCTTGATCCGATCAACGTCGTCGTCGCGCTGACCCTATACGGCATCGCGCTGCTGGTACGCACCGCCACTGATGCCTTCGATTCGGTGGGACGAGCGGTACGCCGTGAAGCCGTCGCCATGGGTCATTCGAAGTCCCAGGTGTTCTGGCGGGTTGCCCTCCCGCTCGCCGTCCCGGCCCTCGTTGCCGGAATGCGGGTAGTTTCGGCATCCACCTTGTCCTTAGTCAGCGTTGGAGCTCTCGTCGGCGTCCCCTCGCTGGGCTACTTTTTCACCGACGGCTACCAGCGCTCCTTCCCTACCGAGATCTGGGTAGGGATCATCGGGACCCTCGTACTGGCAATCGTCTTCGACCTCGTCATCGTCTGTGTCGGTCGGCTCCTGACACCGTGGCAGACAGCAGCAACGACATGAACCAGATCGCAGCTGCTCTGGCCTGGCTAACGGCCTCCTCCCATTGGACCGGTTCCGGCTCTATCGGGGTCCGCATTGGCGAGCACCTCTGGTACACCTTGCTGGCACTCGCCGTCGCCGCCATCATCGCTACTCCCGCCGGGCTAGCCATCGGTCATACTGGCCGCGGAAAGACCGTTGCGGTGGCATGTTCTGGAGCTTTGCGTGCTCTGCCCTCTCTCGGGCTGCTCACGTTGCTAACGATCTCGACGACGATCGGAATCAAGAATCCCGTCGTACCCTCCACCATCGTGCTAGCCATCCTGGCAATTCCGCCCTTGCTGGCCGGTAGTTACGCCGGTGTAGAGGCCGTTGACGACGAGGTAGCCGACGGCGCTCGAGCCTGCGGCATGACAGAAATGCAGGTTCTAGGCCGCGTCGAGTTGCCACTAGCCACTCCCCTCCTGTTGGGCGGGCTGAGATCGGCCGCCTTGCAGGTGATCGCGACGACGACGATCTGCTCGTATGTGGGTATGGGAGGCCTCGGCCGTTTCATCCTTGACGGGCTCGCGGTCTCCGACTACCCGCAGATGCTCGCCGGTTCCATCGTCATCATCGTGCTGGCCCTGATAGTTGACGGGCTGCTCTCCCTCGCTACCCGCTTACTCACTGGCCCGGGTGTCAGACACGCCTTGGCCCTTACCCCGCAGTGATCCGACCGAATGGAGCACCCGATGACCACAACGACCATGACCCGTCGAACCCTGCTCGGAGCAGCGTTGCTGACCGGCCTGACAGCGTGTTCCTCGAACGATCCTCTCGACTCGAATGACTCGGGATCCGGTAGCGCAAATCTCACTGTCGGTTCGGCGAATTTCACCGAGTCCGAGATCATCGCCGAGCTCTACGCCCAGAGTCTTGAGACAGCCGGGATCACGGTCAAGCGACGCATGCAGATCGGTGCCCGAGACGTCTACGTCAAGGCCCTTCAAGACGGTTCGGTCGATCTCATCCCGGAGTACTCGGGAAATCTGCTGCAGTTCTTTCAGGCAGCGTCGTCCGCCTCCGACGAGAAATCCGTCATGGCGACCCTACGCAAGGTCCTTCCCGCCGGTATGTCGGTGGGAGAGCCCTCAGCAGCTCAGGATGCCGATTCCTGGTGCGTCACTGCCGAATTCTCACGAACCCACAAGGTGACTTCCCTAGCCGATTTGGCCAAGCTGAGTTCTCTCAAGGTGGGCGGCAATCCAGAACTCAAGGAACGCCCCTACGGCCCGAAGGGATTGACGAAGGCGTACGGCGTGCCAGCATCCATCATCAAGTTCACTGCCCTGTCAGATTCCTCTGGACCGCTCACCGTCAAAACACTTACCACGGGGGCCGTTGATCTCATTGACCTATACACAACGACCCCCGCAATCAAAGAACAGCACCTCGTCGTCCTCTCCGACCCCAAGCACCTCATCGTGCCGCAAAACGTCGTCCCGCTTTTGAGTAAGAAGGTTAACGGTAAGGCACGTGCTCAGCTGGCCAAGGTGTCGAAGGTGCTGACCACCGACGATCTCATCGGGATGAATCAACGTTCCCAGGGCGACGAGAAAGCATCGGCAGCCACCATCGCCAAGGATTGGCTAGCGAAAAAGGGGCTGGCCTCATGATCGGCCAGCCAATGGTTTAGCCTATTTCCGCGCGTGCCTCCTCGAAAGCCTTAATAGCCTTGTCGAGCTGTTCCCGGGTGAGCCCGGCAGACATCTGGGTACGGATGCGTGCCTTCCCCTTGGGAACCACCGGGTAGCTGAAGGCACGAACGTAGATGCCTTTGGCGAGCATGGCGTCGGCCATCTTCGCGGCCTTGACGGCGTCACCCACCATGACGGGCACGATTGGGTGGTCCGACTCGGGGATTTCGAAACCGCGACGCGTCATCTCGGAGCGGAAGTACTCAGTGTTCTCGCGCAGTTTGGTGAGCAGGTCGCCGGAGGACTTCAGCAAGTCAAGGGTGGCAAGCGATGCTCCAGCGATCGATGGGGCAAGCGAGTTAGAAAACAGGTAGGGTCGCGAATTCTGCCGCAGCATCTCGACGACCTCCCGATGGGAGCAGGTGTAACCACCTGAAGCTCCACCCAGTGCCTTGCCAAGGGTGCCGGTGAGGACATCGACGCGGTCGCGGACACCCCACTGTTCGGGCGTTCCGGCGCCGTGCTCACCGACGAATCCGACGGCGTGGGAGTCGTCGACCATGACCATGGCGCCATACTTCTCGGCGAGATCACAGATCTGCGGCAGCGGGGCAACAAACCCATCCATCGAGAAGACACCGTCAGTGGCGATCATGATGTGCCTGCAGTCTTTGGCAGCCTGCAGCTGGGCCTCTAGATCGGCCATGTCCTGGTTGCGGTAGCGGAAGCGCTGAGCTTTGCAGAGCCGGACTCCGTCGATGATCGAGGCATGGTTGAGCTCGTCGGAAATGATCGCGTCATCGGGGCCGAGAAGGACCTCAAAGAGACCGCCGTTGGCGTCGAAGCAGGACGAGTAAAGAATGGTGTCCCAGTTATCGGGATCATCGGGGTGAAGGAACTCAGTGATGGCCCGCTCGAGCTTCTGGTGAAGGGTCTGAGTGCCGCAAATAAACCGCACCGAGGCCATTCCGAAGCCCCATTCGTCGAGGGCCTTCTTGGCAGCCTCAATGAGTACCGGGGAATCAGCCAAGCCGAGGTAGTTATTCGCGCACAGGTTGATAACCTCGCGCCCATCATCGACGGTAATCTCGCCCGACTGAGGGCTGGTCAACGGAGCCTCAGCCTTGTACAGCCCCTCCTCCTTAAGGGCTGCGATCTTAGAGCTGAGTTCGTCTTTCATAGATCCGTACATAATTGTCCTTTCTGTGAGGCGTCTTATCAGTCGAGGCATTCCCAGTTCATGACGACCTTGCCGCCATGACCCGAGCCTGCAACGTCAAAAGCCTCGCGGAATTCAGTAATGGGGTATCGATCGGTGATGATTCCGGAGATGTCCAGACCAGAACGGATGAGGGACGCCATGGTATACCAGGTTTCGAAGATCTGACGGCCGGTCACTCCCTGAATTGTGATCATGTTGAAGATGATCTTGGAGACGTCGAGGGTGATGTCCTTGCTCGGTGTTCCCAGCAACGCGATCCGTCCACCATGAGTCATATTGCCGATCATGGACGTCAAAGCTGCGCCAGATCCGGACATCTCCAGCCCGATGTCGAACCCCTCCTTCATGTCAAACCTGTTCCACACCGTCTCCAAACCCTCGCGGGAAACATTGACAGTGTTCTTCAAGCCCAATTGCTGGGCCAGCTCCAGCCTCTCATCGGACAGGTCGGTGACGATGACGTTCCGCGCCCCCTGAAATTGAGCTACTAGAGCCGCCATGATCCCGATTGGCCCAGCCCCGGACACGAGGACGTCCTCAGCCAGGCAGGGGAATTGGAGAGCGGTGTGTACGGCATTGCCGAACGGATCAAAGATTGCCGCGATATCGGGATCAAGGTCCGGGATGTGATGTACCCAGATATTGCCAGCCGGCATGACGAAGTACTGACAGTAGGCTCCATCTACGGCATATCCGATACCTTGGGTATTGCGGCACAGATGACGTCTGCCCGCTAAGCAGGCCCGGCAGCGTCCGCAGACATAGTGGCCCTCACCGGAGACGAACTGTCCAACCTCCAGATCGTTAACCTCCGAACCGAGCTCGACGATCTCGCCGCAGAACTCGTGACCGAGGACCAGCGGGGTGTGCACCGTTTTGGCGGCCCAGCCGTCCCACTTGTCGATGTGGACGTCGGTGCCGCAAATCCCACTGCGCAGCACTTTAACGACGACATCGTTGGGCCCCGGTATCGGGTCTGGAATGTCAATAAGTTCAAGCCCGGGTTCTGGCCGGGTCTTTGCCAAGGCCTTCATCGTCGCTCACCTTTCCGGGGGACCGCCCCCAAACCACATCCTTGTGACAGCAACAACTCTGCCACTACCCGACCGAGGATGCACACCCAGCCGGCAACCATCGGCTCAGCCCTTCAAACCAGAGCTAGCTAGCCCCTCGATGACCCTCTTCTGCATCGTGAAGAACAGCAGGAAAATCGGTGCCATGGCCATCACTGAGGCAGCCATCATGACGGCGAAGTCACTAGAGTGCTGGCCTGCCAGGGTGGCAATACCAACGCTCAACGGCATGGATTCCTCCCGAGTAGTCACGATCAGTGGCCACAGTAAGTCGTTCCAGGACCATAGAACGGTGGTGATCATGACGGCGAACAACCCTGGTTTGACGACGGGAACCATGACTCGCCAAAAGGTCTGCCAAGGGTTGCAGCCATCCAGCCGGGCGGCCTCTTCAAGTTCGACAGGAATACTCATGAACGACTGTCGCATGAGAAAAACACCAAAGGCAGAAAAGAAACCAGGCAGCACAATGCCCCACGGCGTCTCCAGCAAGCCAAGGCCACGAATGATCTGGTACTGCCCAATGAGGTACGACTGTCCCGGCACCATCAGGATGACCAACACGAGACCGAAGAAGATCGACCTGCCCCCAAACTTCATCCGAGCGAACGCGTACCCGCCCATAGCGCACAAGGCCAGCTGTGCGACAGTTCGCAGCACGGTGATCGTCACAGAGACACCGAATTGCTTGAGAAAAGGCAACCTCGTGAAGACCTCGGCATAATTCCTAACCTGCCACTTGTCAGGAACAAATTTGGGCGGGACGGCTTGAATCTCAGCATTCGTCGACAACGACATAAGCACCTGATAGACGAACGGGAATACCATGAAAATTCCGCCGAGGAGCAACAACGCATGAACGCCCAGCAGACTCTTTTGGGGATTCCGATCCCCCTTCTTGATAAGCCGATCGATCTCCTGCTGACTCAAGGCCACACCTGCCCGTGAAATTTCAGACATAGTTGACCCACCTCTTCTGACCCAGAAACCGAACGAAGGTGACGAAGGCTACCAGGAGAAAGATGACGATGGCGATCGCAGCTCCGACCCCCTGGTTATTGTCAATGAATGCCTCCCGATAAAATAGCGAAACTAACGACCGCGTCTTAGGCTCGGCTGGGTTACCAGTACCGATCATGGCGTACAAAGCGTCAAACAGCTGGAAGCCACTGATTGACGTCATGATCACCAGGAAGAAAATCGATGGGGATAGTAGTGGAACTGTGATCGACCGGAACTGGCGCCATCTCGAGGCGCCATCGATCGATGCGGCCTCGTACATCTCTCGAGGTATCGACTTTAAGCCGGCTGACAGAATGATGACGTTGAACCCAATAGATGCCCATAACCCGAACAGCGCGACCGCAGCTAAGGCCCATCCTGGCGTGACGAGCCAGTAAGGTGGATCATTAACTCCCAAACCTCGGAGGATCTGGTTCAATAAGCCAAACTGCCCGTTGTAGACGATCTTCCAGACCTGGGCGACAGCCATCGGCATCGCCAGATAGGGCATAAAGTACAAGGCTCGATATAACCCTTTAAACCGCAGACCCGGCAATTCGATCATCGACGCTATGATGACCGACAGGGGAATGCCCAGCAGGACACTCAACGTGTACAGCAGGGTATTGAGCATCGCCGAACTCAGGTCCGGACTCGAGAACAGGTCGCTGTAGTTCTGCAGCCCGACGAACTCAGCATGCCGCCCGAAAGCGTCGGTCTGCTGTAACGAAGAGACGATGTTCTTGACGATGGGCCAGTAATAGAACACCGCGATGCCGAGCATGAGCGGGCCCACGAAAAGGATAGGCCACGCCCCCACACTCGTCGGATTCCGTCGGCCAGGCCGGTGGGGCCCCAGCCGGGAGGTCGAAACGCGCGCCTGACCACTTCGCGCACTGGACGGGGTCATCGCCGTTCCTTATTCAAGGCGTCGTTCATGAAGGCCGCCAGCTTCTTGGCTGCTTCGGAAACCGGCTTCTCGCCACCAAAGGCAGGATTTAGGAAATCGGCCTCCCGGTCGGCCCAGGAATTAGTGCTCCGGCTCACCGGGTAGGTCACGGCATAGTTGGTCGCCGCGTCGACGAATATCTTGCAGTTCCACTTCGGAAAACTCTTGACCCATGCGTCCTGAGTACCGTTGAACGCCGGGATGGCTGTGCCGTTCTTCGCCTCGACATCCTGGCTCTCCCTGCCGGACATGTGGGCGATGAGGGCTAGAGCCGCCGCCATATTCTCACTTTTGGCGGACGCGACCCAGCCAAGGCCATGGATGATGGTGGCCCTCTTTGCCTTCCTGGGCAGGTCAATGACGTCGTAATCGCTTTCTTTACCTTTAAACTCCTCGGCCAACTCGGAAGCTGTCCAGTCACCCGTCCAGAACATGGCGGACTTATCGCTCCTGAACATTTGTGACGGTTTCGTGTCGGTGACGATCCTTGGCGATGCAACCGATCCATCGTCAACCCAGTCGGCCCAGCACTGTAAACCCTCGATGCTCTTGGCATCGTCGAACCCCGAAACGCCGTCTTTGATGACATAACCACCAGCCTGAGCGATGGTGTTGTAATACGTGCTCTGGCCATCACCATTGATGGCGGTAGCGCATCCGTAGATGCCCTTGGATTTCCCCCAGTCAGAGATCTTCTTGGCCTTGTCGTGGAAGTCGTCCCAGGTCCAGTCTGCAGTAGGTGCCTCGACTCCAGCTTCTCTGAAAATCTTCTTGCTGTAGAAAACACCAATGGTGTCAAAATCCTTGGGAACGCCGTAATGCTTGCCTTCATACATATAGAGATCTACCAACGCCTTCGGATAGTCAGACCATTTGACACCCGCATCGGTGATCTTGTCGACGGGGGCGAGCATGCCATTGGCAGCGTAAAGTTGAATGTTGGGGCCATTCATCCAGAAAACGTCGGGAAGTTCGTTGCCCTGGGCCTGGGTGCGCAGCTTGTTCCAGTAGTCCTTGAACCCAGCCAAGTCCGTCTTGACCCTGATGTGTGGGTACTTCTTAGCGAAGGACTTAAGGTTTTCCTCAATTGTCTTCGTCTGGTTCTTGTCCCAGTAAGCCAAGGTCAGCTCAGCCGACGTTTTGGAGTCGACGCTTGGCGAGATGTCCGACTCATCTTTGTTATTAGATGAGCATCCGGCAATGGCTAAGGCGGCGAGCGCAGCCTCGAGGAAAACTCTGCGATCCATGATTGACCTCTCTGTCTCGTTGTGATCACTTGACCTGGTTGTTGTTGAAGTACCGAATGGTCTCGTCATCCAGCGTCGGCACCTGACGCGGCGTCGACCCATGACGCAACGACTCAGTGGCCTCGATTCCCGCAGCGACGGCGTACCAGGCACCCAACGGCGAGGTATCCGTAGGGGTTCCGTTCCTCACGAAGTTAAGGAATTCGGTAACCGTCAATACGTCGGCGTCGCCGTGTCCATTAGCATCCCCTATTATCGGGAAGGTTTCGTCACCGTTGGCGTCGTAGTGGGTTCGCTTATTCCACAGCCGAATAACGCCTCCTTCACCATCCCCGAAATTCTCGATCCGGCCCTCCGTACCGATGACGGTATAGTTGCGCCAATAGTCGGGGGTGTAGTGACATTGCTGATAGGAGGCAAAAACCCCTGATTCCATGCGCATGAGCATCATCGAAATATCTTCAACATCGATGATCGGATTGAGACCTTTCTGGGTCAGCGGTGGCCAGTTATCCAGCGAGAACCAGTCCCCCATGAGCTGGTCTGAGTTGTCACGGCGATCGGTGACCTGATCGTAGAGGGTCAATCCCCCCATGCCGACGACATCGGTGGTGTGAGAGTCTGCGAACCAGTGCATGACGTCGATGTCATGGGCAGCCTTCTGCAACAGCAGACCTGTACCGTGCTCCCGGGTGGCGTGCCAGTCCTTAAAGTAAAAGTCGCCGCCCGACCCTACGAAATGACGGCACCAGATCGCCTTGACCTCACCGATCCGACCAGTGCGGATGAGGTCGCGCATGGACCGAACTACGTTCATATGCCTCATGTTGTGACCGACATAAAGTTTTGTACCGGTCTCGAAGGCGGTTGTCAGGACCCTAGTAGCCGAGGTCACCGTAATAGCCAAGGGCTTCTCCAGATACACCGGAATCCCAGCCTCTAAGAGCTGGCAGGTGATCTCAGCGTGAGTGTCGTCGGGGGAGGTGACGAAGGCAACGTCGATACCTGAGGCGATGAGTCCGGTAACGTCGGAGGTGATCGTGATGGAGTCGGGATCCTTCCCCAATCGCTCTGCTACCCGTTTGCGGGCCAAGTGATGTGGCTCGCAGGCCGCAGTGACGACGCCTTCGTTGCCCTTCAGTTCGGCGTTGAGGGCAAGCCGACAACGAGCTCCGACGCCAACGACGCCTACCTTCATATGATCATCTGGGCGTCCTTCTCGATGTGTCGTCATGACGCTGTGCTGTCCTTTCTCGACTTCGGAAGCGACCTTGGCCATTCCTCGCAGGGCGACGGGATGTGGACGCTTCGTACCGAGGGCCTCCCTCGTCACCACTTCCAATGCGGTGTTGACAGCCCCGATGACCGACGCGGCCCTGCCTAACTCTTCGATCTCGGCGCTCATCGTCTCCGAGCCGGGAGGACGCCTGGCAATGAGTCGCGCGATGACCCTACCGATCACCTTGACGGAAGCGTCTGTAGGCCCGGACATGACGATGACGTCTGGATCAATGACCGCTGCTACTGAACCAGTCGTCAGGGCCGCCCGGTCAATCCAGCCGTCGTCGGGCATCTCGTCGCCGTCCAGTCGCAGGTCAAGCACATCGCTGATTTCACCGGCGTTCCACGTCCGCCCGTGGTGCAGCTGTCCGTTGAGCACAAGCCCGGTGTGCAGACCACGACTCATTCGCACCAGGAGCATGTCAGCGTCGGGGCTCAGTTCGCCGCACTGGCGACGTTGACAAAACTCGCCGTAGGCAGCCATGTTGATGTCGTTATCGACGGTGACGGGAACATCGAGACGTTGGGCGAGTACATGGCCTAGATCTAGCCCGGTCCATTGTGGTACAAGATCGCTCCGGATGACGCGGCCCTCCCCGTCGATGACACCTGTCGTGGAGATAGCCACATGCAGTAAAGGTCCCTTGCTTCGACAGGAGTCCCGCAGCGACTCGATAGCGTCGACAACGACTTCAACACGAGTGTCAGAGCGTTGTTGGTCGAGCCGGGAGCTCCGAACATCCATGATGGCCCCGCCGAAAGTCACCGCCACCAGCATCATGGAATCAGCGAGGATGTCAGCCCCGATAATGATTCCCACGTCATCGCCGAGCGACCACGTTGTGGCAGGCCGCCCCAAACCACCGGGGTCGGAGGTGCCACGGACCACCCACCCGGACGATTCGAGGTCGCTGAGGATCGAGATGACGGTCGGACGAGATATACCGGTGGCTTTCACCAGGTCAGCAGTACTCATCGCATCTCCGGCACGCAGTTCGAGCAGGACGTCGTCAGCTCGTTCGCTGCGTCGATCACGCTTGGTCACTGTCAGTCACTCCATTTCCGAATCCACGGCTCACGATCCACCCCTTCACGACCTTTGTGAAGATGCATTTCAAAACGTGGTTTCATTTCCCGCTTAGGATGAGCATGGATCACCTTGACGAGTTGGTCAAGGGGTTACGAAAAATTCATCACCGTTTCGCTCATCGCCGGCGCTCCGACACCAGTGCCAACGAAGACAATCTGCTGCGACCCAGCCATTGCGATTCGCTGACATGACGTCCGAGTCTTTGGCAAAATCAGCGGCGTGGCAGTCAGCGTTTTCGACATCTTCAAGGTCGGCATCGGTCCGTCCAGCTCTCATACCGTCGGCCCCATGCGAGCCGCCCGGATTTTCGTGACTGATTTGGCCCAGTCACCGGTGTGGCCCGAGGTCACCCGCGTGCGCGCCGAGTTGTTCGGCTCGCTGGGAGCGACTGGGCATGGACACGGATCTGAGGCCGCCGTCTTGCTGGGTCTGGAGGGAGAGGATCCGGCCACCGTCGACACGGATCAGACTCCGGTTAGAGCCGCGACCATCGCCGATGACGGCCGTATCACCCTGGATGCTGTTGATGGCGGCCGGGAGATTCCCTTCGACGTCGCGACTGACCTCATCCTCCACCGCAACCGGTCCCTACCTTTCCATCCCAACGGCATGACGTTCACCGCTTGGTCTGGTCAGGACGTCGTAGTCGAGCGCACCTTCTATTCTATCGGTGGCGGTTTCGTCGTTGAGCATGGAGAGGACGAGCATCCCGCCATCGTGCGCGACTCGGCACCGGTCCCTTACCCCTTCAAGACCGGCAAAGAACTCCTCCAGCAGTGCTCGGACTATCGGATGAGCATCCCCGAGGTCGCAATGGCCAATGAAACGACCGTTCGTGAACAGGAGGAGGTACGCGGCCAGCTCCTCGATATCTGGGCAGTTATGCACGCCTGCGTCGAGCGCGGTTGCTCGCGCTGCGGGGTTCTTCCGGGCGGTCTGCATGTGCGCCGCCGCGCCATGAAGATGCACCGCGATCTTGTCACTCGGGAGCGGATCGCCCCCGGTAAGCCAGAACCATTCGGTTCCGTTGACTGGCTAACGGTGTGGGCTCTAGCAGTCAATGAGGAGAATGCCGCGGGTGGACGTATTGTTACTGCCCCTACTAACGGCGCGGCAGGTATTATCCCGTCTTGCCTGCACTTTGCGGTGAAGTTCCTTTCCCCCGGTTCGGATATTGATTCGGGTACTCCTGGTGTTGACACCGGTGATGACGAGCTCATTGTCGACTTTCTGCTAGCGGCTGGCGCCGTCGGGGAGATCTATCAGCAGTCTGCGTCGATCTCTGGGGCCGAGGTCGGCTGCCAGGGTGAGGTCGGGGTGGCCTGCTCAATGGCTGCAGCTGGACTAGCTCAGGTCATGGGCGGGACGCCGGCCCAGGTCTGCAACGCCGCCGAGATCGGCCTAGAGCACCACCTTGGGCTCACCTGCGACCCCGTCGGCGGCTTGGTGCAGATCCCTTGCATTGAACGCAACGCCCTGGGCGCTATCAAGGCGGTCACGGCTGCCCGCCTAGCCATGGCCGGGGATGGTTCCCAGATCGTCAGCTTGGATCAGGTCATGAAGACGATGATGGAGACTGGACACGACATGAAGGTCAAGTACAAGGAGACGGCGCGTGGCGGCTTAGCCGTGAACATCGTCGAGTGCTAGCAGCTCGACGCATCAGGGACCGGGATCGACAGTTCGGCAGGTTGTCCGTTCCTGCCAAAAGCAGTCTGGATTGGTAGTGGTGACGTTATCATCGGCATTTTTTGTCAGGCACGGCAAAAAATGGTGGCAGCAAGGAGAATCACCCCGGTTTCATCCCCCGGGCCTCCTTGATGGTTCGTGTCCATTATGATCAATTCTGGTTCCTCGAAGCCTCGGAGAGCCCCGGTGACATCCGTCGCCGATTTTCCACAACGGATCGTCGGGCACGTACCTGCCCGTGGAAAGGAACAACGGTCATGGCAACCGTGCAATACAAAGAGGCGACTCGGGTTTACCCGGGCACCGATCGCGCAGCCGTCAGCAAGCTCAACCTCGACATTGGCGACGGAGAGTTCATGGTCCTCGTTGGACCGTCTGGCTGTGGTAAGTCGACTTCCCTGCGAATGCTGGCCGGCCTCGAAGAGGTCAATGCAGGCTCCATCTGGATCGGGGACCGCGACGTCACCGACTTGCCCCCGAAAGACCGTGACATCGCTATGGTCTTCCAGAACTATGCCCTGTACCCCCATATGACTGTGGCGGACAACATGGGCTTCGCCCTCAAGATGCAGAACGTACCAAAGGCCGAACGCCAGCAGCGCGTCCTGGAAGCCGCCAAACTCCTCGGCCTGGAGGATTTCCTTAATCGTAAGCCGAAGGCGCTCTCCGGTGGCCAGCGTCAGCGCGTCGCCATGGGCCGTGCCATTGTTCGTAACCCTCAGGTCTTCCTCATGGATGAGCCGCTGTCGAACCTTGACGCCAAACTGCGCGTCCAGACCCGTACCCAGATCGCCGCTCTGCAGCAGCGCCTCGGTGTAACGACCGTCTACGTAACCCACGATCAGGTCGAGGCTATGACGATGGGAGACCGCGTTGCCGTCATGAAGGACGGAGTCCTGCAGCAGGTCGATTCTCCCCTCGCTCTTTACGACACCCCGAAGAATCTCTTCGTTGCTGGTTTCATCGGCTCCCCCGCCATGAACCTCATGGAGGGCGATGTCGTTGACGGCGGCATCAAACTTGGCGACTACGTCGTCCCTGTTTCTCGCGACATCCTCGCCAAGGCCCCGAACGAGACCAAGCTCACCCTCGGTATTCGCCCGGAGGCGTTCACCTTGGCCAGTGAGGGCATCGGACTCGACGTTGCCGTCGTCGAGGAGCTTGGAGCAGACGCGTACCTGTATGGCTCACTCGTCGGATCCGGCAAGCAAGCTTCGATTGAGGACGACGAGGCTCACCAGGTCGTCGCTCGTATCTCGTCGCGCCGTCCTCCGCAGCGTGGCGAGCAGGTGCGTCTGGGTGTCGACCCGGCCGCCGTCCACGTCTTCAGCCAAGAAACCAGCGAACGTATCTCCTGACCCTTGACGGACACGACGAGGCCCCGGTGCGTCCGTGGGCCTCGCCGTGTTGTACGGGTTCAGATCACTCGTTGTTGGGCTCAACCTTGGAGACGACGATGTCTACTTTGCCGGGGGTGCGTCCGGACTGGGTAATAGCGGTGGAAACTCGGTGCCGAAGGTCTTGGGTCAACTGCACAATAGGCACTGTCAGGTCGACAGTAATTTCCACCTCCACTTCGCTGAGCCCATTCTCCTCACTGATTCGCACCGCTGAGCGGTCGTCGCTACCAACCCGACGCCACCACGGTTTCACGAGTCGCGTCACCCCTGGGGTGTTACAAACGGTGGTGACGATCACCCCTGCTAGGTCATCGATGTCTTCTTCGCCTGTCAACAATGTCCCGGAGACGATGACGTCGTTCTCGGACTCAGACATGGATATCCTCCACGAGGATGTCGATAGCTTCCGGGCGAGCACCAAGCTCGCGAGTCATCGCCGTCACAATGCGGTGGCGCAAGCGCTCGGCGCAATCGGGTATCCGTACCCCTCGTGCGACAGATAGATCAATGCGAAGTCTCAGGGGATTGTGGGGAACCGAGAACCGGATCCGATTGAGTCTCCCATCCTCGCAATCGGCGAGGCTGTTACGCACAATCGCAGCTAGCACGGTCTCTCGGACTTCCACCTGGCCACCGTCGTCATTGAAAACACAGTGGCGCGGCGAGAGGTCAGCACTGTATGACCTCCATACTGACCTCAGCTTCAGCGGATCGACGACCGCCTTGGTCTGCGCATCCTCAGCGACCGTGTCGTCACGCAGCTGAGCAGCACGACGGGCCTCGGTGCGCACAGCCTGACAAGCTGAACATTCGACCTCATGTTCAGTGGGAGGTTGCGTCGCTCCCTCCCAGACATGGTTCATGTCCGCGCCACACGCGAGCCTCACCTCCATGACTCCATCTCCTTTGCAATGGTGGCCCTCGCCCGAGCCAAACGGCCACGGACGGTGGACCGTGGTAATTCCTCAATATCGGCAATCTCGGCATACTCGAGACCGTCTATCTGGGCCATTACCCAGATACGCCTCTGGCTATCTGGCAACCCAGCAACGCTCTCTCGCAGCGCCATCATTGCTGCGTCCCTGACCTGAGCCTTCGCTGGATCCTGCCTGGAATCGATCCTCACCGCAACCTCCTCCGGAGACACCGGGTCGGTAGCGCGCCTCCCAGCGGTTCGAATAACCTCTCGGCACCGGTTGCGGGCGATGGTGTACATCCACGCCCTGAACCGGGACCTATCGTCGAGATCGGGCAGCTTCTGCCAGGCGGTCAGCAAAACGTCCTGGACGACGTCCTCCGCGTCAATCGTGGCCGGCAAGTGGTTGTGACAGAACCTCAGGAGCGGCCCGCCCCATGACTCAACAACGCGAGCGTATGCCGCAGCATCTCCGTCCTGAGCAGCACTTATGTCCGCTAAAACGATCTCGTCGCCGTCGTCACCTTCGACCCCTCTGACCATGGATTCGACGCTAGCAGCGGTCGAGGACAACTACTGAGTCCTCGACCGCTAGCGCGCAGCTCAGGCGAGCACCTTTCCGTCACGTGTACGCGGCTTGGCCCGTTCGGACTTCTCGTTGAGGAAGGTGGGCTTGGGCATCGGATTGGCGGGGAGGTTGTCTCCGGACTCGTCGACATTGGACACTTCGGTCACGCCGACGTGGCTCACGCCCACTCCTGTGACGTGCGCTCCGGTCCGCAGCTTCGTCCCAAAACGGACCAGCTTCGCATCCAGGGTCGTCTCGACGTCGGGGGCGACCTCCGACTCCAGCCGGTCGACGAGCTTTCGCACATCGGCACGGTCATCGATGTCGATCTGAACCATCATCTCGGGAGCCACGCGGGCTCCAAAGAATCTCACGCTGGCGCTGCTGACGCCGGGGAACTCCTCGATTTGCTCCTCGACGGCCTTTCCCAAGGCGTCTGTCGACAGCACCGTTGAGCCGTGGTCCGTCTCGTGGCTGATGCCGTACGTATGGACCCGATTGCTCGACGAGAACTGACGAAGCAGCCAGATCAGCCCAATCACCGCGGCTAGGATCCCTACGATGAGCAGGGCCCAAGACGCGTAGTCAGTTCGCCATGCCTTCGGGACGTCGAGGATAGGGGCGTCGGGTGCGGGCTGCCGCCATCCCCACGACGAGGCGACGTTGAACCGCACCAGCATGAACCACGCGACCACCAATAGACCAAGGATCCCGACGACGGCCAGTCGCGTTCTATTTGCACGGCCCCTCATCGCAACCTCACTTTCACCTTCGGCGGCTGTTCCAGCCCCAGCGAATCAACGCGGGCAGCGATCCTCTTAGTGAGCTGTTCCCGCATCACTTCGGGGTCCTTGACGTCAGTCTCGACGTCGACTTTGACAGTGTTGCCACGACGTTTCACTCTTGACGATGCGACGCCGTCCTCCTCGTCAAGCCAGCGAGACAGCCAACCTGTTAAGTCGGAGTTGTCCATGACGATCTCCCGATCGTCGGGGGCGCCGTCACTCGGTTTGAGGAATACCCCGGAGCTCCGTCCCGGCTTGAAGGCCCATATCAGAAGCAACAGCGCGGCGACACCGACAACAATGGCCACTGTCAGGGCAGTGCCGTTTTGCCATGATGCGGTGGTCATATGACCACGCCCCCAGGCCAGCCACTGTGGCAAGGATCCGTGTTGGAGTCGTTGGATAGCAGCGATAATGGCCACCACCCCGGCTGCCACGAGCAAGATAGCCAGAATCACCACCGGAGTCGTCCGGGAAGGGCGACGAATGAGAGGCGGAGACACGTATTGCTTACTCATCTCAGGTCAACTCCTTCGTCGGCGAGGCTTTGCTGACGACCCGGCTCACCAAAATGTCAATCGTGCCGATATCCACTCCGGACATTTTCGGTACCTGCTCGGCCAACCGGGCTCGCAGCTCATCACACTGGGCCTGGACAGGGGCGGGGTAGCCAATAGCAACCTCCACCTCAAGATCAGCTGTACGACCGGTGAGGACCGCACTAACCCTGGGGCCTCGGTCAAAGTCGGCACGCGACCCCGATCCGAAGAAGGATGATACGGGAGCCCCGAAACCCTCGCTCTGAGCCGCCACACGAGCGGCGACCTTCTCGACAACCGCTGTAGTAACCGTCAGGCTTCCACGGCTAGCCTTCTCACGATTGTGGACCGCCAGCGACGGCACCGAGCGTACGCGTGTGGTGCCGGCGGACATCAACGGTTCCGTTGACTTGGCTTGCCGAAGATGTCATGCACGTCGAGCTGACCGTCAATGATCCGGCCGATGATGAGACCGAGTAGCCCCAACACCAGAACGACGATGGCCTGCCACACGCCGACACAGACCGCAATCACACCCAATAGCAGTCCCATGAGTGCTCCGATGCGCGATACATTCATAGTGTGGCCTTTCAGGAAAGCTCGGTGCTCTTGTGCTGGCTGACAGCCTGATCAGGCTGCTCGTCGTCGTTATCGTCCTCGCCTTGGATGTAAACATCGGTGACCTGGACGTTCACTTCCACGACTTCAAGGCCGGTGCCGTACTCAACAGCGTCAATGATGGTCTCGCGGAGCTTATTGGCAACCTCGACAACCGAGTAGCCGTACTCAATAACCACAGACAGATCGATAGCGCACTGACGCTCGCCCTTTTCAACCTGGACGCCGTTCGACACGTTGGTGGTTGATCCGGGGATGCGATCGGTGATGGAGCTGAGCATGCGGCGACCGGTGGAGCCCATGGCGTGCACGCCGGGGACCTCGCGGCAAGCAATACCAGCAATCTTCTGGACGACCTGCTCAGCGATCAGGGTCGAGCCGTGATCGGTGTGTAGCGGCGAGGGAGGCAAGGTCTCCTTGGTCGTCGTCTCCGGCAGGTTCTCGGTCTTCGTCGCGTTGGACTTGGTGGTGTCGGTTTTAGCGGAAGCGGTCTTGTTGTCAGCCATGTCGACTCATCTCCATTCGATGTGGGGGACTTTCATATGTGTAGATGTCTGAGGGGAGCATTCGTCACGACGGATCCGAAACTTGGTCGAAAGATTTCCGACGCCCGTCTCGGCTACCCCCCAGACCCACCCGATAGCAAGAGGGACCATGCCGACTAATCCAGGGGCGGGTGGCAGACTATTCCCTGTGACCCGTTTCCTCAGCGCGAAGCCCGACTCCCGCCTGCTTCCGTTGCCATGGAGCACACCGCTGGCGCAGTGGCCGCAGGAGCGACTAGTTGCGCTGCCTCGGGGCATCTCTCGTCACGTGGTGCGATTCATCACGGTCGGCGACGATGTCTACGCCGCCAAGGAAGTCGTCGAACACCTCGCAATTCATGAGTACCGGCTGCTACACGACCTCATGCGACTCGACACCCCGTCAGTCGAGCCCATCGGCGTCATCACCGATCGCGTCGCCTCCAATGGCGAATCGCTCGAGCCGATCATTCTCACCCGCCACCTACGGTTCTCCTTGCCGTACCGGTCCCTCTTCCATTCTGGTGTGCGTCAAGAAACTGTCATGCGGCTCCTTGACGCCCTCGTCGTCTTGCTTGTGCGACTCCATCTGGTGGGCTTCTTATGGGGTGACATTTCGCTGTCGAACGTCCTGTTTCGACGCGATGCTGAGGCGTTCGCTGCCTATTTGGTCGATGCCGAGACCGGTGAGCTGCACGATCGCCTGACCACCGGGCAGCGGGAACACGACCTACAAATCGCCCGAACGAATCTTTATGGCGAGTTCCTCGACCTTGAACAGGGCGACATGCTCGATGACGCGCTTAACCCACTGGGCTTGGTCACGACCATCGAGGATCGCTATCACGACCTGTGGAATGAACTCACTGCGGCCGAGGAATTCGACGGCGGCGATTACTCCCGGGTCGAGTCGCGGGTACGTCGCCTCAACGCCCTTGGCTTCGACGTAGCCGAATTGGACATCCAAACCTCGCCGGACGGCCAGCGACTACGCATCCAGCCCAAGGTCGTTGACGCCGGGCACCACCAGCGTCGCTTATTGCGTCTCACTGGCCTAGACACCGAAGAATTCCAGGCACGGCGTCTACTCAACGACCTTGACACTTTCCGGGCGCGCAATGGACTTCAGGGGGCTGATGAAGCGGTAGCGGCTCACCGCTGGCTCACCGAGTGCTTCGAGCCGGTCGTCCAGCAGATCCCTCCGGAACTATCCCGGAAACGCGAACTCGCCCAGTTTTACCACGAGGTACTCGATTATCGGTGGTACGAGTCCCAGCGCCAGCAACGAGAAGTCCCCCACGTCGAAGCCGCCCAGGGCTACGTCCGTGACATTCTGGCCAAGTTGCCCGACGAGGCTATGAGTACTGAATCCGTAGTACCGGTGGACGGCCCCCCGACGCACAGCGGACATGAACTGGTCAACGTCTACGATCCGTCGCTCGGATACGTTGAGGACGAAGAAGAGGATGCCCCCTACGATCCGTGGGAGGCCCATGCCGAGGCCATCGACGTGGAGTCCGCGATGCGTCTCGATATCGACGCTTTACGGGCCCGAACGAAGGGCTAGGCCAGTCTGATCAATCTGTGGGTTTTAGCGGCATCGCCACAGTGAAAGACCCCCACTGGGTGGCAGTTGCGGCAGCCGATGGGGTGGCCTCGGGGTTCCTCTCCGACCCCTCAACACCCTTGTGGGGGTGCGATCCAGGGGTAACCGGCTTGATGGATTCACCCATTGCGGACTCCAGGGCCCGGGCAATAGGGCTGGATGACGGCTTGTGCTTGCGAATCTCGGCCATATGGCCATGGTAAGGGATATGTCGGGATCCGCCGGTAGCCTAGGATCGTGACGTTCAAGCTCTATAACACCGCTACCCATGGCATCGAGACCTTTAAGCCCCTTCGCGAGGGCCAGGTGTCGATATACCACTGTGGCATGACGGTACAGTCCAGTCCGCATCTGGGCCACATCCGCAAGGAGGTTGTCTTCGACGTCCTGCGACGCTGGTTGGAATGCTCTGGCTACCAAGTGACCGTCGTCGCCAACGTCACCGATATCGACGACAAGATCCTCACTAAGTCCGCCGCTGCTGGCACCCCCTGGTGGGCTCATGCATACCACTACGAAAACGAGCTTCACGCGGCGTATAAGGCGTTGGGATGCCGTCCGCCAACCTATGAGCCTCGAGCCACCGGCCATATCCCGGAGATGATCGAACTGGTGGAGACCCTCATCGAGAAGGGTCACGCCTATCCCGCTCCCGATGGCTCCGGTGACGTCTACTTCGATGTTCGATCCTGGCCGCGGTACGGGGAGTTGTCCGGGATGCGTGTCGACGAGATGAGCCCGGCTGAGGATTCAGACCCGCGTGGTAAACGCGACCCACGTGACTTTGCATTGTGGAAGGGCCACAAGGCCGGCGAACCCGAGACAGCGTCGTGGATGTCTCCGTGGGGACGCGGTCGGCCCGGCTGGCACCTAGAATGCTCGGCGATGTCAGGGAAGTATCTGGGTGAGGCCTTCGATATTCACGGTGGCGGCATCGATTTGCGGTTCCCTCACCATGAGAACGAGCTGGCCCAGTCAGCAGCAGCTGGACGGCCCTTCGCTCATTACTGGATGCACAACGCTTGGGTGACGATGTCTGGGGAGAAGATGAGCAAGTCCCTGGGTAATACCGCCCAGGTCACTGAAGTCACTAAGACCTACAGTCCGCGAGCCGTCAGGTACTTCCTACTGGCCCCGCATTATCGTTCGATGATCGAGTTCAGCCCCTCCGATGAGGACACCAAGGGCTCCCTGGATGAGGCCACTAAAGCTATCGAGCGCATCGATTCCTTCCTAGACCGCGCCGGCGACCTCGTCGGAGAGCAAGTAACGGCCTCGCAAGAATTGCCGGAGGCATTCGTCACGGCGATGAACGATGACCTAGGCACTCCCCAAGCGGTGGCGGCCATGTTCAGTCAGATCTCCGAGGGGAACAAGTCCGTGTCGGCCGGCGATGCCGAGGCCGCCCGTCATCATCTGGCCCAAGTCAAGGCCATGCTCGCGGTATTCGGTCTCGATCCTCAGGCTCCCGAGTGGGCCGACGCCGCAGGTAGCGACGCCCGCCTGGAACCGATCGTTGACGGCTTGGTACAAGCTATGTTGGACCAGCGTACCGAGGCTCGCACCCGCAAAGACTGGGCTACGGCTGACGCCATCCGCGACACCCTGACAAACCTTGGACTGACAATCGAAGACACCCCCGCTGGCGCCCATTGGTCGCTGAGCTGACGAGGAGGCTGACATGGCAGGAAATTCCCAGCGTCGAGGCGCCGGGCACAAGGGCAAGAATTCCACTGTTGGCTCCGGTGGACGAGGCCGCAAGGCTCTCAAAGGCCGGGGCCCCACCCCCAAGGCGGAGGACCGCGTTTACCACAAGGCACACAAGGCCAAGCAGGAGAAGCTGGCCCGCGCCGCGGCCCGTAAACCGGCGAATAGGCAGGCCACAGGGGCAGGCCCGGAGTGGGTCATCGGTCGTAATCCTGTGCTGGAAGCCCTGCATGCTGGCCTTCCAGTACGCACTACCTATGTTGCCGAGGGGGCTGAACATGACTCCCGGATGAGGGAAATCCTCACGTTCTCCGCTGATCACGGCATCACGTTAATGCAGGCCACCCGTGGCGAACTCGACCGTATGACGGGTGGGTCCAACCACCAGGGAGTGGCCCTACGTCTGCCCGAATACGAATACGCCACCGTCAACGACCTCATCACAGCTGGTACTCAGACCTACCGTGGTGGGCTCGTGGTAGCCCTCGATAAGGTCACCGATCCGCGCAATCTGGGAGCGATTATCCGCTCCGCCGCCGCCTTCGGCGCCCAGGGCGTGCTCATCCCCTCAAGGCGGTCAGCATCGATGACGGCTGCGGCGTGGAAGACCTCGGCCGGGGCCGCGGCGCGCATCCCGGTGGCGATGGCAACGAACCTTAATCAGGCTCTCGGCAAGTTCGCTGCCGCTGGCTGGATGATCGTCGGGCTAGCTGGCGAGGCCGACTCGGACTTGGCTTCAGCTCCTGGACTCGACGGCCCCCTGGTGATTGTTGTCGGTTCGGAGGGAGAAGGCCTGGCCCGGCTTACCCGTCAGTCATGCGATGTGCTGGCGTCGATTCCTATCAGCAGCGATGTAGAGTCCCTCAACGCTTCCGTCGCAGCATCCGTCGCACTGTATGAGGCGGCAAAGGTGCGCAGGACTGCGCAATTGTGAAGGTCGGAACTCAGTAGGATAGGGGCGGGTTCGTGTAACACGAATCCCTCAAACTCGCGTTTGACTGTGGCACGTCGCCAGAGCCATCAAAGTTTGGGCAGAGCGTGGTCATCCCCTCAGATACTTGGGGCGCTCCGGGTATTGCGTGGGCAATAGCGGTCACATGATCGTTATTCGATGGCACCGACTTCGACCAGACTTCCATACCTGGTCTGGGCCGATGAATACCGTCATCGCATCATCTTGCACGAATCACCAGACAGTGAGATAGAGCGCATGGAGCATCGCCACATCCGGGGACGCCGTGCCGGTGAGCATTGTTCAGGGTTATTGAGTCAACTCCAAATCCCACGTTTACGTGTCGCACGAAACGTGGGATGGCCAGCCCCGTACCTCCGGAAAGCTGCACAGGATCGACCGTTCTTCGTATCTGACCTAAGGCCATTTAACCAACCATCTGCATATCATGGTTCTCAACTGCGAGAGCAATCGAATTTCAGCACGGCTATAGATTGCCCGGGGAAAGACACCACCACGTCACCGTCGCTTACATTAACCTGTGGGAGAGGCCCACATTGGCCTAACCCAACTAATGCGATATAAGGCCCCTCACCCTCAAGCGAAGTTTCCAAGGTCTCAACGGTCGTTGACTTCGATAGACCAGTAACCTGGTGGCCCACCAGACGCCGAGGGTAGCGCCAAGAGGTGACCGGCTCAAGGAAGGACTCCGGGCCATCGCAAGGGTTAGTCGGCCATCCCGCCATAAAAACTGCCCCCGAAGATAATTCTCCGTCCACCCATACACAGCGCACTTCGACACCACGATGACAAACATGAGCGCACACAATCTTTGGTCCGATCTCGACGGTGCCGCGAGCACCATAACCGACCCCTTCATCGACGCCATCACGAACCCAGTGGGCCAGCCACGACGACTGACCTATGAGCACCTCACCAATATGTTCGCATCGTTCGACCTTCTGGCCGGAACGGGCAGAAATCCACCCTTGCCTATTCTTGAGCCCTACCACATTGGCTACCGACCGAAGCTTCCACTCCCCCGCCTGCGGAGGTGCTGTGGCAGTAGAGAATCCCAGGGACGTGTAAAGCGGGGCCTCACCAACGAGTTCTCCTTCGTCTTGCCCACCGGTGCCGATGTTGAGGACCCTCACGATCCCGTCCTGACGGGTTCCGCTGGCCATCCACCCGGGCGCAGCGATGATGCGATGAGTGTCACCCAACTCCACCGGGATGGGTTTTTCGGGCTCAGTCCAAACCGGGTGATCTGGCGGCAACGCTAGTCCCAGCATCCCCTTTGACGCCCAGTAGGGGGAACCCACTCCGGAATAGAATTGGGCCATCGGTCGGAATTCCCCAAACCATCCCATTGTGAGGATGCCGTCCTCGGCGACTCCATGATCGAGGAAATGGCGCACTGTCCCCGAGCAGATCCGCCTGGTCAATCCCGGCGGTAGGGGCGAAACCCCCATGAATACCCCTGCCCACAGGGGTGCGCACGTACACCACCGATATATCAGACTGCGGCCTTAGATGAGCGGGGCAATCCCCCGACTACCGTCCACGTCGGCCCCTACGAGGTAAGGGACGTCCTCAAGATAGCGTGCCAACCGAGGCCCATGAATGCCTGCGAATTCCCTGACCACATCCCAGCGCGGGGCCATAAGGGTCCACAGCGCGGGCAACGTCTCCATCGCCCATCCGACATAGTGGTCGTAGCACCGCCTCGGCCCATCGCTTATCCATCCGCCGCGGCGATACCACTGTTCATGACGGGCGAGGTACCGTCGGACTAGATTCTCATCCCACTTCGCACCCACACCGCGCAAGAAAGTTTCGACGATAATCTGGAACCAGATCCAGTTGTTGTCGGGGATCTGGGGATTTCGTACGTCCTGAAACCATTCGACCGCCTGCTCCCGTGTCTGTGGAGACAAGTGTTCCCAAATCCAAGGCTTGGTGAAGTGGAGCAGCAAGGCCAATGAAGATGCCTCGACCACTGCCTGCCGATGCTCCGACGGACGCAACCATCGCTCGTCGGATTTGGGATTGACGCCGGTGGCCACGCCCTTGGCCCACCACGACGCCAGCTTATAAAGAGCTTCCCCCCGCTCCCCCCACGAGTCGCGTCCCCCCCAGTAATCCGACTCGAGCAAATCCTTCCAGCCCGTCAACGTCAGTTCCTAGGCCTCCGGACTCACCCGGCATAACGATCCGTGCATGCCCGGGGGGGTTGCCTGGGCCATCGCGGCATCCAAGAGTCGATCGGCCAGTTTGCACCAGTCTTCGCGCTCCCAGTGCGTCCCTGAACTTGTCTCGGTCATGTGAGCGCTCCCCAACGGCCGCCTTCGAACCACTGTTAGATGAAGTTCCAAAATAACTTTATCGTTAAATCAGCAATAGCGGTAGCCGCTTTCCCGTAGTCTGTTAGAAACACACGTCTACCCACACGGCACCGCTGCCACACTAGCTTCAGGAGCGCGATTAATGTTCGACACCCCAGGCCAAGTACCTTCTCGACGGACCTTCCTATCCTTGTCCGCACTATCAGCCATCGCGATTGCCGCTTCTCCTGATGCGCCCAATGCCTTCGCCTCACAAGATCCCAATACTTGGTCGGACTTGTGTGAAAAATGGACCGACATCATCACTGGACGCAACGCAGCTAAGACCTCTGATCCACGAGCTCGTGCGATAATCGCCAAGATTGACAACAGGGTGGCCGCAATCCTCACTGACCTCGCATCTGGCAGCGGTAGAACCACTGTCCTACTCTCTGCAAACCTACAGAAGGAGGATTCTCCCTTCGTCACGACAACCGCTCGTGCCATTGATACCATCGCGTGCGCCTGGGCCACTCCTGGCTCCGCTTATCATGGCGACCCGCATATCCTCTCTGTCTGCATCGAGGCCCTGAGGGATTTCTGTCGCCTTCGATATAACCCCTCGCAGGACGAGTACGGCAACTGGTGGGACTGGGAGGATGGCGCTTCCCGTGCCATCGGTGATGTCATGTGCATTCTGCACCATGACCTGCCCGCAGATGTCATGGCCGCAGCAGCATCCGGCATCGATCATTTCGTCCCCGATCCTTGGTACCAGCAACCAGAATCGGTGAAACCGACAGCCAATCCCACACAACCGGTCATCTCGACTGGGACGAACCGAATGGACCTCACCCGGGCTGTGATGTGTCGCTCAATTGCCACTGGCAACGAGTCCAAGCTTCGCCATGCAGTCCAGGGTCTTCCTGATTCTTGGCGCACGACCACCGAGGGCGATGGCTTTCGCGCCGACGGTGGCTTCATCCAGCACTCCCATATCCCCTACACCGGCTCCTACGGCAACGTACTATTGAGCGGTTTGGCGATGCTGCTCCCATTAGTGGCGGGGACACACTTCGACATCACCAGGTCGGCGCGAACAGCACTCATCTCGCAGGTCGAGCGGGGCATTGTACCCATAATGTATGGTGGTCAGGTCCTTGACTGTGTGCGCGGCCGCTCCGTCTCACGCATCGATGAACCCGCAGCTATGCACGGCAAGTCCATCGCACGATCCATGTTGCTCATGGCAGATGCCATCCCCGCTCACCGTGCCGAACTGTGGCGAGGAACCGTACACGGGTGGATGACCCGTAACACCTTCGATCACCTGAGCGAACCTGCATCACTGACCGATATTGATCTCTTCGACAACGCCGCCAAGGTCCGACCGATACCAGAATTGCCCACCCCAACTTATTTTGCCTCCATGGACCGGCTGGTGCACCGGACACCAAACTGGCTCATCGCCGTCTCCAACTGTTCGGACCGCATCTCGTGGTACGAGTACGGCAACTCAGAAAACGAGTGGGCATCAAGGACTAGCCAAGGCATGCGCTACCTCATGTTGCCTGAGGACATGGGCCAGTACGAGGACGGGTTCTGGGCCACCGTCGACTACTCCGCACCGACGGGCACGACAGTGGACTCCACTCCGCTGAAACGCGCCGTCGGTGCTGCATGGGCCGCTAGGACCCCCGACAATGAATGGTCCGGTGGGCTGGCATCGGGAGAGTGGTCTGCCGCCGCCTCACATATCACCTCTCAGGACTCCACCCTGACAGCCCGGCGGCTGTGGGTAGGGCTCAAGGATGCGCTGCTGGAACTGACGACCGATGTCTCCACCAACGCTTCTACGGCCACCACAGTAGTCGAGCACCGCAAGGTGGGTGAGCCATCACCGGAACTGCTAGTCGACGGTACCACCGTCATATCGAAGATGTCCTTCGACAACCCCCGCTGGGCACACCTGCGGGGAGTCGGTGGATACGTCTTCGCCACCGACGTCGATCTCACCGCTCAGCTGGAGAAAAGAAAGGGTTCATGGATCGATGTCAATCCCGCCCGCACAGTCAAGGGCGCCAACGAAGCCATCGAGCACAACTATGTCTCCCTCCACGTCACCCATCACAATCGTCCGGTCGCCTGGGCCCTATTGCCCACCGCTAACCGAGTCCAAACGGCGGCGCTGGCTCAGCGACCTGCCGACAAACTATTCACCGTGCTGTCGAACGACCGGATGGTGCAGGCCGTACGCTCGGCCGGCTGCTTGCTCGCAAAAGACCTCACTGTAGTCACCACCTACGCCTTCTGGGAGCCGGCCACGTGCGCCGGGGTGACGGCGGACGCACCCGCGATAGTGCAGACGCAGGTCCAGGGAAGCCAGATGGACGTCATTATGTCCGAGCCCACCCAGAGGAGACCCTCACTCACCGTCACCATCGAAGGAGCGTGGAGAGTTGAAACCTCCAACGACCGCGTCAGCACCAGCCAAAGTGCCAAGACCATGACGTTGCATATCAACACCGCAGGCCTAGGCGGCCAATCCATCAAAGTCACACTGTCTCCGGCGCAGCCCAACCCGCAATCGACGAAGCCTAGCCCCAGCACCTGGGCTGACCACACCCGCGCCTGAGAATAAAGATAGATCCCCAGTCAGTCAGGCTCGCCCTGCATACTGATCGACCAGGATTTCCCCGGCCACCTTGCTACCTGCGATGTAGTGGGCCAAGTCGTCGACGGCCCCGTCGCCGAGGCGATGAAGTTCCTTGCCCATGGAACCGGCAGCATGCGGGGTGAGCACAACGTTGGGAAGGTTCCACAATGGTGAATCGGGGACGTTAACCTCAGGGTCTGTGACGTCAATGATGGCGTTGATCCTGTCACGCTGGAGCTCGGCGATGAGGGCGTCTTGGTCACAGATGGCGCCTCGCGCGGTGTTAATGAACGTGGCTCCGTCTTTCATCTTGGCAAAGTCTTCAGCTCCCAGCATGTGGTAAGTCTGCGGGGTCGACGCTGTGTGCAGAGAGATTACGTCGCAGGTCCGCATGATGTTTTCGATGCTTGCGGCAGTAACACCGAGTTCACGGG
The DNA here is from genome assembly GCF_001642025.1 of Cutibacterium namnetense. Taxonomy (GTDB): domain Bacteria; phylum Actinomycetota; class Actinomycetes; order Propionibacteriales; family Propionibacteriaceae; genus Cutibacterium; species Cutibacterium namnetense. Next base: position 492,527 of record NZ_LWHO01000001.1, on the reverse strand, counting down.
CCTGTGCCTCGTTGAGATGGTGGGAAGACACCTTAATGTCAACATGAAAGGCGTTCAGCATATCAATAACCCGGCGCGAAATTCGCGACAACCCAATGATCCCGATCCGTGCACCGTACAGTCCGACATCCGGGAAGTTCCCCCAGAATGTCTCTTCCTTGGCTCGGTTCTCCAGATATCGGCGCCGTGATGCGAAGATCCCTTTTGCAGCAAGGATGATCATTGCAAGAGAGTATTCGGCGACGGGTTCAGCGTTGAGTTGGGTCTGGGAAGAGATTCTCACTCCCCGCTCGTAGGCCTGCATTCCAATGACATCCTTGACCGAACCCCCCGAGTGGATCACCATCTGCAACCTCGACATGTGATCTAGCAGATCAGTGAGCTCGCCAGTCTCCCATGCGGTGATAACGACCTCTGCGTCCTTGAGCATATGGCGGCTCTGCACGGATGCATGGGTCTGTGGATCGGGGTCAATCTGCAAGTCCGCCAACTCGTCAAGACGTTCCATGGCTTCAGCAGTGAAAAACATCGATTTATATCGGTCCAGAACGGACAGCACCACACATGGTCTTCTCATTACCGGCCTCATCCTTTCGGTACATCAACGTCAACTCAAAATCATTCACAATGATACTCTTTACATGGAATTCTTGGCCATTTTGAGCGTATATGTGGGGCCACCTTCTGCCGCCCCACTACAGCATCAGAACTAACACCCTCATAGGAGAAACACCGCCGAGATAGATCCGACTCGTTCGGGCGACGGCCCCTCGTCGATATACCGCCCGTACCCTCTTGAAACCGATAGAGTCTTCCCCGTCGTCGAATAGGAGGATCCGCGTGGCAACGCTCAGTGATGTAGCAGCACGGGCAGGAGTGTCCTTAGCCACAGCTTCTCGGGTCCTCAACGGATCGACACATCGGACGGTCCGCCCGCAGCTACGTCAACGTGTCCTCGAGGCAGCAGCTGAATTAGGGTACGTCCCCAACAGGGCCGCCCAAGCCATGGCGCGGGGACGCACCGACGTGATCTGCCTGATCGTCGCATCAATCGCGGACCCCTATTTCTCCTCGATTGCGGCCGGCGTCAGCCGCGAGGCTCATTCCCATGGTCTGCGCGTAACCATCTGCGAAGCTGACGGTTCAGACAAGTCGAGCCTTGAGGTTATCGACGACGCCTCCAGCCAGCAGGCCGCAGCCCTCATTGTCGTTGGCGGTACTATCCCCTCAACCCCCGTTGTGAGGAATGCTCTGTCACAATTCATGAACCGCACCGGCTCCCCAGTTCTATCTATCGGCACTTCAGATCTTCCCACGGAGACTCGAGGTGTCGAGGTTGATAACCGTGCCGCAGCGGCTGACCTCGCCGGAATGATGCTCCAGTTCGGCTATCGCGATATCTCGGTCATTACGGCTCCGGCCACCGTCCCGGCATCACACCTGCGTGCCGAAGGTTTCACCCACATCGTCCGAAAGGCTGGCGGAACGGTACGCGAGATCATCGAGACTACCCTCAGTAGGCAGGGCGGCATCGACGCAATGAACCATATCCTGGCCTCGGCTACCCGCCCACAGTTGGTCTTTGCCACTGCCGACATCATGGCAGTGGGAGCCCTCGCCGCGGCACGGACGGCGGGTGTGGTGGTACCCAATGACATCGCACTGTGCGGTTTCGACGATATCCCCACCCTCGCCGATATCGTTCCCAGCCTGACTACGGTACACATTGACCTCGAAGAACTCGGACGCAGGGCGACTCGTCTACTTGTTTCCCCCACGGAGCCGATTCCCACAACCATGCCGACGTCGATCATGATCCGGGAATCCACCCCCAACCTCATAATTTCTCGCGCATGACGCCATTACCTAGTGCGCAATACGGTCCACCAAAATTCAGAGTGCTCCCAGGTTCAATAACCTGACTCATCGCCATCACCATGACAACTCGTTAGCGCCTCTCACTTGCACTGATAGTGGCACCGGACCCATAATCGGCACGGTCGCCGCAGACTAATTATCACGCTTCTCGACGCCACGCCTTTAAGAGGTATGCCACATAGCAGGGCTACTTCATCGTTCCCTGGCTCACTGATCCGTGCAGTTGCCGCTGGAAGATGACGTAGACCACCAGCACTGGGATAACGGTCAGCGTAACGGATGCGAAGAGAGCACCAAAATCGACCTCATATCCCATCTTAGTGGCGAAGGAAGCCAACCCCTGAGAAAGCACGTAATTTTCCTCATTACTGTTGATGGCTATCGGAATAAGGTACTGGTTCCACAGCCCCAGAAAGTTAAAGATTGCAACCGAGGCAAATCCTGGTTTGGCCATCGGAAGCATAACACGGAAAAAGATCTTCCACTCTCCTGCACCATCGATCCGTGCCGCTTCGTAGACTTCAAAGGGAAGGGTCTTAAAGAAGGCATAGAGGAAGAAAACAGTGAAAGGGAGAGCAAAAGCCACATAAGTGACTACGAGTCCTGTTACAGTGTTCGTCAGCTCGAGGTTCTTTAGGGTGAAGAACAGGGGAACTACTGCCAGAAATATTGGGAACGTATTTCCCGCAAGCATCAACATATAGATGATTTTGTTGCCACGAAACCTATACCTCGCCAAAACATAAGAACACATTGCCCCCAGAATCATAACAACCGCCAAAGCGCTGAATACGACGACGATAGTATTGAGAAAGTAATCACCTATGTGGGCTTCGCTCCATGCGTTGGAAAAATTATCCCAATGGGGTTTTCTAGGCCAAGAGAACGGCGATGAAAAAATCTCCGATGTTGATTTGAAGGAACTTACGAAAGTCCACATCAAGGGCAACACGACGATAATCGTCCAGGTCACCAACATGATGTGGGACATAGCAGAAAAGACTTTGTCACCCTTGGTGGGTTTTGAGTGCCGAATAGGGATACCAGACGCGCCAAGACTTGTTCTAATCATGCCAGAGTCACCGAGTCCTTCCCTCCAGTGAGGCGACTAACCAGACCGACGATGCCAGCGAACGTCAGAGTGAAAAGGCAGATAACGACGCCTTGTGCACACGCGAGACCGTATCGGGCATTCTGAAATGAATCCCACAGTTGCTGACTCATGACTAGTGTGGAATTATCTGGACCCCCAAACGGATTAAGTACGCTCATGTATACGAAGGCATCCAGGGAAACAATTCCCAGATATATCCATGCCGTCTGGATATTATCACGAATCAGCGGGACCATTATCTTCACAGCAACCCTAAAACGTCCAGCGCCGTCAATCTTCGCTGCCTCAAAGATCTCAGAAGGAATCGATTTAATTGCGGCAACAAAAAGCAACATATAAAACCCGATGTATCCCCACAGCATGATGAAGATCGACACGGGCATGGCGGTGGACCTCTCACCCAGCCAGGCAAAGTTGTCGAATCCCCCGAGCCCAGCACCTTTAAGCAAACCATTCACTAACCCGTGTGACGGGTCGAGCAGCTGCGACCACAACAGGCCGATGACAACGGCCGGTACGCAGTATGGGAAGAACGACACCACGCGATAGAACCCCGATCCCCTAAGACCACGGATTTGCCCATGGCTGGAACCGCCGACCGTCAGCATGGTCGCTAGGGCGAGGGCTGAGACGATGGCCACGAGGGGCACGAAGACGCACAAGATTACATTGTTTAGCATGGCTCGTCTAAATAGCGGATCAGCGAAAAGGATTCTGTAGTTTTCCAGGCCGACAATCTTGAACTTCATCGAGAAGCCGCCCCAGTCCGTCAACGAATAGTAGAGGGCCTGAAGAAAAGGCGATATAACGAAGACCAAGTAGATTGTCAATGGAACTCCAAGGAACACCACGAAGAAACTAATCCTGTCGAAACTCCAGCGACGATGATTTCGACGACGTGGGGTGTCCACAACAACCTTTCCCTCTTCGGCATCCTGCGACCCATGCATAGCGATGACCGGACTCCTCATGGACGATTCCTTGATCTTAGATTCACCGTGCCTCACTTGAAGGTGACCTTCTTGACGGAGCTGTCCTTGGCTACCTTCTCCGAAATGGTCTGCATGGCCTCAGTGATTTCGGCAACCGATTTCTTGCCCGATAGAAAGTCATTCCATGGAACGAGATTTTCCTTTGTCATGCCGTAGAAGGTGGGGAACTGGATAGGGAACAGCTTATCCCCGGCTGCATCGAGCATCTTGCCCAAGGACTTAAGGGCGGTCGATCCGAAACCGTCGTCGGGAATGGTGCCTTTGACGATAGTGGGGGCCTTGGCAGTCTTGACGAAGTTGGTGGTGGCTTCCTTCGACAGCATGGCGCGCATGAACTCCTTGCCTGCCCCCGGGTTCTTGGACGCACTCGGGAAAAGAAATGCCTCCCGTGGCCCGGCGTGCAGCGCTTCATGGCCCATGGATGGAGAGGCTGTCACGGACGGTTCGGGGCAGCCCATCATGTCGAATCCTTCCTTGGTCTGAGACTCCATCTCGTTGGCGATCCACGACCCCGAAGGGTAGAACAGAGCCGCTTCGTCGTGGCACCACTGTGCCTGGGCTGCGGTGAACTGGGTCCCGGCGCCGCCAGGCTTCATATATCCCTTGTCGATGATCTGCTTGAGTGAGTTGAGAGCGGCCTGCATGGGCTCTTGGAACCACGCCCTGGGCCTGAGGTTCTCGAAGTTGAGCCGGACCTCATTACCGCCCTCCTTAATGGCCGATCCAAGGACCAGGAACATGTAGTAGTCGGCAGCCTCCTTACCAAAGAGGAAGAGGTATTTCCCTGCCCTCTTAGCCTCGGCTCCGAGCTTGATGCAATCCTCCCAAGTCTTCGGTGCTTGCCAGCCTTGTTTGGCGAAGAGGGACCCGGAGTACCACAGACAATAGGCGGTCATCACGTAGTTGAGTTCGACGAACTTACCATCGTAGGTTCCAACGTCTTTGACGCCTGCGTAGAGAGTGTCGGAGATCGTGGTGCCCTCGAGATTCTGAGCGGCCAGCAGATCGTCGACGGTATCGAGCTGGCCAAGGATGGCCGAGACCTTAATGCGTCCGGAGCCGGCATTGTCGAGGACATCAGGCGGATTGCCGTCGGCGAACCGGGGCTGGAGTTCCTGACCGATATGGTTCGACGCCTTCACTGATATCGAGGTCATTTTGGGCCACTTCTCCTTCATGACCTTCGCGGCGTACTCGCAATAGGCAATCCCGTAGCCGCCGTTGAAGATCACGGCGTCGAGCTTGGCATCCTTAGCCATACCGAACGGATTGTCCTTGGTCTTGGCGACAGCAGATCCGCCTTTGACGTCATCGTCTCCACCGCCAGTGCCTGCGGCGCACGAGGACAGCAGACCCGCGAGCGGTGCGGCTGCCGCAGCGGCCCCCAAGCCTTTGATGAAGCCGCGACGCGGGAAGATGAACTGGCTCATGTCAATGTCTCCTCATCCGTGGCCCGCCGACATTGGTGGACCTACAACCCATCGTTGGGCCCCGACGATGCCGAGGGCTTGCCGTCAGGATGGGCTTTGCTTCGGTGCAGGCACCACCGTACAACATATCCACTCGAATGGAAACCGCTTACCCACCATTGACTCAGGGAGCTGACCGCCACCATCGCAGGTGACAGAGCATCATCACCACATATTGACGAAGCTTCCCATCGTGTCTATGATGGAAAGCGCTTGCCACACCAAGGGCGGTGCGGCCAATCTCGCAGGAGACACCAATGACGCAGACCGACAGGACCATCCGCATCGCGATGAACGGTGTGACGGGTCGCATGGGGTACCGACAACATCTCGTCAGATCGATCCTCGCCATTCGGGATCAGGGGGGCGTCACAGCCCCCGACGGCACGACGATCCAGGTCGAGCCCATCCTCGTCGGGCGCAACGAGGCGAAACTGCGTCATATCGCCCAGACTCACGGACTCGAGGAGATTTCCACCGACATCGACACCGTCATGACCCGCGACGACGTCGACGTTTACTTCGATGCCCAAACAACCTCGCGACGACATCAAGCCTTGCGCCAGGCCATCGAGGCTGGAAAACACGTCTACACCGAGAAACCCACCGCCGGAACCCTTGACCAAGCCATTGAGCTGGCCACCCTCGCACGTCGTCGCGGCATCATTGACGGAGTCGTCCACGACAAGCTCTACCTTCCCGGGCTAGTGAAGCTGCGTCGCCTAGTCGATATGGGATTCTTTGGACGCATCCTTTCCATGCGTGGGGAGTTCGGCTACTGGGTCTGGGAGGGCACCGACATCCCCGCCCAACGTCCATCCTGGAATTATCGCAAGACCTCCGGCGGCAGCATTACCACCGACATGTTCCCGCATTGGAGCTACGTCATCGAGGGCCTCATCGGCCCAATCCACGACGTCTACTCTCAAACCGCCACCCATATCAGCGAGCGGATCGACGAGGCCGGAAAGATCTACACCGCCGACGCCGACGATGCGGCTTACGCCATCTTCAACGCCACGACATCATCGGGGGATCCGGTCGTCGTGCAGATGAACTCCTCCTGGGACACCCGCGTGTTCCGCGAAGAACTGGTCGAATTCCAAATCGACGGCACCGCCGGTTCGGCCGTGGCAGGGCTATTCGAATGCGTCTGCCAGCCGCGCGGCGTTACTCCCCGGCCCACCTGGAACCCCGACCTGCCTGACATCCACGACTACATGTCCATGTGGCAAAGGGTCCCCAGCAACGGAACTGCCCCAGATGGCTCAATCGAGAACGGATTCAAAGCGCAGTGGGAGGAATATCTCATTGACGTTGCCGCCGGTAGCAGACACCGTTTCGACCTGGTTTCGGGGGCACGCGGTGTTCAGCTGGCCCAGCTTGGTCTGCTCTCGGCAGAGCAGGGGCGTCGTATCAACGTCCCCGAGATTACTGTGGAGGCATAAGTGGGTGATCTGTCGATGCTGTCGCTTAACACCGCGACAGCCAAATACGCGTCCTTGGCCGAGTGCGCGTCGGCGTGTGCCGAAGCGGGTCTGGGATGGATCGGACCCTGGCGTAATCGCATCCAAGAGGTGGGATCCGCCGATGCCGCCAAGATCATCTCCGCCGTGGGGCTGAGTGTCTCGACGGTGTGCCGCGGTGGTTTCATCACCGCTACCGAACCCGATTCCCGGTCCCGGGCCATTGTCGAGAACACGCGAGCGATCGAGGAGGCCGAGGCGCTGGGGGCTCGGGAACTCGTCATGGTCGTCGGTGGGCTGCCCGCCGGGGACAAGAACCTCGTCTCGGCCCGCGAGCGGGTCGCCCAACGCTTGGGCGATCTGGTTCCTATCGCTCACGACCATGGTGTGCGTCTGGCACTGGAGCCAATGCACCCCCTGTTCACCGCAGACCGTGGCGTCCTCGCCACCATCGGACAATCCCTGGACATAGCCGAACAGTTCGAACCCGAGGAGGTTGGCGTCGTTGTCGACACATACCACATCTGGTGGGATCCAGATGCACATGAGTCCATCGAGCGAGCTGGGCGCCAAGGTCGCATCTCGACATATCAGATATGTGATTGGATCCTTCCGCTGACTGCAAATACTCTTAATTCCAGGGGTTTACCAGGGGACGGATACATCGACTTCCCCACTATCACAAGATGGGTGTCCGAGGCCGGATACACCGGCCCCGTTGAAGTCGAAATCTTCAACGAGAACCTGTGGATTCAGCCCGTCCGCCAGATCGTCGACGCCATTTCCGCACGATACGTGGACCTCGTCGAGCCATATCTGTGACCGTGTCCATACTCGTCCATGGATTCATCTTGTGAACCGTCGGCATGTAAATCATCACCACACGCGATAATGGAACTAACATGGTGGGTACCTATTATCACGCGACCAGGTATCCATTTCGTCCGTAACGGCATCACCCGCGACGCGTCATCACGGGATATGAAACGTCACCCCAACAACCACTCCACCTCGTTAAGCAGGTACCTGCGTCGGGTTTCCGACATATAGGAGCGTCTATCGTGACCCATGGCGTCATAGACGACGTTGCTCCCATGAGCCCAACCCATCACCTGCCATTGTTCGCTGAGTTCGTGATGGATGAGGGGGACGGAGTCCTCGTGAACGTCGAGGTCAGAGTACCTTTCGTCGTAGGCGGTGACAACATCGAGTCCCTGCCAGACCGAGTGCCCCTCGGCACCGGGAACCTTCTCGAAAGTGGCAATGCACCGTTGCGGATGCCAGCTGGTACCGCGCACCCACTGGCCCCCCAAAAGCTCGGGCCAGTCAGACCAGTCAGGGAAGCAATTCGCGGCAGTGTGGACAGCCAGGACCCGACCCCCGTCACGAATCCACTGCCCGAAATCGTGCTGAGCGGCAGCCCATTTACCGTCATACTCCAGTGCCACCTCTACGTTGCCTCCGAGGTTAACGATGACCAGGTCGAGATCGTCCAGACCCGACAGACAGGACGGGTCGTCGTCACGCACCTCCACACGATAACCGGCGCCCCGGAGGATATCGCGAATCGCCGACGAACTCTCAGCGAAGGGGTGCCATGGATCGGTGTAGCGACCATGGCCGGAAAGAATCCTGATGGATGCCACGATTTCTCCTTCATCGTTGCGACTTGTGTATTCCGAGAGTATGGTGCTAGTTTTCTGCGACGCCTGTGGGGCCTTGAGTCAGAGGGATCCTCCATCGTCACTCGGACGTGATCAATGGACGTCGCATGGTCAGTGAATGTTGTGATCCTTGCGGTAGCCTCTCCAGACATTCTCGAAGAACTCGTCCTCGCCGGGTATCGGACGCACAGGATCCCACTGAATACCATATTCGTGGCCGTCTGGAGCTAGCCACACCCGTTGGGTCACACCGTGGTGTTGTCTGGAGTCGAGGCGATGACGAAAGATCTCCTCGACGTCGAGTTGGCTGCCGTCGGACCACCACGAGACGGGAAGAGCCCCATCGGGATCGGTGTAGAGCACCGATCCGCGTGAACCGACCCCATGGTCCAGATAATCAATCATGGCCGCCACGTAGACAGCCTGGGCATCGAGGATGTCTCGGACGAGGAAGAGCCGATCAACGCTGCGACGATTGGACGGATCAACACAGCACTCGTTGACGAGTTGACGACGCCACCGGTCGATCCGACCCTGGAGATGTTCCAAACCCTGGCGCGAGCGCACGAGACCGGCATGGTCACTCATAGCCCTGGTCGACACGGCCATGATGGAGTCTATGGGGCTGGCATCAGCGCCTTTACGAAAGCAGGCTCCATCAAGCAGGTCAACGGCCGCGGTAAGGGTAGCCGTGGCCAAGGCCCACCAGGTGTCGTCAATAGGCATCTCGCCGCTCTCGTGAGCTGCGATCCACTGTGCCGCTCGGGTAGCGCCCACCTGAGCTGAGTTGAGAGCCGCACCACCTGGACGCGCCACTCCGTGGGCTCCGGCCGCCTCACCGACCACGTACAGGCCGTCGATGGAGGAACGCCACCACGCGTTGACGTCGATACCACCATTGTTGTGCTGGGCGCACACCCCGATCTCCAAACGCTTAGAGGCCAGGTCGATCCCTGGATTGCGGTTCAGGTAGAGCTCGTAGGCGGGGAGGTTCATGTGACGCAACCGCTCGACGGGGCTCGGCAAGTCAAAGACTCCGGCCGATTTCAGGTAGCGTCGAGCCTCATCGTCGAGACGATGCGGGTCCCACCCAGGCTGGTTGACGCGAAAGTCAAGGAACACCCGGCGCCCCCGCATCACCGTCTCCCGGTATGTGAGAATGTCGATAAAACTTGATCCGTCGCGGACCTTGTCGACGTCGAACGGCCACTGGTAGCCCTTGCGGAAGACGAGACTGGTTAATGCACCAGGGTCGTTGATGACCTCAGACAAGTAAGCATGCTCAGTGCCGTCGGGATCCACCGAGACGAAGGACGGCACCACCTGCATATACGTTCCAGACACGTTCCATCGGGGACGCAAAGAGGACAGACCGAATTGAAACTCCGGTAGGTTGTGACCTACCGCTCCGGCCCGCAGGGCAGCCCCCATGGCTCCCCATTGCCCGTGCGGCCATACTGAGTCAGCGAACATTCCTGCAGGTCCTCCGGTAGCGAGGACGACATTTCGGGCTGCAATGAGGATAAAAGGGTAACCCTGGCCGACAGCGACATCACGGCGCAAACCCAGCAGTCCCACACATCGGGGGGTCTCCCCCGAACGATCAACGAGCAAGTCGACAAGGCGTATCGCTCCGAAGACCGGTGTGTGGTGTGACCGTACCCGCTGCTCGAGATGTTCGACCATCGATTGGGAGGTGAACGGCCCCGCCGAGGTGGCTCGCTGCCGCGGATCGTGGTCGGTCTTGTAACCGGAGAATTGCCCGTAGCGATCACTGGGGAACTCGACGCCGGCCTCGACAAGGTTATAGAAACAGCGCGCCGACATCGCAGCCTCAACTAAGGCAATGTCCCCATCCATGGCTCCCCCGTCAAAGAGCGTACGGGCCATCGCTCCCACCGAGTCGGGCCCATTCCCTGACAGGGTCGGCTTGTAGTAAGTCTGTTTGTCGGAGCCTGCATTGCGCGATGTCCCGGCGTTAACCTTGTCGGCAACGACGATGACGTCATCCTGACCAAACTGGGCCAACCGGTCAGCAGCGCAATACCCGGCAGACCCGGTGCCGATGACGACAGTGTTGACTTGAACGACGGGTACTTCGAGGCCTTCGAGGCACATCGTGGAGTGATCCATGTCACGCACCTTGTTCACAGTCTCGCGATGTGCATGCCGCCATCGACGTTGATCACCTCGCCGACCGAATACCTCATCGACCCGATAGCCAGAGCAACGACTGCTGCTGCAACGTCCTCTGGAAGGCCCCACCTTCGCATTGGCGCCAAATCCTCAGCCAACAGTCGGTCGTACTTCTCCTTGACAGACGCAGTCATGTCGGTAGCGATGACTCCGGGACGCACCTCATTGACGAGGACCCCCTCGGGGGCGAGTCTCGCAGCCCACAGCTGAGTGGCCATGGAAACTCCTGCCTTAGAAATGCAATATTCGCCACGATTAAGGCTTGCCATCGCCGAGGAGCACGATGCGACGTTGACGATAGCCCCGGCAAGACCGTCAGTGGTGTTGGTAGTGCCAGTGCCACGTTGGTCGATAAATTTTCGGGCTACGGCTTGGGTAAGAAAGTAGGGGCCGCGCAGGTTGATCCCCATGACACGATCGAAGGATTCTACGGTGGCATTAAGGATATCGTCGCGGCTGGCGGGCGCGACTCCGGCATTGTTGACGAGCACGTCAATGCGCCCCCATTTGGCCACGGCGTCAGTGATAAAACGCTCGTGAACCGATAGATCGGAGACGTCCCCTCTAGTGTGGCCGACCTCACCAAGCCGAGCCATCTCGTCGAGTAGCTCTGCCGATGGTTGGCTTCGCGACAGGATCTGGACCGCGTATCCATGGCACAGCATCGCCTTGGTGATGGCTAGGCCAATGCCCCGGTTCCCGCCGGTGACCAGTGCAACTTTCGTCATACCGACTCCCTCGTCGTACATCGTTGGCGTGCGTGATGCTCAGTATTGCTGTTCTCGACGTCTTCGGCAAGCGCTTACCACAGAAGGTCAGGTCCATGGTTGAATGGGGTACAAACCTGTCAATCGCCCCATCCACAACCGTCCGATACGGCACTGATTGGATCGACCACGGGAAACCGTGGCAAGTCCTCGAGACAATCGATGCCTCCGGCGTAGAAATCTGACAAACCCCCAACGTCGGAGATCACAAGTGAGCAACGAAGCACTCGACAAAGTCCTGGCGAACCTCATCATCCCGGTAGTCGTCATTCATGACGCCGCCACTACCCCAGCCGTCACGGACGGGTTGGTCGTCGGCGGCCTTCCCGTCGCCGAAGTAACTTTCCGTACTGATGCCGCCCCTGCCGCCATCGAGTCCATGGCCAGCGACGGCCGGATCATTGTCGGCGCCGGAACCGTCATCAGCGCGCGTCAGGTCGATGAGGCGGTGGGCGCCGGGGCAACTTTCGTCGTCTCCCCCGGCCTCTCCCGCGAGGTCGTCGATCGGTGCCGACACCATGCCATACCAGTCCTGCCGGGGGTCATCACCCCGACCGAAATTATGGCCGGAATCGACATGGGGCTCGATACTTTTAAGTTCTTCCCAGCCGGTATCTTCGGCGGTGCAGCCACCATCGTGTCGCTGGGAGGTCCCTTCCCGCACCTGCGCTTCGTCCCCACCGGAGGGGTCAAGCCACGCAACCTCGCGGATTTCCTCTCTCGCCCCAATATTCCTGCCGTCGGAGGTACCTGGCTCACTCCGGCTGACGCCGTGGCCGCCCGCGACAGCCACGCCATCGCCAACCTAGCCCGCGAAGCCGCCCACAGCGCCCACCACATCGTCAAGGAGTAGTCATGACCAGCCCAGTCACCCTTCGCCCCGCAGATCAGTGCCGTTACGACGTCGTCTCCCTTGGTGAGGTAATGCTGCGGCTCGACCCGGGCGAGCGTCGCATCCGTACTGCTCGGTCCTTCGACGTCTGGGAGGGCGGCGGCGAATACAACGTCAGTCGCGGCTTATCCCGCGTCTTCGGTAAACACGCCGCCGTCATTACCAGCCTGGTTGACGATCCGGTTGGGCACCTCGCCGGTGACCTCATTGCTGCCGGTGGGGTCGACGACCAGTTCATCACCTGGGTGCCCTCCGACGGAGTCGGCCGCACAGTGCGTACCGGGCTCAACTTCACCGAGCGTGGCTTTGGTGTCCGTGGCGCTGTGGGCGTCTCCGACCGCGGCCACACTGCTGCCAGCCAGCTACGCGCCGAAGACATCGACGTCGACCGTCTTTTCGGTGAGCTGGGAGTGCGATGGCTGCACACCGGTGGCATCTACACCGCTTTGTCACAGACCAGCGCCCAGACTGCGAAGGCTGTCATGACGGCCGCCCACGCTAACGGCACCATCATCTCCTACGACCTCAACTACCGTCCGAGCTTGTGGAAATCGATCGGCGGCCAGGAGGAAGCACGCCGCGTCAACCGCGAGCTAGCGAGGCTGGTCGACGTCATGATCGGTAATGAGGAGGATTTCACGGCGTGTCTAGGATTCGAGGTGGAGGGCAACGACGAGAACCTCTCCCACCTCGACGTCGACTCGTATGCCACCATGATTGACAAGGTCGTCGAGGAGTTCCCGAATATCTCCGTCGTTGCTACGACCCTGCGTCAGGTGCGTACTGCTAGTTGTAACGACTGGTCAGCTATCGCGTGGTCGAAGGACACTGGTTTAGTTCGCTCGGTCGAACGCCCCGACCTGGAGATCCTCGACCGCGTTGGCGGCGGTGACTCCTTCGCCGCTGGCCTGGTGGCTGGCCTTATGGACACGGGAGACCTGCAGAAGGCCGTCGAGTGGGGAGCCGCCCACGGCGCTCTGGCCATGACGACCCCCGGCGACACCTCGATGGCCAGCCGCTGCGAAGTGCAATCGTTAGCGGCAGGCGGATCTGCAAGAGTGAAACGCTGATCCGATTCATGGCAGGACGGCAAGCCACTCGCCGTCCTTTCGGCCTATAGCCCCAATCAGCTCCTGGGGCGAGTAGATTCGTGCCTACCATCCCGTCATGACAGGAGCCATCCGTGAGTGAGTCCAGCGCCGTCGACCCCACCGCCCGTGACATTGCCGAGAAGCTAGCCCCGGCCTACCGCACCATGCTTGACGCGATCGCGCAGGTTGAACCGCGGATCGCGGAGGCCACCCGTGCTGAGCTCACCGACCAGCGTCATTCCCTCAAACTCATCGCTTCCGAGAACTACGCGTCCCTGCCAGTTTTGGCGACCATGGGTACCTGGTTCTCTGACAAGTACGCCGAGGGCACTGCTGGCCACCGGTTTTACGCCGGTTGCCAAAACGTTGACACTGTCGAGACGATCGCCGCCGAGCATGCTTGCGCCCTGTTCGGCGCCGAGCACGCCTATGTGCAGCCCCACTCCGGCATTGACGCCAATCTCACCGCCTATTGGACGATCCTCGCCCACCACATCGAGGCCCCGGCGCTGTCAGAGTTTGGTGCCCGCACCGTCAACGACCTCACTCAGGCTGACTGGGATACCCTGCGCCATCGTTTCAATGACCAGCGGGCGATCGGGATGAGCCTCGATACGGGTGGCCACCTCACCCATGGTTTCCGCCCTAACATCTCCGGAAAGATGTTCGACCAGCGCTCGTACGGCACCGATCCGCAGACTGGCCTGCTCGACTACGACAAAGTCGCCGAGCTCGCCCGCGAGTTCAAGCCACTTGTCATCGTCGCCGGATACTCCGCTTACCCGCGCCGCGTGAATTTCGCAACGATGCGCGAGATTGCCGACGAGGTCGGTGCTGTGCTCATGGTCGACATGGCCCACTTCGCTGGCCTGGTAGCTGGCAAGGTCTTTACTGGTGACGAGGACCCTGTTCCCCACGCCCAGGTCGTGACGACGACGACCCATAAGTCTCTACGGGGACCGCGCGGCGGCATGGTGCTGACGACCAAGGACTACGCCGACGACGTCGACCGCGGCTGCCCGATGGTGCTCGGCGGCCCGCTGTCGCACGTCATGGCTGCCAAGGCCGTCGCCCTGGCAGAAGCCCGCACCCAGGCCTTCCGCACCTACGCCCAGCGCGTCGCCGATAACTCGAAGGCGCTAGCCGAGGGACTCATGAAGCGGGGCGTCAAGCTCGTCACCGGCGGAACTGACAACCACATCAACCTGCTCGACGTCACCGCAAGCTTCGGGCTGACAGGCCGTCAGGCCGAGGCCGCCCTGCTGGACTCAGGTGTGGTCACCAACCGCAATTCCATTCCGGCTGACCCGAACGGCGCTTGGTACACCTCTGGCATACGCATCGGCACCCCGGCACTGACCTCTCGCGGATTCGGATCCGACGAATTCGATCAAGTTGCCGAGCTCATCGTCACTACCTTGAAAGCCACCACCCCGGTGACGGCCTCCACTGGCAAGCCTGGCAAGGCCAAGTACCAGATTGCCGACGGTGTGGCTCAGAAGGTCCATGACGCGGCCGACGAGCTGCTGGGCAATTTCCCCCTCTACCCAGGGTTGGATCTGGCCTGACGAGCCTCGGTTCGCGGATTCCGAGTTCGAGACTCCTCACCAGGTTTCTACCTCGCAAAATTTTCGAACCGTTTCGATCGACGGTCCATGTTCTGCTCTTTGCAGAACATGGACCGTCAATTTCTCGTTGCTGTCCTTTCTTCTTCGCTGCTTTGACTGCCTGATCTCAATCCTGCAACCTCGACCATCTGGCTCTGTAGCGCCCAGATGAACTACTTCATCAGACGGGGCCTTACCACACGGTCACGTCGATAATTCAACCGCCCCGCTCCATTCTGATCCGTTTGTAAAGCCACTTATTTTCGGGGCAGAGTGACCCTATCGCGGCGCTAGCATTCCCGTGCTAGACCGGGCGGTTCCGTCACGAGGAGGTTCTCATGCAGGAAGGTGATCCTGTTGCCCCGCAGACCAGCAGCACCGTTGACAAGGGGGATGCTGGCTACGACAAGGCTTTAAAAAACCGGCACCTGCAGATGATCGCCATCGGCGGCTCAATCGGCACTGGCCTGTTCCTAGGGACGGGTGGCCGCCTTGCCCAAGGCGGCGCCGGACTGGCGATCAGCTACGCCGTCTGCGGCATCTTCGCCTTCCTCATGGTGAGAGCCCTTGGAGAGATGGCTATTCGTCGGCCGTCCTCGGGTGCCTTCGTGTCTTACGCACGTGAGTTCATGGGTGAGAAAGGCGCCTACGTCACCGGATGGTTCTTCTTCCTCGACTGGTCAGTGACGGTGATGGCCGACATCACTGCGGTGGCACTGTACCTGCACTATTGGACGGCCTTGCGTGTCGTCCCGCAATGGGTGCTAGCGCTCATCGCCCTCGGCGTTGTGTTTACCCTCAACATGCTGAGCGTGAAGATGTTCGGCGAGGCCGAATTCTGGTTCGCTGCCATCAAGGTGACCGCGATCATCCTGTTCATGATCGCGGCCATCTGGGCCATCGTCACTGGCGCGCGGGTTGGTAACTACACCGCAGGTTTCCACAACATCGCCCAGCATGGTGGCTTCTTCCCCGCCGGGCTGGCACCGCTGTTTGCGCTCACTCTGGGAGTGATCTTCGCCTTTGGCGGCACCGAGATGGTCGGTGTGGCAGCAGGCGAAACTAAGGAAGCAAGCAAGATCTTGCCTAAGGCCATCAACTCGATGATCCTGCGTATCTTCGTCTTCTACGTCGGTTCGATCATCCTGATGGCACTGGTGCTGCCCTACACGGCTTATTCGACCAATGAATCCCCGTTCGTCACCTTCTTCACCGGAATCGGAATCCCCTATGCCGGCGACATCATCCAGGTGATCGTCCTGACGGCCGCCCTCAGCTCGCTCAATGCTGGCCTGTACTCGACCGGGCGCACCTTGAGGTCGCTGGCAGTTGCCGGCGAAGCGCCAAAAGCCGCTGCCAAGCTCAACCGTCACCACGTGCCTTCTGGCGGTATCGCTATGACCGCTGCCCTCGGCCTACTGGGCGTCGCCCTCAATGCCTTCCTTCCGGATAGCGCCTTCGAGATCGTCATGAATCTAGCCGGTATCGGCATTGCTGGCACGTGGGCGATGGTGCTGCTCTCCCATACCCGTTTCGTGAGCGCAGCCAAGTCGGGCAAGGAGAGCCGACCGGAATACCGCATGCCGGGCGCTCCGGTCACGAACTACATCTCGTTGGCCTTCCTACTGGTGGTCGTGCTGTCGAACCTCACCTCGGAATCGGGGCGCTGGACGCTAGCCCTCTTCGCTCTAGTCGCAATCGCAATGGTTGCTGGGTGGTACGCGGTGCGTAACAGCATCAAGCCTGATTTGCTCGACAACGTGGTTCCGAGCGAGGAGGGGATGTGAATCATGCGGACCCACATTCTCTACACCGGCGGAACCTTGGGAATGGTGCCCACTCCTAACGGCTTGGCTCCAGGTGCTGATCTGACGGGTTGGCTTAACCAGTTACTGTCCGGCACCGAACTCGCCGGAACCTTTGAGACCTTGAGCTTCGAGCATCTCATTGACTCGGCCAATGCCACTCCCGACGACTGGCACCGAATTGTCGACGATCTGTGGGAGCACCGCGACGACGCCGACGCCTTCGTCGTGCTTCATGGAACCGACACTTTGGCCTACACCTCAGCGGCGCTGTCCTACGCCCTCACGGAGTTCGGCAAACCGGTCGTCGTCACCGGGGCGCAATACTCGTTGGGAGTCGTGGGGACAGATGCTGCACCAAACGTCACTGGCGCGCTACGAGCGGCCACAAGCGGGCGGCTCAACGGGGTTGCGGTCTTCTTTGGTCACAAACTGCTGCGTGGCAATCGCGTCACAAAACTCTCCTCGTGGGCCTATAACGGATTCGACTCCCCCGCCGTCCCACAGCTAGCGCGCACCGGTGCACCATGGCAATGGGTCGAGAATGAGGCGACGGGCTGCGGCTGGCTCAACCCCGCCCCGTACCAGCGCCATGACGTCCTCATCGTTGATCTATCGCCGGGCATCAGCGCTCGACGTCTTCGAGCTGTCCTCGACCCCTTGCCCGAGGCCGTCATCTTGCGCGCATTCGGGGTCGGAAATATCCCCAGCGATGAGCCCGGCCTTGTCGACGCCATCCTCGATGTCATCTCCGCCGGCACCCCCGTTGTCGTCGCTTCCCAATGTATGCAAGCTGATGTCCAGTTGGGTCGATACCAGTCAAGTCACGCTCTCACCGAGGGCGGGGCTATCAGCGCCCATGACATGACGCTCGAAGCTCTCCACGCCAAGCTGATCTTTCTGCTCTCTCAAGGGTTGCGCGGCAAAGAACTGCGGCGCTGGATCGAGACTGACATCGCTGGTGAGATCAGCGTCTAATCGCCGCATTTTCTCACTAGCGTCCTAATATTGACGCACATTCGTCGCGAAGTGGCGGGAGATTTGCCGTTATCACTGGCTAATGGTCTGCCTGTCAACGATGATGGAGGCACGCTAACTGATCATGGGGTGCCGTCGCCGTACCCCGAGCTGGCCGACGAGGTGAGTTCGGCATTCACGTGAGGAGAGGCATTGATGGTCAACAAGAAGGTTCTGGTCTGCTGCGGCACCGGCATCGCCACCTCCGTCCAAGTGGCCAACAAGTTGCAGCGGATGCTGCGTGATCGCGACGTTACCGCGACGATGAAGGAATGCAAGACGGCCAACATCCCTGCTCAAATGGAGACTTTCCAGCCTGACGCCATCGTCGTCACCACCGCCATCACCCCTCTAGACGAGGGGATTAAGGTCTACCGAGGCACACCGCTGCTCACCGGAGTCGGCGCAGAAGAGCTTGCCGACCAGATCGCTAGCGACCTCAAAGCCTGACCGGTCTGTGGCTGTCGTTGCCGCAAGTGGCAGAGGCGAAGCGCTTCCTCGCTGACCACATGACCGTAAATGCACATAAGTGCACAAGCCTCCCAAACTTGGTTATCCCCCTCGAGCCGTCGGGCAGAATTACCTTATTGGACGCCAGGTAGCCGGGGCAGCGATGCCCCTCACTACCCGCCCCCATCACGACGGGTGGAGCGAGGTTCGTTCCCCCTTTGGATCAAGGGAGTCACACGATGGTCGACAAGAAGGTTTTGGTTTGCTGCGGCACTGGCATTGCCACCTCAGTTCAGGTTGCGAACAAGCTTGAGAAGATGCTGAAGGAGCGCGGCATCAATGCGTCCATGAAGGAATGCAGGGCCTTGGAAGTGCCTGCTCAGACTGCGTCTTTCCATCCTGATGCCATCGTTTCGACGACAATGGTGAAGTCCCCCGACGAAGGCATCAAAGTCTTCAAGGGGGTTGCCTTCCTTACCGGAGTCGGCGCCGACAAACTCGCCGACGAGATTGCCACCTACCTCAAGGACTGACCGATAACACGCTGGCGGAGCCCCACTCCCCACCACATCCGAGGATTCACCTGGTAGAAGGGATCCCCACCATGGATCACGTCACCACCGTTATTCAATATTTTCTGAGTCTAGGGGCCAGCGTCGTCCTTCCTATTATCATATTTTTATTGAGCCTGTTCTTCAGGATGAAGCTCAGCAAGGCCATCCGGGCTGCACTCACCATTGGTATCGGATTCATCGGAATCAATCTCGTCATTGGCCTTCTCACCGAGAGCCTCGGCCCAGCCGCCGAGGCGATGGTGCGTAATACCGGACTGGACCTTCCCATCATCGATGCCGGCTGGCCGGTGGCAGCAGCCATCTCCTTCGGAACGGCGAAAATCGTTCCATGGATCTTCATCCTTGCCATCGCCATCAACCTTGTCATGATCGCGTTAAAGTGGACCACCACACTCAACGTCGACATGTGGAACTTCTGGCATTTCATCTTCTCGGCAGCCTTTGTCTATATGGTGACGAAGAATTTCTGGCTCGGACTCACTGCAGGCGTTATTACCCTCATCGTCGTTCTCAAACTTGCTGATATCGTCGCCCCGATCATTCAGGATTACTACAAAATCCCTGGCGTCACGACGGCCCATACCGACACTGTGTCCTGGGCGCCGGTGGGGTGGACTATCAACAAGATCCTTGATCACGTACCCGGGTTCAAAAACAACAAGATGACCCCTGAGCACATCCAGGAAAAATACGGATCCTGGGCCGAGCCTATGGTTATGGGAACCCTGCTCGGCCTCGTCATAGGCGTTCTCGCCTATTATCCGCAGTTCACTGAGGCATGGGGAACTGCTATCAAGGACATCCTCATGGTCTCGATCTCCATGGGTGCCGTCATGCTCCTCCTACCCAGAATGGTCGGCCTACTCATGGAAGGCCTCATACCGTTATCTGACGCAGCCCAGGAATGGATCAAGGCGCGCTATCCAGATCGCGAACTTAACATTGGCCTAGATGCCGCTATCCTCGTCGGTTACCCGGCCAATATGTCAGTCGCCATCATCCTCGTACCGATCACCCTAGCTCTCGGCATTCTCATGAGCTACCTGCACCTCAACCAAATGCTCCCCTTCACCGACCTCGCCAATACCCCCTTCTTCGCAGTGTGGGCAACCACATGGTGCCGAGGAAATATCGCTCGCGGCACAGTGATTGGCTCCTTCTTCATTGCCTGCATGCTGACTATCGGAACTTTCATGGCCCCGACCACTACCGAGCTGGCCCGTCAGGCGAATTTCGCGATCCCAAATGGTGCTAGTCAAATTTCCGCCATCGACTCCGGTGCTCACCTGATTGCGTATTTCATAGCGTTCTTCTTCGTCTTCGGGCAGGCCAAGGCGTACGGCACCGCGTTTATCGTCTTTAGCATCTTCCTACTCGCCTTCGCCGTGCTGTGCTACGTCGCCTTCTTCGTCTACATCGCAAAGGGCAATACTCCCGGCATCACCGACCGCGAGACATATATGAGCGAGGAAGAACTCGCAGCCGAAAAAGAAGCAGCGGAAGCTGGATGGTGATCCACCATGGTTGAGTCCATGCTCGACGTAATTCTCGGCCGCTGGTGGCGCCTAGCCATCGGGGGGGTTTCAAGAGCACTTCCTATGGTTCATAGGGCCGCTACTCACGTGGATGGCAGTTATGATCATTGGCAATCGCGTCGTCAAAGATGCGGAGAAAGCTATGAGGTCCGAGCTCAACACATGGCCAAAGGCCCGTCGAGCAGGGCCTACCTTATTAGCCGACCACCTCACCCCTATCATCCGCACCCAGGCCGCCCGACATCGCTGGATGCCAGCCGCAAACGGCCTGTGGTTGAAGCGTTGCGATGCCGATGCTCTAGTTGCCTATATGACGCGGATGCCGAACTATTTCATCCGTTTCCGGGACGGCGTCTTAGGGATAGGCACCCGGTCGCGCAAACATTTCCCTGCCCGCTAACCGTGTCGACCGTCACATGCCGCCGATACGAAACTCCACCTGAAAAGGAACGTAAAACATGCCGACACCCCGTCTCATCGTGGCAGACGTGACGGCCACCACCCAGGATGACCTCTACACCCAGGTCAATGAGCGTCTCATCGCTGACAACATGGTGAAGTCCACCTTCCTCGACGCGGTAAGCGCGCGGGAGGAGAAATTCCCCACCGGGCTTGACTTCGGCTACGTGTCGATCGCTATTCCACACATCGACCCCGATCACGTCATCTCCCCGGGGCTACTGGTCTGCCGCAACAGTGCATCGACGATCTTTCATGCCATGGACGATCCCGAACGCAGCCTCGACGTTCAACTCAGCATCTGGCCCCTGGTCACTGACCCTGACAATCAAGTAGGCATGCTCGGGGCCGTCATCGCGCTCATCCAAGACGAGTCGTCGTACCACATTCTGCTGCACGGTGAGGGCGCGCAGGTCGCCGACAAACTCTCGCATGTCCTCGCAACGATAGAGAATTGATGGTCATAACATCCCCCTCGCCCACATTGACTTCACCACAGTCTGACGAGGCTATGGCTGAGATCAAAAACCGAATTACCGGGAGGCAGGTTCACTTCGATCCCGCGGATCGGGTAGGGGCCGCGAATGCTGTCCGCACGGCACACTAAGGTGGAACCATGACTGCAAAGCTCATCCTGCTCCGCCACGGCGAGAGCGAGTGGAACTCCAAGAATCTTTTCACCGGCTGGGTGGATGTCGATCTCAATGAGAAGGGCGAGGGCGAGGCTCGCCATGCCGCCGACCTACTCAAGCAGGAGGACCTCCTGCCCGATATCGTCCACACCTCACTGCTGCGTCGCGCCATCCATACCGCCTACCTAGCCCTTGACGGCTGTGATCGCCACTGGATTCCGGTGCGTCGCTCCTGGCGTCTCAACGAGCGCCACTACGGCGCACTGCAGGGCCTGAACAAGGCCGAAACCAAGGAGAAGTACGGCAACGACCAGTTCATGGCCTGGCGTCGCTCCTACGACGTTCGTCCGCCGGACCTTGACCATGACGGCGAATTCAGCCAGTTCAACGACCCGCGTTATGCCGACATCCCAGAGTCGGAGCGTCCGGTCGCCGAGTGCCTCAAGGACGTCGTGGCTCGCATGGTGCCGTACTTCACCTCCGACATTGCTACCGACCTCAAGGATGGCAAGACGGTGCTGGTGGCTGCTCACGGCAACTCCCTGCGCGCCCTCGTCAAGCACCTTGACGAGATTAGTGACGAGGACATCGCCGGCCTCAACATCCCGACCGGTATCCCGCTGCTCTACGAGCTTGACGACGACCTCAAGCCCGTAACTAAGGGTGGCCGCTACCTCGACCCTGAGGCTGCTGCTGCCGGCGCCAAGGCGGTCGCCAACCAGGGAAACAAGTGAGCCCTAACCTCAGCGACCACTGATGTCGCTTGACGTAATTCGACGGTGCCCCCAAACAATTGTTTGGGGGCACCGTCGAATTACGTAGGCCGCTAGCTAGGGATCAGGCGATAACGCCGAATTCATAACCCTGACTCTTGAGCCAGGCGAGGATGGATGGCATGGCCTCAGCTGTCATCTGCTTGCCGTACGTGTCGTGGTTGAGGATGACCACGACGTTCGGGTTATTGGACTCCTTGATGCTCTTCTTGACCATCTGGAGATATCCGGGAACAGTCGTGGGTCGCTGCGCGTCAGCGTCCCCACTCATGGCATTCCAATCGATCCAGCCGACCCCACGCTTGGCCAGTGCAGCGTCAGCCTGAGACAGGTTAGTCCAGGACATGTGGCCCCCCGGATGACGGAAGGCCGAAGAGAAGTAATTCGACCCGAGGATGGCGCGACTTTGAGCCATTGCCCAGTCCCAGTCGCATCCGATGTGCTTAGCCTTGTCCACAGCACTGCCGTGATACAAGTACTTGTAGTCGTGGGAATACGAGTGGATGGCCAGCGCATTGCCCATCTTAAGTGAGCGGCTCAGCATGTTCTTATTCACGTCACGCATTTGCGGAGGAATCATGAAGAAGGTGGCACGAGCACCTGCCTTCTTCAAATTATCCAGCTGCTCACCGGTGAACTTGGTCGTTGGACCGTCATCAAAAGTGACAAAGGCGATTTTCTTGTTCTTAGGCTGAGTGGCAGGCTTCTCTAACCACTGATTCACCACCGAGGCCGGGTAGACATATTTGTCGGCAGCCGTGCCGTGGTTCGTTCCCGCCTCCAGGCCGTCGATGTCCTTGACGACAGTCCCCGGAACCTTAAGTGGGGGGTAGTTCGACGGCGGCTCGGCGCAAGCGGGCTTGGTGACGGCTGCACCAACACCGAAGGTGCCGGCAGGCACCGGGCCGCTCGGCAGCCCGGCCGGCACGCTGGCTCCGCCGGAGCCCTTGGGCGTCGCGACGGGGCTCTTCGACGGCGACTGCTGCGAAGATGCTTGAGCGGAACTAGCACCCGACTTTGACGGGGAGTTAGCAGACTCCGGATCTCTACTCGCGCACCCGGCGATGGCCATTGAAACGGTAGTGACGAGAACAACAGCTCCAGCCATCGTTTTCTTGCGGAAGGCAAAAGCCATGTGACAAGACCTCACTGAGAATTATCAGCCGTGTATGACGGCACGTTAGTCAACTCAATTGTAGGTACTCAATACAAGGCATCCGAGCTGCGACACGACAAACCCCTCGTGCCGACTGGAAATGCTGACATGAGGAGTCGGTTGATCAGTACGCGCTCGGCCAGTCTTCGCCAGCAGGGCCCTCGCCAGTGACAATGTAGATGACACGGGACCCGACAGCCACAGCGTGATCGGCGATGCGCTCGTAGTAGCGGCCCAGCAAAGCCGTATCGACGGCGCTCTCCACCCCGTAAGTCCAGTCGTCGCCCAGTAGCAGACGGAACTGATCGCGTCGCAGATCATCCATCTTGGAGTCTTCAGACGCCAGAGACTCGGCGGCCTCCGCATCGCGATCGGCAAGAGTCTTCTCAGCCTTGCCGATCATGGAGTCGGCAATCTTCGACATCTCGACGAACTGGTCGGCGACCTGCGGAGGCACCGCAACCTCGGGGAACCGCAGGCGGGCGATCTTGGCGACGTGGGCAGCGAGGTCACCCATACGTGCAAGCTCGTAACACATCCGCAGCATCGCGACGATGGTACGCAACTCACCGGCCACCGGGGCCTGACGGGCAAGCAGATCAAAACAACGACGCTCGATCTCCTCGTTTAGGGCGTCGACTTTGGAATCGTCAGAGATGACGCGCTCAGCGGTGGTCAGATCCGCACCGATGAGAGCCGCCGTGGCATCTTTGACGGCAACCCGGACTAACTCCGCCATCGTCAGAATCCTGCCGCTGGTGGCATTGAGCTCATCGTGATAGCTCTCACGCATGCCGGTATCCTTCCGTAGTGGGGTCTTGCCAAGACTATCGACCCTGTCGACCGAGACATTTCTCCCGTGTGACACCACCGTGAACCTTAAGTGAACGGCCAATGACCTCCGCAGCCCTTTGTGACACGCGGGTGACGAGCCTGACGCCCATCCCCCTATTATGCGAACTGTGGGCATAGTTCTGTCAGCAATCATTGGTGCCGGCGTCGGCGCTGGGTTGACGGTCCTCATAAGCCGTGTAGTGGAGTCATCTCGTCATCCCGTAGACACCCTCGCCACCGACATCGAAGCTATTGAGGTCGATTCGACCCTCTCTCGGGCTCTCGACTTAGCCACCGAGGCAGCTGTCATCGTCGGACCTCATGACGAGGTCCTCCACACCACCGTGGGGGCGCGATCGATGGAACTCGTACGCGGTTCACGTATCGCTGATGAGGCTCTGCTCAATCTGGTGCGCACCGCCCGGCGCGAGGGCCGCGACATCGTCGACACCATGGCGATGAAACGGGCATCCACAGGGGCCGACCTCATCCTCACGGTGCGAGTCGGTCCCCTCGATGATCACGGCAATGCCATTATCGCTGCCAGTGACAGCTCGCGACACGTCAGGCTGGCCGAGACCCGCCGAGACTTCGTCGCCAATGTCTCTCATGAGTTGAAGACCCCCATCGGTGCTGTCTCCATCCTCGCCGAGGCCATCGCAGGTGCAGCTGACGATCCGGAGGCCGTCCGACATTTCTCCCAGCGGCTGACAGTAGAGTCCTCGCGGCTGTCTGCCCTCGTGACCCAGATCATCGACTTATCCCGACTACAAGCCGACCAGCCGCTACTGCGTGCTGAACCAGTAGCCGTCGCAGACGTTATTGACGAGGCCGTCTCGCGCCACCGGGAACAAGCTGCCAACCGAGAGGTGACGTTAGTGGTGCGCTGCGACGAGGACCTGTGGGTCCTTGGGGATCAAAGCCAGCTCACCGAGGCAGTCGCCAATCTTGTTCACAACGCCATCGTTTATTCCGAGCCAAAGGCCCGGGTCGCGGTCTCCGCCCGGCGCGTCCGTGACGTCGACACCGACGTCATCGTGATCGCTGTCGCCGACAATGGAATCGGTATTAGCGAGGCCGACCAAGAGCGTATCTTTGAACGATTTTACCGGGTGGACTACTCCCGTTCCAGGGAAAACGGTGGAACCGGCCTGGGATTGTCGCTAGTCAAGCACACCTCCCAGGCACACGGGGGATCGGTCGATGTGTGGAGCAAATTGGGCCAAGGATCCACGTTCACCCTTCGGCTTCCAACCCTCGACGTTGATCACCACAACGAATCCGAACAGGAGGAGTCATGACCCGCGTACTCATCATTGAGGACGAAGAGTCCTACCGTGAGGCCACCGCCTTCATGCTGCGCAAGGAGGGATTTGAGGTCACCACTGCCGCCAATGGCGCTGACGGTCTAGAAGCCTACTCGCGTAACGGTGCCGACATCGTGCTGCTCGACCTCATGATGCCGGGGATTCCGGGAACGGAGGTCTGCCGCCAGCTACGTCAGCGTGGCAATGTCGGGATCATCATGGTGACGGCCAGAGATTCGGAGATCGACAAAGTTGTCGGCCTGGAGCTCGGAGCCGACGACTACGTCACCAAGCCGTTTAGCCACCGGGAACTGGTAGCGCGCATCCGCGCTGTCACTCGTCGTGGCGGCCCCGAGATAGACGTCTCCCCCGATGTACTCGAAGAGAGCGGGGTAAGGATGGACGTCGAGCGTCACGAGGTCAGCGTCGAGGGGACGGTCGTGCGACTTGCCCTTAAAGAGTTCGACCTCCTTGAAGTGCTGCTACGCAATGCCGGACGTGTCATGACCCGGGCTTCTCTCATCGACCGGGTTTGGGGAGCCGACTATGTCGGCGACACTAAAACTCTTGACGTGCATATCAAGAGGCTGCGTGCGAAGATCGAGGACGATCCATCCCATCCGGTACGCATCACCACCGTCCGCGGACTGGGTTACAAGTTTCAGGCCTAAGGCAGCACCATATAGGCCACATCCAGAATGTATTCGGCTATCAGGACTGAGCCGACGGAACCCCTGAGGGAGCGTACTTCTTGAAGTCCGGATGAGTCGATGCCACAACCGGAGCATTCAAAGTAATCGGCGCTGAGTTCGCAAATTTGAGCGTCACTTTGGCTAACAGCCCATCCGACAGCCCTTTAGCGGGGGCCTGAAGATCAGACTGGGTAAGGTTGACCGATCTCTGAGCTGGAAGTTTGACGTCCACTGTCCTCACAGTGAAGGACCGCCCGGACAAGGAGTTATCTGATTTAAGCGGCTGCCCAGTAATCTCGACAAGCTTGTCGCTCTGTCGAGAAACAACTGCGGCGGACACCCGGGCCTGACCACCCCCATTAATGAGCACCAGATTCCGCACCTTGACGGTGCCGGACTCCCCACTGACACCAGCCGCCGGAGTGTAACTGGTGAGGACTTTGGGATCGGCACCACAAGCTGCCACACCAAGAACCCCGACGGCAGCAAGGACAGCAGCCGTCCGACGACAGTCGATCATCGTGGAATCTCCTCTTGCGGGGTGCATATCGTCGTTGAGTTTAGCTGAATCAGCACCCACAGGGGCCGCATCCACCGGGCCAGAGCAACTCATCCGCAGCACCACGGAACCTGGGTCCAGGTGTATATGACTCAACCGATGAGCCAGGCGCACCATAACACCATTAAGCACTTCCGCACGAAATTAGCATTGACTTCAGCAACTATTATGTGATAAAATTAACCCCCGAAAGGGGCCATACACATGACTTTCAATGTTGGTGAAACCGTTGTCTACCCAAATCATGGCGCTGCCGTGATCGAGGACATCGAGACTCGCACTATTAAAGGTGAAGAAAAGCTCTACCTCGTTCTGAGGATTCTCGGACAGAACGATTTGGTTGTGCGAGTGCCAGCCAGCAATCTTGACCTTGTCGGCGTTCGTGACGTCGTTGACGACGAAGGGCTCGAAAAGGTTTTCGAGGTCCTTCGTAAGACCAATGTTGAGGAACCGTCCAACTGGTCTCGTCGTTACAAGGCCAACCTTGAGAAGCTCCACTCTGGCAACGTTCTCAAGGTTGCCGAGGTCGTTCGTGACCTGTGGCGGCGCGAGCGCGACCGCGGCCTGTCAGCCGGCGAGAAGCGGATGCTCTCGAAGGCTCGTCAGATCCTGGTATCCGAGTTGGCCCTCGCCAAGAAGGTGACCGATGAACGGGCCGAAGAGATGCTCGACGAGGTTCTGGCTTCCTGATTCGCACTTACCGCGAAAACGGGGGTTCGCTCCAAGCGAGTGAGCCCCCGTTTCTCATGCCTTGAGGCTTGTCACGGGATCGTCAAGATTTCAGTGCTCCCGCAATCTCGTCTGCCAACTGCCCCTCATCAACACCGGTAAGGAACGCGACGCCGCGGAACATCTTGACGTTCTCGGTAGGCTGCTTCACTGCGGTCGTTGAGACGATCGCGTCAGGGTTGAGTTCCCCCACTACTCGCGGGACCTCCGCGACACGACAGTGCTCCATCCGAGCGTTGATCCCGCGCTCACGCAGCAACCGCTGAAGTTTGTTGGCGACCTGCACTGACGTCGCGATACCAGTGCCACAGCAGACCAGAATCTTCTTCTCGATCATGGTGACCACCCCTCCTCCGGGAAATCTCCTCGCCCCTTGGATGTGGTCTACCAAGGGATGTCCCCCACGATGTTAAACGCACCCCTTTTACCCGCTTCGGTGGGGGTTGATCCCCCGCGACCACGGTGCCTTGGGTAGCTATCCATAATGGTACCTTGCCGTCAAGAGCACAGCGTCCATCTCGAGGGAGTCCGCCATGGTGACTACGTCCAGCACAGTGTGGAATGCCGTGGTGCTCCGCACCGGCAAAAACGCTCAGGACATGTTAGATACTGGGGTCATCGTGCTGTTCGGAGAGCCCGTGCCCGATGCCTTATCTGATATCTGCGTGGTTCACAATCGCGGCGGTCGTTCCCCGCTGCCCCCTGAGCGCGACCTGCGCCCCGGAGATGTCTTTAATCTCGCCGGCGCTCGCTACACCATCGATGAGGTCGGAGAAGCCGCAACCTCCAACCTCGGCGATCTTGGCCACGTCGTGTTGTATTTCAACTCCCCTGACCAATCGCTCCTTGCTGGAGCTATCAAGATGTCCGGGCCACAGCCGCAGCTACCGGATCAGGGCGCTATCCTCACCTTTGAACCCGCGAGTAACAAGGGCTGACGCAATCGCCGCCACTCCCTCGCCACGTCCGGTAAATCCCAGGTGATCGGTCGTCGTCGCCGATACCGATACTGGCGCTCCGACGATTTCTGACAGGGTGGCTTCCGCTTCGGCCCTACGAGCGGCCATACGCGGTCTCTGCCCAATAACCTGCACCGCGGCGTTGTGGATGATCCATCCTTCACCAGCCACGAGAGCTACCACATGGCTCAGCAAGGCGGCCCCAGCCGCCCCAGCCCACTGCGGATCCGCCGTGCCGAATACTGAGCCAACGTCACCCAATGCGGTCGCCGATAGCAGCGCATCGCATATGGCGTGGCAGGCAACGTCACCGTCAGAATGACCGGCCAGCCCAACCCCCTCATCAGGGAAAGAAAGCCCGGCAACATGCATTGGCACGCCCTCGCTCAGCTGGTGAACATCCGTCCCAATCCCCGTCCGGATCTCCATCACCGTCGACTCCTGCGGCTCAATCTCCTAGCAATGGTGGACGGCTTGGCAGCACGCAGCATCCTGCCAACACGGCGTCCCGAATGATGCCCGGCCCCGGCAGCCGCCTTCGCAAAAACCTCTGCGATATCCAGATCAACCGGCTCAGTGATCTTGAGGGACATCCTGGAGCCCTCGATGAGGGTGGCATGGTGCCCGTACCGCTCACAACACGAAATATCGTCAGTAACCGAGCCGCCTTCCATAGACAGCTGCTCGTGACATTCAGTGACGATGGCACGTTTAAATCCCTGCGGAGTCTGAACGGCACGCAGGGTTGAACGGTCAATGACCGATGACGTGTCTCCGTCAACCTGACGTATGGTGTCGACCACATCGACCACTGGAGTCACAGCCACAGCGCCATTCGCGACGGCCGCGATGACATTCTCGACGACGTAAGCCGGCACCAGCGGACGCACTGCGTCGTGAATGAGCACCGTCGTGGCGTCGCTTAACCGATGATGCTGGGCAATAAATCTCAGCCCATTGCGTACCGAGTCCTGGCGTGTATCGCCCCCGGTAACGAGGTGAACCGGGATCGGAGATGCCGCCAGGGCTAGCTGCAGGTGGTTGTGCATGCCCTCATTCACCACGACGACGGCCTCGTCGCAACCGCCTGCGGCTAGGGATTCCACTGCGACGGCGACGACAGCCTTTCCGGTCAGCGACGTGACTTGTTTGGGAACAGGACCGCCGAATCGTGTCCCCAGACCGGCTGCGACGACAACCGCGACGACGGGCGGGGTGTGCTCATCAACCATGGTTCGCACTCTATCGGCCCCGACCCACCACTTCGTATCATCGCACCGTCGGCTATCGTCGACCCTGACATTCTTACCCCACCAAGGAGGCAATCATGCCGAGTCGCACCACGACCATCGCAGCCGAGAGCGGCCTGCACGCCCGTCCCGCGGCCATGTTCGTTCAGGCAGCGTCGAAGTCGGGCCTGGCCGTCAAGATCGGGCGCCCTGGCGAAGAGCCGGTGGATGCCCGCTCGATTCTGTCGGTCATGGGGCTCGGAGCCAAGCACGGCGAGACCGTCGAATTGACCGCAGAAGGTGACAACGCCGACGAGGTGCTCGACGCCCTCGTCGCGAACCTGCAGACCGACCCGGAGGCCTGACCCCATGCGGACCCTCTCGGGGCTCGGGGTTTCGGCAGGAGTCGGACAGGCCCATGCGCTTGTCGTCTCCCCCGCCCCCGGACTGCCCGCTTCAGATCCCAGCCACGGCGCAGAAGCAGATCTCGCCAAGGTTGAGGCCGCCCTCAGCAAGGTGGCTGATCGTCTCGACGAACGCTCCCTTCACGCCGATCCGTCGGCTCTTGCGGTACTGCAGGCCACTGCCATGATGGCTCGCGATCCCGGGTTGCTTAGCAGCGTCAAGTCCCACCTATCGGACGGACATGGCCCGGCCCACGCACTGTGGGCAGCCTTTGACGATTTCTGCGCTCAGCTGAGTGCAGCAGGTGGCTACCTTGCCGAACGCGTCACCGACTTACGCAACGTCCGCGATCGCGCGATCGCCGTCATGCAGGGATTGCCTGAGCCCGGCGTTCCCTCCTTTGATTCGCCAGTGATCCTCGTCGCGGAAGATCTTGCCCCGGCTGATACCGCGACCCTTAACCCAGAGCTGGTCCGTGGTCTCATCACTGCGGCCGGCGGCCCCACAAGCCATACCGCGATCCTGGCCTCCCAGATCGGCATACCGGCTGTGGTGAGGTGTAGCGAGGCTCGTGACATTGAAGACGGCACTGCGCTGGCCCTTGACGGCGTCACCGGCACGGTCCTTGTCGAGCCTACCGAAGCAGCCGTCGCCGAGCTCACCGAGCGCGCCAATCGTCGCGCCGAGGTGCTGGCCTCAGCCCCCGAAGGAGACGCCACGCTATCTGACGGCGAGCGCATCCTCGTACTCGCCAACATCGGCAACCCATCCGACGCCCCGACGGCAAAGAAGAAGGGCGCCGAGGGAGTTGGCCTGTTCCGCACCGAGTTTCTCTTCCTGGATCGCCAGGACGCGCCCACCGTTGCCGAGCAGACTGAGGCGTACGCCACCGTACTTAAGACCTTCGATGAGGGCGCCAAGGTTGTCTTCCGCACCCTGGACGCCGGAGCCGACAAGCCATTGGCCTTCGCTGACCTGGGCCCTGAGGAAAATCCGGCCCTGGGACGTCGCGGGCTGCGTCTGTCTCAGGTACGCACCGACCTCATCGACGCCCAGCTGGAGGCACTCGCCAAGGCTGCCGAGCAGACAGGTCGTGAGCCATATGTGATGGCCCCGATGGTCGCCACGAAGGCAGAAGCCGAGTGGTTCTCCTCTCGTGCCCGTGCCGCCGGTATCAAGACCGTGGGCATCATGGTCGAGGTGCCCTCAACGGCTCTGCGATCGTCTCAGGTATTGGAGCCGGTGGATTTTGCCTCCATCGGCACTAACGACCTCACCCAGTACGCGATGGCCGCTGACCGCCTGCAGGGCGAGTTGGCTGAGCTCTTGACGCCGTGGCAACCTGCCGTCATTCAGCTGATCAAGGCCACCTGTGACGGAGCTGGCGAGCGGCTTATCGGCGTGTGCGGAGAGGCTGCCGGTGATCCTCTGCTGGCTTTAGTTCTCGTGGGGATCGGGGTCCGTTCCCTCTCGATGGCCGCCGGCAAAATCACCGCCGTCAAGGCGGCCCTATCTCGCCATAGCTTAGAGCAGTGCCGCCAGATCGCCGACGCCGCTCTGGTCGCTTGCAGCCCGGAAGAGGCCCGCAAGGCAGCCCTGGAGCTGGCTGACCCGAGTGTCGAGGTTCTCGTCAGCTAACGCACGATCCCGAATCTGCCAAAGCCCCCTTTAAAGGGGGCTTTGGCATGCTCCGTGCGGGAGGACAATGGGTCTATGACTAAGACTGCAGTGGTCACAGGAGCAAGTTCAGGAATCGGCGCGGCCACAGCCCGCGCTCTAGCGCGCGATGGCTGGCACGTCATTTGTGCCGCCCGCCGAGCCGAACTCATCGAGCCGCTCTCCACCGAGATTGGGGGGCAAGCTGTGGTATGTGACGTTACGAGCACCGAGTCTGTCACCAAGCTTGTTAAGGCTGTCGGCGGTAAGGTGGATCTCCTGGTCAACAATGCTGGCGGTGCCGTCGGCCAGGAACCCGTCGCTGAAGCTGACCTCGATGCCTGGACGACGATGTACCAAACCAACGTGCTAGGCATGGGGCGGGTCACCAAGGCCCTCTTGCCCGCACTCGAAATTGCTGAAGGCACCATCATCACCATCACCTCCACCGCCGCTGAATGGGGCTACGAGGGCGGCGCCGGATACTGTGCCGCTAAGTCTGGCGAGAGAGCTGTCGTCGAGGCCCTGCGCCTAGAACTGTGCGGCCATCCGGTGCGAGTATGCGAGGTGAGCCCCGGCATGGTGCACACCGAGGAATTCTCCCTAGTACGTTTCCATGGCGACCAGGCCAAAGCCGACAAGGTCTACGAAGGGGTTGACTCTCCTCTCGTCGCCGCCGACATCGCCGAATGCGTGCGTTGGATCTCTGGGCTGCCTAGCCACGTCAACATTGATCGGATGATCGTTCGTCCTCGCGCCCAAGCGGCTCA
The DNA here is from genome assembly GCF_001642025.1 of Cutibacterium namnetense. Lineage (GTDB taxonomy): Bacteria > Actinomycetota > Actinomycetes > Propionibacteriales > Propionibacteriaceae > Cutibacterium > Cutibacterium namnetense. Next base: position 459,849 of record NZ_LWHO01000001.1, on the reverse strand, counting down.
GTACAAGGTGGCCCGCGAATCCTAAATTCCAGGGGGTTCCCTGCCCGTCAGTCCAGTTGCTGGACCTCCGCGGGCAGGTGGACGTTCTCGTCGGGCTCGGCTGTCTCGTCAACGCCTCGCGAAGAGACCTTGTCAAAGAGGATCTTGATGGTCTGGATCATGATCTTGACGTCCAGAACGAGGGAGTACTGCTTGATGTAGATGAGGTCGAAGTTGAGCTTGGCAGCGAAGTCTGAAGCGTACTTACCGTAGACCTGCGCGTACCCGGTAATGCCGGCACGCACGTTGTGTCGCAACGTATAGTGGGCGTTCTGTTCCTGGAATTGGTCGACGAAGAAGGGCCGTTCAGGGCGAGGGCCGACGATCGACATGTCGCCGATGAGCACATTGATGAGCTGCGGAATCTCGTCGATACGCAGGCTGCGCAGGTATTTGCCGACCGGGGTGACGCGCGGATCGTTGGTGGTGGCCAGCATGGGGCCGGATTCCTTCTCAGCCGTCACGCCCATGGAACGGAATTTGAGGATCTTGAACTCGCGCCCGTCCTTGGTGATGCGGGTCTGACGGTAGAAGATCGGGCCAGGAGAGCTGGCCTTCACCAAGATCGCGGTAACGAGCATGATCGGCGAAGCGACGACCAGGGCGATCAACGACAGCAAGATGTCAAAAGACCTCTTGACAATATCCATTTCTGCCGGAATCTTAAATGGACTCGCAGCAATGATCGTCTCATCCTCAATCGACATTATTGTCGGATTGATGAGCATCATATGCTCAAACGAGGTGGACATGAAGATTTCCTTGTCTTCGCTCAGTAGCAGGTCGTAAATAGCAACCCGCTCTGACGAAGGGATATCGTCAGATACGTGGGCGGTATCAAATTCGTCGATATGAGATCGAATCTGCTCCAGATAGTGGCCACGCACCACATGCGTAAGACGATGACGGGTCGCCTTATTAGCCATATAGTTCATGACAGCCCGGTTGAGCATCTCAGGTGGACCGAGCAGCATGACCCGCTTAGCCCCCCGAAAATGGCGATAGGCCACGATCTCGACACTGCGCCACACGAGGAGCAACACAATGCCGACCATCAGGTTAATGAGGAGAACTGAGCGCGGGAAAGCAAACCATCGCCCAAAGAAGGTCAACGCCATAATCACGATAGTCACCATGACCTGGTCGACGACCGTGATAATTCCTATGTCTAACAGCGTCTTGTTATATAGAACGTAAACACCAGACAAAACGTTGATAATAAGGAACGCAATGACCGACGCCGTAAGCGCGGCTTTTCCGTCGTCTAGGTTTCGCTGCGGAATGACCATTCCGAAACGCATCCAGAATGACAGAAAGATGCCGGCCACGAAGACGATGACGTCAACGAGGACCGTCACCAATTTCTGGGTGCGGTTGAAATAATCCTTCTTCACGTATTTCCTCCTCGGCCCTGTTGGGCACAGGGGCACAGGCTCACACTACCGGGCGAACGTGCAGCCCAACTTCGGGATCGACCAGTGGTTGCTGACTCGCCGCGATCCCGTCGACCTCCAGCTCCAGACCGACATCGACACCACGACGCACTAGAGCCAAACCGATCGGTCCGTCGACCTCATGGTTGGCGGACGACCCCATGGCCCCTACTCGACGTCCAGCAGCGTGAATGTCGGCACCGACCTCGGGAAGCTCAGCGCGGGAGCCGTCGAGCTGCAACAGAGTTAGCCGACGCGGCGGGCGCCCCAGGTTGTAAACCCGAGCAACCGTTTCCTGGCCGCGGTAGCACCCCTTATCTAGATGAGTGCCGTAGAGACCAATCTCGTTAGGGATGGTTCGATCGTCGGTATCCAACCCAATCCGCGGAATGCCGGCGGCAATCCGCAGCGCCTCCCAGGCCAGCACCCCGACCGGCTCGCCATCCCCAGGCACCTCGGTGTCAGCGGGCAGAATCACCTCGCGCCCACCGGCCACTTCCGAATCGAGGACCACGCCCTCAGGAACGGCGACTTCATGGCCGAACCATCGGACGGTCAGGTCCGGGCGCAGCGCAACTTGGACCCTCATCATGAAGCGCATTGAGTCTAGCCAGGCCGCCAGGTCGGCACCCCGACCCGGCTCCGTCCATGCCCAAAAGGTCTGGCCGTCATCGACGCCGTGCAAGACGTGCTCAACGTGGCCAGTCGGGGAAAGTACGAGGCTTGTCGTCGTGCGTCCCGGTTCAATGCCGTCAAGGAACTGCGAAGTCAAGGAGTGCAGCCAGCCCAGCCGATCGACGCCGGAAACCGCCAACACCTCACGATTAGGTAGCTCAACGCGCCCGCCCCCGCCAACCATCAGGCGCTGCTCAACGAGCGGGTTCCCAACGTGGGAGACCAGCCCGGCATCCGGACCGTCAGTTAGCACTACAGGATCGGACATCTCAGGACCTCTTGAGGCGAGCCCACATGTAGGGCTGTAAGGGGGCATCGACGGTGGCCCGGTCGAATGTCCACAGCAGATCACCTTCGACCTGACCATAAAGACGTTGCCCACCGGTATAGGGGACCAGAGCCTCCTCGGTACGAGCCACAGCATCGGTGACCAGTTCGATCTTGGCACCGTCAATAGTGCCGGTCCACACCTCAGCCCACCCCTCCGGGGCAGCCATCAACACATCGACCTTGCGGGTGTCGACGTTGGGACGCCAGAAACCGGTCTCCATGCGTAGCGGGGCGGCCGGGGTGCCTTCAGGATTCATGGTGAACGTCTGGCAGATGTAGTGCAAGTAGTCCCCGCCATTCTCGGTGAAGTCGACCTGGCACCCGAAACTAAACTCACCGTCATCTGGGGTGTTTCCGTGTCCCTCACCCTCCCAGTGGCCGATCATCCAGGCCAGGGGCATGAGATCACGATTCAGGTCATCAGGAATCTGAAAAGGCATGGGTCCTCGTGTCGTCGTAGATTTTCGGGAAAGCCGGAGCGATGGCCGTGCTCAACCTCGCCAAGCTGCGACCAGAACCCTAGTCAGAGCAACCAGCGGCAACACGGCGCCCACCACCGCAACAGTCACCAGAACCACGAGATCAGCCTCAGCCACACCACGATTCTACGGGGTCACCTGCGTAGACTCGATTCCATGCGGGTCGTCGTACAGAGAGCAACCAGTGCCGAGGTCGTCGTCGAGGGCCGGACGGTCGGGTCACTGACAACTCCCGGGCTAGTAGTGCTCGTCGGCGTGACCGGCACCGACACCGCAGCAGACGCCGAGAAACTCGCCGAAAAAATCTGGGGACTGCGCATCCTCGCGGACGAGAAATCTGCCAGCGACCTCGATGCCCCACTCCTCGTCGTCAGCCAGTTCACCCTCTACGCCAGCACCCGCAAAGGGCGCCGCCCGTCGTGGAGTGCCGCAGCCCCCGGCCCGGTGTCTGAGCCGCTGGTGGATCATTTCGTGGCCCATCTGCGCAGCTTGGGAGCGCACGTCGAGACCGGGATCTTCGGCGCCGATATGAAGGTGGGTTTAGTCAATGACGGCCCGATGACGATCCTCATCGACACCGATGACTGGCGCTGAACAATCCTCAGGATGCCTCGTACAACTGCACCGATGAGATAAGCACCGAGTCCCGAGTTGGCTCACCAACCAGACCCGGTTGGGTCGTCGCGATGATGGTGAGGGTGATGTCCCCGCTGACGGTGTGGGGAGGATCATGATCTTCTGAAAGTCTTGGTCGTCATCGGTGAAGTCCTGGTTGAACCAGGTCCCGTCAGGCATGGTCCAGCGCACCGTGCGCACCCGACGGTATTGCGGGTACAGGTCGACGTTGCCGAAGACCTTGGCATAGCCGTTGATCATCCCCACGCCAACAATCCGGGCGGGGTGGGTGAGGGTGAAGGTGATCTGTTGACCCTCACCCGAGCCGTTCCACCGCCACGCCGTCTGCGGCTTATCGTCGACAACGAACTTAGCGTCGTAGCGAACCAGTTCATGCTGAGAATCGACCGCGGGATCGGATACGCACGATGCTGTGGCCCTCACGCCGCTAATCGCCTTGACTCTCCCCTGGTATGGCATGTCTGCTGTGGAGGTGGGCGCCGGCGCCAAGGCTCTAGGAGGGACCCGCGCCGCGCCGGTACTGTCACGGGACTAGGTGATGAAGATACCTAGCACCAGTCCGACGACGAGCGCAGCCGCAACCACCAGGATGCAAATTGGGAAGTGCCGACGATGCGCGGATGCCGAGGCACCGGTAGCGAGGGCGTGACCAACCACCACGCTCGGCCCGGTTTCGTCGGTCAGGACGCGGATTGAGCCGCTGGTCGTTGAGGAAATCGGGCTCTCCTCAGAGCCGCCATGGCGAGAAGGTGGATCCTCACTGTCCGGGGTATCCTCAACGCTCTCCGCCGGGCAGGGTTCGTCCGGTCCGGGCTCTTCATCGTCCGGACGGAACCACTCGTCAGGCATTCTCGTCACGGCACCGATCGTAGTGCCGATATCGTGAGATGGCTCAGTCCCCCGTGGGATGATGGGATGCGACATCGTTAGCGACGCGATCGCGGACAACGCGATTTGACCGGGCATGGGAGGGCATCCGGATGGCACAACTGTCCTTGCTGGGTCCGCTGGACACCCCGCTGCCTCAGGCCCTGGAGCTGCTGCCTCACAGCATCGCCCGCTACGACGACCTGCAGGAGTGCATGTCTCATCTAGAGGGAGTCGACGTCGTGCTGGTCGACTGCCACGACGAACCGGCCAAAGCCCGCGAGGCGTGTCTTCGGCTGTCCTGTCACGAGAGGCAAGTGCCGGTCCTGCTGCTGGCCGGCCCCGACACTCTTTCGGTTATCAGCCCCGAGTGGGGAATGGACGATTTCCTGTGCGATTCGGCAACTCCGTCGGAGGCCGAGACTCGACTTCGCTGCTTGTCCACGGTACAAGTCACCAACCAACTTGTGGCAGGGCCATTCACCATCGACGAGGACGGGTACACAGCGAGTGTCGGAGACAAGGACCTTGACCTCACCTACACCGAGTTCGAGCTGCTGAAGTACCTCGTCGAACACCCCGGCAGAGTGCTCACCCGGGACCTCCTATTGTCAGACGTGTGGGGCTACGACTATTACGGAGGTACCCGGACCGTGGACGTCCACATCCGTCGCCTCCGCGCCAAGGTAGGCCCAGAGTACGAAGGCCACATCCAGACAGTGCGGTCGGTGGGCTACCGATTCCAGCCGGAACGTTAAATTCGCTCGGGCGGTACCGGCCGACATGGAAGTTGCACACCATGCCAGCGGGCTCCGTCCGATAGATTGAATGCAGCTGCGCCCACCCAATGGTGGGCGGACAAATCTCCAAGGAGTGTGTCCATGGCCAAGAAGCCCACCCCCGGGACCTCCCCGGCTTCTCCCGACGAGCTGCCGGAGGGCCGCTACAGCGATCGTGAACTGTCGTGGCTCGCTTTCAACGAACGGGTGCTGGATCTTGCACGGGACGTCGAGCGCATCCCTCTGCTCGAGAGAGCGAAGTTCCTGGCCATCTTCTCGTCCAACCTCGACGAGTTTTTCATGGTGCGAGTCGCCGGTCTCAAGCGTCGCATCGACGCTGGGGTTGCCGTGCCGTCCGTCGCCGGGATGCTACCCCGCGAGCTCCACGACGCCATTCTGGCCCGCACTCACGACCTGGTCGCCGAGCAGTCTCGGGTATTCGCTGAAGAGGTGCGACCCGGGCTGGCGGCTGAGGGCATTGAGATCCTGCGCTGGGCCGAGCTGTCCGATGACGAAAAGGGCCGCATGCGCTCCCTGTTCTCGGAGCGGATTTTCCCCATCCTCACCCCCTTAGCTGTCGACCCGTCCCATCCCTTCCCGTACATTCGCGGCCTGTCAATCAACCTGGCCGTCATGTTGGCGAATCCCATCACTGGTGCAGAGCAGTTCGCTCGAGTCAAAGTGCCGTCGGTGCTGCCCCGGCTGGTCAACCTGGGTGGGGGACGATTCCTTCCGCTAGAAGAAATCATCAGCCGTCACCTCGACCAGTTATTCACTGGTATGCACGTGCTGCAGCACACCACGTTCCGCGTCACTCGGAATGAGGACCTCGAGGTCGAGGAGGACGACGCCGAGAACCTGCTCTTCGCGTTGGAAAAGGAACTCCTGCGTCGCAAAGTAGGTCGTCCCCCGGTACGTCTAGAGGTACAAGACGACATCACCGAGGAAATGCTCGCCCTGCTCACCCGCGAGCTCGACATCAAAGACAAGGAGGTCTTCCGGCTTCCTGCCCCGTTGGACCTTACCGGCCTATTCTCCCTAGCCGACGTCGACCGCGACGATCTGTCATACCCGAACTTCCTACCCATCACACATCCGCATCTGGCGGAAGTGGAAACGGCCCGCCCGGCCGACATGTTCGCCGCAATCCGGCGGCGTGACGTTCTCGTCCACCACCCGTATGACTCCTTCGCCACCAGCGTTCAGAGGTTCATCGAGCAGGCCGCCGCCGACCCGCAGGTGCTGGCCATCAAGCAGACTCTCTACCGCACCTCAGGGGACTCCCCTATCATCGACGCCCTGGTTGACGCCGCCGAGGCTGGCAAGCAGGTACTGGCTGTCGTGGAGATCAAGGCCCGGTTCGACGAGCAGGCCAACATCACCTGGGCCCGGGTGCTGGAGCGTGCCGGCGTCCACGTTGTCTATGGCATGGTGGGCCTCAAAACCCACTGTAAATTGGCTTTGGCTATCCGTGACGAAGGCGAAGGGCTGCGACGTTACGCACACATCGGCACCGGTAATTACAACCCCAAGACCGCCCGCCAGTATGAGGATCTCGGGTTGTTGACGTCGAACCCGATCATCACCGAGGACGTCGCGCGGTTGTTCAATCATCTATCTGGAATGACGGTCGAAAAGCGTTACCGCCGTCTTCTGGTAGCTCCGGAAGGCATCCGTAGCGGCATCATCGACGCCATTGAGCGTGAGATCGAGAACAAGAAGGCTGGGTTACCTGCCGGAGTGCGAATCAAGGTCAACTCCATCGTCGATGAGCGCGTCATCGACGCCCTTTACCGTGCCTCCCGCGCCGGCGTTTCGGTGGACCTGTGGGTACGTGGTATTTGCTCCATCAGACCAGGGGTTCCTGGGCTCAGTGAGAACATCCGGGTCATCTCCATACTCGGGCGGTTCCTGGAGCACTCTCGCGTCTTCTGGTTCGCCAATGGTGGTCGTCCGATGGTGGCAATCGGCTCAGCTGATCTCATGCATCGCAACCTGGACCGCCGCGTTGAGGCCCTTGTTGGTTTGTCCAACAAGCAGCACGTGGCGGAGGTTGAAGAGATGTTCGACATGGCCTTCGACCCGGGTACGGTGTCGTGGCATCTACAGGACCGCACCTGGACCGAAACATCGCGCGGACCGGACGGCATCCCGCTGACTGACTTCCAGGAAGAACTCATCCGACGCACCCGCGACAGGAGGCGGTGAATCCGAGATGGGAGGACACAAGGGTCCTATCCAGGCGGCTGGCGCCGTCGTGCTACGCGACGTTGACGGTGGAGCTCGCGAGGTGCTCGTCGTCCATCGCCCCGATTACGACGACCTTTCCCTGCCCAAGGGAAAACTCGAGCCTAACGAGGATCTTCCCACCGCTGCAGTGCGCGAGGTCGCCGAGGAAACCGGCATCGATGTCCGACTGACGATGCCCCTGCAACCCATCGAGTACACCGTCAAATACTCCGCACGTACCGGCAAGCCAAAGTCGCGGGCCAAGGTCGTCTCCTGGTGGCTAGGGGTCGCCATCGGAGGGTCCGTTGAGAATGCAACGGCCAGCCTTGAGGAGATCGATGGCGCCTTTTGGATACCGATCGACCAAGCTCTTGAGCATCTCACCTATCCCACCGACGTCCAAGTGCTCGAGGAGGCTCTCGACGTGCCTGCGACGTCAACGGTCGTCCTGGTACGTCATGGCAAAGCTGTCTCCCGCAAAGAGTGGAACTCCCGTACCAGACACGGCAAAGACGCCACACGTCCGTTAGAAAGGCGGGGTCGCCGTCAGGCTAAGGCGTTGGTCGATTTGCTGAACGCTTTTGGCGTCACCCGTCTTGCGAGCTCATCATCGACGCGATGTATGCAAACCCTGCAGCCGTATGCCGACACCATTGAGGCCGAGATCACCGGACTCGACGCCCTAAGCGAGGAAACACATGAAGCGGACCCCCGCAAGACGGCGTCAGCCATGAGGAAAATTATTGGCCGCGCGCTGGCAGATCCCACCAAACCCATCGCCATTTGTGGTCATCGGCCTGTATTGCCGACGATGCGAGACGCCCTCGGCGGGGCGAACCACCCCATGTCAACTGCAGAATGCCTAATCGTTCACCTGGATGAAGCGGGGCGCACAATCTGCCAAGAATGGTACTCGTCACGGTACTGAACTAGCAGGTCGCAAGCTGTGTCTTAGCCGACTTGCTTCGGTCAAGGTGGCGGCGGTGTTCACGTTGCGTTCACCTTGACGCGATACTTGCGACATTTTCTGACCCTACCGTCAGCCCTGTACCAAGGGCCGCAACGGCGGCTCTAGGACATCACTCGAAAAGGATGTGCCGTGACGAATCGTCTCGCCAAGATCACTGCCCTGGCTGCTATCAGCGCCATGTCCCTCACCGCTTGTGGCGCCAACGGCGACAAGGGCTCCAGCTCTCCCTCGTCCTCCGAGTCCAGCCCCACCTCCCACTCCAGCGGCTCCTCGGCTGACGCTGCCTCGTTCAAGCCCGCTTGCCCGGGTGGCAGCATCTCTGGTGCCGGTTCCTCAGCTCAGCTGAACGCCATCAACCGGGTCATCTCCGACTACAAGGCTGCCTGTTCCTCAGCAACCATTAACTACTCCCCCACCGGATCCGGTGCCGGTGTGAAATCGTTCATCGGCAAGCAGACTGACTGGGCCGGTTCTGACTCCGTCCTCAACGCTGATAAGGGTGAGCCCGACAAGGCCAAGCAGCGCTGCAACGCCGACCCGTGGCACCTCCCGATGGCTGCCGGCCCGATTGCCGTGGTCTACAACGTCGACGGAGTTAAGGATCTCACCCTCTCCACTCCGACCCTCGCCAAGATCTTTTCCGGCGCTATCAAGAACTGGAACGACGACGCCATCAAGAAAGAGAACCCGAAGGTCAAGCTACCGTCGGCTCAGATCGAGGTGTTCTACCGCAAGGACGAGTCAGGCACCACCGACAACTTCACCAAGTTCCTCAACAAGGCCGCCGGTGACATTTGGACTGAGAAACACTCCAAGACGTGGAAGGGTGCCGGCAAGGGAGCCGACAAGTCGGCCGGCATCGCCCAGGCCGTCAAGAGCACCAAGAACTCAATCTCCTACGACGAGTGGTCCTATGCCACCAAGAACAGCCTCGACATGGCCGCCATCGACAACGGCAATGGGCCGGTCAAATTGACCGCCGAGACCGCTGGTAAGGCCGTCTCCGCCGCTAAGGCCGTCGGCCAGGGCAACGATTTGCAGCTGGAGCTCCAGTACAAGAACACCCCGGCGGGCGTCTACCCGGCCGTCCTTGTAACCTATGAGATCGCCTGCTCCAAGAGCCAGGACTCCGGCAAGGCCGCGCTCTTGAAGGACTTCCTGTCCTTCTACGCTTCTGAGAGGGAGCAGAAGAAGATCCAGGACCTTGGTTACGCTCCGCTACCCTCCGACGTTGCTTCGAAGGTTCTGGGTTCCGCCCAGGCCCTCTCCTGATTGACTCTCTGCCCGGGGACAAGCGCCCCGGCGCGCCGGGGCGGGAGGACGCCAGTCGTCTTCCCGCCCCTCACCACAACACGACCATGATCGCGACGAAGGAAGCCCATGGCTGAAACCACATCGCCGGCACAGCGGAAACTCACGGCGGCATCCCGCATGAAGCCGGTGTCGCGGGTCGGGGACACGATTTTCGCTGGCGCCTCGTCGGTTATTGCCATAGCCCTGGCCATCATCGTCATCCTGATGTTCGTCTTCCTCATGAAGACGGCAGCCCCAACATTGTTGGCTAACACCGATAACTTTTTCACGTCCCGGGCTTGGACAACGGATCAGAACCCGCCGGCCTTTGGTATCCAGGCCCTGCTATGGACGACAGTCATCTCATCCCTGCTTGCCCTGCTCATCGCAGTGCCACTCTCGGTGGGCATCGCTCTGTTTATCACCCAACTCGCACCCAGGAAGCTCGCTAGCCCGGTCGCGTTCGTCGTCGATTTGCTGGCGGCAGTCCCCTCGATCGTCTTCGGTCTGTGGGGCGGCATCGTCTTCGGATCGTCGGGAATCATCAACGGTTTACGCGGGGCCATAATCAAAGCGCTCGGCTGGATTCCGATCTTTTCCGAGGATCCGTCGTGGTCCTCGGCTACTGGCACGGTCTACCTTGCCAGTCTCGTCCTGGCCATCATGATCCTGCCAATTATCACTGCTGTTAGCCGCGACGTCATGGCCCAGACGCCCCATGATCAAGTCGAGGCCGCGCTCGCCCTCGGATCGACGCGCTGGGAGGTCATCAAGCTTGCAGTGCTCCCCCACTCGCGGTCCGGCATCATTTCCGGATCCATGTTGGGTCTAGGACGCGCCCTCGGCGAGACCCTGGCTGTCACCCTCATCCTGCAGACGATGAGCCCCATGGCGCTCAAACAGAACCTCAACCTGTCGATCTTCGTCGGTGGTGAGACATTCGCGTCGAAGATTGCCGGTAACTTCTCCGAGGCCATTAGCGATCCCACCTCGCTGGGTGCCCTCGTGGCGTCGGCCCTGGCCCTGTTCGTCATTACCTTCGTGGTCAACGCGACTGCCCGGTTGATTGCGGCGAAGGGGGTTAAGCGATGAGCGCCACCACCCCTGACCACATCACCCACCATGGCGACAACACGCCCGGACAGCTAGATCTCTCCCGCCCGTCTGGTAAACGGACTATCAAGAGCGGCTGCGCCTCAGCATTCATGATCGTGGCCACCGTACTGGCTGTTATCCCACTGGCCTGGCTGCTCTTCGCGGCCGTCCGGCGCGGCATCGGATCACTATTCCACGCGTCGTGGTGGACCCACTCGATGGATCCCTCCTTCGACTTGGCCGAGCAGGGCGCCATCCACGCTATCGTCGGAACCCTTGAAATTGGCCTTATTACATCGATTATCTCGGTACCGATCGCTCTGATGACCGCGATCTTCCTAGTCGAGTACGCCCGCGGAACTAAGATCGCCAAGGTCATTAGCTTCGCCGTCGACGTGCTAACCGGTGTACCTTCAATCGTCGCGGCCCTCTTCGTCTTCGCCGTAGTCGTTACCACCTTCGGTGGCACCCAATCCGCGTGGGCCTCCTCGTTGGCCCTCATGATCCTCATGGTTCCGACGGTGCTGCGATCAACCGAGGAAATGCTCAAGCTCGTGCCAGACTCTTTGCGTGAGGCCTCCTTCGCCCTGGGCGTCTCTCAATGGAAGACGATCATGAAGGTCGTCTTGCCAACCTCCATGACTGGCATCCTCACCGGTATCGTGCTGGGCTTAGCTCGAGTTATGGGCGAAACGGCTCCGCTGATCGTGTTGCTGCAGTTCAACACCGAGTTGACCTTTAATCCGTCAACACCAAACTTCGCGACGCTGCCGACCGTCATCACTAACGCTTACACCCAGGGCGGCGTCGATACCCCGGTGGTGTGGGGAGCCGCTATTACCCTCATCATCCTGGTCATGGGACTCAACCTCATTGCCCGTCGGATCTCCCGCCGCTACATGCGCCGCATGGGCAAGTGACATGAAAGTGAGCTGCATATGGCAAAGCGCATCGAGACCAAAGACCTCGACATTTACTACGGGTCCTTCCACGCCGTCGAGTCGGTAAACCTGATCGTCGAGCCTCGCACTGTGACGGCCTTCATTGGCCCGTCCGGGTGTGGCAAGTCGACGGTGCTGCGGACCCTCAATCGCATGCACGAGGTCATTCCAGGTGCCTACTGCACCGGCAAGGTGGAGCTCGACGGGGTTGACCTGTACGGCAAAGGCGTCGACCCGGTGGCCGTGCGACGCAATGTTGGCATGGTCTTCCAGCGAGCCAACCCCTTCCCGGCAATGTCCATCCGAGATAACGTCGTAGCAGGGCTGAAGCTCAACGGCGTACGTGACAACAAATTACTCGATGAGGCTTGTGAGAAGTCGCTACGCGGCGCCAACCTGTGGGACGAGGTGAAGGACCGCCTGGAGCGTTCCGGCGCTTCCCTTTCGGGTGGCCAGCAGCAACGACTGTGCATCGCCCGAGCCATTGCCGTCGAGCCCGAGGTCCTACTCATGGACGAGCCCTGCTCGGCCCTGGACCCGATCTCAACCCTAGCCATCGAGGATCTTGTCAGTGAGCTCAAGGAGCGCTTCACCGTGGTGATCGTAACCCACAACATGCAGCAAGCTGCCCGTGTCTCTGATCAGACCGCTTTCTTTAACCTGAAGGCTCAGGGAGAGCCCGGTCGTCTCGTCGAGATCGACACCACTGAACGAATCTTCTCCAACCCGAAAGAAAAAGCCACTGAGGATTACATTTCCGGCCGCTTCGGCTGAGGTTGCCGAACTATGAGGGCCCCAAGGCCCTACTGTGAGGCAATGCTAAACTGACGTCGTCCGACGCAGGGAACCTCGTGCAAATCGAGGACTGACGCGCAGCGGTAAGGCGGACGAACAGGCAGATGACCACTGAGGAAACTCGGGAAGGTGCCTGTTCGGATGATGCCGAGCCCGAAAACCTCCCGGACCACACTTACCCGACGGCCGCGCGACTCGGCCCTGACGAGGATGGCTTACTTGGTTCGGTCCCTGCACAGCCGCACATCAGTGCGATTCATTTTACTGGTGGCGTTGCTGGCCCTCACCCCAGTGCTGTCCATCGCCTTCGGTGCTGCCCCAGTACCCATCAGCCAGGTGCTCGGGGTTCTGGCTGATCACTGCGGACTACCGGTCCACCTCACCTGGGACTCCATCACCGATGCCATTGTCTGGCAAAACCGGATGCCACGAATAGTCACTGGACTGGGAGTCGGAGCGATCCTGGGCGTGGCCGGAGTGACCTTGCAAGCAGTAGTACGCAATCCGCTTGCCGAGCCATATGTGCTGGGAGTCAGCGCCGGAGCGTCGTCGGGAGCTGCCACGGCAATCATTCTCGTCGGCATCTCCTCAACCTTAGGAGTGGCTGGCATGGCGTTTCTGGGGGCTCTTACCTCAACCGCCATCGTGTTGTTCATGGGTGGCGGGCGCAACTCGTCAACCCTCCGCCTCATCCTGGCCGGGCTCGCGGTGGGATTCGTGTTCCAAGCTCTCACCAACTTCATCATCTTCTCGTCCGACTCCCCCGAGACGGCCCGGGCGGTGATGTTCTGGACCCTCGGCGATCTGTCCCGCGCCAGCTGGGCCCAAGGGTGGACGAGCATCGTCGTAGGAGTCGTGCTCTCTATACTCTTGTGGGTCTGCGCCCCATGGCTCGACGCTCTGGCCTCTGGTGATTCCACAGCCACCGCGGTGGGGATCGACCCGGCGATGATCCGCGTTTTGCTCCTCGTCCCAGTTTCGGCCGGGGTCGCGATCGCCGTCGCGATATCAGGCGGGATTGGCTTCGTCGGGTTGGTGATCCCCCACCTCATGCGTTCCTTCATCGGACACGGCCACCGCCGTCTGGTCGTCTCCTCGGCGATTGCGGCAGCAATCTTCCTAGTGTGGGCCGACACGTTTTCCCGCACAGTCTTCAGCCCGGCAGAGCTGCCTATCGGCGTCATCACCGGCCTGCTCGGCGCACCCTTCCTGCTCGTGCTCGTCAAGAGGGAGACGTTGGCATGATCAATGCCTCTCAGCTGGTGGTCCGCCGCGGGCAACGAATCGTGTTAGAGAACATCGATTTCTCCGCGGGCCAAGGAGTGACGGTGGGGGTCGTCGGCCCCAACGGTGCCGGAAAGTCCACGCTGCTCTCGGCCCTCTACCGCAATGTCTCGATCGCCTCGGGTCAAGTGACGGTCAGCGACCACGATCTGGCCTCGATGAGTCGGCGGGAAATCGCCCGCGAGGTGGCCGTCGTCTCCCAGACCCCCGATCCGTCCTTGCCACTGACAGTTCGAGATACCGTTGCCCTCGGTCGACTGCCGCACCGATCCCTCATGAGATACGGGGACGTAGCAGATCGAGACATCGTCGAAGAGGCCCTGACCCGTACCGACCTCACCGACCTAGCTGACCGACTCGTCACCCAACTATCCGGCGGGGAGCGCCAGCGGGTGCTCGTCGCCCGGGCTATCGCCCAACAAGCCGGCCATCTGCTCCTCGACGAGCCCACCAACCATCTTGATATCGGTCACCAATTCGCCCTGCTCGACCTCGTCCGAACCATCAAGGCGACCACCGTCATCGTGCTACATGACCTCAACCTGGCCGCCCGAGTATGCGACCAGCTGGTACTCCTCACCGATAAGCATCTGGTTGCCGCCGGCACTTGCGAAGACGTCCTGCAGCCCGATCTGCTCTCGAAGGTCTACGGGGTGAACGTCGAACGAATCACCCACAACGGCCACATCCATCTTTTGTTCAACCCACCACGATGAAGGAGAACACCATGTCCACCCCCCACACTCGCCGTCGCGCGACTTGTGTCACGGCGGCAATCCTGACCGGTCTGTGCGCGATGTCCCTGAGCGCCTGCGCTGGATCATCGACTGAGAAGTCGACCTCGTCCAGCTCGGGGCCAGCCCGCACCGTTATGAGCTGCAACGAGAAGCTCACCTTCACCAGCGCCCCCAAACGGGTCATCATGCTCGGCGACACCGACGCCTCCACCATGAATGCTCTCGGGGTACTCGATCATGTCGTTGCCCGAGCCGGTCGGATCAAGGAGGGGGCGTACGACGCCAAGACCCTTGCCAAGCTCAAGGCCATCCCAACAATCGCCTCGCAGGAGCTGAACACCGGCGGCGTCAAAGTGTCCACCGAGACGATCCTGGACCAGCACGCTGACCTTGTCATCGGTTACGACACCGGGGTCGACCGCGATGCCCTACGCAAGTCCGGCGTCAAGATGTACAGCACCGACGCCATGTGCACCGACAAGAAGCCGCCGGCTCCCGCTACCTTCTCCCAGGTCAAGGACGAGGTGACCAAGGTCGGACAGATTTTCAACGTCCCGGATAAAGCCAACCAGGTCAACAAAGACCTTGATGCCAAAATCTCCGGGATCCAGAAGCAAGCCACATCCGGGGCCAAGGCCAACGCCGTCGCCCTATACATCACCCCAGGTAGCACCGAGTTCTACACCTACGGTTCCTCGAGCATGATCGAGCCGATGTTCGCCACTAACGGCCTACAAAATATGTACCATTCGAACACCACGCGGGTCTTCGATGCTTCCATGGAGGATCTACTGCACAAGAACCCGGAGTGGATCGTGCTGTTGGCTGGCGACGGGGAGATGTCGAAGGTGGAACCGACCTTCCTGTCCTTCAAAGGAGCCAAGCAGCTCAAAGCGGTCAAGAAGGGGCACGTAGTGACGATGTCCTTCGCCCTGACCGATCCTCCGACCCCGCTGACGATCACCGGTACCGAGAAGCTGCACGATCTCATCAAGGACAAGAAGTAACCACGATGAGTTGATGAGGGCGCGTCGCCTTCTCGTCCCCGAACGCTCCGCTATGGCCATTCAAGGGCGAGAAGGCGACGACCAGTGAATGCGGTCACCCGGTGGCATCCATCGCCTTACCAAGCCCCAGCAAGGCGTTCTTAATGACCTCTGGGAGGGCAGGATGAATCCAGTAATGCCCACGCGCCATCTGGTCGACCGTCTGCCCAGCGATCATCCCCTGGATACAGGTCTGGATGAGGGTGGATGCTTGCGGCCCCAAGATGTGCGCGCCCAGCAAAGTTCTCTTGTGCGGGTCTGCCAACAGCTTGACGCAATGCCCCTCGTCCTCCATGGCCCAGCCATAGGCAACGTCGGCGTATTCCTGAAGGTGTACCGCGTAAGGAGTGTCGGACTGCAACAACTCCCGCTCCGTAGCACCAACCGACGCCACCTGCGGATTCGAAAACACCGCGTGTGGCACGAAGCGATGATCGGAACTCGCCAGATCGTCAGGATGTAACAGGTTGTGACGGACCACCCGAGCCTCGTGATCGGCCACGTGCTTGAGCTGCCAGCGCGAACATACGTCGCCGAGGGCCCAGATGTGCGCGACGCTGGTGCGCTGGTGCTCATCGACCACCACGAACCCGTCGTCGTCAACGTCAACACCGGCCGCCGGCAGGTTAAGGCGATCCCCATTGGGAACCCGTCCCGTGGCATTGAGCACAACGTCTGCCGGGTAGTCGTAGTCGACCCCATCACCGTCGACGGTCAACACCACTAAGTGACCACCCGGGTCGCGGTCGATGCCCACCAGATCCTCAGACATTCTCAGCTGCACCCGGCGCCCCATCTGTTCAGTGAAGCGCTCCGAAATCTCACGATCCTCGTGACGCAGCATCCGGCCAGAGCGGTTGATGACCGTCACCTGAGTCCCAAGACTAGAGAAGATGTGGGCGAACTCCGCCGCGATGGACCCGCCACCGAGAATCACCAGACGCTGCGGCAGTTCTGCCAGCCTCATAATCGTGTCGGAAGTGTGGATCGACTCGGCCAAGCTGGGTTCGGCAACACCAAGCACGTCCGGCACCCGCGGACGCGATCCGGCCGCCAGGACAATCTGGTCAGCGGTGATTCGCCTGTCTCCCACCCCAAGGGTGCGTGCATCGACAAATTTTGCCTCGCCGGTATAGACGTCGATGTTCTCTTGGCTCTGCCGGTACGAAAGCGCAGCTTCAGATATGGGGTCGATTCGACCAAAGATCCGGTCCCGGATCGAGGCGAACGACGCGCTATGGAACTGTAGGTGGATTCCCAGTCGCGCAGCTTCCGACGGTGAGATCGCAAGGTCCGCCGGCAGCACGAACATCTTCGTAGGTATGCAGCCCACATTGAGACAGGTGCCCCCGAAGGCGCCTGAATCGATGATCGCGGCACGTCGATCTGAGAAGTCCTCATCGAGGATCGTATTTCCCGACCCCGAGCCAATGACGACGATGTCGTAATGCTCCATGGCCCAAGTCTGTCATCCTCGGCCCACGCGGGTCGTGTAAACCCGTTGCCCAGGCTGCCAGACCACGCAGACGATCCGGTGATCTCGGGCAACGACAGGTAGGGTGATCGCCAGACCCCAGCCGGTTTCACAGGAGCACAATGTTCACCCTCGCCTCGACGCCCGTCACCTTCATCGGGCTCTTGATCCTCTTTGCATGGTCACTCGCATGGTCCCTGCGGGATGCCATTAAGGCCCCCACTGTTGTGACACGAATTTCCACATGGGTCCACGTCGTCATGGCCCTCACCATGATCCTCATGGTGCCGAAGTCATGGTGGAAACCCATCGTCTGTGCCATCGGCGGCCCCATTACCCCTGTCATCATCTTCGCCATGTGCACCGCATGGATGGTATTCATGGCCGCGTGGCGATCCTCGTGGTCGTCATGGGGTCACGCCTCGATGTTCGCAGCGATGGTCTGGCATCTGGCTGCGATGCGCAAGATGTCCTCGCTCATGATGGCCTCTCAACACTCTGGTATGGAACAGCTGAATCACACACACAGTGGCATGCACGGCCATGGCATGCAGACGGCTATGAATGCCGCCATGCACGACTACGCCGTGGTCGGTGTTCCGCTCATGGTCGCCTTGATGGCCATGGCTGTCGCCGGGCTATGGCGCGCGATCAGCGGCCGCGCGGAAAACCCAGGCAAGGTGCCCACCTGCCACGTGGTCGCCACCGAGCCCCTCGCAATCCGGCTCTCCGGGCTCGCTGACTTCGCCATGGCCTTCGGCATGGCGTGGATGAGCACCGGACTGTTGTCCCCCGTCATACCGTTCACGGCACACCTGCACCCCTGACCTGTGACGTGGAGGCCACCGGTCGATACTGGCAAGCAACAAAGCCCCCAGACCATCAGGTCCATACGCGGGCAGATCACCGGACAAGCAGAGTCGACCGAAACAGATCGGTCGGCAGCGACGGCTGACCCATAGACACGGACCCCATGGCCGACGTTCCACCACTGCAGGACTAACTATCACATCGTCTAACTTCTTGAATATCATCACATGAGCACCAGCAACCAAAGCACAACAGAATCCAAAGACGCTGAAGCAATAAAAACAGAAGTATTCGATCTATACAGTGACATCACCAAGCCAAAATCACCCCATAGAACAGGCAGGCCGGGTAAAAATGTCGCCGAACAAGCAGTAGCATTAGGAGGAGTAGCCGCCAAATACAATAAAAGTATTTTTTATGTGTGCGAGATGCTACACGAAAAGAAAATAGAACAAAGAACGATAGAGCGACAGAACTACAATCTTTTTAAGAGATTTCGTCTCCAAATAGGAGACCTCTGTGATAGAATTACTACAATAGACCCAAGACAGTAGATCAAAAGATATTCCACGATATATGCTCAACCTACAAGCAAGACGCCAGGCCAGCAACAAGCGTCGCCGAGCTCCGCTCATGCCTCTGCGACACCGCAGCTAGATGCAATGCCACCCCGCATGCCGTCTGGGCAGCAGCGGAACAATACACGTCCCACAGCTTTAGAGCCGCAAGGAATAGCCTCGACTACGCGAAGCCAAACTACTGGATCCGACTTCTACTTTCAGTAATTTTTATAATCCTCATGTGCTTAGTCTGCGATCTGCCAAGCGTCATAAAATCTCTATCACTTATAGAAAGTATAGGGTTTATAGTTACTACTGCACTATTTGACGCAGACTTCGTTTTGGCATTTCTCCCAGTGACAACCCAATGGCTCAGAGTCAACAAGTTGTTAACCAAAGTCCTTGAGGTTCTGTTTTCAGTATTTTCATTCCTGATAGTATATCAGTTTCAAGCTTCAAAAATGACATCAGCATCGACGCCATATCTAGTGGTAGATATTTGGCTCATTATTGCAATTCTTGTTATGTGGCTTATCACTCATAATAAGGCCAATGAAGTCACCTCTCAGCAAGATCATATCCGCGACCTGCAAGATCAGCTTCAGATATTGAGAATGTCGGATCCGCAACAAATAGTAGAGCCAGACACAGTTGGGCATGCCCCGAAGAAATCGTCCCTCCTCCGACTCCTGGGAATGGTCATTAATCCATTCCAACGTCCACGTTTCTAACGGTCTCAGAAACCGACCAACCACCCCACAGATCCAGACATTTAGACGCAAAGCTGGCTGCCAACTCGTTCTCAGGCTGGCATGCCCGCGTACAACCAGTTTGACTGCCAAGCCCCCAGACAACCCTACCAAGGCCCACGCACACTACAGATGATCGGGCGCCCCAAACTCACCTGCGCAGCATGCACTCGGGTGAGAGCGTGGAAGACTTGAAACATGAATGACATGGAGGCGACTCGCGACGAACGCCCGTGGGCACTGGTGAGCGGGGCCAGTGGTGGTCTGGGGCAGGCATTTAGCCGCCATCTGGCCAGCTGCGGCGTCAACCTCGTTTTGACCGGACGGCGTCAGGACGTTCTTGACGACCTCGCTAACCAGCTCACCACCAGGTACGGAATCCAAACCATCGTCCATCCCTGTGACATCTCCTCGGCATCAGAGCGGCTGGCTCTTGTCAACGAGATCGCCGGACGAGGGATCATCATCAACACCCTCATCAACAATGCCGGATTCGGTGCTGCTGGCCGGATTGCCCAGACCGATCCGATGCGTCAGGCTTCCCAGGTAGAGGTCAACTGCGAAGCTATCGTCCACCTGTGCGGGTTACTGCTACCTGGCATGATCGCAGCCAAGCACGGATCGATTATTAATGTCGCTTCCACTGCGGCTTTCCAGCCCATTCCGCAATTCGCCACCTACGCGGCATCGAAATCCTTCGTGCTGTCCTTCACCCGCGCCCTATGGGCTGAGACCAATGGCACCGGTGTGCGCGCCACCGCGATCTGCCCTGGCCCCACCGAAACCGGATTCTTCGACGCCGCGGGAGTACCCCGTATGGGGGCCGGCGCTCGACGCAACCCAGACGACGTGGTCCATACCGCCCTCGACGCTCTAGCCCATCATCGTCCCTACGCCGTGGACGGATTCATCAATCGCACCGTCGCGCGGCTGGTGCCGCATCTGCCGGCGCGACTAGTGATGGCTCAAGCCGAAAAGTACCTCCAGGCCTGACGTCCAACGCGCTTACCTGGCAGTAATGACTTTCTCGTCGGCGGTATGGGTTCCATCCCGAATGACTAGGTCGTACTCCCCTTTTGGCACGGTGAAAGTGGCGCGCCACGGCCGCCACTTATCACCATCGCTAGCCGACAGATTGATCTGCCCTCTCGTGATGATCTGGCTAGTCCGAGGAGACCTCACCTCGTAGGTCATGGCGGATACCGTCGGCTGCGCCACACCGCTGATGGTGATGGTGCCAGCCGACACGTCGGCCCCAGCTTGAGGCGAATCCACCCACACCCGGGCGCACCGAGCAAATCCTTCGTCGACGAAGTCCGTCGCCGGCTTACCGATAATGGGCAGATTAGGAGAGCCGTCAACGAGGATGTGCACTGTCTTATCGCCAGTGCGGTCACCGACGGCACCCGTAGCCGTGACGACGAGCTGCTGAATAGCGCGTTGTACCTGTTCACCGCTCTTAAACTGGCTGAATGCTGAGGCGGAGAGGTCGAGAGTGATCCGGTTGCCATTCACTGATGCCCGATTGACCTGCCCGGCTGCCCAGCCCGAAGTGTAATTCGGGTCTCCAGAGGTGCGACATTGAGCACGGCACCGACAGCCGTTCCTAGCCGGTCGCCAGAGGTGGGAAGATCACGCAACTCACGGTGAATGAGGCCGTCGTCTCGCCCCAGGTAAAGCACGTCGAGATCAGTCTGCAGAGTCGACAGTGACTGACCGTTGGACTCCGGGGTCTGGGTAGACGGTGCAACCTCGGGATCCCTCATCGTCGAGCCGTGATCTGGGCCTAACAAGGGCAAAAGTATGCCGACCAGGAAGGCTAGCCCGCAGGCGAGCACAATCGCCCAGGCGGCAGGCCGACCACGACGAGGGCGACGCGCGATCTGGGCCATGATGACGTCATAGCGCGATACCGGATGGACCGACTCCGCGAAGGTTTCTAACGCAGAACGCACAACCGCTTCGACTCTGGGGTCGGCATGGCCCGGATTCGTTTGCGATCCCGGACGCAGACTCTGCCCAATGGCAACAAGACCCTTAGCTTCGTTATTGCGCACCGCATTGACGCTCATGCCGAGGGTCTCAGCGATACTCTCGTCAGAAAGGTCCGAGGTAGCCAACTTGAGAACGAGCACCTCGCGCTGACGGGCCAACAGACCTCTGAGGCACCAATAGGCCAAGTTTTCGGGAGCTTCGGGTGGGGTGGCCTCCCGCGCGGCTGGCTGCCGGCCCCTCACCTTGTTCACCACAGCCGTGCGCAGATACGACACAGCATGCTCGTACGAATGCAGCTTCGGGTCCCGCAAGTAACTCGTGACGAAAGCTGCGATCACCGCATCCTCAGCCGCCTGCTGATCCGCCAGCAGCAAGGCGGCCAACCGCACGAAGCCATCCCAGTGCTCTTGGTAGAGCTGTGGGAGCCAATCGTCGCGGGATTCAGAAAAGGAACCTGTCATGTCAGATGCCAGCGTACGAGTGCAGACCGCTAAAGATCAGGTTGACGCCAACGAAATTGAACCAGAAACAGGCCACACCGATGATCGCGATCACGGCGGCCCGGCGACCGCGCCATCCTGCGGTGGACCGGGCGTGGAGGTAGGCCGCGTAGACCACCCAGGTCACCAAAGACCAAGTCTCCTTAGGGTCCCATCCCCAGAACCGCCCCCAGGCGTAGTCAGCCCACACAGAGCCAGCAGCGATAGTGAAGGTCCAGATGGGGAAGCCGATGGCGTGGGCGCGGTATGCCAGGGTGTCCATGGATTCCAGGGAAGGCAGTTTGGCCACTAATCCCTTGACGGGAACTCCAGTCCGTTGAGCCTTCGCTTGAGCGTTCATGGAAATGAGGTACATGATCGAGGCGATAGCCCCGACATTGAGCGCCGCTGCGGCGATACAAGCGGCGACGATGTGAATAACAAACCACACAGAATGCAGAGCCGGCACTAGCGGCGCCACGGCCACGTAAAACACCGTTGCTGCCAGCCCGTTACCGACTGCTAGCAGCAGGGTGACGGCGATGCCCATCCATCTGACGTGGCGAATGGCGACAAGCACAAGGTAGGCGATGACGACGAAAAACAGCGCCGCAGTGACGAATTCGTACATGTTGCCCCAGGGCAGCCGGCGAGCCGCAATGCCACGGCAGACGACGCCGATCGCAGCGCAAACGGCACCCAGTACGGTGAGGTTGAGCCCCATACGGCCCCACGTCTCCGAGCGCAAACGCGCATCGTGACTGGGGCGCTCGGCTCCCCGCACGCTGGCCCACTCGACGGCATGAGCGAGGAAGGCAAGCATATAGAGCGCCGCCGCGGTAACAATGCCAACGGCAGACAGACTCTCCACACTCACGACTGCTCCTCCTCGATATCGCCAGACATGCTATCCCCGCGTACCGCAACCAGCAGAGAATTTACATCGCCCACCACCCCGGATCGGGAGTCACCGCGATCCAGGCCACCAATCTCTACCCTCAAACCGTCATCGCCAGAGGTCGTCCTCACCCACACCCGACGCGACCGCGAAAACAGACTCACACACAGCCCCGCCACTGCCAGCAACACCGACACGAAAGTCAACGGGAGCCCCGGTGTCCGGGACACCTGAATCTTGGCCCACCTCTGCCAGCCATTGAACTGAATCGACCCCCTGCCGTCAGGCAGCTTGTACCCCTGGCCAGGCGATAGCACGAAACGGGCCTTTTCCTTACCGTTCGTCACCTGAGCCATTCCCGTAGTGTCGAGAGTGTAAATATTTGACGGTGCCCCCGTCTCCACAGCCGGCTTGCCATACCAGGCAGTCAGGTACAGCTGCGGGTTGAGAGCGTCCGGGAAGAGGGACGTCGGCCCCCCGGCCGTGATCGCGCCGGTCGGTAGAAAGAATCCCTGAAAAGCCAGACGATCCGGACGGGCGTCCGGAGCATTAATGACACCCACAGATTTGAAGTTGGCATCCTGTGGCAGAAAGACAACTGGGCCCGAATAGGCCACCTTGCCAGCACCGTCGCGGACAACGACATCTGCGGCATATCCATGACCAAGCAGATGTACTTTTGTCGATCCGATCCGCAGTGGGTGGTTCACCTGCAAATCTCGGGTTTCTGTTTTGCCGTCCACAGTGAGGTCGACAGTGGCGTCGAAGTTGCGGGCGGCGCCGCGCTGGACCCTACCGGTCTCGAAAGAGGCCACGAATTTGCGCAGCTTCATGGAGAACGGGGTGAGGTTATCGGCATCGACCATCGCCCCAGCCTTGAACTCGTCATACTGAGTGATGTTGTTGGAAAAACCCTGGCCCTCCACAACGACGGAAGTCCCCTTGAATCCCCACAGAGTGTTCCAGCCGACGCCGACCAGGAGGAAAACCAGAAAGATATGGAATACGAGGTTGCCCGTCTCGCGATGACGTCCGGCCTCGGCGCGAAGGGAGCCGTCGTCGTCAACAACGAACCGATACCGGTGGGACTTCAACCACTGCTGAGCACGCGTACCAACCTCCGCTGCGGAATCGGAGGTGACGGTCGAGACGTGGACTGCTAGCCGATCCAGCCTGGCCGGGACGCGGGGAGGCTGACGACGCAGGGCTTTCGCATGACTGACCACGCGCGGAATGATGCAGCCGATAAGGCTAATGAACAACAGCAGATAAATCGCCGAAAACCACACCGAGGTGTAGACGTGGTACATCCCCAGCGGCCGACATATGCGGTCCAGAGTCGGATGGTTGGCAGCAAAGTCAGAAACCTTGATCGCGCTAGTAGCGCTCTGGGGCACCACCGAACCCGGGATAGCCGCCAGTGCAAGCAAGAAGAGCAGAATGAGGGCCGTCCGCATGCTCGTCAACTGACCCCACAACCAACGCATAACTGAGCGGAAACCCAGCCCGCTGCTCCCAGATGTTGAGGTCTTCGTCAGTTTCGAATCCGTAGCGGAATCACCCATCAGATCACCGCCCCGAACTTACCTGCCCAGGTCCGCAACATCGCCATAATCGACTCCCACCATCCGGTGACCAGCAGCACGCCGATCGCCATCAGGAGTATTCCCCCGAAGCGCTGCACACCGTGCTGATGGATCCGCACCGCGTCAATCGTGCGCCCCATCCACACCAGGGCAGCAGCCGCCGCAATAAACGGAATCCCCAGACCCAACGAGTAACAGGTCGCCAGTACAGCACCTCGGGCCGCCGACCCCTGGGCCAAGGACAGCCCATAGACCACGGACAGGGCCGGCCCGATGCACGGCGTCCAGCCCAGCCCAAAGACGATCCCTAGAATCGGTGCGGCAGCCACCCCTGCTCGGGGCAGCCAATGGATCCGCAGTTCACGTCGACCCAGCGGAACAAGCCCAGCAAACATCGCCCCAAGTACGACAGTCAGGGCTCCAACGACGACCTCAATAGCGCGACGATGGCTCATAAGCGCCTCGCCGAGGGTACCAATGATCGTCCCAGTAGCGACGAATACGACGGTGAAACCCACCACAAACAGGACCGTGCCCACCACAGTGCGTGCCCGACGCCGCCCCTCAATGACGTCTGCAGCCCCCAGACCCGTCACATAGCTGAGATAGCCAGGAATGAGAGGCAAAACGCATGGAGAAAAGAAGGACAGCAGACCGGCAAATACCGCCACCGGTATCGCCGCGGCCATCGATCCGGTCAATTCCGCGGCTACCCAAGATCCCAGATCGAGCGGCGTCACTGGCTCTCCTTGGCAACGTCATTAATCGCCTGAACCAGTGTGGCGGTGCTCACCTCTCCCACGAATCGAGCGGCCGAGCGACCCTTGCGATCGATGACGAGAGTGGACGGAATCGCTTTGGGAGGTAATTCAGTGAACTTGAGCAACATCGCGCCATCGGGGTCATAAAAACTCGGATAAGAGATATGGAAAGCTCGGGAGAAAGCCTGGGGCGGTCCGGGGTCAAGATCGCGCGTATTGATCCCGTAAAACGCTGCGACATCCTTGGTGCGATCAGCCGCCTTCACCAAGGCAGGAGCTTCATGACGGCATGGCGCGCACCACGACCCCCACACATTGACGACGATGACCCTGCCCTTGGCATTGGCGGTGCTGATCTTCTTACCGTTCAGATCGGCCCCGGCGAGGGCCGCAGCAGGCTCCCGCTTATCGGCTGGAAGTTTCGACCACGATCCGTCTCCAGCTGCGAATCCCTTGTCGCCACTAACCGACGCCGACGAACAAGCCGAGACTCCGGTCACCATGACGGTCGCCGCAGCAAAGACGGCGATGAGCCGAGTTTTCACTCCGGCGCACCACCTGCCGAGATGTTGGCCCGACGATCCTTCGCCGGGATAAGGTCACGCGCCGGCTCGCAATAGTCAATACGGACGACACGACCATTGAGCACCCCGAAACTCGTGACTGAGGCGAGAGTGCATTTGCGGGAGCGCGGATCGTGAGGAAGGCGTCGCCCCTCGGCTGCGCAGCGCGCAATCCAAATCGGTAGCTGGTGAGAGACGATGAGGGCCTGGCCGCCCGCAGGAACCTCATTCGCCGCCCGCATAATAGCCCGGGTCATTCGCTCGGCGATCTCAACATAAGGCTCGCCCCAACTAGGGGTTAAGGGATTCGACAGATAACGCCAGTTACGAGGGCTGCGCAGGGCCTTGTTGCCCTTGCCAAAAACCTGACCCTCGAAGACGTTGGTGGCTTCGAGGACGTCAGAATCAATGCGCACCTCAAGTTCAGGATGCAGCGCGGCGATGGGGGCCATCGTTTCCCTAGCACGCTCCAAAGGGGAACTCACCAGGGCCGACAACTCGACGCTGGCAAAGTGCTCAGCGGCACGGGCCGCCATCCGTCGCCCCAGCGCAGACAGGTGGTATCCGGGCATGCAGCCGTACAGAACCCCGGTCGGGTTATCGACTTCACCGTGACGCAGCAGGTGGACAGTCGTCGTGGCGCCCATCGTCTCCCCTTCCGATACTTCTCAGGCGGCAAAACCCCGCCCTGTCCATGACCCTACGTCATAGGCACGTGTCAGCGCGAAGGATGGCGGCCCCGACGCTTGCGCTGCGAGGGCCGAACCACCGACAGGCCTTTGGCAACCATGTCGTCGCGACGCTTCGCAGCGAAATCCGCCAGGGCGTCAGCCAAGCTCAACGCGGTCGGTTCGGGGGCGACGACGTCAACGATTAGGCCATGTTCACGGCACGTTTCGGCAGTACGCATACCAACGGCGGCGACCACGGTGTGCTTGTGTGGTTTTCCGGCAATACCGACGAGGTTGCGCACAGTCGTGGAGGAGGTAAACACGACGGCGTCGAATTTACCGGTCTTAATAGCTTCACGGGTCTCAGCTGGCGGCGGGGCGGCTCGCACAGTGCGATACCCCACGACGTCTTCGACCTCCCAGCCCAGCTCAGATAGGTCGGCTGACAGGGACTCAGTGGCGATATCGGCACGCGGCACGAAAACGCGGTTGATGGGGTCGAGAGCCTCGTCAAAAGCTGGGAATACCGCGGCTAACGCCCGGGTGGACTGCTCCCCAGCTGGCACAAGATCGGGTCGGACACCCCATTCGGCCAAAGCGTTGATAGTCGAATCGAAAATTGCGGCGATACGCAAGCCTGAGTATGCGCGAGCGTCCAAACCAATCTGCTCTAGCTTCTCCGAAACGGCGCGTACCGCGTTGGCAGAGGTAAAGACAACCCACTCGTAGCGTCCCTCAACAAGACCGCGAACAGCCTTATCCATCTGCTGAGGAGTACGCGGCGGCTCCATCGAAATCGTGGGAACGTCGAGGGAATGAGCACCGTAACTCTGTAGCCGCGAGGGCAGGGTTGCAGAATGGTCACGGGTGCGCGGGATGAGAATATTCCAGCCAAATAGCGGCTTGGATTCGTACCAATCGAGCTGCTCGCGATCGGGAGCCTCGACAACCTTGCCGATGGCCACGTGAACCGGCTCAGCACTATCTAGCCGCGCTGTCTTAGCTGTCTGCGGCAACGCGCCAAGGGTGACGGTATGGGTGATCTGCTGGGTCGTCGCACCATGGCAGATCAGAGCCGCAGGCTCATCCTCACTGCGCCCAGACGCAACCGCGTGTTTGACGACTTCTTTAAGCTTGCCAGCTGAGGTATGAACGACGATGAGTCCCTGATCTGACCAGTCGGGACCATGTCCCGCAATATCGCGCTGACATGCGGCGTCCCCAATAAGCTGGACGTCATGGCCATGCAGGATCAGCCCGGCATATTCCGGGACAGCGGTCATGCCAGTGACACCGGGAATGACGTCGACGTCGTGATCAGCGCGGGCCACAGCGGCAGCTTCGGCGCCAATATCGCCATCAAGGAAGGGGTCCCCAGAAACAAGACGAACAACCTCAAGGCCTTGGGAGGCTGCCTCAATAACGGTGGCAATGAGGTCGGTACAGTGCTCGTCCACGTCGACGGGGGTCGGGGCGCCCCCCGGCTGGCTAGGCAGGGCGACGGCTTCTTCATCAGCATCGCCAGCCAACACGATTCTGACGTCAGGACGAAGCTCTAGGAAATCACTGCCAAGCAACATGCGGTACTCGGCGCACGAAATGACGATGACCTGGGCGCGATTGATGGCGTCAACAGCCCCGAGGGTCAACAGATTCGGATCTCCTGGACCGGCACCCACAAACTGCACCCTGGTCTGAGACGACGCAGTGCCCAGATCACCGACCGGCTGCGGCGTCGGCTGGTGAGCCTCGTCAGTCATCTGGAGTCCTTCCGGTGTCTGTCGTCATGCCAGGCGGTGTGCTCCGGCATTGGGCATCGAGGTCAATAGTGCTGGTCTGTGAGGAAAGGCGCAAACGTGCCCGCCCACTGGACATCTCGGATGTCAGGGCAACACCGCCGGGAGTGAGGGGCCATCGCGCAAGGCTGACAGGAAGGTGTCAGCATGAAGAGTCCAGTAGGCAATAAGGGCACCGTCAACGAAAGTGACCGGGACATGATCGCCCCAGCGAGAGCGAAGGTCCTCATTGGTATCGACGTCAACGATCATCGGCTCTGGTACGAGATCGCGATAATCCTGTCTCAAGTGTGCAACAAGACCAATGGCCTCATCGCACAAATGACACCCCTGGCGGGTGACAATAACGACGCGCCCCTCGACCGGCGGGTCGAGGGGTCGTGATTCACCGCCGCGGAGGGCAGCCATGCCATGTTGATGCCGCCACATGCCACAACCGCCCGAAACGTCACTTGCCAGCGCGACGACGCTGAATACGCGTCCTCTTGAGCAGCTTGCGGTGCTTCTTCTTCGCCATGCGCTTGCGACGCTTTTTGATCACGGATCCCACGATCAACCTCTTTCGTTGGAACTGGAAGCTTGATGCACCCGGGCAGGTGCGAAGTTCTTGGCCCACCGACAAGGCGGACAAAGGGGTACTTTACGCCGTGTCGGCCATGGGAGCCAAAATCGCCGCGCCGACCCGTCAAGACAAGCCAGCGGCGCGGTCCCGGCATGCCGTCATCGCATTGGCGAAAGTAGAGCGGACTCCTCCAGCCTCCAATGCAGCCACGGCAGCCGCAGTAGTGCCACCTGGACTCGTCACCTTAGACCGCAGAACCGCAGGGTGCTCGCCCCCTGCCAGCAATTCAGCCGAACCGGCCAGCGTTGCCACGGTAAGCTGGCTAGCCTGGTCGCGCGGCAAACCCATCGCAACGGCGGCATCGATCATCGCCTCGGCCACCAGAAATACGTACGCCGGACCCGATCCCGACACGGCTGTGGCGGCGTCGTGTAACTTCTCAGGCACAGTGACAACGACTCCCACGGATCCGAGCAGGTCACCCACCTCCCTAGCTGCATCCTCAGCACCGGGCGCGGGGCTCACGATGAAGGCCCCCCTGCCCACCCGAACTGGGGTATTTGGCATGACACGGACGATCTGCCCCTGCCATACCCTGAGCAGCTTCTCAGTGGTGACACCGGCAGCGATGGAGATAACGGTCGCATCGACTTTCAGAGCACCCGAGACTTCTTTCAGCACTTCTACGGCCGCATAAGGTTTGACACCGAGGATGACGAGGTCGGCGTCTCGGGCAGCCGCGGTGTTATCACCGCTGGTGGTCACACCCAAAGTCTTAGCAATCTCGTCGCGATGGGACGCCGCCCGCGCTGTTGCCACGACATCTTCGGCTTGAATCGCTCCAGCGTCGATGAGCCCACCAATGAGCGCCCCCGCCATCGTTCCGCAGCCCAGGACGGCAATCTTCCCGCTCATTCGGCAGCCACCAGCTCAGCCAGTTGCACCGCGTTGAGGGCCGCACCCTTGCGCAAGTTGTCCGCAGCGCAGAAAAACACCAGACCCTTACCAGCCGGTGCAGACTGGTCAGCACGAATACGCCCAACCAATGACGGATCGATTCCGGCTGCCGAGCGGGGATCGGGGACGTCGACGACTTTGACTCCAGGGGCCTGCGTCAATAGTTCAGTGGCCTTCTCCGGGCTAAGGCTGTCACGGAACTCAGCATGAACGACGAGCCCATGACCGCTATACACCGGCACCCGCACGCAGGTCCCCGCAACCAGCAAATCCGGGATGTGAAGGATCTTGCGAGACTCGTTGCGAAGTTTCTGTTCCTCGTCAGTCTCGCCGCTGCCATCATCAACGAAGTTTCCCGCCACCGGAAGGGCGTTGAACGCAATCGGCGCGACATAAGGCCCACGGTCGGCTACCGGCACCCCGCGCCCGTCTAGCACCAGGCCGGTAGGGTCACCGATAGCAGTGGTTTGGTCGGTGAGCGCCCGCACTCCGGCCACCCCAGACCCCGAAACCGCTTGATACGTAGCGACAACAAGGCGAGTTAGGCCGGCAGCGTCATGCAATGGCTTGAGCACGGGCATCGCAGCCATCGTCGTGCAGTTGGGGTTAGCGATGATCCCCTTGGGGCGCTTAGCGACGTCCTCGGGGTTGACCTCGCTGACAACCAGCGGGACGTCAGGATCGCGTCGCCAGGCGGAGGAGTTGTCGATAACGACAGCACCGGCGGCCGCAACTCGGGGGGCAAACTCGCGGGAGGTGCCGCCACCCGCAGAAAAAATCGCGATATCAAGATCAGCAAAGTCAGCCGTCGCGGTGTCCTCAACGACAACTTCACGGTCACCCGAGCCGTCATTCCAGGGCAGCTTCTGACCAGCCGAACGAGCGGAGGCGAAAAACCGCACTTCATCGGCGGGGAAATGACGCTCGGCCAGCAGGGTGCGCATCACCCGGCCAACCTGTCCAGTGGCTCCGAAGACTCCAAGCTTCATAACGCCTATCGTAGGGGTAAGAGGCGACAAGTTTGGTGAGCGTCCGAATCGCTTCTATAGCCAACTAACGCGGCCAGCCAGATAGGCGTAGCCAAGGAAGGAGACGATGTCGAGGAAGGCGTGCGCCGTGATGAGGGGTAGGAGTCGCCGCCGACGAGAGAAAACCCAGCCTAGGAACAGGCCCATGGCGATGTTGCCGATGAAACCACCCCAGCCTTGATAGAGGTGATAGGTGCCGCGGATGATGGCCGAGGTGACGATAATCGTCGTCGTCGACCATCCGATCTGACGCCACCTCGTAAAGAGGTAGCCGACGATGACAGTCTCCTCAAGGACTGCGTTCATACCTGCCAACCCGATGAGCACCGGGGCCGTCCACCAGACATGCTGCAACTCAGCAGCCCGAACAGTGGTGTTGAAGCCAAGAGCACGCGCCGCCCAGTAGAAAGCAAGTCCGGGGATACCGATAATGACGGCCAGCATTGCCCCAGCTCCAACGTCACGCCCCCATCCCGGCGCTTCCAGCCCTAAAGCGTGACGGACCCCTTGACGTGGCGGCCTGAGCTGGACAAGCAGGAGAACCGCCAGCATGGCTGGCGCGACCCCGAAAGCGATATCAGATAACTGGTACAGCAGATCAAGCCACGGACGTCCGGGAGTCACCGAAGAGTTGAGCGTGGAGGTCTGCTTGCCCATCGGCACACCTCGAGTGAGACGCTCGATCATCCGCAGAATCGAATACCAGGCTGATTGCCCCAAACTGACAGCCAACAGGAAGATCGTCTCCCAAAGCAGGCGTCGGTCTGTCGCACGATCCCTCGCCATTCCTCGCCGCGGCTTTTCATCCAGGCACCGACGAGGGCCGACGGTGCTCGTGCCATTCCACATCGTCAACGCCTTTCCACCAGTGATCGCCCAAACAGCCAAATATTGCCCGGTCTTTCAACGATTCGTCGAGTGCAATACCGATACCAGTCGTGGCCGTAGGGCAGATAAACCCGCATCCGGTGGCCAATGTCCACCAGTCTCCGCTGCTCTAAGGGACGAATTCCTTGCAGCATTTGGAATTCCAGCGGCCGGTCTAGGCTCGCCATGAGCTGTTCACCGAGCGCCACAAAGACGGGATCATGGCTAGCTAGCATCACCGTCGAAGGACCAGCCATAAGAGCGCGCAGGCAGGCGGCCATTCTCAAATCGACGTCGTGCGGACGGATCAAAGTGACTGAACGAGGACCGATATACGAGCCTTTGCACAACCTAATGCGGCGCCCTGGAGCAGCCAGTTCTCGCACCTGCATCAGGGAGTCGTGGCGTGCAGCCTGGATGACGATGCCGGTGTCTTCGTAGTCGGCAAGCAGATCCATCACCATACGATGCGAACGATCGTGGACATCGGGTCCTCCGTCGTCAACAGTCACAGCGACGTGGTTGTCGCGAGCAATCTGGCAGACCTCTCGAGCCTGCCCACGAGCCAGATCGTCGTTGACTCTCAGCCCTAGAGCCGCCAAACTGATCGACACCTCAGCATGGCCATCAAAGACCGGATTAGCGCCGAGTCTCTCGATAACCCCGCACAGTCTGGTCATCGCTCGTCGAGCCTGGGCGAGGTCGACAGGGTCGGGGTCGAGGGGGTGCAGGCTGACGTCGAGGCCCTTCAGCACCTGGTCGGCAGCCTTATCGATCGCCGATTCGACGTCCTCTCCTGCAACGTACGTCGCAGCGATCTCACGAGCGATCCGAGATCGAGACACCTTGTGAGCAATCGTGGGGTCCATCGCCAATTGCATCGCAAGGCGCCGACCCGATGCCAGCACAGCTCCGCCCCGGAAGTTATGTCGACTCTCGGTCACTGCCCAGCCCCTTCCCCCGTCTGGCCAGATCGGCGAGCAAAGAGGCCCCGATCAACCGCCATCCTGGTCTGCACCAAAGCTTCAGACAACGCCTCGAACCGGGCACCTTGACCCGCGCCCTCGCTAGAAAGTTTACGGGTGTTGACCTCCAACACGATATCCCCGTTGAATCCACCCGCTACTGCTCGTTCGACAACCTCCCAGGCGTGCTGGTTTCCCTGACCGGGCAGAAGATGCTCGTCCTTAAAGGTGCCCGAACCATCCGTCAGATGGATATGCCGCAATCGTGGACCCCACAGATCAACCAGAGTGCGGGAATCCATCTGGGCGGTTGCGGCGTGAGATAGGTCCAAGACGAGGTGATCGTAACTGAGGCTAGTGGGATCAAAGCCCGGCGAATAAGCGGCAAAGCGACCAGCTGGAGTGCGCCAGGGATACATGTTTTCTACGGCACAGACGAGCGGGGAGTATTTCTCGTTAAATTTGGCAACGCCTTCCTCGAAACTACCGGCATAGTCGCGTTGCCAACGAAACGGAGGGTGAACGACGATGAGCTTAGAACCAAGCCGTCCGGCAGCCTCAGCAGCCCTATCCAACTTGCCCCACGGGTCACTTCCCCACACATTCGGTGTAACAAGCAGACACGGCGCATGGATAGACCACACTGTGACGGCGTACTCGGCCGACAGATCGACGATCCGGTCAACGTCGGCGGCAACTGGATCAATACCGACCATCAGTTCGACTCCGTCATAACCGATAGCCTTAGCACACGCGAAGGCGTCGACGGTTGACTCGGGATACACCGAGGTCGTCGACAACGTCACACGAGGGGCGACTGAAGCAGACGTGGTCGTGGTTTCAGAAGGTCCGAAACAGTCAGGCACATGCTCAACCTATCGTGCCTCGGCCAACACCGTGACGGAGGCGTTGGATGCGCTGCGCCCACGTCACGATGAACCACGATGCTAGACCGCATTATGACGGCCACCAGGGGGCCGATTTCATCGTGGGAAGCACACAGGAGACAATATTGCCATGCACGTCGACCATCTCATGTTCGCCGCTGGCCCCGCAGGTCTCGATGAGGACGCCGCTCGCCTCGGCGAAGTCTTGGGGACCTCCTTCATCAACGGTGGAATCCACCCCAGCTTCGGCACCCGCAATCGCATCCTGCCGCTGGCCGGCCCGCGTTATATCGAAATTGTGGAGGTCCTCGACCACCCGGCCGCAGAGAAAGCCGTCTTCGGACAAGCAGTGCGTGCACGCCAAGAGCAAGGCGGCGGCTGGATGGGATGGGCCGTCTCCGTCGATGACCTCGTCCCTTACGAGAAGCGTCTTGAGCGCCAGTCGGTACCCGGCAAGCGCACTTTCCCTGACGGTCGTCACCTCGAGTGGCGTCAAATCGGGATTAAGGGGCTGATGGCGGACCCACAGTTGCCCTTCTTCATCAAGTGGACTTCTCCGGCTGAGCTGCTGCCTTCCAGCCTGAGTGGCAACGTCACCCTGACCTCCGTCGAGATATCTGGATCGCGTCAGCGCGTGGAAGATTGGCTGGGAGAGACCATCCCGGACGAGGTCGAAGGAATCACCTTCGATTTCGCCAGCCCCAACGGCCATCCCGGCATCGACGCTGTGACTTTCGACACCCCCTCGCGTGGACGCGTTCGCATCTGACGTCACCGACACTGGCAAGTCCTCCCGGTAGTGTGAGAAAGGAAGCCACTACTGGGAGGAAGCTGTGCCACGAAAACCCGAGCCTATGACCAACCCGATCACGAATCGGGGGACGGCATTTACCCGAGCCGAACGGCTAGAACACGGCATGATCGGGCGCCTTCCAGCAGCCGTCGAGACCCTTGAGCAGCAGGCTCAACGCTGTTACCGCCAGCTTCAGGGATTACGCTGTAATATTGATCGCTACGTTTTCCTGGAGGAGCTCCAAAACCGCAACGAGACCCTCTACTACAAACTTCTCGTCGACCACCTTGTCGAACTACTACCGGTGATCTATGACCCCACCGTGGGTGAGGCCATCAAGAAGTGGAGCCACGCCTACCGACGTTCCCGAGCAGTCTATTTATCAGTAGATCATATCGAGGATGTCCGCCCCTCCTTCGAAACCCTCGAGCTGGGACCCGACGACGTTGATTTGCTCGTAGTTTCCGATGCCGAACAGATCCTGGGAATTGGAGATTGGGGAGTCAACGGGACCGATATCTCCATTGGCAAGCTCGCCGTCTACACCGCCGCCGCAGGTATCCGACCGGAACGCACCATTGCCGTCAATCTGGACGTTGGCACCGACAACGCGTACTTACTCAACGACCCGTCTTATCTTGGCAATCGTCACGCCAGGGTGCGCGGGGAACGCTACGACGAGCTGATTCATGAATATCTCGAAGTCGCAAGCGAGTTGTACCCTCACGCTCTGCTACATTTTGAGGACTTCGGCCCCTCTAATGCTCGTCGCATCCTGGTGCAGAACGCCGCGAACCACCGCATCTTCAATGACGACATGCAGGGCACGGCGGCCATCGTGTTGGCGGCCGTTATCTCTGGACTCAAGGTGACCCGGCAGTCCTTCGCCGATCAGCGTCTGCTCGTGTACGGGGCCGGTACGGCTGGCACCGGAATTGCTGATCAAATCCGTGAAGCCATGATCAGTGACGGTTTGAGCCAGCAAGAGGCGATCGATCGAATTTGGCTAATCGACCGCAATGGCCTGGTTACTGACGATATGGAGGGCCTGCCCGATTACCAAGAGCCCTACGCTAAGCCAGTTGGGAAGGTTCGTCACTGGGCTCGCATCAATGGACACATTGGGCTTATGGAGGCGATTCGGCAGATTCACCCGACGATCCTCGTCGGAACCTCCACCGATCACGACGCCTTTACTCAGCAGATCGTCGAAGAAATGTGTCGGGAAGTCGAACGCCCCATCATCCTGCCGTTGTCGAATCCGACTGAAAAGATCGAGGCGATGCCTACCGACGTTATTGCGTGGTCGAAGGGGAAAGCTCTGGTTTCCGCTGGAATTCCAATAGAGCCCTTCCACTATGCCGGCACCCGTTACGAGATTGGACAGGGCAATAACGCCCTCCTCTATCCGGGGCTGGGTCTGGGGGCCATCGTTTCGGGAGCCGAACGGGTAAGCGACAGCATGATCCGCGCCGCCGCCGACGCGGTGGCCTCTCAAGTCGACCCGCGTCCAGCTGGGTCATCCCTGCTGCCGGCCGTGGAGAACCTGCGTGCTTCCTCGGCCACCGTCGCAGTAGCGGTCGTGCAGGCTGCCATCGAGGAGGGAATCGCTACCAAAAAGCCCTCCAACGTTGTCCAGGCAGTGCAAGATGCCATGTGGTGGCCGCACTACCCACCGGTGGACTGACCGAAATAGACCGCGGAACATTGCCGTAGCCGAACGTGTCGGCTCCTGCTGGCAGGGTAAATGCCATGGCAAGGAAGACGCAGGCTCCGACGTGGGTATGCACCGAGTGTGGCTGGACGACGACCAAGTGGGTTGGCCGATGCGGCGAGTGCCAAACCTGGGGTTCAGTGGTTGAGAGGGGGGCACCAAAACTCACTGAGGTCGCTTCGTCGACACCCACGTCGAAGGCTGTGCCCATCGGTCATGTCAGTGAGCAAGCCGCCGACCGTCATCTCACCGGGATCAGCGAACTCGACCGTGTACTGGGCGGCGGCCTAGTGCCTGGGGTCGTGATTCTGCTCGCTGGAGAGCCGGGAGTCGGAAAATCAACCCTGCTGCTCGACGTCGCGGCCAAGTGGGCTAAAGCGGGCCGGCGCACCCTTTACGTCACTGGGGAGGAGTCGGCTGCCCAAGTACGACTACGGGCTGGTCGTACGAAGTCGCTGGCCGACGAACTCTACCTAGCTTCCGAGACCGATTTGGGTACGGTGCTTGGACATATCGAGCAAACCGAGCCCTCCCTCATGGTGCTGGACTCGGTACAAACAGTTAGCACCAACCAGGCTGACGGTTCCCCCGGCGGCGTCTCGCAGGTAAGGGAGGTCACCGGAGCCCTGGTACGGGTGGCGAAGAGACGCGGGATGGCGGTCATCATCGTCGGCCATGTCACCAAAGAAGGGTCGATCGCTGGCCCGCGCACCATGGAACACCTCGTTGACGTCGTCCTCAATTTCGAGGGGGACCGCCATTGCGGATTCCGTATGGTCCGTGCCACAAAGAATCGCTACGGCCCATCCGACGAGGTGGGCTGCTTCGAGATGACCGATGGCGGGATCATCGAAGTCCCGGACCCGTCTGGCCTGTTCACATCGGACAACGCCGATCCCCAGCCGGGCACCTGTGTGACGGTGACGATGGAGGGACGTCGTCCCCTACTCTCAGAGGTGCAGGCTTTAGTAGCTCCGTCAGCTTCCGAAAAGTACCCGCGCCGCACCACCCATGGGGTCGAGGGCGGCCGGGTAGCCATGATCCTGGCGGTGCTGGAGCGTAAAGCGGGTCTGCCGTTGAGCAACCGAGACGTCTACGTCTCGACGGTGGGTGGTGCCCGGGTGTCTGACCCCTCTGCCGACCTAGCAATCGCGGTGGCGGTCGCATCCGCGGTTCTCGATACCAATTTTCCGACCCGAGTCGTTGCTCTCGGAGAGGTCGGCTTGGCTGGCGATTTGCGCCGCGTTCCCGGGTTGGAAAGACGAGTGGGCGAGGCGGCACGGCTGGGGTTCGACCTGGCAGTGGTGCCACGCAATTCCCGGGAGGCGCACACCAAGATCCCGACGATGCACGGGTTACACGTCATCGAGGTCGGGAGCGTAGCCGAAGCCCTTTCCGTGCTCAACTTGCGCCGCAAGCGGAAGGCAGACCAGTGATGGTAAGGACATTCGAGGTGAGAACCTCGGCACAGCGAACTAAAGTCGACCTATGACTGACGCCCAGCCCGGTCCCGAAGCTTCCCGGGAGATGCAGGCGGAACAGGTACGCCACCTCATGGCCCTCTTGGCCCCTGGTACGCCTATCCGAGAAGGACTAGATCGCATCATCAACGGACGCACTGGTGCCCTCATCGTGCTCGGTGATGGGCCAGAGATCAACGAGGTCTGTTCCGGCGGATTCCCCCTCGACGTCAGGCTCACCCCGCAGGCCCTGCGCGAGCTGTCCAAGATGGACGGTGGGCTAGTTGTCTCAAGCGATCACGAACGCATCAAGGGAGCCGCGATCCACTTCGTCCCCGACGGCAGCCTGCCCACGATCGAGACTGGCACCCGTCACCGCACCGCAGATCGACTCTCCCAGCAAACCGGTGCGCCCGCGGTGGTCGTCTCGGCGTCGATGTCGGTAATGTCGCTCTTCCTCAACGGCCGTCGGTACCTGATCGAGAGGCCCGAACAGTTACTCGCTCGAGCCAATCAGGCCCTCGCCACCCTGGCGAGCTACCGCGGGCGTTTAGTCGAAGAGGCCGAGAACCTCACCACCCTGGAGATTCGTGACCAAGTCCAGGTGCGTGACGTCGCCGCTGTCGCCCAGCGGTTCGAAATGTGGCGTCGCATCGACGTCGAGGTCCGCGGACATGTCTCCGCCCTGGGTGTGGAGGGACGCCTCGTCCAGTTGCAGCGCAACGAACTGTCCCTAGGTGTAGAAGACCTTGGTCGGTTGCTCACCGATGATTACCGTCCCAGCCGCGTCGCCCCTGGCGAATTTTCCCTCTCCGGATTGCAGAAACTGTCCTGGCAAGACCTGCTCGACGTGACCAAGGTGGCCGAGGCCATCAACCTCGGTCCCGCTGAGCATCCGCTCGACTCCCCCATCCGGGCACGCGGTCATCGACAGCTGGCACTTATGACGGATCTGTCGTCACGCACAATCCAGCGGATCATCGACCACTTCAGTGACCTGCAATCCCTGGTGGCGGCATCCACCTCCGAGCTCGGCGACATTAAGGGAGTCGGCCACAGACGGGCCCGTGAGATTCGCCAGGGGCTGGAGTCCATCTTCGAAGGCGATCAGCGCACCCATCACCTTCATTAGGTCCGCACTCGCGCTGACTATGGCGGCAGGGTTCAGGCACCCATCTGCATGACAAAGCGGCGGCTGGGGCCACCATCGAGATGGACGGTGGCGACATAGTACCCCGCCCCCAGCGGCTCTTGAGATAACTGGCACTTCCCCATAGAGCGCTTCGTCGGCCAAGAGACCTCGTAAGTCCAGGAGCCCTTCGGCTTGATCTCGTGCACACCCTTTGGCCCCCAGGAACCGCAATCATCGGTCGACCAAACACGATCCGACCCAGACGTAACAGTGAGGGTCTGCTTCACCTTCTGGGTATCCCAGTGGCAACCAGCCGAGCTACTCACCTGCACGGTGAAAGTTTCGGTGCCCCCCACTTTGGGCTTCTTGGTATCTCCGGTCACCTTCACCGACAGTTGCGAACCCTTACACAACGCTGACGACGTCGACGGGGTTGACGGCGAGGTCGATGGCGACGGGGACTGCGTCCGCGGCGCAGACCTATTCGGGCTTACGGACGAGCTCGCCGAGGGAGTCGCCGACCCCCATGCAGTGTCAGTCCAGGAAGGGTTCGGCGTGAACGACGAAGCTGCCGGAGCAGCCGACTGTTTCGACCCTCCTATGAGCCTGGCAATTCCGACAATCACCAACACCACGGCGACCACGCCAGCCAACAAAACCAGTCGACGCACCCAATACGTCTGCGGAGATTCTGGCCCCACCGGGTCAGTCAGCCCACGCAATGGCGCCATCAGGCCCTCAGCTGGCGGTCGGCCCACGTCACCGGAGAGACACGCTCGCCGGTAAAGAAGGGGGTATCAACGTCGACATGACGACGGGCCTCAACATAGCGAAGGTCCTTCATGACGTCGACAATACGGGCAAGGTCGTCGCCCTCCAAGGCGAGAATCCACTCGTAGTCCCCCAGCGCGAATGCAGCCAATGTTGAGGCCTTGACGTCAGAGCTGGCGGCACCAACAATGCCGTGCTCGCGCAGCATGCGGGAACGATCAGCCGCCGGAAGGAGGTACCACTCCTTGGATCGGATGAATGGGTAGAACGCAGCCCAACGCCTCGCAGCGATGCCGGCGAAGCAGGAGGGCAAGTGAGACTTGTTGAACTCCGCAGGACGATGAACTCCCACATTCGACCACACCGGCTCCAGGTGGCGACCCAGCCCAGACGCGCGGAAACGGTGATAGGCGTCCTGCAGCACGGTCGGATCGTCGCTAACCCACCACACCAGCAGGTCGGCGTCAGCGCGCAAGCCCGACAGGTCGTACCACCCGCGGGTCTGGACACCGGACTGTCCCACCCACTCGTCAGAGCCCTCAATGAGGTGGCGACGCTCGTCATCCTCAGCAGGCAGCGGAGTGACGACGCGGAACACCGAGTACATCGCCCACTTACTGGAGGCGTTGACCTCCTCAGGGATGACCGGGGTATCGCGAGGATCGGTCGGTGCAGTGTAAGAACCGGCGGGAACTTCGTCGTCGCGCGGTCCCTCAATCACCGAATCAGCACTCGAGTGGTCAGACATAGCGGTCTCCTTAGTCACCAGATCGTAGGGGGAAGGAGGAGTCTGCGGCTCGACGGCCGCTGACTCCGGGCGATCGAGTGCAGTCGCTGGGCCAACGGCACTCGCTGAGTCATTTGGCGCAAACTCTGTAACTACTGGTTTAGAAGCAACTGCACCGGCGCCGACAGTCTCAACGTCGTCACTGCCGGAGACGGCTGGAAGATCCTCGGCGTCCGGGCAGCGTCGGCAACAACCGGCAGCGCACGGGACCGGCCACGACGTCAGATTGCCACCCTCACCACGAGTCGCCGCGGCCTGGGACATGATGAGCCCGGCGAGATCAGCGATAAAGGCCGGATGAGCACCAGCAGTGGCCGCCCGCGCAAAGGCAAGCCCGGACGCCTGGGCTGTCTCCGCAGCCTCGTGATCAAGGTCGCTCACGACCTCCATATGGTCAGCAACGAAGCCAATCGGGGCGACGACAACAGATTTCACGCCCTGCTCGGGAAGGCTGCGGAGGTGGTCGTTAATGTCCGGTTCAAGCCACGGGTCGGCGGGACGTCCCGACCTCGAGCAGTAGGCCAAGTCCCACTGGGGCATATTCCCGAACGCCTGGCGCACCTGGTCGGCGACCCTCTGACAAACCGTCTTGTGCTGGGAGATGTAGTCCGTTCCCGGTTTCCCAGCGCCGGATGCGTCCTGCATGGAATCAGGAATGGAGTGGGTAACGAAAACAACGCGGGTAGCTTCGAGAGGGGTAGGCGGGATCCGCATAAACGCCTGTATCAAAGCTTCCGCATTGGCGCGAATGAATCCCGGCGCCTCGTTGAAGGGGGGCGCCTTGTCAACCTGCATGTCGGTAATACCAGCCTGAGTCAGGACAGACGCAATCTCTTCGCGGTACTGGCGGCACCCGGAGTAGCTGGCATAGGCAGAGGTGACAACCGCCAACACCCGACGTACCCCGTGCGCGTGCATTTGGGGCAGCACTTCCGCAAGGAAGGGAGTGCCGTTGCGGTTTCCTAACAGCACCGGAACTCGTACCCCGTGGCGGCGCAATTCGCTTCCAATCGCATTGACGAAAGCGTCCGTCGCATCGTTAATCGGGCTAACACCACCGAAACGGTCGTAGTGTCGGGCAACTTCAGCCAAACGCTCGTCGGGGATGCGACCGCTAGAGACCCTTCTCAGAAAAGGCATGACCTCTTCAGGGGAACGTGGCCCGCCAAAAGAAGCGACAAGCACGGCGTCGTAAGGGGCCAGCGGATCAGTAGGAGCAGCGTAGGGGTTGGCGGTCACGACGTCCTCCCCTCACCTCGGGATGCCCCATCGGTAGCAAGGTCCTCCACCCGCAAGCCAGTGACCGGACACCTCATGCAGTCAGCATTGGCGAAGCTGGACATGTCAATGACGGGTGCAGCGATGTCCACGTCGATCCCCAAAACGTCCGACAACGAGTTGAGCCAGCGGTCCCCCAAACCCTGTTCAGAGGCCATCCTGGCCCGAGCCGACGGGATGTGCGCCATAGACGCAGCAAGTCGTCGAAGGGACGCTGCCACCTCATCGACGGGGACCGAGCCTTCCTCGGGTAAACGTTCCAGTTCAGCAGTGACAAGATCCGAAATGACGTCACGCAGGGCGACGACAGCCGGAGCCATCCGACGACGCTCGAGGTCTACGGCAAGGTGACGGACTCCGGTAGCGACGATGTGCTCGGCAGCGGCCCGCTCAGCTTCCGCAGAAGAGGGAACAGCCTGCCGTATCGTCTCAAGGTCGATAACCTCTACCCCAGCGGGAACAGGCTCCTCAACGTCCCCGCTGATCGCTAAATCGAGCACCATGAGATCGCGGCCGCCGCGGGCGTCAACCGCGCGCCGGGCAGCCTCTGCTGACAACGCGGGAACTCCCGACCCACGGCAGGTGACAACAAGGTCAGTCTGTGCCAGTGCGGCGTCGAGGTTGAGGGCCTCACTGACGCGGTGACGCCGAGCGAATCCAGCGGCGCGCCCGGAGGCCGAATGGACCAGAATCTCGGCGGCCCCACGGGAATTCAGCTGCGCGCACGTCGCCCCGGCATAGGAACCGGTTCCCATAACGAGTACTCGAGCACCATCCAAGTCCATCCGTTTTGCGACGAGGTCAAGCCCGACCGCAACAACGGTGCGACCCTCAGCAGCCAACGCAGTCTCACTAGCGACATGCCGCGACGTCTTGAGAGCCTCCTCAACGACGTGACCAATGGTGTAGGAGACGGTCTGCTCACGGCGCGCCTCACTGAGGGCACGCTTCATTTGTCCAGCGACTTCGCGCTCCCCGAAAACCATCGACTCCATACCAGCAGCCACCCGGAACAAACGCCACACAGCGTCGTCCTCACAGAAGAGCTGGGCGGATTCAGCCAACACATTTGCACCGTGATCTGCAATACACTTACGCAATGCAGCCTCGCCGAACCCCTGGGCGACCGCGTCAGCGGAGGTTTCAACGACCAGGCACACCCGGTTGCACGTAGACAGCACAAGTGCGCCCCGGATCTGGGGATGATCGGTCAATGCCAGGCCGAGCCCGTTAACCTGCGCGGCAGCCTCGGAAACGACATCAAGCCCCTGATCGGCATGATCTACGGTCAAGACACACAATCCCACAAGGCGCTATTCAACCATGGTGTAACGACGAACCCCAGTACGTACGAAGCCCATGCCCCGCCAACTAACCGCCCCACGAATGGCATTCGCACGCAGTGAGGCACAATCGAGGTAATGACTCACAACACCACCTTCACAGCAGATTCACCGCTTCTGCAGGCCATGACTGGACACCGCCCTACCGTCACCCCGGTGTGGTTTATGCGCCAGGCAGGACGTTCGCTACCGGAGTACCGCGAAGCCCGAAAAGGCACCACGATGCTCGACTCTTGCCTCAACCCCGAGCTCGCGGCAGAAATCACCTGCCAACCCGTGCGCCGCCACCACGTCGACGGGGCCGTTCTCTACTCCGACATCATGGTGCCGCTTGCCCTAACCGGAGCGGGAGTGCGCATTGAGCCGGGAGTCGGGCCCGTTCTCGATGAGCCCGTTCGCACTGCCTATGACGTTGACCGCATTACTCAGCGCAATATCGGGGACCCGTCAGTTATCGAGGAAGCTGCCCGGCTGGTGGTCGCCGAGCTAGGCGACGCCACCCCGCTCATTGGTTTCGCGGGTGCCCCATTTACTATCGCCGCCTACCTCGTCGAGGGCGGGCCCTCCCGCGACCATCTATCGGCCCGGGCGATGATGCACTCAGACCCACCGGCCTGGGCGAAGCTCATGGAGTGGGTCGCCGACCTGGACGCTGCCTTCCTGGCTGCTCAATTGCGCGGCGGAGCGCGTGCCGTCCAGCTCTTTGACTCCTGGGCTGGATCGCTGAGCGCAAGCGACTACCGAGCCAGCGTCGCACCGTTCTCTCAGCGCGCTCTGGCAAGCGTCGACCCGAACACCCCAGTAGTCCACTTTGGCGTCAACGCCACCCATTTACTTTCTGAACTCGCACAGGTGGCCGCTACTGCGTCGCGATACCCGGTACTTGGCGTCGACCACCGCATCAGCCTCAACGAGGCCTGCGCCACCCTGATGGTCTCCGAGATGGAGATGCCAGTGCAGGGCAACATTGATCCAGCCTTGCTCTTCGCCAGTTGGGAACCGCTAGAGACCGCCACCCGCGATATTGTCGCGGCAGGACATCAGGCCCCTGGGCACGTCGTCAATCTGGGTCACGGCGTGCCCTCCAACACCGACCCCAACGTCCTGACACGGCTAGTGGAGCTAGTGCACTCACTGTGAATGGTGTAAGGAGACGACGATGAACACCTCTGATCCGCAGCACGTCGACGCCGTCGTCATTGGCGGGGGCATGGCTGGCCTCGTGGCCGCTTGGCAATTCACCAAGGAAGGTCTGCACCCCGTACTTATCGAGTCCCGCGGGTACACCGGGGGGCTGGTCGCCGGGTCGACGCTGGCCGGAATCAGCTACGACATCGGGGCTGAAGGGTGGGCGATCCGTCTACCTGACACCGCTGACCTGGCCGCTGAGCTGGGATTGACGGTTGAGAAGCCGGCCAGTGCCCCATCTTGGGTGTACTCCGACGACGCCTGCTTCGCGATGCCCGACAATGCCATTCTTGGCATCCCGGCGGACCTGTCGGACCCAGCCGTCGTCATCGCCTTAGGGGCGCAAGAGGCTGCCCACGCCGCCGAGCTCGATCACGCCCCCATGCCTGAGGACCTCCCTCGCGACCTCGGCACGTTGGTGGCGTCCCGGATGGGGCCACAGGTACTGCGTCGTCTCGTCACCCCAATCGCCGGCGGGATCCACGCCGCCGATCCGCATCTGCTGTCGGCCGATGTCGTCGCCCCCGGTCTGAGAGCTGCCGCCCAGGCCACCGGATCGCTGGCGGCAGGAGTTGCGCTATGCCGCTCACGGATGCCGGCGGGGCCCGCAATCGCCTCGGTAGCCGGTGGCATGTTCACCATGCCCGCCGAGCTGCGCCGACAAGCTG
This sequence comes from Cutibacterium namnetense, assembly GCF_001642025.1. Taxonomy (GTDB): domain Bacteria; phylum Actinomycetota; class Actinomycetes; order Propionibacteriales; family Propionibacteriaceae; genus Cutibacterium; species Cutibacterium namnetense. The sequence goes on along the minus strand of NZ_LWHO01000001.1, from coordinate 415,479 downwards.
AGCAGGCCGGCGCGACGACCATGACCCGCGTGGGAGCCCGCGGGCTGGCCCGCCACGGGGACCTGTGGCTGGTGGAGACCGCTGAAACCTCCCGCAATCCGAACCCATCGTTGCCCCCCAGCCCCGACGGCGCGATCCACTCCTTCCTGACCCCTCGAGTCGTGGTGGCCTGCTCGGCCGGACCTGCCACCAGACTGTTGAGCAGCGTCATCGACACCGTTGGGCCCGAGATGGTGCCGGGCGCGCCGATCGGCCACGTCAATCTCGCCGTGCAAGCGCCCGAGCTGGATTCCAGCCCACGCGGAAACGGCATGCTGGTGGCTCCCGGAACGACCACCGTCACCGCCAAGGCGCTCACCCACATGTCGGCGAAGTGGCCCAGCTTGGCAGAATCGTGTCCTCAAGGTCTGCACTTACTACGGATCTCCTACGGGCGCTCCGGGGAAGAGAATGTCGCCTTGAGCGTTGACCAGGCTCTAGCTGACGCCTCCGTCCTACTCGGTGAGGAGCTCTCGGCCGAGCAAGTCGTAGATTCTCAGATCATTCACTGGACAGGTTCCCTAGCCCCAACGACTCCGCAGACCCGAGCATGGCGTGACGGCCTGCATCATCAGCTAGAAGCGTTGAACCAGTCAGGACGGGGAAAGATCGGCTTAGTCGGGGCATGGGCATCGGGTTCAGGCATTGCCGCTCTGGTACCGCAGGCCCGCCGGACGGTTCGCCAACTTGTCTGATGGCAGGCTGAATCGGCGTCAGTATTGAGTGCCACAATGGGCAACATGTCTGTTATCCGTCTAGGAACCCGTGCTAGCACCCTGGCCACCACTCAATCAGAGATGGTTGCTGGGCTGCTCAGATCGGAGGGGCTGGACGTCGATCTGACGACGATCACTACTCACGGGGACACGTCGACCGCCTCATTGGCAGCAATGGGAGGAATCGGAGTGTTCGCCTCAGCTATCCGGGCGGCCCTCCTTGAGGGAGAGGCCGACATCGCCGTCCACTCCTTCAAGGACCTACCGACTGGGCGTCCGCTGGGGCTGGCGATCGGCGCTGTTCCGGTTCGACAAGACCCGCGTGACGCCTTGGTAGCTCGTGACGGGCTCACCCTTCGTAACCTCCCGCAGGAAGCTAGCGTCGGGACGGGCTCGCCACGTCGGGCAGCGCAATTGTTGGCGGCAAGACCAGACCTGACGATCGTCGACATCCGCGGAAACGTCGACACCCGACTGGGTCGTGTCAGGGGACTAGGCCGCTACGCCAAGGGCGGCGGCAAAGAGGACCTCGACGCCGTCGTGCTCGCCGCCTCCGGGCTAGCTCGGTTGGGTCATAGCGACGCCGTCACTGAGTTTCTCGACCCGTCGGTGGTGTTGCCTGCCCCGGCCCAGGGAGCGCTAGCCGTCGAATGCCGGACCACTGATTCGCGTCACGGTACGCTCGCCAAGGCGCTGGCAAAGATTGACGACCGCAAAACCAGGCTGGCCGCCACCGCTGAGCGTGCGGTGCTCTCCCATCTGGAGGCGGGCTGCGCTGCCCCCATCGGGGCATTAGCTCAGCTCAACCCTGCTTCCGGAAAAACCCCAGAGGTCTTAACCCTGGATGTCGTGGTCGCTGCTGTCGACGGTTCCCGCACCATCCGGGAACACGTCAGCGTCGAATTACCCGAAGAGGTCGATCCGGCACTGGCTGCGGCGCATACGCTGGGAGTGACGGCTGCCGAGGAGCTGCTGGACGACGGCGCCGCCGACGTTGCCGACCTCAAAGCTTCAGGAAGCACTCGATGACCACCAACCCCGCCGATCTCATCAAGCCCCCAGTTGTCGTTCCCCGTGATGACCCCCACGACAAATTCGTAACGACCTTAAAGCAGGCCGGTTATGGGGTGATCCATACGGCGCTGACACGCACCGTCAAACTGCCGCAGGCCGAGGAACTCACCGACCCCGACCTGTGGCAGGCCGATTGGCTGGTCGTCACCTCAAAGACCACCGTCGGACTACTCCCTAACCCGTTGCCCAATCCCCACATCAAAGTGGCTGCGGTCGGTGCCGCCACCTCGGCTGCGCTGCAGGCACGCGGGATTGACGTCGACTTCGTCCCCGCCGATCACAGCGGCACCGGTCTGGTCGCCGAGTGGCCAGGTGGGGCCGCCAGCATTCTCTTGCCGACGTCCCAGTTAGCCGCCGATACCGTGCCGCACGGGCTGACGAAGATCGGCTGCACGGTAAACCGACGCGAGGTCTACACGACCGCTGCCGTCGAGAAACTACCCGAAGTCATCGCCCAGTCGTGGCCGTCTGTCGGGATCGTCGTTGTCACCGCCTCCTCAGTGGGGCGCGCCCTCGTCGAGCTGGTGGAGCCGCTGGGATGGCGTCGTCAGAAGCTCGTCTCCCTCGGCGAGCCCACCGCACGAACGCTCGAGAAACTCGGTCACCCAGCACATGCGGTGGCCTCCTCCCCCACTCCTGAGGCCGTCCTTGAGGCGGTTGAATCCTTGGTCGCCTGACCGACGACCGTTCGCAAAGGAAGTTAGTCATGAACCTGTACCTGCCTGATGCCAGTGATCCCCGCATGGCCGGGGTCAAGCCATTGCCCGAGGAGCTCCGTCCTGTTCCCCGTCCGCGTCGCCTACGCACCACCCCTGCGATGCGCCGGATGGTCGCTGAAACCCGCGTCGCCCCCGCCCAGTTGATGCTGCCGGTGTTCGTCAAGGAGGGGGTGGATTCTCCCGTCGAAATCAGTAGTCTGCCCGGCCAATTCCAGCACTCCACCGAATCGATCAAGGAGCTTGCCACCCAAGCTGCCGAGGCCGGTATCGGTGGTATCGACCTGTTCGGTATCCCGGCGCACAAAGACGAAATCGGTTCTCAAGCCTGGGACCCGAAGGGCATTCTTAACGCCGGCATCTCTGCGGTGCGCGAAGCCGTCGGCGACGACCTAGTGATCTGTGCCGACACCTGTCTGGACGAGTTCACCGATCATGGTCACTGCGGAGCCCTAACCCCTGATGGTCGTGTCGATAACGACTCCACTCTGCCGCTATACGCCGCGATGGCGGTCGCCCAGGCGCGTGCCGGAGCTCACATGGTCTCCCCGTCGGGGATGATGGATGGCCAGATTGCTGTTCTTCGCGATGCCCTGGACCGTGAAGGATTCACCGACGTGTCGATCATGGCCTACTCGGCCAAGTACGCTTCGGCCTTCTTCGGCCCTTTCCGCGACGCCGTTGACTGTTCCCTCAAGGGTGACCGCAAGTCCTACCAGCAGGATCCCTCGAACCGCCGAGAAGGTATGCGCGAAACCCTGCTCGACCTCGCCGAGGGAGCCGACCTGGTCATGGTGAAGCCCGCCTCTCACTACCTCGACGTGTTGTCCGACGTCGCCGAGGTGTCGCAGGTTCCGGTTGCCGCTTACCAGGTCTCCGGCGAATACGCCATGCTCGAAGCCGCTGCCGCTAACGGTTGGATCGATCGCCGCCGCTGCATCGGCGAGTCCCTCACCTCGATCGTGCGTTCCGGTGCCGATCTCGTGTTGACCTACTGGGCAATCGAGGCCGCCCAGATGTTCCGCGAAGACCTCTAATCTTTCGTGATCATGCTCACCACCAGCCCAAACACCGGAAGGAAGAAATGACCTCCAACGCCGAACTGTTCTCCGCCGCCCAGGCCGTCATTCCCGGCGGGGTTGATTCCCCGGTGCGGGCTTACGGCTCGGTGGGCGGGGTTCCCCGCTTCATCGAGAAGGCCCAGGGTCCGTGGATCTGGGACGCCGAAGGCACTCGCTACGTCGACTTGGTGTGTACCTGGGGGCCAGCTCTGCTTGGGCACGCCCGTCCCGAGGTCGTCTGTGCGGTTCAGGAGGCCGCATCGAAGGGGCTGTCCTTTGGCGCTCCGACCCGCACCGAAACCGAACTAGCGGACGCCATCATCGAGCGCATCGCCCCGGTCGAAAAGGTGCGTTTCGTCTCGACGGGCACTGAGGCGACGATGACGGCAGTGCGTTTAGCCCGTGGCGCCACTGGGCGTGACGTCATCGTGAAGTTCGCGGGTAATTACCACGGCCATTCCGATGCTTTGCTCGCCGCCGCCGGTTCCGGTGTGGCGACGGCTGGTCTGCCGGGTTCGGCCGGTGTGCCGGCTGCCTCGACAGCCGACACGATCGTGGTGGATTACAACGACGTCGCAGCCCTGGAGGCGGTGTTCTCCGAACATGGCGACCACATTGCCGCAGTGATCGTGGAGTCCTGCCCGGCCAATATGGGAGTTGTTCCGCCCGAGCCCGGCTTCAATGCCGCGATTCGTCGCCTCACAACCGAGCACGGCGCCCTCATGATCACCGACGAAGTACTCACCGGATTCCGGTGCAGCCCGTCGGGATTCTGGGGCTTGCAGCAGGCCGGCGAGGAATTCGCTCCCGATCTTTTCACCTTCGGCAAAGTCGTCGGCGGCGGAATGCCGCTAGCTGCACTAGGGGGGCGCGCCGATGTCATGGACCTGCTGGCTCCCACCGGCCCCGTCTACCAGGCAGGCACTTTGTCCGGTAACCCGCTGGCCACTGCCGCGGGTGTCAAAACCCTGCAGCTGGCCGACACCGGGGTGTATCAGCGCCTCGATGCCCGCTCCGAGAAATGGCGCGGTGAGCTCGCATCCGCGCTCGACGCAGCCGGCATCACGTACTGTCTACAGAACGCCGGGAATCTCTTCAGCGTATTCCTCGGCGTCGACTCCCCAGTGCGCAACTACGACGACGCCAAGTCTCAGAATGCCGAGGCCTACACCGCGTTCTTCCACGCGATGCTGGACGCCGGGGTCAACCTGCCGCCATCGTGCTTTGAAGCCTGGTTCCTCTCCGACGCCCACGACGACGAAGCTTTCGAGGTTTTCCGCGCCGCACTGCCGAAGGCCGCCGAGGCTGCCGCCCGGGTGATCAGTGCCTGACACCGGGCTGACTCCGCAGGTCATCGAAGCGGTCTGTGACTGGTTCGACGCCAACGGACGCGATCTGCCGTGGCGTCGGCCCGGCACCTCCCCGTGGGGTGTGCTCGTCAGCGAGGTCATGAGCCAACAGACCCCGATGTCCCGGGTAGTCGCCCCGTGGCACGAGTGGATGAACCGCTGGCCCACCCCTGATGATCTAGCGGAGGAAGACTCCGGGGAAGCGGTCGCCGCATGGGGACGCCTGGGTTATCCGCGTCGGGCCTTGCGCCTGCATGCCTGTGCCGTCACGATCGCCACCGAGCACGACGGGGTTGTGCCCAACAGTTACGACGAGCTCGTCGCCCTCCCGGGTATTGGCGACTACACCGCTAGCGCAGTCGTCTCCTTCGCGTTTGGCGGCCGCGCCACAGTGCTTGACACCAATGTGCGTCGCCTCATCGCCAGAGCAGAGTCTGGGATCGCGAACTGTCCAACCTCGGTGACGAGGGCTGAACGGGTAGTCGCCGACGCGTTGGTTCCCGAGGAAGATGCCCGGGCCGCCAAGTGGGCAGTGGCGTCAATGGAATTGGGGGCACTGGTATGCACGGCACGGTCTCCCCAGTGCGAGGCCTGCCCGATCCGGGATCATTGCCGGTGGGTGATCGACGGCAAGCCAGACAATGCCCCTCCCCGTCGAGGTCAGCCGTGGAAGGGCACGGATCGTCAGTGCCGCGGCGTGATTATGGACGTGGTGCGCAACAGCCCTCACGGAGTGGAGGTTCAGGTGGCCCTTTCAGCCTGGCCCGAGGCCGTTCAGGCGTCGAGATGCCTGGGGTCATTACTCGATGACGGTTTAGTGCACCAACGAGGCGGCCTCGTCAGCCTGTGACCTGAGAAAGATTCAGGCCGACCGGTCATCGATGGCGATGGTGGGTACCTAGCCGCCGCTCGCAGCACGCACGTGTGCTATCTACCTGTGTTTCATGAGCGGTGTCTATGGTTATTCCCACCGCGGTCAAGGGGCTCATGTCCGTCGCGCCCGCTATCGGCCAGTCAGTACACCATCGATTGTCAACATCGTTCTCCTGGTAATCGTCGCCATCGGGGTGTACTCGCCACATGGCCCCTACTGGGCCATTCCAGGGGGCCTAGCGCAGAGTCGAGGTTCTCGCAGGAGGGCTCGGTCTGATCAATGCATTAGGCAACCTGGGTGGATTCCTCGGCCCGTACCTTGTTGGTTGGCTGACCGCCCCACCGTTGCTTTCCCTGGCCCAGGAGGACGAGACTGGTGGGATGCTCATTGCCGCCAACCGCCCTGATCTCTTGGAGGAACGTATCCTCGCTGAACCTCCACGACACGGGCAGCCGGTTGTCCTCATCGATGGGCGCTCTGGGGCAGGCAAGACCACCCTGGCCAACACCCTCATCTGTCACCACGCCGACTGGCAGCTCGTCCACGCTGACGACCTGTACCCCGGCTGGTCCGGATTGTCAGCAGTGTGGGATCTGCGTGATCTCGTCACCAAACGCCGCTACCGGCGATGGAACTGGTATCAGGACAGCTTCGACGACGAAGTCATCCTGGATGCGAATCGCCCTGTCATCATCGAAGGCTGCGGAGTATTGACGCCGACGAATGTATCCCTGGCGTCCCTGCGAGTGTGGTGCGAAACCCCCGCACCGCTGAGGCGTCATCGAGCGCTAACCCGGGACCCAGAGTTTCGCGACCATTGGGCCATGTGGGCCATTCAGGAAAGGCTACACATCGCACGTCACCGACCGGCTGATCTCGCCGATCTCACGATCTCCTGATCGCTACCAAGCGCATCTCAAACCACCAGATATTTGACCACCAACGCCGCCACCATGATGAGCAGCAGCAGAGCCATTCGAGGCCACGTCTGCGGGGATTTGCCAGACCGAACGCGTTTAGGATCTTCGAAGAAGATGACCCCGCACACTATTCCGGTGAGAAAACCCCCAAGGTGGGCCTGCCATGAGATCCCAGAAATGAAGAGCAACAGGGCGGCGTTGATAGCCAACACGATCCATAATTCCCGTGTCGAGACTCCGAGGCGTCGCTGCACGATGAGCAGCACCCCAAAGAGGCCAAAAATCGCACCCGAGGCCCCGACGACACCGTCGTCAACGTTCGGAAGGATCGTCCCGGTCCCACTCGCAGTGGCCATCAGGCAGAACAGCGCCCCACCACCCAGGCCAGACATGAGGTAGGCAGCGAGAAACCTGGCGCGTCCTAGGAAGGGTTCCAAGGATCGGCCAAGGACCCACAGCGCGTACATATTGAAGCCGATATGGAAAATACTCAGCGCGTGCCCGAACATCGAGGTGACGAGTCGCCATGGCTCGATGAATCCGACTCGTGGCGCCAGCACAACTCCCTCACGTACTTGAGGGCTTAACCACTCTCCTATCCACACCAGGAAACAAATACCGATGAGGGTCCACGTGACGACCGGAACATCACTATGGCGCTTTGCTCGGGCAACCGGCTGGGGAGGCGCCTGCTGGTACGACGCCGAAGGAGGCGCCCATGAGGGGTCTACGTCAGCCGAGCGGTAAGGCTCGGGCTGAGGTGCCGTCGTCTCGTCTGGCTGCGACGGTCTGGCGTGCGGAGCCGACCCCGTTGCGTTGCTGTGGTTCTGCTGTGGTTGATCCTGCCACGATCCCCACTCGTCGGGGCGAGAAAAACTGTCTGGACGTTGGTTGTTCTGATTCATCGGCGTCCTGCAAGTGCTGAGGTGATTGATTCGGTAATGGAGGTGTCACGGAACTCAAATCCGTGCTCAAGGAGTTTGGCTGGCTTGACCCGCTGCCCTGAGCACAGCGTCTCGTCGACGAGTTGGGACCCGAAGATCATTTTTGCTGCTGGGACCGGGAATGGCATCACAGATGGACGGTGCATCGCCTTAGCCAGCGTCTTTGTGAACTCGGCATTGGTGCACGGGTTCGGACCAACGAGGTTCACTGGTCCGCTCATGGAGTCGTCAGTCAGAATCCTCATCATTGCCGATACGTGGTCGTGCAGGCTGATCCACGACATGTATTGATCGCCACCGCGGATCTTTCCGCCCAGGCCAATCTGGAAGAGCGGTCGCTCCTTACCGAGCATACCGCCGAAGGAACTCATGACATGACCGGTTCGCAGGGTTACTACCCGCACCCCGTCAGGGGCGGAGTTTGCGGCTGACTCCCAGCGTTGGCACACCTCGGCTAGGAATCCCGCCCCGGCAGAATCGTTCTCGTCAAGCCATTCATCGCCGCGCGGACCGTAGTAGCCGACCGCCGAACCATTGAGCACAACACGACAGCGCGGCGAGGATGCCAAAGCGCGAACGATCAGGCGCGTCGAGTCAATGCGGGAGGCAAGGATGCGAGTCTTACGTTCATCAGTCCACCGTCCGCCAGCGATCGGTGCTCCTGCCAAGTTGACCACTGCGTCGACGTCATCGAGGAACGGTGGTGCGATGGAGAGGGTGTCAAGATCCCACCGTCGATCAGAGGGTTGGGTGGGCTCATGACGAGTCAGCGTGACAACGTCATGACCTTCCTTACGCAGCCGCTGCACCAGTGCTGTGCCGATAAGACCGGCAAACCCTCCGATGGCAATCCTCATATGGTCATCCTACGGGGCCAGCAAAGGGCTTACTTGCGCCGTCCACTGGCCTCACAATGAAATGCGCTCAAGAATTGCGCTGGCGCGAACGCTGAAAGTCTGCAAAGAATGCGCAGACGATCACGCAGATCGTTCCAGCAGTGATCGTAATAAACATCGACTCGCCGAGGCCTCGCCCCAGATCGTGACGAGCCGTGATTCGGGCATCCATCATCATCGCGATAAAAGCCGACCCCAGCGCTGACCCGACCTGACGGGTGGCGTTATAGACACCCGAACCAGCTCCAGCATCGGCCTGGCCAAGATCATCGGTACCAACCAGAGAGATCGGGCTCCAGGTCAGAGCCGCACCAACGCCGGTGATGGTAGACAGCAGCGGAAACACCCACAGGCCGGTAGACGGCACCGTGAACAGCCACCATCCGATCGAGGAGATCACATATAGCGCGACGCCAATCGCAGCCATCCGGCCCGACCGGCGGCGCTGGAGAAGCCGTCCAATAACCGGAGACAACACACCGGAGACGACAGCGGTTGGGATCAGCAATAAGGCGGCCGCCGTCGGGGATTTGCCACGCACGTTCTGCAGGTAGACGGCCGTCGGCAGGAAGTAAGCAGTTACGAGCATGCCGACGAGGAAGATCGCGATATTGGCGAGAGCGAAATTGCGCTTAGTAAACAGTCGCAGCGGAACTAACGGTTCGAAGTTGTTCGAACGAGCATGCAGACGAGTCTGCGCCCACTGCGTCTGCGAAACGACAAAGAGCGCCATAAAAACCGCGCCGAGGACGATGAGCAGCGGCACCGAAAGGATGCCAGTGATCGTTCCCCAGTTGTATTGCTCTCCCTCCTGAATGCCGAATACCAGCAGGGTCATGCCGATACCCGACAGGACTACTCCAAGCCAGTCAAACGCGTGGCCGTGGGTTTCAAGGGCGGGCACATTACGGATAGCCAGCCACAGTCCGATGACGGCAACCGGTACGTTGACGAAGAAGACCCATTCCCAGCTCAGGGTGTCAACGAGGATGCCGCCGAGCACAGGACCGACGAAACTCGCGACACCGGCAGTGGCCCCCCACAGTCCCATAGCAGCACCACGCTTGTCCGGGGGAAAGAGTCGGGTGATCATCGTCAGGGACTGCGGGGTCATCAGGGCAGCACCGATGCCCTGAACGGCCCGAGCAGCGATGAGGATGCCAATCGTCGGGGATAGGCCACAAGCCAGTGAAGAAACTCCGAAGACGACCATGCCGATGATGTACATACGATGCGGACCCCAACGGTCACCCATGCGCCCGGTAATCAGCAGCGGGACGGCGTACGTGAGCAGATAGGCACTCGTGATCCACACGCCTTGGTTGAGGTTGGCGTTCAGGGCACGGATAGTTGCCGGCAGAGCGGTTGTGACGATCGACGTATCAACGAGGATCATGAAGAAGCCGATGAGGAGGGCCCACAAGGCACTCCAAGCCTGCTCCTCAGTGACAATGTGTCCGTCTCGATCCCGAGCAAAGTTTTCGACATGCCCACCAGACGACTGTTCGGGTGACAAGAGGTCTCCTAGAGGAAAGAAAAAGTCAGACCGAGGAACAATCGTACCCCGATAGGTCGGCGAAAAAGCCGACCACATCGTGGCGAAAGCCAGCCGGATCACGTCCGAAAACAAGCCTTGGACTAGGCATCATGCTTGCAGCTGAGATCTCAACGTAGTTGCCGTCACCAGTCATGAACGATCATCACGAACCTCACAACGACCCCTGCTCGAGCCTGGGCAAGACGGTCAGCATCTTCTGGATCAACAACCCCAACAACTGGATAACCTCCGGTCGTCGGATGGTCGGGCCCAAAGACCAGAGGCACTCCCGAGGTAGGTACCTGGATCGCGCCGCGCATCATCGGCTCACTCGTCAGCTCCCCGGTCACCGCTCTTTCCAGGGGTGGCCCTTCCAGCCGCGTTCCGACACGATCGCTCGCCTCCCCGACTCGCCAGAGCGTCTGCTCCAGGCAACGCCTGCCAGCATCGGTAAACCAATCGTCGCGAGGCCCCCACACCCCATGAAGGACGAGTTCCATCGGCGCCTGGGGAATGTTGACCGGTGTCGTCGAGATGAGGCCGGCGGGGCCATCACCGACGTTGACGCGGTCACCTACCTTCAGCGGGGCGGGGCCCATCCCACGGGTCGGATCGGCAGAGACGCTAGCAAAGGTAGACGTCGCGTTAATCCCTCCGGTCACGGAAAAATAGCTTCGCAAGCCGGTTGTTGGCACGCCGATGCTCACCGTCTGACCATCTGTGACGAGAAATCCCCAGCCACTGGGTCGGGGCGCTCCGTCCAGCTCTACCTGGGCATCTGCCCCAGTTACCGCAACTAGAACAGGTCCCCCGACACACCTCAGCCGCACCGGCCCGAGCAGAATCTCCAGACACCCCAAGCCAGCACCATTGCCGACGAGCCGGGCACCGTCCAGATAGGCCTGGCGATCCCATGCTCCGCAGCCACTGATTCCTAGATCCGCCCAGCCGCGGCGTCCAGCGTCCTCAATGAGGGTTCTCGGCCCGGCTGCCTCCACGACGAAGTACGTCATGAGTTCACCACCTGGAATCTGATGACGGCTCCCGGGAGCAGTAGAGCCGGCGGGTCAGTCTGCTCATCCCACAACGTTGCATCAGTTGTGCCAATGATCTGCCAGCCGCCTGGGGAGGCTTGCGGGTAAGCACCGGTGAATCCGTCAGCTAAGGCGATGCTGCCTGGCGGAATCCTGGTCCGGGGGGGTATGCCGACGCGGGACCCGGTAAGGCCAATCAGCTCCGGACATGTACCCAAATCCGGGCATGAACCCGGCGAATTCCACCGTCCACTGTTGGCCACTGTGGCGTCTCACCAGCTCGTCCGTAGTCATGTCGAGCAGGTCCGCCACGTCAGATAAGTCCAGTCCGTCATAGCGAACTGGCACCCCGACGGCTTCTCGGGCTCGTTCCGAAACACCGTCCAATCCCGCGGCGACAAGCTCCTGGACATGAGCGACTGCTCCCGGTAGCTGGGCAGGTGACTCGACGTCGATGAGCACCGTCGTCTGGGCCGCAACGAGATCTACTGTTCCCACCGCCGGATGCTCGATCAAGGTCTGATGCAGGCGACGACGCTGACCGGCATCGTCTAGCTCGACGAGCACTGCCGTGCGCCCGGCCGGCAGCAACCTCATGCGGCAGCTCGCAGTTCGACCCCAGCGTTGGCAAGGCGATCACGCACTGCCGTGGCCATCGCAACAGCTCCTGGGGTGTCACCGTGAACACACACCGAATCGGCCTTGATCGGTACCTCGGTGCCGTCGATGGCCGTCACCGATCCCTGAGTCACCAGCGTCACGACGCGCTCGGCGACCTCATCCGGGTCATGCAATACCGACCCCTCCTGGCGACGTGGCACCAAGGTGCCGTCGGGATTGTAAGCCCGATCGGCGAAGGCCTCATTCAGAGTGCGGACGCCCTGCTGCTCAGCAAGGGCAAGAACGAGAGCCCCCGGCAAGTCAAGAATGGCCACATCAGTGCCGGTAGCGGAGTTCACAGCTCTAACCGCCTCGACAACTGCCTGGGCCTGGTCGTGGTGGTAAACGATCGTGTTGTACAAGGCGCCGTGGGGCTTGACGTAGCGCACCGAGGCACCATGAACCGCAGCAATTCCACGCAGCGCTGACAACTGGTAAATGATCTCATCACGCAGCCGTGCGGGGTCAACGTCGATGAAGTTGCGGCCAAACCCGGCGAGGTCCCGGTAAGACACGTGAGCGCCGATGCACACCCCCTGCTCCGCAGCCGCCTTGCAAGTCCGCCCCATGACGACGGCGTCGCCGCCATGAAATCCGCAGGCCACATTCGCAGAGGTGACAATTTTCAGCAGGGACTCATCGTCACCCATCTTCCACGATCCGAAAGACTCCCCCATGTCCGCGTTGAGATCAACAGTTGCCATGACATAAGGGTGGCGCTGAGATCCCTCCCGGTCAACACGCCCCGTGGTAAAGCTGCCTCCCGATGGTTCCAGTCGCTTCTGGAGTGACGCCATATATCCCCCGGAAGCAAGAAAGGAACGCACCATGTGGGTATTCCCGCCGTGACGGCCTTCATCGTCGTGCTACCCGTTATCGGATTGCTCGCCTCGGCCGACGGCTTCACTCCAAACGCACGGTTGCGGCCAGGCGTTCGATACGCCAGGCCGCAACCGTCAATCAGTGTCAGCTTTACTGACCGTCGTTATTCTCCCCTGCCGAGGAGGTGAACTCCTCAGGCACCTCGTCGGGCAGCTCGGAGCGCTCCGTACCCTTGAACACAAAAGGCTCCTCGGAACCTTCTGGTGCAGCGTCGACCACCACGATCTGGCCAGGTTTGACCTCGCCAAACAGAATCTTCTCCGCTAGGACGTCCTCGATGTCGCGCTGGATAGTCCGACGCAACGGACGGGCGCCGAGCAGCGGGTCGAAACCGCGTTTGGCCAGCAGCTCCTTGGCACTCGGGGTGACCTCGATGCCCATGTCCTTGTCAGCCAGACGATCCTCCAACTGTCCCACCATGAGGTCGACAATCCGCAGGATGTCGGGCGGGGTGAGCTGGTGGAAGACGATGATCTCGTCAAGGCGGTTGAGAAACTCGGGACGGAAGTGCCCCTTGAGCTCCTCGGTGACCTTGGCCTTCATTTTCTCGTAGCTGGACTCGACGTCGTCAGCCTTGGAGAAGCCGAGGTTGACCGACTTGGAGATGTCGCGGGTACCGAGGTTGGTCGTCAACACAATGACGGTGTTCTTGAAATCCACGACACGGCCCTGGGCGTCAGTGAGACGACCCTCGTCAAGGATCTGCAACAAGGAGTTGAAGATATCGGGGTGGGCTTTCTCGATCTCGTCGAAGAGAATGACACTGAACGGCTTGCGACGTACCTTTTCGGTGAGCTGGCCACCCTCCTCGTATCCGACGAATCCTGGCGGGGAACCAAACATCCGCGACGCGGTGTGCTTCTCGGAGTACTCGCTCATGTCGAGGGTGATGAGGGCATCTTCGTCACCGAAGAGGAACTCGGTAAGCGCCTTAGTGAGCTCGGTTTTACCGACACCCGACGGGCCAGCGAAGATGAATGAGCCTGCCGGACGCTTCGGATCCTTAAGGCCGGCGCGGGTGCGTCGGATAGAACGGCACAGGGCCTTGACGGCGTCCTCCTGACCGACGTAACGCTTGCCGATCTCATCCTCCATGTGGAGTAGACGCTGGGACTCCTCTTCCGTGAGCTTAAAGACCGGAATGCCGGTAGCTCCAGAGAGCACCTCGGCGATCTCGTCGGGGCCGACCACGGCTGGCACCGACTCGTCGCCCTGCTTCCACTCCTCCTCCTTGGCCTCACGCTCGGCGAGAAGTTTCTTCTCGTCATCGCGCAGCCCAGCAGCACGCTCGAAATCCTGGGCGTCGATGGCGGCCTCCTTCTCCACCCGCACGTGAGCGATCCGCTCGTCGAATTCGCGCAGATCCGGCGGGGCCGTCATGCGGCGGATGTTCATCCGGGCACCGGCCTCGTCAATGAGATCGATGGCCTTGTCCGGCAGGAAGCGGTCTTGGATATAGCGGGACGCGAGATTCGCCGCCGAGGTGATTGCCTCGTCGGTGATGGTGATCTTGTGGTGGGCCTCGTAGCGATCGCGCAAACCTTTGAGGATTTCGATGGCCAGCGGGATCGACGGTTCATCCACCTGAATCGGCTGAAAACGACGCTCCAGAGCAGCGTCCTTCTCGATGTATTTGCGGTACTCATCAAGGGTCGTCGCGCCGATGGTCTGCAGCTCCCCGCGGGCCAGCATCGGCTTAAGCATGCTAGCAGCGTCGATTGCCCCCTCGGCAGCACCCGCACCGACAAGGGTATGGATCTCGTCGATGAACAGAATGATGTCGCCGCGGTTCTTAATCTCCTTGAGGACCTTCTTCATCCTCTCTTCGAAATCGCCGCGGTAACGTGAGCCAGCAACCATGGAGCCGAGGTCCAGGGAGTAGATCTTCTTGTCACGCAAGGTCTCGGGCACGTCTCCGCGCACGATGGCCTGAGCCAGACCCTCAACACAGGCAGACTTACCGACGCCAGGCTCACCAATAAGAACCGGGTTATTCTTAGTGCGACGGCTCAACACCACCATGACCCGCTCAATCTCCCTCTCGCGCCCGATGACAGGATCGAGCTCGCCGTCACGGGCGGCGTCGGTGAGGTTACGGCCGAACTGGTCAAGAATCGTCGCCGAGGACTGCTGCGGGCCAGCCTCGGGGGCACCAGAAGTAGCAGCCTGACGCTCGTCACCCTGATATCCCTGCAACAACTGCAAGACGCTATTGCGTACCGTGTTGAGGTCAGCACCCAGCCGGATCAGTACCTGAGCAGCAACGCCTTCGCCCTCCCGAATGAGGCCAAGCAGAATGTGCTCGGTGCCAATGTAAGAATGATTCATCTGGAGCGCCTCGCGCAGGCTCAGCTCAAGGACCTTCTTGGCACGCGGCGTAAAGGGAATATGACCCGTCGGCGTCGAGGTGCCGTGGCCAATGATCTCCTCCACCTGGGCGCGGACAGCCTCCAACGAAATGTCGAGGGACTCGAGAGCCTTGGCAGCAACTCCCTCGCCCTCGCTAATGAGCCCGAGCAGCAGGTGCTCAGTGCCAATGTAGTTGTGGTTCAGGGCCTTGGCCTCATCCTGGGCCAGGACGACGACCCGGCGGGCCCGATCGGTGAACCGTTCGAACATGAACTCTCCTTGTATGTGGAGCAGACCAATCACCGGAATACCGGACGACCAATCCACCCGCGGTTGCGCGAAACCTTCATGCAACCAACCGACGGCACTGGACCGCCGGCCTGTGTGCTCAGTCTAATAACCGCTGCCGACAGATCTGCGATACCCGTTTACGCCGCTGGCACAACCCAGGTGGAACAGCGCGACGCCGGAGCCCTCTTGCTCCGGCGTCGCCACTGACACGCCTTGTCAGGCGGTCGCATAACGATAATCAGTGAGTGCGCTCGTAGGCCTCGCGGATCTCATTGGAGACACGGCCGCGCTCCGACACCTCGTAGCCCTGGCTCTTGGCCCACTGACGAACCTCGTTAGCGGTCGGGCCCCCAGTGGGGCGACGACCACGAGTACGGCGGCCACCAGTACGACGAGCATGATCAACCCACAAGGACAGATCATCGCGCAGTTTGGAGGCGTTCTCGACGGACAGGTCAATCACATAGTTGACGCCATCAAGAGCGAAATTGACAGATTCCTCAGCTGGGCTTCCGTCCACATCATCAACAAGATCAACACGCACACGCTGTGCCATGGCATTCCTTTCAGGCTTGCGCCGCAGATACAACTTCGGCTTTTGACAACAGTTTATGTTCATGTCCACAAAAATCACAAGGCAGCTTCAGTTTTTTGCTGACGAATCGTTGTCGCGAAGATGCATCCGGGCGCACAATGCGGCATCCTCAAGATGTGTTCAGTGCCCCACGAAAGATCCTGTTCGTCGTCGGGTCGATGCCGTTAACGCATCCCCGTCAATCCCCAGATGACGACTCTGGTGGAGGATATGAGGTAACTCGACTCGATCTCGGGCGTCTTCACCCCAGCCGGCCGGGGCTCGTCACTATCGCCACAACTGTCGATGACGGTCTCATCACCTCTTCACGGATAAATATTGGCAACCTCCACCGCGGGGATGAAAAACTCTTCGAAGTTCGCGATTACCGACAGATTCCGATGCTTGCATCGCGTCATGACTGGACAGCTCCATTCATCGGCGAGACTGGCGCGGCTCATGCCATCGAGGAAGCGATGGGCATTACCATCCCCACTCGCGTGGCGTGGATACGAACCCTGCTTGCGGAGTTCAGCAGAATCACTTCACACCTCATATTTTTTGTCATGGGTAGGCCATCACTGTGATGATACCGACCTTGAAAATTCGATAGCTACGACTATTGAAAACGCCCGAAGAGTATGGCAGAGATGCTCTGGAAATCGCATCCATCCCATGATCACCCGTATCGGGGGGCTTCGGATCTATCCAGTCAGTGAATGGCAGCCCGCATTGGGCACGTGGCTCGACGAAGCTGATGCGCTTGTGCCGCGGCTGCATACCGCTCTTGGTGCCGCCACCGGCGTGCGCGGCGTGGCCGTCATCCCCGCGGATATGATCGATCGCTACGGCCTGTCAGGGCCCGTTTCCCGGGCCAGTGGAGTCGACCTAGACACCCGGAGGCGCGCCGCAGTCTACAACGAACTGAGTTGGCCTGACGTCGCTACAGATTCCCAGGGTGACGCCTACTCACGACTAACCACGCTATGTAACGACGCAATAGTGTCGTCGAGCCTGTGCCGTCAGATCCTCGACCGACTGCCGAGTGTGGACGGACCGCTGGAAACTCGTCTGCCGACCGCCATCAAGGCCCCTCGAGGACGCACCTGGACCACTATGGAAGCCCCCTGGGGACGCGCCGGATACCTTCTAGAGTCCCGCGGTGGTACGACGCCGTGGCGGATGGCTTTGCGCACCCCCACTTTCGCCAACGTTCAAGTCTTGGAGGCCGTGCTTCCCGGCACTCGGGTTGACGACGTCACGGCCGCCATCGCCTCCTTGGGATGGACACTGGGGGACCTCGATAAGTGAGCTCTGAAGCAACGACGTGGGGCCCAGCAAGGTAGCTGGGCCCCACGTCACTTGGCGGGCTGATTAAGGGTCAGGCCTGGCGACGGGCCTCGCGAGACTCATTGGACAAGCGCGGGAAAACAACCCGAGACAGATCAGCGATGGTCGCGTCGTTGCCGTCCCCCCAGATCTCTTCGGCGGTAGGGACGCCAGCATCAGTAACGGTGCGCAGGGTGGCCAGACGTCCAGAGCGGCCGTCAGCCAGCAGAGCATCGAGCTCCGTCTCCAGCTCGGTAATACGCATCTCGAGGGAAGTAACCTTCTTGTTACCAGCGGTGACCTTGTACTGCAAAGCGGCCTTGTCGCCACGGAGGGTCGATAGCTCATTCTCGGCGCGATCGAGCTTGGCACGGGTATCAGCCAGAGTCTTCGAGATAGAACCAACCCGGCGCGAGAAGGTGTCGATCATCTCCATGGACTCGGCGTGATGACGCTTCTCCTGCTCCGAAGCAGCGTGACGAAGCTCTTTGAGAGCGTCGAAGTGCATGTGGCGGATGGCATCAACTTGGCGCCACGCCATGAAAACAGAAACCCAAGCTCCCACCAAGGCAACGAGCACACCAGCCCGGACCACCCAAATGGAGGGGATCACTCCGCACACAACGGCAACAACCGTTGCCACAATGAGAATAGCGAGCACGCCTTTGCGCTCGCCAGTATCTTTTTCAACCCGTTTGAGATCATGCACGCCGCTCACGCGCATCATCATATCGTGCCTGGAGACCACAAGTACAGTCTGTGGTCAAGTACTAAATCCCGGCGAGTCGCGATCCTACCCGACGTCACCCCTCAGGACGTTTGTCGGGATCCTCGGGCCCCCTAGGAACCTTACAGGCATTCTCCAGAAACCATCCAGTCCAAGCCAAGACGGCGCAGGTGACAGCCGTGACCCCGCCAACAATAACACGTTGCCGCGGGTAGGGAATGTTGAGGTGCCACACGAAAGTCAGCACGTACACGATGCAAGCGCCGACAAACGCAGCACCAGACAAGGCGATCGCCTTGCCCAATGCCAGCGAGACGAGCCCTTGGCTCGCCTCGACCTCACGCTCTGGGTCAACAACCTTGGCACGGAAAACCCGGGCGTACCCCCACGTTGCGATGGCAGCGACAAGAATGACCACCGGCAAAGACCATGGCAGAATCGGCACGGTGGCGTCATTGATTTTGTAAATGCTCAGCGCGAACCATCCCAGGGCGGCCCCGCACAAAGCAGCCACGATGATGACTTTCCAATCGGTCGGAGCGAGGTTGCCCTGAGGATCGCCGCCGTCTCCAGATCGCCGGTCGTCATCCCACTCAGGTGGCAAGCTCCGTGTCATACATCCTCCTCGTCGTACCCGTGGTCCCATCTTCCCGCAACGGTGACCCCAGCCACGTCAATGCGACCCGGATAAGGCCTCACGGTATCGGCCAGCTTGTCGGCATCGAAGGAGTCCACTAGATCGGCGATCCGGCCATACCCGGGCAATTCCGCCTCAGGGTCGGCGTCACGCCACGGCACGAGGACGAAGGCGCGCTCATGCGCACGGGGGTGCGGGAGGGTCAATTCGTCGGTGGTGACGGTTTCGTCGCCGACACGAATGAGGTCAACGTCAAGGGTGCGGGGACCGTTCGGGATAGTGCGCTCGCGCCCATGGGCCTCCTCGATGACGTGAGCACGCTCCAACAAGACTGACGGAGGAAGATCACTTGTCGCGACGACGACGAGGTTGAGGAAGTCGTCCTGGTCCACTCCCCCGACGGCAGTGGTGACATAGACAGGCGAAACGACGACATCGTGGATACCGGGAGTTTCGGCGATCAGGCGGACGGCGTCTCGCAGATGGGCAAAGGGATCTTCCATATTGGACCCCAGGCTAAATACGGTTCTCACTCGGCATCCTTTCGGCACGTGACGGCCACGTCGTCGAGAGCAACCCCCACGGGGGCGTGTGGCTTATGGACGGTTACCTGGGCGGAGCGGACGCGCGGACTGATCGCGAGAACGGTGTCGGCGATCCTGCCAGCCAGGACTTCGATAAGACCCACCGGTTCCCCGGTGAGAATGTTGAGCACCTGCTGTGCGACTGTCGCATAGTTGACGGCGTGAGTGAGGTCGTCAGAGTCGGTGTCCATGTCGACGTCGAGGGTGACGTCGACGCTGAAAGGCTGCCCGAGTTCCCGCTCACTAGCAAGCACGCCGTGGTTCGCGTGGGCACGGATGCCCGTTAGGGTGATCTGTCCGTAGGCCATGACGGAAGATTACCTGTTTGCCACCATCAGGCTTGTCAACAATTGGGTAGGATACCGCATCAATAAGTGGCCAGATGTCAAGCAAGAACACGGGCGACGGTCTCCACGGCGTCCCGATTGGCCCGAACCTCGTGGGTACGCACACACCAGGCGCGATGAAGGGCGAAATAAGTCGATAAAGCCATAGTGCTCGCGTCGCGGTCGCGGGCCGGACGATCCTCCCCGTTGCGGGCAAGGAGTTGGCCCAGGAAGCGCTTCCGGCTAACCCCCCACAGGACCCGAAGGTCGGTGAATCCATCCTGGAAAGTGTCGACGGCGTCGATGAGCTGCCAGTTATGCTCAGCAGTCTTAGAGAAACCGATACCCGGATCGACAATGATGCGCTCACGGTCGATTCCGGCAGCCATGGCGGCGTCAACCTGCCGGGCAGTCTCAGAGATGACATCAGCGACCACGTCGTTATAGTCGACGAGATTCTGCATAGTGGCGGACTGACCTCGCCAATGCATAAGGACGTAGTCGACACCGGCGTCGGCGGCAACGTCGAGGATCTCCGGTTCAGCCTTGCCGCCAGAAACGTCATTGATAATGCTCGCTCCGGCCTCAACAACGGCTTTGGCTACCGAGGCGCGCATGGTGTCGACAGAAACGGTGACCCCGTCGGCAACCAGGGCTTTGACAACAGGCAGAACACGACGCAGCTCTTCGTCCTCGGGGGTGCGCTCGGTGCCCGGACGAGTGGATTCGCCACCGACATCGATGATGTCGGCTCCTTCGACGACGAGATCGCGGGCGTGGCGAATGGCTACCTCGGGATCGGCCCACATGCCTCCGTCAGAGAAGGAGTTAGGGGTGACGTTGATGACACCCATCACGAGCGTGCGGGCGGGATGCGGATGAGTGTTCGCGGGGTCCACGGAAATCACGACGGCAGTGTAGACCCGCCTGGGTGGATCCGACGGGGCGTCCTCACCTCCCGGTAATCAGCCCCATCGCCTCAGCTCGCGTCGCCGAGTTACGCAGGATCCCGCGTACCGCAGAGGTCACCGTCCGGGCTCCCGGCTTGCGGACACCTCTCGTCGTCATACACATATGCTCGGCCTCGACGACCACGATCACGCCGCGGGCGTCCAAGTGATCCACCAACGCGTCGGCCACCTGGGTCGTCAACCTCTCCTGCACCTGGGGGCGACGCGCATAGACCTCCACCAGCCTGGCGATCTTGCTCAGCCCCGTCACCCGGCCGTTCTTGGCCGGAATGTAGCCGACGTGCGCTACCCCGATGAAGGGCAGCAAGTGGTGCTCACACATCGACTGCAGCTCGATGTCACGCACCAGCACCATCTCGTCGTGACAGATGTCGAAGGTTGTTGCCAGCAGCTCCCCTGGGTCTTGGCTCAGCCCGCCGAACAGCTCCTCGGCAGCCTTAGCCACTCGCATCGGAGTATCGCGCAGGCCCTCTCGGTCGGGGTCCTCGCCGATCGCCAGCAGGAACTCACGGATAGCTGCCGCGGCACGCTCGCGGTCAACCGACAATTTCGTGGAACTCACAGCGGACAGCCTAGAACGACGGCCTGCCGCGATTGTGCGGCAGGCCGTTGATTATTAGGACCTAGGCGGGCTCCAGGGATTACCGCTAGACGGCGGCTGCGGGCCTTCACCCGGATTCGTCGGTCCAGGGCTCGGCGGCTCAGGTGGCTTGCCTCCCCCGACACTCGGCGGCTCCCAATCGGACGGCGGTTGCCACTCACCGGGGTTCTCCCCTGGCAGATCCCCACCCGGTTCAGGAGTCGGTGGGGCAATGACGCCACGGCGCGGAGCGTCGACCTGCGGAGCATCCTCTGCCACGCCAGCGACCTGCGGCGGCTTAACCGGCGGGATAGATGAGGGCACACGCCTGTCCGAACCGGTGAAAGCACCTCGCTCGGGCCAGCGTTTGAGCGACTTGAAAATCTCGGCGACGTCAGCCTTGCTCAGCGTTTCCTTGGCGAACAGCTGACGCACCAATTCGTCGAGCACCTCGCGGTTGGCGTCCAAGCAATCGAAAGCTTCCTGGTGGGCATTTTCAAGAAGTTCACGCACTTCGTCGTCAATAATCTTGGCAGTCTCGTCGGAGTAGTCACGCTGCTGTCCGGCAGTCATACCGAGGAAAGGCTCGGTATCCCCGGATCCCAGCTGTACGGTACCGACACGAGCCGACAGACCGTACTGGGTGACGAGGGCACGAGCCACCTTGGTGGCCTTCTCAATGTCGTTGGAGGCACCCGTCGACGGATCATGAAAGATGAGTTCCTCAGCCGCACGACCACCCATCATGTACGCCATCGAGTCCAACAACTCGCTGCGCGTCTGGGAGTACTTATCAGAGTCGGGCATGACCATCGTGTAACCCAGCGCCCGACCACGCGGCAGGATCGTGATCTTCTGCACCGGATCCGTACCGGGCATGGCCGCGGCCACCAGGGCGTGACCACCTTCGTGATAGGCGGTCACCAAGCGCTCATGCTCGTTCATCAGACGAGTCTTCTTCTGCGGCCCAGCGATAACACGATCGATAGCCTCATCCAACTCAGCGTTACCAATCACCGGCAGGTTGGCACGAGCCGTCAGCAATGCGGCCTCGTTGAGGACGTTAGCCAGATCAGCACCCGTCATGCCAGGGGTACGACGGGCAATCGACGCCAGGTCGACGTTGTCAGCCATGGGCTTACCGTGGGCGTGGACTTTGAGAATCTTAAGACGGCCATCGAGATCCGGGGCCTCTACTGCGATCTGACGGTCGAAGCGCCCAGGACGCAGCAGAGCCGGATCAAGAACGTCAGGGCGGTTCGTCGCCGCGATCAAGATGACGCCACCGTGGACGTCGAAGCCGTCCATCTCGACGAGCAACTGGTTCAGGGTCTGCTCACGCTCGTCGTGGCCGCCGCCCATACCGGCACCCCGGTGACGACCGACGGCGTCAATCTCATCAATGAAGATAATGGCCGGAGCGGCCTCCTTGGCCTGCTCAAAAAGGTCACGCACTCGGGAGGCACCAACACCGACAAACATCTCGACAAAGTCCGAGCCTGAGATCGAGAAGAACGGCACCCCAGCCTCGCCGGCCACCGCACGAGCCAAGAGAGTCTTACCGGTACCAGGCGGGCCATACAGCAGCACGCCCTTGGGGATCTTGGCCCCCACCCGCTGGAACTTCGCGGGCTCAGCGAGGAATTCGCGGATCTCCTGCAGCTCGTCGATCGCTTCCTGACAGCCAGCGACGTCGGCAAAAGTCGATTTGGGGGTGTCCTTACTGCCCACCTTGGCCTTGGATTTACCAAATCCCATGACGCCGCCGCGGCCGCCCATACCCTGTGCCGCATTCATGGCCCACAAGAAGAACAGCAGGATGATGATGAAGGGCAAGAAGTTGATGAGCAGAGCCTTCCAGATGCTCTGCCCGGGGTTCTCACCCTGCCACGACTTCAGCGTCTTCGCCTCGACCCGGCTGTTGAGCTTGTCAACGAGCTGATCGGACTGGTTACCAACCCAGTACGAGCGATATTTCTTGTTGTCGTTCTCCGTGATCTTGATGACCTGGTCACCGTCAGTCAGCGTGACGCTATCCAGCTTCTTAGAGCTGTTGATGATACTGACAGCCTCAGAGGTCGGGATGTCTTTGTACCCGTTCCCTGACCCGGCGAACTGTAAGAACACGATGATCAAGCCGATGCACAACAGGATCCAGATCAGAGGACCTTTGAAGATGCGGGACGCGTTTTTCATAGACTACCTAGAGGCATGATGGGTGGGACTCAGAGCGTCACGATACCAGCGCATGACAACAGTTAGCCCTCCTTGCCCCGTTCCGCAGCCAGCTCAGAGCAAAAAAGTCCATCGACACGGCGTCCCGGCTCGAGATCACGCGCCTCAAGACTTGTAGACGTGCGGTGCCAGCGTCGCCACATCCGTAAGGTTGCGGTACCTATCGGCATAGTCAAGGCCATATCCGACGACGAACTCGTTAGGGATATCGAACCCGACGTATTTGACATCCAGCGGGCAGGTAACAGCCTCCGGCTTGCGGAACATCGCCATAACCTCAATCGAGTTCGGATTGCGACTACGCAAGTTCTGCACCAAGTAGCTCAGCGTCAGCCCAGTGTCGATGATGTCTTCAACAATGAGGATGTCACGGCCATCGATGTCCTTGGTGAGATCCTTAAGGATGCGCACCACGCCGCTGGACTTAGTCCCAGCCCCGTAGGACGAAACAGCCATCCAGTCCATGGACATATGGGAGGTCATCGCGCGGCACAGGTCCGCCATCGTCATCACTGCGCCATTGAGCAGGCCAACCATAAGGATTTCTCGCCCGGCGTAGTCAGCGTCGATCTGGGCAGCGACCTCGCGGATACGGGAGGCCACCTGTTCCTCGGTGTACAAAACGTGGTCGAAATCTCCAGGAATGTCAGAAGCTCGCACGTGATCAGCCTAGCGACTCATGTGCCGTCACCGACGCCGGGTTAGATGCAGAGTCCCTTGTCTCACCTCGACACGGCCTCCCGGAACGTCCACACCAGCACCACCAGGCCCTTCCAACAGGCCCAAGACGGCGTCAACATGCACCATCCTCGCCTCCGGCAGCCATCCCTTGACAACACGGCGCGCCAGACCGACCTCAACCCCACGCAGACCGGGCAATTCGTTGGCGCTCACCTCGTGCTCATCCGCCCACATCCGGGCGACCCTGGCAATAACCTCGTCTTCCCCCGCCAACAACGTCGCGCTGCGAGCGAGGGAAGCTGCTACCTCCGGGCCCAGCACCTCTGTCATGACCGGCATGAGCTCCGTGCGTACCCGGGAGCGCAGAAACCGTGGATCCCCATTATGGGGGTCCTGCCACGGCTCGACCTCCCACTCCCGACATGCCTGCACCGTCTGGTCCCGTCGCACCTCTAACAGCGGATGCCAAAACTGGCCGGACCGCGGTCGAATACCTGCCAGCGACGTCGCCCCCGAGCCTCTCGCCAAAGACAGCAGCACTTGCTCGGCCTGATCGTCAAGGGTATGACCGAGCAGCACCGGCTCCTCCCCAGCAACGTCAAGCAGCGCTGCCCGACGAGCAGTCCGGGCCGCCGCCTCGGGGCCGTCAGGGTCATCGGCGTCAACGTCGACACGACGCACACAAGCATCCATGCCGCGCCTGGCCAGCAACTTCCGGGTCCGCTCGGCCACCTCGTCAGATCCCAGCTGCAATTGATGGTCGACAATGACGACCCTCACACCAGATCCACACCGACGCGACGCCCACCTCGATGCCAACGCCAAGGCCAGCGAGTCCGCCCCGCCCGAGCACCCGACGACGAAGCGATCAACCCCTCGCACCATCCGCTCGACGGCCTGGGCGACTGTCAGTGCTGCTGGCCCTAATTCACGTCGTGCCATCAGCGGGTACAGCCGCACCCGGCCACATTGCCGTAGACGACGTCGAGCCACGATCGGGCTCTGCCGTCAGTCTGATTGACGATGAAGGAAGCCACCAAAATTCGTCCGTCGGCGTCACGCAACCACCCCGACATCGAAATGACTCCCTGCAGACTGCCCGTCTTGGCGTGAACGACACCGCGTCCGGCTGCCGTGCTCGGATCCGAAAATCGCTTGTGCAAAGTCCCAGAAACCCGCCCCACTGGTACCGCATTCGCGACCGGCTGGAGCTTCAGGGTCGTCAGCGCCTTGCGCCAGGCACGAGACAGCATGGACGCGGTGATCCGATTGCCCTTTGACAACCCCGATCCATCCTGAACGACCGCACCATCCTGCCACACCCCCATGTTCTTGAGGTGCTGCTCGAGAGCTTGGGAACCACCAGCAAAGGTTCCCGGCTTGCCACTAGCAAGAGCCATCTGTCGGCTCAAAACCTCGGCGGCAGAGTTGTCTGACTCCTCCAGGGTGCGGGTGACGAGGTCCTCCACCGGAATCGACTGCACCGCCGCAATCTCCTTGGCAGATCCGTCAGCCTTGTGACGGGCAACCGATCCATTTACCGTGATCCCAGCGCTACGAAGTGAGCCAATGAAGGAGTTCGTGGCAAGTAGGGCAGGCGTCTTGCTGCGATTCCATGGGCTGTTGTTGATCATTCCCTCGTCGACCCACAATGACGTAATTGGAGTGACTTCCTCAGAGTAGTTGTCGACCGGCCAAGCCGCGTTCCAATCCGGTCCGGTAAACAGGGTGTCGTCGAAGTTGACGGTGACCTTCGTCGTCCCCGCCTTCTTAAGAGCCGCCGCCGTACGCTTGGCCAGGTCTTCCATCGACGGGTACTCGGGTTGCGTGGCCGAAGGCTTCGAGCGCAGGTAGGGGTCACCACCGCCGACCAGGGTCAGTGCAGACCCATTAGCAACGACCTTCGTCGTGTAACGATGCCCGGCGTCAGTGCAATCCAGCAGCGCAATCGCAGTAAGTACTTTGAGGTTCGAGGCTGGGGTCAGAAGGGAATCCTGACCCGACTGGTAGAGGACCTCGCCGGTCGCCGCATCCATAATGTCGGCACCCAGCACACCAGGGGCTGCACCTGCAGATTTGACGCGATTAGCGATCGTGGCCGCGATCGGCTTGGCCGACGGCGTCGTCGGCGCCGCTGCCGCGACAACCCCTCGTCCCGGTTGCACCGCCTGGGCGGTGTTACCGTCGTGGTGGTGAAAGATACCGCCTCCGGCCTGGCCCGTAGGTGACCCGCTCCGCAGGGCACTGACGATAACTGCAAGGACGACAATGACGGTCACTGCGACGCCGACCGTAACGGGTACCCATGCCGGCATGCGCCGCCGTGGTGCCGACGTAGCTGGTTTCGGCTTAGGTTGATCTGGGTGTGGCACGAAAAATCCCTCCTGCAAACGGATACAGTGTCGATCATCACCGTGTCCAATACAAGAAGAGGGGCCCCTCGTGACCGACGATTTCACTAACCCATTCCAGGGAGATCAGCCCGAGAGCTTGCATTTTGATGTGACGATCGAGATTCCACGTGGCAACAAGAACAAGTACGAGATGGATCATGAGACTGGTCGTATCCGTCTCGACCGCACCTTGTTCACCTCTACGCAGTACCCGTACGACTACGGATACATCGAGGGCACTCTCGGCGAGGACGGCGACCCGCTGGACGCCCTTGTCCTGCTGACGGAACCCACGTTCCCGGGCTGCCTCATCGAATGCCGCGCACTGGCTATGTTCCAGATGCAAGACGAGATGGGCGGCGACGACAAGGTGCTGTGCGTGCCCGCGGATGACCCCCGCCGTGCCGGCCTCACCGACCTTGACGACGTTGGCAGCATGACCCTCATGGAGATCGAGCACTTCTTCACGGTCTACAAAGACCTGGAGCCCGGAAAGTCGGTTGAGGGAGCCACCTGGACCGGTCATGACGAGGCTGAGGCCGAGATCCTGGCTTCCTTCGAGCGCGCCAAGGGCACCTCCTACGAACACCCGCAGACCGCCTGATCGGCTCGCGCCCCGGTACCGCCCCGACTGCGGGCCGCGAGTCGTGATGTCATAAGCGTTTGGCACCCGCATTGCTGCGGGTGCCAAATACTGTTCATGACACAATGTCATCCATGTCCGAATCCCTGGTCCTGCTTGCCCCTGCGGCAAACCACGTCTATGCCGGGCAGGCGGGACGACTGTGCGCCGCAGAGCTGTCCCTCACCTGTCCCACCGCCACATCAGTTGCCCCGGTGACCGTAGCCGGAGTCGAGTACCTGTCGGTTCGCAGCGAGGGTCCCCTCCAGCCGGCCGACCTGGCCGCGGTGGCGGGATCCTCGGCAGCTCTGGCCTGTTTTGAGTACCGCGGTGACCTGCTGGCTCCACTCGAGCTGCCGGCGCTTGACGTCCTGGATGAGGACCTCGTCACCATCCCGAAGTACCGGGGCAAGACCAATGAGCAGTTCACCCGACTACTGCTCAACCTCACTCTCGCCAGTCTGGAAGGCCGCTGCGCAACCCGTCGTGACGAGGGCCAACGGCTAGCTGTCCTCGACCCGCTGGCCGGGCGCGGCACGACGCTGGGATGCGCCTGGAGGGCCGGACACAACGGCTTCGGTGTCGAGCAGGACGCCAAAGCCGTCGAGGCGCTCGCTGCACACATCACCACGTGGCTGCGTCGCAAACGCCTCAAGCACAGCTGCGGCACGCATCCAGTGCGACGTAACGGCCATTCGCTTGGCAAGCGGTTCGACGCTGAGGTGCGCCTGCCGAAGGCAGAACCTTTGACTATGGGTGTTTTTACTGGCGACGCCGTCGATTCGGCAATGTTGTGGGGCCGCAAAACCTTCGACGCCATCGTCACCGACGCTCCCTACGGCGTAGTGCATGGCTCCCACAGCGGAACGACTCGACGTCGCTCTCCTACCGAGCTGTTAGGCGAGGCCATCCCGGTATGGGCTGGGCAGCTGCGTCACGGCGGCGCGCTAGGTATGTCGTGGAACACCCTAGGTTTGTCTCGAGAGCACCTGGTAGCGACTCTGTCTGCCGCTGGCCTGACACCGCTTGACGATGACTTGTGGCGTCAGTTCAGCCACCGCGTCGATTCGGCAATACACCGCGACCTCATCGTCGCTGTCAAAGCCTGAACCGGCCTCGGCTCGGGTCCCGAAGCGTTCAGCAGGTAGTTACGCGCCTCGTCACCGTTAGCGGCATGCCACCATCGTCAAGCTACGGCAACGACGGGGTGCAACGATAGATCCATGCACACGCTATTCCTCATGAGACACGCACAGCCGGCATCCCATGCTCCGGGTGGAGATCGGGAACGTCCACTCACCGACGTGGGACGGCGTCAGGCCCGCGAGGTCGGTGAGCGGTTAGGGCTGCGCAATGTGGGACACGCTCTAGTATCCGACGCGCTACGAACCCGCCAAACCTGGGACTGCCTCCAACTAGATTGCCCGGTCGAATTCATGCGAGCCCTCTACTACTGTGACACTGACACTATGCGTCAGCGCATCGGAGAAATCGGTGACGATGTGGATAACCTGCTCATCATCGCCCATGCTCCGACGATCCCCGGACTGGCAGCGCAACTTGCCGCTATGAGTGGCGCCGAGGATGAAGTCGGCTGTTGGTACCCGCCCGCAACCCTCACCGAGGTGGAAGTCGACGGCGCGTGGGCTGACCTCACTAACGAACACTTCGACAAGGTGCGGCTCGCTGGAGTTCAGCGCCCGATGTGATTTCAGGATCTGCGCTCTCAGCGCAGAATGTGAACTTCCGCGGCAATGCCACCAGTGCAGACGGTGTAGGTCTCCTGCGTCTTGCACTTCATGGTGTAGTCCTTGCCCGTCACTGGGCTATGGGCCTCCACCTCATAGTCGCCCTGGGCGCCCGGCGGGATGGCAGCAGCCACCTGAAGGGCGAATGGGCACGATGTCGCGCCAACTGCACCAACCGACGAGGAACAGATGGTGTCTCGATCAGGCAGCTTATCAGCCACCTGACGAGCGCTCGATGCCGGAGACTGCGGGCTCGATGGAGCTGGGCTTGATGGGACTGGATTCGATGACGCGGGCGAGGTTGTCAGGAAGCTCGGGGTGGCGTTGATCGAGGTCGCCCCCATCTGCGGGTCCTCCGAGGAAGACTGCTCGGGCTGTGAGCTGACCGACGGGGTCGCGACCGAAACAGGCTCGCCACCTGATCCCCCCTTGATGCCGCCAGCAAATAGCAGCACAGCTCCCAGAACAATCAGCACTAATAAGCCCACCACTAAACCAATCAGCACGTTGCGGTGACGCGAGGAGTCATCTGAAGGTAGCGGCGGGTACGCCACGGCTGGCGCCGACGGCGGCGGCGGAGGGGTAAAGACGGGATTTTCAGGAACCGTCGCCATCGCCTGGGTGCGCTCAGCCTCTGGGTCACGGAACCAATCGTCGGGCATCTGGTAGTCCCCCGGATCCCCGTCTTGCCCTTGCGGAGGCTGCTGCCACCCCAGCTGGCTAGTGGGAGTCCATTGCTGAGTCGGCATCGAGTCCTGAGCCTGCCACTGCTGGGTTGGCATGGAGTCCTGCCACTGCTGAGTTGGCATCGAGTCCTCCCGGTCCAGTGGTTCTGAGGGCGTTTGCACCCGGGGGATCTCCCGCGTCGGGAACTCCCCCTCGCCCACCGGGCTCTCGACACGCGTCTCGTCACCGGAACCGGGATAAGTCATGCGCACAGCACCGGGTAAACGCAAGTTCAGTCCGCACTGATGGCAGGCTGCATCGTGCGCACCCACCTGGGTGCCGCATCGCGCACAAAACATTCTCATCTCCGTCCATGAGTGGCTGCTCAAGGATAGGGCATCCTTCGCCCTGTCACATTGCCGCTACCCCTGTGGCGCGATTCGCCGCAGAGATCAGTGGCCTGGTCTTTGAGTTGCGAGCCGACTCACAAAAGGTCGACGGCCTCCTGAGCAGCACGAGCACCAGCGCGCAGCGCACCCTCCATATAGCCGTTGAAGGAAGAGGCGTATTCAGCTCCGGCGAAAAGTACCCGCCCCAGCGGCTCGGCAAGGATCGGCCCCGTGGTCGTCCATAGGCTGGGAGCGAAGTGGGCTCCGTGGCACCCGCCGGTATAGGGCTCAGCGAGCCAGTCGCGGTCAAGGTACTCGATCGGCGAGTTAGGGGCCTTACCGAAGGCCGACTCGACGACCTCTTCGAAAGCGCGTTGACGCAGGCCGACCGAAAGCTTCCCGTAGCTGGAAGCCTCGGTGCCTTCGAAGAAGCCCATCAGGATGCCCTTGCCGGTCTCGTCGTCAGACGTATCGAAAACGACGCGGACAGCGCCCTCGTCAGCACCCATCTGGCCGGAAGCACCAGAAGTTCGCCACCACGGGCTGTCGTAGACCAGGTAGGCCTTGATGACATTGCCGGCCGGCACCTTGTCGGCCAACTCGAGGCGCTCGGCAGGCAACGCTGGCTCAAAATTAATGCCCTTAAGCAGCCGTGGCGGCACGGTGACGATGACGCTACGCCCCTGGTAGGCCGTGCCGTCGACAGTGGTGACGGTGACGCCATCGTCGTCACTATGAACGGATCGGACCGGGCTAGAAAGTTTAAGATCGTCACCGAGACGCTCGGCGAGATTGCAGGCAACCTGAGCAACCCCGCCCTTGACGCGCTGCTGCTTGAGCCCGCCGTTGACGGCGACGAAAGACTCCAAGTCCACACCGGCGTTGGCCTTAGCCAAACCGTCAACAAGGGTGGTGTCATCGGGAGAGACACCAAAGGCTCGACCGAAGAGGTCCATGATGTAGCCGCGACCAGCGTCGGTACGAACGTTCGAGACTGTCCACTGGTTCAGCGACTGGCTCAGCCAAGTAGCATTAGCAGCCGCCCAGCCCTTGTTATTGGCAACACGATCAGCCAGACGACGGAACCTCAGCAGCCCTTGACCGAGGTCGGCCAATTCGAAGGGGCTGAGAGAATGAGCCGACGGCCCGGACGAATTCGTCACGTGCGAGACCCTGCCCCTGGCCTTGACGACGACGTCACCGTCAGTGGAATCAACTAGTTCCAGCCCCTGTGAGGAAAGGAGAGAGCGAAGTTCCTCATGCCCTTCTCCAACCCACTGGCCCCCCAGTTCAACGACCTGTCCGTCGGACAACTCGGCGTTCTCCAACCGACCGCCTACCCGAGCTCGAGCTTCCAGGACCACCACCGAGTGTCCTGCGGATGCGAGCTCTTCAGCAGCCGTGAGTCCGGCTAGACCCGCGCCAATGATGATGCTGTCGTACATGCGTCCCCTTGCAATTCCGCTGGACGGACCGAACCGTATCGCCGGACCGTAACCGATGAATCGTGGTGAGTTGATCGTACCTGGCGTGGATGACGGGCTGAGCGTCGGCCCTGCCCGATCGGCAAGTTCGACCCCTTCGGACGAGCGGTCGCAAGTCGGGTTTGAGCGGACCGCTACGGTACCTTGTCAGCGATGCTTTCCCAGTTCAACGCCTGCCTACCCGAAATCTTTCGCGCCATCGACCTCACCGGTGTACTCCTCAACGGAGTGCTGGGAGGTCGGCTGGCCCGTATTAAGCGTTTCGACGCTGTAGGTTTCTGCGTCTTAGCAATTACTAGTGCTCTGGGCGGCGGAATGGTTCGCGACATCCTGTTAGGAGCTGCTCCCCCAGTAGCTCTCACCGATCCTCGCTACCTGACAGTCGCTCTAGTTGGAGCTGGCGTGGCGATGCTGTGGAAGCTGGAATCCCGCCCCTGGCGCATCGCGCTCATCCTCGCTGACGGCATGGTGCTGGGATGTTGGGCAGCTACCGGGGCGCTCAAAACCCTGACTGCGGGCTTCGGCATCATGCCGGCCCTGTTACTGGGGCTCATGACAGCCGTCGGTGGCGGAATGATTCGTGACGTCTGCGCTGGGAACGTGCCGCAAGTCTTCGGTGGCAACCACCTCTATGCCACTCCGGCGTTGGCCTCAGCCGTCGTCATGGTGGTGGCACAAAAGTGCGGTTACGGATCCTTTGGGATGGTGCTCGCGACCCTGGTCGGGCTAGGGTTCACAGCTTTGGCGCATCACCGCCGATGGGTGCTACCCCAGAACTCAGAATGGACCTTGCAGTTGTCGTCCTCCCAAGTGCAAAAGTTGTTGCGCGTTCGGGCCGCACGGCGTGCAGAAAAACTGGGTGCACGTCAGGACGTTCAGAAAAGAGACACCGAAAATCCACAGAATCCAGAGGAATAGGGGAACAGTTGTCGGACCCGCTCTGGAGCCAACTACGGGAATCGAACCCGTGACCTACGCTTTACGAGAGCGTCGCTCTACCGACTGAGCTAAGTTGGCACGCCTGCCGCAGCAGGCCGGAGCAACTATACCGGCACAACTACCACTTCACGAAACCAACACACTTCTTGGTGGAACACCACACGCCTCACACTCGTCGTCGGCTCGCGATAGCGTCTTTGTGTGACCAACGACAACGCACATACCGCCCATCAGATGGGATCAGAGGTCGACGAGGTTGCCGACCACCACTGGGATGCCATGGTGGCGTCCAGCCCTACGCTCGCTACCGCGCTCGGCCTGGATCTTAACCAGGACGAATACGACGATTTGTCCCCTGCCGGGCTGGATGCCCAATACCGTCTCACCATGGACACCCTCGACCGACTCGACCAGGCCATGCCCGCCGACGACACTGATCGGGTCACCGTCTCGGCGATGCGCGCCAGCCTGGGTTTAGACGCAGAAAGTCACGACAAGGGCTACGATCTCCTTTCTCTCAACGGCATCGCGTCGGGAATCCACACGATCCGTGAGGTCTACGACGCCATGCCAACCGAGACTCCCGACCAGGTCTCGACGGTCGCACGTCGCCTTCATGCCACCGGCCCGGCGCTGGACGGCTGGCTGGAGAGCCAGCGCGCCGCCGTCGACGCCGGAACCCCGCCAGCTGTCCGCCAGGTCAACCTCCTCGTCGAGCAGATCACCGCATGGACCTCCGACGGTGGATTCTTCGATGACTACCTCAAACGAACCACATCCCGTCAGCTACCCGACTCTGTGCAGACCGCACTCGCTGAAGGTATCGACGCGGCCAAGGCGAACTTCCGCCGCACCGCCGAAACCCTCTCCTGCGAGATTGCCCCGCTAGCTACCGAAACCGACGCCGTCGGCATCGACCGCTACCGACTGGCGTCCCGCCAGTTCGTCGGCACCACCGTCGACCTCGCCGAGACCTACGAGTGGGGCAAACAGGAGCTCGCCCGCATAGAACAGCTGCAGCGCGAAACAGCTGAACGCATCCGCCCAGGAGCGAGCGTCAAGGAGGCCATGTCCATCCTCGACGCCGATCCCGCCTACCAGATCACTGGCACTGCAGCCCTCAAAGCCTGGATGCAGGAGCGCGCGGACGAAGCCATCTCCTCCCTGGATGGCACCCACTTCGAGGTCCCCACCCAAGCCCGTCGCATCGAGGGCATGATTGCTCCCACCCATGACGGCGGCGTCTACTACACCCCGCCTTCTGACGACTTCTCCCGTCCTGGCCGGATGTGGTGGTCGGTGCCTGAAGGAGTCGACACTTTCACCACGTGGCGTGAGCTGACCACCGTCTACCACGAGGGCGTTCCGGGCCACCACCTGCAGACGTCGTCGGCCATCGCAGCTCGTAACGAGCTCAACTCGTGGCGACGCAACTACTGGACGTCAGGTTACGGCGAGGGCTGGGCTCTCTACGCTGAATGGCTGATGGCCGGCCTCGGCTACATGAATGATCCCGGCCACTTCATGGGCCTGCTCGACGGGCAGTCCATGCGTGCCGCCCGCGTCGTCCTCGACATTGGACTGCACTGCCAGTTCACTGCCCCTGAAGAGGTCGGTGGCGGCGAGTGGGACTGGGACAAGGCCTGGACGTTCTTCAACAACCACGTCGCTATGGACGAGGGATCTGCCCGCTACGAAGTCAACCGCTACTTCGGCTGGCCCGGACAGGCACCGTCCTACAAGCTCGGTGAACGCACCTGGCTGGAACTGCGCCAGGCCGCGAAGGCTAAGGATCCAAACTTCGATCTTAAAGAGTTCCACACCACGGCGCTGCGGATGGGAGCTCTGCCATTAGACGTGCTGCGTCGAGCGATACTGTCCTAGCCGGGTTCTGGGACTTTTGCGGGAGGGGGATGCAATTAAGGATTGCGCACGCACAGGGCCCCGACGTACCCCGTATCGTGGCTCAACTCGTGGCGTACCGACACCCGGGTCAGCCCCTGAGGACACTGCGACGAAGGCCTGACAACGTCTTTAACGTACCGGGCACCGTTCTGGCGGCACCCCACCGTCCGAATACGCCCATCGTCAACTCTCGCGCCCACCAGGACGCACCGCCCGTCTACAGCTTTGAGATCGTTCCACGCATGTGAACGCCACGCCCACTCCAGCGCGAGCAAAATGCCCGCGAGCAGGGCAAGGCCCACAACGCGCACCACAATGCCGATGACGTGGCGCTGGCCCAAGGTCATGAGCGATCCCTCCTCACGAAAACAAGGGTAACGACGCTTCCCAAACCTCCCGACGATCGCGCACGTTTATCCTCGGCACGTCGCTCAAAATAGGTCAGGTAACGGCGTATCAACACACCGTGTTGCCCTTGGGGGTCTTTCCGTCGTTGACGTACCCCTCAACAGCCTTCTTCACGCATTGGTTACCCAGCTCCCACGCGGAATGACCGGATCCTCGCCACGTCAGCAACACACCGGACTTAAGCTGATCAGCCATCCACTTGGCCTGCTCATAAGGGGTCGCAGGATCACCGGTAGCTCCCAACACCAGGATTGGCGCTGCTCCCTGAGCAGTCAGGTACAACTGGGGGGCCGGGTGAGCCGTCCATACCTCACAGGTTGGCGTCTCACCCAGTGCTTTACCCAATGTCGGGGCCTTCGCTACCTCCTTGGGCCACTTCTGACGCGCGTGCTTCAGACCAAAATCAGCCTGGTCGAGACACGAGATCGCGGGGAAAGCCGAAGCGATCGTCTCCCATTTACCGTCTTTGCCACGTCCATTGAGGAGATCAGAGGCCGTCAAAAGGTAGCTGGCATCACGATTCTTCATGGCCCCAACGAGGGAAACGAGCAGGTACGAATAGGCCTCCTTACCCGAATACAGGAACAAGGCGATCCCGGTGCCCGCCAGGCTCTGCGTCAGTTCTCGGTCCTTAACCTTCATGGGATGAGCATCGAGACGGTCCAAGAAGTTCAATGTCGCTTTACGAACCTCAGCCTCGCTTGTTCCCAAAGCGCAGCGTTTCCCTTGTTTGGCACACCACTTCGCAAAATCACCAAAAGCTCGATCGAATCCAACAATTTGGCTGACGGTGTCGTGATTCGTGATGTTCACCGTCGAGTCCAGCACCATGTGTCCGACGCGGCCTGGGTACAACTCGGCGTAGGTAGCACCGAGGAAGGTGCCATACGAAATGCCGAGATAATCAAGCTTCCTATCCCCCACCAGATACCTCAAGTAGTCGAGGTCACGAGCGGTGTCGATCGTCGAGACGTGGTCCAACAGCTGCCCCGAGTGTGCTCGACAACTTTGCGCAAAGTTCCTAGCACCGTGGACAAGCGCATTCCACTCAGCCTCGTTGTCAGGGGAGGCATCCAGGTTGAACAGGTCATCCATCGCTTTTGCCGGGCCGCAATCGACGTGAGTCGACGCCCCCGTACCGCGTAAATCCCACCCAATGACGTCATGGTTAGGGAAAGCCGATGACTGGAAGGAATTCACCATTTCCTGGCCGGAACCACCCGGGCCGCCGGGATTAACGAAGAGGGTCGCCTTGGCAGCACCCTCAGCCGGTTTGCGCTTGAGCGCCAACGTAATTGCTGGGCCGTCCGGGTCATCCCAGTCCAACGGCACCGGAATATCTGCGCACTGGAACTTTCCACAGCTGTGCCAGGAAATCTTGCGCGACAGGTACCGCTTCATTCCTTTACCAGCAGGTGCCTTGCCGAAAATTTTGTCGCCTCCGGCTGGGTGCATGGTCTGCCGATCGGGGCTCTCCGGGCCTTCCATAAGGGCGTGTGCCTTCGGGTTAAAAGAGGCTACCGGCGGATTGGCGTCGACCTTACCCACAGCTGGTGTGACCGAGGCTGTCACTGACGGCGAGGCACTCGACCGATCCCCTGACTGCCGACCCGTCGAGGCCGACTGGGTAGACCCAGACTCCTTAGAGGTACATGCGGTAACAGTGAACAGGGAACTGGCCACCAAAGCCGCCGCAATCATGCGTCGTCGCGAATCGCGTCGTGTCATTGAGCTCCTCCTGGGGGTCAGGCGTCCTTATGTTCCTGGTGCCGCCTGCGAGAACACGCCGACACCAGCGGACATCCCGAACCATCCGGGACGCGGGCCTCTCCGAGGGCAGCCTCAAAATCAGCGTAATAAGGCGACTCGTAACGCAGGCAACACATGAGTTTGCCGCATGCCCCGGTCACGACCAAGGGGTTAGAGGCCATTCCTTGCTCATTGACAAGACGATTTGGCACCGTCAACCGCTCGGGCAGGAAGGTCGAACAGCACAACGAACGACCGCACACCCCGACTCCACCGACGACCCTAGCCGTATCGCGACCGCGAAGCTGACGCAGATCAATTCTGGCGTGTAGCCGCCCAGCAAGGGGGCCAACGATGGTCGCAAACTCCACTCGGTGTGGGGCGCGAAAATACACCGCGATGACACGGCCGCCATCGGACTCGACGAGGTCGACCGCCAAGACCTCCATGTCGACGCCCAGATCCTCAACAGTGCGCCGGGCAGTCTCCAAGATCTCGGCTCGGTTGCGTCGATCACGCGCTGCAGCAGCAACTGCAGCATCGTCAGCTACCCCAGGGCACGTCGGTAACTTCCCGTCGAGATCAACCTCTTCAGGGCCCCACACACACCGGCACACCAGTGGCCCATCCGGGGTGGGATATAACAACCACGAACCCACCTCGACGTCGAGAGCCCCGACGTCGAGGTGGAAAAGTTGACCGTATTCGCGGAAGGCGACCGCTGCGACTCGGCTCAGTAGCCGACCTCCTCTGCCTTAGCAGCAGCACGGCTGTGCCGATAGGCGGCGTCAATGGACCACCCGCCGGCACCCAGGAAGAGCAACAGCGCACCGCAACCAGCCAGCAGTAGCTCCAGCTCACCCTTGAAGCCCATCGTCTTGAAGATGGCGAAACTGCCCCAGAAGATGAAGGCCAACGCCAGCACCGTGATCGCGATGACGCCGGCTCCCGCGACACGGGTAAACAGGCCAAGAATGATGCACACTGCGGCAACGCACTCGCAGATGCCCAGCACCCACACGCCGGTCTGGGCGTATCCGCTGGGCAACGGAAGGGTTTGTACCGCGCGCAAGGTGAGGTCTCGCTGGGTGAGGTGCTGGAATCCGTGAACCCCAAGAACCCCGCCCACGATGAGGCGGAACAGGAACAGACCCAGCGACGCCATGGCCTTATCGGTGGTGCGCATAGGGGCCGGTTCAGCAACCGGCTCCGGCTCAGGCTCAGCATGGGCAGCGCGTCGCTGACGCTCGGCCTCGATGGCCTGACGGTCGGCGCGCTCACGGGCACGCTGCTCAGCTAGTTCGCGACGACGGCGCTCCTCCTTGAACTCGCGATCGTCCACAACACGAGTCGTCTCAGAGTCAGGACGGAAAACGTCGTCGTCGATGACGCTGGTGCGCTGCGAGTCCACTGAGTCACTAGGGTTGATGACCTCAGTGGGGTTGGCATCGGCATCCACACGGGAGGCCCCCGTCCGGATGACCCGGGTCGTCTCGGCGTCGGTGGAGTCCGCTGCAGTCCTCTTGATCGCCTTGCTCACGCTCAATCCTCACGACTTGGGGACCGCACCGAGGATACGGCGCGGCACACTCACACTGTGCCACGAAACTCGCTGCCACAGCGACGCAACACACCGCTGTTATTCACTTCGTCACTTGACAGGCGGTTTCACCACCGGGCATGGTCCGCTCCCGTCATAGCGATAAGGAGAGTTTCCATCACCAGCAGCGGGGTGACGCCGCGTTCTAGACTATTGCGCGCCGCAAGAATCGCATCGATCGTGGCAACGGTGTGCTCAGGACTGTGCGAGTCTGCTACCCGATGAAGGGCCCCTGACCAGCCAGCGTTGACAAGGCGAGCACCTCGTAACGCGTTTTCCTCCTCAGGACGCACGGCACCGGTTTGGATAGCCAGCACATCACGATGGTAAGCCGTCAGCTCCGTCAAAACGCGATCCAGGGCATCACGCTGTAACCGTTTCAATCGCGCGGATTGCTGCTTTTCAAGGTCCCGCATAGCAGCTTG
The DNA here is from genome assembly GCF_001642025.1 of Cutibacterium namnetense. Classification (GTDB taxonomy): domain Bacteria; phylum Actinomycetota; class Actinomycetes; order Propionibacteriales; family Propionibacteriaceae; genus Cutibacterium; species Cutibacterium namnetense. The sequence continues at coordinate 377,165 of NZ_LWHO01000001.1, read as the reverse complement.
AGCATTGCGCGGTCGTGCACCAGAGGAGCCAAATCCCAAAGCTTTCTCCAGCTCGGCCCGCTCGGCCGAATCAACCTGTGCGGTAGCGGCTGCGGCTTCCTCACTGGCCTGATTAACGAGGTCCTCGGCTGCTTGCAAGCAGTCCCCCAGACTCCGCAACCGGGTAGGAAGCTCACCAATGGCACTGCGTCGGGCTCGAGCCTCCTGATCACTAGCCAGGCGCCGCGCCCGCCCGATGTGACCTTGACCAGCGCGAGCAGCTTCGGCAGCCAGCTCCGGGGCAATCCCGTCGCGCCGCACGAGTAAATCTGCCACAGCCTCATCGCGCGGAGTAGCCAAGTGAAGGCGTCGACACCTCGACCTAATCGTGACAATGACATCCTCAGGAGTAGGGGCACACAGCAGCCAGACGGTCTTCGGCGCAGGCTCCTCGATGGCCTTGAGTAGGGCGTCAGCCCCACGCTCAGTGATGCGGTCCGCATCTTCGACGACGACAACCTGGTGACGCCCATGGACCGGATTCATCGCCGCTCGACGGACCAATTCACGCACCTCGTCGACACCAATAGACAGTGCCTCCGTGCGCACCAGAGTGACGTCAGGATGGGCTCCTGACAAGGCAGTTCGACAGGCGTTGCACTGCCCGCACCCATGGTCGACGCACTGTAGGGCAGCTGCAAAGGCTTTCGCGGCATTCGACCGACCCGATCCAGGCGGGCCCGTAATAAGCCACGCGTGACTCATCGCATGAGAGGAGCGCCCCGGCTGGGACTCGGTAGCACGACGCAGTACCCCGACGGCCTTCTCCTGACCCACGAGATCGGCCCACACGCCGGTCAACACATCACTCACAAGATCATCGTTGCAGATCAGCCCGACACCGCAACGTTCGATTCCTCACCGATTGAGCAGTCCAGCCACGCGACAACGGATGACCTCACTGATCTCCTTACGAGTCTTCCGCGCGTCGAGCACAAGGTACCGCTGCGGGTGGGCTGCAGCGAGATCAAGGAAATACTGACGCACCCGAAGGTGGAACTCGTCACCAGCAGCTTCCAGACGATCCTTGGCAGCGATCTTGCCGGCCCCTTCGCACGGATCGACGTCGAGCAGAACCGTCAAATCCGGCACCAGGCCGGTCGTCGCCCAGCTCGCGAGCTGGCCAACCTCGGCAGGATCGAGGACCCTACCCGCCCCCTGATAAGCGATAGTCGAATCAACGTAGCGGTCGCACACGACGACCTTGCCCTTTTTCAGGGCTGGAATGACAACCTCGTCGACGTGTTGAGCCTTATCGGCGTTGTACAGCAGAGCCTCGGCACGCGAGGAGATCGGTCCCGAGTCAGGAGAAAGCACCAGCTCTCGGATCCGCTGCCCAAGCCAGGAGTCTCCAGGCTCGCGAGTCATCAGATGGGGGATCCTCTCAGCCGTCAGCCACTGCTCGAGCAGTCGGGACTGGGTCGTCTTACCAGCACCGTCTCCACCCTCGAAAACAACAAATACTCCGCCTAGATCGCGGCCAGCCACCGTCTGTTGATCAGTCATGGATAGCCTTCAGGATCTTGCGACGATGCTGTTGCCAGTCGTCCTTAAACGACTGTCGGGCCGCAGACAACGACGCCCACGCGCGTTCGACCTCACGTCCGGCCTCAAAAGCTTCCTGAGGAGACATTTCAGAGACGTCAACAACCTCGGTCACGCTGCGCTTAGTCGGGGCTATCTCTTTGACGACGGGGCGCAGCCGCTTAGCTAGCTTTTCAGCACGACCAGTGTCGAGGATTCCGGCGACCGCTGCTGCGTGGCGAACCGCGGCCTCGGCTGTTGACCATCCCTGTACATCCTCAACGTCATCGCACTTGGTTACTGCATCAGTAACCGATTTCCGGAGCATGCGCTTCATAGTGGGACGGGCAGGCTGATCAGGATTAACGGTAAGACGCGGGGACCGCGCCGCCGCCGTGATCTCCTCGAGCAACTGGTAATACTCCCGAGGAAGGTTATGAATACTGACATGACGGGGATCCAGATCCATCACCCGCAAACACAAGCTCTGGGCACGTTCGACCCACGCGTGATCAAGCAGACCCGACATTGCGTCCAGGGCCTCCGATAGCGCCCGAATCTCCTCCTGAAGCGGCCGAATAGACCCGTGGCGCCCGTCGTGGATGCTCGGAACCGACGTCGTCACCGGGTCGTATCCCATCCCCACCAGATCAGTGCGATCGGGTGACTCCGGAAGAACGCGCGGCTCCGTTCGCGTGGTCTCGGTGGGGCCTAAATCCATTCCCTGGCAACGAGCCGCCAGATCGGCCTCGATGACGTTGCGCAAATGTCCGGCTAGCTGAGCCGATACCCACGTCTGCACCCCCGCGCCATCATGAAGGTGCGGACGCGGATAATCGGTCAGCGCGCCAGCCCCCGGGCCGAGACGTCGCAAGACCGAAGGGTGCCGGGAGACTGGCACGCCGTCCAGAGCCAGAATCCGGCTAGTGAGCCACTCCCGCTGCCCCTCTGTCAGCCCCCGCCGTGGGGTGATCGTCAACTCACGAACCCGCGATGTCGTCACCCCCGACTGGACGACGGCGATGCGGTCGTCTCGGATGAGAGCCAACTTAGTGGAGTCGGGTGCCTCCAGGCTCGTCTCGTTGCGTTCCCAGGACAAAGCCGCGACCGGGCAAAGAGTCGCCCCGCGCAGGAAAGGACGGGCCAGGCAGGTGAAGTCTTGCGGCAGTTCACCGGCGGCGTCGAGGGCTACTGACCGGGCCACCGGCAGCCATGGGGACCACTCCGGGGCGTCCATGTACCACTCCCCCAACCCGTCCACGACACGATGGGCGACGACAATCCCCGACCTCAGCAGCCGGTGGTCCGGGGAGTCCAGCAAGGTGACCTCGCATTCGATGGTCCGACGGGCCCCGACGGCGGCAACGGAAGTGCGCAGGTCGGCTGGAACCGGTCGAGCAGCCGTCCACGCCAACTCGAAGTACAACGGTTCGGTGCTGCCCGAACGCCAGCCCGTCATCATCTCAGCTTCCTGACGACGTCTTCGCGGTCGCCTTGGTCGCCTTAGACGCCTTAGACGAGGCGGACTTTGAGGCGGTCTTAGTCGTCGACTTCTTCGAGGTGGTTTTGCCAGCGGTCGTCTTCCGCGTCGTCTTCCTCTTGGCTGGGCTCTTCTTGGCTGGACCCTTGGCCCTCTTCTCGGCCAACAGTTCCTGAGCGCGCTCTGGGGTGATGTCCTCGACCGAGTCGTCCCGGCGGAGGGTCGCGTTGGTTTGGCCGTCAGTGACGTAGGGGCCGAAACGCCCATCCTTGACGACGATCGGCCGGCCCGAGGTCGGATCCTCGCCAAGTTCGCGCAGCGGCGGTTTGGCAGCAGCACGGCCCCGCTGCTTGGGCTGGGCGTAAATAGCTTCGGCCTGCTCCAAGGTGATGGAGAAAATCTCGTCCTCATTACCCAAGGAACGCGAGTCAGTTCCCTTCTTGAGATATGGGCCGTAACGCCCGTTCTGGGCAGTGATCTCGGTGCCGTCGGCGGCCGTTCCGACCACCCGGGGCAGCGAGAGCAGCTTGAGGGCCTCGTCAAGGGTGACGGTCTCAAGGTTCATCGATCTGAACAAACTGGCAGTACGCGGCTTCACCTTGCGCTTGGTGCGACGCTTCTTGCCCTCCTTGATTGTCGTCTCGACGATCTCAGTGGCCTCATCGTCGTCAAGGACTTCGGTGACGTAAGGGCCGAACCTCCCATTGCGGGCCACAATCGGACGATGGCTGTGCGGATCCAGACCGAGCTCGCGGTCCTGACCGTTCGGGCTTGCCAGCAGCTCCTTGGCAGCCTCAACGGTGAGCTCGTCAGGGGGTAACGCGTCGTCGACATTGGCTCGGTTGCCCTCGGCGTCCTCGACGTAGGTACCGTAGCGACCCACCCGCACGACGACGTCAGAATCGCCCAGTGGGAAGGTGCAGATCGTGCGCGCGTCGATGTCACCAAGCTCAGTGACGAGCTGGTGCAGACCCTCATGGTCCTCGGTGGGCGTCGGGACGTCACCGTCGTCGGACTTGGTCTGGCCGAAGTAGAAGGCTGAAAGCACCGCCACCCGATCGGCATTACCTCGGGCGATCTGGTCGAGGGTTTCCTCCATGTCGGCGGTGAACTGGTAGTCGACGAGGTTGGAAAAGTGTTCCTCCAACAACCTAGTGACGGCGAAAGCGAGCCAGGTCGGCACCAGCGCCGAGCCCCTCTTGAAAACGTAGTCGCGGCTGGTGATAGTGCGGATAATTGATGCGTACGTCGACGGACGGCCGATCTCGAGTTCCTCCAGCTTCGCCACCAGGCTGGGCTCGGTGTAGCGGGCCGGTGGGCGCGTGTCGTGCCCGTTAGCGGTCACCTCGCGCGGATCCAGCTTCTGCCCCTGCGACAACTGGGGCAAACGTTTCTGAGCATCGTCAGAGGCTCCTTCATCGACGGACTCGACGTAAGCACGCAAGAAGCCGTGGAAAGTGATAGTGCGGCCAGACGCAGTAAACCTAGCGGTGGTGACGTCACCGCCGGGCAGGCTCACTGGTGAGGCCGGGGTAGCGTCGATCGTCACCGAAAGAGTCTCGCCCTTGGCATCGGCCATCTGGGAGGCGAGGGTGCGCATCCAGACCAACTCGTAAAGCTTGAAATCGTCGCCCTTCAGACCGGTTTCAGCAGGAGTGCGGAAGTGCTCGCCGGCAGGACGAATAGCCTCGTGGGCTTCCTGGGCGTTTTTCACCTTGGAGGCGTAGATGCGCGGCTTGTCCGGCACGTGGTCGGAACCGTAGAGCTCGGCAGCCTGGCGGCGGGCCGCGTGGATGGCCTCCTGAGACAAGGCCACCGAGTCGGTACGCATGTAGGTGATGTAGCCGCCCTCGTAGAGGTTCTGGGCCACTGACATGGTGCGCTGGGAGGTGAAGCCGAGCTTACGGCCTGCCTCCTGCTGCAGGGTTGTGGTGCGGAAGGGGGCGTAGGGGCGGCGGGTGTACGGCTTGGACTCCACCTTGGTGACAGCGAATGGAGCCTTCTCGAGGGCCTTCGCGATGGCGCTTGCGGTAGCTTCGTCAAGGCGGCGCACCTTGGATGTGAGGTTGCCGTGGGAATCGAAGTCTCGACCGGTGGCGATCTTGGTGTCATCAAGGTAGACCAAGCGGGCCTGAAACTCATCCGAGTCGGCGGCCAGGGTCGCCTCCATGTCCCAGTAGTTCGCGCTAGTGAATGCCATCCGCTCGCGCTCACGATCGACGACTAAACGGGTAGCCACCGACTGCACGCGGCCTGCCGACAGCTTCGGCAGTACTTTCTTCCACAGCACCGGGGAGACCTCGTAACCGTAAAGACGGTCCAGGATGCGTCGAGTCTCCTGGGCGTCGACGAGGTCTGTGTCGAGCTCTCGGGTACGAGCGACAGCGTCGTTGATAGCCTTCTCGGTGATTTCGTTGAACACCATGCGCCGCACCGGCACCTTCGGCCTGAGCTCGTCAAGCAGATGCCAGGCGATGGCCTCCCCTTCGCGGTCACCATCGGTAGCGAGCAGGAGCTCGTCAGAGTCCTTGAGCAGGTTCTTGAGCTCGCGGATCGTCGACCGCTTTTCTGGGGAAACGACGTAGATAGGGGTGAACTTATCGTCGACGTTGACTCCGGTACGCGCCCATGGCTCCCCCTTGTATTTGGCGGGAACCTCGGATGCGCTAGTGGGCAGGTCGCGCACGTGACCCTGGCTAGCTCGCACGGTGTACTTGGGCCCCAGGTACCCGGCGATCATCGTGGCCTTATGGGGGGACTCGACGATGACGAGGCTCTTGGTCGGTGACATTCCTGCCTTCTCCGTTGACGTGATGTGGGCTGCCCAAAATGGACGGTCCGCAGCCCAATGTAGCGGCACCGTCGCCGGTGGCCGCGCGTCAACCGTAACAACAGCCGTCGCATCCGGCACCTCGAACTCGTCCAAAAAGGAAGCGCTCCGCCCTCCAACGGGCCCGCCGCATGGACCTACTACAGCCTACGCAACGGGGCGGGTTGGGGGGTGGAGCGCACTCACACCCTAACGGCACATCCCAAGTCAGGCCTGCTTGGTGAGCTTGATACGCCAGGGATCCTCGGAGAGGTACTCAATGCCCAAGGCTCCGTTAATCTGCTCGAGCTGACTCAGCAGAGGCAGCGGGTTGTGCGGGGCGATAAGAATCATCGAGGCGCCCGGCTGCAGCTGCGCGAAGGCGCCGATGACGGCACCGTGACGGATAGCGTGCGCAATAGTGCGCACATCGAGCTCGGGCAGCCCGGTGTCGGTTTCACCACAGCTGCAGCGGTGGGTCTCAGCCAGTGGGATCTCCTGGTGATCAGTCATCGGTTCTCCTTTTTAATGATTGCTTCGCCAAAAATAGCGCAGCGATGATTGCGGCGTGACATTGAGGGTTGCGACGGTCAGTGTCCACTCGGCTCAGTCAGGCGGTCTCAAGAATCCCGTAGCGCAAACACTCCCGAACCAGAGGAAGCACCTCGGCGAGCAAAGCGTCATAGTCAACCTCAAGGATCGCCGACACCGCACCAGTGATCTGAGCCAAGGTGAGCTCCCCATCGCAAGCACCCAGCACTCCCCCTGAGGCCGTCGTCATCTCGACGGCCCGGCACAGCCCGCGACGCTGACGCAACACAATATGATCGGGATCGGCGGCACCGGGGCGTCCGGTGGTTTCGTTGTCAACGTCGGGGGCGATGCGCCAGCGTCGGGCAAGCAGGTCCTCGTCATCGAGACGCGCCCAGGTGACAGCCTGCGAGCGCCCGGCCATCCTTTCACCAATCGGTTGTGCAACCTGCCAGGGCCACTCCTCAAAGCAGAGATCGGGATCGTCCCGGCCGGCCTTGGCCAGGGTGATCCACCCCAGGGAAACACCAGTGATGCCGAGGGCGTCGAAATAGGACAACCACTCGTCGTAGCGGGCCCGCCACTGGGCAGACCCGTCCAACCCGGCATCGGTGAGCCACGTTTCGATGTACTCGCAGACGTCGAGATGTTCACGCTCAACCACCCACAGATCGCAGCCGGTCCCCTCGACCCAGGTAGCGAGTCTCTCAGACCACGGCTGGTCACCTAGGTGAGCCCAGTTGGCAAGAACCTGGAGCATCCCGCCGTCATTGAGACGATCAGGGGCACCACGAACCACGGCCTCAACCAAGCCGTCCCCGGAAAACCCGCCCTCTCGATAAACCAGCCGTTGACCATCACGGCTAGGCGGAGCCATAACGTAGGGCGGATTAGTAACGATGAGGTCGAAGGTGTCGCCTCCGCAAGGGTCGTAGAGGGATCCGTTCCGGATATCCACGTCGGCGTGAGAAAGACGGCAAGTGAGCTGAGCCATCTCGAGGGCTCGAGGGTTGACATCAGTGGCTATGACATAGTCCGCGTGGCGCGACAGGTGCAGGGACTGGACGCCACATCCGCAGCCTAAGTCGAGGGCGCGTCCTACGTGAGTCGGAACGGCCATCTGAGTCAGCGAGACTGATGCCGGGGAAACGCCTAGTACGTAGTCAGGGCGGATTTGAGTGATGCCCTTATCCAAGCCTGGGGTGAGGTCAGAGACGGTCCACCCCGACGCGCCGTCATCGGGGGATCCGTAGGGGCGCAGATCGACCAGGGCGCGAGCTGTCGATCCCGCAATGCTGACAATGCCAGCCTCAGCGAGGGCTTGCAGCGGCAACGGCGCCAACTGCTCAACGGGAACGGGCTGCTGCAACAGCCATAGTCGGATAGTGCCAGCCAGAGCATCAGTGCGCCCTGCCAGAGCCCGCAAAGCCGGCGTGGTGCTATTTCTCGTCAACCCGGCCTGCCCAGAGTCCTCAATAGCGGCCATGACGGGGTCAGTGAGGTACCCGATATCGGTGAAAGTGTTCCGCAACTGTTCGATCTCGTCGACGGTGAGGTGTCTGCCCATAGTGGCAATCTTGGCGCGTGATCGTTCCATCTGTCCCGTCAACCCGCGACGCTGTGTCGCGGTTGTTGGCCAGCCCTCAGGTGGTCTACCTCGATCATCGCGCGGCCGCAGCAGGACGCACCTGTGAGTGGCCGCCGTGGTTCCCTGAGGATTGTCGTCAAGCGGTCGAGGCTGCCGGGATACATCGGCCGTGGGAGCACCAGGCACGATTCGCCGAGCTAACAAAAGCGGGCCGTCATGCAGCGATTTGCACCGCAACGGCATCGGGCAAGACCTTGGCCTACTTGTTGCCGATCATGGCTGCGACGGCATCGGCCGCCCCAGTGCTGCCAGAGCCGCCAACTCCTGACCTGCCGGCATCGTTGCGGGATCGCCTGCACCGCAACAGCGCCCTGTACCTGGCCCCGACGAAGGCCCTAGCCCACGACCAGGAACGCGTTTGTCGCGAGGTTGGGCCGAAGGATTGGCTGGTCTCTACCCTCGACGGCGACTCCGACGACGCCGAGCGTCGCTTCGCCCGGGAACAGGCCCGATACGTCCTCACGAACCCGGACATGTTGCACCGCACCGTGCTGCCATCTCATTCGCGGTGGGCCTCCCTGCTCGGAAGTCTGCGATATGTCGTCATTGACGAAGCCCACCGATATCGCGGAGTCTTCGGAGCACACGTGGCCCAGGTTATTCGCCGACTACGCCGGCTTTGTCGGATGCATGGCGCAGATCCGGTATTCCTGCTTTCTAGCGCGACCTCGACGAACGCAGCCGAGGCCGGGGCTCGTCTGCTCGGGGTAGAGAAGGTAGAGGTTGTTGACGAGGACTGTTCCCCGCACCCGGGCCGTGACGTCATCTTGTGGCAGCCCGCCGAGTCGGTGAGCAACGATGCCACGGGACTGGTAGCTGACCTGGCCGATGCCGGATTACAGACGATATGTTTCGTCGCCTCGCGTTCCCTAGCAGAGGTCATCTCTGCCCATGCCCAGGACAGGGTGACCAGCGGGGCTCGGGTCGCCTCGTATCGGGCCGGATACCTTCCCGAGGACCGACGACGTATCGAGGCCAGGCTGCAGGACGGTTCGGTGCGGGCTGTCGTCGCGACGAATGCTCTGGAACTGGGCGTAGATATTTCAGGGATGGACGCCGTCGTTATCGCCGGGTACCCAGGACGGTTGTCAGACTTGTGGCAGCAGGCTGGTCGTGCCGGACGGTCCGGGCATGATGCGTTGGTGGTGCTCGTAGCCCGGGAAAATCCGTTGGACCAATACCTCTTTGGGCACGCCGAGTTGTTGTTCTCGTCCTCGGTGGAGGCGACTGTCCTGCACCCGGATAACCCGTACGTGCTCGGCCCGCATCTAGCTGCAGCCGCCCAGGAGGCGTACCTCTCCCCTGCCGACGAAGAGTTTTACGGATCGGCTTTTACTGAGATGTGCGACATGCTGGCTGGCCAACACGTACTGCGCCGCCGCGGGAATCGGCTGTTCTGGACCCGGCCAGAGCGAGCTGTCGACGCCATCGACCTGCGATCGGCGGCAGGCAAGGGGATTGACATTGTCGATATGTCCACTGGGAGGATCATCGGGGTGGCCGACGAAGCCACCGCAGACCGTACCGTGCATCCAGGCGCGGTGTACCTACACCAAGGGGATCAGTGGCTAGTCGATGAATACCATCCGATAGAGCACCATGCTCTGGTGCACCAGGACCTGCCGGGATACTGGACTCAACCGCAATCAGCGTCGACGGTGAGAATCCTTCGGCAGGAGAGGCGTCGCGACTTCGGGCGCGGGTACGTGGCATACGGACAGGTGGAATTGACGGAGCAGGTCGTTGGGTACCTGCGTCGCGACGAAATCACTAACGATGTGTGGGACTCAGTGGCCCTTGAGATGCCCACCCACACCATGATCACTAAAGCCTGCTGGTGGGTCATCCCGGACGCAGTCGTAGACGACCTCAAGTTAGATGCCGTCCATTTGGCAGGGGCGGCCCACGGCGCTGAGCACACCGCAATTGGGCTATTGCCGATGTTCTCACCGTGTGATCGATCGTTTCTGGCCCTAGCCGTCATGGTTGTTCGTCCCTTTAGTGATGTGCCCGACGATGAGGCCACGGCGGCCCTGCTCGACAAACTCGCCGGCCTGGTCTCCGCGACGCAAGGCCGGATCATTCGTCACCAAGTCGAACGGACCCATCCGCTTTCGTCCTGATGAAAGCACATCTTTCTTGATACCCCCCGATTCTTTCTACTTCTGCCCTTGACAAGTCATGGCGATGTCTCGTATCCTATTCAAAATAGCAAACTAACATGCTTATTTGGGGGCGCAATGAAGCGTAAAGACTACGCCATAATCACAGCTATGGTAATGGGGGCATCACTGCGACATCAGCAACTGCTACACAAGCACAACCAAATCAAAGCACTGCCGCAAAACACGCGAACACATCAGTCGCGTCAGTAAAACCTTCAGGGCCGCAGACTGTAACTGCAACAAAGAGCTCGAAAGCAGCTGGTACCAGAACAACGGCGTCAACAATAACCTGCACTCTCGATCCTCGACAGTATGTCCACGACTCTCATCATGTCAATGGGACAACTAATTATGTCGCCACAGCTTCATGTGATGCAAACGTGTCATCGGTAGCCGTAACGGCTACGATTCACCCACCTGTACCATATAAGGCGATTACCGGCACTCAGAGAAAGAGCACTAGGTACGTCACGGCAAATGCTGCTTACGATGGTTGCCACCCGGGAAAGCAGTACGGTACAGCAGTGATGTCAGTCAAGTTCCCGGCGGGGTACTCTCCGTCTACGTCTACTAAATCCGGGACTGGTCAAGTAAAGTCACTGAACTGCAATTGAGAATACACCAGAGCGAGAGTTGGGCCATTCATGACAGTTGTAGATCCTAACGATGATTCTGTGGATCGGTGGGTAATACTTCATTACGGCTACGATAATACGCGCCGTGAATGGCGAACGCACGCAATTGAGGCATTTGATGATGAGTCAGAGTGCGATGCTTCCATAAAAATGCTGTCGCAGAAATTGGATGAGGAAGTAAAGAATGGACTTAAGGATTGCAGAGAGGAATTTAGTGTAGCACTCTGGCCGCGCGGTAGAAATGCTGATATAGCGCGGTCTAGAATCGTTCGAAAAGCCGCTCAAAAGGGCGTCGCTTTGTCTTCTGATTGGTATGATCACGATCTAACAGCGCGCGCCCAACGAATAGATGACAATTAGAGATGTGCAAGAGGTTTCCCAGTCCGATATCTGGTGCAGAGTAGTCCAAATATGAATGGCCAAGGCTGGCAAATATTCACGCACGAGGAGTGGTCAGCAGAAATACGGTTCGCGGCCAGAGGTGGAACGAGCAGGCCTCTGAGCAGCGAGGGCGTGCCCGGGCATGTCCATGAGCACGCCAGATAGGAAAGGTTGGCGACATGGCAGACGGAGAGGGGACTGAATCGGCAACAAGTGGGCAGACGTTCTCGGCCTCGGCAACAGCACGGGCCTGCGAGGTAGACCAGGCGACCATCGGGCGGGGCCTAGACGCCGACCGACCCGCCCGCCATCACTGGTGGCAGCGCCCCCACTGATACGGGGTCCGTCGGCGGACCCCGTATCAGGATGAGCCCTGGGGGATCCGGGAAGATCTCCGGGAAGATCACGGAACCGAAGAGTCGGATCCCCCAGGATCTGCCTCCGCTCTCTGCGTAGGGACGGATCCCTGCCTTTACTGCGTGGCCGACGACTTGCGGGCCGGGGCCGGCCTGCCGGTCGTCTTACGCCCCGTCTTGGCGGGCGGGACCTCGCCGCCCCGGCCCAGCAGTCCCACGATCTCCCGCAGCGTGTCGGCGGTGGCGGCGTCCCGGGCCGCCTGACGCTCCGCATCGGCAACAACCAAACCCCAGTGCATCCATGTCGTCAAAACAGCATGGCTCCATCCCTGTTTGAATTCAAGGATGCTAAGATGCAATCAGGGAAGGATACAAAGTTATTAGGATTCAGTGATCGCCCAGGGCCGTTGACTTTAGGTCAACACGAAAGCAGAGACCCCTTCCTCAAAGTCGAGGACACCTTGCGGATCAGACTCCTGGGTTAGTGGCACCACCGCCAGATCAGGCCGCCCGAAAGTCGTGCATATCAGCGAGCACACTAAATCCTGGTACGAGACACCACGATCCACAACCATAAGTAGACAACTATCTATACATCCAAGGATGCAAGACGGCTTGCCGCAGAAACGGCATAACTGCTTGCCGTCTTTACTCCTTGCAGGTAAACTGATATGCATCCTCACTGAAAGGTGTCACCATGATCTGGAGCATTATCAACGCCAAGGGTGGCGTCGGTAAGACCACGGCAGCGATCCTGCTGGCTGCAGCTCTCCATGAGACGGGCCGTATGGTCCGCGTCAAAGATGCCGACCCTCAAGGGTCAGCATCATCCTGGGCCGAGTGCACACTGAGTAACGCCGACCCCTTGGGGTTCCCCGTGGAACCGGCCAACAAGGCGACGCTCCAGCACCTCGTCGCCGGACCCGAAGAAGTTGTCATCATTGACACCCCGCCGGGCAACGGTGACATCATCACCGCCGCCATTCGCGCCGCCGATCTGGTTATCATCCCCACCGACACGTCCGGGCTCGACATGGCGCGCACCTGGGAGACGCACGACGCCGCCGCAGGAACCCCGCGCGTGGTGCTGCTTTCCAAAGCTGAACCGAATACCTCCCTGTTCAAGGAAGGTCGCGACCTTCTAGCCAACGACTCCCAGACGCAGTTGGTCGATCACGTCATTCCCAAGCGTCAAGTCATCAAGCGCGCCTACGGCTGTACCCCTGAGCCGGAAACTATCGCCTTCTTCGCCGATGTTGCCGACGAACTGTTGGAGATGATGTCATGACCGCCCGAAAGAAAAGCAACCTTGGACGCCAGCGCCAAGAACAGCCCGTTGCCAACCCTGCAGCCAAACTGTTCAAAACCAAGGAGGCAGACCTGTTCAAGTTGCAGACCAGAATCCCCCGGGACATCGGCGTTGGACTGAAGGTCAAGGCAGCCCAGAATGACACCACAATCCAAGACCTCGTCCTCAAGGCCATTCTCGACACCTACCCCGACCTAAAACCCGCCGATCACGACTGATCACAACACAAAGAGGGGGGCATCGTTCGTCAACCCCCCGCGCCCGCGTATCTAGCGGCGCCATACGGTGACGGTGTCGGTGCCGACGAACGGAGCCCCTTCGGGGCCGCGGATGAATGGGGCGACCCACTGCAGGCGTCGGAGACTGCGGGCCGGGCCGTAGGGTTGGTGTGTCCAGTGTCCTCGCACGACATGCCGGGTCGTCAACCGCCTGCCGGTGGGGTCGGTGGTGGTGTGCACCTGCCTCATGGGCCGCATGTCGACCACGGTCACCCGATCACGCGGCCGGGTCTGCCCCGTTGCTGGGCCTCCCCACCGGCCATCCATAGGGTGCGGCTCCGACACCGTCGGAGTCGCCATGAGCACCCACGCGGCACCCAGCCATGACGCCAACCGGATCATCATGCGTGTGCCCTGCCGTGAGACGCCTGTCACGCCGCCGGGGGTCAGGATCCTGGACTCCATGGTCTCGAACTCGATGCCGGTGGGCACCGTGATTTTCTCCACCACCGTCAGTGGGGAGGCCACCGCATAAACCGGGTTGGGCAGCCGGGGTGTGCGTGTGCACATCACCACGTGCACACGCCCAGAATCCATGGGATGTTGGCGGGGTGTCGACCGTGATGTTGCCCGACACTGGAGCGTGTACCGTCGTCGTCCATGACGGTCAGGCCGGTGGGGCTGGATTCGCCCAGGCCGGTTTTGAGAGGGCCGAAGAATGGTGGCATGCCGCCACCGTGCGCCTAGCCCAATGTCCGTGCGAGTCTGGATGCCCCGCCTGCGTCGTCTCACCCAAGTGTGGCAACGCCAACCAGATGCTCGATAAGGCCGCTGCCGCCGCACTGACGGCAGCAATGGATCCGCTGGTCTAGTCGCTCATCGACAGACCACCGCCGCCCTCAGAACCATTCATGTTCTCTCACCGGCAGTCCTGGGGCGGAGCTCTCATTGCACCGGGCCAGCCCGAGACGACTTCACCACCCTGGTAGGCATTCCCGGCAACTCCCATCCGCGGTGAAGCTGCACCCCAACCTCGACGGTCACGGATAACCCCTTCTCTGTGTTGTGCACCACGCACGACGTCAATTCAGCCCCGTTGGCTCTGGCGGTGCGCTCGGCCACAGGGCAGCCGGGCTCCCCGACGGCCTGGGCTCCTCCAGCGGCCAATGCGACGATGTCGGACGTCTCTTCCGCATGATGGGTCGCGGACCACCATCCCGTAATTAGCAGTGACAACCACACTGCCGCGATGAACCCCACCCCGACAGCCGCCAACAACAGGGTTCCTGAGCCTCGTTCCCTACCCGCTTTGGCGTCACGAGACCCGACTCTTGGCAACTCCACATCCATCATGACTGCCCTGGTTCCATCGGGGAGCGAGCCTGTCCTCGCAGATGTACCGGCCCGAGCCTTCCCAACGACCGGTCAACCTGAACAGTCACGTTGACCCAGCCGCCTGATGTGGTGGTAGATACCCTGGCGCCAGTAGGTGCGTTGCTCTCGGCCTGTCGAGCCGACGCCGTATCCCCGCGAGCCATCTGACGGGCCACTTGGGCAGCCGTCGTACGGCAGGCATCCTCGACGACGACCAGCCCCACCACCCAACAACTGGTTGCCACCACCAGGGTGGCTGCGATGAGACTGACAGCCATCTCGACCGTCACCATCCCCCGCGACACACTCTGCCGGGATCGCCGCGGGGAGCGACCCGGCGTGGCGGACGCCCGTGGGTGTCCGCCACGACGAGCCAGCGCTGTCACGGCAGCATGCCTCCTGCCTTGCCGATGATGCTGACAACCAGCTTGAGCAGCTTCGTAAAGACCTCCTGATGGGTGACGATCTTGAGCAAGACCAGTGCGAGCGCGACGGCAGCAAGCATGCCGACGGCGTACTCCGCAGTAGCCATGCCACGATCAACGATCTTGTTGCGCGCTGCTCGGTAGCGTCCTCGATGACGGGGCTCTACCACATCGGTAGCGCCGACCAGGTCGAGAGACCTAGCAGAGATGACGGGTTCCGTCGTTGGATCGGTGTTCTCAGACACTGTCGTCTCCTGTCTGTTCCTTCGGCCGGGCCACTCCCGACCTCTGTGAGGCCCGCGCCTCACACCTCCAGTTGTCGTCTGAACTCCCGAAATCCGTCAGGCCGTTTTATTTCTGTGGATAACCTCCCTACCCCCACCCAAACCCCCTGTGGACAACCGTTGTCGGGCATGACGATATGGGCCGCGCCCTCACAGCACGGCCCATATCGTCACAGTGCGCCCAACACCATTCCGGCAATAATCGGCACCACCCCAACCAGCAGGAAGGCTGGAAGGTGACAGCACACCAGCGGACCGATGGCGTCAACCCCCGCCTTGCGCGCCTTCTTCTCGGCCTTTTCTGCGGCTGCGACTTGAAGCTGCGCAGCATGGGCCGACAGCAGTTCACTAATCCCTTCACCAGAGTTCACGGCTCGTGAAACGTCCTGAGCAGGATCACGCCACACCGCTACCGATGCGAGTTCGTTCCAAGCCTTCGAGTCCGGCACTCCTGCCGCCAAGGACGACGCCAATCGACGCAAGTCTTCAGCACATGGCCCTTCCAACGACTCAGCAACCGTCCCTACTGCGGACCGCAATGGCAGCCCAGCTTCCATCGCGCTCGAGAGCATCATGAGGGTCTCGGGTAATTGGGCCGCCCGACGCTGTTCCATTTGTCTATGCCCCGATGACTCAAGCCGACCAGAGCCCCACCAGACCACCGCTCCGGCAACCACAGATAGCCCCGCCGCTACCGGAAGCGGCCACGGCACCCCGACAACGGTCGCGCAGGCTGCAACGAGCCCCGCCAGCATT
The DNA here is from genome assembly GCF_001642025.1 of Cutibacterium namnetense. Classification (GTDB taxonomy): domain Bacteria; phylum Actinomycetota; class Actinomycetes; order Propionibacteriales; family Propionibacteriaceae; genus Cutibacterium; species Cutibacterium namnetense. Next base: position 361,231 of record NZ_LWHO01000001.1, on the reverse strand, counting down.
CGCATCTCCGCTGCTGGGGCACCTGGGCGAGGAGCTAACCAAAGGGGAGGTGGTCTGCGACCCTGGGTGCGTGTTCGTGCTGTCTGCGGGACGACCAACCACGCCGCGATACCGGCCATAATCATCGCCGGCAGGAGGGTTCCCGTCACATCGACGCCATTCATGGCAGTGCCTCCCTCGCTACCCGGTCAGCCAAAGATTCGCTCCACAACACCCCAAGACACGCGAGAAGGGTCGCTCCCACCAGACAGCCTCTCCCCAGCCATGTGGTGGTGAGGAACACCGTGGGTCGTGCTCCGATGACATGGCCCATGAGCAATCCGACCAGGGGTAGCAGACCCATAATCCGCCCCGACGCCCGAGCAGCCGCGAGTTCGGAGTCCAGGGTGGCTTCCAGGCGGGCTCGTCGAGCTGTTCCTTCCGCCACGGATCTCGCCGCTGGGGCTAGGGGTGCACCTGTCGTCGCCGCCAAGTGCCACGCATGGGCTAGTGGCACCAGGCCAGCCATCCCTGGTTGTCGGGAGGTAGCCATAAGGGCGTCGGGAACACTTCCGCCCACTGCTTGAGCCCGCCGAGCCTGAGCCAATACCTCGACGTCACTAGCCACGTGTTCTAAAGCAACAGCGGGGATTTCCCCCACCGACACCCGTCCCGCCAAAGCCCTTGTCGCCCGCGCAACTTCGCGGCCACCCTTAAGAATCTGAGCTCTTCGACGCTGACGCCGCACGACGACGAGTACCGTCTGGCCTACCGCCACCGCCATAACGGCCCACACCACACCGCCCGCGCCAAAGAGCAACCAGGCCGCCACGAAGCCCACCGGTACTCCCGACCACGCTGGCAGATGCCGCCCCTCCTGCTTCCTCGTGGCAGGTGGCATCATCATCCACACCGCTAAACCTATGAGCACAGCGGCCCCGATGACTGTCACCGCGCCACCTCCATTCCGAGCAGCTGCGACAATCTCCCCGCACCGTCGCCAGGAGTCATCACGCCGTCCGCATCCCACCGCACGGCGGGTAGGACCACAGCTCGACCCTCGACATCGACGAAGACCCCAATCTCTGCCACCCGTCGTCCCCTCTCTCCCCTCTCCACGTGAATGACGGCGTGGAGGGCTGCGGTGATCTGAGCCGATGCCGCCTCCCGAGATAACCCACCCAAAGCTGCCAGAGCCTCCAGACGTGCCGGCACCTCTGCCACGCCGTTAGCGTGCACTGTCCCGCAACCACCTTCGTGACCGGTGTTGAGGGCCATGAGGAGATCTCGCAGTTCCGCTCCTCGCACCTCTCCAAGGACGATCCGGTCGGGTCTCATTCGCAAACACTGCCGAACCAAGTCAGTCAGAGTCACCGATCCTTTGCCCTCAGAATTGGCTGCCCGGGCCTCCATAGACACCCAGTGCGGATGGTCGATCCAGATCTCCCGGGAGTCCTCCACGATGACCAATCGTTGGTCTGGCGGCAAGCTCGTCAGCATCGCTGAAAGTAGGGTCGTCTTGCCGGTTCCAGTACCCCCAGTCACCAAAAACGCCAATTTCCGGCTCAAAATCGTGTCGATCATGCGTCGGCACCCCGGCGCCATCGATCCCCCGGCCACCCAGTCGTCGAGGGAGAGGCAACGTCGAGACGGCACTCGCAAACTGAGACAAGTCCCCGGCCTTGCCAGCACGTCCAAGACAGCGTGGACCCTGGTGCCATCGGGCAGTCTGGCATCCACCCAGGGGTTGCCGTCATCGAGCCGGCGCCCCACCGCTGCAGCCAGCCGCACTGCCAGCGCCCTTACTTCCTCCGGCCCGCTGAAGGTGACGTCAGTCAGCTCTAGACCTTGTCCACGGTCGATAAACACGTGATCGGGACCGTTGACGAGGACGTCAGTGACGCCATCCATCACCAGCAGAGGATCCAGTCGCCCAGCCCCAGTACTGGTGCGTCGCAGCTCTTCAACAACCGCCAGTACGGTTTTATCTGAAGCCACCCGGCCACAATCGAGAATGGCATGGGCTACATCCATCGGCGTCCAGCCCCGCGCGAGACCAGCCAGTCGGCGTCGCACCTGCTCGACGAGCTCGAGATCCGGCTCCTCCCCACTCATGATCCCATCACCTGCCTCACGAGCTCAGCGCACCCGCGACGCCAGCGCTGGGAGGCCACCACCCATGGCGCTTCTCCGGCCCCCTGGCCACGCGCCAGTCGGCGGTCATCCTTGATCGTCAGATCTGGCCGAACCCCCAACACCGACTCGACGTCCTCGTCAGGCATGGAGCGCCCCGGTCCCCGCCGCGCAACTAGGAGGTCCGGAAGGTCCCGCCCTCTGGCCGTCATCACAGATCTGAGATCGGCTGATACCACGCCGATCCGGACGTCTACTGTGATCTCCGGGGCGTCTAGACCTCCCGGATCCACGACGACAAGATCGTGATCGCCGGCCAGGGAATCGATCACAGCTCTACGAGCTGCTGGCGGCACGTGGGTACCAACCCTGCCTGCGCTCACCACCTCGACGCCGTCAAGGGAAGGCAAATGAGACCCTAGATCAGTCGTCACCCCGCGCGCCGACGCTAACTCGGGCCACCGCCACCCATCTTTTCGCTCAATACCCAACAGCAGATCGATCCCACCGCCACTGGCATCAAGTTCAACTAACCCAGTCTTCATCCCCGACTTCGCAGCGGCCCATGCCAGGCCTGTTGCCAGGGTGCTTACCCCAGTCCCGCCTCCGCTCGACTTCACCTGCACCACCGTGGCCCTTGATGTCGTCGCCAGTTCGTCATGGAGAATCTCAGTAAGCACCTGGTTGGCTCGTGGCACGACGATGACGCTGGCCGATAGTCCTGCCGACCACCGTGCGGCCTCCTCGGCGTCAAAACCAACGACATGGGTGCTCGGGCGGGAGGGCAGCCCCCATGCCATCACCGACCCAGCCATGTCCGCCCCAACCAGCAACGGGCTATGCCTCGGCCAGACACGCGACACGGCTTCCCGGCTGCCCATGACATCGACACCGACCCCACCGCTGGCAGCGACTGATCCGACGACTTCCGCCAACCGACTATCCCGGGTCACCAGGGCGACCGCCGTCTCCTCCGGGGCAGCGCTATGCGCAGGCCGACGCGCGGCAGCGTCCCGTCCCTGTCCAAGAATCTTCATACCTTCAGTTGTCGTCGGAAGCAGCAGAATCCGTCACCCAATTTCAGATCTGTGGAAAACGGCCAACTCGCCGACAAAACCCCTGTGGACAACCCTGGCTCCAGCGAGTCCCTCTACAATCGGGGCCATGGCAGTCTCCTCCACACCGCGTCTTCCCAGCGGCACATTCGAATGGCTGACTGCCGGACATGTGGACCCAAGCAGTCGAGTCATCGTGCTGTGCCCGACCGTCGCCCATTGCCGAGCCGTTGCCTCTCACGGGGCTGACGTCCTAGCCGTTCATCGCGATCCCGACACCGCAGCGAAACTCAACCGCATCCCTGGCGTCATGGCTGTCTGCGGGTCTCCTGAATCGTTACCTCTTAATCCCGCCAGCTTCGACGCTGTCTTGGTGCACCAGAGCTTTCACGAATTGGCCCCCGGTCTCGTCTTGCCCGAAATCGCCCGCGTCCTGCGCCCGGACAGTGTCCTCGGCGTCTCCTGGCTGGTACGCGATGACACCGTCCCGTGGGTTAAGCGGCTTGCGGCGCTGCTGCGCACCGTCGATGAAAATGCCATGAGCGGTGACTATGGCACCGAGTCAGTACATGAGCTCATCTCCAGCAAGTACTTCCCGGAGGACGAGCACACCACCAAGCGTCTGTGGGTGCCGGTCGACCGGGACTCTCTCATCGCCATGGCCGCAGCCCGACCGGCGGTCCGGGCCCTCGGCTCTGACGCCCGCTCCAACTTGCTCACACAGGTTGCCGCACTCGCCGACGATTCTGCCGGGACTAGCGGGTTGCGTCTGCCCTATCAGCTTGAATGCTGGCGAGCCTGGGTCGACCACGATGAGCTCACCACCCCTATTCGTCCCCATGACGACGGCCTGACGATTACGCTCTGAGCCCGCTTATACCGTTCCCGTTCACCACGTGAACGCCGATCGGTGACGTCACACCCATTTGGTATGTTTTATAACAAGGTGTGCCGGGAAGTCTGGTCGGCGTGGCTTTGTCCTCTATCCCACTGCGCCCATGCCACGGGTACCCGAAAGGCATTCATGACGGATTCCCACAAGAACAAGCGGCCTCGCAAGAGCATCCTACGACCGGTAACAGGCCCTAACGCCCTTCACCTGTCCGATATCCTCCGAAACGAGACCACCGGTGGCATGCTGATGCTGGCAGCCACCGTCGCAGCCCTCTTGTGGGCCAATCTTGATCACTCCTCGTACCACTTCTTCCGTGAGCTAACTCTTGGTCCTCTCACGATTGAGCAGTGGGCGGCTGACGGCCTCCTGACGGTCTTCTTCTTCATCGCAGGCCTAGAGCTCAAACGAGAGTTCGTTGAAGGTTCGCTATCGCGACCCGCCGACGCACTAGTCCCCATCACTGCCGCCGTCTGCGGAATGGTGTTTCCTGCCGGCATCTACACGTTGTTCAACGTGCTGACCTCCAGTGGACATCCGGCAGGTTGGGCCATCCCGATGGCAACCGACATTGCGTTCGCCTTGGCGGTACTAGCCATCGTCGGGGCAGGCTTGCCACAGGCAGTACGCGCCTTCCTACTCACCTTGGCCATTGCCGATGACCTCGGCTCGATCATTGTGATCGCGGTCTTTTTTTCCGAAGGGCTAGACATCTGGTGGCTCGCCGGTGCGATAGCCTGCATCGCCCTATGGGGAGTACTGCAGCACTTCCACCTCGATAACGGATGGTGGTACGTGCCGATCTTCATCGTTGGGTGGTGGTGCATGCTGCACTCCGGCGTCCACGCCACCATCGCCGGCGTCGCTTTCGGCCTCCTGACCCGCACCGAGGAGGACGTCCTCGACGACCCTGTTGACCGCTGGCAGCACACGGTGGAGCCATGGTCGGCCGGTGCCGTCGTCCCTTTTTTCGCCCTGATGAGCGCTGGTGTCCAAGTCAACGGGAGGATGTTCCTGGCCCTGTGGACTCATCCGATCTCGCTGGGAATCATCTGCGGACTCATCCTCGGCAAGACCATCGGTATCACCTTCGGCTCCTGGCTCACTGCCCGATTCACCTCGGCTGAGTTGGGGCGCGGCGTCGTGTGGCGCGACATCATCGCGGTAGCGATGTTGGCAGGCATCGGATTCACCGTGTCGATGCTCATGACCGACCTCTCCTTCCCGAAGAGTCATGAGTTCGCGGACGAAGCCAAGGCTTCTGTGCTCGTAGCTTCCTTCTTGGCAGCCGTCGTCGGTGGTGGCATGTTGCGCCATCGCGGCAAGAGACACGCCATATGGAATGCCAAGCATCCCCATGATGTTCCGGTAGCTGCCGGCAGCTCCACCGACTGAGGCCAGCTCCCTTGACAACAACTCAACCCGAATACAGCAGACCGAGCCGATTCCGGTTAGGCTGAGATCACCACATTCATAACGCGGAGGCATCCCATGGCAGACAAGCTCCCGGTTGGCGACACGATCGACAACCTCAAGACAGACAGCCAGAAATTCGTCCAGGACTCCAAGGCGTTAGTGACGGCGGAGATTAAGCCTGCTGCTAAGCACGCCGGGATTGGTGCCGGCATGTTTGGAGGCGCTGGTTACTTCGGCATCGTCGGCGCATCGGTGCTGTGGTTGTGCGGTGCTTTTGCCTTCTCCTTCATGTGGCAGCACATTGGCGGGTGGGACATCCTGCTCTCCCTGGTCGTCGGCTTCGCGACGATGGCTGTCGTCCTGTTCATCCTGGCTGGCATCCTCGCCCTGGTCGGCAAGGGCCAGATCTCCCAGGTGAAGGCTCCGACGGGCGTCGTTGACGAGGCTAAGTCGACCCTTGAGGCCGTCAAGTCTGCCGTCGCCCGCGGCAAGTACAACGCCACTGCCCGTCACAGCATCGACGCCAACGAAGCTTCTTCCCAGGCCGCTCCGGTAGCCGGCGGCGCCACAGCTACCCGCGACTGAGCCACACTGTTGAGGCCCTCCTACAACAGTGTGGGAGGGCCATCGCATTTATCGGCCGTCACGGCCTGAAAAAGCCCGCACCTCAAGGAATGTCATGTGGCGTCGTCGGCTCCGGCAGGTGTGAGGCTCCCAGATATCCCTCCGGAATCTTCACCATGCGCTCCCGGTCCCACGGTCGAGACCATCCGCCGCGATCCAGCAAAGCGTCGAGAACGTGCGCGGTGAATCCCCACACGAATAGGTCGGGCAGAATGAACGCCGGACCGCGATGCCCCGAGGGGTGACGCGTGGTGGCGCGAGCCGCCGGATTTGCCAGATCAGCCAGTCTCACCCGGTGCACCATGGCCACCTCGGCAGGATCCACGATCCCGACTGTCCCTGCCCCACTCCAAGTGGCGACGACGGTGGTGACATCAGAACTGCTTGCAGCCACGTGGGCAGCCGGCAGCACTCCCTTGACGGTCACGAGTCGTCCGTCCAGTCCCACCTCCTCGTGGGCCTCCCGTAGTGCGGTATCGACGATCGTCTCGTCGGTGTCCTCGGCCCGACCTCCAGGTAGGGCTACTTGGCCCGCGTGATGGCGCAAGGACAGCGGTCGTCGAGTCAGGACAATATCGTTGTCTACCTCACTGACAAGGGCTAACACCGCCGATGACCGTCCGCTGCCAGGTCGTCGGCCCACTGAGAAATCAGGGTCGTCATGGCCGAGACTGGCGATGAGAGTACTTAGGTGACTCATGGCGTTGTCTCAATGGCTTTGTCGATAGCACGGTCAAGCTCCCGCTGGGAACGCCACCGGCCACTGTGGCGGGTGACGATGGTTCCGTCGCGCACGATGAAGGTGACGGGCACCCCACTGATCTGCCAAGCGCCCTGGATAGTGCTGTCGGGATCCTGGAGGTGAGGGAAGGTCAGACCCGCGTCACCCGCAAACGAGATGGCCTCGGATGCGTCAGATTCGGCGTAGTCGACCCCGAGGAAGTGCACCCGGTCGTGATACTTGCGGTATGCCGTTGCGATGAGCGGAGCCTCACTGCGACATGGCCGACACCATGACGCCCAGATCGTCACGACGGTCACGCCCTTCGACGTCGCCCGGGACATGGAGATCGTCGGCCCTTCGCCAAGGCAGCGCAGGCCGTGATCGGGCATCGGCTGACCCTCCGTAGCCGTCCCGGAACTTTTCGCGATTGGCCCCGACGGCAGCTGCGAGCATCCTGGTATCCCGGCATTCTTGCGCTGGTTAGCCATGTCTGCGTCTCCCCCGCAGCCAGCAAACATGACGGCGACCAGCGCCGCGCCAAGAACCTTCATTCCCTTCATCGGCGCGGCTCCCGGACTAGCTTGGCGGCCTCTTCAGGGTCGGTCGGCCCTGCCCCGAAAGAGGGGCACCACTCGGCGACCGGGCACACCCCGCAAGCAGGGCGCCGGGAGTGACAGCACCGGCGTCCGTGCCAGATGAGGCGGTGGCACAACATCACCCATTCGGACGGGTCAAAGAGTTCAGCCAGGTCAGTTTCCACCTTGGCGGGGGTATTCGCGTCGGTCCAACCTAGACGTCGAGACACCCGCATGACATGGGTGTCAGGGGTGATTCCGGGGACCCCGAAAGCATTACCCAAGACGACATTGGCGGTCTTGCGGCCAACTCCGGGCAGGGTCACCAGAGAGTCGAGATCGTCGGGGATGACGCCGTCAAAATTATCGACGAGCTTTGCGGCCATCGACACAAGGCGCACTGCTCGAGTAGGTCCAAATCCCAGCGGGGCCACTATTGCCTGGACCTCGCCAATGTCCGCACCCGCTAATGCCTGGGGGTCAGGCCAACGGTTGAACAACGTGGGTGTGACGGTATTGACTCGCCGATCCGTCGTCTGGGCCGACAACACGGTGGCAACGAGCAGTTGGTACGGCCCGTCGTAATTCAACTCGCAGCGCGCATCTGGATAAGCCTTGCTAAGGAGTGCTTCCACCTCATCGGCGCAGGCTCGGCAATCCTCCCGTTGAGGTCGGGAAGCGATAGGGGATGCTGCCATGTGTTTAAGCATAGGAGGAGAATCGGAGCCCGGTGTCATTACAGAATGTGACACCTGCCACAATGTAGGCACATGCTCGGCAACGAATGGTCGAACAATGCAGGTGTTCATGAGGGAGATTTTCGGATGGCAGATGTGGTGGCAACAGCGACGACCCAACCGTTTTTCGCAACTCTCGGGCCCGCCTCGGCCGCCCGAATCATGGCCATGTGCGAGACGTTAGTCTGCCCGCGAAATACGGTGATCTTCGAGGCCGGAAACCCGGCTGACAACCTGTACCTCGTTATCGAGGGAAAGGTGAAGCTCACCCGATCCACAACTGCCGAAGATCTCACTCCCCGCGACTCTCTGCTGTGGCTTATGGGCCCCGGTGACATGTTTGGGGAACTGTCGCTGGTTGACGGCGGAACCCGCTCCACGACGGCCACTACTCTCACCCGTTGTAGCCTGCTCAAGGCTCCGGGAGCGCACATGCTCGAGCTCGTTAAGGGCCGTCACGACGTCGCCTTGACTATGTTGGGAAGGCTGTCGGAACGCCTGCGGCGAGCCGACGACAACACCGCCCATTTTGTCTCTGGTGACGTCCCAAGCCGGTTGGCGTACACCTTGCTCGACCTGGCGCGACGCTTCGGTACCGAGAACCCGTCGACTGGGCACATCGTGGTGCGTCACGACCTCACCCAGCATGAGCTCGCCCAGGCCGTCGGCTCCTCCCGAGAGACCGTCAACAAGGCGCTGACTGACTTCGCCACGCGTGGATGGATCGCGGCGCGGCCCAAGGTTGTCACCATCATGGAGCCGGAGAAATTAGCTTCCCGAGCCAACTGAATTCGCAAGACCCCAGACCGATGAGTTTGGGGGCCAGGCGTTGACACCTAGCCCCCCAGTTATTGTTCTGGAATAACCCAGATCAGACTTCGACGGTCAGTTCGACCTCAACTGCCGATCCGAGCGGCAGGGTGGCCACCCCGACGGCGCTGCGGGCGTGACGGCCATGTTCACCAAAGACCTGACCAAGTAGCTGAGAGGCACCGTTGGCTACCGCAGCCTGACCGGTGAAGTCCGGGGCGGAGTTGACGAAGACGACCACCCGAACGACCCGCTTAATGGCGTCCAGACCACCGGCCACGTCAGCCGCAGCTGCGATGGCGTTGAGAGCAGCGGCGCGAGCGGCCTCAGCGGCCTGCTCAGCGGAAACGGTGTCTCCCACCTTGCCGGCGACAGTCAATTCGCCGTCAACGAAGGGCAACTGACCCGAGGTAAGAATCTGTGATCCGGTCTGAATGGCCGGCACGTAATCGGCTACCGGGGCCGCAACTGGGGGAAGAGTAATCCCCAACTCGGCACACCTCGTTGTGGCGCTCATCGGGACTGCTCCTGATCAGGCAGCGGGCGTTTGAAATAACCCACTAGCGACTCGGGGTTGGGGCCGGGGACGATCTGGACAAGTTCCCAGCCGTCGGCTCCGAAATTATTGAGGATCTGCTGCGAGGCGTGCACGAGAATCGGTGCTGTGAAGTACTCCCATCGGGTCATGACTTCACCCTAGCCGCTTTCGTCAGAGTTCCCTGGTCGGTCAGCAGCACGTCGTGCCAGCTCGTCACGTCTGGACGTTCACGCAGCAGGCGTCGCCTCTCACGTTCGGTCATGCCGCCCCATACTCCCCACTCAAGCCGGTTATCCAAGGCCTCAGCAAGGCATTCCGGACGGACGCGACAGTCAGCGCAAATACGCCTAGCTCGGCGCTGCTCTTTTCCGTCCGGGAAGAGGGCATCTGCCATACCGCGGCAATTTGCCTGGAGTGTCCAATCGTCAGCTTCATTGCTTCCCACGAACTTCACGGTACGCGATACGGATGTCTTTTGACAAGGGACAAAATTAGCGAACTGGCTGCGCAGTGGACCACGCCGATGCCTTTGCCGGTCCGGTTGCTCAAAACCCAGTTATCCCCGCCCTGAAGCTGATGATTCCTATGCGGACATGATCGCCACCGCCAGCAGTGGCGCGGTTGGCGAGCCGACGGGCACGCAGGAAAACCTGTTCGCCCTGCGCGATTATGACCCTGAGGACCGTCTTTTCTCCCCCACGCTGGGGGGTGGAGTGACCCTAGACTTCGGCGTCTACGCTCTCGATTTCGCCATTCGTTTTTTAGGAGAGCTCACCGAGGTTAGCGTCATGGATGATCAACGCCACCTGCACGCGGTTGGTCACCCCGAGCTTCCCATGGATTCGCGTAATCTGCGCCTTGACGGTAGCAACCGATAGGTACTCCTGTTTAGCGATCTGCGCGTTGGTCAACCCCTGTCCAACGGCCAGGGCCACGGCACGCTCGCGCTCGGTAAGTTCCTCCAGAAGTCGACGAGCGCTGTCCTGACGCGATGAGTTGGCCGAACGCGTCGCCAGCTTAATGACCTGGGAGACCACGCTCGGCGACAGTGCCTGCTCGCCAGCCGCAACCTGCAAGATAGCCTCGACCATCCGCGGCGGCGGCGTGTCCTTGAGGAGAAAACCGTCCGCCCCTACGGTCAACGCTCGCAGCACCAGGTCGTCGGAGTCGAACGTCGTCAGGACGATGATCCTTGGAGGTTCAGGCAAGGCCTGCAAGCGTCGAGTCGCCTCGAGCCCATCGACACGAGGCATACGGATGTCCATGAGGACGACGTCGGGCCGATGCTCGGTGACGAGGTCGACTGCCTCGTCACCGTCAGATCCCTCCCCGACAACCTGCAAGGATGGTGACCCGCCGAGGATAAGCCGTAGTCCGGCCCGGACCAAGGGGTCGTCATCAACGATGAGGATCGTCACCACGGGAACCACACCTTCAGCTCGAATCGGCCGTCGTTGGTAGCACCGGCACTGATCTTTCCGGCGACCATCTCGGCTCGTTGACGCAATCCTTCCAGCCCGGCACCCGAACCTGGTATCGGATGATTCGGAGCCGTCGCGGGAAGGGGATTCGAAACGACGACGCCCAGCCCCTGACCAGGCCCACCCGAAATAGTGACGTCTACGGCACAGTCGGGAGCATGTTTGCGGGCATTGGTCAGACCCTCTTGGATGACGCGGTAGGCGTGCCTGCCCACTGCCGTCGGCAAACCGTTGAAGGAGTCCGTCTGCTGGTGAACTCGCACCTGCTGCCCACCAAACCTGGCCTCGTCGACGAGTTGCGGAAAGTCGGCGACGGTCGGCTGTGGCTTATCGGGTGACCCCGAGATGTCTGAACCCCGCAAGGTGCCCAGCATGGCGCGCAACTCTTCGAGACTGTCGTGGGCATTTTCTCGGATTGTCGCAGCGATCTGCTGAGTCTCTTCTGACCCCAGGTCGTCTCGCCAGGACAAGGCCCCGGCATGCATTGAAATCAGGCTGAGCCGATGGGCCAAAACGTCATGCATTTCGCAGGCGATCCGGTTGCGTTCGGCCTGTTGACCAGCCAGCACGCGCAACTCCTGCTCTCGCTCGGCTGTCTCGGCACGCTCCTCGAGGCTGGCGACGAGGTCACGTCGCGCGCCGATCGACACACCGATGGCAACCATGATGCCCACCGACAGGACCCACAAAACGATGGCCCCGATAAGGTGATTCCACCGGTGACCCTCGATGAGGGCGATCGCTCCTTGGCCATCCCTGCTCCACCCCATGAACAGCGCAGCGACAATTCCGACCACCGAGACGGCAGTGATCTGACGCCAGCGTCGATGAGTCGCCAAACTCATCAGGGCCCACACTGCAACGACATTCACCGAGACGCACCAGATCGCCGCCACCACAACGGCCCAACACACCAAGAGTGGCCGCTGACGCCGCCACCTCATAACGAATATGGCCGCGGCCCCCACGACCAGGTCGAGGGTCGTGTGCCACCACGGCAGTCTCGAAACATCCGAGAAGCCAGCAAACCAACCGAGCACAGACGCCCCGTAACGGCACACCAGACCCCACCGGGATACCGGACGCCAACGGGCATCTAGACGAATGCCAACATCGACCATGGCCTCGGTTCTCCTCCGAATGGCGGGAATATGACTGGACTGATCGGGCAATAGCAAGATCGGGTACCTACCCAGATTACGGACGCAACATCGTCAGCCGCGCGCACCAATCCCGCATTTCGACCTTCGGATCGTCGCCGTCGACCTTAGTCGATACCACATGGTTCGACAGAACCATCGAACCCAGACCTTCACCACTGGCACCCGCCCGGCTGGCTGGAGTGGTATTTCAACCATGATCACGGTTTCACACCTCACCAAAAAATACGGCCGGCTCACCGCCGTTGATGACGTATCCTTCGGCGTCGAAGCCGGGTCGGTCACCGGATTCCTCGGCCCCAACGGGGCAGGTAAGTCGACCACCCTAAAATGCATCGTTGGTCTGTCCCAGCCGACCTCGGGTACAGCCACCGTTTTTGGGCGACCTTTCGTCACCCTGTCCAACCCGGCATTTCGGATCGGTGTCCTGCTCGATGCCTCGGCCATGCATCCGGGCCGCACTGGACGCGAGACCCTCATCACCGCAGCGACAGTCATCGGCACGCCCCGAGCCAGGATCGACGAGGTCCTTGAGCTGGTCGGTCTCACCCAGGCCGAGGCTCGTCGCCGAGTCGGTGCCTATTCACTTGGCATGAGGCAGCGCCTCGGGGTCGCTGTAGCCCTGTTGGGTAACCCCAGGACCCTCATCCTTGATGAACCCGCCAACGGTCTAGATCCCCAGGGCATCCGCTGGATGCGTACTTTGTTGCGCGACTTCGCCGACCGTGGCGGGGCTGTCCTGCTGAGTTCCCACCTACTCCACGAGGTACAGCTCATTGCTGACCGGGTCGTCATGATCGGCTCGGGACGCATCGTCGCCGACGACACCTTGGCCAACCTCACCGCCCGCCACGAAAACCTCGAGGACACCTTCTTCGAACTCACCACACCGACCAGCCGCGCCCAGCAGGGCTCCCCACAGACAGGACAGGCAGCATGACTGACATCGGGACCGCCAACGGAAAAGCATCCTTCGGAAACCTCATCATCGCTGAAACCCGCAAGCTCGTCGACACCCGGGCAAGCGTGTGGCTGCTGTCCATCACCGCTGCTCTCAGTTTGATCATCGCCGGCGTGAGCGGATGGGCGGTGACCCAGGTCCGCTCCGGTACGGTTTCGTGGCCGAGCCTGGTCTTCTTCCCCGCCATGCCCGTCAACGCGCTGCTGCCCGTCGTTGCCATTCTCATGGTCACTGCCGAGTGGAGTCATCGAACCGCGCTGACGACCTTTGTCATGACGCCACGACGCCACTTGGTGGCCGCCGCCCAGGGGATCGTCGCCGCAGCAGCTTCGGTCGTCGCCACCGTACTGGTTCTCGTCCTGACAGGAATCTCATGGCTGGTCGCTACGACCTTCCAACCCTCCGTAACCCTTATCGGAGCCAATTGGAAGGCGTTGCTCGGTGCCACCGCTACCACCCTCATCTACGTCCTCGTCGGCTTCGCTCTGGGCCTAGCGTTCCTCAACGCACCCGCCGCGATCATCGTGATACTGCTCGTCCCGACGACGGTCTTACCTATGGCCACCATCATCAAACAGCTTCGTGCCATCACCCCGTGGATCAATTACTTCCAGGCGGGGACACCATTAGCCGCAGGGACCATCCACGGCGTCGAATGGGGCCATCTAGCTACCAGCACAGCGCTGTGGATCGTCCTGCCGGTCATCATTGGACTGTGGCGTCAGCATGTGCGCGAGCCGTGACTCAGACACACCTTCGTAGTCCAGTCATTTTGACCGTGATTACTCGGTCAAAATGACTGGACTTCAACTCAAACCTTCTCGATCTTCACAGCCAAACCGAGGCCCCCGTCACGGAACCACTCGTCATCAGCTTCACCGCGGTTGAACGTGGTGGCGAGCACCTCGCTGGCGATCTCGTCGAGATGCTCCGCAATGGCCTCAGCTAGCTCCCCGTCAGCCTGCCAGGACAAGCTGATCCGATCGGAGACCTCGAGTCCAGCCTTCTTACGGCTGTCCTGAATGAAGCGGATGACCTCACGGGCCTGCCCAGCGCGGGCCAACTCGGGGGTGATCTCCAGATCGAGAGCGACGGTTTCGCCCTGCTCGTTGACGACGCTCCAGCCTTCCCGAGGGCGCTCGGAGACGATCACGTCGTCAGCGGTCACGACGGCCCTACCCCCCTCGACCTCTGGTACGTCTAGTTCGACGGACCCACTGGTGGCCAGTTCAGCGGCAAGCCACTCGGGATCAGCAGCGGTAATAGCGACGGCCACCTTCGGGGTGGCTTTAGCATATTTCTTGCCCAACGCCCGGAAATTGCCCTTCGCGCAGTGATCGACGAGGTCGCCAGCCGCAGTGAAGGACTCCAGGGCCTGAACGTTGAGCTCGGAGCGGATCTCAGCCTGCAGTTCCTCGCCCAGTTTGGCCAAGGCAGCACTAGAAATGAGGGCGCGAGACAAGGGCTGGCGGATCTTGGCTTTGGCCTCAGCACGAGCACCGCGGCCCAGCTCGACGACGCGTCGGGCCAGGTCCATCGACTCGGACAGCGACTCGTCAATGACTGAATCGTCAGCCACCGGCCAGCTCGCCAGATGGACCGACTCCGGGCCTTGCGGATTCGTTGTCACGAAGAGGTCCTGCCAGACCCGCTCGGTGATAAACGGAACCATCGGGGCCATCAGCTTTGTGAGAGTCTCGAGGGTCTCGTGCAGGGTCCACAGGGCGCCCTCATCGCCGTCCCAGAAACGACGGCGGGAGCGGCGCACGTACCAGTTCGACAGCTCATCGACGAACTGGGCGATGAGGTTGCCGACGCGCTGGGTGTCGAAATTGTTCAATGCCGCGGTGACGTCGCGCACCAGCACGTTAGTGGCACTGACGAGCCAGCGGTCCAGAACGTGACGCTCTGCTACAGCGGGGGGAACGACATCGCGCTGCAAGTCTGTCTCCGTGGCCATTGCTGGAGACCACCCGTTGGCGCGAGCGTAGAGGGCCTGGAAGCTCACGGTGTTCCAATACGTCAGCAGAACCTTGCGGACTGTCTCCTGGATGGTCTCGTCACCGACGCGCCGCGCACTCCACGGGGAACCGTCAGCGGCCATGAACCAGCGCAGCGCGTCGGCACCATGGGAGTCCATGAGCGGGATGGGCAGCAAGATATTGCCCAAGTGTTTGCTCATCTTGCGGCCATCCTCGGCCAGGATGTGGCCCAGGCACAGCACGTTGCGGTACGAGGACTCGTCAAATACCAAGGTTCCGACGGCCATCATGGTGTAAAACCAGCCGCGGGTCTGGTCGATAGCCTCACAGATGAAATCACCTGGGTAATGGGACTCGAACTTCTCCTTCGAGCCTGGCACATGCGGGTATCCCCACTGGGCGAAGGGCATCGAGCCCGAATCGAGCCAGGCGTCGGCTACCTCGGGCACCCGGTGATAGGTATGGCCATCTCGGGTGAAGGTCACCTCGTCAATGAACGGACGATGCGGATCCATCCCGGTGAGGTCACGCCCGACGTACTGGGATAACTCGGCCAGCGACTCCACGCAGATGACGTCGGAGCGATCGTCGTCGTTGCGCCACAACGGCAACGGGGTACCCCAGTAGCGCGACCGGCTGACGGCCCAGTCGATGTTGTTCTCTAGCCAGTCACCAAACCGGCCATGCTTGATCGTCTCGGGATACCACGTGGTGCCCTCGTTCTGGGCCAGCAGTTGCTCCTTAACCTTCGTGGTGCGGATATACCACGAAGGCTGGGCGTAGTAGATGAGGTGCGTGTCACAGCGCCAGCAGTGCGGGTAAGAGTGCCAGTGCATCTCAAGGCGGAAGAGAATTCCGCGCCTATCGAGGTCCTCGCACAACGGCTTATCGGCAGTTTTGAAGAACTTGCCTCCCACCAGTGGCACGGACTCCTCAAAAGTGCCGTCGGGACGAATCGGGTTGACCAACGGCAACCCATAGCGGCGGCAGGTTTGCAGGTCGTCAGCGCCAAAGGCCGGGGCCTGATGCACCAGTCCGGTGCCATCCTCGACGGTGACGTAGTCGGCCAGGATGACGAAGTTTGCGTCAGCAGGGGTGGGACGCCCATCAACCGTCACCCGCTCAGTCTTTGGCCACTCCAGGAAGTCGTAAGGACGCTCGTAGGTCCAAAACTCCATCTGCGAGCCCAGGAAAGACTCGCCGGTGAGACTCCACCCCTCACCCAGCACTTTTTCGAACAGTGGCTCAGCGATGATGAGGTCCTGGGAGGCCGGGTCGTCTGCGGAGGCAGTGGCGATGGCGTCAGACCCTTCCGGAACCGGGTCTTGGTGGGCGACGACGTATCGCACTTCGGGGTGGACGGCGACGGCAGTGTTCGAGACGAGGGTCCATGGGGTGGTCGTCCATACCAGCAGCTTGGCGCGTCCAGCCAGCGGGCCCGACGTCACCGGGAACCGCACATAGATCGACGGGTCGCGGTCGTCCTGATAGCCCTGGGCCAGCTCATGGTCGGACAGGGTGGTGCCGCAGCGCGGGCAGTACGGAGCCACGCGGTGGTCCTCGCCGAGCAGACCCTTATCCCAGATCCGCTTGAGCCCCCACCACACCGACTCGACGTAGGACGGGTTCATCGTCCAATACGCCTCATCCATATTGACCCAGTAGCCCATTCGCTGGGTGAGTTCACTGAAGGCGTCGACGTGGCGGGTAACGGACTCGCGGCACTTGGCATTGAAGGGCTCGACGCCGTACTTTTCGATGTCGGGTTTACCGGAGAATCCGAGCTCTTTCTCGACGGCTAGTTCAACGGGCAGACCGTGGCAGTCCCAGCCTGCCTTGCGGTCGACGCGGAACCCCTGCATCGTTTTGAAACGCGGGAAGATGTCCTTAAAGACTCGGGCCTCAACGTGGTGGGTGCCTGGCTGCCCGTTAGCGGTCGGGGGGCCCTCAAAAAAGGTCCATGGCTGGCCATTCTTGGTGGCTTCCAAGGTCTTGTCGAAAGTGTGCTGACGGGCCCACAGATCAATGATCTCGTGGTCCATCGCGGGCAGGTCAATCTGTGGCGGCACGTTGTTGTACTGCCGGCAGTTGTCGGAGCGAACTGGGTTCACATCGGTCATCGCAGCGGGTGGTCCTTCGTCTCGGGTCACCGAGGGACGAGCACACCGGATTCTCCGGGTACCCGCGGTACCACCCTCCTTGCACGACGTCACCGACGCCGGCCTCTTGGTTAGTCGATCGCTGCTGGTTCTACTGAGGCGGTGTATGCACTCGCCCGTTCTTCCAGCGACTCCGGGGTGATCGCCCCATCACTGCCTTGCGGTCGCAAGCATCCTACTCCAACTGGAGAAAACTGTGGCGGGTCTCCGGGCACGGTGGCAATGATGTCGCTCTACGGCATTGTTGCCACCACAGACGGCAGGAACGACCATCACCTACCGAAATGCCACACACCTGGAAGCTCCCCCGGCCCGCCCGTAAACACTTGATCGACGTTTACCCCACGCACCGGTGGCAATCAGGTTTCAGAGTCAACAACGGACCGCTGAGATGCTCTGTGCGCGGTAATAGCCACCGTGGGTATCCGGCGTCCTAGACGTCTTCAGTCATGGGTGACACGAGCTAGGTTGACATGAAAAAGAACACCCAAGTGTGCTTGAGGTGTTGCTCGTTCCCGTCTCGATGGTCCCGCCTCACCATCATGCTCGTGTGCCGGCGGGACTCCACCTGCCCACACTGGTCAGTTGACCTCGCATATGAGGATCACCCACGATTACGCCACGGGCGGGGCTTAACCAGCGAGGCAGAGATCCCTAGAAGGCAGAGAGCCACTGAAAGCACTGCAGACAGTACATCTGTGCGATCCTTCACCGGCCAAGACCACGGAGCTTCGAAACTTGCGGTACTCCCTGCCAATAGACTCATGAGAACCCAGATAGTCGCAGGTAGGGATGACAGCCTCTTGACGCCAAGTGCGTTGGCAAGAAGGGTCACCCCAGACAATCCGACAGCATTTCGCGTGGCAACCATTCCGACGGAGAGATTTCCCACATACGCCAAAATTCCAACAAGGACGGCCGGCGTCGTTGACAAGAGACAATCGGCAAGTGCAGTCCGCCGCTCGGATCCTGCCTCCAGCCGGGTGTCACGCCGCGAAAGACACCAACCTTGCACGATGACCACGCACAGGGGAACCACGGCGGCGTTAGAAACGTCAACACCTCTGCCTGTCAAAAACGGGGGGATCGCGACTATGACGTCGGAAGTGAGCCCGATGAGGACACAACAAACCACAGTCGCTGCAAGCAAAGATAACAGGGATCGATTTCGAGCCCAGGCTCTCCAGCCCAGCAGCACATTACCGCTCAACATGTCCGAAGCCGGGCTCGATCATGTTCAATAATGCTGACCTGCTTCTCGATCGGCAGTCGATCGATGGATTTCAACCACTCACGAGTCTCTGGGGATAATGCCGTGTCTTGCACCTTGATGCCTGAATGTTCCACCAACCAAGCGACAACACGATCCTGAACATTTTGCACCCAGGTCTCCACTTCATCTTGACGAACTTGGCATGGAGCAACAGCCAGGCCGTCCGCGACTGCCGATAGTGCGGGTAATGCCGATTCAGACACATCCTCTGCCGACGCCGACCACCAAACGGTTGTTTGAGTCGATTGCTCAATGCCCTGCCGGTATGCCCTTGGAACGTGAACCCCGTTGGCCCTCCACGCAGCATCTGCCTTCTGCACTATGGGCCCCAGCAGTTGGAGGTCGTGCGCATCCCAGGTACACACCGTGGGATCCTTCAAACACGTCTGCGTCCCAGTTCGAGGCACGGCAGGAAAAGCACCCACACCCTCCACCTCACGGAATCCAATTAACACTGTTGAGACCAACCCGATAATCAAGATCACGGTCACGATGGCACTTGAATGATGGCGCAGCCTACTCGCAATAAGCGCCACCATAGACACAACAAGAACACCGCACGCCATCGTCATGCCGGCCGCAAGGACTTGCGGATCTAGCATCTCCCCCACATTACAGCAGCCCATGTAATAGCCAACCAGATACCTCAATTCCAGTACCGATACGGCCGGGCCATACAAAGCGAAAATAACTGGGGTCAAAAGAGCCGTCGGTGCCGCCAATGCCAATGGCCATGATATTCCAATCACGGCACCAAAGACACCCCACGCGAGCATCCAGACAACACCAATCAACGACATTTTTGCAATTTGATCCCCGGATCCTGAAAGCAGAACAAAAACGCCAACAGCTATTGTAGAGGGAAGAACAGCAATTGCCCACCACGGCGCCACAATTCTCAGCCGAGACCGCTTGGATAATCTCTTTAGAATCTCAACTTCGGTAAATCTCCGAAGTTCCAAGCAAGTGCCCAGCGCGACAGGCCCCGCAACCATCATGAATGCATAAAGTGTACTGGAAGCTTGCTCAACAGCTGAGCGCGCCGGAGGGTTCCCAAATGCTCCATACCACCACATGAGCAGCATTACTGGCAAAAGACGCACGCCATAAGACCGTCGGAGCAGAAGACGCCACGTCATCGCGCCTGCTCCGATACACCCACGACATCGAGAAATGCCGCCTCTGCTGCGTGAGAGGATCCCGCACCATGCATCAGGAACTCATCGGTAGATCCGTCATAGGCAATGCGTCCCTTATGCAGTATTACGACCCTGTTGTACATTGAGTCAACGTCGGAAGTGTCGTGAGTGGACACCACAAAGTTACGAGTAGCTCCGAGCTCCGTGAGCAGATTCCGGAATACGTGCTTCTGCGCTGGGTCGAGGCCAGCAGTTGGCTCATCGAGTAAAACAATCGGCTGTTCTCCTACCAAAGCTTGAGCCAGACCAACTCGACGCAGCTGTCCTCCGGACAACTGATTGGGCTTATCCTTCATGCGGTCTTCTAATTGGACTGCCTCTAACGCCATAATTGCCCGCTTCTCACTCTGGGACGAACTGCACCCGCCGAGCCAAGCTGAATACGCTACTTGCTCAACCACCCGGAACCCAGGAATTGGCCTGATCTGCTGGGGCATCAAAGACACAACAGAGCGAGGATCTTTGCCTCCATCCACAGCGATTGACCCCGCCGACGGCTGAAGTTCGCCCGCACATAGCCGCAGCAGGGTAGTTTTCCCCGCTCCATTAAGACCCAAGAGAACCGTCGGCCCCGTATCACCCAGAATCAAGTTCAGTTCAGTGAAAAGCCGGGATTTGCGTCGTGGATAGGAGAAGTGAACCCCTTCGAGCTTTAGTGTCTGGGTCATCATCGGATCCCGAAATCACGAACAGAAAGTGTCACCCGCGTAGTGGCCCATCCGGGTACGCAGACGCAAGCGACCGCTAATGTCACGCTTGCAGCCGTTGGATTCTTCATGAGGCTAGTCCTCGTAGCCTAGTGCCCGCCGCCGTTCGGAGGGCCGTCGGCGGCTAAACATATTTGCAGACTTTGGTTGCTGTCAAGACATCTGCGACTATTAAGATCCCCGCCTGCGAAGGGGCCGTACCTCTACGTCAACCGCCACTTTGGGCTCTGAGTCGTTCGTCACCGTGCTTTCATCGCCAGCAGCTGCTCGACGACTTGCGCAACCCCGTCCTCGACATTCGACGGCGCCCGGTGACGGGCCGCGGCGAGCGCTAACGGCACCGCATTTGCCATGGCGTAGGAGTCCCCCGCCCAGGCGAGCATCTCTACGTCATTGGCCCCGTCACCGAAAGCCACGGTGTCGGTCCGGTCAATGCCCAGGTGATCGCACAACATCGACAAACCGGAGTCTTTAGTGACCCCTCTAGCACTGATCTCCAGCATGGGCTTGCCCGAGGTGGTGACGTGCACCTCGTCAGCCATACCGACGCTCGCCGCGCGGGCAGCGAGTTCCTCGATGGGCAAGTCAGGATGGCGGGCGACCATCTTGAGGCAGTCCCCGTCCAGCACCTCGTCGAGATCTAGGGCGGGCATGTCGGATGGCTCGCGGGAATGGTCAGCGAAGGTCGTCAGCTCGGCATAGCCGCGCTGGGAGGCGAAAGTCGACCCGTCGTCCTTGATCGTCAGGAAGCGCGTACCGGGAGCGGCATCCAGCAGACGGTGGGCGAACTCGTTCGCCACGGCGGCCGACATGAGTTGACGAAAGAGCACGGTGCGGGCCTGGAGGTCCCAGCAAATGGCGCCGTTGGAGCACAATGCCCAGCGGCCTAGATCGTCACGCCACTTCTCAATGCCGTATATCTGCCGTGCGGTGACTGGCACCACCGGCACCCCGGCTTTCTCTGCGGCACGAATGGCATCGCGAGTACGAGGGCTGATGGTGCCGTCAGGGGTCAGGAGGGTTCCGTCAAGATCAGTTGCGATGAGCACACTGTGAGATTATCGAGATGCCAGCAACTCTTCGACGACAACGGCGAAACCGTCCTCTTGACAGGACGGAGCGCGCCTGTCTGCAGCAGCGATCGCCTCCGGCGTGGCGCCGCCCATCGCATAAGAAGTACCGGCCCACTGCAACATCTCTACGTCATTAGCCCCGTCTCCCAGCGCGACAACATTGGCACGGTCCTCCCCGAGGAGCTGGCAGATGCGTTCCAGACCACTGGCTTTCGTCACGCCGGCTCGTCCCGCCTCCGCGACCGTGAACCCGGCCCACGTGGCGTGAACTCCAGGCACCCGCAGACGCCTAGACAGCTGGTAGATGTCTGAGGCAGGCACCGTCGGGTGCACGATCATGAGCTTGACGGCATCGCAAGAGCACAGCTCCTCACGGCTAACGAGAACGTGCTCGGCGGGATCGTTCTCAGACTCGAAGGCGGGGACAATCTCGTCGTAGCTCTCCTCGACGAAGAAGACCGAGGAATCCCCAACCTCCGCACAGAACACGACCCCAGGAAGCTCAGCGGTGAGCTGATCGACGTAGGACTTCACGGTGCGCGCCGACATCGTCTCGGTGAAGAGGGTCTCGCCGGTGGACACATCCGCCCCGACGGCACCATTGCAGACCAAGGCATATCGATGAAAGACCGATCCGAGGAGGCGCAGCCCACCGATAGCCCGGCCCGTTACCGGAACGACGCGAATACCAGCTGCCTCGGCGGCCGCCACGGCAGCCCGGTTTCGAGGGGACACGGTGGCATCGGGGTTGAGGAAAGTTCCGTCGAGATCGGTCGCAATGAGCACCCCGTCACCCTATCGAGGTGTCCCGAATCCGTCCCCGTTTGGGTACCGTCGGTAAAGACCATCACAATGGTCCTGCAGGGCGTTCCTGCGTGGCGCAAGGAAGGTGTCAGATGGCGGAAAAGCGGTCGGGTGCTCGTGACGGATCCGCATCTGGAAACCGTCCAGGTTCCTGGCGCAGCGACGACCCGATCCCACGTACTGCTGACGGCATTGACGCTCGTATTTTCCGCCCCGGCCAGGCCTCCGCCCAGCCCGCTACCCCGCCACGGCCGAGCGCCACCCCTCCCGAGGCCCCGACGGTGGAGGAGAATCCGACGCGAATGGCCCCGGTGCGCAATCTCTCAACGTCGTGGCCCTTGACGCGCTCTGGGACGATCTCTCCCCAAAATGGCAAAGCCAAATTCCGCCATTCCAGACCGCCAAAGGCGCACCGCACCCGACGCGTCCCGCTGGAGAAACTTTTTCGCGCCGAGACGCCGGTGGAGCCGACTTTGACTCTTAACTTGGGTAACGCCGACATGGCTACCATGCAGGCCCGACGTGTCGTCGACCTCGTCACCCGGGTCGCGGTGATGGCGATCTCGGTGGGGGGTTCCGCCTCTGAAGCTGTCGCGATAGCCCTGCGCATCACCGCAACCTACGGGGTGACGGTCCACATCGACATCACGAATACCTCGGTCATCGTCACCCAGCATCGTGGACTGGACGAGGATCCCATCACCGCGTTGCGGGTGGTGCGTTCCCGGTGCAATGACTACCAGCGCCTCGGTGAACTGCAGCTGCTCGTCGACGACATCTGTGACAAGACGATCGGGCTCGAAGAGGCCGCCGACCGCTTGGCAGCCATTACGCGCAGCCCCCGGTTGTACCGTCAGTGGTTCGTCACGATGAACATTGGTCTTATGGGGGCAGGGCTATCCACCCTGTTCGGCGGTACCGCCATGGACGGTGTGCTGAGTTTCTTCTCGACGTGCATCGTTGACGTCACCGTGCAGGCGATGGCGCGCAAACGGATCACGAATTTCTTTGCCCAGGCGGCCGGTGGCGCCATTGCGACCGCATTCGCCCTCATCGTCATGGTGTATATGGCGGCTTCCGATCACCCCCTGCCGCTGTCTCCGTCCCTCATCGTCGCCTCCGGAATGGTCTCTCTGCTGGCCGGTGGCTCCTTCGTCGCGGCTTCCCAGGACGCCCTCGACGGCTATGTCGTCACAAGTTCTGGACGTTTTCTGGAAGGGTTTGTCCAAACCGGTGGCATCATTCTCGGCGTCATCACGGCGATGTGGATCGGCCTGAGACTTCGGGTGCCCGGTTACATCTCGCCCTCCTTGGGGTTTTCCACGAACCCGATTCTCCAGATGGTTGCTGCCGCGGTCATCGCCGTGACCTTCGGCATCTCATCTCACGCTGGATATCGCACCTTGGCGATTTGTGCCGCCTTGGGGGCAGCGGCCTGGGCCGGATACCTCCTCGGCATGCAGTTAACGGGGTCTGTGTCGGCAGCGTCAGGACTTGCAGCGATGGTGGCGGGCTTTATCGCAGGTCTGGGAGCGAAGCGCTGGAAGGTGCCTCAACTAGGTTTGGTGACGATCGCTATCGTCCCCCTGATGCCCGGCGTCATGATGTATCGGGCCTTGTACATGATCGTCAATGCGCAGAACGAGACTGGCAGCACCCCAGACAACGGGTGGGCTCTCTTTCTGGAGGCTCTGTTCGTGGGAGTGGCGCTGGCCGTTGGTGGCAGCTTCGGCGCACTGCTGGCTCGTCCATTCACTCTTCCGAAGGATCTGCGGTCCCGGTTGGCGACTCTTGCTTCCTGGGGTGCTGGTCAGGCTGTTCCACGTGAGCGGCGCCGCCGGCGGTCTCAGCCCCCTGTGGATCCGCACCATCCAGCTCTCAACAACGCTGAGACCGACCCGACTATGACGGGAACGTGGGCGCGGTAGGCGTCAGTCCAGTCGCTGCATACGCGGTCGCGGCACTGGTACGGCGACCATCGTCACCAAAGCCAGCAACGCTGGCGGGACGAACACGATGAGTGCCAGCCAGGGCAGCGGCATCGGCACCGGCTCGGCGGATCCGGCCCATGTCATGACGATGACCGGGACGAACCCCACTAGAAGGCCCAGGACTTGACCAAGGCCTGTCGTCACGAGGGCCTGTGCTGCCACCATTCGCTTCAGGGTCGCCTTCGACGCCCCTACCGACGCGATGGCGGTACGCGACCCCCTCGAATCGGACAGGGTCAAGGCCAACATTACGGCACCCACGCACAACGCCAGCAGCGTGCCCGCCAGCGCCGTCCAACGCATCACTTTCCCGGAAGTATCCGAGTAGCCCTCCTCCCACATGAACTCCGAGGATGATCCGGTGACGTCCATGAGGGAATGTTGCAGACGGTCTCCCTCCTTCGCGGTCGGAGTGTGCGGCAGCCGCAGCCACACCGTCGAGGATTCGATTTTCATCTTGTCGGGACTTACTCCGAGCGCCTTGGCTGCCGTCTTACGACTGACGAGGTTGGGCACACCGTATCCCAGGGCATGGCGGGGAGCATGGATGGCTGGAACAGTGATTTCGGTACTGAAACGTTCGTTATTGCTGGTGATAGTGGCCTGCGAACCCGACGTGGCACCGGGCGAGAACAGCACGACTCCCTCATCGAGGGCCTTCTTCACCCTGCTGTCTGCTTTCTCTCCGGTGAGTAGCTCATAGAGGGTCCCGTCGTCGATGGCCACCGTCGACGACCTGGCTCCCACCTCGTCTGCACCGTCGGGTGCCTTGGGGGCGGCACTGAGACTACTGGTGCAGTACTTTCCATCCTGATTACACGTCACCGGCTCCTGCGGGCGTAGATATTTCACGTGCGGCCCGAAAACCGCAGTGACCCGTTTGATTTCCTTGGCGACGCGATCGTCGGAGACCCTGACCCCGTCATCTCGTTCGCCAGCGAGAACCCCGATTTGATCTCCGAACTCCGGTTGGTATTCGGCTTTGTCATGGATGGCGGTACCGTCGCACAGCGTGACGGCGGCGCATGCCAGCACGGTAATCGCCATGGAAGCGGCAACCCCTGGCACTGACCTTCCTCGATTGCGGTTGAGATCGCGCAGCGCGAATCGGATCGGCAGCCGCGACGACTTGCGTCCCGAAATTTTGTCCACCACCCAGGGCATGGCGAAGACGGCAGCCAGGTACAACACCACGATGGTGACGACGATGCTAACGTTCAGGCGCACTGTCGTTCCACGAAGGCCGTACATGACGCCACCGATACCGACGAGCAGGCCGATCGCCGCTATGACGACCGCTAGCGTTGGTCGTTTCGCGGGCCGCGCCGCAGATTCGGCATGTTTGACCCCAATGAGGGCGTCCTGACGGGCAACGTCACGGGCCGGGAGCCAACAGGCGGTCAGCGCCGCGAGTAGACCGACGACGAACCCGACGGTGACATATCCCCAATCGACCCCGTAGGTGAAGTATGCGGGATCCACTCTTCGAATGACGGCCACCGTGCCATTGCCCAGGCCCACCCCGAGTCCTACCCCAAGCAGTGCTCCTGTCAGGCCCAACAACAGTCCCTGATGGATGATCACGCCCATGAGGTCACGTCGAGCTGCCCCGGTGATGCCGAGCAGGGCGAGCATCCGCCGCTGTTGGCGAGCGCCGATAGCGAATGCTGCCGCTGCGATGGTGGCCACAACGATAGCCGACAGCACCCCGGTGGTCAGCGTCAATGCAAAGATGTCCCGGCCGGAGGTGTCACTTCGGTCTGCGTTCTCTTCGGCATAGCGGTCGGCGACCCCCAGCCCCGATGCGTTGAGCTTCTTGATCTGTTGCTGGGTAAGCGATGCACCTTTGGCGTAGTAGCTGAGCTCTCCGCCATGAGCCAACGGGCTACCCGGGGCCACCCAGATTACTGGGCTATGCCCCGACCATCCTTCCCGGACCAGTCCGGTGACGGTGTACTGATGCCCATTGACGGTAACGCGGGACCCCGTCGACCAGCCATAGCCCTTCGCATCATCGGCGGCTACCCAGATGTCATCGCCAGTGGGCATGGGTCCGCGCGGGGGCTCCATGCGGCTGGGATGCATAGTCGTCAGGTCCATCGCCTTGACCGTGGCCTGCAAGGTGGCTAGCCGCCAGGAGACGCTAGCCTGGATAGTCCTCAAGGGGTGCAGTTCGTGACCGGGCAGCTTGAGGTTGGCCAGCGCCGCCTGTTGTTGGGCGCGTTGGCGCGCATTTGGCTTGGCGCCATCATCGCACTGCGCTACGGTCGGCTCCTGCTGGGAACAGTGACCGTTCCAATCCGACAGCGCGGTGATGATCATGTCGGCATCACCATAGTTAGCGCCGAGCTGGTTTCCGGAGATGCTACCGTCCGCCCGCAGAAGCACTCCCAGCCCGGACATGATGGCCACCGGCAGGGCTATGAGTAACACGATGAGCAGGGAACGCACCTTGTGCCTGCCAATGTCACGCACGGCTAGACGGTTGATGAGACGACGGTGGGACCGTCCCCGAGCGATGACGTCTCCGGAGAGGCGGACCGTGTTAGTCGGAGGGGTTTCAGGCGTTGTCCGGCTTGGCATCACCGCTGGCCACGTTTCAGGGTGTCGTTGAGCAGTTCCATAGGATCGTTGACGACCTGGGACTCATCGACGAGCCTGCCGTCTCGCAGGAAGATTACCCGGTCAGCCCACGCCGCGTGACGGGCCTCGTGAGTCACCAAGACCACGGCGACTCCCTCGTCAGCGAGGGCCCGGATGAGGGCCATGATTTCGTCACCGGTAGCCGAGTCAAGGGCACCGGTGGGCTCATCAGCCAGCAAGACACGACGGTCCCCGACGATGCCGCGGGCGATGGCTACCCGTTGACGCTGGCCACCCGACATCTTCTCGATGTGGCGATCAATTAGTTCGGGGACCCCGACGCGGTCGAGAGCAGCCTCGGCGGCCTTGCGGGCGCGGGTGGCCGACACCCCGTCGAGTTCCAGTGGCAAAGACACATTCTCGACGGCGGTGAGGGTGGGCACGAGGTTGTAATCCTGGAAAACAAAACCGAGCTGCCGGCGTCGCACCCGCGCCAAGTCGTCGCGGGACATGCCGCCGAGGGGCTCACCACACACCGACACGGTTCCAGAAGTGGGCTGGTCCAACCCGCCAGCCAGGCCGAGGAGAGTGGACTTACCTGATCCCGACGGCCCCATGACGGCGGCGAAGGTGCCTGGGTTGACGCCCAGGCTGACGTCAGTGATGGCGTCGACTCGTTGTTCGCCCTCACCGAAGGAACGACTCACATGATCCAGAGACAACACGGTGCGCTGCGCCGTAGAAGTGATCTGGTCAGCGGACGGAGTCGGCGTCATCCGGTTCAGGCTTCCTGGACGGCCTTAGAACCCTCGACCACTGGTTCGAGGGGCTGATGGGAGCGGGCGCGAGAAGCTTGTACCGCCTTGGATTCGCAGTGGTCGAGCCAACGGACCTCCGCCTCGGTAACGAAGATCATTCCGTCAACAAGTAGCTGACCGGCGAGGTCGTCTTCTGCGACACCACGGCGGGCCTGACGGCACTCTTGCAACTGGTGCATGGTGGCGCGACGCTGATCCTGAATGAGGGCAGCAACGTCAATGTCCTTCGAGGTGGCCGCCAGTGCGATCTTGATGGCCAACTCATTGCGTGGCGGGTTAGTTGGGGCGATCGGGGTGGCGAACCATTGATGCACTTCCTCGCGACCCTTTGGGCTGATGGTGGCGATGACCCTGCCATCAGGAGTCTCATCGCCGCGGTAACACAACCCGTCACGCTCAAGACGGTCCAACGTTGTGTAGACTTGCCCAATGTTCAAGGGCCAGGTGTGATTTGTACGTTGATCGAACTCATTTTTGATCTCATACCCATGGCGAGGCTTCTCAGCCAGTAAGGCGAGGATGGCGAACTTGATGGACATGTGACCTCCGGGTACAGTGCTTCGATCTTACCTCATGGTCGCATACGCAATATTCGCCAGTCAAGCACTTATCCGATCTTCGACCATTTAATCCGATACAGCGCTAATCAGGCGCCGACCCCCACATGAAGGCGCCCTTCGAAGGCGCGTCCCAAGGTGACCTCGTCGGCGTATTCCAGGTCACCGCCAACCGGCAGACCAGAGGCTAGCCGAGACACCGTCACACCCATGGGCCCAATGAGGCGGGAAAGATATGTTGCCGTCGCCTCCCCCTCAAGGTTCGGGTTAGTAGCCAAGATCACCTCGGTAACGGTGTCGTCGGCTAACCGCTGGCACAACTCGCGGATGTGGAGATCGGCTGGGCCTTTTCCATCCAGCGGCGAGATCGCTCCGCCAAGAACGTGATACAGGCCGCGGAACTGCCGGGTGCGCTCCACAGCAATGACATCTTTAGACTCTTCGACGACGCAGATCATCGACTGGTCCCGGCGCGGATCGCGGCAGTACTGGCACACCTCATCAGAGGAGACGTTAAAACAAACCTTGCAGAACTTGGCCTTCTCCTTGACCTCACGCAGGGAGCCGGCCAGCTCATCGACCTCCTCGGCGGGAGCGTCGAGGACGTGAAAGGCGATCCGCTGCGCACCCTTCGGCCCGATGCCCGGTAGCCGGGAAAGGGCGTCGATGAGTTCTTGCAGCGGACCGTCGTACATCGATTCTCCTGTCTAACGTGCTGGGATAGCTCACAGCCCCAGGCCGGGCATCTGCGGCATAAGAGACTGCTGCATGGTGTGGGCTTGACCGGTAGCGTCCTTGACGGCAGCCACCACGAGGTCCGCGAGGGTCTCGGCGTCAGTGTCTTCGAGGGCCTCGGGCGCGATCATCAGCGCATCGAGTTCACCGGTTCCAGTGACAGTGGCGCGAACGAGTCCGCCGCCAGCGGTGCCCTCGAAGCTGCTCTCGGTGAGCTGGTTCTGGGCCGCTTCGAGCTGATCCTGGACGGATTTAGCCTGCGCCAGCAAGGCACCCATGTCGAGTCCGCCGAGGTCGAATTCTCCAGTGGTCATAGTGTCTCCCGATTGTGGCCCCTGGTCCTCGCCGGTGGGGCGGCCTGATGTCGCCACCCACAGTAGCCGCTATCGAGGACGAGTTCTTGGTTCGATACGTTCCGTCGGCGCATTCATCTAGCGGTCGTGTCACCGTCAGTGTCGATGATGACTCCACCTAAATCGCGCATGATGAGGTCGATCGGGTTCTCGTTGGACTCTTCCAAGATGGTGTCGTCCCACTCACCATCGTCGTCAGATGGCCCCTCGACTTGAGCCGGTCGCGAAGCGGTCTCAAGGGGACGCACACTTTCCTTAGCGCGCTCGCTCCACCGATGAGCGGTACTAGCCCCAGGCGACGCAGCGGAGCGGGTGTCCTGCGACGATGCGCCGCCGTCCGGCTGCTGGGGTGCCTCATCGGACTCGGCGCGCTTAGCAGCCTCGACGTGATCCTCGCCTGGCACCAGGTCAGGTTCGGGATCGGCAACCGCACCGCTGTTCGGATCTGGAGCGCCAGC
Organism: Cutibacterium namnetense; assembly: GCF_001642025.1. Lineage (GTDB taxonomy): Bacteria > Actinomycetota > Actinomycetes > Propionibacteriales > Propionibacteriaceae > Cutibacterium > Cutibacterium namnetense. Next base: position 331,454 of record NZ_LWHO01000001.1, on the reverse strand, counting down.
TACCGGTCCCGATTCGACGACCTCATCGCGAACATCTCCGCGCTGGTCCTCAGTCGTGGCATCAGGGACGGAATCATCATCCCCCGCTTCGCTGGGGTGGGAACTGGCCACCGGCGAGTCGGGCGCATCGTCTGAGGCACCGACGGAACCCGGCTGACGATCATCCGGTCGGCCCTGGGGTGTCCCGCTGGGACGGGCAGGGCCCGGTTGACCGTCGCCCCGAGTGGGTCCTTGATCGTGTGGACCTTGAGCCCACGGGTCGTTAGTCGGTGGTTCCTGAGCAGCCGGCTCGCTATGAGGCTCAACACGACGGTCCTCGGGCCGAACGGCGGCCGGGGGTTCCCCAATCACTGCGGTGAAAGCCAGGTCCACCCCCAGCACCTTCACGACCGCGTCGTGCAGGACCTTTGGGTAGTTACCGGTGGCGAAACGTTCCCGGGCCCCAGGGTTGGAGAATCCCAAGGTGGCCTGATTCCCGTGAACCTCGAGCACTTGGGCGTAGTTGTTGAGGACCATCCACGCGACACGTCCGCCATCCTTGACAGCTTCGAGGACCTGCGGCCACTCGCGACGCAGCGTCGTGATGTCTATGGCTCCCTCAACGCGACCGCCTTGTTCAGCGGAGGGCTGCTGGGGTTGAGCCGGTGACGAGCCCGGATGATCTCGCCGGGACGGCTGGTAGTCATAGGGGTTGGGCTGCTGGCGTTGACTAGTCGACGGGCCACCGTACTGGCCTGGCCCCGGTGGCATCTGGGCGTGCTCGCCGGGATAGTTCTGGGCAGACGGCGGTTGTCCAGCAGGTTGGTTACCGGGCCGGTAATCCTTACGACTAGGGCGCGGACGCCCGGATGGACGCTGCCCGGCCGGCCCGGCGTCGTGGCGTACCTGTGCGGATGGATGCTCTGGCGCTGAGGCGCTCTCGTTTGGCCAGTGCTGAGGAGAATCAGATTGCTGTGGCTTGTCCGTGTAACGAGAGGGGGGCTGGGCAACCGGAGGTTCGGCAAGTTCAGCCTCGTCGACGGGGCCAGCGGCCCCGATTCTCCTCTCTAACCGTTCCAAACGTGCATGGATGCCGCTACCGTCCGTGTCGGCTCCGGGTAGGAGAATCCGTGAGCACATCAGCTCCAGGTGAAGCCTGGGAGCGGTAGTGCCACGCATATTGGTCAGTCCAGTGGCCAATATCTCGGCAGCGCGCGTGAGCTCACCGGCACCGAAACCGGCCACCTGATGAGTAAGTCGGGTGGCCTGCTCCGGAGAGACGTCGATGAGTCCAGTCCGGCAAGCATCAGGAACCGCCGAAATGATGACGAGATCGCGCATCCGGCGCAGCAGGTCCTCAGCGAAACGGCGAGGATCCTGACCCACCTCAATGACCTTGTCGATCGTGGCAAAGACCTGGTGGGCATCACCGGCAGCGAAAGCGTCGACGGTCTCGTCAAGGAGAGCGTCCGGGGTGTAACCGAGTAGGGCTGCTGCCTGCTCGTAGCTGACGTGACCATCAGCGGCACCGCCGAGAAGCTGGTCGAGCACCGAAAGGCTGTCTCGCACTGACCCACCACCGGCACGCACCACCAGCGGTAGGACCGCGTGGTCGACGTCAATCTTCTCCTTGCCGCATAGCTCAGCCAAATAATCGACGAGTACTTTCGGGGGCACAAGCCGGAACGGGTAGTGGTGGGTCCGGGAGCGAATCGTGCCGATGACCTTTTCCGGTTCTGTGGTCGCAAAGATGAACTTGACGTGTGGCGGGGGCTCCTCGACGAGTTTCAGCAAGGCGTTAAAGCCCTGCGGGGTGACCATGTGGGCCTCGTCGATGATGTAGATCTTGTAGCGCGAGTGTACTGGCGCGAAAAAGGCGCGTTCTCGAAGGTCACGGGCGTCATCGACCCCGCCGTGGGAGGCAGCGTCAATCTCGATGACGTCAATCGATCCGGAGCCACCACAAGCTAGGTCGCGACAAGACTGGCATCTTCCGCAGGGAGTCGGCGTCGGACCCTGCTCACAGTTCAATGCTCGGGCGAGAATGCGAGCAGTCGTCGTCTTGCCGCAGCCTCGCGGCCCTGAGAACAGGTAGGCGTGGTTGACGCGGTTATTGAGGATGGCGCGCTTGAGAGGCTCAATGACGTGATCCTCGCCAATAACCTCATCGAAGGTCTCCGGACGGTAACGCCGGTAGAGGGCCAATGGAGGCTCTGGAAGGTCGTCATCGGAGATACCTCCCACGGTTAGCTCCTGAACCCGCTCGACAGCGTCGTCCTCCATACCCGGCTCAGGTACCCTCTCATTCACAGGAAACACCCTAGTTGAGAACCACGACACAGTCCCATCTGCCCTACGAGCAGTGCGCAGAACATCCTCAGCCAAAGAAGACCAGCAAGAAGCTGATTACCGTCACAACGGCGAAGGTGGCCCATGCGACCTGGACCGCAGAGCGCACCGGGTGGCCAAGCCGCTTAGCTTTACGACCACACGAGGTAGTCACGAGCGGAGGAATGAAGAAGGCCACAACGTCGAGGCTGACGACCGTCCAGGTCAGCCACACCGGTACTCCGCTGTCGTGAAGCTGAGGGTAACCGAGATTGGCCGGCAACATCGTCTGGGCCATCATCCCGATGATGCCGGAAACAATAAATAACAGCAGCGAACACCAGGTGATACCTGCCCAAATGGACCCGGCCCGGTCGGTCGTGATGATGCGTCGCTGATCGTCCATAACGGCCCTCCTCCCGGGCATTGATCAAAACCTCATGGGGCATGCCGTGGACACAAAAAGGGCTCCCCGCGCACCCGGTAGAGCCAACCTACCCTTGCTACCTCTCGGTCCTGGGGGAGTTCAGTCAGGTGCCGCCGCACGGGGAACCGAGTCCCACTCTAACCGACGCCCTATCCAGGGAACAACCCGTGGTAATGCTGCGCGCATCATCATCGGCTGCAACAACGCGTGGCTCGCCATAGCATTGCTGACACGTTTTCCACAGCAAGGGAGGCATGATGACGAGGATCGACGTGTGGCTATGGTCGGTGCGCGCTTACAAGTCCCGATCGTTGGCCACCGACGCCGTCAAAGGCGGCCATATTCGCCTCAATGGGGATCCAGTCAAGCCCTCCCACGACGTAAAACCCGGCGATACCGTCACCATTCACACCCCGGGATGGGACCGGGTTCTCAAGGTTGTCAACCCAATCGCCAAGCGGGTCGGCGCCAAACTCGCGGTCGAGGCCTACGAGGACCTGTCGGCTCCCCGACCCGCCTATCTGTCGGCTCCCCTTGCTCGCCGCGACCGTGGGGCTGGACGACCGACCAAGAAGGACCGTCGCGAGATCGATCGGCTCCGTGGTCGGGACTCCCATTACTAAGAGTCCATCGTCGGGTCCCGGAGCACAACCCGCAGGCAAATTGGCGCCGCGCGCCGAACCCATGTATCTTACTCGGCGGAGGATTCGCCTAGAGGCCTATGGCGCTCGCTTGGAAAGCGGGTTGGGTTCACGCCCTCACGAGTTCGAATCTCGTATCCTCCGCGGTTAGCCCGTCCCTCGGTTCGCCAGGGGCGGGCTCGTTTTGTTTCGGGTTGGTGCGATGGGCGTGCGCACGGCCTGCTCGTCTTGGCTGGTGGTAATCTTTCGCCATCAGCTAAAGGACTTTTCGGATCAGCAAGGATCATGACGTGGTCGATTTCAGTATTTTCGGCGACTATCAGAATCCGGTGGAATTCAACTTCTCAACCGCCGAGGGGTTCTCGTCCCAGCTACGGTGGACTTCACAGCGGATAAATATCTTCCACGCGCGTACACCTCGTGTCGAATCCATTGCTGCAAGAGAATTCCGAGGTTTCTTCGCGACTGTCTTCGCGCAGAACATGCAGGTGTGCTCGGCGGATGCCGAGGCGTTGTCGGAGGCATTGACTGCCGCCGCTGACATAGTGGACTATCTTACCGAGCAGGCTCGACTCGAGAACGAGCGACGACAAAAGGTCCGCGACTTCGCGGCGCAGCATGACGATTTTGGCGATCATGTGCGGGATTTCTTCACAGGTGTGGATGTCCCGCCCAATCTCACGCCCGCCGAGCCTCCGCCGCCCCAGTTGCTCCGCCTGCCTTTGACACGCCAGCGTCAGCAAGATCGGTCGATCCGAGGCTCATCGGGTGGAGTATCTGCGGCGGACCCCAAGGATCTCACCAGTGCCGCACAGGTGTTGGGGGAAGCCGCAGCACAGGTACCCTCGGGATCAGTCCTGGCGGGCTGGTTCGACGACTTCACCTCCCAGTGCAAGTACGGCACCGTGGAGGTCGGGGATCTGTTCGTGCAGCTGGATCGGTGGCGGGGCCTCAATGACGGAGACGTCGAGTGGTTGCACGCGGTAGCCAAGGCGTTTCAAGCTGCTGGCTCTGGTGTTATTACTTTGCCTAACTCTGCCCTGCGAGCCGCCTTGAGAGCTGCTGGAACCCCTTTGTGGCGTACCGATCTCGACATCACATCCCCGGGGCTGTCGGGTATTGATCCGCGCACTGGGTACCTTGAGGATCCCATTAACTCGGCAACCGGGAATTTCATCGAGCCCGAGACCGATCTGGCCTTCGCGGCAGCGTCATCCCCCCTCGCCCTCAGCAGGATGTACAACTCTATCCAGGCTGTTCGGGGACAGGGTGGGGTTTTCGGCCCGGGGTGGGCCAGCATCCTTGACCAGTGCCTGCTCGTCAAGCCGGGGTGCGTCGAGTGGGTGCGTGAGGATGGCAGGCATATCGTCTTCGCGGTGGAGGCTGCACCGACAGCAGTCCTACCGACGACCAATCAGCTACCCAATCCGGCAGAGGAAGACGAAAAGCCTGTCGAACAGTGGCGAGCTCAGGGTGAGAATCTGTGGCTCAGTCGGGTCTCTGCTTCCCAACTTCCGGAGTTCCTTCGCGATCCGGCCACATCACAATGGGTGTGGGTGATCTCGGACAACCGGGGAGGTCGATGGGTTTTCACTGAAGGTGGCGCATGGGTGTGCAGCGGATCTTCGCAAAGAGACGTCGTGCATACCGTGCGGGAAGGCGATCGCGTGACCGCGATGGAAACGTCGTGGGGCTACAGGATCTCGGTGTCGTATGACGGCACCAAAGTGATGTCGGCTGTTTCCAGTGATGGCCGTCGCTGCCGGTACTCCTACGACGACCAAGAGCGACTCGTACAGGTGGTCAGGCCCGACGGTTCACGGCGTTACGAGTGGGATGACACGCTCATCACGACCGTGGTGGATGCATGTGGCAACGCGGAGTGCATCAACAGCTACGACGACCGGGGCCGGATCACGTCCCAACAAGCCGCTAACGGTCGTACTATCCGTTTCAGGTATCTGCCTGGGGGCGTCACCGCCGCCAGCGATGCGGATGGCACCAATGCCAATACCTGGATATGTGATGCTCACGGTCGCACCACGGGTGTGGTCGACGCCCATGGTGGCCAGGTTTCGATGGCCTACGATTCCTTCGGCAATATGGTGCGTTGTGTCGATCGGGCTGGAAACGTCACCTCACACCGCTATGACCAGCGGGGGCGACTGACGCACACGGGCCTTCCTACTGGGGGCATGATCGACTGTTCGTGGGATGATCTGGACCGGCTTGTGAGCACAACCCTGGCCAATGGTGCCCAGACCACCTTCGAGTATGACGGCACCGAGCGTGATCCAGTGCGCGTCACGGATCCGTGCGGTGGCGTGACCGCTGCGGAGTGGAAGGATGGATTGCTTCTGCGCGCCACGAATCCTGTCGGGGTGAGCCTGAGGTTTTCCTATGACCATCATGCAGAATTGGTGCGCGTCGAGGATGCCCATGGGGAGGCTTCCCGCCTCATCCGTGACGAGGCGGGACGGATCGTCGAAACGATCTCGCCGGGTGGTGCCACGACGCGGTTCAGCTACGACGATGCTGGCCGCCTGGCTGCCGTGGTCACACCGGATGGCGCGACATGGGAGCATCGTTATGATGTGGCCGGTCATCTGATCGAGTTGGTTGCCCCCGATAGTGGGGTCACAAAGTGGGAGTATCACCCAGACGGTCAGATCTCCAGGGTCATTGATCCTCTCGGGCGCGTCATTGAACACTCCTACGACCACTTGGGGAACCTGGCGGGCATGCAGCTCCCCGACGGCAGCGCTTGGAGCTTCATCCATGACGCGCTATCGCGGTTGACGCAGGTGGTGGCACCGGACGAGGCCAGGTGGACGTATGCCTATGACGTTGATGGCAATCTTTCCGGCGTCACTGATCCAGCCGGTTTCGCCAGGGTCTTTATTGACGGTCTCACTGCCAGCACCGCCTCGGATAGTCACGGGCACCAACTCCACCGCGTCGATGCCGATCCCTACGGTCTTACTACTGCCGTCACCGATGTCACTAGCGCCCAGCAGATCGTCGCTCGTGATTTGTGTGGCCGACCGGTTGAGTTTCAGGACGAGTCTGGCGCGGTGACCCATGTGGAGCGCGATCTAGCGGGCCGCATTGTGGCCCTCGTCAGCCCCACCGGGCTGCGCACGAGTTACAGCTATGACGCGTGTGGGAGGATGGTTGATGTCACCGATCCCGCAGGCCGCGTGACGCGCTATTCCTACACCTCAGATTTCCAGGTGGCGACAGTAACTGATCCAACTGGCGAGACCGCGCGCTACGAGTATGACGCCATGGGACGTGTTGTGCTCAGTCATGTTCCTGGCGCTGGAGTGAGCCAGTACCGATATGACCCATGCGGCAGACTCGTGTTCAGTTGCGATCTAGTGTATGGACAGCGTCATTTCAGTTACGACCTTGCTGGCCAACTGGTGGCAGCGACTAACTCGGCTGGTGGCGTCTCGCAGTACGGCTACGACCGGTGTGGCCGACTCGTCACCCGCACCGATCCGGGTGGTGGCCTCACCACGTATCGGTATGACGAGTGTGGGCAGATAATCGCCGCCACCGACCCACTGGGGCGAATTACCGAATATACCTGGGACAAGTCCGGAGCCCTGGCCGCCATCACCCGCCCGGATGGCACGGTTGTCAGCCGTCGTCTCGGCCCTAAGGGCGTCGAGGAATACATTGATGACCAGCTGGTCAGTCGTATCCTCATCACGCCGACCACCCGCACGGTCACTATTGATGACTACACCGATCCTGCTTTCCCGTCGCGCCACCTGTTGGGGTACGACCCTCGTGGGCTGCTGTTGACCCACAGCGTCGTCCCCGTGCCGGGAGACGAATCGATTGTGGACGAGGGGCCACTCACCTCGTCCGAACAGTGGTGGTACGACGCCGAGGGGCGTCGGGTACGTCATCTCACGTTGACTGGTGATTCTATCGATTACGCATACACCAACACCGGTGTATTGGGGTCGATTCGCCACTCTCGATTGGGTGAGGTGAGCTTGGAATGGGACGCGGTCGGTCGTCTCGCGAAGCTAGGCACTCCTCTGGATCAACAGCAGTGGGGGTATACTGGTGGTTTCGTCACTAGCCACACCTCCTCCCGCGGGTCCACGACCATCAGTCGCGACGAGATGGGCCGAGTACTCCGGGTGAGCGCACCATACGGGGATTTCCGGTACGGGTATGACGATTCCGGCTCGCTCACGTCCGCCGACGGCCTTGATGGATCGAGCCGCCGATGGGTTTATGACACGGCGGGACGGCTCGTCACCACGACGTGTCAGGACGCCGGCACCAGTCAAACCTGTCACTACAACTACGACCTCGCCGGCGAACTCGTCAGCACGGTGACGCAATTGGGGCCTGGTGACAGCACAGTAGAGACGCACTACCGATACGACCCATGCGGCCGACGAATCGAGGCTGCATCCTCGGCTGGGATGCGCGAGGAGTTCAGGTGGGATTCACGGGGCTGGCTGGCGGGAGTGATGACTTTCCGAGCAGGTCGCTCACAGGAATTTGCCACACATGTCGACGCTTTCGGATGCCTGACCGACGTGTCCGGTCCTGCCGGACGAACCCCGATTGCGTGGGATCTTGCGACCGGTGAACCTCAGCTAGTCCAGGTTGGCGGCATACCAGCACTGCCACTTCCCGACGGCAGTGTTCTGACACCAGTGAGCGCAGACAGCGATCAGGATGAGCCGTGGCGTCGCCCAGCCACCGATCCCCTCGACCCGTATACGTTGATCCAGGAACACCTGACGGCGGGCATCAGTATGACGGGAGGTCATCTTGGTGTAGCTGGTTTGGCATGGATGGGAGCGCGCGTTTATGACTCCGCCACGGCGAGTTTCCTGACCATTGACCCGCTTGCGGCGCCACCAGGATCCTTGTGGGAGGCCGCCAGCTACGGATACGCCACCAATCCGCTCGCCCTGGCAGACCCGCTCGGTCTCAGACCCGTCACTGATGCCCAGATGCGCCAATTCGCTGGCACTATCGATACCCGAAACCTGTGGGACCGCCACATCCGCAACGTGTTCTCGTGGGAGACTCTCGGGGGTGTTAGTCTAGCCGCCCTCGGAGGAGTCCTGATGTGTTTTGGGGCTGAGGTGCCCGGGGCGATGCTGATCGGCGCCGGAGGCGACATGGTTTTCCAGCAAGTCGTACGCGGCCATGTCGACTATGGGGAGGTTGCCTTGTCGGGAGCGTTGGCACCTACGGGAGGCTCGGGACTCAGCGAAATCGCAGGTCTCGGAACTCGGACTCTCCTCACCCGCGGGATAGAAGCCGGCACGACCCAAGGCTACGTGATGGGCAACTACCACTGGATAACATCACCCGGGCCCCACAATGCCGAAACCTACCTAGAGCAAGTAGGCGGAGAAACACTCAGCGGCGCCGCCTTCGGAGGCATCACCGCCAAGATGGGAGGAAAAGCATACGACACACTCCCAGACTCAATACCCACCGGACATTTTGGACCCCATAACACGATACTCCGCGTTGGTAAACAGCCCGAGACGTTCATTCGAAAATACCAAAGAAACGGCAAACTGGACTTCGGACAGGCAACCTCATTCCGTGGAGCCACATTCAAAAGCAAAATCGCCATAAAACCCATCACAACCTACCGTAGCTGGAGTGACCCAGACTACGAGGTCGGCGGCTACGTGTCCCGGACACGACCAGCGGGACCCCTCCAAACCCAACTCGACCTAGCACTGGCCCCACAATGGGGCAACAAGGCAAATCACATCTCCGAATACGAGATACCACAATTCGCGCCATTCTACGAAGGTGCAGCCGGAGTGCAACCCGTCAAAGCCATCGAAGACTCAGACACCTTAGGCCAATTGCCCGGAGGCGGAAACCAAATACTCATCACCGACAAGCAGGTACTAGACCGATGGAAATCCAAGAAGTAGAACGTCCCTTTCGAGAAATCGATATATCCCAAGTAGGACCCATTATTATAAACAGCTTGACACAGATAAATCTGGACACCGGATGCATAGGAAAGCCAGGAGACCTGTTTTTCTCTCCAATCAAGTATGACTATATTCCAAACACTCGACTTACGATAACGATGTCGGAGCCATTTATTCTAGATATAAAAAAACCGCAATACGCAATACAAGCCGTTTGGTTCGTGCGGGTCTACGCCGCTGGTCCTATATCCCACTACGCCATGCATGAAGGACACAAGAGAAGCGAAATAACAGGAATCCACTACGTGGACATAGGGGATTATACAAAGCGGAGCCTCTTTAATGGCTGGTCGTGGGCGTTCAGTCATGAGCCTATAGAGCCTAGTTGGTGGCACCACCTCATTCCTGATAAATGGCTTTATTAGCATATAGTCGACACGCTCAATGAAACAGTGCTGCTCTCTCACTGGATTGGTAACGCCGAAAGTGAAATGGTTTTCCAGCAGATTACACACGGCCACGTCGACTACGGAGAGGCTGTCTTATCGGGAGTCCTGGAACCCATCGCAGGCCCCATATCCGGCAAAATCGCAGGTCCCGGAACTCAAACTCTCCTCTCCCGCGGGATAGAAGCCGGCACGACCCAAGGCTACGTGATGGGCAACTACCACTGGATAACATCACCCGGGCCCCACAATGCCGAAACCTACCTAGAGCAAGTAGGCGGAGAAACACTCAGCGGTGCCGCCTTCGGAGGCATCACCGCCAAGATGGGAGGAAAAGCATACGACACACTCCCAGACTCAATACCCACCGGACACTTCGGACCCCATAACACAACCCTTGGAGTTAGGAAAGAGCCAACAACCTTTCTCGCACGATACCACAGAAATGGCCAGTTAAACCTAAATCAGGCAACATCATTCCGTGGAGCCACATTCAAAAGTAAGATCGCCATAAAACCCATCACAACCTACCGTAGCTGGAGTGACCCAGACTACGAGGCAGGCAGCTACGTGTCCCGGACACGACCAGCAGGACCCCTCCAAACCCAACTCGACCTAGCACTTGCCCCGCAATGGGGCAACAAGGCCAATCACATCTCCGAATACGAGATACCACAATTCGCGCCGTTCTACGAAGGTGCAGCCGGAGTGCAACCCGTGAAGGCTATTAAAGGGTCAGACACCTTGGGCCAGTTACCCGGAGGCGGAAACCAGATACTTATCATCGACGAACAGGTGAAAAATCAATGGAAACCGAAGAAATAGAAGCACCGTCCAGAATCATTAGCCTTTCGGAAATCGGACCGATCGTTATAGGAAAATGGTCCGAAATTTACGTCGGTTCTGAATGCATCGGCAGGCCAGGAGATCTGTCATTTACGCCATCCAAATACGACTACATTCCGGGTACGCATCTGAAAATTCAGATGGTCGAGCCATTCCTCTTAAGTATCCAAAAACCGATTTACGCAATACAGTCAGTAGAACTTGTGCGCATATACAGCGCTGAGGCCATATCCTACACCTGCATAAATGATGCGGATGACGCAAGCAGGATAATTGGATCAGACTATGTTGACATATTCGACTGCACGAATCGCTCTATCCTTAATGCTTGGTCGTGGGCCTTCAGCCACGAACCCGTCGTACCCAAGTGGTGGCACCATATCGTCCCCAAAACGTGGCTACGCTAACAGTAAACCAAACATCAAACAGCAAAAGGAAGGTTCGCAAGCCGGGGAAACGCAAGATCCACCAGAAAATCACAACAGGGCATGTCAGCTACGCAGAGAATACCTTGTTAGATCCGCTATCACTGGTGGACAAACCCGAACCCTACTCACCTGCGGCATAGAAGCCGACACAACTCAACGATTCATCACAGGGAATTACCACAGACCACACCGGGGCGAGCACCGCCCCGGGTGCACACCTATCTTGAATTGGGTTTCTCGTTAAACCCTGAAGTGTTCGTCGAATTTGCACTCCACGGGTCTCCGATGTAACGACCATCCTGCATATAAGGTTGGTTACCCCCGGAGCTCATCGATTCCCCATACTGGTGACCGTCCTGGCCCGGAGCCTGCCATTCTTGGGGCTGCGGTTGCCCATATCCCGGGTGCTGAGTGGTCGCGGGAGCTCCGCCAGACTTCGCTCGCATCCTCTTCGCACGTCTCTTGTTACCAAAGTAGGAGGCAACACCCACGATGAGGCCAATGAGGCCCCCTCTGATGCCATGCCTCCCGTAGCCCCTCCAGAAAGACGAACCCGCCGCCGCACCGGTAGGTCGCTCGCTCACTGCCTTCAACCCCGATGTAGAGTCCTTGATATCAGTCCACGTGACAGTATTGCCGTCAACACTGCTTGAACCCGAGTGGCTAATCACCTTACCAGGGAACGTTACCGAGACTTTAAAGTCACCTACCTCGATTTTATCAAGCCGAGCATCCTCGAAAAATTTCTTACCAATGGACAGTGACACCTTGTCCGCATCAAAAGTCAATCCCAATCCAGCGCCCCGCGCGTCATCTGCAGTGGTGGTCATCGTGAATTTGCAGCCAACGTATTCCTTGTCCTCGACGAACTCAGCTTTTACGCCGTGTTGCTTGTCGGAGGCAGACACATCGAACGTCTTGTCGCAATCGGAGAAATCTGAGAGTTTCTTCCCTGCCTCCTCTAGATCTGCTCTAGAGACACCGTAAACGAACGTGGAGCGGACGTGATCCTCATCTCTAATCTCCATGCCATAGTTGAATTTCGCGGCACCCATGACAACAGGAGCAAGCAGAACCACCAAACAGCACCTCACCGGGCGCGGCAGATTGAACATAGCCCATATTAAATCATGAACGGGAGACCTGTGCCTTCAGGTTTGAGCGTGGCGCTCACGGCTCAACCTGGCGAGCAGCCGGCATCAGTCATGGCAGTCTCATGACGTGCGAAGTGGCGATGACTCAGTTTCTCGGCTGCACGGGGATATACCAACCGGCAGTCAAGGAGAATTCCTCGATATAGCACAATTCAAGATACCGCACAGAGCCTCGCACGGACTTGCGTCACATTTTGGCCGCAATCCCCCCAGCCGCTACGGAATCAGGTTCGGCCAGCTTCCCACAATCACCACGGCTTCTCAGATCAATACCAACAACGATGCCCGTGGGAACCCTTCCCAAAAACCACAAACTTCATGTTTCGGCCGGCCTCGTCACGATCCACCAGCAACAATGGTGATCGGGCTCTCCTGCACCTGATAATTCCCGATCTCTGCACCGATGCTGCACGAAGCCGGATGCAGAGCACTCACGTCGTGGCCGTTTGGAGTGATGGACACTGCGCCCGAACAACGATCCGTGAGCCGAACGTTCTCCAACTTGCCTCCTGTGATGTCGGTGAGGATGCTCGTCGGATTTGAGTTGAAAGGCGTGGTGTAGATCGGCGTCATCTCGTTCTCTCCGCCCGGCCAAGTGCCCAGGATCGTCACGGGGATCGCCGCCCCCTCCCTCACCCGAGAAGGCACCTTGATGCGCATCGCCTGCAACCGTTGCAGGGAGTACGCCGTCGAGGTCGCAGCGTCATTGTTCAGTGCCTTGTCGGTAGCTTGCTGCTGATTTTGCAGCCAAGTCTGCAGGTTTGCCTGGTTGCTGACCGCCGCTTCCTTAGCTGGGAATGTCGCCGTGACGGTCACCGGCTCTTGCTGTGAGAGGGCCTTCAGGGAGATCGTCCACCCACACCTGGCGTCGATCGAGGTGAGCGCCGGGCTGTGTGGCACAACCTCGGCGGTATCATCCCACGTGACGTCAGGGCAGGAGCTGGCCGACTTGATCACCTCGAGCACGTCTCCGCTGAGGGGCTGCTTGATGGTGTGATAGGTGAGGGCGTACTTCAGCGTGCCCCTGGTAATCGTCACTGAACGTCCAACGCTAAGTCCCGAGGGATACGTCTGGATCGGTACCGAGGCGCTAAGGCCGTCAACGGCCTTCGGCTCCTCCTTCCTGGCTCCTCCCCCACCGACCACCATCCACACGATGACCACTGCTGCGACGGCGAGAATCGCAGCAGCATAGACGACGATTCGATGGGTACGGCTCGACCACCAGGTCTCCTCTGGCTCAGTCTCGACCGGTGCATTGTCCGGCACCTCCACGTCCAGTTGTGGGCCAGCCTTAAGCATGGTGACTGACGCAGGCCTGCCCAAGGTGCGCAGATTCTCTAGGTCAATGGGGGCCGGGGCATCGTCGACAGCACTGACCGACTCCTCGTCGCCTTCGGGCACCGTCAGCGACGTAGGTTGCCGGAGCATGGTCATTGCGTGGGGAACCAATGCTCCTTCGGGCACGGTGAGTGGCGGCTGGCCCTCAACAGCAGCGATGAGATCACCAACCCAATTGGCCACATCGGCGGCAGGCGGACGATCGGCCGGGTCCTTGACGAGCATTCCGCAGATGAAACCCCACACCCGATCGTCGAGCCCCGGGATCACCGCCGGAGAAGACCCCAGATGACGCTGGACGACGGCGTAAGGGTTGTCCTGGCCTGTGCCGAACGGCAACTGTCCAGAGAGCGTCTGATACAGCGTCACGCCCAAGGCATACACGTCGAGGCTGGGGCTCAGCACATTGTCGCGGATGAATTCGGGTGCCATGTAGTGCGCAGTGCCAACCAGGTGCGTGGACGTCGAGGACTCGCCAAGGATCTTCGCGATACCAAAGTCAGCGACCTTCACCCCAGGATCGTCGACGTCATCGACGTTGGTGAGAATGATGTTGTCCGGCTTGATGTCACGATGAACCACGCCACGGTCATGGGCGTAGGCCAAAGCCTGGGCCACCTGCCCGACCACTGCCAGGCCCGCCGCAGGAGCCATTGGACCGTTGGCCGCCAGCTGCTCACCGAGGGTGGGGCCGGTCGCCAATTCCATGACGATTCCGAGCATGCCCTGGTCGACGATGAGGTCACGTACGGAAATGATGCGCGGATGCTCGAGTTCAGTGAGAGCGCGACGCTCGTTGACGAACCGCTGTACCAGTTGCGCATCATCGTCGAGGTCGGAACGCAAAATCTTGATGGCGACACGGTCTCCATGGACTCGATCGATTCCTTCGAACACGCGCCCAGAAGCACCCTGCCCAATCTTGCGAATGACCTGGTAGCCGGACCCGAAGTCGAAGGGTAGGACAGTGCTCACCGGTGTCCCTCCGTACTCACGGTGACGCCTTGGATAAGGGTGGCGGCACCATTCTGACATCCGTACCCGCGCGCCTCACTCATCGTCGCCACGGGGTGTCTCGGCAACCGCACACCCAGTAGATCCCCGTCGTAGTCGACGTCCGGCACGAGCAGCACTCCGAGCCGCGACTTGCGGATCTGCCCCGTCCAGTGGCTGTACAGAGTGCGCAGGTCATTGTTGCGACCCGCCACGATGAACAGTAGAGGCGAGTCTGGAGTGGCCAGCACTCGTGTCAGGACCTGACTCTCATCGGCCACCAAGTGCGCATCATCAATCATGACGATGCATCGCTCAGAGACAGCGCTCTGTGCCGCCACAACGTCGACCAGTTCTTCGACAAGCATGACGTCAGGCAGCATCTGATGTAGCGGCGAACGACGCGGAGCACCTACAAGAACCTTGGTATTCGGGGATTGCTGCATCAGCATCTGGTGGATCGCGGCGAGCATCGTGGACTTGCCGCTGCGAGCCGGGCCGCTGATGAGCACGTGCTCACCTGCGAAGGCTTCCAGAACGTACGGATTGAGGTCGGCCTCGTTGATGCCGACTGGTATCTGCCACGTCTCGTTGCTCGAGGAAAGGTGCCTGGCCACTTGTTCGGGCGCCACCCGTTTCGGGAACTCTTGCACCAAGGGTGGCAGGCAATCCACTCCCCAGAACTCGTTAACTGCCGCTACTGCAGCGTCGATGTCTTCGGGAAGCCCGACGTGGCCGTGATGCGCTCGGGTTGTCGAGACGAACCGCCCCGGCTGGTTGGCAGGGTGATTGTCCTTGTCAACGATCGGGTGATATTCCGAGGTATCGGCCAGTTGGTACAACCATTTTTGGCCGGTCAAATCGCTGATGGCCGGCGGCAGCGCCTTGAGACGGGTCGTCGTAGCGACGCAGTGAATTCCCATCGCGGGGCCCTTGGCCCAGACTTGATAGAAACTCTCAATGAGCGACATATCGGCCACATCGCTGTAGGCCTCACGCAGTGTGGCAAATCCGTCAATAAGAACGAATAGTGGCGGAAAGCTGTCATGGGGACGCGCGCTGCGCCGTTCTAGTTCTGCTGAGATGTAGCGCAACACTCGTTTCTGAAGTTGACGACTCTCACTGGTATTGCCCGGCCCGGCATAGCCGCGCACGTGGGCAAGTTTCTCCAACCGATCCAGCGACGCTGTAAACACGTCCAGGATGACGATGTCGGCCTCGCCGGGGGCATAGGTGTCGGCAATCCTCAACGCCAGCGCGGCCAAGGTGTTGGATGTACCGGATCCGAGCATACCCGCCAGGACAAGGTTCTCGGTGGCGAATTTCCATCCAGAGACGTACTGACGCTGGTGGTCCGGATCGTCAAAGAGTGCCACGTCAAGGATCGTTGGTTCCGAGCTCGGCACCACCTGTTGTTCCTGATGCATGGTGGGACGAAAATACTCCAGGACGAGCTCGACATGATCGGACAGCGGCTCGGGCCACACCCGACGAGCCGAACCGAGTCCAAGTTGCTCGTTAGCCTCAGTGATCCATCGGATGAGAACATCCATGTCACTAGCCTCGGCGGTGTTGGCACGGATGGCGTGCTCCTCGGGGGCGCTTCCCAAGGTCATCGGATCGACGTGAAGATCCTGGGAGCCGCTTGACCCGCTGGCACCTGTCACCAGTGCTGTCTGGATGGGAGTGATGTCCTCCTCGCCCAACTTGATGTATGCGCGTCCCTTCTGCTCTCGCCCAATGCTGGCCGCCAAGGGCACCCCAATGACGTTGGACGACTGTTCCCGGCTCTGCACGCGCAATGCAGTACGCATATTGGTGTTGGCTAGGATGTCGTCATTGACAACACCGTCAGGGCGCTGAGTGGCCAGGATCATGTGGACGCCCAAAGTACGACCGACGGCACCCAGCGAGACCAGCCCGGACAGCACGTCCGGATATTCCTTGGCCAACTGGGCAAACTCGTCAATAACCAGCAGCAGACGTGGCATCGGCTCGTCCGGGTTCGTGGCCAGGTAAGCGTCGATATTGTCGATACCCTCGCCTGCGTCAGCAAAACATTGCTGACGACGCTTGAGCTCAGCATTCAGAGCTTGCAGAGCCCGGAACGCCAAGGATGGCTCGAGGTTTGACAATGTACCGATGGTGTGAGGCAACTGGTCAAGGGTGGCGAAGGCTGCACCACCCTTGAAGTCAATGAGGATGAAGGTGAGATGCTGAGGGTCGACCCGGGCCGCTAATCCCGCGACTAACGACCGCAACAACTCAGACTTGCCCGAACCAGTGGTGCCACCGACTAGACCGTGCGGACCATCCTCAACGAGATCGAATACGAACGTGCCGTCGTCACACACACCAAGGGGCACGTTCGGCCCGGTAGATCGGTGCCACGACTCGACGATGGTGGACGCATCCATGGTCTCCCGGTCAAACCCCAGGATGTCGAACAGATGCACCAGCCCGGGAAGACCGCCGCCGCTGGTCGCCGCGCTCGGATCGTCGTACCGAGCGAGCCGACGTGCCCAGTCCTGTGCCGTATCCACGTCGATGCCCGCCGCCGTAACATGGGGTGTGCGCTCCGCCTGGGACGGGATCACCACCGTAGCCTCATTGTCAGCCTTGGCGTGAATAACGGTGTGGCAAGACGAAGGCAATTGATCAACGCTTGGTGCGACGATAATTGCGCTGACAAATCGTTGGGCAGCCTGCTCACTACGCTCGGGACGATACTCGAGGATGTCACGCAGTGGACAATCCCTGCCCTGAGTCAGCGCAAGGTCGTCAACCACGATGATCATCGACGCAGGTTCGGCAGTATTGAGGGAGTCACGCAAGCCACGCAGCATTGACGTCGCCAGTGTCGTATCGAAGGCGATAAATCGCTCGTGAGGATTGGTGCTTCCCGTTTGGGTATGGGGCAGCCAAGCGGTGAACCGCCAGTCCTCCGCCCGACTCTCGTCGGTGGCGACCGCAAGCCGGAAATCGGCTGGACCGCTCAAGGTGGCCAACTGACACACCAGCGAACGGGCAATGGCCAGGCAGTCCTCCCGGGATCCCCAGATCCCGATCGGGCCGGCATGCAGATCGATGAGAAGTGGAGTCGCACGCAGCACGGCCCGGTCGAACAGGGCTTTCGTGCGTGGCTGCATAGGGCCGCCATGCGAACTCGGAGTCGGCATATACGCAATATTGGCAGTCCCTGCGGTGGCTGTGTAGAAGTCACGATCCTTACGCCGAACCTGCCACAGGGTGGACGTCGAACCTGTGGCTGCGTCAATGAGTTCGTGCGGGTAGGGCACCTGAGCGCGCGCCCGAGAACGCTCACTGGCCGCTGCCTGCTCGATCTCGGCGCGTGCGGTCTCCAGGGCCGCCCGATACTTCTGCTCGTTATCCTTATCGGAACTCTTGTTTCGGCGCTTCTGCTCCACCCACGACCCGATGGCCATCACCGGTGACAGCAACGCGATGAAGGCATAACGCACTGACCCGAGCACAAACACCAGCAGCCCGGCCATCAGCAGTGGAGCGATGACCGCAATCCAGGAGAAGCGTGCCGGGCTGTCCGGATCTTTACGGACCGGCACGCTCACTTGTCCCGCGTGGGGAGGCAGCGCGGCACGTGGTGGCCGATTAAATACGATACGTCCACCGGCCCCAGCCGTCTGCATCGTCCCGACTACCCCGTGCGCACGTTGCGCCGCCCGTTGGCGAGGGTCGGTGAGCATGAAGCATACGCCTCCGACTGACAACACATCACCCTGTCGCATCGGCGTGGGATGGGTAGGGTCTCCACCGATCTTCTTGCCATTGAGGTAGGTGCCGTTAGCTGACTCATGATCGACAACCTGAACGCCATCCTCGGCGACGTTGATCACCGCGTGTGACCACGACACCGACGCCGATTCAAGCGATATCTCAGCCTCATCGGAACGCCCGATGCGTGCCAGCCCGCTGACGGGGAGATCGTACGCACGAGCACAGGTGGCGCCGCCGACCATAACCAGCTGCCAGTAGCCACTCACCCGGCGGTCCGCAGGTCCGGTTGTCCCCGGGGCATCGGACACCACTGCACCTTCACACAGTCCTACTTCATGGATTCCGAGGTTCTGGTCGACCTCCCGGCCGTCCACCCAGACCCGCTCAAAATGGCGCAGGTCGATGTGGGCACCTTCCAGTACCTCTTGAAGGGTTGTCGTCGGCTCGGCATTGGTCACGAAAAAGATTCGTTCGTGGCCTTGCTGCGAGATCACGATTCGCATTGTCTACCCCACCCATTGCACGGTGTGCGGCACCGCATGCGATCGATCATTGCCGCCGCGGCCTGCAGGGTCCATCCACCACGTCTCACTTCGTGGCTGGCACCCATGCCGGAACACCCTGCACGTTGGCGAGTTGCACGATCTGGACCCCGTTTTCGATCGTCATCTTTCCAGTGGCGTCCGGGCGGTTCACCAACGGCAACTTCGACATGTCGAGGCTGGACAGGGCAGTGCGCACATCCTCGGCATGGTTGGAGTTGGCCTTCACGCTACCTGCGATGAGTGTGACCACCGCGTCATGAGAACGTCCATCGGCCTCACCGGAATATGTCTCGAACGACTTAGACGGATCGATGACCGACTTCGCATTGGAGGCTGTCAGGTGGGTAACGGCCTCGGAGAAAGCGCGGGATTCCTCGTTACCAGCGAGGCTGACCGCCTCTACCCCGTCAGACGGCACCCCCAGGCTGTAGATCCCGTTGGGGATGGCACCGTTGCGCACCAGTGCCACAGTGCTTGCCGCCGAGGTCGCATGGGGTCCAAGGAAGATCGGTGCGGTCACCCCTCCAGCGCGCAAGTCGGAGACAATGGTGGGAGTGTCCGATGCCACCACAGGGCCAAGATCCTCGAGATACACGCATGTCTTGGGATCCTTCGCTAGTTTCTCGACGAACTGCTTGGTGACCTGCCCCTTGTTATCGACCGGGATGTCGGTCGTATCTGCAGCCCGCAGCCCGGCCCCTCGCGTCGCAAAACGCTTGCATCCGAGTTTCGTGGCCTGGGTTTCAATGAGGTCGTCCTGACGGGTGACGCCAGGGACCCCGAACCATGCACCGTCAGGGGCATGGTCCGGCCTCGTGGCATAGGGAAGAAGAATGGGGATACCAGCCCGGCTGGCCTCCTCGGCCAGCACCTCGGTGTGAGGACCGCTCGTGGCGGCAACAATCCCTGTCACGCCGGCTTCCTTAAGTTGGGCGATGGCATCCTTAGCTCCTCGCCCACTGCCTTTGTCAGAGACAACCTGAATCTCAACATCGTCGCCGCCTTGGGCCAGACGCCATACGGCCACCTGGGCCCCATGGGCATTCCCGATCCAACCTCTGCCCTCGCGCGGATTCTCCGTGTACGACACGACTAGACCGATCCGCACATGGGCTGGCACCTTGCCAAGACTTAACTCGACTCTGGGACCCTTATAGGGCTCAGGAGGCTGCGTGCCGTCAGCGTCGCTGCCTCTCCACGCCACGATCCCAGTAATCACCGCACAGATGACGACCACGGCAGCGGCGATCGTCACTCGTCTGGGCGACAAACCCTTCCGGGCCTTAGCCGAAGGGGGTTTTACCTGCCCATCTTGAACCTGCTCGTCTTTACCTTCACTCATGACGCGCGGCCCTCGATTCGTGCGCTCATCCAAGTAGCCGAAACAGTGCCGCCATTCGACTTGATCTTCAGAGGCGTCTCGAGGCGCGCCAAGCTGGCTCGTCTCGCAGCGTCGTCCACTTGGGTGTTTCCGTACACCGTGCGCTGGGTGGACTGGGCGACGTGGGTCTGGGTGTTGGCATCGGCCATCTTGTCGTCAGCCACAGTGAGATAACTAGCCGAAGTGCTGATGGCACCGAGTAGTCCACCGCCGCGGTTCGTGTGCTGGCCAATGTCGTTGAGGACACGCGCGATATCGCCAGAGAGCAGCTTCGAGACCTGTTCGGCGTCAGCGACGGCCCCGTTAGCAGTCTTCTTCGTCTCCGCGGAGCGCGCCTGCATGGCAGTGTTCATCTGACCGGCGAGATGATCGTTGGTCGAGGCGACTCTTTCATTGGCCAGTCCAACCGTACGGTCACCCTCAGCGGCAACGTGTTCCGACTGCTCGGTGAGATTATTCGTGAACTGTCCGAACATCTGTCCGATGGCCTGTTGCCCACGACCGCGAATCGATCCGACTCCCTTGAGCGAGGTTGCCAAGTCACCCGTAAGCTCTTTGTCAGCAGCCTTGCGTGTGCTGACGACAGCGGTGTCCAGATCAGTGCCCAGGGTGGAAAGTTCGCCTCCCACTGCTGCGGAGTACTTCTCCAGGTCTTGCAACTGCCTGGCGGTGGCCGCCATGTTGTTGTTGATGGACTCGATGTGCTCAGCAAGGGTGGTCATGCCAGCATTCCTCTGGTCCTCAGCCTTGCGAAGGGTGATCTCCAGGATCTTCAGTGTGGCGTCGAGATGGTCCAATCTGCGGGCCACTCGAGAACCAATGATCACCCCGGGATGGTGCATATCAGTCTGCTTGACCGCTTCCTCCATACCTGAACGAATCTGGGAGTTGGTATCCGCTAGGTTCGCAATGCTATGGAGGTGGCGATGACCCTCAAAGGGCACATCGGGGCCAGGATCCACAATCGGGCATGTCGTGGACGACAGCATGCCGACCAATCGGATCCCCTCTTGGCGATCAATGGTGTGCTGGACTGGCCTTGATGGTGCAGACGGATCCGCGCTCGGCGTCGGGCTCACAGAACTCGTCGGATTAGGAGTCGGAGGCGCTTCACGGGCCGGGAGAGTCTGCCCGGAGGCCAGGCAGACCTCGCGCTTCACGGCCGTAATCTGATGGTCCTGCTGATCCAGCAGGGAGAGCTCGTCTTGCAACTTTGTGTGGATCTGGTCGAGTTCAGCCCGGGTCGCGGTCACGTCATTAGTCATCACCGCAAGGGCCAGCTCCATTCTTTTCAAGCTATCGCCATAAGCTTGCGGGGAATCCGTTGAAAGGTCGTCGACGGCACGTTGTAGGTCCCCGAAGTTCGACCGCAGTTGCTGTACCGATGCCAGCATCTTGCCTTGGGACCCATTACGCAACTGCACGGCCAGCTGAGCATTCTGATCGGTGAGGTTCTGGATGTCCTGACTCAGATGCTCCTTCTGGGCGTACAGAGCACAGGACAGCCCATTGGAGTTCGTGGCGCACGTCTTGGCATCGGGATTTGTGGGGCCCAGGAACGAGGCCAGGTCGGCAGTTACTAGTTTCTGGCATTTCCCGCTCGTCTTCGACAAGGCATCCAACCGGGCGGACAGGCCGTGGATGACACTGAGAACATCATGGGCTGCGGGCTCATCGGGTGTCTTCTCAGATGACTCAGCTTTAGCCGTAATTTTGCAGGTGGGGGCATCCACCGATATTTGGGGCGCACTCGAACGCGGGTCCCCGAGTAGGCTCTTCATCGTCGCCGTGGTCTGAGCGAGCTGTCCGGCGATGAGTGTTCCCGTCTCGTGGTATGCAGCGCTGGTCTGTCCTGCGAGCTGGGAGACAGTTTGTGCCGTGGTTTTGGCATTGGTGTCAATACGAGCACTTGACGCTTTCAGGTCATTGATCGTCTTGTCGCCAATGTTGGATCCGGCCTCGTTGAGGCGCTGGCTGGCCAACTGAACCGCCTTGCCTGACTCATCGAGTACCTGATTAGTCTCAGTCAGGGTTTTGATGGTGGACATGACAAGGGCGTTCTCGTCCTTCGTTCCGACATCTTGAACACCAAACCCGGGCGTCACTGCGAGGTTCATAGTCGGAACGTGGAAGTCATGGGCATTGACGACCAAGGAGAAGCGAGCCACAGAGCCGAGCGGGTTAACGCCGGTGAGCGCAGCCCACTGCACCACGGTCTTACCATCCTTATTGACACCGATCACCCCATTTCCGGCGGGATCGGTGCGCTTGCTGCGATTAGCAGCAGTGACGACCTTGGAGGGGTCCACGCCATCAAGTACGGCGCTGCCAGCCATGGTCATCGGAGTGGAAATGAGAGCTTCACGGGAGAGCGCATGCCCATCAACATCAGCGCTTACCGTCTCCAAGCGGCCGGTGGTGTTGTAGATGGTCACGTCCATACCGACTGTCCCATCGACCCCGCTCACGAGGGAGGGATCAGAGGAGACCTTACCGTCATGAGAGTAAGTCACCATCACACGGAATGGCATGTGTGTGGCATCCGACGTCGGTGCGAGTGGGACTCCAGAGGAAGAACCCATACCGGTGACCGCTCCACGCTGATCTATGGTCATCGTGACGCCAGTCGATCCGGGAATGGAAGCGGGGCTTGCCATTACCGGACCAGGCGCTGCCACTGACAAAGCAGCACAACTACAAGCAGTAATCACGGCTGCGCCTAGGTACCAATGGTGGGATCGTCGCACTGTTGCCCTCCTTGCAACCCGCCATTTTTATTCGTCAGAAGCACTGGTGGCGTGTCTGGCCCTGTTGGCGGTATGATCCATACTAAATTCTGGTTGGTGGTTGCCGTCAACTAGGTTAGATTTTATGCCACATTGTCGTAGGAGTGTGTTTGATGTCTCGTGTGTTGTCTACTGATGAGGCCAAGGAGGCCATTCGTCAGATTCAGTCGATTGTTAATGGCGGGTTGACCGATCAGATCCAGGCGTTGGATAACCAGGGTCAGCGGTTGTCTGCTCCTGATGTGTGGGATGGCCCGTTGGCGTCCCAGTTCCGGGGGCAGGTGTGGCCTGAGACTCGGAATGCCTTGGAGAAGGCAAAGGCCGAGTTGGAGCAGTTGCGGGCGAACTTGCAGAAGATCGCGACTGATATCTTCACTGCTGGTGGTGGCCAGTAAGGATGCTTCTACGTGGTGGCGGGACGGTGTACCGTCCCGCCACCATTCTCCGTTTAACATCTCGTTTCTTCATAACTATGACGTCATGTTTATAACCATGACGTGACGTCACGAGAAACATTCTCTGAACATTTAGATGTTGTTACCACATCCTGCACTGTCTGATTCCAGCAGGTGTGGGGCTATCCGCCAGTGTTGTGTCTGTAGTGTGGGGTTTTCGTGTCTGATACGAGTGGCCTGGGTGAGTACCAGAATCCTGTGAGGTTTGATTTCGCGGTGGCGACTGAGTTCGCAGCTAAACTCCGCGAGGCTGCGGGCAAGGTAACCACGTTCGAGGGTGAACGGGGCCGAGCCGAGTCGATGGCAGCGGCCGAGTTCCGGGGCTTCTTCTCTCAGGTGTTCCGTCAGAACATGCGGGTGTGTTCGACTGATGCGACGGAGTTTTCTGCGGCATTCACCCAGACCGCCGCTGAGATCGAGTACCTGGCTGGAGAGGCCCGTAAGGAGAACGAGCGGCGCCAGCAGGTGCGCGACTATCTGGCCTCACATGCCAACGAGAGCTTGTTCGAGCAGGGTATGGACAAGCTCCGGGAAATAGGCCATGGCTTGTTCGGTTCTGATGATGCACCCCTACCGAAAGCGACTCCCCCCGCCTCTCGGTGGGTGAAGCCCCCCGAGACGAGGCCACGGCAAGCAAACCAGGGGTTACGGGGGCCTTCTGGAGGTATCTCGAGTGCGGTTCCAGCAAATCTGACCGGTGGGGCCCGTCTGATCAGCGGAGCAAACCGGGGGCTGACGCCTGCGTCGGCGCTAGAAGGGTTGTATGAACAATTCCGTGCCAGATGCCAGTACGGATCGTTGATTGTGGATGGCCTGTTCGGCCAGTACCGGCGGTGGATGGGCCTCAATGATGCTGACGTGACGTGGCTAGAGGCGGTTGGCCGGGCGTTCGCTGCTGCCGGGGGCACAGGGTCGGTGAAGTTGGCCGATGTGGCGTTGGAGGCCGGGTTGCGGGCCGCTGGGGTGAGTGTGACGCGGGAGGATATTCAGGTATCCTCGCCCACGTTGAGTGGGATTGATCCTGCCACCGGGTATATCGAGGATCCGGTGAACTCAGCTACCGGGAATTTCGTGCTCCCCGAAACGGACCTGGCTTTTGGCGGGCCGAGCCAGGGGCTAGTGATCTCCCGGATGTACAACTCGACACTGGCCGCTGCTCACGACGAGCCTGAGGCGTGTGGGGTGTTAGGCCCCGGCTGGTCGACGATCTTGGATCAGCGTTTGATCGTCACTGATGAGCAGGCGCGTTGGGTGCGCGATGACGGCCGCGAGATCGTGTTCCCGCTCACGGGCCGCAATGGCGCCAGCGGCTCCCCCACTGCTGAGGGCTGCCCTACTGTCGAGGGACCATGGCGGGCCGCCCAGGGCAATGTGTGGATTTCACGCGGCGATGCTGCTGATCTAACTGGTGTTCAGGGCGCTACCGTGGCTGGGCCCGTGTGGATCGTTGCCGACAACACTGGTAGCCGGCTGGTCTTCACCGCTGAGGGTGCCTGGGTGGGTTCGACCTCCGGAGCGGGTGATGGGATATGGATCGAACGCCGTGATGGCATGGTCGTTTCTATGCACTCCGAGTGGGGCCGGTCGGTAGACCTGTGCTACGCGCAGGGCCGTCTGGTGAAGGCTGTGGCCAGTGATGGCCGCCAGGTGTGCTACAGCTACGATGCACAGGGCCGTCTGGTGAAGGTGACCCGTCCGGACGGGGTTCACCGCTACCAGTGGGACGGCTGGCTGCTCTGCCAGGTTACCGATGCGTCTGGTGTGGCGCATTGCGTCAACACTTTTGATGAGGCCGGAAGGATCCGCACCCAGCGGGATGCCACAGGACACCTGACACGGTTCACGTATCTTCCTGGTGGGGTAACCGTCGCCGATGACGGGCAGGGGCATCATTGCAATACGTGGATTAGTGATGCCCGGGGTCGCACGGTGGGGATCATTGATGCCGACGGGCAGCGCACCTCCATGTTGTATGACCGCTACGGCAACCTCGTCAGCGCTACTGATCGTGCGGGCAAGGTCATCCGTCATACCTATGACGGGCGGGGCCATTGCACCCGCACCACATTGCCCACCGGCGGGGTTATCGATTACGGCTGGGACGAGGCTGACCGGCTCACGACGATCTCAAGTGGTGGCACGCTCCGGGTACGCCTGGACTACCAGGGCACCGAACGCACACCCGTGCGCCTCGCCGATGCCCACGCCACCACCCTGACGATGTCGTGGGATCGGGGTCTACTGCGCCAACTGGTCGATGCTACCGGCGCGAGCATCAGTGTCGACTACGACGAGTATGGCCAGATTATGGCCATTACGAATGGGGTTGGTGCCACGTGGCAGTTCAGCCACGATGAGGCTGGACAGATCAGCCAGATCCTCACCCCGTTGGGGTATCGCACCGAGTTGACCTATGACGAGGCAGGCCGTCTCGTTGAGCGTACCGACCCGGACGGAGCCTGTTGGAGTTACGACTACGATGATGCCGGCCGCCTTGAGGCGTCCACTGCCCCTGACGGTGGATGCACCCGTTACGCCTGGGGCCCCGATGGCCAGATCACCATGATCACAGACCCAACCGGTGCCGCGACGACACTGTCGTATGACGAAGTGGGGGATCTGGCGGGAATAGGGCTACCTGACGGAGCCAGCTGGGGATTCCTGCGTGACGCGATGGCCCGGCTGTGCGCAGTGAAAGACCCGGATGGGGCCCACTGGCGCGCCTCGTACAACATCATCGGAGAACTGACCTCGCTGACCGACCCCACCGGGGTGAGTCTGCACGCCACTAGCACCGCTCACCAGGCTCAGGTCACGAATGCTGCGGGTCGGGTGATAGCCGCCGATCAGTTCGATGACTACGGGCGCATCGTCTCAAGCACCGATGTTTTTGGTGCGATGAGCCGCATCGATTACAACACAGCTGGTCTGCCAGCCGTGCTCACTGACCCCTCCGGCGCACCCACCCAGCTTGACTATGACCAGGTGGGACACCTGTCTACCGTCACGAGCCCCACCGGGTTGCAAGAGCGCTACTCCTACGACGCGGCTGGGCGCTTGGCCAGCACAACCGATCCGACCGGCGCGGTCACTCGCTACCACTACGATGCTGACTCCCGACTAATCGAAACTATCGACCCCACCGGGGTCGCCACCGAATACCGTTGGGACTCTGTGGGGCGGCTCGTAGAGACGCAAGTGGGCAAGGTCGTCACCTTCACCGCCGACTATGACGCGTGTGGACGACCCACGCGCACCTGGGATCCGGTCGCCGGAACCCGACATTTCCGTTACAACACCGCTGGCCGACTCATCACAGCAGTCGATCCCGCCGGCGGCGTCCACCGTTACACCTGGGATAAACGCGGACGACTGGTCACCACCACCGACGCCACCGCGCTAACGACCTACCGGTACAACCAGCTAGATCAGGTTGTGGAATCCACCGATCCTGCCGGCGGAACCCACCGCTACACCTGGAACCCAGCGGGGCGTCTCACCAGTCATACCGGCCCTGACGGCACCACGACTAGCTACGACACGCGCGACGGAGTAGAAACAGTCACCATTGACGGGCAGGTCTCCACCCGCAGGTGGTGGGACTTTGAGGCCCGCCAGCTTCACATTGACGACCACAGCGATCCTGAGGTTCCCGTTCACCACACTATCAGCGTCGATGTGCGCGGTCTCGTCTGTGACCACACCACCACCGACGGTGACGGTAAGGTCATCAGTCGCCACCACTGGGATTGGGATAGTGAGGGCCGCCTGACCCGCGCCAATGACACCCACGCAACCGTGTCATACACCTACCGGGGCGATGGGCTACCCACCCAGATTACTCACTCCGCCTTAGGTGCCGCGAGTCTGGCCTGGGATAGTGCCGGGCGACTCACCGACGTCACCACGCCCGACCATCACGATCACTGGGATCATGATGGCGGCCTGGTGTGTGGGTATGCCCATGATGGGCGCGTCACGCGTGTCGCCCGTGATGCCCAGGGGCGGGTTACCGGGATAGAGGGGCCATCAGGGCGTTGGAGTTACGGTTATAACGAGGCGGGGTCACTCACCAGCGCGACCGGACCCCGCACCCACCACACCTGGACTCACGACGCCTATGGCCGACTCACCAGTCACGCCACCTCCGAAGCAGACACCATCTTCACCTGGGACCAGGAAGGCCACCTGACACAGACGCGTACGCGTGCAAACGGGCACGACAGTGCCATCCAGTATCGCTATGACGCGGCGGGAAGGCGCGTCAGTGCGACCAGCCCAGACGGCCCGGGTGAGCGTTACTCCTGGGATGGGCGGGGTTGGCTGTCTGGCATCACCACCGGCTCCACGACCTTATCGACTCACGTCGATGCGTTGGGGCGCGCCAGTCGTATCACCACTGGGGACCAGCAGGTGCGAGTGGACTGGGACTTCGTCACCGGGGCCCCTACCTCGATTGATGGTCATCCTGTGCTTCCCCTGCCAGGAGGACGCATCCTCGGTGCCACACCCATCGGCGATACCAACCTGTGGCGTGAGGCCATGCCGACCGACCCTGACAACCCTTACCAGCCCGCCACGGCCACTATTGAGGGTGTCCCCGAGGCGATCAGGATGGCCGGGAACGCGCTAGTGGTTGATGGGCATCCTTGGTGGGGGGCGCGCCTCTACGACCCAACTACCACTACCTTCTTGTCTCCTGACCCGTTAGCTCCGCCCGCCGGCGCGCTGTGGGCCAACAATCCCTACGACTACGCCAACAACAACCCGCTCGCCCTCACCGACCCCTTCGGGACTCACCCCGTCACCGACGGCCAACTCGCAGCCATCACCCACCCCGTCGGCACACTCGCACACTATGTCGCCAACTCCGTCAGTGCACTCGCGCATCACATCACCGATCCGATCAGCCACTGGTGGACCACCCACAAAGACCGGATCCTGTCTCCAGAATTCATCGGTGGAGCTTTAGTTATCGGTCTCGGTATTGCCGTGACAGCGACCGGTTTCGGTGGCCCCCTTGGCGCTGCAATCATCTCCGGGGCCCTCATTTCAGGAGGTTTCTCCGCCAGCTCCCAGAAATACACAACCGGCAATGTAAACAAGGGCACTGTCATTAAGGATGCAATCATCGGCGGCGCTGTGGGTGGTGTCGGGGCAGGCACCACCAACCTTGTTGGCTCCCAGGTTTTGAAACACTCCGACACCGCCGCAGCCCTAGTGGAGAAATACGCAGCTGATAAAACAGTCAGCGAGGCAGGAACTAGTTTACTAACTAAACTTAACGGCAGGACAGCCGCCGACAATGCGCTCAAGCTGGCAGTCAAGGACGGCGACGATGTATCCGCTTTGTTCCTGGGAAAGAAACTTACTGGTAGTACGGCGTCACAGTTCACGACTGCGAACACTAATTATGTGCTTGATACCTCTTTGTCCGATAATAAGCATTTTACGGCTGCAGGATTTATGACTGCCAATCTTCAGGCTGGTCTACAGGGGATCTCGGAAGTTATGTTAAAGCTCCCAACCCACAGCCTGGCGCCCTCGACCATGCCCGGTTACCACGGCCCCCAGGGCTTCAAGCGCGGCCTGGTCGAAGCAGGCAAGGAAGCCGCATGGTCTGGCACAAGCAACGCTATCTCGGATGGATTCACCGCAATGATCGACTACCACCAAGACTCATACGATCCCGGAAAGACAGGAAAGAGCGTGCTCAAGCACATAGCCAAGGGCACTGGCAATTCCCTCCACACTGGCTTCCCTGGCATACACTTAGACCACTTGAGGAAATGAACATCCATGAGCATCGAGCCCCGCTATCTGTCAGCAGACATGGACAACGCGCCTATACATCTGGTTGACGACGAATACCGCTTGCAAGAATCACTGCGCGTTATGAGCTCCGATCCACACGAGCCACGAATCTTCTCCCAAGAACGCATTTTCGTTCCCGTATTCCTGTCGTTAGGATCCGGGATGACATGGGCCATGGTATCGATGCTGTTGAGTGACTCCGAGGGGGTCAAGGACAGCATCGCAGGATGGCTTTACCTCACACTCTTCCTCGGAACTCCTTATCTGTTGTTGTCCCATGGCCTGTGGCGCCGATTTGGCGTCGACCACGACAAAGTCTGGACCCGATTCGGACACCTCTTCTACCGTCAAGTCCGCTTCAACGACATCACCCGAATCGGCGTAGGAATAGAGCGATACAAAATCTGGGCCGGAAAAACCAAAATCAACATCGACTACCACCGATTCGACTACGCCCTCTTCTACCTGCGCCTCCTCGAAGAACTCCACCACCGCCGAATCCACCTCCCCAAAGCCAACATCAACGACCCCGACTGGGACGAAGAAGCCCAAATATGGCGCAATGGCCTCGCCGAAGACATCTGGGTCGCCCACCGCGACTTCTACGACACCCACCCCGAACAACTAGCACGCCTCAACGCCCTCATCCCCCCACCCGACCACTACGACGACTAACACCACCAGCTTCCCCGGGCTACACGCGTCCAAATAACAGATGCCATGTTTGTAGACAACAGTGCCGGGCCACGCGAATTCGGCCCCAACGATGACGCATCACTCGAACTACCCGCCGAAGGAGCCTACCGAGTCCAAGAAGCACTACGCGTCATGGGCTGGGACCCACACCACCCACGCGTATTCTCCCAAGCCAGAGGCCTAGTCCCGGTATGGCTACCCCTCACAGCAGGAATGACCTGGGCAATGGGATCAATGATCCTCAGCAACTCCGACAGCATCAGAGACACACTCACAGGGTGGGCTTGCATCGCGTTATTTCTCGGAACGCCCGTCTGGATTCTCAGCGACGTTACACTCCGCAGATACGGCGTCGACTACGACAAAGTCTGGACCCGATTCGGCCCCTTCTTCTACCGCCAAATCCGCTTCACCGACATCACCCGATTCGACATCGGTGTAGAACGCTACAAAATCTGGGACGGAAAAACCAAAATCAACATCGACTACCACCGATACGACTACGCCCCATTCTACCTACGCCTCCTCGAAGAACTCCACCACCGCCGAATCCGACTCCCCAAAGCCAACATCAACGACCCCAACTGGGACGAACAAGCCCAAATATGGCGCAACATCCTGGCAGCCGATACCTACCGAGAACACCGCGACTTCTACAACGCCAACCCCGAACAACTAGCACGCCTCAACGCCCTCACCCCACCACCAGACCACTACGATGACTAACAGATCCGTCACGTAGCAAGCGTCCAGCCCCGCACAGAAAGATGACCATGACCGCCGAACCACTCACGTTCACGCAACCATGGGCCCCGCAGCCCTGGGGCCAGCCTGCCACTTCCGCACCCGATGACCTGTCGGCGCAGGACCCAGCCAGCCCCCAGCACCTGCGCCCTTCGCGGAAATGGATCAAATGGGGACTCATCATCGCCGTCATTACCACCCCCTTCTTGCGGTGGGTCATCTCCAACCCGGGCGGCTATCCCATTCTGTCCACAGGCTGCCAACTGGCCGTCACCCTTCCCGGCTACATCATGGTCTTTTACTCCCTGCTCTACCGCACCCACATCGACGACGACACCATCTCTATCCATATCGGCCCTTTCCGGCGCACAATCGACGCCCACAGCATCACGAAACTTGCCATCACACCCAACTGCTACCTCATCACCGATGAGTCGGGACACCGGGTACGCGTCAACCATCACGCTCACGACATCGACCGGGCACTCCTCCACCTACTGGTCACCCTCCACACCCGAGCCATCGATCTGCCGGAAGGCTCCCCCAACCATCCAGACTGGCCGACCTGGGCTCAACACTGGCGAAACATCTTTGCGACCGCCATCTATGACCACCACACCAGCTACTACACCACTCACCCTGACGCTGTCACTCGCCTCAATGCCCTCGTCCAACCAGCCACCGCTTAACCGCGGTCACACCAACTGACCCCACAACCAATCCACACGAGCCACGAGTCTTCTCCCAAGAACGTATTTTCGTTCCCGTATTCCTGTCGTTAGGATCCGGGATGACATGGGCCATGGTATCGATGCTGTTGAGTGACTCCGAGGGGGTCAAGGACAGCATCGCAGGATGGCTTTACCTCACACTCTTCCTCGGAACTCCTTATCTGTTGTTGTCCCATGGCCTGTGGTGCCGATTTGGCGTCGACCACCGACTAACACGCTGCTCATGAATTAGAGCGAAAATGAACGGCGGCTTTGGGCTCAATCAGCAGGGGGAGCAGCCTTGGGGCAGGAATCACGCCCTCGCGTAGCGGTTCAAACACCCACACGTTAGAAGATGTTGCACCTGCCTTCAGGACCTAAACGTCACGCTAACCGTGCCGTGAACTATCGTTTGGGCCAAGGTCACGAGGAGGCGTCCATGAAACCGTCACGAGTCCGCTGGGATGAACTGCCCGACTCGGTCCACTATCGAGTTGCCGAAATCCTGGGGTCCCCGGTTTCCGTCGACAACGTCCAGACCCAGGGCACCACCCCCGGTGTGGCCTCGCGGGTTGTCACCGCTGACGGTTCTCACGCCTTCGTCAAGGTTGGCCACCCCGACATCAACAAGGACCTCCCGAACCTAAACCGTCACGAAGCCACCCTGCTGTCATCCCTGCCCGACACCGCCCCCGCCCCACGCCTGCTCGGTCGCATCGACGTCGACGGATGGGTGGGCATGGTCACCTCCGACGTCGAGGGCCCTCACCCCCGTCTGCCCTGGTCAGACGAGAACATCGACACCACCCTTGCTGCCCTGTCCCGTTTAACCGAAACGCCGGCCAGTTCCCACGAGCAGTGGGAACCGTTCTCGGCGCTCCTGCAACAGACCCCATCGGTGTGGGAGCAGTTCCTGGCCGACACCCCCGCAGACCTCGACCCCTGGCTCATCGAGCGTCTACCCGATCTCGCCGGACGCGTCGAGCGGCTCGCCCGCAACTCCTGCGGTGACACCGTTATCCATGGCGCCGTTCGATCCGACAACGTACTTTTGTGCACAGATGGAGCTGTTCTCGTCGATTGGTCCCACGCCCGGATAGGCCCGGCATGGGTCGACGCAGCTGGGCTCATCGTCGACATCATTCACACCGATCCGATTGACGCCCCACGGTGGAATCGCGCCGATAACCTTGTCAAGCGCGTCGCAGCTGAATTCTGCCCGTCCACTCACGGCGAACCAGCAGTTGAACCCATCGTTGACCTCCTCGTCGCCGTTTTAGGGCTCTCGGAACGCGAATGCCGCAAGCCCGCCCCTGCTGGAATGCCCCAGTTGCGCGAGTTTCAGCGCGAAAGGGCGAGTCGGCTGCGCGCCTGGTTGTGGGCCTCCGAGCATCTCGCTTAACTATCGGGCTGAGCACCCCGATTCAGAACACGGAAGCACACCAGCCTGTCTGAGGCCCCCCTTACAGTGAATGGCGTGACGACTTCCAAGACTCCGTCCGCCGCGCCCGCCTCAACGTACCGTCTGCAGTTCAACAAGAACTTCACCTTCGCCGACGCCACCGCTCAGCTCGACCACCTCGCTGCTCTTGGCGTGAGTCATGTGTTCTGCTCCCCTATTCTGCAGGCCGCGCCTGGATCTACTCACGGCTATGACGTCGTAGACCACACCCAGATCTCGCAGGAGTGCGGTGGCGAACAGGATTTTCGTCGGCTGTGTACCAAAGCCCATGACGCCGGGCTGGGCATCGTCGTCGACGTCGTCCCCAACCATATGGCCGTACCGACACCGTTGTGGCACAACTCCGCGCTGTGGAGCTTGCTGCGTGACGGGCCCTCCTCCCCGTACGCAACCTGGTTCGACGTTGATATCTCCACGTCACTGTCGATCCTTATGGCGATCCTCGGTGATCGCATCGGCACCGAGCTGACGGCAGGCACCATCCACATCGATACCCGGGACATCCCCGACCACGACGGCACCATCCACGCTGAACACGTCGTCGTCTATCACGATCACGTCTTCCCGGTACGTCCGGGCACTGAATCCCTACCGCTAGCTGAACTACTCGACCAACAGTGGTATCGGCTGGCCTACTGGAAGGTTGCTGCCGAAGAGCTCAACTATCGCCGCTTCTTCAACGTCGACACCCTGGCGGCCATCCGGGTGGAAGATGACGACGTCTTCACAGCATCCCATGCCAAGCTACTGCAGCTCTACCATGACGGGCTCATCGACGGGTTCCGCATCGACCACCCGGACGGCCTGGCCAATCCACGCAAATATCTGACGGACCTGCAACAAGCCACCAATGGTGCCTGGGTCGTCGTCGAGAAAATCTTAGAGCCCTCCGAAACCCTGTCCTGCGAACTGCCATGCGCCGGCACAACTGGCTATGACTCCCTGCTACGCGTCGACGGGCTGTTTATCGACCCAGCCGGCATGGTGCCGCTGAGCACCCGCTACGAGCACATTTGTGCCGACGATGAGTCAAAAGTCTCCTTCCCCGCCGAACTGAACCAAGCTAAACGCGAGGTGCTCGACGACATGCTCGTCACCGAGCTCAACCGACTGGCAAACGTTGCAATGGACATCTGCGCCTCTGACATCATGCTGCGCGACCACACCCGCCGTCAGCTGACAAGAGCCATCACCGAGCTGCTCGTAGCAATGGACCGTTACCGCGCCTACCTCGAGCCTGGCCGAGTTCCCGGGCCCGGCGAAATGAAGGCTATCGAGACTGCGGCAGGCTTAGCTCGTCTAGAGCTACCCGAAGAAGAACACGACACTATTGAACTGGTCGTCGACATGGTATGCGGGCGCCTCGGGCCTTCGAGCGACCCAGCAGTACAGGCCAGCCGCGACGAATTCATGGTGCGTTTCGCCCAAACCTGTGGCCCGGTAATGGCAAAAGCCAAGGAAGACACCGCCTTCTACCGCTACACCCGGTTTACCGCAGTCAACGAGGTCGGCTGCGACCCCGAAGTGGCCGGGATTTCCGTTGATGACTTCCACGACTTTGCGCGCACTCTCGGCGAAAAGTTCCCAACAACGATGACAACCTTGTCAACGCACGATACGAAACGATCGACCGATGTTCGTGCCCGACTGGCATCCCTCACGGAGTTCCCGCAACACTGGGATCAAACCATCACAGCCTTGGAGACCGCCACCGCTAGCCAGCGCTCTGAGCTACTAGACGGCGCGACGATCAACCTGTTGTGGCAGACCTTGGCTGGCACCTGGCGCCTGCCCGGAACAGCTGCCGGGGCTACTCCCATCAGCGATGACAGACTCATCACTTACCTCACGAAGGCGGTACGGGAAGCTAAATCCCATACCACCTGGACTGACCCAGACGTCGACTACGAATCGGCACTACTAGATCTCGCGACGTTCTGCCTAAATGACGACTCCGTAGCCAACGCCCTCGATAGCTTCACCGAAACAACCAGCACTGCAGTACGAGCCGCAATCCTTGGGCGAGCCCTCGTGCAGTTGACCATGCCCGGAGTACCCGACACCTATCAGGGCTGTGAACTCGTGGACTTATCACTGGTAGATCCGGATAATCGTCGCCCGGTCGACCACGAGCGCTCCCACAGGCTATTGCAGACTTTAGAGTCAAAAGACCTCGACGCAATAGCGGATGACGACCGTCTGGACGCCGAAAAGCTGCTCGTGGTCCACCGAGCCCTGGATGTGCGGCGACGACATACCGACGCCTTCCGTGGTGATCATGCGAGCTACCGCCCCGTCGCGACAACCACCGGTCACGCGGTGGCCTTTGCCCGCGGAATCGACGACGAGCCTCCGACAGCCATCACCGTTGCAACTCGACTAGCTGGGGCATTGGAAGGGCGAGGTGGCTGGGCCGACCATCAAGTTGTGCTGCCGGAGGGGACATTCACCGACGCCATCACGGGAAAGACACGGCACGGAGGTGCGGTTAAATTTGCCGATCTCCTTGACGACATGCCCGCTGCGCTGCTGGTCAATGAGGACAGACGATGACCAACCAAGTGACTGTCTGGGCCCCCGCCCCCACAAAAGTCCAGACTCTCCTGGACGGACAGCTGCTCAACATGACCCGCGACGGTCAATGGTGGACGCTTCCTCAGCCCCTCAGGGATGGCCAGCGCTACCAGTTCGTCCTGGACGGCGGCGATCCATTACCCGATCCGCGCAGCCGTTACCAACCTGAAGGCGTCCACGGCCCGTCACAGGTCTACACCCCTCGCGAACCGGCACCCTGGCAAGGCATAGACCTCAAGGGCCGGGTGCTCTATGAAATGCATATCGGCACCTTTACCGAGCAGGGCACCTTCGCCGCTGCGATCAACCACCTTGACGACCTCGTCGAGCTTGGGGTGGAGGCCGTTGAAGTGATGCCCGTCGCCCAGATCCCTGGCACCCGGGGCTGGGGATACGACGGGGTCGATCTCTACGCCACCCAGAACACCTACGGCGGTCCAGCTGCCTTCCAGCAGTTCATCGACGCAGCCCACTCCAAAGGACTTGGGGTCATCCTTGACGTCGTCTACAACCACCTGGGACCCGAGGGAAACTACCTGGCAAACTTTGGGCCCTATTTCAACCACCACCCGACTCCCTGGGGCGATGCGGTGAACTTCGATGGCGACAACAACTCCCCGGTGCGACAATTCGTTATCGCCAATGCCCACCAGTGGCTCGTCGACTATGGCGTCGATGGGCTGCGATTGGACGCCGTCCACACCCTCATCGATGACTCCGAGCCCCACATCCTCGCTGAACTCTCGACCCGGGTCGCTGCATGGTCGCAGGAAATCGCCCGCCCGCTGACCCTCATCGCGGAATCAGACCTTAACCAGCCCGACACGGTCACTCCAGTCGGCGTTAACGCGGGAGCCCGCGGCATGACGATGCAGTGGGATGACGACATCCACCACTCCCTGCACGCCTTTTTCACTGGTGAAACCGACGGCTATTACTCCGATTTTGGGAGCGCCGCGACCCTCGTCAAGGCGTTTACCAAAGTATTCGTCCACGACGGCGGCTGGTCATCGTTTCGAAACCAGAACTGGGGAGCACCGGTAGACGTCCACAGCACCCACTACGACGCGGCATCCTTC
This sequence comes from Cutibacterium namnetense, assembly GCF_001642025.1. GTDB lineage: Bacteria > Actinomycetota > Actinomycetes > Propionibacteriales > Propionibacteriaceae > Cutibacterium > Cutibacterium namnetense. The sequence goes on along the minus strand of NZ_LWHO01000001.1, from coordinate 294,924 downwards.
GTCAGCTTCATCCAAGACCATGACCAGGTTGGCAACCGGGCCGCAGGAGATCGGCTGGGACACAACGGCACCGACCCAAACCTCCAAGCAGCCTCCGCCGCCTTGTACCTACTGGGCCCCTTCACACCCATGATCTTTATGGGTGAGGAATGGGCAGCGTCGACCCCATTCCCGTTCTTCAGCGACCTGGGCCCCAAGCTTGGGCCCCTAGTCACCACGGGACGACGCCGAGAGTTTCAAAAAATGGGGTGGCACAGCGTCATCCCGGACCCGCAATCGATTGAGACCTTCCAGTCGGCAAAGCTGAACTGGGCCGAACGCCACGAGCCAAAGCACGCACGGATGCTCGACTGGTACCGCGCCCTGCTCCACGTTCGCTCCTGCCTCCCCCAGCAGAGCACCCACAGCCTCGAAACCACAACGATGGAGGCGCTATCCCCCGACGCCGTCATCATGAAACGTCCGGGTCTGGTCGTCGTGGCAAGCCGGAGCAACACCCCCGTCACGGTCACAGGGCTGACTAAAAGCCCCTCCTGCACCTTGGCGCAGGGAACCCACGAGATCGCGGCGGGGTCGGTCACCTTGACCAGCCCCGGATGTGTTGTCCTGACCGATTAACGGAGCACGACGACGCACTTGATGATTACAGCCCCCTAAGGCCCCCTCGAGCGGCACAATGAGCACCATGCACCTCAATCTTGGCCTCGCCCAGACCATCAACCGCGCAACCCACGTCACCCGAGGATTCCGCCACATCGTGATGGTGACCGCCGCAGGTGACGACCACCCCGACCGTCTCGTTGCCGATCTCAGCGACGAGTTCTCCCGCCGGGGAATCAAGGTGTCACAGCTTCCGATCGGCCCCCAAAACGTCACTACCGCCTCGTCGACGCCTGCCCCGGCGCGCAAAGTGCTGACGAAATGGTCACATCACCGTCAGGAGAAGGCACGCCAGGAACTCGATGAGAGTCTCGACCAGCAGTCCGCAATCATCGTTACTGATCCCCGTCGTCTCGACGAGGTCGCCGACCTTCAGGTGGCTAACCGGCCGGAGCGCCCAGTCGTCGTCCTGCTCGCCACCGACCCTGACAACGCTCCTGACGAGCTTCCGGAGCTTGTTGACGTTGTCGTCACCCCTAACCCCAAGACCGATCCCTGGATGCATCTGGGCATCCCGGTGCACTCCATTGGCGTACCGGCGGCTGGCGGCAACCCGGCCCCCGGCGACCGCCCCAAGCGAGTTGCTCACTCGGCCCGTGCACCGATGGGCAGCTTGCTGACGCCCTCCTCGCCTTCGACCGCGCCTGCCAGGTTGTGCCCGGCTGGTCCTTGGAAATCTGCCTTGACGACGAGTCCAGAGTCCACTCGGCGGTAGCAGCCCGCCGCGACGTCGGTATTCACCCGGCTGCCTCCGAGAACACGGTCATGAATCAGAGCGAATTAGCACTCGTCATGACCCGCAAGGAAGACCTAGCCTCCCGAATCCTCGACGCCGCTGGCGCCGGTCTGCCCGCAGTCAGCTACGCCGATACTCCCGCAGCAGCTGACATGCTGTCGCGGTGCGGCTACCCCGCCACAGGTGAGTTGTCCAGCGCACTAACCCAGGGCATGGCTGACGCCCCACTGCGTCGGATCCAACAGGAATCTGCCGCCAAGCTCCTCGCCGACCACGCTGCTGCGAAGATCAGCGAGGCATGGCTCGACCTCATGTTTAACGTGGTGCGTAGCCGCCGCTGAGACGGTTCACAACGGCGCGTAACGTGCGTGAGAACGTGTCCGCCCCGTCGCGCACGCCACGCGGAACACCGTCTCCGTCGGGCGTCGTCGAACCTTCTGGGTACACTCGCATGGTGGTCACCCGTGTGAAAGCGGGTGCCCAGCCCGACATGTAGCCGGAAGGAGGAGCCGGGTGGGATTCCTGGACAAAGTCGAGAAGTCGATCGAAGGTGCCGTCAGTGACGTCTTCGCGCGCGCCTTCCGTGGCGAGGTTGAACCGGTTGAGATCGCCGGTCGGCTGCAGCGCGAGCTCGACTCCGATGCGCAGATCCTGTCCCGCGACAAGTCACTGGTCCCGAACGACTTCGTCGTCCGGTTGTCCAGCCGTGATTACGAGCGTCTGGTTCCCTACACCAAGACCCTCAACGCCGAGATCATCCCGACGCTGCGCGACCACGCCAGTGAGCGTCACTACGTATTCAACGGACCTATCCATATCCGGTACGACTTAGATGACTCTCTTCCGGTCGGCAAGTTCACTATCTTGACCGGCGAAAATCACGCGAAGGCTTTCTCGGATCGGCGGGCACCACTGGTACTAGAGGTCAATGGGGTGCGTCACCCCCTCACTCCTCCGGGGCTGACGATTGGCCGTGGTTCTGACGCCGACATCCGCATCAACGACCCAGGTATCTCTCGCCTCCATGCTCGTATCAACGTCTGGCCGCAAGGCAACAGCATCGGCTTGTCCATTGAGGACCTCGGCTCCACCAATGGCGTGACGGTCAATGGTGTGAAGGTCGCCACCACCGAGCTTGGCGACGGGTCACGCATCGAGATTGGATCGACGAGGATGCTAGTCCACTCGCCGACGGGGATGTGATCGTGAGCGAATTTCTCGTCGCGCTATTGCGCATCACTTATCTGGCGGTGCTGTGGGTTTTCATCCTGCTCGTCATCAACGTTATTCGTACCGACATCTACGGGCACCGAGTCCCTCGCAATGCTGAAGCGGCCGCCGTCGAGCCTGGCCGACGCAGCAAGAGCCGCAAGGATCGACGCCGTGAGTCTGCCCCGGAACCAACCGGCCTGCAGGTCATCTCGGGAAGTCGGGCCGGCACCTATGTTCCGCTGGCCAACGGCGTCACAGTAGGGCGCAGCAACGACTGCACCCTACCCATCGACGACGATTACGCCTCCACCCGCCATGCCGAGTTCACCCCAGGGATCGACGGCGCATGGTTCGTTGAGGATTTGGCCTCAACCAACGGCACCCATGTCAACGGTGAGCGCATCGAAGATCCGACGCGCCTGTCGGTGGGGGACGAGGTGCGAATCGGCAGGACCACCATGACCGTCACCGGCAGGCGATAAGCGATGGCCTTCTCCCTCGATATTCGATGCCATTCCGAAATCGGTCTGGTCCGGCGCAACAATCAGGACTCGGGATACGTCTCCCCGAGGCTGCTCGTCGTCGCTGACGGCATGGGAGGCGCAGCCGCAGGTGACCTTGCCTCGACCGTTGCGGTGCGTCACGTCGCTAAAGCCGATCGAAGGTTCTCCGACGAAGGCGCCCCGGCTCGCCCCCAAGGCGAAGAAATGCTCACCGTTCTTTCCGGAGCGGTAGCCGACGCCAATGACGAGCTCGCCGACCTCGTTGCCTGGGACTCCTCCCTTGAAGGGATGGGGACGACCTTCTGTGGCGCGATGTTCTCCGGTACCCAACTCGGCATCGTTCACATCGGCGACTCCCGCGGCTACTTGCTGCGTCAAGGCCGAATGAAGCGGATGACTCACGATCACTCCTGGGTGCAGTCCCTCATTGACGATGGCCGGATCACTCCCGAAGAAGCCGCTGTGCACCCGCACCGGTCTCTCCTGCTCAAGGTGCTTAATGGCCAGCCCCAGCACGTCCCGGACACCCAGATCGTGGATCTACGATTGGGCGACCGCATCTTGTTCTGCTCCGATGGACTGTGCGGTCTCGTCGACGACAACACGATCGCCGAACACCTCAACACCACCAACCTCGAAGACGTCGTCGACCTGCTGACAACAGATGCCCATGCTGGTGGCGGTACTGACAACATCACCATCGTCGTCGCCGAAGTCGTCGAGGCCGATCCCATCCTCGACGCTTCCGAACCGCACATCATTGGCGCAGCGACGACCCGCAAAGTACCCGAGCATGAGGCCACCGCCCCACTACCCCTCGATCAACCGCTATCGGTACCGAAGAGCGACGGCAAGTCGACCGTGTTATTCGACTCTGAGGCCGAAGAGTCGATGCGTTATGCCCCGGTCGACTCCATGCACCGCCACCGCCGACATTGGTTGTGGCCCATCACCATCCTGGCCCTCGCCGCCGTACTGGTCGGCGGTATCTTCGGTGCTCGCGCCTACCTCAACACGCAATACTACGTTGGTACCAACAACGACGCAGTAGCCATTTACCAAGGGTCACCCGACCATTTAATCTGGATCCACCTATCCCACGTCGCCGAGAAAACTAACATCAAAACTGCTGATCTTCCCCGCTATTACCGCAACCGCGTCTCAGGGAGTATCCGGGTTTCCTCAATGGATTCAGCCCGCGCCACGGTTGCTGAGCTGCGTACTGGGGCTCAACAATGCAAAGCCATCCGGGAGGCAGCTGCCACTACGCCAACTCCCGCCAGCCCCTCGACGGCCCCCTCGGCACCCCTGCAATCTACTGCCAGCGGACCCGCCGCCAGCGCCTATCACACTACCCAGCCATCTGCTGTACCAACCCCGGCCGTGCCGACGCCAACCTCCGCAATGCCCTCGCCGAGCGCCTCAGGACACGAAGTCGACCTCCCGGCCGTCGATTCGGGGGATTGCCAATGAGTATCGGACAAGAATTTGATGACGGCACCGTCGTCGTCCAGGCCAAGCGGCGCTGGACGGAGCTGTTCATGCTTCTTATCGCCTGGGCTATCGGCTTCGGCGGATGGGCTCTCACCGAACTTAACATCAATCACGTTGTGCCAAACACCTGGATGATTGTGGGTGGCGTGTGGCTGGCCGTGATCGGCGTTGCGCATATCTTCGTGAGGATCGTCATCCCCTACGCCGACCCGGTGATCCTGCCTATCGCCTTCACCCTCAATGGGCTCGGGCTAGCGATGATCCACCGCATCGACTACATCCCCGATCCGCACTATCACCGCATGGAAACCCAAGCTTTGTGGACGGCTTTGGGTATCGTCCTGTTCGTCGCGACGTTGCTCATTCTGCGCGATCATCGCAACTTGCAGCGATACCCGTACGTGCTGTTCATCGTCGGCCTCGTTTTCCTCATGCTGCCCCTGATCCCGGGCTTGGGCATGGAGACGCTGGGATCACGAGTGTGGATCCGCATCGGTTCCTACACCTTCCAGCCAGCTGAGATATCCAAAGTGATGCTAGCTATCGCTTTTGCCGGCTACCTCGTCGACAATCGCGACGTTCTCTCCCGCGCCGGGCACAAAATCCTCGGGGTTACTCTGCCGCGCGCCCGCGACCTCGGGCCCATCGCCGTCATGTGGGTAGCGACGATGCTCGTCATCGTCTACCAAAACGACCTAGGCACCGGAATGCTGTTCTACGGCATGTTCGTGGTGATGCTGTACATCACCACCGAACGGGGCGGATGGGCCATCCTGGGAGCGGTGAGCTTCCTCGGCGGGGCTGTGCTGGCCTACACCTTCTTCGGCCACGTACGAGTTCGCTTCGACTCCTGGCTGCACCCCTTCACCAATTACACCCAGAACTACCAGATCATCCAGGCGCAATTCGGGCTCGCCTGGGGCGGACTAGCCGGGCGTGGCTGGGGGCTGGGACGTCCCGGCATGGTTCCGCTAGCATGGAGCGACTTCATCGCTACATCCATAGGTGAGGAACTCGGCGTCACAGGCCTCATGGCCGTTATCGTGCTCTTCTTCGTCCTCACCGCCCGCGGAATGCGCACCAGCCTCGGCTGCCGTGACGAATTCGGCAAACTCATGGTTGTTGGCTTATCCTTCACCCTCTCCCTCCAGGTCTTCGCCATCATCGGCGGTGTCACCCGCCTCCTGCCGTTGACCGGCCTAACAACCCCATTTATGAGCCAAGGTGGTTCCTCGTTGATCGCAAACTGGGTCATCGTCGCGATCATCATGATCGTCTCGCATCGGAATCGAAAGCCTGCCGACGACTTCGTCGCCACCACCCCGACACCTGATCCTCAACAAGTACTCACCCCAGATGGAGGCACGCGATGAATAAGCAGATTCGCGCGGTCTCTTTGCTTGCCGGGCTGATGTTCCTGGCACTCATGGTCAACCTCACGGGTTCGGCTATGTTCCGTCAGGCTAGCCTCAACAACGATCCCCACAACGTTCGGGTACGTGACGCGGAGTTCTCCCAGAACCGTGGCAATATTCTCGTCGGTTCGATGCCGATCGCCACCACGAAGTCAAGCAATGGCAAGTTCGCCTATCAGCGTGTATACCCGTCAGGGCCGAAATACGCCCCCATTACCGGGTATTACTCCTACTACTACGGACGATCCATGCTGGAGCAGACTCAGAACGCCCAGCTCACCGGAACCTCCGACGCCCAGTGGCTCTCCCGCATCACCGGCACCTTATCCGGCCACAAACCTGAGGGCGGCTCCATCACCACGACGATCAACGCTAAAGCGCAGGATGCCGCATGGGAGGGACTCAAAGGCAAAAAGGGCGCCGTCGTCGCGCTGGACTACACCACTGGCGCGGTGCTGGCCATGGCGTCCTCCCCCTCCTATAACCCCAACGATCTTGCCTCCCACCATCTCAAAGACACCACCCAGGCATGGAAGGACCTCGTCGCGGACCCGTCGTCTCCGCTATCGAACCGCGCAACCCGGGAAACGTACCCGCCAGGCTCAACATTCAAATTGGTGACGGCTGCGGCAGCTCTCCAGAACGGTTACAACCCGAACTCCAAAGTCGACTCACCGGAAAACTGGATTCTGCCGGGCACTCGCACCCCGCTGACGAACGAAACCAACTGCGGGGGCAGCAAGGTCACCCTGACCCACGCCCTCGATATCTCGTGCAATACCGCCTTCGGCAAGCTCGGCGTGGCCCTAGGCCAAGACAAGGTTCGGGATCAGGCTGACCGGTTTGGATTCGGCAAGGCCGTCGGCTCCGATCTTTCGTCAGCTGTATCGAGGTTCCCTCAGCACCTCACCGATGCCCAGTTGGCGCAAAGCTCCATCGGTCAGTTCGACGTGGCGGCCTCCCCCCTGCAGATGGCCATGGTGACTGCCGGCATCGCCAATGACGGCAAACTCATGACCCCGTACCTCACCGCACAGGTCAGGGCATCGAACCTGCAGGTAGTCTCCGAGCACCACCCGCAACAGATGTCGCAGCCGATGACGAAAGAGTCGGCCGAGCAGTTGAAGTCGATGATGGTCTCGGTGGTCAACAACGGCACCGGCAAGAGGGCACGCATTGATGGGGTCAGCGTCGGCGGTAAAACCGGCACGGCCCAGACAGTGAAAGGCAAAGCCCCCTATGCGTGGTTCGTCGGATGGTCGGACAACCCGCACGTGGCAGTAGCAGTCTTCATCCAGTCTTCAGACACCGCTACCAACGAGGTTTCAGGAGGCCGCCTCGCGGCTCCCGTCGCCAGAGATGTCATCGAGGCGATGAGATGACAGACAAACAAGCATCCAGCACCCACTACGTCAACACAGAGGAGATCCCTCAATGAGCGCTGAGAGTTGGCTCTCCGGGCGTTACGAACTGCAAAATCTCATCGGTCGCGGCGGCATGGCCGATGTCTGGAAGGCCCGCGACCACCGTCTCGGCCGCGACGTCGCGGTAAAAAAGCTGCGTACCGACCTCGCCAGTGACGACACCTTCCAGGCGAGATTCCAGCGCGAGGCGCAGTCGGCTGCGCGCCTCAACCACCCCAATATCGTCGCCGTGTACGACACCGGTGAAACGAAGGACCCGACCACCGGTCTACAAGTGCCGTATATCGTCATGGAGCTCATTGACGGTCATACCCTGCGCGACGTGCTGCGCGACGGTCGCAAGATCCTGCCCCGTCGTGCCTTAGAGTTCACTCAAGGTGTGCTCGACGCGCTGAGCTACTCCCACGCTGCCGGCATCGTCCACCGCGACATCAAGCCAGCCAACGTCATGCTCACCCGCGAGGGCTACGTCAAGGTGATGGACTTCGGTATCGCACGAGCGGTCGCCGACACCTCCGCCACCATGACCCAGACGGCTGCCGTCATAGGCACCGCACAGTACCTTTCCCCTGAACAGGCCCGCGGCGAGACCGTCGACAATCGTGCTGACATCTATGCCACCGGCTGCCTGCTCTATGAGTTGCTGGTTGGGCGCCCGCCGTTTATCGGTGACTCGCCTGTCTCGGTGGCCTACCAGCACGTCCGCGAGGTTCCGGCCGCACCGTCCTCCCTGGACGCCGAGATCACCAATCAGATGGACGCCATCACCCTCAAGGCGCTCGCCAAAGACCCATCGGATCGCTACCAAACTGCCAAGCAGATGCGTGACGACATCGATCGCCTCCTATCGGGGCGCGAACCCGTTGCGATGCACAGTCACGCCGATCCCGAAGCTGATACCCAAGAGCAAACTCACCTCATTCCGGCCGCTGCGACGACTACCGCCACAACCGGCCCCCTCCCTGCCGCCGCTGCGCAAGACGGGGCCAGCCCTGTTCACACTGAAAGCCCCCAGGAGCCCGAGGAACCGCGTCGTAAGCGTTGGCCAGTTATCGCCATAACGATCCTGGTCGTGGTGTTGCTCGCTCTACTCGGGTTCGGATTACATCGGGTATTTAGCTCGTCCTCGCAGTCCTCCCCGGCTCCTACGCCATCCAGCACGGTAAAGATGGTCAACGTTCCGGCCGTCACCGGTTTAAGCCAGCAGGGAGCGACCTCAACCCTGGAAAATGCCGGGCTGAAGGTCAAGGTCAACCATGTTCAAAAGGACGAATCGACCGCCAACCAGGTCGTCGCGCAGAGCCCAGTCGCTAACAAGAAGGTTCCTGCCGGTAGTGATGTGACGATCACCGTCAACGATGGACCGAAGCAGCTCACGATCCCGCGCAATATCGTCGGATCATCGAAGGGTGACGCCCTCAAGGCCCTTAAAGATGCCGGGTTCTCTGACAGCCAGATCAAGGTGACCAACGATGACCCCAAGACTGAGCCGACTAAGGCGAAGGCTGGCACCGTTGACTCTGTCAGTCCAGGGGCCGGAACATCACTGACCCCCGATCAGCAAGTCACCTTAACGATCGCCACCGGCAAGTCGGTGGTACCGAACCTAAAGGGCATGAGCGTCGACGAGGCTAATTCAGCCGCCGGATCGAGCGGATTCTCCATCTCGGTGGAGCGTCAAACGACGTCCTCTGCCGCTCCGGACACAGTCTTTGGACAGGATCCGGACTACGGGGCTGTTGCCGACAGGTCGACGGCCATCAAGGTGCTCGTTGCCGTGGCGCCGCCAGAGCCTACTCACGAGCCGCAAGCACCCTCCGCCTCGTCGGACGATCCGTCCTCGTCGTCAATCGCCCCGGCCCCAGCGGCCCCGACGACTGCAACGCCCACGGCTAGCCCGTCGTCGAACGGCTGAAGCCCAATGCCCTAGCGGGATCATCTGGCTGGCGCCTAGACGCCACCACGCTCGTTGTATGCCCTGACTCAGCGTGGTGTGGCGTGGCTGATAGCAACGGCGCCAGTGTAGGCGGGCATGGTGACTCGCCCAGCCCTCTCCACCGACCACCCGAGCTGGTATGCACTCACATACTCCTTGTAAACGCGCACCGCTTCAGAGGTGTCGAGAGCCTTCTGCAAGGCATCGGGATCACCAATCGCCTCGATGACGTAGGGCGGGGCGTAAGCCACGCCGTGCAAGACGACAGTATTTCCGACGCATTTCACCGCCGTGGTGGAGATGACTCGCTGCCCCTGGATGGTCATAGCCTCTGCTCCCCCGGACCACAAGGTGTTGACAACCATCTGGATATCCTGCTGGTGGACGACCAACATGTTGGCGTCCACTCCGCCCGGATTCTCGCTAAGCGGCGTGTCGTCGAGGGTGACGCGCAGAGCCTTACCACTGACAGCTCCCAAGCCAACGGACGGCGCTAAGGCCGACGCTGACGAAACGGCCGAGGATGTGACGCCCGGGGTCTGATCGGCCTTGGAAAGGTTATCCACCTGGGCCCGCAGACCGGCTGCCTCCTTCTGCAAGGCGGCGTTGTGACTGGCCTGGTTACGTACCAGGGTGGCCATGTCGGTATCACGCTCGGGGCGAAGATCGTGCCCGCGTGAATTGATAGCAGCCGTCGTCATCATGAGACCCGCCAAGGCCATCACACTCACAGTGGCGAATCTGGCCAGACGGGGGTGTCGAGAATCCGACCGGACATCCTGAATAGAGGGTTCTGTCGTACCCTGAGACCTATCTTCGTCGGTATCGAAGGATGTGTCGTCGGGATGGACGTCAGGATCGTTGTCGTCGCTCATCGTCGCCTCCTCGCAGGCTGACCCGTGTCGCCGGAATTGGCGATTGTCCTCTAGGCTAGTTAAGCAAGATTTGTCCCACCACGCTCGGCGGGCGTGTCCTCGAACCCCAGGAGTAGTCACCGTGCCCGAATCGAAGGTCAGACCGCAAGCCAAGAAGAAGGCCCAGGCCAAGAACCGGGCCACCATGGACGAGCGCCGAGCTGAGAAGAAGGCTGCTCCGATTGACCGCTCTTGGGTTCCGAAGGTCTTCGTCCCGCTGTTCCTACTCGGGGTGCTGTGGCTGATCGTCTACTACATCGCGGGTAATCAGATCCCCGGTATCAGCGACCTAGGTGACTGGAACGTCCTCATCGGCATGGGTCTCATGGCTGCCGGATTCGGCGTCGCTACCCTGTGGAAGTGAGCGGGAGGCCCGCCAGGAGTATCCCGGCGGGCCTTCGGATCAGTGTTCCGGCTTGAGCAGCGGGAAGAGGATCGTCTCTCGGATACCAGCGTTGGTAAAGAGCATCACCAGCCGGTCGACGCCAAGTCCCAGACCACCCATGGGCGGGCAGCCGAACTCTAGAGCCTCAAGGAAATCCTCATCGAGCTGCATAGCCTCAGGATCGCCTGCGGCTGCAGCGAGGGATTGCTTGGTAAGTACTTCGCGCTGGATGACCGGGTCGACGAGTTCGGAGAACCCAGTACCGCGCTCCATCCCGCCAATGATGAGGTCCCAGGCCTCAACCATGCGCGGATCGTCGCGATGCGGACGGGCCAGCGGCTGGGCGATAGCCGGGTAGTCACACACAAAGGTGGGGTTGATGAGGTCAGGCTCGACGAGTTCACCGAAAAGCTCCATGACGACCTTGCCAGCCTCCCAAGACTGGTCGATCTCGATCTCGTGCTCAGCCGCGATCGCCTGCAACTCCTCCAGCGGGGTGTCAAGGGTGACCTCACGCCCTAGTTTTTCCGACAGGCCTGGGTAGACGCTAACCCAACGCCACTGCCCGTCAAGATCGATAGTGCCCTTAGGGGTCTCAATCTGATGGACGTCGAGGGCGTCGGCCACCGCCATGATGATGTCCTTAATCACCTCAGCGATAGTGAACTGGTTGCCCCAGCTCATGTAGGCCTCAAGCATAGAAAACTCGGCCGAGTGGCTGGAGTCGATGCCCTCGTTGCGGAAGACCCGACCCATCTCGTAGACCCGATCGGTGCCGCCGACCATCGCCCGCTTGAGATAGAGCTCAAGGGCGATGCGCAAGCTCATGTCGATGTCGAAGGCGTTGAGGTGGGTGTTAAACGGGCGGGCTGCGGCGCCACCGTGGACCAACTGCAAGATCGGAGTCTCGATCTCAAGGAAACCGCGCTCGTCGAGGGCGCGACGCACCGCGCGGGTAATGACGGCGCGGGTGCGCACCATCTGGCGCGACTCCTCGCGAACGACGAGATCCGCGTAGCGACGACGCACCCGGGTCTCCTCCGAAAGCTCCTTATGAAGAGTCGGCAGCGGACGCAGCGCCTTGGACGCCATCCGCCACTCAGCAGCCATGATGGATAGCTCGCCACGACGAGAGACGACGACCCGACCACGCACCCAGACGTGATCGCCCAAATCAACATCGGACTTCCACGCAGCCAAGGACTCATCGCCCACCTCAGCTTTGGAAAGCATGACCTGCAACCGCTCACCGTTGGAAGCCTCGGTAAACCCATCCTGCAGACTGGCGAAACACAGCTTGCCGGTATTGCGAACAAAGACGACACGTCCGCCAACAGTGACCTCGTCGGCGGTCTCCTCGCCGGGAGCCAGGGTCAGCTCGCCGGCATCGTCGGTGTATTTCTGACGAACCTGGGCCAGGGTATGGTCGCGCAGCAAATCGACCGGGTAGGCCTGGCCTCCATCGGCGATGATCCGGGCCCGCTTGTCGAGGCGGACCTGCATCTGCTCGGAGACGTCAGGGGACTGGCTGGATGCAGTGTCAGAACTCACCAGAGAATCTTATCGAAGCAGCAAGCTGACGACGATTTCGCCTATGTTATCGCACCCTCGAAGTTGTCATCGCCGCCAACTAGCTACCTAATTCCTTATCTCCGCTACCGTCCTGGTGCTTGGAGTGCACGCATGGTCATACGCAAAGAGACCTTCACCAACCTGCACGGTTGCAACGACGTGGTGTACGCAGGCAAGGACGTCGGGTCAGCGGGCAGTGGCCCCACCTCGCACCTTGAAGCAATCGACTACCGGCTTCCGGCACCGTTCGCCCATCTCCGTCGGGGAAAACGAACTAAACGCCAAGCATGGTAGACCAAGTCTGAAGATACACAGACTCCATCTGCTCCAACTCGAATCCCATGTCATCCACCAAATGCACACTCGACCCATTATTAGCGTCAATATGTCCGTACACTTTGGCCCTCGACAACCCTCCCTCACGCGCTTTCTGCACAGCGCAATCCTTGAGAACCTGCACGAGTTCCCTGGCCAATCGGCCCCCTTTGCCTCGCTCGGACACATTTATGGCAACTGCACAGATGAAGAAATCGACATAGCTGCCGTCGCCATCCTTGCTAATACCCACTTCAGTGTCCGCGGCGGCCACAATGACTCCGCTCCTCCGCGCGAGCAGTAAACGCCGCGTGCCTCTTTTCTTGGCCCTTCCGCACCCTCTGTCGCGAAAGTAACTCTGGACCTCGAGCTCCCAAGGCTTAGGATGTCGCAGCGCTCTACCCCCGGGGGACCTCGGTCGATCTGTGGTGCATTGGAACGACTGAAGTCCTCGCAACGCTTCTTTATCCTGGTTCGAGACCCACGTCCACCCGATCCCATCCTCAATCGTCACAATGCAGACTCCCCAGCCCCGTCGTCATGCCTACGACGACCCAACATCGTTCTTTCGTACCGCTCGACCATCTCCTCCTCACTCGGCGGCTCAGGAAAATCGATGTCGTCAACGGGGACACCTAAAACCTTGGAAGTCAGCATCGGATCCGCGTTACCTTCCTCCGTCTCCCTAAGCAACGCAGCTATGACAGTCGGGGACCAATCAGGGACGAATACATCTCGGTATCGCTCTGCCGCGCTGGTTCTGGCGAGTGTGAGTAACTTCGGAGTCGTCAGCTCCAAGGCTTCGCGAACCTCGTCCGACGCCTTCAATCTCAATGTCTCAATTCTGACCCTCATCGCAGCAGCCGAGACCTTGGCCTCCCAAACCATCCGAGCGACATCCACGCGAGTCAATGCGGGCCAATTGAAGCTCCTCATCCATTTCTCGGGCAGCAGCAATTCCGCAGCGAAAGCGTTCGCTTGTTTTTCGTCCGCCTCGCCCGCGATGTCTCCATCACGATCCAAGTGCCCTTGAACGAGATGCCCTAACTCATGGGCCAGAGACCAATTCGTACGAGCCCAGAACTGTTTGTTCAGCACAACAACGCGCCGCCCGACGATGCACAGAGAGTAATCCGTCGACAATCCGGAACGCTTCATGACGTCAACGTCGAGAACCTCTTTCACGCGCGCGGCGAAGTCATTAACGAATCCATCACCCAATGCTTCACGCATCTGTTTGGCGGTCTTCGGCAGAACCACCGAACTAGCCCTGAGACTTCCATGCGCGGCCCGGTACACCTCGGCTATATGGTCGAGGACCTCGCGATCTTTCTCCCGTCCTTCGTTGATATGCCGATGAGTATCGAAATCATACGTGTGCCGAGCGGCAAAGCTCATGGCATAGGGATCCTTGTGCCCCGTCACCAACCAATGAGCACTGGCCCCGAGTACCTCCGCAGCCTTGCCTAACTCGGTCATGGTGATGCCACGTTTTCCGTTGAGCATTCGCGACAAGGCATCAGGCGTCATCTCCATTGCCTCAGCCAGTGACTGCTGGGTCATACCCTCAGGCATCCGCGACTTGATGCGTTCCCCAATCTCACGCATATCTTCACTCATGGAGACATCCTACGCGAAAATTGGGAAAATCCCAATACCTTACCCGCCGCTGCTCGTCGGTGAGCTTGCACACCCCATCAGAATCAACCAGGAGAGCCCCGTCACCACAAGCGTCTCATTCCCCAACACCCCACCTCCGGCGACACACAGCCCACTGACCGACCGCATGCGGGCGACCAACCGTGAACTCCACTAAGGTAGTCCTGCCGCTCGCACTTATCCGGCAAACCGGCGGCGGTTGCACACGTCCCCATCCGAGGAGTATTCGTGCTCACAAAACTCGTAGCCCGATACTTGAGGGCCTATCGGCTGCAGGTTACCGCCATCGTCGTCATGCAAGTCTGCGCCCAAATCGCGGCCCTGACTTTGCCAACCATCAACGCAGACATCATTAACAAGGGTGTCGTGACAGTGGACACCGACTACGTCACCTCCCACTCTCTCCTCATGCTGGCGGTCGCTTTAGGACAGACCATCTGCCAGGTCGTTGCGGTCTTCCTCGCCGCTCAAGTGGCGATGGGAATGGGCCGTGACATCCGCGACGCCGTCTTCACCCGCACCCTTGACTTCTCGGCCCGAGAAATGAGCGAATTCGGAGCGCCATCGCTCATCACCCGGACCACCAATGACGTCCAACAGGTGCAAATGCTGGTCTTTATGACCCTAGCAATGCTCATCGGGGCGCCAATCATGATGGTGGTCGGAATCATCATGGCTGTGCGTGCCGACATCTCCCTGTCGTGGATCATCGTGGTAGCGGTCATCCTGCTGGCCATCGGCGCTGGGCTGATCGTCGCCCGGATGGGACCACTGTTCAAGCGTCAGCAGAAACGCATCGACGACCTCAACCGAGTCGTGCGCGAGCACATCACCGGCATTCGCGTAGTGCGAGCCTTCGCCAGGGAGCGCCACGAAGCAGCTCGCTTCGACGCCACTAGCTCATCCCTGCGTGACATCCAGGTGAGCGTCGGACGGACCATGGCCGGGATGTTCCCCCTCGTCATGCTCATCATGAACCTGTCCCAAATCGCGGTGTTCTGGTTTGCGGCTGCGCGGATTTCCGACGGACAGACCGAGGTCGGCGTTTTGGCCTCATTCACCACATACCTCATGCAGATTCTCATCAGCGTCATGATGGCGGTCATGCTCGTCGTCATGTGGCCACGAGCCTCGGTATGCGCGAACCGCATCGAGGAAGTGCTGCACACCCCGTCGTCTGTCACCGTTGACCCCGAACCCGTGACAACCCCGCCCGGCGATTCCACCCTGCTGGAGTTTCGCGATGTCGCATTCAGCTACCCCGGCGCTTCTGAGCCGGTTCTCCACGACATCTCCTTCACCCTGGCCCGTGGCACGACGACGGCCATCATTGGGTCCACCGGGTCCGGGAAATCAACCCTGGTAAACCTCATCCCCAGGCTTGTCGACGTCACTGACGGGCACGTGCTCATCGGGGGAACCGACGTGCGCCGTTACAACCCCGAAACCTTGTGGAGCTGCATCGGTCTAGTGCCCCAGCGCCCCTACCTTTTCAGTGGCACGGTGGCGTCGAACCTGCGTGACGGTCGCTCCGACGCTACCGATGAGGAGCTCTGGAACGCCCTGCGCATCGCACAGGCTGACGACTTCGTCTCCCAAATGGACGGAAAGCTGGAAGCCACCATCGCCCAGGGTGGCACCAACGTCTCCGGCGGCCAGCGACAGCGCCTATCCATCGCCCGAGCCTTGGTCAAGAACCCGCAGATTTACATCTTTGACGACTCCTTCAGCGCCCTCGACGTGGCCACTGATTCCCGACTTAGAGCCGCTCTCGACGCCAACCATGGCGACGCCGCGATGCTCATCGTCGCCCAGCGGGTCTCGACGATCCGCAACGCCGATCAGATCCTCGTCCTCGACGCCGGGCGCATCGTCGGTAAAGGAACTCACGACGAGCTCATTGGGACGTGTCCGACCTACATCGAGATCGTCGATTCCCAGCTATCGACCGAGGAGGCGGCATGACCGGCAAGGACGTCCAGCAGACACCTACCAGGAATAAGCACGCCGATCTCGCCCGAGCCTCCTCCCGGCGAGGCCGTGGTGGGGGTCGGATTGCCGAAAAGCCCATTTCTTTTGGCCCCTCCCTCAAACGGCTGCTCGGTCAGCTCAAACCCCAACGCCTCACGTTGACGATCGTCGTCGTCATGGCTGCAGTTTCAGTAGCCTTCAACGTCATCGGCCCGAAGATTCTGGGCCGCGCAACCGACGTCATTTTCGGCGGCATTATCGGCAAACAATTAGGCACGCACGTTCCCGAAGCCCGGGGCATGACGGCTGGCGAATTCATCAACAAACTCGGGCAAGCCGGCCAAGGTGGAGATCGCGGGAAGATCATCACCCTGCTGCAGCAATACCCTGGCGTCGTCATCGGGTCTGGCGTCGATTTCCACCGACTCGGCGTCATCATGGGTTGGGCGCTTGGCCTGTACGCCTGCGCCGCCTTATTAATGTTCCTGCAGGGGTTCCTGCTCAACACTGCCATCCAGCGCTCCATGTACGAACTGCGCCGTCAGGTCAGTGCCAAGTTGGAAAAGCTGCCACTGTCCTACTTTGATGGCCAGCCCCACGGCGAACTCATGAGCCGGATGACCAACGACATCGACAACATCTCCCAAACGTTGTTACAAACCCTGCAGCAGCTTCTCAACGCCGTGCTGACAGTCATCGGTGTGTTGATCATGATGCTGTGGATCTCACCGCTACTGGCCATCATTTCCCTAGTCGTCATCCCGATCGCCGGGGTTATCGCGGGAGTCATCGGCGGGAAGGCCCAGGGGCAGTTTGCCCAGATGTGGAAGGCCACCGGTGAGCTCAATTCCCAGGTGGAGGAGGCGTACTCCGGCCATGCCCTCGTCAAGACCTTCGGCCGCAGCCGAGCCGTCGCCCAGGAATTCCACGAACGGAATGAGGAACTGCGTCGGGCGACCGCCAAGGCCCAATTTGTCTCTGGTCTCATCCAGCCGGTGATGTTTCTGCTCGGTAACGCGAACTACGCCATCATCGTCCTCATCGGATGCCTGCGGGTGGCGAAGGGCCAGATGCCGCTAGGCAACGTACAGGCCTTCATCCAATACTCCCGAATGTTCACTCAGCCGATCACCCAGATCGCTTCCATGGCAAATCTGTTGCAGTCCGGGGTGGCCTCTGCGGAACGGGTGTTCCAGGTCCTTGACGCCGACGAATTATCCACGGAGGCTGACGGGCACCTCCCAGCTACGAGGGGACGCGTCGTGTTTGACCACGTTCGCTTCTCCTACCACCCGGATCAGTCCCTCATCACCGACCTATCCCTAGTCGCAGAACCGGGACAGACGATTGCGATCGTCGGACCCACCGGGGCCGGCAAGACGACGCTGGTGAATCTGCTCATGAGGTTTTACGAGATTGACGGCGGAGCCATCACCCTTGACGGTGCCGATATTTCCACAGTTCCTCGCGCCGAACTGCGCTCTCGGCTCGGCATGGTCCTACAGGACACCTGGCTATTCAGCGGCACTATCCACGACAACATCGCCTACGGCCGCCCTGAAGCGTCCGAAGACGACATCCTTGACGCTGCGCGGGCCGCCCACGTCGACCACTTCGTCCATACTCTGCCCGACGGCTATGACACCGTCATTGATGAGGACGGATCCAATGTTTCGGCGGGTCAAAAGCAGCTCATCACCATCGCTAGAGCCTTCCTAGCGGCCCCGGATCTGCTCATCCTTGACGAAGCCACCAGTTCGGTGGACACCCGAACTGAGATGCTCGTCCAAGAAGCCATGGCTAACCTGCGCCAGGGGCGCACCAGCTTCGTCATCGCCCATCGCCTCTCCACTATCCGTGACGCTGATCTCATCCTCGTCATGGAGCACGGCGACATCGTCGAGCAGGGAAGTCATAGCGAGTTGCTGGAGCGCAAGGGCCACTATGAACAGCTGTACCAAGCACAGTTCAACGCGACCAACCACGAATGAGACACCGCACTCGTTTTTAGCAACAGGCCCTAGAGTGAGTTGAGTGCCCCACCAGGGCGCAGCGTCCGGCCAGCCCCCAGCCGGTCGTTCTCATCGACGAAAGAGACCCATGGCCGAGGTCAGAGACTCCCAACTCACCGCCCACAACGACACCGATATGGCGAAGGACCAGACGAAGGTCCTGCAACGCACCCTCAACCGATTCGACATCGTCTTCCTCATCGTCTCAGCGGTGGTTGGGTTAGAGATGCTGGGATCGGTCTCAGCCGAAGGCCCCGAAACCTTCACCTGGCTGGTCTTCCTCATCATCGTCTTTCTCATCCCCTACTCCCTCATCTTCGCCGAGACCGGCTCGGCCTTCATCGGAGAGGGAGGGGTGTACCTATGGACCCGGCGCGCCTTTGGGCGACCAGCTGCCGCCGTCACCAGTGTCTTCACTTGGATCACCCAGCCGGTATGGGTGGGTGGCTCGATGGCCTTCCTCAACGCGGAAGCCGCCCGCAACCACCTCGTCCACTTTTCCACAGGATCTGCTGGTGACTACCTGTTTAAGTTAGCCTTCATCTGGTTGACGGTGTTCGCCGCTATCTTGTCCCTAGCTAAGGCCAAATGGATTCCTACTGCCGGCGCTTTCTTCAAGATTTCCTTCCTGTGCTTGTTCTTAGTCACTGCCGCCGTGTACGCGACCCAACATGGCGTCCAGCCCCTCTGCCTTGGCGACTTCTCCCCGACCCTGAGCGGGTTCATCACCCTGACGCCTTTGCTGCTCTTTGCCTTTCTCGGTTTTGAAGGCGGATCGAGCGCATCGGGAGAGATGCGCAACGCCCAGCACGACGTCTCGGTCTCGGTACTCCGCTCAGCCACCATGGCAGGAGTCTTCTACCTCCTTCCGGTGGCGACGATCCTGCTCGTCCTGCCTCCCTCCGACATTGACGGAGTCTCCGGATTGCTGAACGCCGTCAATACCGTCTTCTCGGTATACGGGCCGGCTGCAGAACCGATGATGGTGCTGGCCGTCGTAATGTTCACCTTGGCGAACATCGGTCAAGGCGCGGCGTGGATGATCATGTCCGACCGAATGCAGGCCATGGCCGCTGCTGACGGTTCCTTCTTCGGTGAATTTTTTGGGAAGTTCCATCCCCGGTTGGGGACGCCGGTGCACGTTAACCTGTTATCGGGTATCGTCTCCACCCTTTTCATGCTCGCCGCCATGGAACTGACGGGTTCCAGCGCTGACCTGTTTAACGTCGTCCTTGGGGTGGCAGTCACGACCTACCTGTTCAGCTACCTGCTCATCATCCCAGCCGCCGCCACCTTGCGGCTCACCGAGCCCGACGTCGAACGGCCCTTCCGAGCTGGTCCGAACTGGTTCTTTGTCCTCATGTGCGTAGTCACCACGGCACTTGTCGCTTTTGGGTCATGGGTGAGCATTTTCCCAGGCACCTTGGAGGCCCTTGCCGGCATGCCGCACGACTTCTCCCATGCCCGAGGGGTCTCCTATGCCTCCTTCGAAGCGCTGACACTCGGCACCTTGGCGTTCATCATCGCCATAGCGCTAGTCGGATATTGGCGGGGAGCGCCACTGCGTCGGACAGGTGTATCCGCGGAACTTTGAGCGGTACGAGCTTTAAGCGATATACGGGCCATGACCAGCCAACCGCAGAGGAGTCGGAGGCGTGAACCGATGTGCGGCTCATTGGTTCACGCGCAGCTGGGGCTGCGCCTCGATCACTAGCCGTATTGCCACCCTGCACCTGGACTATTGGTCTGTTTTTGCCCAACACCCGTGAGTCCGGCCCAATCGGAAACGCTACATAGTATGGTACGCGCCATGGACGCCCAATTGATCGCCCGATGGCAATTCGGGATCACGACGGTCTACCACTTCTTCTTCGTCCCTATCACGATCGCACTGTCGATGCTCGTGGCAGTGATGCAGACGGTGTGGCTCAAGACCCATAATGACCGCTACCTCCGCCTGACCAAGTTCTACGGCAAGCTGTTCCTCATCAACTTCGCTCTCGGCGTCGTCACGGGAATCGTGCAGGAGTTCCAGTTCGGCATGAACTGGTCAGAATACTCACGCTTCGTCGGTGACATCTTCGGTGCCCCGCTGGCCCTCGAGGCCTTGGTAGCCTTCTTCATGGAGTCCACCTTCGTCGGCCTATGGATCTTCGGCTGGGACAAGCTCCCCAAGGGAGTTCACCTCGCCTGCATCTACCTGACCGCAATCGGCACCATGATCTCCGCAGTGTTCATCCTGGCAGCCAACTCCTGGATGCAGAACCCTGTCGGAGCCAGCTACAACCCAGTCACTCACCGAGCCGAGCTGACCGATTTCGGTGCCGTGCTCAGCAACCCGGTCTTCAAAGCGACTTTCATTCACCAAATCTCCTCCTCCTACATGGTGGCCGGAGCCCTCATCGCCGCGATCGCCTTCTGGCACCTGGCAAAAGTCGCCCGCGGACGCTCCACCTCACAAATCTCTGAGGCCGATGAAGTCGAGACCGTGCGTACTTGGCGCTGGGCCTCGAAGTTCGGTGCCTGGGTGCTCATCGTCGCCTGCGTCGGCGTTGTGCTGAGCGGCGACTACCAGGGCAAGGTCATGACCGACGCCCAGCCGATGAAGATGGCTGCCGCCGAAGGTGCCTACCAAAACACCTCGGACTTCTCGGTGCTCACCATCGGCAACAAGGACGGCTCGGAGGAGGTGTGGGCTCTCAAGGTACCCGGCATGCTCGGCTTCCTCGCCAACGGCGAGTGGGGCTCACAGATCAAGGGCATCGACGGACTCAAGAACTATCCGGTTCACGAGTACACCTACCACCGCAACGACGGCTCGCAGACCTCCCTGCAGTCCTCTTACCAGAACGTGCTGCGCCAGAAGATTAACGCCAACGGCATCAAGCTCGAACCGAATGTCCCGTTGTCCTACTGGACCTTCCGCATCATGATCGGCCTCGGCATGATCGGTACCCTCATTGGCGTGGCGATGCTCATCGCGATGCGAGGGGGGCGCAATCCCCAGCCACACAAGTGGCTGACCTCCTTCATGATCGCCCTACCTTTGCTGCCACTGTTCGGCATCTCTTTCGGCTGGATCTTCACGGAGATGGGACGCCAGCCTTGGATCGTCGCAGGCGTGCTGCCCACCACAGCAGCCGTCTCCCCCGGCGTTTCGGCCGGCAGCGTGCTCTTCTCGACCATTCTCTACACCGTCGTCTACGGCATTCTGGCGATCGTCGAGGTGGGGTTGTTCTGGAAGGCCCTCAAGGCAGGGCTGCCTGAGCTTCCCACTCGTGGTCAACCTGCTGTCGAGGACGAGGGCACTCCGTTGTCCTTCGCGTACTGAGGAGGTACCGACACATGCTCCCCGTTCTTGAAACTACTGCCCACTCGCCCCTGACGATCGTCTGGTTCATCCTCATCGCCGTCCTGTGGGTCGGGTTCTTCTTCCTTGAAGGATTCGACTTCGGCGTCGCCATGCTGCTGCCCTTTATGGGCCGCGACGACAAAGATCGTCGCCTCATGGTCAACACCATCGGACCCACCTGGGACGGCAACGAGGTATGGCTGCTGACCGCCGGTGGTGCCACCTTCGCGGCCTTCCCTGGCTGGTACGCGACGATGTTCTCCGGCCTCTACCTGCCGCTACTGCTGGTGTTGCTCGGCCTCATCGTCCGTGGCGTCGCCTTCGAGTATCGCTCGAAGAACCCGTCCTCATCATGGCGTTCCGCCTTCGACTGGATGGCCACCATCGGGTCCTTCCTGCCGTCCCTTGTGCTCGGCGTCGGCTTCGCGAACTTCGTTCGCGGCCTGGCCGTCGGCCCGCATCCCACCCCTGACGGCGATACCGCACCGCTGGTGACGACCTCCTTCTGGGGCTTGTTCACCCCGTTCGCCCTCATCGGCGGCATCCTGTTCGTGGTGCTCTTCTGCGCCCACGGAGCCAACTTCGTCGCGCTTAAGACGATGGGTGACATGCACGACCGTGCTCGCAAGACCTCGGCCAAACTGGGTTGGATCGCCACTGTCGTCGCTCTGGTGTGGGCCTTGATGTTCAACATCATGTACGTCACCAATGACGGACGCCAGGTGCTCACCTGGATCCTCTGCCTGCTCGTTGTGGTGCTGCTGGCCGCAGCTTCGGCAGTCGTCGCCAAAGGTCGCGAAGGTCTGGCTTTCCTGTGCACAGGTCTAGGCATTGCCCTCATGATTGTGGCCTGCATGTTCGCCATGTATGGCAACCTCGGGTACCGCCCGTCGGGCATCCCATTCGATATGTGGATCGCCTCCGCAACCCCCCGGACATTGAAGATCATGACGATCAGCGCATGCGTCTTCGTGCCGATCGTGCTGGCCTATCAGATCTGGAGCTACTGGGTGTTCCGCAAGCGCCTCACCCGGGAGGCCATGCCAGACACTGCGGTGGCTGCCTGATCCGTGGCAGCTCCGCTGGATCCGCGCCTGGTTCGCCGGGCGCGGGCCACTCTTCCCTTCCTCGCAGGTCTGTGCGTGGTGGGCGTGGCTACGGCCTTGCTCATCCTCGCACAGGCCTGGTTGTTGTCCCGTAGCATCTCGTCGGTATTCACCACCCACCACCTGAACGGTGTGGCGATCTGGTGCGGCCTGCTCGCCGCAGTGTTCTGTGGTCGCGCCGGCCTAGCCTGGCTGCAGGAATCCCTCGCCCATCGTGCCTCGGCGTCGGTCAAGTCCCAGTTGCGCGGCGACATCCTGCAGGCGAGGTTGTCGCGTCCCACTGACGCAACCATGCCGTCGGGTACCCTCATCAACCTGGTAACGACAGGTCTGGACGCCCTCGACGGCTACTACTCGAAGTACCTACCGCAGCTTGTGTTGGCCGTAATCGTGCCAGTGGTGCTGGCGGCAGCTATCGGTTTGCAGGACGTCACCAGCGTCATCATCATTGCGGTGACGACTCCCCTCATCCCCATCTTCATGGCGCTCATCGGCTGGCGCACTGAGGCCGCCGTCGCCAAGCGATTCGAGGTAGCCACTCGTCTCGCGAACCATTTCGCCGATCTGGTCTCGGGACTTCCGACCCTGCAGGTGTTCGGGAGAGCCCGAGCCCAGGTAGAGGGGTTGCGCCGCACTGAGGCGGCCAACCGATCCGAAACGATGCGCACCCTACGCATCAGTTTTCTCTCCTCCTTCGTGCTGGAGCTGCTGTCCACCCTGTCGGTGGCCCTGGTTGCCGTCACCGTCGGGTTCCGAGTAGCTGCCGGCGGCATGGACCTTGATACCTCCCTGTTCATCCTCATCCTGGCACCGGAGGTCTTCCTGCCAGTGCGCCAGGTGGGAGTGCTCTACCACGACGCCGCTGACGGCATGGCGGCCGCAGAAGCTTCCTTCGCAATCATCGAAGCGGGTCGAAAGGACGATCCCGGGGACGACGTCGAGATCGCCTCCCCGCGCGAGGTGCCAGTGGTCGTCAATGGGTTGACGCACACCTATCCCGGTGCCGAGCATCCGGCCCCCGATGGATTGTCACTGCGCATCGAACCAGGACACCTCATTGCCCTAGTTGGGCATTCCGGTGGTGGCAAGACAACCGCCCTGTCGTGTCTGCTCGGATTCATCGACCCCGATTCCGGGTCGATCCTCGTCGGTGACCGAGAGCTCGTCGGGGCCGATGAGTCCGTCTGGCAGGCGTGGCGACGTCAACTGGCCTACGTGCCCCAGGTGCCAGCGATGATGGCCGGGACGGTGGCCGAAAATGTCCGCCTGGGATGCCCCCACGCCCAGGACGCCGTACTGCGGGACGCACTAGACCGGTGTGGAGCCTCGTCGATCCCGCTCAATAAGCGCATTGCCGACGACGCCGAGGGGCTGTCGGCCGGGGAGCGACGCCGCGTCGCCCTGGCCCGTGCGCTGGTCCGGGTGGAGCAAGCCGGCGCCGAACTGCTGGTTCTCGACGAGCCGACGGCAGGTCTTGACGCCGACACCGAAGCAACCGTGTTGGAGGCGGTGCGCGCCTCGGGCGCATCGGTGCTCGTCGTAACCCATCGTCGCAACATCATCGCGGCAGCCGACGTGGTCGTTGACCTCGAGGTGCTGGCATGAACGCGCGAACCACCCAGTTACTCAAGGCCCTGTTGCGGGATGTCCCGCGCGGTCGCTGGCTGCTCGTCCTCTCCACCGTGCTCGCCGCTTGCGCATCGGGCGCATCGGTGGCCCTCATGGGTGTCTCGGCATGGTTGCTGTCGCGGGCCGCAGAGATGCCGCCAGTGCTATATCTGGAGGCCGCAGCCGTCGGGGTGCGATTCTTCGGTATCTCCCGAGGAGTGTTCCGCTACGCCGAACGTCTGGTCAGCCATGACCTGGCTCTGCGGATGCAGGGGGCGTTGCGAATGCGAGTCTACGACCGGCTATCGCGCACGACCTTGTTGGGACGACGCCGTGGCGACCTGCTAGTTCGGGTTACAGC
Organism: Cutibacterium namnetense; assembly: GCF_001642025.1. Taxonomy (GTDB): domain Bacteria; phylum Actinomycetota; class Actinomycetes; order Propionibacteriales; family Propionibacteriaceae; genus Cutibacterium; species Cutibacterium namnetense. The sequence goes on along the minus strand of NZ_LWHO01000001.1, from coordinate 270,289 downwards.
CGACGTCGACGCGGTGTTGGACATGGTCGTGCGTGTGATCGTTCCGGCATGCGCGTCGAGCCTTGTTATCATCGGGACGACGGTCCTGCTAGCCCGATTCTCATTGGCTTCGGCTGCAGTCCTACTGTTGTCGGCCCTGCTGGCGGCCGTCGTCATGCCGGCGATCACCCAACGCCTTTCCCGAGCTGCCGACTCCTCCTTGGTGCCGCTGCGTGGTCAGTTAGCCGACCGCACTCGCGAGTTAGCCCATTGCGCCCCTGACCTGGTGGCCTACGGCGCCCAGGGCGCGATCCTGGCGAACGTGCTGGAGGTTGACGCTCGGCTGCGTGCCGCGGAACGCAAAGCTGCCTGGGGACGAGGCCTCGGCACCGCAGGTCAGATCCTGGCCGCCGGGTTGGCCGTCGTCTCGGCCCTGTGGATCGGTGGCAATGCGGTAGCTGATGGGCGTATCGGTGGGCGGATCCTGGCTGTGCTGGTGCTGACCCCACTGGCCCTCCACGAGGTGTTCGGAGCGTTCACGGGGGCCGCCCAGACTCATACCCGTGCCAAGGCGGCCCTGCAGCGGGTAGCCGAGGTGCTCGACGCGCCTCAGGTTGGAGTCGGAGACTCCCCCACCGCCGGTGCTTCGGAGGAAAAACCCTCCTTGGTGATCGAGGGACTGACGGTTGGTTGGCCGGGGGGCCATCCCGTGCTGTCCGATGTGAATCTGACGGTTGTTGCCGGGGAGTCGGTGGCCATCGTCGGGCGGTCAGGAATCGGCAAGACGACCCTGGCGGCGACCATCATGGGGCTCATCCCGCCGCTGGCCGGTTCCGTGACGACGACCGGGCGGGTGCGATACCTGGCCCAGAATGCCCATGTGTTCGCAACGTCAATCAGCGAGAACGTGCGGATCGGTTGCAAGGACGCCACCGAAGACGAGGTTCTCACCGCGCTGGCTCGTGCTGGCCTGGCAGTTTCGCCGCGACGAGTGGTCACCGAGGATGGCAGCTCCCTGTCAGGTGGTGAGGCCCAACGCCTGGCCTTGGCGCGGGTGCTCGTCAACCACGACACATCCGAAGACCTTTCGGCCCATGATGTGCTCATACTCGACGAGCCCAGCGAGCACCTCGACGTCGAGACGGCCACCGCCATCATGGATGACCTGTGGGCCTCGACCCCTAAAGCCGCCAAACTCGTTATCACTCACGACCCAGCTGTTATGAAGCGATGCGACCACGTATGGGGCGTGGGCTAACTTACACAGCAGACTCGCCAGGGACCGCCAACATCGGGCACACCGCGAGCATCTCCCCGGAGGCTGCAACTTACACTGGATGGGTCGTTGGCAAGACTTGGTCAGGCGTCAAGATAATGGCCCCAAAGGGACTCAAAGCGGGGAAGTTCCTCGCGAGAAGGTCGGACCGGGGGCTGTTGTGCTCTGTGCTGCGGGAGCTGGCTGGGCTTGGTACCGCTCCGACGCACACGGCTGGGTCCGCGTTGGCGACGCTGTCAGCGGCTGCCTATCCTAGGCTAAGGAGATTCATCACCATGTTTCAACGCTCTTGGCGCAACGTCTTCCTGGCCTTGGTCGGCTGGCTTGTCGCCGGTTTCATCGTCGTCAAAATCACCGATGCGCTCACTCACGGCACGCACTGGTGGATTTACATCCCCTTCGCTGTGATCGGCCTCGCGTCAGCGGTCATTCATGTTGCCACCGCACGTAGTAGCAGCTCAGACTCTCGCTGACGCAAGTGCCTCCCGCCATCCCCGCACACAAGACGCCCTACGGCGCTCCAGCCGATCCCGCCACGCACGATCTGCTCAATCGTCATCCGCAGCAGAACGTTGCCGCACTTTCCGAGTCGGAATCGTTAAGGCCAGCACGCCAAGGATCATCGAGGCAGCGATCCACCCTCGACTCACCTGCCCCGACGGCTTGGCCACTGGCCAATTCCACCACGCCTCCCCGTCGTAGGCGCGGCCTGCCAGAAGACCTACGAGGAAATATGCGATTGCCGGCAGCGACGCAAAACTACGCGGCATCCAGCGAGCCGCGACCATCGTGATTCCTAAGAATATCGGGACGTCGCGAACAACACTGGCGTTTCCTGGCCGGCCTAATAGTCCCAGCAGCATGATCGCCGAAATGGCCGTCCCCAGGGCAGCGTCAAGAAATCCAGTATGCCGGGACGACCTGTCCTCGACGCTCAGATCTGCCCGAGACAGACCGACGGCATAGAAAATCGCGAGCACCAGACCGAACAAGTTGTTGAATACCATGAAGGCACCGATACTGCCGAAGATGGCAGGCACTGACAGCTCGCCGGGATTGGTTAGGGCGCACGCCGTAGCAAAGAGACATGCCACGGCTAACTGGAAACACGCCAGACGATTGCGCAACCAATACCTCATCGAGGGCATCCTCGCAGATACTCCTGCATCTTCCTTACTACACTAGCCTGAGCTGCTGCATCCTTGGTACGCAATTTTTTGGCCCAGGCGGAGTCCTCGCTCGCTACCCCCTCCTCAGTGACCTCAAGACCAGCCGCGCGCGCCACTTGCCGCAACCACGCATCAATACGACCGCCGTACTGGATGATCTCCACAGGCCGAGCCTCCTCTTCGTCTGAGATCGAACAGAAGGGGCGTCCAGTAGCTGCCGCAAGACGAGCAGTAGCGATTGACTCCCCCATCATCCCTGAGAAGACACTGAGCTCGACGGCATCCTTCCGGCCCGGAAGGGGCTGCTCGGAATACCACCTCGGGAGATCTATTCCTGCACGCCTCCACATCGGAAATACCCGTTTGACGGTTGAATCCAGCATTGACCGCTCCGACTCGTGTTCAGGAAGCAGACACACTTGAACGCCCGTACCTTCAACCGCACGGCACCTCACGACAGTCTCACGCGCAATGGTCGGAAAAGCATCAAGGTGCCCGACCTGGACGGCACCGGCGACGAACCCCATGCTGAGAGCCAAGACTCCCAAGCAAAGAGACAACCGACGTCCGTGCCGTGCCACCCGAGCCGACGCAACGATCACGCCCCCGGCTAGAAGACCAAGCTGAACAGCCAAGGTTCCCGTGATGACGACCGGATTCAGCGTCTGCGTGATGGTGCAGCAGCTGAGCCACGTGCCGGTGAGATGACGTAGCCAGTAAATCGACATCCCAGGCGGGAAGATCATCCACGCCACGGGCACCGCCAAAGCCAATGGCGCCGCCACAGCCACGGGCAACCACAGCCCCAACGCGACCCCGGCGATAGTCCATGACCACACCGACAACAGGGTCACACCGAGGACGGCCCATCCAAGACAGTGCGAGGCAAATCCATGCCTGGCCATGAAGATCACCGTGAGCACGGTAGTCACCGACGCCGAAGCCACCACGGGCCCCAATAAGATACGCCACCACGCCCTCACCCGATTGCTTGTTAGGGCGACGGTCTTAAGTCGTCGACCTTCCAGTGCCCCAGCAAAGGCACACAATCCATTGGCGACCATGACCCTAGCCGTGTCCCCAACCACCAGGGGAAGCCAATACGACCCGCTGGAAGCATTCTGGTCGACCATGATGAACACGACCGCGATGAGGGGTGCCAGCCATATCCCAGGCGCGGTTCGCAGCCGGGTCGTGAACCTCATTCGTCGGCCACCAGACCTAGATAGGCCGTTTCTGCGCGGTGCGGGGCATCTTCCGGTGCTAGATCAAGGAACTCGTGAGGAGTCCCGTCGAAGACGACTCGTCCAGAGGACAGCACAACCACCCTGTCATACCCATCAGCGAGGTCATCAACCTGATGGGTAGAGACGACGGTAACCCGATCATTGGGAATACGCTCGAGGACATCTCGAAAACGCATTCGTTGGGCCGGGTCAAGCCCGGCGGTAGGCTCGTCGAGTAGTAGCACCTCCGGCTGCCCGACAAGCACCTGAGCCAAGCCCACCCTGCGCAACTGGCCACCCGAAATTCTGGAAGAGCGCTCGTCAGCCTTCTCACTTAGATCGACGTCTGCGATCACCTTCTCGGCCTTGGTGGCAGCCTCGCGGATCCCCAATCCCATGAGCCACCCACAGTACGTAACTTGCTCGCGTACCGTCAGCCCAGCAATAGGTCGGACAGTCTGACTCATGAGCCCCACCCGACGGCGCAAGGTCCGCGACGATGCCTCAGCAGTTCCCAGCTTGATCTTCCCCGACTGGGGCACCGTGGCTCCCGAGGACAGTGAGAACAGGGTGGACTTGCCGGCCCCGTTGGGGCCGAGCAACGCTGTCCTGCCCGGCGTGAATTCGATATTCACGCCGTGCAACACTTCATGATGCCGCCGGTAGGAAAACGTCACATCGTCAATGATCATCGTCGCTGATCGTACTGGAACCGTCACGAAAGCAGCCAAACAGGCCCGGCTGCATTGAACGGCGCATCTTCCTTACACCCTCAGGCACAGCAGTGCCCCGGTCCCTCAACCGGGGCACTAGTTCTGGTCGTGCTTCACCGGTCGTCGACGACGATGACGTAGAGCTGACGCGGCCCATGCACTCCATCGACCCTAGATAACTCAATGTCAGAGGTGGCCGAACCACCGGAGATGAAAGTCAACGGGTGGCCCTCATGCACCGCCGGTTTGACGATCTGGATGGCCTCCGGGACGTCGGAAACCACTTGGCTAGCCTTGATAACGCAGACGTGGCGATCCGGGACGAGAGTGATGGCCCGACGGCCCTGGTCCTCCACGTGGGTCAACACGATGCTGCCCGTGTCAGCGATACCACAGGCAGCAGCAGTGACGACGGCGTCGGTGCCATTGAGATCCTTCTTCGATAGCTGCGGATCATCGACGCGGGCGTCAAACCCGGCATCCTTGATCGCCTCGACCCAGGATTTGTCCAGACCGACCGGCACGACGGTGCTGTGCTCGGCACCAGTAGACCTCAGCCCCTCAACGACAGCCTGGGGAACGTCGGCCCCCTTGACCCGCACGACGGTCGCCTTGTAGTCGATGACCTTTTCGACAAAGGTGCCAACCACGTCGTCCATGTCGATGCCAGTGCCATACTTCCACTCGATCGGCACATCAGTGACCGGGTCGGAATTGGTGATGTCGGTGCTGGCGCGACGAATCCGGGCAAGGATTTCGGTACGCGCCACCGGATCAGTGCTGATGGTGGTCATCGCTTTTCCTCCCTGTTCTTCTTCCACCAGGTGCGGAACGTGTCGGTCGGCGGCGCATCGACGTCGCGGTACTTCAGCCACCGCTCAGCTATCGGCACCGGAACCGGTCCCATCTTCTTGCCACGCAGGACGCGTCCCACGCCACGCGAGCCGACCTGGATCGCCTCGAAATGTTTATGGTCACTAAACGCCCACGATGCCGTCTTCATCAGACCCATCTCGCCGGCCACCTCGTAGTCCTGCGGTATACGGTCGGCTTTCTCAGACTCGACCACCTTGTTGCGCAGCTCGAGGAGAATGTCGGTGAACGGAATCTTCACCGGACACACCTCATTACAGGCGCCACACAGCGAACACGCGTATGGCAGACCACGATCAACGGAATGCTCCACGCCCCGCAGCTGCGGATTGAGTACAGCGCCGATCGGTCCGGGGTACACCGAACCGTAAGCGTGGCCACCCGCCCGCTCGTAAACCGGGCAGATGTTGATACACGAGGCGCACCGGATGCACCGCAACACCTCGCGGCCAAGGGTGTCGGCAAGCACGTCGGTACGACCGTTATCAAGGAAAATGACGTGCTGTTCCTGCGGCCCGTCACCGTCAGTCACACCGCTCCACACCGAGTTGTACGGGTTCATCCGCTCCCCGGTGGCCGAACGCGGCAGCAACTTGAGGAAGACCTCGAGGTCGTCGAAACTCGGCAGCACCTTCTCGATGCCGACGATCGACACCAAGGTGTCCGGCAAGGTCAGGCACATACGGCCATTGCCCTCCGACTCAACGATCACTAGCGACCCGGTATCGGCGAGCACGAAATTGCCACCCGAGACGGCCATTTCGGCACGCAGGAACTTTTCGCGCAAGTGCAGACGAGCCGCATTGGCCAGCTCCGGCGGGTTCTCCGAGATGTCCTCGGGGGCCGGACGACCATAATTCTTCATCTCGTGCAGGAAGATCTCGCGGACCTCGGCACGATTACGGTGAATGGCCGGCACGACGATGTGGGACGGACGGTCGTGACCTAGCTGCACGATAAGTTCAGCCAAGTCGGTCTCCCACGCCGCGATGCCCTGCGCCTCGAGGTACTCGTTGAGGTCAGTCTCCTGACTGGTGATCGACTTAATCTTGACGACCTCGTCAACCCCCTTGTCTTTGGCGATCTGGGCGACGATGCGGTTAGCCTCCTCGCCGTCGCGGGCCCAGTGGACGTGAACGCCGTTCGCAGTGAGGTTCTTCTCCGCCTCAATGAGATAGTGGTCAAGGTGGCGGCCGACGCGATTCTTGATGGACTCAGCGGCATCACGCAGATCCTGCCAATCCGGGGACTCAGAGACCCGCATGGCGCGCTTGTTGCGAATCGTCGTGGTGGCATTACGCATGTTCTTGCGCTGCACCGACAAGCTCAACTCGCCCTTAACGGCCTTCGAAAATTTCGGCATGCCCATGTACGGGCCGGGTTTGTCAGGAGCTGGGGTCAGCCGGGCGACACCGTGATTTCCGTACGTGACGCGACGCAATTCGGTACTCATGGGTCAGTCCTCCTCAGTGTTGGCGAGGATTTCAGCGATGTGAATCGGCTTGACGCCTGAATTCTGGCGCGACAGCACACCACCGATATTCATGAGGCAAGAGTTATCGCCGGCGACGACATACTCGGCCTCGGTCTCGCGGACGTGGCGGGCCTTGTCGGCGGCCATTGCCGCACTCATATCGGGGTTCTTGATGCAGAAGGTGCCGCCGAACCCGCAGCACTGCTCGGCCATCGGCAGGTCGACTAAGGTCATGCCCTTGACATGGCGCAGCAGCTCGTAAGGACGATCACCAAGGTTCAGCAGCCGCTTGCCATGACAAGACGGGTGATACGTCACCCGGTGCGGGAAATAGGCGCCCACGTCGGTAACGCCGAGGATGTCGATGAGGAACTCGGGTACGTCGTAGGTGCACTGACTGGTGTGCTCGACCTCCTTAGCCAGACCAGAGTCTCCGGCATGCCCGGCGAGCATCGGGTGCTGGTCACGGACGGCGGCGACGCAGGACCCCGACGGCGCGACGATGTAGTCGTAGTCCCCGAAGGCTCGCACATACTGACGGACGGTGGGAATCCCCTCGTCAAAGTATCCGGTGTTGGTCGTCATCTGGCCACAGCAGGTCTGCTCCCGTGGAAACTCGACCTTGCAGCCGAGGCGCTCCAACAGGGTGGTGACGGCCACGCCCGTCTGGGGGAACATCACGTCATTGATGCACGTGATGAACAGCCCGACGGTTATGCCCGCCCCCGGCAAGCCGGGCGAGGCAGCCCTGGTGCCAGGGCTGGTAGTGGTTGTCATGGTGACCTCCATTGATAATGAACGGATGCCAGGCGGTGTCATCCGTCAGCAGATTCAGGGGACCATCCATCCGAGCACCGGGGTCGACATGAGGCCGACGATGATGCACATCAGGACGAGAAGGATGATCGAGAATTTAAAAACCTTGCGCAGGATGACCGACTCACCGCCGACCAGGCCTATCGCGGTAGCCGCGATGGTTAGCGACTGCGGGGAAATCATCTTGCCGACGACACCACCGGATGCGCCCGCACCAACCAGCAGATGCCGCATACCGTCTATACCAAGATACGACCCGGCACCGACCTGCTGTCCAACACTGCTTTGTAAGCCGGAGAACAGAATGTTGGCGGAGGTATCGGAGCCAGTGACGTATGTGCCGATCCAGCCGAGAATCGGTGCCAGGAACGGGTAGACCGCTCCTGCTCCAGCGATGAACATGCCGAGAGCAAGGGTCTGGCCGGAATCACCCATGACATAAGCCAAGGCGACGACCATCCCGATAGTCAGCATCGAAAACTTCATCTTCTTGGCGTTGACCCACAGCTCCTTGAAGACGTCGGACAGGGGCACCCGGTAGATGAGGCCCACAAGGATTGCGACGATGGCGAGCAAGAAGCCGGGCTGGGACAGCCACTGCCAGGTGTAGGTCTGGTGAGCAGCAGCCTTGCCGCCGGTGGTCATGAGTCCCGACAGGCCAGGCCAGGCCATCTTGACGTCGGCGGCCTTCAGGCTCTCCTGGACGGCGGGGATGGCAGCGATTCCAAACACCACGATGACGAGGATGTAAGGAACGAGGGCCATAAAGATGCGGTTGCCGGCCAGGTCAGAGGTGTCGACTTCCTGAGCCTCGACAGACTCGGTCTCGACAGCCGGATCCATCGGGACGCCAATACGCTCGGCAGCTTCGCGACCACCCTTGGGCTTCCAGACCTTGAGGAACAGCAAGGAAAGGGCAACGGTGACAACCGCAGCGAAGATCTCAGTGAGGTTGTAGACCGGGGTGCCACCGACAATGACCTTCGTCACACCGAAGACGATGCCAACGAACAGACCGAAGGGCCAGCATTCACGAACACCCTTACGGCCGTCCATGATCGCCAGCATGAGGAAAGGCACGACCAGACAGAGCAGCGCGCAGACGCGGGCGGTGACCGGAGCCACTACCGCAACGTCCAGGCCACCTGTCTTGGCGGCCATGAGGACCGGCAGACCGACGGCGCCAAAAGCCACCGGGACGGTATTAGCGACCAAAGCAGTGACGGCACCACGGAGCTTGCCAAAGCCGATAGCGATGAGCATCGCAGCAGCGATGGCGACGGGGGCACCAAACCCAGCCAAAGCCTCCAGTAGACCGCCGAAGCAAAAGGCGATGAGGATACCTAACACACGCGGGTCATCGCTGATGAGGAAGAAGGTGCGGCGCAGGTCGTCGAAACGGCCGGAAATGACCGTCACCTGATACATCCAGATGGCACCCAGCAGGATCCACGAAATCGGGAAGAGTCCGTAGAGGAAGCCTTGGACACTTGAGGAAAATGCCATTCCAATCGGCATATGGAAGGCGGTAATCGCCACAATGAGGGCGACACCCCACGAAAAAAGGCCAGCTAAGTGCGCCTTCCAACGCAGCGCACCAAGGGTAATGAGCATGGCTAGCACGGGCAGAACGGCCAAGAGGGCCGACAGCCACTGCGACCCCAGCGGATTGGCCGATGGGGTGAAGGTCTGGAGAAGAACCATCGAAGAACTCCGTTGTTCAACCACTGCCTACGGTCGGCTAACCGCTGGCAAGATCGGACCGCTTTGGTCCGACCAATAGTACGGTAGGACCATTTCCCATGGACGTCAAGCACTTCCGTTCAAACAAAGAACATGTAGTCGATCATCAGTGCATCAAATAAGGGCGGCCTAATTTTCGCGGGGATATGAGCTGCCCTTTGCATGCGCCAAATCCACCCTTCCCAGGCGTTGGACATACGAGACGTGTTCGGTGACAATGAAGCAGCTCACCGACGAGGACCCAGCCATGACACAGACCCGCGACGCCGACCCCAGTCGACCGAAACCGCATGCTCAACAGCGAGCATCACAGACGATTCCGAGCACCGCTTCGAAACCGGGCGGGTTCTCGGTCGCCATGCGCCACATTGACCACGAGATCCTCGCCGGACGGTGGGTCAACGGTTCCCGCCTTCCCCCTGAGCGGGAGCTCGCGGCTTCACTGGGCATCAGTCGAGGGGCAGTCCGAGAAGCCATTCGGGCCTTGGAAGCCCAGGGAATCTTGTCCTCCGGCACTGGACGCGGCAATGGCACCCGCGTCGACGCCCGTCCCTCGGACGCCATGGGACGCATACTGCGGCTGCAATTAGCCCTCGAGGTCGTCTCCTTCGCTGACCTCACCGAAACTCGAGTGGCGCTCGAAAAGGCCGCCTGCGCTGCAGCCGCGCAAGTGCGTGCGCTTGGACCCTTAGCCCGGGCGACAAACCTCCTCGCTCAGATGCACGACGCCCTGCAACCTGACTCCTTCAACGCCCTCGATACCGCCTTCCACGTTGCCTTAGCGGAGGCCGGGGACAACCGTCTCATGAGCGATCTGGCGGTGGCCATCCGCGAGGCGGTGCACTTACCCATCTTGGAAGCCGAGCATTCTCTTATCGGATGGGAGCACTGGCGCGACGGTCTGGTCTGCGACCACAAAGAGATGCTCGCCGCAATCGAGAACGGTGACCCCGAGCGAGCCGCCGAAGTCGCCGAAGTTCACATCCGCAATGCCTACGAGACTCTGCTCATCGGCCGAGATTGACGCCCATCTGCCCCAATCACCTCTGCTGCTTATCCAACTCTCCCTCGAGCCGCTCCAGCTTGGCCGTCATCTCACCGGTACGGCCGGGGCGAATATCGGCCTTGAGTACGAGGGACACCCGAGTCCCATACTGCGCAACCGCTTCGGTGGCCCGTTTGACGACGCCCATGACCTCATCCCACGAGCCCTCGATCTCGGTGAACATCGACGAGGTGTGGTTGGGTAGTCCAGAATCGCGAATCACCCTGACGGCGGCAGCAACGGCGTCGGCGACGCCACCATCCTCCCGTGAAGCTCGACCACCGCTGGGAACAAGACTGAAGGCAACGATCATGATTACAGTCTTGCACCACCAGCCAGCAACCTCACGGGGTTCGGCTCCGGGAGCACTCACCATTCCGAGTACCCCAGACCTTGCCACATTTCGATAACAATATGGTTCGTAATTCCGCAATCTCGATCACGGTTTAGGCAAACCTTCCTGCACCAAATTTCATTAACCATACCCTGACCTGCACGCTCTTTCATCTGTGGTCTAATATCGTCACGAGGTTCGCTTGTGATCCCCACATTCACAATCCGAAATGCCGCATTTCCAACAGGAAGAGCTAGGTATGAGCGCCGAGACTACGACGAGTGACACGACCGTCACCGACGACCAGAACGGATACGTCATCAAAGAGAACCAGGACATCACCGCGCGTCCTGATCTGGCCCGCACAACCGGTCGCGTCACCCCCACCCGTACCCGCAGACCCGTCTACCTCGACATGCTCCCTCCCTGCAATGCCGGATGCCCGGCCGGCGAGAACATTCAAGAGTGGCTGCGCCTCATCAAGGCCCACGACGAGGAAAAGGCCTGGCGTCAACTGACCGCCGATAACCCCTTCCCCGCCATCCACGGCCGCGTCTGCTACCACCCCTGCGAGGTGGCCTGTAACCGCGCCGACCTCGATGGCGCCGTATCCATCCACTCCGTCGAGCGCTACCTTGGCGACCTCGCCATCGAGAAGGGCTGGAAGTTCACCACGCCCACGAAACCCTCCGGACACCGCGTCCTCGTCATCGGCGCCGGCCCGGCCGGCCTATCCGCCGCCTACCACCTGGCAATGCTTGGCCACGACGTCGAGATCCACGACGCCGGCGACAAAGTCGGCGGCATGATGCGCTACGGCATCCCCGAGTACCGCCTGCCGCGCGAGATCCTCGACGCCGAAGTGGCACGCCTCACCGACCTCGGCATCAAGATCGTCCTCAACCACCCCGTCAACGACCTCATGGAAGAGAAAGCCAAGGGACGTTTCGACGCCGTCTTCGTGGCCATCGGCGCCCACCTATCCAAACGCGTCGACATCCCGACCGTCGATGCCTCCCGAATGGTCGACGCCGTAAGCTTCCTGCACAACGTCGCCGCCGGCGAAAAACCGCTCATTGGGCGACGTGTCGCTGTTTACGGTGGCGGCAACACCGCCATGGACGCCGCCCGCGTAGCCAAGCGTCTCGGAGCCGAGGAATCCATCGTCGTCTACCGACGCACCGCCGAGCAGATGCCAGCCCACGCCGAGGAGCGCGAAGAAGCCGAGCGCGAAGGCGTCCAGATGAACTGGCTGCGCACCATCACTGACGTCGGCGAGGACCTCACCGTCGAAGTCATGGAACTCGACGAAAATGGCAAGCCGCACGGCACCGGACGCTACGAGAAGCTCGAGGCCGACACCGTCATCCTCGCCGTCGGCCAGGACGCCGACACCAGCTTCCTACACAAGATGCCCGGCATGAGGTTCCGCAACGACGTCGTTGACGTCAACCCCTCAACCCTCATGACCGACGTCCCCGGTATCTTCGCCGGTGGCGACACCGTCCCCTCCGAGCGCACCGTGACGATCGGCGTCGGCCACGGCAAACGTGCCGCCCGTCAGATCGACCTGTGGCTGAACCGTCAATCCGGTTACCCAGCCGCCAAGAACACCACGGTGGGCTTCAACGACCTCAACCTGTGGTATTTCGGCGACCATCTGCGCCGCAACCAGCCCGAACTCGACCCAACCCAACGCGTCGGATTCGACGAGATCGTCGGTGGACTCACCGAACAGCAGGCCCACTTCGAGGCTGGACGATGCCTATCTTGCGGCAACTGCTTCGAATGCGACGGCTGCTACGGCTCTTGCCCCGAGGACGCCATCACCAAGCTCGGCAAAGGCCACCGCTACGAATTCGACTATGCCAAGTGCACCGGATGCGCCACCTGCTTCGACCAGTGCCCAGTCCACGCCATCGAGATGATCCCCGAAGGCACAGACCCGGCCACCGTGCAGGGATCCGGCAACCCCACACCCGGCTGCGCGGTACGTCCTGAACCCAACCCACGACGGTCAGCTTCACTGAAGTTCACCATCGACACCGAGAACTGAGAAGGAGGACTGACCATGGCAAATAGCTCCGACTCCCGCGTCCGCACCATTGCCGACGGCAACACCGCCGCCGCCTCGGTCGCCTACCGCTGCAACGAACTGTGCTCGATCTACCCGATCACCCCGTCCTCCCCGATGGCCGAGACCGCCGACGAATGGTCTGCCGCCGGGCGCAACAACATCTGGGGCGACATCCCCACCGTCATGGAGATGCAGTCCGAGGGCGGCGCCGCCGGGGCCATGCACGGCGCCCTACAGGGCGGCGCCCTGAGCACCACCTTCACAGCCTCCCAAGGCCTGCTGCTCATGATCCCGAACATGTACAAGATCGCTGGCGAGCTCACCAGCACGGTCTTCCATGTGGCCGCCCGTTCGCTGGCTGCCCAAGGCCTATCCATCTTCGGCGATCACCAAGACGTCATGGCCTGCCGTCAGACCGGCTTCGCCATGTTGTGCTCCTCAACCGTGCAGGAATGCCACGACCTGGCTCTCATCAGCCAAGCTGCGACGATGCACTCCCGCGTACCCTTCATGCACTTCTTTGAAGGCTTCCGTACCTCCCACGAGCTCAACGTGCTCGAGATGCTTTCAGACGACGACATCCGTCACTTCATTACCGACGACCTCGTCCACGCCCACCGGGAACGCGCCCTGTCTCCGGCCCACCCGTTCATCCGCGGCACCGCCCAGAACCCCGACACCCACTTCCAGGCTCGCGAAGCCGCGAACAAGTACTACGAGAAGGTGCCCGGCATCGTCCAGTCCCTGATGGACGAATTCGCTCAGGTCGTCGGACGCCAATACCACCTCGTCGAGTACCACGGTGATCCCGAAGCCACCGAGGTCATGGTCTGCATGGGTTCCGGCGCCCGCACCATCGAGCACACCATCGACCACCTCAACGTCCAAGGCCACAAACTCGGCCTCGTCGAGTTGCACCTGTTCCGTCCCTTCCCGGCCGCCGAAATCGTCAAAGCCATCCCGCAAACGGCGCGTACCGTCGCCGTTCTGGACCGCACCAAGGAGCCCGGCTCGAACGGCGAGCCTCTCTTCCTTGACGTGCTGGCTGCCCTATCCGAGGCACACTCCCGCGGCACCCGCGATTCCATGCCGATTGTCTCGGGCGGTCGTTACGGCATCTCGTCAAAGGAGTTCACCCCCGGCATGGTGGCCGGGATCGCCGCCGAGCTCGAGCTGGAGAGTCCGCGTCCCCGCTTCACCATCGGCATCGATGACGACGTCACCGGCATCTCCCTACCGTGGGAACCCCTCGACATCGAGGACCCCAAAACGATCCGTGCCGTGTTCTACGGCATGGGTTCCGACGGCACCGTCGGTGCTAACAAGAACACCATCAAGATCCTCGGGTCGGACCCCGACACCTACGCCCAGGGCTACTTCGTCTACGACTCTAAAAAGTCCGGATCCAGAACAACCTCCCACCTGCGCTTCGGACCCAAACCGATCGAAGCCCCCTACTTGGTCAGCCAAGCCGGATTCATTGGCATTCATGCCTGGGGAATTCTGGAGTCCGTCGACGTCCTGACGATGGCTCGCGAAGGCACTACCGTCCTCCTGAACTCCCCCTATGACGCCGACCAGGTGTGGGACAAGTTGCCCGACACCATGCAGCGTCAGATCCTCGACAAACACCTCGACCTATGGACCATCGACGCCCTGTCCGTAGCCCGCAAGGTGGGTCTACGTAACCGCACCAACACCATCCTGCAAACCTGCTTCTTCGCGATTTCTGGTGTGCTGCCCAAGGACGAAGCCATCGCGAAAATCAAGGACTCGATCCAGAAAACCTACGGTAAAAAGTCCCAGAAGATCGTCGAAATGAACCACGCGGCCGTCGACGCCTCCCTGGAACACCTACACCAGGTCAAGGTTCCAGACCAGATGACTGCCAACCACAGTCTCATCCCCGCCGTGCGCGAAGACTCCCCCGAGTTCGTCAAAAATGTCACCGCCCGGATGATCGAGGGTTTCGGCGACCTGCTGCCCGTGTCGGCCCTGCCCGATGACGGCACCTACCCCGCCGGCACCACAAAGTACGAGCAGCGAACGCTGTCGGACGTCATCGCCACGTGGGAACCCACCGCATGCATCCAGTGCGGCAACTGCGCCTTCGTCTGCCCACACGGCGTCATCCGCGCCAAGTACTACCCGCAATCTCAGCTCGACGGGGCCCCAGAATCCTTCCAGTCCGCAGAACTCAATGCCGCCGGCCTGCCAGAATCCTGCTACACCCTGCAAATCGTCCCCGACCAGTGCACCGGCTGTGGGCTGTGCGTCGAGGCCTGCCCGGCCCACCCCGTCGGCGAACCTGACCGCAAGGCCATCAACCTCGAAGAACACCTCGACAAAACCGTCCAGCGCGAAAACGTCGAGTTCTTCGAGACAATCCCGGTTAATGACCGCTCCCGCGTCGACTTCGCCACCGTACGAGGCACCCAGTTCCTGGAACCCCTCTTCGAGTTCTCCGGAGCCTGCTCCGGGTGTGGCGAGACGCCCTACGTCAAGCTCATCACCCAGCTCTTCGGTGACCGCGCCGAAGTTGCTAACGCCACCGGCTGCTCCTCCATCTACGGCGGTAACTTGCCGACAACCCCGTGGGGCAAGAACGCCTCAGGACGTGGCCCGGCATGGTCGAACTCGCTCTTCGAGGACAACGCCGAGTTTGGCCTGGGCATGCGGATGGCCGCCAACGTCCAAACCGACCTCGCCAAGCGTCGCCTCCAGGAGGTGTCCAGCGGGCTCGACCCGGAGCTCGTCGAGGACCTACTGCACGCCCCGCAGCTAACCGAGCATGACCTGCAGAGCCAACAGCGCCGCGTCAAGGAGCTACAGACCAAGCTCGCACATATGGAACAGACCCCGGCCGTGCGCGACCTCATGAGTGTCGCCGACCACCTACTACGCCGGTCGGTGTGGATTATCGGCGGTGACGGCTGGGCCTACGACATTGGTTCCGGTGGCGTCGACCACGTGCTCGCCTCCGGCCGCGACGTGAACGTCCTGGTCCTCGACACCGAGGTGTACTCCAATACCGGTGGTCAGGCCTCGAAATCGACCCCGCTGGGCGCCGTCGCCAAATTCGCCTCGGCGGGCAAGCCCACCGCTAAGAAAGACATGGCCCTGCAAGCCATCGCCTACGGATCGGTGTATGTCGCCCGCGTGGCCCTGGGCGCCGATCCGCAGCAAACCCTGCGGGCCTTCCGCGAGGCCGAAGCCTATCCTGGCCCAAGCCTCATCATCGCCTACAGCCACTGCATCGCCCACGGCTACGACCTGCGCAACGGCCTGGACCAGCAGTACAAGGCAGTCCACTGCGGACACTGGCCGCTTATGCGTTACAACCCGGTACTCGCCGACAAAGGACGCAACCCATTCCTACTCGACTCCCCCAAGCCCGACGAGACGTGGCGGGAATACACCAAACTCGAACTGCGCTACCGGATGCTTCAGAAAGCTCATCCGGAAGAAGCCGAACGTATGCTGGACCTGGGACAGCGCCAGGTGGAGCGCCGCTACGCCGAGTATGCCGAGATGGCATCCCGCACCGCCGAGGACTTCGCCATCGATGCCCGGATGTCCGAGTTCGCTGCCACCTCCAACCGCGCCTGACAGCCACGAAGGAATGACGTGCCATGAGTGATCTTCACACCAAGTACATGGGGCTAACCCTAAGGTCGCCTCTGGTTGCCTCCGCCGGCCCCATCCAGCAGAACGTTGACGGGGTTAAGGCCCTCGCCGAAGCCGGAGTCGGAGCCATCGTTATGTACTCCCTGTTCGAGGAACAGGTGAGGCACGAGGAGGCCCGGCAAGCCGAGATCGAGCTCGAGTACATGGATTCATTCGCAGAATCGCTCAGCTTCTTCCCGACCGTGGCCAGCAACCAGGGCGGCATCACCGAGCGCTACCTCGCCCATCTGGAGGCCAGCGCCAATGCCGTTAACATTCCCGTCATTGCGTCTCTCAATGGCGCAACAAACGGCGGGTGGGTCGACACCGCCAAGCGGATGGAAGAGGCTGGCGCAGCAGGCATCGAGTGCAACATCTATATGGTGCCCGGCGACCTTCAACAGTCCGCCGAGGAAGTCGAGGACCGCCACGTCGAGATCGTCCAAGCCGTCAAGGACGCCGTGGGCGTACCAGTTGCCGTCAAGCTCTCACCATTTTTCTCCGCCCTGGGCAACATGGCCACCCGCCTAGACGCCGCCGGCGCCGACGCCCTAGTGATGTTCAACCGGTTCCTGCAACCTGACATCAACGTCGAGACGATGCAGGTGGAGCCCGGAGTGTGGCTGTCGTCCCCGGCTGACGCTCGGCTACCGATGACGTGGATTGCTGCACTGTCGGGTCGCATTGGCGCCTCGCTAGCTGCCTCCTCGGGTGTCGAAACTGCCGATGACGTCATCAAATATCTGCTTGCTGGAGCCGACGTCGTCATGACCACCTCAGCGCTGGTGCGTCACGGCGCCGGGTACGCGGCCGAACTGCAGAAAGGTCTGGAGTCCTACCTGCAGCGCAAGCAGGTCGACCTCGACAAGCTGCGCGGAATGCTCGCCGTGCCACGTGATGCCTCGACTGCCGAGTACGAGCGCAACGGTTACGTCGCGGCCCTCGAAAAGGCCAAAACGACCTACGGATCCTGACACTCACATCCACAGGGGCCGGTGGCGATCGTCACCGGCCCCTCGCTATGCCTGCTGCCGCTGTTCGAAAAGTTCCCAGGCCAACAGCGGCGCGCCCCACCCGCACGCCTCTGCACGTCTCCGCCCACCCCTCCCCGACCACGTGTGGTAATCGGGGTGGTGATGGTGTCCCGCGCCATCCCAGGTGGCTCGCTCCCTCATCACCAACCGGAATACCACAGCAACATCGTGAGCCCGCGCCTCAGGAAACCAGCCGTATCCGATGACCATGCCGCTCGCTGCCGAGATCGGTCATACGACTGGCCACCGGGTTCTGAGAGCCAGCTGTGGTAAACGGGTTCCGCATAGGGCCCGCCGCCACCTCGACTGGCCCTAGGACGCTAAGGAACCAGGATTTCCACGAGTTATCATCAATCCAGTACCGCTTCCGGTCGTCAGGAGGATCAATGTCCCGCTCATCACACTTCACCGCACCATCGCCTGCGAAGCGCCACCCGTTACGCACCCTGAGCCGTCTTGGCGTAGGCGGCTTACTGGCTTACGCCGGTGTCGGTCACCTCACCTTCGTTCGCGAAGAATTCCAGGCCCAAGTACCCGACTGGGTACCGCTGGACGATGACACGGTTGTCTTGTTATCCGGTGCCGCCGAGATCATCCTCGGGACCGCCTTGCTGTCAGGCCGCCACAAGAAATTCTGGGGACGCAGCGCCGCCGCCTTCTTCACCGCGATTTTCCCGGGCAACGTCGGCCAGCTTGTCGAGCACAAGGATGGATTCGGCCTCGACGACGACCGCAAACGCGCAATTCGCTTGCTCTTCCAGCCCATCCTGGTGGGTCTGGCCCTGGAAGGCACTCGCGAGGACTGACCCCGGGCTGCGGTTGCGTTCGTGGCGCCGTCCGCGAGTAGCGATCATGCCCGGTAGGGTTGGTTTGCGCCTAAACCCAGGAGGAAAGATGCCGCAACGCAAGGTCAGCGTGATCAATCACTACGCCTTTCCACCGGGATCGGGCGGCATCACCCGGAACTTTGACATGTTTTCCCGGCTGCATAACTGGCAGCCTCACTTCTACGCCGCCGACATCAACCACACCTCAGGCGAGCGCATGACGGTTGACGACCCGCGCTACACCCTCGTCCCGATCCCGGAGTACAAGGGCAACGGGGTCAAGCGGGTCCTCGGCTGGGTCGCCTTCGCCGCCGGCGCCGGAGCCAGAGCCCTGAGCCGCCCGGCCGATGTCATCTTCGCCTCTTCACCACAGATTTTGGCCCCGGCAGCCGCGATGGTCGTTGCCGCTGTACGTCGCAAGCCATTCGTCGTCGAAATCCGCGACCTATGGCCAGAATCCTTGGTATCCGGCGGCGCTCTCAAGGAAGGGTCAGCCCTACATAAGGTGCTGCAAGGGTTGGAGAAGACCATCTACGCCCACGCTCGCCAGATCGTCGTCGTGACGAAAGGCTGGGAGGACCACTTCCGCAAACTCGGCATCAACGTCGATAAGGTCACCGTTGTCCCCAATGGCGCCGACCTGGCCGAATACGAGGTCGAGGAGTCCCGCGAGGAGTTGCGCAAAGAGTACGGCATCTCCGGGTTCACCGCGGTGTTCTCGGGGACCCACGCCAACTACGTCGGGCTGGACCTCATCGTCGACGCCGCCCGTCGTCTGCCCGACGTCAACTTTCTATTAGTCGGCGCCGGGGCGCGTAAGCAGTGGGCCATCGACGAAGTCGCGAAACTCGGCCTAACCAACGTCACCTTCCACGACCAGGTACCGAAGTCAGAGTTGGTACGCATCCTGTCGGCCTGTGACGTCGGTCTGCACACGGTGTCCCCGCAATCGGTCTTTGACAAGGGCATGAGCCCCAACAAGCTCTACGACTACATGGCTGCCGGGCTGGCGGTCGTCTCCAACGCCAAGGTACCCATCCGCGACGTCATCAGCGACGACGAGGTGGGCGCATGCGTCGACCCCACCGACCTCGTCGCCGGCATCGAACGGGTACGTGACGCTGACGAGGCCACCATGAAACGCTGGCATGAGCGGGCCCGTGAACTCATGACGCACAAGTACTCCCTGCAGGCATCCGTCGACAAGCTGGCGACGGTGCTAGAGAAGGCGCTGTATCGCTGAGCGCGTATCACACGTTCAGCCAAACAGCGCCGCCGCCAGGGCCGGAACCGCGACGACGCACACCGCGAGCACCACGCCCCACAGGTCACGGACACGCCAGCGTGACTCCACCGCGTAAGTTCGGCGGGTCGCCGTCGCGAATCCGCGGGAGTCCATCGCCCGGCTCAGAATTTCCGAGGATCTCATGGCGTATAGCACCATCGCGAAGGTCATGGACGAGAGGTACTTAATCCGCGAAGACAGGGACCGTTTGGGGCCCAACCCACGCAGGTTGCGCACATCGGACTGAATGCGCCACTGGTCGCCGAGGTGGCCCATCCGCACCACTCCAGCCACCGAAGCCACCACCGGACGCTGCGGCAAGTGGGCCTGCTGAACCAAAGCGTCACCCAACCGAGTAGGGTCGACGGCCGCCGAGGCGAGTGCCCCTGGCAGAACGAAGACGAGGATCCTCAGTCCCTGACGAGCCGCTTCCCGCCACGCCGCCGGATCGGTGAACCCGCTGTGCAATAGCAGGGTCGTCCAGACCATCATCACCGCAGCGACGAGAACCGGCACCGCCCGCACCACCAATGGTTTGACGCGGCGGGAACACATCGGAGCCATCGCAGCGGCCGGGATAAGACCAATAGCCCCAATAAGAGGGGAGCGCACAAAGAGCGACCCGAAAATCCCAGCAATGGCAATGAGAAGAACAACCAAGGGATTGATCGTCGTCAAGAAGGCCGCACTTTCTTCCCGACGCTCATCGGGGGTGGGGTCTGGAACGCGGTAAGCGGCGACGTCAACGATCTCGTCAGCCATTTCGATGACCTGACGATCGTGGGACGAAACGACGACGGCGACGCCCGAGTCGGCCGCAGCACGGATCGCTGACAGCACGCTCGCGCCACGGTCGTCGTCGAGGCCGACGGTTGGCTCATCGAGGAGAAGAAGATCCGGGTGCTGGGCCAGGGCTGCCGCGATAGCAAGGCGCCGCTTCTCACCCCCAGAACACGTCATGGGGTGGGAGTCCAAGATCGCCTTGAGTCCGAAAGTCCTCACCAGGCCCCTAAGATCGGCATCCTCGGGAACCATCGGCGAGGCAAACAATTCGTCCGCAGCCGTCTGGGCCACCAAGTAGTTCTCCGGGTTCTGCGGTACCCAAGCGACCTGACCCGGCAGCGTAAGCTCACCGGATGCGGGCGCGTCAAGGCCGGCCAGCAACCTCAGCAAAGTGGATTTGCCAGCCCCGCTCGGACCCGACACGACGGTGATAAGACCACGCCGAGCCGACATGGTGACGCCTCGCAGCAGGAGGTCGTCGGACTGGGGACGGTGAGCATCGATAGCACTGGCGCGCACAACCGTCTCGCCCGCGATGGAAGTGTGCGGCGACAATGACACCGCCTCGCGTGAATCCAGGAAGTCTTCAAAATCCCAGACCTTCTTGAGAGTGCCGTGATCGGTCAACTCGACGACCTGGTCAAGGACGCCCCGCCACTGGTCAGGATGGTGATCAACGACGAGAACAGTCCGATCGTGGGCCATCCAGGCAACCTCGTCACGGATCGCCATGGCCGACTCCTCGTCGAGCATGGAGATGGGCTCGTCGAGCAGCAGCAGGCCAGGATTGGTGGCGAGGATCCCCGCGATGGCCAGGCGCTGCATCTGGCCACCGGACATCTTCGTAGTCGAGTGGTCCGTGGGCATAGCGAACCTGGCTCGTCGTTGGGAATCCTCGACAACCGGCCAGATGTCCTCGCGCGGGACCCGGTGGTTCTCCGGGCCAAAAGCAATATCTCGCCCACACGTAGCAGCGACGACGGAATGGATCGGCTCCTGCTGCAGCAGACCGACGTTCACCCCGCCGGACCACGTGCTCACCCGACCGGCAAGGTCGTAGCTTTCTTCCTCCAGTAAGCCGCCGATAGCGTGCAGCAAAGTAGTCTTACCAGCCCCCGACAGCCCGGCGATAAGCACCCGGGACCCCGCCGCCAAATGGAGATCGATAGGGCCAAGGATGGGCTCATCACGATCAGGGACACCGACCGTCAACCCCTCCACGTCCACCGGCACCGCCCGGCGACCGGAGACCTCGTCAGTCTGGCTAGTACGGGTCAAAACATCAGTCATGACAGGTTTCGCGATGACGCTGTGCTCCGGGCCGACTTCCTACCGCCACGCAATTCACGAGAAACTACGAAGGGGTTGAGGGCACCAGCAGCCACAAGACCACGGACGATACCCCACGCCACCAGACCGCCAAGCAGCGCTCCGGAAACGGTCATGAAAACGAAGTAGGCGATCGTATCGCCGAAGCGGAACATCGAGTAGTAGGAGTTGCTCTCGTAGATAGCCTCAGCAAAGCCGGTCAGAGCTCCGGCCACCAGAACAAGCTTCGGACCGGCCTTGCGGTAGGCGACGACGAGCAAACACAGCTCCATCGGCAAACCCTGGATGACGCCGGAGATGAGGGTTCCAGGCCCCCACGGGCCGCCAAGAGCCGCCTCAATCGCGGCCGCCAAAACCTCGGCAAGCAAAGCCGCACCGGGTTTACGGACGATAAGCCCGGCAAGAAATGCCGGTAAAAACCAAATGCCGGCAAGCATGCCCTCGATGGGCATATACACCGACGTAACCGGTTTGAGGAGACTATATACCGCCCCATAGCCAAGGAAGATGACGCCGAATGCCACGGCAATCATCACCGGAGTGACGATGTCAATAGTGCGGTATCGCACAGCTGGTTTGTCGTTGGTCATGGAAGTCCTTCCGCTCATTCGGAAGGGGCGCGAAAGCGCGAAGAGCCCGACTCCCTACGCCGGTCCTAACCGGTTCAGGTTCGAGGGTCTGGGCGGTGCCCACTCTCAGCATCCGACGATGCTCCCCTGTCGTTGCCCTTGATCATAGCCACGAGGCCGGCAGACCACCACCGCTCGCATCACTCGACCACCGCTCGCGGCACCCAACACCCCGGCACCTGTGGCAATCATGGTCAGGAAGCACTCACGAGCCACTCCGCGTGGTTGCCCACGGGATCCAAAACCAATTCACCACACGTACCGCGGCGCCCAGACGCTACGTCAGTCCCTCCGCAGAGCGCGGTTGGTGTGCTTGGTTGGAGTAGCCGTCATAGGGTCCTCCGGCCAGGGGTGTTTGGAGTAGCGTCCCCGGTTTTCAACTCTCACCGCGGGATACCCGCTGGTCCAAAAACTCGCCAGGTCGTCGGTGACGGCTAATGGCCGTCGTGCCGGGGATAGTAGGTGCAGGACCACCCTCACCCGACCGTCACAAACCGTCGGTCCGTCAGCCCAGCCAAAACACTCCTGGAGCTTGACTGCAAGGACCGGGGAAGCATCACTACCGGGCTCGGGGTAGTCGACGCGGATCCGCGACCCACTGGGGACGGTGATGGTCTCGGGGACGACCTCGTCAAGACGGGCGGACTCCTGCCAGCCCAGCAGCCCCCGCAAACCCGAGGTCGCGTCGCCTCCCCGTCCTGCCGCCAACGCGTCGAGGTCAAGCCACTCCTCGACGCGGGCTAACAGGGCCTCATCACTGACATCGGGCCAGGGATCACCAAGCACCCGATGAGCAAAGGCGAGACGGCGGCGCACAGACTCACCGTTCTTCGTCAGGCCCGCTACGTCGAGCCCCCGGGCCCTGACCGCCTCCAGCGCCGCGTGGCGAGCCTGCGCCGGATCCGGACGGACAGGAGTCGACGACAACTCGATGGCCCCAAGCCGCGACACTCGCCGACCCCGTACTTTCCCGCCATCCCAGGTCGCCGTCGTATCACTCGTCAACATCGCCGCACCAGACTCCAAAGCAGCCGACTCCGCGAGCGGGGCAGCGGCCCGGATGAGAGCGCCATCGGTAAGACGGGAAGTGCGCGCCACCGCTAGCCACGGCTGCCCGAGCAGTCCTGACGGGCAATTGCGAGGTAAGTCGACCCCCGTGCCTCAAGCCAGTAAATACGACGTGGAGCCCACCCCCCGGCTGCGAGCGATCCATCCCGGGCGGGCAAGAGAAACGACGGTAGCGACAGCAGCATCATCGGTAGTGCCAGTAGAGGGAATGTCGTTGATCAGCCGCGCCAGCCGATCAGCTTCGCGCCGCCACATCGTAGCCTCCGGGTGTTTCCCGGACCGCAGTTGACGCCATTGCCCGACGAGGTCAACCTGACCATCATCCAAGCCAAGCATCGCGGTGATCTCGGCGCAGCGACGCGAGCCGACGCTGGCAGCGCCGTCTGTCAGAGCCCTAGCCAGTCGCGGATCAAGGGGAAACGTGGCAAGGTGACGTCCCCTGCTGTGATCCGCCCCTCCGCGTCGACGGCACCCAGACCTCGCAGTTCTTCTTCGGCGGCGGCCACCCGATCCTGTGGCAATGGTGTTGGCAGTGCCATCCCTTCACCACGAGGAGATCCCCACACCGCTAAAGACAACAAGGGTGCCAAAAGGTCAGCGTGGTCGACCTCGGGAGCAGGATCGGCGCACATACCCGCCCAGTCTTGGGCACGCAGGCAGCGCACTGCTACCCCCGGGCCCAAACGCGCTGCGCGCCCGGCCCTCTGCACTGCTGAGGCGCGAGATTCCCGGACCGTCACTAAACCTGTCATGCCTCGACCACGATCAAGTCTCGGTTCACGTGACAGCCCGGAGTCGACAACGAGCCTCACGCCAGGCACCGTCAGGGAAGATTCCGCGACAGCCGTCGAGACGATGACGCGACGCACGCTCCCCGGATCTGACAAGGCATGATCCTGTTCTCGTGCCGACATCGCCCCAGACAGTCCGACAACCTCCATCCCGGCGAGTCGGGAGCGCAAATCCGCGACGACGTGGTCGACCTCGCGGGCTCCCGGAACAAAGACAAGTGCCGACCCTTCCGCGTGGCGATTAAGCGCATCAATGGTCACGGCGCCAAGATGGCTCAGAAATTCGCGGCTCACTCCCCGAGATTCCACAGCAGCACCAGCTGCCGGCGCCCACTCCACCTCGAGTTCGTGCACAGCGGAGGCCACCTCGATGACCGGGGCCGGCTCATCGCCGCCAAGAAGGGTCGCCCGCCCGGAGCTGTCAACGGTTGCCGACATTGCGACAATGCTCAGATCATCGCGCAATTGGGCAACCTCGCACACCATTGCCACAACAAGGTCAGCGTCGAGGTGACGCTCATGGACCTCATCGAGGATGACGGCATCCACCCCAGTCAGATCGGGGTCGTTGAGTAAACGGCGCAGCAACACCCCGGTGGTGACGAACTCCACCTTGGTGTCGCGGGTTGTCGTCGATTCGCCACGCACGGTGTGCGACGCGAACGCCCCGGGGCGAGTCCCGGTCAGTGTGGCAAGTCGGCGGGCAGCGGCCCTTGCTGCCACCCGACGTGGCTGGGTGACGATGACCCGACCAGAACACCTCGAGGCCACCAAGGGCGGGACGAATGTTGTCTTACCGGTGCCTGGCGGAGCGACGATGACAGCTCGCCTGCCTTGTAAAGCCGTGGTGATCTCGTCCCGGTACGCGGCGACCGGAAGCCCGGCCCCAACTCTCGCAAGGTCTGGACCAGAATTCCTCGTCACTGAGCGGTCCCCCACCCCAGCGTCTCCCTGTCATCGAGGGGATCAGGAGCGGTGGCCTCGGCAACAGAGCGATCGGTCATCGCCTCAGCGGGAGCGTCAGCCAGCGACCACTGCGTGGCAGGAATCACCAACCATGAGTCAGCCACGTTTTCAACGATCATCGTCATGATCATGACTGCGTCAGGCTCGGAACCCGGCAGCGCAGCAAATTCGTCAGGACTAACCCATTGCAGCTCCTGAGACTCTCCCGGACGCGGCTTCTCCGCCGGATCGCCATGGGCGACC
Source organism: Cutibacterium namnetense (assembly GCF_001642025.1). Lineage (GTDB taxonomy): Bacteria > Actinomycetota > Actinomycetes > Propionibacteriales > Propionibacteriaceae > Cutibacterium > Cutibacterium namnetense. The sequence goes on along the minus strand of NZ_LWHO01000001.1, from coordinate 244,943 downwards.
ATCGCCACGACAATGTCCGAGTGGAAGTGGCCCGGGTATGGGCTGTGGGTGTTGAGGAGCACCGGGGTGGGATGCATGAGGTCGTGCACGCCGTCGGGCAGCCGGTTCCAGGGCTGCAGAACGCTCAACTGGTCGATGCGGTAGCCCGTTTCCTCATGAAGCTCGTGCGCGAGAGCCTGCCAGGGATTCTCGGTATGTTCGACGTGCCCGCCAGGCTGGATCCACAGGTTCATCTTGCGGTGCTTATGCACCAGCGCCTTCCACTGCCGACGATGAACGCCGTCAGACGGAAACTGTCTGAGGATCCACGCACTGATCGTCACGTCGTGTCCGTGCGGCTGCGTGTGGAGATGTGGCATGATCCCAGCCTGTCACGCTGGAAGCGGAAGTGCCCCTTCTATACCCCTCCGTAGGACCCAACTCATTGCGAGTTACAGCACATTTTTGGGAGAATCGTCACATCACAACATCATTCGGAGGATTTAGATGGGCATCAATACCCTGTTGTCAGACATCGGCCTGCCGGGCCTGGGTCACAAACCGGTTCTGGCGGACTCCAAACCCCGAGTTGTTATCGTCGGTGCCGGGTTCGGCGGCTTAGCTGCTGCCGAGAAGACTGCCGAAGCAGGGTGCGACGTCACCCTCATCGACCGCAACCCGTACACCACATTCCAGCCACTGCTGTACCAGGTTGCGACCGGTGGTCTAAACCCTGGTGATGTCACCTACCGACTTCGCTCCTTCGCTGCCCACAACGGTCCGCGCACCCATTTCCGTCGCGCTTCCGTGACCGGTATCGACACCGATAACCGGATCGTCGAAGTCGACAACGGCGACCCCATCTCCTACGACTATCTCATCCTGTCCCAGGGCGTCGGGGCCAACTTCTTCGGAACTCCTGGCGCGGCCGAGAACTCGCACACCATTTACACCCGGGCATCCTCGCTACGCGCTCGCGACGCCATCTTCACCCACCTTGAAGACCTCGACACCCAGCGCAACAAGACCTTCGACGTCATCATCGTTGGCGGCGGCCCGACCGGCGTTGAGATGGCCGGAACCCTCGCCGAAATGAAATCGATCGGCATCCCGGCAATCTTCCCGGACGTGTCCACCGACCGAGTCCACGTGACCCTCGTCGAGATGGCCGACCACCTCCTCATGCCCTTCGACCCAGCGCTGCGCCACTACACTCGCCGCCAGTTGCATAAGCGCGGCGTAGATGTGCGCACCAAGACCGCCATCGCCGAAGTGCGCGAAGATTCCGTACTCCTCAAGGATGGCCAAACCCTCCCGGCCGATATGGTCATCTGGGCTGCCGGCGTCGGTGCCCACAAGTCCGTCGCCAATTGGGGGTTTGAGCAGGGCCGCGGCGGCCGCATCGCTACCGCCGGCACCCTCCTCGTCAACGGCCAGGATCGCATCTTCGCTATCGGCGACGGTGCCATCAACACCGAGGATCCCCAACCCCAACTCGCGCAGCCTGCCATCCAGGGAGGTGAGTGCGTTGCCCGTCAGATCGTTCACCTCGAGCTCGGCGAGCCGCTGGAGAAGTTCGAGTACAACGACAAGGGCACGATGGCGACGATCGGCCGCAACTCCGCCGTCGTACAGTTGTCCGAAAAATTCAAGTTCACCGGTATCGGTGCATGGCTGACGTGGGTCACCGTGCACGTCTACACCCTGCTGGGCGGCCGCAACCGTCTGCAGGCCATGATCAACCTCGGCGCCCGCTACATCGCCTTCCATCGCGAAGCCGGAGCCATCGTCGGCGATGTCCTTACTGAGGAAGGTAAGGAGGACATGAACAAGAATGCCCTTCGCGACGATGACGAAAAGGGAGCCAAGCCTATCGATGGGAAGAAGTGAGGAAAATGAATACGCCCGAAATCAACTCTGAAGAGATCGACAAGGGCACCCTCATTGCCGTCGCGGTGGCCGCTGTCACCGTTGTCGGGATCGCACTGGTGGCCGCGCGCAAGGGACCAGCGGATAAGAAGACGGGCTCCCAGGACCCGTCCTTGTTCGAGAATCTCGCTAAGCGCAAGCCCTTCGGTGGTCGCATAACCCATCGCCGCGATCCGCGAGCTGATGGCCATGCGACCCCGATGGGTGGCACCGGACGAGTGTCAACGGCCCCGGACTTTTACTCCTACAAGTGACGATTCGTTAGGGGCGTTGCGTGAGTGCCGCCCCTTAACGTTCGTCGTAGTGAGACGCGACCTGGGGGAAGTACGCCCATCAATTCACGGTGGCGCGCCCCCGAGGTCTCCGGGGAACGAACCAGACCCACGGCTTCGTGGTTGAGCTGACTGCCCCTGCGCTACTCCCCTCGAGATCCTCAACCCATCCTGTGGCAATCAGGTATCAGAATGCCGGTCGTGCTTCGTGAAGTTGCAGCCAGGTAGATCATCACCCCGATTTCCACAGCTGGCCGGGGAAGGGAATGTGAAGGATAGGTCAGGTTCCGATAAGTAAGCCGTGTACTGGGCCTCAAACTAGGACGGAGCCGTTCATGATCCGTCGCAGAGCAGGCTCGGTGAACATTATTCTGGGTCGATGACGCCGGTGGAGGTGGGAAGCGAGCCACTCCAGGACAAACCTCGGGTTCTCGCGGAACATAGTTGGGGTGACATGAAGCACCTTCCAGCCGTGACGGTCCAAATGCGCTGAGCGCATCATGGTCGCTTCAAACCCTTCGATGGTCCCGTGCACCAATCGGCCGTCAATCTCTAAAGCCACCTTCTCAGCCTCGAAGGCCTGGTCCAGGTAGTAGTAGCGGTCACCCACACGAACCTTGTGATTTGGTTTGTGTCCTGTGATCCCAGTAGCACGCAGCATCCTGCCCATCTCCAGCTCTGGAATCGACCACGCGGCCAGACAGATGTCGGCCAGAGCAGCATCGACCTTGGCCTTGGGATACCGTCCTGTCAGGCTCTTACGAGCTTCTCGGCATGATTCGGGCGTCACGATTCGTTGCCGGAGAGCCTCACACACCCATTCCCACTCGCCCTGAACGGCCAGTATGAGAACCGACACTTCGGCAGTAGCGATGCGGACTTGCTCGCGCTCAGTGACAAACCGGTGCGGCATATGCCACCGACGCACTCGAATCCCCGGCCGAGTAAGACGCCGGGTCGTGGAAAAAGCCTCCACCTCGTTAACGCCGTAGAAGTCCATGGACCGGTTTGTGCCCGGGGCTTTCATCCCAAGCATGAGGAGGGCAGCCTTTCCCACCAGCACAATGTCGCGGTGCCATAACAATAACGCCCGGATAATGATCCTCGGGTCTCGGGCCAGCGCGGTCGCGGCGACCACCCCAGGCAGGATGCGGACGGCTTCCCCTCGAGCTACCGCCCGGTCGGCCTGGCCGCGCACATAGCTGTGCCGGTGGATGCGGGCAACGCCGCGTCGGTTGAGTCGTTCTCCAAGGTTCCTCACATCAAAAGTTGTCGTCGCGAGGGCCGTTTTCCGCCAACCAGTTTCGATTCTGTGGATAACCTCAGTCCGGAATCCCAACCAGCCTGTGGAAAATCGTCTCGTACCCCTGGCACCCGCTACCGGGGATGGCTCTGGGGACACTTACTACCCAGATCACCACACCGGGCTGGGAAACGATTGGAAAGAGACTGGAAAGAGACTGAAGAAGAGCGGCTGGAGAACGAGAAGAGGAGCGGCGAGTGGAAAACCCGTAGAGAGCGCTACGAAACTGGGTCTAAACGCACACAGGATCCTGCTAACGGTGACAGGCAAAGGCCAGGAGCCAGCGGCGGAGCCCCCGCCAGCCGTTGGCTACGTCCGAAGCCGAGGATCACTCCTCAAGTAGACCAGCTACCAGATCGGTCAAGGCCTCAGCCTGGGACTCAAAATTGAGCCCCGATTCAACTGCTCGACGCCCAGCACAGCCCATCTCCAGACACCGCTGCGGGTCTGCCAAGAGTTCACTCAAAGCATCTGCGGTAGCTGCGGCATCCTCAGTATCAACAAAAATCCCAGCCCCGTACCGGTCAAACATCTCGCGCCAGGCCGGGAAATCCGAGGCCGCAAATGGCACCTGGGACGCCATGTACTCAAACAATTTCGTCGGCAGCGACGCGACATAATTCGGCAGCGGTTTGAGGAAGACCAGCCCTATCTGAGCGCTGGCCAACACCTGCGGCACCTCAGTAGGGGCCACCAGCCCGAGGTGTTCCACAACCCCTTCTGCCACGGCTTGCTCCACCGTCTCCTGGCAGCGTGGCAGCACCCGTCCGGCCAGCACCAAATGGGCCTGTGGCACTTGCCGACGGACTTTGCGCGTCACCTCGATCATGAAGGAAAGTTTGCGCTCCTCCGACAGATCTCCGGCGTATGCTAGCCGCCCTGGCACCGGGTTCGGTGTCGCGTCGTAGTTGCCCAGCCACGGGTAATTGCGCACTACCGTCACTGGGGCGTGGTGGAACCTCTCCCCCACAGTCGGGGTCGCAGCCACAACGGCATCGGCGCTGCGCTCGGCTAGCCCCACGAGCCCGCGAGCGGCGATCTTAGCCAGCGGCCGTGTCACCGCGCCCAGGTACGGCTTAGTGTCGACCTGGCCGATGAGATCCTCATGGGCGTCGTAGAGCACCTTGCAGTGATGACGCCGACGCCACGTCAATGCCAGCGGAATAAGCTCCGGGTCGTGGATATGCAACACCTCCGGCTGGAGAGCCTGCAGGTGGTGCCATGCCTCCCGCTGACTGACGACAAGTCGGCGAATCCGACCTTCCTCGCGGTGTAAAGCGACCACGGGGACCCCTTGGTCGATCCCGTCACGGTCGGCGGAAATGACAAGGTGGTAGTCGTGACCAGCTGCGACAAGAGCCTTGGCTTCCTTGTTGAAAACCCGGTTGTCGTGGCCGTGATGAACTGTCGAGAGGGAGACGACTCTGCCGTGGCGGGGAGAATTCGCCATCAGGAGCGGTCTCGCTCGCCGGCTTTCAACAACACGTCGGCAACATTACGAGCGGCCTTACCGTCACCGTAGGGATGCCCCGGATCACTCTCGGGGTGCGGACGCGTGGCGTACTCAGCCAAGTGTTCGGCGTCGGGGTCCAGCACGTTCCAGCCGTTCTCGACAGTTTCCACCCACTCGGTCTCGGTGCGCACCGTCGTGCAGATAGTACCGAGCAGGAAGGCTTCCTTCTGCAAACCACCCGAGTCGGTGATGACGCCTGCGGCGTTGGTAACGGCGTTAACCATATCGGGGTACGCCAACGGATCAATGGTGGTGAGGTTACCGCGGGCGATGGTGATGCCGTCAGCCTCGGCGCGAGCGCGCAGGCGCGGGTGCACCGGCAGGATGACCTTACGATCTAGGCTGCCGAGGGCGTCAAGGATGTGGGCCAGGCGTTTGGGATCGTCGGTGTTGTCGGCACGGTGAATCGTCGCCATGACGTACTCCTCACCTGGCGCAACGCCGGGCACCGGACGCGGGTTGGCGAGGACGGAATCGCGCACCTGCAAGCACACATCGGTCATGACGTCCCCGACGAGAACTGCCCGGGAAGCCAGCCCCTCATCGGCCAGATGTCCCATGGCTACCTCGGTTGGCGCCAGGCACAAGTCCGCGGCGTGGTCAGTGAGGACGCGGTTGTGCTCCTCGGGCATGCGACGGTTGAAGGAGCGTAGCCCGGCTTCCAGGTGAGCTACCGGCAAGTGCATCTTGACCGCCGAAAGGGTGCCGGCAATGGTCGAATTGGTATCGCCATAAACAAGCACCCAGTCTGGGTCCATGTCCTCAAGCACCGGATCCAGCTGCTCGAGCATCCGGCCGGTCATGACGCCGTGAGAGCCGCCTCCTACGCCGAGATGCAGGTCTGGGTTCGGGATCCCGAGCTCGACGAAGAAGGAATCAGACATGTTGACGTCGTAGTGCTGCCCGGTATGGATGATCTTGTGCTCGATTCCCCCGGCAGCGAAGGCCTTGGCCACCGGGGCCAACTTCACGAACTGGGGGCGAGCCCCGACGATGCTCACGACACGCACGACGCAATCCTCTCGATGAGATGTCGGCCTCTCCTCGAGGCCACATGACAGCGCCCGAATCGGGGACTGGGCGCAACGCTGGCACTCTACCTTCCACTACTCACCGTGACGACCTGAACGATGGCGGCGTGCCGCATCATCGATGGTGTCCCGATACGCCTGCTCCATGAGGTCAAGGCTGTGCTCCCACGAATACGTCTCGACGACGTGGTCGCGGCCAGCCCCACCCATGCGCCGACGCAACTCGGCATCATCAACCAGCCGCATCAGTGCGCCAGCGCTGGCAATAACGTCACCGCGGGGGACGATCAGCCCCGTAACGTCTTCCTCGACGACTTCTGCCGGGCCATCCACATCGCTGACGACTACCGGAAGTCCACAGGCTCCCGCCTCGATGATCGCCACTCCAAAGGACTCCGAGTCCAGGGTCGATAGGGCGGCAAAGATGTCTAAACTGCCCAGGGCATCTCTGACCCCACAGTGGTCAATAGCACCGTGAAACTCCACTGAACTGTCCGGGACAAGACGGCGAGCCAAGACCTTGAGGGAGTCCTCGTCTGGGCCGTCGCCCCAAATGTGGAGACTGGTGTCAGGCCGTTCGTCATGGACCCGACTGAATGCCCGGATGAGTTCACCGATTCCGTACTTGGCGTGGAGGGCTTTGACGGTCCCGATACGTATGGTGTCCCCGTCACGCCGCTCGGTGGCAGGAGTGAGGGCATCGGTGTCGACACCGAACGGAGTGATGGAGATCGGCCTGTCCGTCGCCATGAGATCAGCAGTGACCTTGGCCATGCAGCGACTCGTGGAGGCGATACGGGTGGCGGCAGCCAAATTGGCCTGGACCATGTGCCGCATCAGGAGGTTGCGGCGAGGGGAGTCGTAGACGTCGCTCCCCCACACTGATAGCAGTGTCGGGGCGCCAATGTGGGCGAGGCGGGCAAGCAGACCATAGCCGGTCGCATAGTGGACGTTGACGATGTCAGGTTGCAGTCCGGCCGCCACCGATCGCAGCCAACCCGCATTGACGACGTACTTTGCCGTTCCGCCGTGTGGGGCCAGATGGATCTGGACTCGGGGGTCAATGGAGTGACAGCCCACCGGGTGTACTGATGCCAAGTAAACCTCGTGGCCTCGTTTGACCAGCCCATTGACCCATCGAACGGTGTGGATGGACGATGCCGCGCTAACGATGACTATCCGCACACCTCCCCCTCTCGTACCGCACTGCACACCGATGCCTACTTTCCTCAAGGCAGCGGCATACGTCACCCTACCGTGACTCACATTCGCCCAGGAACGGCATGGGGTGGGGCTAGTCTTCTCGTCCTTGCGGCGCCTTCCGAGGGCACGAGCTCGCCACCAGGACACATACCAGCCCCCCAAGTTGGTTCACCGACTGTACCAAGTAGGTGCTGTTGGCCAGTGAGAGCACCGGCATGGCAATGATGAGAGCAGCCCCCCACCATCGTCGCGACCGCCAGCATCGACCAACAGCTAGACACCAACAAACCGCAAAGAGGGCAGTAACGACCAACCCGTATTGGGAGGCAATTTCCAAGACTCCGTTATGGGGATCGGTCTTGCCATGCGGAAACCATCGTCTTGGCGCAGCCAAAATACTGGCCCGATACCCTCCTGGACCTGCCCCAAGCAAAGGGTGAGCCATGACCAGCGCAAGGCCCCAGGCCAGCAGGGTAGTCCTCACCGCGAAGGATGACGGGCCCTCATTGTTGTGGTGAATCAGCACACCGATGAACCTGTGCCATGTCAATCCGACTTGATCGAGGTGTGTCGCCACGATTACCACAGCGCCGGCCACAACCACACCGAGCAGCGCCCACCGCCATCGCGGAGCCGCCCACAACCGCACCATGACGGCCAACAGCAGCGCCGCGCAAACCAAACGACTGGCTGTCGCAACCAGCAGACCCAAACCGACCATCATCGTGACCGCGGCAACTATCCGCACCCACCGAACAGCGCTTCGTGAACCAACCACACCGACCCACACGGAGCCCACGGCCAGGAAAACCGCGTAGAGGTTGGGGTTGGTAAGCCACGTCGCCGGCTGATGGTAGAGCTCCGGATGGTTCCGCCACGCCCCGTCGGCGTAGGTGTCTAAATGTCGCGCGGTCAAGATTTCCCAGACCGCCAGCGGCACCCCCATCCAGACTGCCCCCGCCCAACCGATCGCAATATTGCGTAGGGCACGCTCACGGCGCAGGTGTCCGTCCGAGATGAGTCTGGCCACCGACCACGCCCCCATCAGGGCGAGACCGCCCCCCATCAGGCTCGAAAGATCCCGATACGGGCCTAACCGAATAGCGCCTACCGTGCCAACCACGGCCCACGCCACCGCAACAATCACGATGGCGCAGGCTGCGCGGCTGAATCGCCGTACCTGGGCGGGACGAATCCATCCCGTCACTGCACATCCGGCTAGCAACACCACCAGGATGCGGTAGCCGAATACACTCCCAACGCCAGCCCAGGGCCCCAGGAGAGCCGCTGGGGGCAGCAGTACCGACAGCCCCTCAACGAACTTGCTGAGGGAGCTGTCGGGGTGCTCAGGCCTCCCCGTCACCAACGACGATGACCTCGACGTCGCCCCATGCGGCCGGATCGACGACGTGACGACCGTCGACAAGCACCTTGATACCTGGCAGGTCAGCCGAGGTCAGCTCGGCGTACTCGGGGTGATCGGCCTGCAGCAGCGCGCCGTCGACGGGGTCGCCAATGTGGTACGCCTGGAAGCCAAACTTGCCAAGCTCCTCGTCGGTGAACATCGGGTCGTGGACGCTGACATCGGCGCCAGCCTTGGCAAGGATGTCGACGGTCGGGAAGACGCCAGAGAAGGCGGTCTCCTTGACTTTGCCCCGGTAGGAGGCACCAAGGACGACAACTTTCTTACCGGACAAGTCACCGAGCACCGAGGCGGCCTGGTCGACGCAGTACTGCGGCATCGTCATGTTGGCCTCACGGGCAGTGCGAACGATGGAGGCGTCCGGATCGGTCCATAGGTAGAGGCGCGGGTAGACGGGGATGCAGTGACCTCCGACGGCGATCCCGGGGCGGTGGATGTGGGAGTACGGCTGCGAGTTACAGGCGTCAATGACCTTGTAAACGTCAATGCCGTTGGCCGCAGCGTACTTACCGAACTGGTTAGCCAGGCCGATGTTGACGTCGCGGTAGGTGGTCTCAGCAAGCTTGGCCATTTCGGCGGCCTCAGCAGTACCCATGTCCCAGACGCCGTTCGCGCGAGGAAGGTCGTCACGATCGTCGAAGTCGAGAACCTGCTGGTAGAAGTCGATGCCTTTGGCGGTGCCCGCGTCGTTCAAGCCACCGACGAGCTTCGGGTAGCGGCGCAGGTCAGCGAAGACACGACCGGTGAGAACGCGCTCCGGGGAAAAGACAAGGTGAAAATCCTTGCCCTCGGTCAGACCGGAGATCTCCTCGATCATGGGCTTCCAGCGGTTGCGGGTGGTACCGACCGGCAGAGTGGTCTCATAGGAGATGAGAGTGCCGGGGGTGAGGTGCTCAGCCAGCGACTTGGTAGCGTTTTCCATCCAGCCGAAGTCCGGCTCCCAGGTCTCGTCGTTAACGAAGAGCGGTACGACGAGGACAATCGCATCTGCGCCGGGGATGGCCTTGGAATAGTCGGTGGTGGCGGTGAGCTTGCCTGCCGGTACAAGCTTCTTCAACTTCTCGTCAAGAAAAGCCTCACCAGGGAAAGGCTCGTTGCCCTTGTTGATCTCGTCCACGACGCGCTGCTGCACGTCGACGCCGATGACGTCGTGACCCTTCTCGGCGAACTGCACGGCCAGGGGAAGCCCGATCTTGCCCATGGCGACGACGGCAATTTTCATTCCTGAACTCCTTGGGATTCGCGAATACTCCGTCAGTCTATCCGGGCGCGGAACCCAGACGAGTCCGTGTTATGCTCACGCCGTCGCAACGATGCCCACACCAGGCCTCGACAAGGCCTTTCGCAGTCCGTAGTGGCGTCGAGTGGTAATCCCCAAGGAAGGCCCATGTATCCCGCCGAAAGACACAAGTGGCTGATCGATACCGCCCGCGAGACCGGTCGGGTATCAGTCGCCGAGGCGTCCACTGCACTGGGGGTGGTTCCGGAAACCATTCGCCGCGACCTCGACCAGTTATGCAATCACAAAATGCTGCGGCGGGTGCACGGTGGCGCCATCCCGATCGAGTTCGACTTGCTGGGCGACCAGCCGCTCGACACCCGGGACTCCTCGGCAGTGACGCAGAAGGAACAAATCGCCCGGGCGGCACTATCCCATCTGCCCAGCGACAAGGGGTCGATCATCCTCGACGCCGGGTCGACGACCGGGCGATTAGCGTCGATCATGCCCTCCACAAGGCGGTTCACCATCTTTACGAACTCGTCCCCGATCGCCAGTACGGTGGCTACCCACAGCAACTGTGACGTCCATCTGTTGGGAGGACGGCTGCGCCCCACTACCCAGGCCACCGTCGGTAATGTCGACACCATCTCTCGACTCCGCGTCGACGTTGCGTTTATGGGCACTAACGGCATTTCCCCGACGCACGGCCTATCCACTCCTGACGCCGATGAAGTCGCAACCAAGGCAGCAATGATTGCGAGCGCCCACCATGTTGTGGTTCTGGCCGACTCCCGAAAAATGGGCGCGGAATCGACGATGAGGTTCGCCCAGCTGAGCGACGTTGATGTCATTATCACCGACTCCGGGGTGACTCCTCATCAAGTCGAGATGCTGCACAAGGCTGGCGTCGACATCGTCATTGCCTGACCTGGGTCGCTGATAGCCGGCGTCACAGCCCGCGTTACCACCGGGGAGCGTCACCCCGGGTGCCGTGAGTACCGCTTCGATATGCTCCAGCGCGCGGTGTGGAAAACCGGGTGATGATCGCTTCGACGCCCACCACCCCTGGCAGTAGCCCCTGTCGTAAACCGGATTGCCACACCGATGTCTGGTACCTGGCCCAGCCCTCGCCCAGAGGAATCTGCACCATGAATGTCCGTATTAGTGTGTTCATATTGTTTCCTCTGTGCTTACGGGTTACGATATCACAGATTACAACATCACTGGTTCTCCCCAACCCGAGGACCGTTGGAAATGGCGACGAAGGAGTCCACGTGATTGTCACCGTCACGCTCAACCCGAGCATTGACCGCACAGCGCCCATATCTGGACCGCTACAGCGCGGCCAAGTGAACCGACTGGGCAGTGCCACCGAGATCGCCGCCGGTAAGGGAGTCAACATCTCCCGAGTCCTTCGTGGGGCTGGAGTCAAAACCTGCGCCGTGGTGCCAGCCGGAACCGAGGACCGCCTTACCCTCGGCCTAGGCCACGACAGCATCCCGCACCTAGCTGTACCCATTGCAGCAGCCGTGAGAACCAACCTCACCATCACTGAACCTGACGGCACCACAACCAAGTTCAACCAACCCGGGTCCTACCTCAACCCCGATGAACTGGCCGCAGTTGAAGAAGCCGTCGTCGAGAGGTCATCTGGCGCGCAATGGGTCGTACTGTCAGGATCCTTACCCCCGGGCGTCCCCACACATTGGTATGCCACGATGACCGACCGTCTCCATGAGGCCGGCGTCAAGGTCGCCGTCGACACCTCCGATCAGCCCCTCCAAGAATTGGCAGCCCGCCTCCCCTACCGTGCCCCTGACCTCGTCAAGCCGAATTCCGTCGAGCTCGGCCAGCTATGCGGGATTGACGGCGACTCTCTCGAGTCTGCCGCCGACGAGGGACAGTTCGACGACATTGTCGCCGCCGTCCGGGGCCTGCACGGCATCGCGGAGGTAATCGTCACCTTGGGCGGAACCGGCGCCCTCCTCGTCACCGAGCACGACGCCTGGCATGCCTGGCCAGACCCAATCGAGGTGAAGTCAACTGTCGGCGCCGGAGACTCCGCCCTGGCCGGATTCCTGCTGGCACGCACCCGCGGAGACCAGCCCGAAAACTGTCTGCGCACCGCCGTTTCCTGGGGCACAGCAGCAGCCGCTCTACCGGGGTCAACCATGCCGACCCCTTCTCAGGCCGACGCCATCCACGTCAGCCTCACCCACCTATAAGGAGACCCGGTGAACGCCCCTCTCATCACCCCGGAACTGGTATCCCTTGACGCCAACCTCGGTTCAACCAAGATCGAGGTCATCACCTCAGTCGCCGGAATCGTTGCTGCCGCCGGACGCGCCGACGCTGACGGCCTCGCCCGCGACGCTCTGGACCGCGAATCCACAAGCCCAACCGGTATGCCCGGCGGGTTCGCCATCCCCCACTGCCGCTCAGCCGCAGTGTCTCAGGCCTCCCTGGGGTTCGCCCGGCTGTCCCCCACCGTCGACTTCAATGGACCTGACGGTCCAGCCGACCTCATCTTTATGATCGCGGCGCCCGAAGACGGCGGCGCGGAGCATATGAAGCTCCTTACCGAGCTGGCTCGTGCCCTCGTCAAGCCTGAGTTCGTCGAACAATTGCGGCAGGCACCCGACGCGCAAACCATCGTCGACCTCGTCGGTGGAGTCGTCGAACCGAAGGAGGGAACCGCGCCAACCGCATCTGCAACGGCTCTTCCGCACACCGCGGCGACCAGCACCGCCACCGAGGCGCCCCGCATCGTCGCTATCACGGCCTGTCCCACCGGCATCGCCCACACCTACATGGCAGCCGACTATCTGACGGCTGCGGGAAAGAAGATGGGTGTTGACGTCAAGGTCGAACCCCAAGGATCCACCGCCACCGAGCCCCTCAGCGCCGCCGACATCGAGGCTGCCGACGCCGTTATTTTCGCCACCGACGTTGGTGTCAAGGGCCGGGAGCGCTTCGCTGGCAAGCCGGTCATTGAGTCCGGGGTCAAGCGGGCCGTCAACGAGCCGGAAAAGATGGTTTCTGAGGCCGTCGCCGCCGCCAAAGACCCGCACGCTCGTCGGGTCCCCGCCAGCCATAGTGAGCAGCAGGAGTCGAAACAGACTGGATCTCACACTGGCTGGGGCAAACGCATCCAGCAGGCCCTTATGACGGGCGTGTCCTACATGATCCCGTTCGTCGCCGCAGGTGGTCTGCTCATCGCCCTTGGATTCCTCTTTGGCGGATACGAGATCGCTCAAAACGGCATGGATATTGCCTTGCACAACACCTTGGGCAACCTGCCCATTCCAACCGCACATGCTCTCGGCGGATCGGCCACCATGACCTACATCGGCGCGATCCTCTTCGCCGTCGGGCAAGCAGCTTTCAGCTTCCTGCTACCCGCCCTCGCCGGATACATCGGCTTCGGGTTGGCAGACCGCCCTGGCATTGCCCCCGGTTTCGTAGCAGGTGCTGTCGCCGGGGTGACCGGGGCGGGATTCATTGGTGCCATCGTCGGTGGTCTGCTCGGCGGGCTCGTCGCCTACTGGTTCACCCGTATCAACCCGCCGCGCTGGCTGCGTGGCCTCATGCCGGTCGTCATCATCCCACTCATCGGATCCCTGATCGCCGGTGGGCTGATGTACGTCGTGCTGGGGCGTCCGCTGGCAGCCCTAACGAACGCCCTCAACAACTGGCTGGGCAGCATGAGCGGCGCCTCGGCCGTCATCCTCGGAATCATCCTGGGACTCATGATGTGCTTCGACCTTGGCGGCCCCATCAACAAGGCGGCTTACCTTTTCGCGACGACGAACCTCGCAGTTACCAACATCGGATCCCTCAAGGTGATGGCGGCCGTCATGGCCGCGGGGATGGTTCCCCCACTGGCCATGGCACTGTCAACGACCCTGCGTCCGAAGCTCTACCAGCCTGCCGAGCGTGAAAACGGCACCGCTGCCTGGCTGCTGGGGGCCTCCTTCATCTCCGAGGGCGCCATCCCGTTCGCGGCTGCCGATCCGCTACGAGTGATCCCGTCGATGATGGCCGGAGGTGCAATCACAGGTGCCCTATCAATGGCTCTCGGTGCCGCTTCGAAAGCTCCCCATGGCGGAATCTTCGTCTTCTTTGCCATTGATCGGGCCTGGGCCTTCGTTCTGGCTATCGTCGTCGGCACCCTCGTGGCAGCCTTGCTCGTAACCGTTCTTAAAGCCTCAGCCCGGCGCAAAGCCACGGCTTCCGCCTGAAACCACCACACCACAACCCCGAAAGGAACACCATCATGGCCAGTAAAACCGTCAAGGTCGGATCCTCCGTCGGACTCCACGCCCGTCCCGCCGCCGTCATCTCGCAGGCCGCTGCCAAGCTCGGCTCGACCGTCACCCTAGCTACCGAGGGAGGCGAGCCGATTGACGCTAAGTCCGTGCTGCTCATCATGACCCTCGGCGCTAACGGAGGTGACCCGGTGACGGTTACCGGGGATAGCGAGGACGACGTCAACACAATTGCTGACCTGATTGCCTCTGACCTCGACGCGTAAATGAGCCTCCGCAATGGGGCCGCTGTCATAGTGACTCGGCCCCATTGGCATCAGTGCCGAACCTCAGAAAGTGGCCACCGACCCGGAATCGACACGGTAGTTCGATCCGTTAACGAAGGAGGCCTTGTCTGAGCATAGGAAAGCGATGATGGCAGCCACCTCTTCAGGCTCGCCGCGCCGCTTGAGCTCCATATAGGGGCGCTCCTCGTTGAGGAAGGACTCGACGGCTTCGTCAAAGCTAACGCCAAGCTCTTTGGACCGCTTATTCATCATGGCGTCAGTCATCGGGGTGTGGATGAAAGCCGGAGAGACGGCGTTGACGAGCAGCCCCTCGCGGGCATAGGTCCGCGACAGCCCCTTAGCGAGGGCCAATACTCCGGCCTTAGCAGCGCAGTAGGGGATCTCGTCGTCGTAGGGCTGGACACCATCCTCAGAAGCCAGCAGCACGACACGCCCCCAGCCACCGGTGCGCAAATCGCCGAGAAACTCGCGCAGTACCCGCACCGGGCCCATGAGGTCAATGTCAAGGGTGGAACGCCAGCCCTCTTCATCGATCTCGTGGAATTTACCCTGGGCTCCGGTCACACCGGCCGACTGGACGAGGATGTCAATCGGGCCGAGGGCATCCCTCACGTGCTGGTGCAGCTTCGCCAGAGAATCGACGTCAGTAACGTCAGCAGGGAAGGCAACCAGGCGGTCATCAGGAGCATCGAGAGCCTGCGCCGCCTGAGTGAGCTCGTCAGGGTGGAGGTCGGTGATGGCGACTTTGGCCCCCTCGGCGAGGAGGAGCTTCGCGGTATGCCAGCCAATACCCGAATCAGCGCCGGTGATAAGTGCAGTGCGTCCATTAAGTCCAAGATCCATGAATTCTCCTAGTGGTCAGTTGATGGCGGTCGAGAGATCCTCGGGCGGATCGGCAAGCACCGTGACAGCCTCGTCAGTGCGTCCGGGGAGGTTCCACAGCAGCACGCCGACCGGCTTACCGCTAGACAGGTAGTAGGCGACCTGCCCCTCACCGACTTTCACCGAGACGGTCTCGAGGCTGGAGTCGAGGGTGCCGACTGCCTCCCAGCGCACCCCGAAGACCTGTGAGTACATCATTGGGGTATGGGTGTAGGAGCCTTCTGATCCCGCCATGAAGCGTCCAGCTGCTTTGCCCATCGTGGTGGCATTGTCCACATGCTCGACGCGAGTGCGGCCCAGCACCGGATCGGGATAGTTAGCGATATCTCCAGCAGCCCAGATGGCCGGATCGTTGGTGCGCAACCTCTCATCAACGACCACCCCATCAGCAACGGTAAGACCAGCTTCCTCGGCCAACCTAGTGACCGGGGATGCCCCCAAAGCCGCGATGACATCATCAGCCTGGAGGATGGTGCCACCGTCGAGGATGACCTCGGCGGCCTCATTCTTGCGCACCGAGCAGACGCGCCTGCCAGTGACCAGGTGCACCCCAGCATCGGCGAAAAGTCTCTGGTACTCAGACGCAATCTGGGCCGGGAATTGTGAACCACCCAGCGTCGGATCGGGGGTGACGAGGCTGACCTCGCAACCCTGCTGGACGAGACCCGCGGCAAGTTCGGCACCGATATAGCCGCCGCCGACGACCACGAACCGGTGACCGGGCTGGGCCAGCCCACGCAGCTTCTGGTAGTCACGAGCGGACCGGAAGTAGACAACGGCATCGCCGTCATCATCAATGCGCGACGGGGTAAGACCGGTGGCCAACAACAACTTTTGGTAGCCGAATACTTGGCCGGACGTAGTCAAAACGGTCTTGGCGTCGCGGTCGATGCTAAGCACCTCCGTGCCGAGTCTCAGTTCCGCGCCAGTATCAGCGACGGTAGCGAGATCGGCCTGGTCCCAGGTGAACTCGGGATCGGTCCACAGCTTCTTACTCAGAGCTGGCCGCGGATATGGAGCGTCGACGTCGGCGCTGATAATGGCGATCGACCCTTTCTTGTCGATGTCACGAATACCGCGGGCGGCAGAATCAGCCGCCATCCCGCCACCGACGATGAGGTACTGGTACGTCGTCATATGTGCTCCCAAGATGGGGTTCATCGTCGAAACGATGCGTACATAAGCCACGGTAGCCAGTCACCCCTGACGCTTCGAGGGTTCCAGCGAGCTTTCGCACTGGGCCAAGCTTCATATGGCATATCGGCATGCAACGGCATGGCCTGCCACGTGGAGTGGCAGCCCTCGCCATCAGAAACCCGATTACCACACCACGCGAAAACCTCTGACAAGGCACGAGGCCCGCCCCGGACCGGGCGAGCCTCGCAATGGGTTGGTAACTAGGTCAGGCGCTGTCGGCAACCGAGTCGACATCTTTCATCTTCGCCTGAGTCCACGGAGCGATCACGAAGAGCACCACCGCTACGAGGATCGTCACGATACCTAGGCCGTAGTAAAACACCACATCGCCCAGGTTTTTGGTGCGCTCGATCGTCACCGAGGCGAGGCCTTGGCCACAGGCTGAGGCAAGCAGCCACAGAGTCATATTCTGGGATGCGAACTTTTTCGGGGCCAATTTGGTTGCTGTTGACAGGCCGATTGGATTCATGAACAGCTCCGCAACAGTCTGGATGACGAAGACCACCGCCAGGAACCACCACGGTGCGAGCATGCTCCCACCTGGCCAGCTCTGGAATCCGAACCCCATTATGAGGGCGGTTATACCAATAATGAACACCGAGATAGCGAACTTCTGCGGGGTATTGGGGAACTTCCCCTCTCTGCGCCGGAACCACATGCCAAGCAGGCCGGCCAGGATCAAGACGGCAGCCGGGTTGATCGTCTGGTACTGCTCGGGCTCCACCGACCACGACCCAACGATGTGTCCATCGGTGTTGTCCTTAGCAAAGGTGGCCATCTTGCCAGCCGCCTGCTCGAAGATCATGGTGAAGAGCACTTGGCCCACCCACAACGGCACAAATGCCCACAGATGGCCACGCTCACGATCAGTGACCTTCGGGGAACGGAACATCGTCAAGAAGTAGCTCAGTGCCGTCACCGAAGCAAAGACGAACAGGGAGTAGGCGATCGCCGAAGTCCACTCGCCCAGCAGAGCCTTGAACCCAATAGCGAGAACGACACCGATGACGACGATGCCCAGCGCGCGGAACACCATCCGGCGACCCTCGCCGGGGGCCAGCGGATTGGGGATGTCGAAGGCGAACTCACGCAGTTTAGAGCGACCGTGGAAGAAAGCGATCAACCCCAGGGCCATACCGATGGCAGCGGCGATGAAACCCACATGGTAGCCGTAGTGGTCCTTGAGCAGTCCGGTAACGATCGGTGCGAAAAGGGATCCAATATTGATCGACATGTAGAAGTACAGGAAGCCCTGATCACGCCGGGGGTCGCCATCATCGTAAAGACCGCCTACCACCGTGGACAGGTTCGGCTTGATAAATCCGGTGCCAATGGCAATGCAAATGAGGCCGATCCACGACGTCACCACCTGCGGAATGGCGAGGATGACGTGACCCGTCATAATGATGAGGCCGCCCCACAGGGTGGACATCCACGGTCCAAGGATGCGGTCGGCGAAGATGCCACCAGGAATCGTCATCAACAACACTGCAGCGCCGTAGGACGCCATGACGACCTGGCCGGCGTTGACCGGCAGCCCCAGCCCACCGTGGGCCAGAGTGTCGGTGATGAAGTAGACGAGGATGGCCCGCATGCCATACCAGGAGAACCGCTCCCACATCTCCACCTGGAGCATCCACGGCAGGCCGCCGGGGTGGCCTAGGAATGACTTGTCGTCGCGCGAGGATCCTGTCACCAGATGCTTAGGCCGGAAGCCCCGTGCCTTGGTGGTAGCGGCGACACCTTCTGCGTCGGCATCAAGCGGTTCGAGGGACATCTTCCCTTCCTTTCCGATGTTATTGAGGTGCCAAGAGGCCCTCCAAGACAATGGTTCGGAACTTCCCCGGGGGGATGATCAACCTGTACCCAGGCGGTGACGCCTGTGTTCATCGCATCGCGACAGCGTCGTCACAAACGTGAATTAATGACGAGGATAGGCTAGTACTGAGTGCTACCCGCGCGCGACCGGGAGCTACAACATCATGCGACGATTTTCTCCTCGCAGCAGTCCGAATCAGCTTCGCCAACCTCACCGCCGGTGGTCACCAACCGACAGAGCGCCAAGGTGAAGATCCACCAGAACAGCGCTACTGGGAAATTCTTGATGAGGTAAGTGTCCATGAGGAAAGCCGGCATTGTCGCAAGCACGCCCAAAGATAAGACGGGGTAGCCGCCACGAATTCCCTTGACACACACCACGATGACAGTCCCCAGGCACACCAAGACCAGGGCCAGCCCGATCACACCGAGCTCACCGACAACCTGGACGATGAGACTATGGGCGTGTGGGAGGCTGTACCCGTAAAGAGTTCGGCGCATCCCGTGAGATGATTCGGGCATAAAGGTGGACTCGACAGCGAACCATGGCCAGATTGTTCCGTAGCCGGTCCCCACCAGGAAATGGCTCGGCGAATCCACTACAACGCGTCCCGCTAATGCCCAAGTTCGCGCACGCGCCGGATCGACAAGAGACCCGGTACGAACCGTTGACATCAGCCATACAGCTATCCCTGACGCCATAATTCCCGACGTTGCGATGATGGTCCACTGTTTCCGGCTTCGCGTCCGGTGAGGACACCCGAAAAGTACCAGCCCGACGACAAACAGCGCCAGACTAATGATTCCGGCGCGAGACCCGGATGCTGCCAAACAAGCAAGGTGACTGATGGCAGCCACGCTGGAAATGATCATGTGCCGGTGTCGTATCACAGCGTCCACAGCAACGGCCAGGGCCAGGATGAGAAGGACGTGACAGATCGCGGCTCCACCGAGTCTGGTGGCAACCCGCCATCCGGTGGTGTTTCCTTCGGCGTACTCGCGAACGAGGTCAATCGGATTGACGATGGCCATCAGCATCGATAGCCGCCACAGCGCACCTTCAAGGTTCCCCACTGCGATCATCCGGCACGCGAAAATAGCCGCGAGAAGGGTCACCGTCGCCTCCGCCAAGGGCATCACTAGGGCATATAGCGGAAGATCCCGGGTAACTCCCATGGAATCGTCGTAGATGAGATGCTCGTGGAACGGGATCGAGGTCGCAGCCCATGCCAATAGGGCCACGAAACTGCACGTCACGATGGTGAGGGAACGGGACCATTCGCGCAGTGCCGGTACCCGACGGACGTCCCGCACGATGCACAACACTTCGAGCACCAAAGCCGCTACAGCAAACAGCGGGAGCATCAACTGGCACGCGCCGTTATCGAAGATGGGCTGGGCCACCGTTATGAAGGTGCAGGTGATGAACAAGCACGCGACGACCACCTCGGCCGCCGCACTGAACCATTGAGTCGGGGCAACCGAGCGTAATACCGTTACGGCCGACGAGCCGTCGGGGGAATCGTGAAGACGAAAGATGGAAATCATTCTACCTGTGGGGCAGCTGGCCGCTCCGAGACGCAGGAAAAACCGAGCGGATGGACAAGAGTCGGGCCGGACCTAGCGGCCCGGCCCGACTACGATCGTTACGTCAGGAGACCTTGACAAACTCGCCGCTAGCGGCAGAGCTGATCATCGCCTCACACACCTGGACGACCTTGGCGCCCTGGGTCATCGTCACGATGTCGGATTCCTTACCCAGCACGGCGTCACGGAAGTTTTCGTGCTCGGTGCGCAGGGGCTCGGGCTTCGGGATCGCGAACCTGGTGACGTCACCCTCGGCAACGCCGCGGAAGTTGGCGATGTCGTCCCATACCGTCGCAACCTTGGCGTTGGAGTAGAAGGTGAGGTCGGCGGTCAGGGTGTCCGCTACGAACATCCCCTTCTCGCCGGTCACGAAGGTGCGACGCTCCTTGGCGGGGGTCAACCAGTTGACGAGGTGGTTGCTCATGAGCCCACCCGAGAGCTGGCACGTCGCCGAAACCATATCTTCGTAATCGCGGCCAGCTTTGAACATGGTGCGGGCGGCGACCAGCTCGAACTCACGCTGGGTGACCCAGGCGGTGAGGTCGATGTCGTGGCTTGCGAGGTCCTTGACAACGCCGACATCGGCGATACGGGCCGGGAACGGCCCCTGACGGCGGGTAGCCACCTGGTAAAGGTCACCGAGGTCACCGTTCTCCAGACGCTTGCGCAGCGATTGCAAGGCCGGGTTGTACCGCTCGATGTGGCCGACCGCGCCCACCAGACCCTTGCTCTCAAAGGCCTCAGCCAAACGAGTCGCAGCCGCAGTGTCGTAGGCCAACGGCTTCTCGATAAGGGCGTGAACCCCCGCCTCAGCTAGCTTGAGACCAATTTCCTCGTGGAATTTCGTCGGGGCAGCCACGACGCAGTAGTCGACACCCGCCTCAATGACCGCATCGACGTCGGGAAGGACAGGCAGGTCACCGGCGACCCCAAACGGGTCCTTACCGGAGGCATCCGCGATCGCGACCAGATCGACACCATCAATGGCGCGCAAGTTGCGGACGTGGTTCTTGCCCATCGATCCGATACCGACCATGCCGGCGCGCAGATTCGCCATCAGGCACCTGCCTTCGCACAGGCATTGACGCCGGCGACGATGCGCTCCAGGTCAGCCTGGGACAGCGAGGGATGAACCGGCAGCGAGACACACTCGGCGGCGACCTTCTCGGTGTTCGGCAGCTCCAAGCCCGGGGCGTAGGGAGCGAGGGAAGGCAGACGGTGGTTCGGAATCGGGTAGTAGACGCCCGAACCCACCTGATGCTCATCCTTGAGGGCGGCGACGAAGCGGTCACGCTCCTCACCGCTGACCCCCTCGAGACGGATCGTGTACTGGTGGTACACATGCACATAACCCTCCGGCACGGTGGGGGTGACGGCCTCAGTGATGTTCGCAGACAAGAATGCCGCGTTCTCCTGACGGGTCTTCGTCCAGCCGGCCAGCTTGGTCAGCTGCACCCGACCGATGGCGGCGTGGATGTCGGTCATGCGGTTGTTGAGACCGACGTACTCGTTGGCGTAACGCTTCTCCATGCCCTGATTGCGGAGCATGGCGGCCTTACGGGCGATCTCCGGGTCAGAGGTGGTGATCATGCCGCCCTCACCCGAAGTCATGTTCTTAGTCGGGTAGAAGGAGAAGGCTCCAAAGGTGCCAAAAGTACCGACATGCTTGCCGTCGATGCTGGCAGCGTGGGCCTGAGCACTATCCTCAAAAATCTTGAGACCGTGCTTGTTCGCAATCGCAAGAATCTCCGACATATTAGCCGGGAGGCCGTAAAGGTGCACCGGCATGATCGCGGCGGTCTTGTCGGTGATGGAGGCCTCGATAGAAGCCGGGTCGAGGGTAAACGTAACCGGATCGACGTCGGCGAAAACCGGCTTGGCGCCAGACAAGGCTACCGAGTTGCCGGTGGCGGCGAAGGTGAAAGACGGGACGATGACCTCGTCGCCCTCACCGATGCCAGAGGCCAGCAGGCCGATGTGAAGAGCTGAGGTTCCCGAGTTGACGGCGACGCAATGCACACCGTCGACAACCTGAGAGGAGAACTCCTCCTCGAAGGCGTGGACCTGTGGGCCCTGAGCGACCATGCCGGAGGCAATAACCTCGTCGACGGCCTTACGCTCGTCGTCGCCGAGGATCGGCTTAGCGGGAGGAATGAACTGAGCGGTCACGTGAAAGCTCCTAACTATTCGGACGGGAGGTCCGGTTTGTGGGTGCCGCAGCACCCACGACGGGGATATTGGGGGACGACAGCCTCAGGCCTGCTCGCCCTCGCTGATCAGGGTCAGCGTATCGGTGGCAGGGTCCTCGACGAACCGATCTCCAGTACGCGAATCGATCCACGCGTTCTCACCGTCGGGATCCAGCGGGAATCCAGAACGGCCCACCCACTTAATGCGACGGGCCGGAACACCAGCCACTAGGGCATACGCCGGGACATCTTTGGTGACGACCGAGCCGGCAGCCACCGTAGCCCACTCACCAATAGTGACGGGCGCAATGCACACCGAGCGGGCGCCAACAGAGCAGCCACGCTTGCAGGTCACGCCCACCTGCTCCCAATCGTCAGCAGATTTGAGGGAGCCGTCGGGGTTGATAGCACGAGGGAAATGGTCGTTGGTCAGCACCACTGCCGGGCCGATGAAGACCCCGTCTTCCAGCTTCGCGGGTTCGTAGACCAGCGCGTAGTTCTGAATCTTGCAGTTATCGCCGACGTGGACACCCTCGCCGATGTAGGCACCACGACCCACGACGACGTTCTGCCCGAGGACGGCCTCGCTGCGAACTTGGGAGAGATGCCAAATCGACGAACCGTCGCCGATGGTCACACCGTCATCCAAGTCGGCGGTGTCGATGATCCGTGGTTCACCCATGTGGGACGCCTTTCATGCCGGTTACATCGGGGCTAGCTTACTCGCGCTAACCCGACAGGCCCGTCGGCCCCCGCCCGGCGATGCTGAAAAGCCCGGTGCGGTCGCCCACTCTCCAACCGATTCAACACGCGGATGTCACTAGTCTGCCTGGCTACGCTGTGTAGCATGCACTAACGTGAGCAGCCTTCCCTCTGAACCGACCGTCGCACAATCTGAGTCCTCCGCCGTTGAGCGCGGAGCCACCGCGGATTCCTCTAACCAGCCAACGAGCCCGTACGACGCGGGCCAGCCGATCGATCTGCTCGGGTTCCTCAAGGGGCTGGGGCATCACTGGATCGCCGGCCTCATAACCTTCATCGTTGTCGCCGGGCTCCTCGTCGGCTATTCCCTCCTCCTGTCGCCCAAGGACACCGTAGGAACGGTCGCCGCCCACGCCCATGTGATGGTCACACTGCCCGAACCCCGCACCGAAGCACAGGCCACCGTCGAGTCAGCCACCGTTGATCAGATCATGAGCAACTATATCGCTCTCGACGCCCCCACCCCCATCGTCAACGCCGCCCTGAAAAAACTCCACGATGGAACGACCGCAGACGACCTCAAGGCGGCCGCCTCGGTGTACTGGGGTGGAGGCGGCACCGTCATTGCCGTCTACGCCATGGGAACCAACCAGAACCAGGCAATCAGGCGCGCCAACGCCTACGCCCGCGCATTCGCCGAAAAGGCGAACGATCTGATCCCCAGCTCCCTCGACGGCCTCCCGCTGCCGAAGCTGACCTTCATCCAGCCGGCCTTCCCCTCAGACCCCAACCCGAAAGCTCCAGCAACCAACATGACCAGCAACAAGCTCTCCTCCCCGATAGTGGGTGTGCTTGCCGGCCTGGTCCTCGGACTGCTCGTCATGGGCGTCCTGGAATACCGCTCCTCACGCCGTTCCAGGCCCTCCCGCTGACCGTTTGGTGTGCGCCTCGGCGTCCGGAACTAGGACCGGACGTCCAGTACCGTTCGCTGCAACAGTTTCTGCAGTGATGCAGCTAGCGGCAACAAGGTAAAGCCAGGTCACGTGATACCGCAGAGTTGATGATGGAACGACCCCAAGCGCGGGGAAGAGCATCACGACGGTGAGCCCGAAGGCCGTCTGCCAGTCGGCCGCAGGTCGACGCGGCAGGAACCCACGGACCAGGATCCACAACCAACAGACCACGAAGAGGATCATCGCGATCACTCCGTAGCGAAGGATGATCTCCAACAGTAGATTGTGCGGATCCATGAGGACGCCTCCGAACAGCGCCGATGCACGGGCTTGATACTCCGACAGCGAGCCGTATCCGAGGAGCAGGGCCACCGGATCAGACAACGTCATCGACAACGCGTTAGCCATGATGGTGCCACGCTCCGCCGTGGAGTGGTCTTGGACGTAGGGACTCGTCCACAGCCCAGCGCCCAGCACGAGGACAAGCGCTCCACCCCAGAAGAAGGCACGCACCCCCATAGCGGCTGTGTGGAGACGACGAACGTTGAGGACAAACAACAGGATGACGGCACAGATGCAACCTAAGAGGGCACCTCGCGACCCGCCGATGAGG
>NZ_LWHO01000001.1:0-220562 GCF_001642025.1 Cutibacterium namnetense | reverse complement strand
GGCTCCACCCCAGAAGAAGGCACGCACCCCCATAGCGGCTGTGTGGAGACGACGAACGTTGAGGACAAACAACAGGATGACGGCACAGATGCAACCTAAGAGGGCACCTCGCGACCCGCCGATGAGGATCATTGCCAGACACGTCACCAGGACGAACAACCGTCCAAGACGGATCGCGCCACCCCGCGGGTTGAACCACAGCCGGGCTAGCACAGCGGTGAAAAGCATCGCCATAACGACGCCGTAGTCATTGTAGTTGGGGTAGGTTGCAGTGACGATCCACCGGCTCTTTGACACCGCGCCTAACGTGTTGGCTTCCGGGTAGAGCAGTGGCAACAGCTTGATACCGGTCACGATCTCCCCCATGCCGATGAGCCACACGAGGATTGCGCCCCAGTACAGGCCGCTGAGGACCTGACGAGCTGTCCTACCCGGCTCAGCTGAGCGAAACACCACAAGAGTCGTACCAATGACCGCAAGCATGATGAAGGCACTGTTCCCGGTGTCGGCCAGAAGACTGGGGTGGAAGAGTGTCACGGCCACCCCAGAAGCCACCATGCAGCACACCTCGACCGCGGCAAGCGGAGCCACCCTGAGCCTGGAAGGGAACCGCGTCTGTACCGCCAGGATGACCCATGGCACGATCAGGAAAAGCAGGAAACCCATGGGCAGCCGCATCACCAGCACGGCGGCGACTGCCCCCAGCCACACCCCCGACGTGGCTCGGCTCGCCACTGTTTGCCGGTCCAGCGGCGATACTGCCGTTCGCTCAACGACGCTCATCGCTGATCCACCGCAGCCAGGGCCGTAGCCAACTCCTCCACCCGGGCTGGCCAAGTATGCTGGCCACGTGCGGCCATGACTCTGTCACGGGTTGCATTGATCCGCTCTGGATGCTGGGTGAGCTGCTCTAAGAGGGCCGTGAACTCCTCCACCGAGGCCTTCACCGTCCATCCAAGTTTGTCGCGCGTCACGACATCTCCGACGAAGGTGCCCTCGGTGGCGATGATTGGCTTGCCGTTGCCGATGTACTCAAAGAGCTTAAGAGGCGCCGCAAAGTCTCGGTACTCATGCGGGGCCATCGCCAAAACGGCCACATTGGCCGCCGCGAAATATGGTTCCAGCTCCTTCTTGCCGTTGGCATGGACAACCTTAATGTTGCCCCCCATAAGCGGCTCGTAGTCCTTGCGGGCCTGCCCCCACTCACGAGGCCGGGTGCAGATCGTCAGGGACGCCTCGGGGACGCTGGCGACTGCCTCGCAGAAAGCACGCAGGTCGTAAAGGGATCCCAATCCGCCGACGTAGAACATCGACAGCGGCGATGACGGGGGGGCCGCGGGGGTCCCGTCGATGTCGTGGCCGGGGGGCAGGGCAACCTTTTTCACCCGATCACCGACGTCAACCCACTCTCCCATACGCAGCGAAGGCAGGAAAAGGACGTCGAGGCACTGCCGGTAGGCGAGCAAGTCGTAGCGGTACATCGCCTGGGCCACGAGCTGCTTGGCCTTCGGGACCCCCTCACCGTAAAGCGGAAACTTCCAGTACACGTCCCGATAGAACAGGCCCACCGGAATGCCGTGCCGACGCAGTCGGGCCAGGAAAGCGAAATCCTCGAAGGGGTGGGTCGGCAGGTGATGAGGTTCAGTGAGAGTTGTCGGCATGGTCGAAGACTCCGAGTAGCAGAACTCGAAGCGGGTGCCGCCACGGACGGCGTCCATCACCACCTGCATCTGACGACGCCGCTGACGGGCGTCACCGGCAACCACCCACACTTCTCCCCATTGCGCCAAGGCCTTGAACATCGCCACAGCGCGTTTTTGCCCTCCGAACGTCGTGTTCGGGTCAAGCGGGTAGGGGACGTGGTAGATGCAGCGTCGGACCTCGCGGGCTGGTCCGGTCTGTGACATGGCTTGTCCTCCGATTCGCCGAGCTATTCACCGCAACGGTACCCGAGGTCTACCAAGGCATGACGATGAGACGGCACAACGACGCACACGCATACCTCACCCCTGTGGCAATCGCGTTCGAGAACCGCCTCCTAGCGATCCTGGATGGCACCAACCCCCTGCGCCAACCGTATTGCCACGCGGGATCGGCCTGGGGGCGGCCCCGCACCGCGAGAATGACGGGCCAGGCAGGTTAGGATCACCACATGGCACATCAAGAGTCGACGTTGATCCTCCTGACGAACACCTACCCGCTGTCGCGCGGGGAGGAGTTCCTCGAAAATGAAATCGACCATGTGGGCCGCGCCTTCGACCGGGTGGTGATCATCCCAATCCAAGCTGGCCCCAACGATGTACAGACACGGGCCATCCCGGGCAACGCCCAGGTCATGCACATTGCCCGAACCTCGCACCGAGACCTCAACCGGCTCCTCACCACCGCGAGGGGATTGCTTCGACTCCCACCCACCGGGGTGGACTGGGCTGAGGCCCGACACCAACCCCGCCTACTCGTCTCTGACGCTCACTTCGAGGGTCGCGCCCAAGCAGCCCTCGACGGCATCCTTGCCAAACTCCCTAGCCTCAGGCTGACCCCGGAATCCCATGTCACGATCTATTCCTTCTGGCTGCACATCACAGCCCGCACCGCGACCCTGCTAGCCGACCAGTTGCGCGCCCAAGGAGTCACCGTGGACCGTGTGATATCCCGAGCCCATGGCTACGACCTGTATCCCAGCGTCTCCCCGCGCCATCACATCCCAGAACGTCGCCTTCTCCTGCAGTCCCTTAACGGGATCTGCCCGGTCTCCGAGCAGGGGACCCAGGAACTGCAAACAACGTGGCCCCAGTTCGCCGAGAAGATACACACTCGCTACCTGGGCACCTCTGACCCCCAACAGCCGGCCCACTGCCGACGTACCCCCTTTACCATCATCAGTTGCGCCCACCTCGTCCCCATCAAGAGAATGACCCGGATGCCCGCCATCCTCGCCAGAGTGCGAGCAACTGGCATCGACGCGCGCTGGACTCATCTCGGTGATGGACCACAGATGGACACCCTGCGTCAGGAAGTTGCCGTTCACGGCGTCACGGACGCCGTCACCCTGCTCGGCCACGTCGACAACGCTCAGGTCATGGCAACCCAGCGTGATCTCAAACCGTCGGTCTTCGTTAACCTCTCCTCCTCGGAAGGGCTCCCCGTATCAATGATGGAGGTTGCCTCCCTCGGTATCCCCATCATTGCGACCGGCGTCGGTGGGGTGGGAGAAATCGTCTCATCGAGGAACGGGCATGTACTGCCTGCCGAGTTCACCGACGCCCAGGCATCTGACGCGTTCGTGCAACTGGCACGTCTGCCTGAAGACGAGTACCAGCAGGTGTGCCAGGCCTCCCGCCAAGTATGGGAGGAAAAGTTCCGCGCCTCTGTCGTCTACCCCGAGTTCTGTCGCGAGGTGCTGGGCGGACGCTGATCGGCCCACGCCACGGTCGGCAGGACGACCACCCACCACCACATGCTCACGCCGAAGTTTTTGACGAGGTAGGTATCAAGAAGGAAGGCCGGCAGTGTAGCGACGACCGCCCACCGCAGCACGACCTCTGCAGGAGGGCAGGTACCGTCAAGTAGACGGCGAACCAGCTCCACCACGGGAACTAGCAGCACAGGCAGGAGCAGCACCAAGCCCAGCAAGCCAAGCTCCACGAGGACCGCCAACACGGTGGAATGCGCGCTGCTGAGAGTGGGTCCCCACTGCGTCGTCATCAACCCGCGCCAAGGTTCGCGTCGGGCATGGGAGTCGTACAAATACCACGGCCACAGCCGCCCCGACCCGAGTCCGAAAAAAACATGGTTGAGGTCGCTCGACCACACCTCTATCCCGGTGCGTAGCGTGCGCGACCTCATCGGATCAGACGGGTTTAGCATGCGTCGCAGCCCGGGAACCAAAATCACCATACCGACGACGACTACAGCCAGTGCTGTGAGCCCTCCCCAGACCATTCGCCGATGACCAGCCCAGCTCACTACCCGGGAGCGGCGCCACACCACTGAGCCGATCGCACATCCGAGCACGAACAGGGTCGCACAGGCCAGCCCCGATCGCGAACCCGTCAATATGATGGCGACGAGGGCACCAGCAGCCAATATCCCGCTGGCGACGCGCCGGTAACCGGCCACCGCAGCCGCCACCAATACACCACAAGCCAGCAACAAGGCGACGTGGAGCACCGCGGAGCCGCCCATACCGGTCGCGAGCCGCGTGGATCCGTGCACCCTCATAGCGCGAGGCCACTGAAGATAAGACGCGCACGTCATGGCCGCGGCAGGCCACCACAATCGTTCGATCACTACCCGTCGAGAGGAGCTGGCCGTCAGCCCCGCGGCCACCGACAGACCAGCGAGCAGGGTTGCAACCGCTGTGACCGGTGCCATCACTAGTAAGGGTCTGCCCACCGGCTCCAACCCGAGATCAGGCAGCGGACACACGGATGCCGAGACGATAGCCCACACCATGAGGCCTAACGCCCCACCGAGTATCCACCGTCCGGCCCGCCCAAAGTCATGACGACGCAGCCACAACGCCGGTCCACAGACCAGGATGACCAGCGCGTCAACGACGAGGTAGCTACTGACGATCCAGGGCGGCGAGGTGGGCCCATGCCGGAGATCAGCGAACGTCTCGACAACTACGAGTGCTAATAGACCCCAAGAGGTCAGCGAACCTATGGCCCGCCGGTAACGTCCCGGCCCGATGAGGACCGCACGGCTCAACTAGTCCACCCCCCGGTAAAGAATCGCCAACTCCACCACACCATGACGGCAAAATCAGCAGCGACGATAATGCTCGTAATTCCCCGCCACAGCAGCACCAAACCGGGCGGCTTGGACGGGCCACGACT
The DNA here is from genome assembly GCF_001642025.1 of Cutibacterium namnetense. Taxonomy (GTDB): domain Bacteria; phylum Actinomycetota; class Actinomycetes; order Propionibacteriales; family Propionibacteriaceae; genus Cutibacterium; species Cutibacterium namnetense. The sequence goes on along the minus strand of NZ_LWHO01000001.1, from coordinate 215,721 downwards.
GGCCTCAGCGAGGGCGACGAAGAGCGGGAACCACAATAAGGTGGCACGGTTGACGCTCATGTACCAGTATCCGATCGAAAAGGCCACCACTTGAATACCCACCCAGGACGCCGAGGCCCAGCGACATCGGATAAGGCAGTACAGAAACACCACGACGCCCAGCGCCACCGAAACTAACTCAAGCCGAAACACGATGGCCACACCAGTGGCCCCAGCGCCGTAGGTGGACTGCCAGGTCTCCGGGCGGGTCGCGGGCAAGGTGTGCCGCAACGTCTCTACCGGGGTCGTGAATCCGCGTCCCCACCCCTCCGTCTGGGCCTGAGACCACGCAGTCCACGACCCTGTCAGCCGATGTAGCCACACCACGAAAGCCACCAGCACGGCGGTGGGCACCAGCAGAGTGGACAATCGATTGACGACATCTACGGTGCGGCGACGCCGGGCAGCCTGGCTCGTCGGACGGGCCTCATCCCCATCACCGAGGACTGCCAAGACTGCCAGCGCCCCTATCAGGAACAGACCTGACACTCGGAACGTGCATGCCACACCGGCGAGGAGGGCTGCCGCCCACCACCGCCCAGCACGAGCACGCTCCCAGGCCCAGAAAGCAGCAGCACAGAAGGGTGCCTCGGTGTAACCGACAATGGTAAACACGGCTGTCGGTGCGATGAGCCACAGACAGGCGGGGAGCATCCCACCAATCCGGAAGAGAGCCCACGCGGCAAGGGCTGAACCGATCAGACCGAGGATCACCCCGGTGACTTCCATGGGAATGCTTAGGAGGCTGCCACCTTTCAGCAAGGCCGGAAGCCCGGGAAAGAAAGCCATTTCGAGAGGATCGGCGTAGCCGTTGCGAGCGATCGACATGTAGTGCTGCACGTCCCAGTTCCCCGTCACCTGAGAAAAGGTGCGGTGGTACCCGGCCATGACGATTACGGCGACGATCAGCAGGACCGCACGGCTGCCCAACCAACTCTGGGCCACCAGGCGTCCCTCAGCAGCGGGAGCGAATCTCCTAGCCGTCGAGCGTCTGGTGCGCGTCATCGAGCAGCCTCCGCGCTGGAATCCTCAACAGGTTCAGGAACCGGATCCGGGGCGTGATCGAGAACGCCACCGGTGGGATCGTCGGCATACCCCACCCTGACGACATCATTCCAGGGCCGTCGGATGTCATCCAGGACACCCCACGCGAACCAAGTCTCGCAAACCAGACGCAGCACTACCGACGCCCAATAGACGATGTCAGCATCGGAACCACCAGGCAGGGACAGCCCACCCAGATGGGCCCACACAGCCAAGCAGTAGAAACACTCCCCCACCATGAGCACAGCCCAGTCCCTCAGATCGGGACGGGCCAAGGCCGCAAGCGGGACAAGGAGGAGCACCCACTGCGGCGAATACACCTTATTGGTGATGAACAAAATCAACAGCGCCACACAGGCCACCTGGGCGATGCGCGGACGCCTCGGCACCGTCATCGACAGCCATGCCAGACCGAGCAGACCGCCGACTGTCAAGGTGCCCGTAATCCAGCCAATCCCGGGAATTGTGCCACCGGAGGAGTCCTGAATGACGTACCAGATCGTTCCCAGACCGGTACCCGACCAGAAAGCCGAACGCACATAAGTCCACCAGGCGGTGAAGCTCACACAGGCCGCGACGAGGTGGCACACCACCAGCACCACAAATCCCGACAAGAGGTACCGCCCCAGCTCTGGCAACCGAGTCGCACGCAAACAGCACACCAAGACGGCAAAGGCCACCACGGCCGTTTGCAGACTCCCGGCACACGCCAGACCCATCAGGATCCCGGCCAGCCCAGGGCGCCGACGCGCCCACGCCAGCATCGAGGTCATCGCCAACGCAACCGGGACCATGGAAAAATCGATGAGGCCGGCGAGGTACACCGCCGGGCACAACACCACCCAGAAAACATCCCAGGATCGCCGCCGAGCCTGGGTCGGACGGCCCTTGTCATCGACCGGAAGGTTCGTGTCCGATCCGCGCCCCAGCAGCATGACCGAGATCGTGACAGCCAGAAAAGCCACGAAGAGCACAACCTGGGCCACCCCCCAGTAGGCGTTGGCGGCGTCAAGGACTTGCTGATCCGTGGCCTTCGGAGAGACCTCTGCGCCAAACACCCCCACCACCCGGCGGCAAAACGCCATGACAACAGTTACGAGGGGGGTCTGGGCAATATCAGGGTTCGCGAACAACGACCCGCCATGACCCATCCCGGAAGACCGATACATCGTCGGGATATCCGAGTAGCACTGCCGCTGATACTGATCAACAGCCTTAGCTGCATCGTGCTGCACACACGGAGTGACGCGATAGATCGTCAGCAACCAGACCACGATGGCACTCATGATGGCCCACGGACCCGGATCAAAGAAGATGCCGCGCGGCCAGGCATGACGGCCTATACGCCCGCCAATACGACGGTCTAGTCCCAGCTGAGACACACGAGACCCTCGCGGAACATCACGGGCACGGCGAGCCACGTAACCCGTGGATCCATCGCTTGGGTGTGCGACGACACGCCTCCTAGCAGCCATGGCGTCGTCTTTCGGATCGGGGATCGTCACGTGGTCAGGCTACCCACTGTGTGCCCGATCACTCGATTGGCTCCCATCGCGCGTCGCCGAGGTCGGACGAGAAGTGTGCGTCGGTCTAGAGGCATGCGTGGATGTATGCGTAGGGCTAGACGTGTGCGTAGGCTCTGAAGTCTGTGTGGGCCTAGCGGTTTGGGTAGGCGTATGGGCCGGTGCGGCCCTCGTTGCGGAGGGCTCGGCGGATTGCTCTCGAGGCGGCTCCGCAGTGGAGGCTCGAGTGGGAGTCGAAGTCGGCATAGACGACTCGTCCGGCGACTCTGGATCATCCTGGTTCGACCGGTCCGAGTCGCGAGGGGAATCCTCCTCAGCCGGCATCTGCGGACGCGTGGTAGAGCCATAATGCTTGCCGGACAGGTTTACCCAGTCTGGATCGGCGAAGGACTTGTTGGGCAGCCCCTTCATCGCCGTCTGCATGTAGTCGAGCCAGGTGCGCGCCGGGTAATCACCACCGTGGAAGCCAGTGGCTCCCGCTCGGGCGTAAGGGTCGAGGTTTTCGTTGCCGCTGTTCCCGGCCACGAACATGACAGCCGTCGAGATCTGCTTGGTATAAGCGACAAACCACGCTGCTGTCACCCCCTCACCAACTCCCGAGGTGCCCGTCTTCCCAGCCACCTGGTGGTCAAAGTCGGCCACGATCCTTCCCGTACCTTCCTCAACTACCGACCGCAGGGCGTAGGTGACATCGTGGCTGATATCGGCCTCAATGGTCTGCTCAGACGGCGAAGGAGCGTGGTAAAGGACCTTGCCTGATTGGTCGACGACCTTGTCCACAACGTGTGGGGTGACCTTTTTACCGCCATCGGCAATCGTGGCATAGCCACCCGCCTGGGCCAGCGGACTGACCTCAGCAGTACCCAAAGCGATGCGGTTGTTGAGATCCCACCCGGTTCCCCGAGGAACCCCAGCGTCAGTGGCAGCCTGGACAACGGCCTTCGGACCATTTTTCGTTCGCGAAACCATGTCGACGAAAGCAGTGTTAATCGACTTCGCAATAGCCTGACGCAAACTAACGGTGCCGTAGCTCTTATCGTTCTCGTTGCGGACCTCTGTTTTGCCGCCATCAGGTGTGAAAGCGTTGCCATCCAACCGGGAGCGCAAACTGAATCCGTGACGCATCCCCGCCACAGCCGCGTAGGTCTTGAAGGTGGACGCCGCCGGACGCGCGGTACGCGCCCAATTACGGGTGTTGGAGATGTAGTCATCGCCACCATAAAGAGCCAAGACGCCACCGGAACTGACGTCGACTGAAGCGATCGCAGGATGCAAATTCTTGGCTCCCTTAGGACCAGCGTTACGGCCTGCGATCTTCTTATACTTCTGGCCCGCGGCCACGGCAGCCTTCTGATCCTGGCGGTCCAGGGTGGTCGTCACTTTGAGGCCGCCACCCTTGATCTGTTGATCGGAGAACCCTTTGGCGATGAGCTCATCATGAACCATCTTCATGAGGTAGCCGTCGGTTCCCGCCCATCGGTTGTAATCGGGGACCTTAGGAAATTTCGGTAGTTTCCGGTAGGTCTCATCATGCTGAGCCTGGGTGATATTGCCGGCCTCAAGCATGCCGTCGAGGACATATCGGTACCGCTGGAGCAGCCTCTCGCGAGCCGCTACGCCACCACTGGGGTCAAAGTTCGACGGGCTGTTGAGTACGGCGGCCAGCACCGCCGACTGAGACAGGGTGAGCTTCGAGGCATCGGTGTAGAAGAAGGCCTTGGCCGCGGCCTGGGCACCGTAGGCACCCCGGCCGAAGTAGATGGTGTTGAGGTATCCGGCGAGGATGTCCTGCTTGGGCACTTCCTTGCCTGTCTTGACCGCCAGGAGGAGCTCCTTGAACTTGCGGCCCATGGTGCGTTCCTGGGACAGGTACAACACCTTGATGTACTGCTGGGTGATCGTCGAGCCGCCCTGCATCTCACCGCCGCGCGCAATCGCCCAGGCGGCGCGCGTCATGCCCTTAACCGAGATACCCGGGTCAGACCAGAACGTGCGGTTCTCCGCCGAGACGACGGCGTCACGCAGAGTTTTCGGCATCGACTCATAAGGAACCGATTGACGGTTTTGCACCGAAAAGGATCCGAGGCGACTGCCATCCCGGTAGTAGATGAATGAGGTGTTCGTCTGGAAGTCACGGTTAGGGTCAGGAAGCTCGGTGCGCTCGTAGGCGACAAAGAGCCCAATAACGGCGATGATCGCCAAAGACAGGATGGCGATCAACAGACCGCGGAAGAACTTTCTCAACTTAGGATGCCGGTTGTGCCTCCCGGCGGTCCGACGAACACCTTTGGTGCTGCCTCCGAACGCGGGGCCGTGGCGCCTCGATGCTTTCCGGGCGGATTTGTGGTCAGCCATAGATGTCCTCCACGGTCGGCTGATGGCGAGGTGGGCGGCGGCGTCGGCCGTCACCCAGGACATAGTCGACGAGGATGTGGTTCCACAGACAGTCGGGGCAGACCTCGACTTCATAGACGTGAAACTCGCCGAACTGGTGCTCCATATCCTCTAATTCGTCAAGAGTGCGGATGCGTCCCGAGTACTGGCCCAGCTGGTGGCCAAAGGCGTGGCGCAGCAGAGCTAAGCGCGGGGACTCACAGACCGGGCAGTCGTGGTCAAGAGGCTCGCCATGGTGCATGGCGGCACGCACCAACATAGGGTCGGCATCACATGCCGTCGGAGCATTGAGATCGACCTGGGGGCTGCGCAACGCCTCCAGAGTATGACGGCGTTGCAGGGCGTGGGAGACCACGTTTCGCTGCGTCTGCATGCCCCCAAGAGTACGGCGCTGCTCAGACGACTCCGCAGCACCCGTGTTCGACGGTGCGTTCTCGAAGAGTCCGCCGCACCTACTTCGAGCCCCGCGTGGCAATCGGGTTGGCAAGGGCGGGGGCTGCCATCCCTGCTGGCATCAAACCCGACCCCCAACACATTCACCACACCGGTCTCGTAGAAGGTTCGTGAAGGTTCACCACCGCGGTCTCGTAGAGGGGCCCGAACCATTACCCCTATGCTCGGACTTATGTCCGAAGCCCTCCAGTTGCGACGCGCGACCCTCTCCAACGGGATGCGCGTAGTCATCAATCCCGACATGACGTTGCCCGGCGTCGCCGTCAACATCTGGTACCGGGTGGGATCGGCCGATGAAGAAGCCGGACACTTCGGGTTCGCCCACCTCTTCGAGCACCTGATGTTCTCAGGTACGACGAGCGGCATCGCATCGAGCGAACATCTGGCAACGATCGAGTCGGTAGGTGGGTCAGCGAATGCGTCGACCAGCTTCGACCGCACCAATTATTTCGAGACGGTGCCAGCCGGGGCACTGGAACTCGCACTGTGGCTAGAGGCCGAACGACTAGCCCACCTAGCCGTCACAGAAGAGAACTTGGCCACACAGCGCGAGGTAGTGAAGGAAGAGAAACGACAGCGTTACGACAACACCCCCTACGGTGACCTGCTCGATCTACTCCTTGACGGGAGGTTTGGGAACGAGCATCCCTATGGCCACCCGACCATCGGTTCGGTCCCCGACCTCGACGCCGCCTGTCTCGACGACGTCACCGCCTTTCATTCCACCTGGTATCGGCCCGACAATGCCGTTCTTGTCATCTCCGGGTGTGTCGATGCCGACGAAGGGCTGACCTTGGCCGATAAATACCTCGGGGCGGTTCCCGCTGCCACCGGAAACCTCCCTGAGCGCGTTCAGGGACCAATTCGCCACGACAACCCTCGCGTCGTCGTCACACGTCCCCTCCCGCGAACTGCGGTGACCCGGGCATGGGCTACTCCGCCCATCACCGACCCCGACAACCTTGCTGTGGCGATGGCGGCTGACGTACTCGGGTCGGGGATGAGCTCCCGACTCATTCGCACCCTGGAAAGGGAGCGTCACCTCGTCGACGGCGTAGGTATGAGCGACTTCGGGCTGGCACGGGGAGCATCGGCAACTCTGATATCGGCGCACCTCAAGCCGGGGGTCTGCGAGGAGGAATTGACCGGGGCTGTCGATAAGATCATCACCGAACTCGCCACCAACGGGCCGAGCCAGGCCGAATTGGAGCGGGCGCGCGCCCAGGTCGAACGCGGCTGGCTGGAGTCACTGGCCGTCGTCGACGAGCGTGCCGACCTGCTCAACATGCATGAGACCCTGCTGGGTGACGCCACTCTCGTCAACACCTATCTCGACCGGATTCGCGCCGTCACGGGTGATCAGGTCGCTGGTGCGACACAGCGATGGCTAGCCCCCGCTCAGGCGTCGACCGTCGTCCACCAGGAGGCGTGATGAAAACCTTTAATGATCGTCCTGTCACCAGCCGCCCCACCGTGCGTCCACGCTCGCCGTGGTCCTTTCCGCAGTGCATCGTCGAGGCCCTGCCAACCGGCCTGCCGGTGGTGCGCGTCCCGATGCCCGGCCAGCGCATTATCACTATGGAAATCGGGTTGGACGCGCCCGTGGGTGCTGAACCTGCTGGTTTCGAAGGTCTTGCTGGACTCGTCGTCCGCACGGCTGACGAATCCACCGGCCCCCATCCCGGTGCAGCCTTCGCCGAGGCCATGGAGTCGATCGGGGCCAGCTACGACGGCTCGGCAGGGGTGGCTGGAAGCCACGTCGGCGTCGATGTGCCCGTGACAAGGTTCGATGCAGCGGCTGAACTCTTCGTCGAATTGTTGAACACCACGAGCCTGGTCGAAGAGGACATCGCTCGTCAGATCGACGCGGCGCGAGCCTCCCTGGCCCAGACCAGCCAGCGCGGATCGTCCCTAGCCGAGATGGCAGCAGCACGGGCGCTATGGCCAGTGGGGTCACGGTCGTCCCTGCCCACGATCGGCACCCTCTCGTCGGTAGAAAAGCTCAACGCTGCAGCCGCACGAGAATTCTGGGCCGCGCACTGGACGATCTCCGATGCCGTGCTGGTGGTTGCCGGAGAGGGAGTCGAGGACCTCGACTTGTCAATATTCAAGGAGTGGACGACCAGCGGTTCCCCCTCGCAGGTTGCTCCACTCCAGCCACGCCTCGACGGACCACGGGTGATTCTTGTCGACCGCCCCGACGCTGTGCAGGCCGACGTGCGTATCCAGCAGGCCACTGTGGGGCGCTCCCACCCGGGTTGGGCCGCCCTCAAGGTCGCATGCGGAGCCCTCGGCGGGACGTTCGGGTCGCGTCTCAACCAGGTGCTGCGGGAAGACAAGGGATGGTCTTACGGGGTCGGAATGTCGAGCCGCCCACTCCCCGATGGTGGAGTGGCGACCGTTGCGGGGTCCTTCCGCACTGAGGTTGGAGCCGACGCCGTGGCCGAGGCATTACGCATTCTCACCTCCAGCGACGACCTGAGGGCCGACGAAGTGGATGCCGCCCGCGACCACTCGGTTGGCATCGCCCCATTGCAGTACGACACCGCCGGTACGGTCGCCCACCAAGTGGCAGCTCTGGTCGGGGCCGGACTGGCACCGAACTGGGTCGACGATCACCTCGCCGCCGTGGCATCAGCGAGGGCGAGTGCTGGGGAATGGTCGGTGAACCGAGCCTGGCGGGAGTTGCTGATCCCCGACAGCTGGCGGATCGGTATCTGCGGTCAGGCCGAAGAGTTGGCTCCCGCACTGGCTGAGCGTGGACTCGAGGCCGTTATCGTTAGTCCCGCCGAGGTGTTGTCGTAACCGGGCCGATGCGTCACAAACTGCCCCGAAAACGCGATGGTACCGTCACAATCTCGACTTTTTGGCAGGACCAGACGACATTGCGCGAGGCTTCGACTCGCCCAAACCACCGCGCATCCTCTACACTATGGAGGTCCACGGGGCATTGGCGCAGTTGGTAGCGCGGCTGCTTTGCAAGCAGTAGGTCAGGGGTTCGAGTCCCCTATGCTCCACCAAAGGACGCTCCGGCCACCGAATCGACAAGGTGATCATCCACCACAACGCCGGCAACCTCACCATCAAAGGGTGCTGGGACGTGTGGCAGACCCGGCCCGCCTCCGCCCACTACCAGGTAGAAACCTCCGGGCGGATCGGGCAGCTCGTGTGGGACCGCGACACCGCCTGGCACGCCGGAAACTGGGCAGCCAATACCACCAGCATTGGTATCGAGCACGCCGACGCCTCTTCTAACCCATGGAAAATCTCTGACGCCTGCCTCGACAACGGCGCACATTTGGTGGCCGCGATCTGTCGGTATTACAAGCTCGGCCGCCCTACCTGGGGTAAGAACGTGTTCGGGCACAAAAACTTCTCAGCCACCGAATGCCCAGCATCGCTGGCCGGTACTCAGCACGCCGCCTATATGGCTCGCGCCCAGTACTGGTACGACCACATGACCGGCAACACGCCCGCACCCGCGCCGGCACCGAAACCCGCACCCACACCGAAGCCGGCACCGAACATTGACGCGCTCGCTGACGCGGTCATCCGCGGCGAATACGGCAACGGCAACGAACGCCGACGCAGACTCGGATCCAACTACGACGCCGTCCAGCGCCGGGTCAACGAAAAACTCCGCCACTAAACCAAGACTCATGAAAACTGTCCTGTTTCGCCCCGTCGCTGCCTCACTACATGAGGTGGTGGCGGGGCCATTTTTGTTCCCATCGCACCAGGACAGTGGTGGTTATAAATCGGGGTGGGTCGAAGCCCTGTCAGTAGAGACCTTATTTCTATTGAGCAGGAGCGCGTCATGGCACGTGAGATTACCCGTGAGCGAGTTGTGGAGCTGCGATGCCGAGGCGCATCGTATGGGCAGATCGCCACCAGATTGGGCATGTCGCGCAATACGGTGAAGTCGATCTGTCGCAGAGCTGACATCAACATCGATCCGGCGGTTGATGTTGAGCCTGCTAAGGCATGCGAACACTGTAATGGGCATTTTGAAGCTGCGGTGGCGGGGCAAAGGTTCTGTTCGGATGTGTGTCGTTTGTCGTGGTAGCACGCCCACCCCGAACGGCTCAACCGGCGGGCAATATACACCTTCACCTGCGTTGCTTGCGGTGAGAGCTTCGAGGCCTACGGAAACAAGCACCGTAAGTATTGCTCGCATGCCTGCTATATCAGGCACCGCTTCAGCACCCGAGGTGGCAGACCGTGACGGGTGCCATGTTCAATGCCGAAGTCGATCTTGCCCGCCAGGTCGCCTTTATTGATCGGCTCACCGAAACCGGCGCACTCACCCCAAACGAAAGCCACGTGATCCTTACGCGGATCGGGCATGAAGCAACCGCGCCAGTGGGGGCATTGTTGCTGCAGGTTCGACTGGATAAGACTCAGGTTTAGAGCGTAGATGGATACAACCAAAACACCTGTCGCCATAGAAGAAAGAGAAGCAGGGAGTGACCTCGCGTAGTTTTCGAGTTATCCCACCTAGACCCGCCACGCCACGTCGGCTACGAGTAGCAGGGTATGCGCGGGTATCGACCGAGCACGAACGCCAGCTATCTTCGATTGCCGCCCAGGTGTCGTACTACTCTCATCTGATTCAATCCACCCCTGGTTGGGACTATGCAGGCGTGTTCATCGACGAAGGCATCACCGGCACCAGTACCGTCCGTCGAGAGGGGTTCCAGACCATGATGGCCGCCGCCCGCTCCGGCGACATCGACATGATTTTGACGAAGTCGATATCCAGGCTGACTCGCAACACCGTCGACCTGCTCGATGCCGTCCGCGAACTCAAAATCCTCGGCGTCTCAGTGCGTTTCGAGCGTGAACAGATCGATACCGCGACCGCTGACGGTGAACTCCTGCTGACCCTGCTGGCATCGTTTGCGCAGGAGGAATCTCGATCCATGTCGAAGAATGTTAAATGGGGGATAAGGAAGAAATACGCCGACGGGCTCATGCATTCGCGCCAACCCTACGGCTACCAATACGTGGGTAGTGACTTGGCTATCATCGAGACTGAAGCCAAGATCATCAGTCAGTTGAATGCTGAAGGGGTCAAGCCTAGGCGGGGAGCCAAGTTTCGCGGTAAGACGATCCGCAAATGGCTCGAAAATGAAATCTACACCGGCCGCGTAATCCTGCAAAAGTATTACCGGCCAAACGTTGCAGAATTGAACTGCCATACCAACACCGGCGAGCTGCCACGCTACCTCGTCGACGAATCCCACCCGCCCATCATCGACCAGACCACGTTCGGCGCCGTCCAGGCCGAGCTCGCCCGGCGCAGACATCTCGGACGTGGAGCCACGCCGTCAGCTAGAACGACCGGGCTCACCTCTCGGATTGAATGCTCTGTCTGTAGCAGGTTTTATCACCGCCGCACCAAGACACGCCGCCACACGTCCTACAAGTTTTGGTGGTGCGAAACCGCCACCAAAGGTAAAGGCAATCCCTGCCAGGCACCACAAATCCGAGAAACCCATCTCACCCAGATCTGCACCCGCGTGCTTGGCCTCGACGACTGGGACGACGAGTATGCGCTGACGCGCCTCGTGAAAATCGTTGTCAATCCCGATCGTACGCTCACCATCCACACCATTAGCGGCGAAGTGCCAGTGGCGGTGAGCCTGGACGAGGAAAGTGCGATATGACCACCAAGCAGATTCGGAACAAGCGTGTCACCGCGATCCCAGCCACAAAAATACCCGGACACACCACGGTGCAGGGTACTCGGCGTCGGCGCAGGGTAGCGGCCTACGCGCGGGTATCCACCGAGATGGAAGAACAAGCCTCCTCCTACGAGGCACAAATCGACTACTACACGAGCCACATCCAATCCCGCACAGAGTGGGAATTCGCAGGCATGTACGCCGACGAAGGCATCACTGGCACCAGCACCAAACACCGTGAAGGCTTCAAAACCATGATCGCCGACACCCTCGCCGGAAAAATCGATTTGATCCTCACCAAGAGCGTGTCCCGGTTCGCCCGCAACACCGTCGACACCCTCATCCACGTCCGCCAGCTCAAAGACAAAGGCGTAGAGGTCTACTTCGAAAAAGAAAACATCTGGACACTCGATTCCAAAGGCGAACTACTCATCACCATCATGTCCAGCCTCACCCAAGAAGAATCCCGCTCCATTTCCGAGAATGTCACCTGGGACCACCGTAAACGCTTCGCCGACGGGAAAATCATGGTGCCCTACGCGTCCCTGCTCGGCTACAAGAAAGGCGAAGACGGCAACCTCGCCATCGACGAAACCCAAGCACCAACCGTCCGTCGTATTTATGCCCGCTTCCTCGAAGGCGCAACCCCACAAACCATCGCCAAAGAATTCACATCCGATGGCATCCCCACCCCGCGTGGCAAACAAATCTGGTCGCCCTCCACTGTGCGGTCGATCCTTGCCAACGAGAAATACAAAGGCGACGCGCTGCTGCAAAAGAGCTTCACCACCGACTTCCTAACCAAACCATGAAAATCAACGAAGGCGAAGTACCCCAGTACTACGTCACCAGCAACCACGAACCCATCATTGATCCCGTCACCTGGGACACCGTCCAAGCAGAACTCGCCCGCCGCGCAGGCAAAGGCACCTCCAACACCCACCCCTTCGCCAACACGATCACCTGCTCCGATTGCGGCGGGAGGTTTGGGCGGAAAGTCTGGCACTCCACCAGCAAATACCGCCGCTACATCTGGCGCTGCAACAACAAATACAACAAGGATCATCACTGCGCGACACCCCACGTCACCGAAGACCAGATCAAAGACGCCTTCGTCGCAGCCCTGGCTAAGCGGGTCACCGGCAACGACGTGCTCGATGACACCATGCGCCTGCTCGACGAAACCGTCTACGACACCCGCGAGCTCGAAACCAAGCAGGCCACGCTGGGGGAGCGGATCGAAGAAACCATCACGCTGATGAACCAACTCATCACCCCGCAGCCACGACCGCCCACGACCCTGACGACTACGACCGCCGTTACCACGAGCTTGAAGATCGGCACCACCAACTTGAGGCCGAGCATCAACGGATCAGCGACCAGATCGACGATCTGCGCCACCGCCGAGCACAAGCAATCGAAGTACGCGACTACCTTGCCACCCAACCACCACTCGAATACTCCGACCAAGCCTGGAACACCCTCGTCGATCACACCACCGTCAACCACGACGGCGCTATCAAACTCACACTCAAGGACGGCACTACCACGGCTCGAACCGGCTCTTAACGAGTAAGAGGGGATTCGGTGATCCGGGCGCTGGATCTGTGGGGCATAATTCGATTTGTGTTCCCTGCCAGTGGTTGATAAGCCAGCGGTCGTGACTGGCGATGATGAGTGTGCCGTTCCATTGGCCTAGCGCGTCCTCTAGTTCTTCAAGCGTGGCGAGGTCGAGGTAGTTGGTTGGTTCGTCAATGACAAGAATCTCGGGTTTCTGCGCCACGGCTAACGCGATCTGGGCTCGACGCTGGTTTCCATCTGAAAGTTGGCCGACTGGGGTGGCCCACATGGATGGGTGGAGTATTCCCGTGCCAAGTTCTCTGATCCCGTCTTTCCAATGTTCTGGGTGAAAGTAGGAATCTCCTGTGCGTGGTAGGCGCTGTGGGACGTAAGCAAGCCGCCCGCTGACAGAGATAGTGCCGCTGGCTTCGGATCTAGGGTCGATTGTTGTTTTCCCACTAGCAAGCCAATTCAAGAGCGTGGTTTTCCCCGCTCCATTCGGGCCAGTCAGTATTAAATGTTCCCCCGTGGCAAGGTCGAACGTGATTGGGAGAAGCCTGCCTGGAATGAAGGCGCTTCGTGCCGTGACGGCTAACCCGCCACGCGAGCCGACTGGTGGAAGGTTGAGCTTAAGTTGGTAGTTGCGGGGTTTTCGCACCTCATGTTCAGCAAGATCGTGTAAGCGTTGATCGTCGTTACGCGTGCGTCGCAGCGCGGTCTTTTCTGCCCGGTCAGAGAAGAACTTACGTGCCATGCCCTGCGCCTTCGCTAATTTCACTCCACCACGAGCGATATCTTCGCTGCGACGGCGATGACTTCGAATCGCGCGTTTTTCAGATTGCTGGGTGGCGTGAAGCTTTTGATGCTCCATGCGGGCGTGTTGTTTGGCGCCAAGATAATCACTATAGGCGCCAGTGCACCGGTACACGCCAGACACAGCCTCTCCTTCAGCTGTGGCCAAAGCCTGCCACGGGGCAATATCGAGGTCATAGATGACCGTGGCTGTCTCTTCAATAAACGCACGATTATGACTGGCCATGAGCACTGGCCCCGGCCAATCTGTTATTTGCTGGATCAGAAAGCCTACGGCTTCGTCATCAAGATGATTGGTGGGTTCATCCAAGACCAGAGTTACTGGTCTGACCATAATGATGCCTGCCAGTTCGAGCCGCACTGCCTGGCCAGGGGAGAGTGAGCCGAGTGCGCGCTGTCGACCGCGTCCGGTCAGCTGGCCTAGACCTAAACCGGCTAACACTTCATCGATTCGAGCTTCGAGCGACCATACGTCGGCCAGAGTAAGACTGGTGAGTATGTGATCGTACTCTTTAGCGAGACTCGCTGAACTTTGGGCAGCCGATAGTTGCTTCGTCACGTGGTCGAAGCGAGTGAGCAACTCCCATGGGCCAGCCAACACGTCGTCCAGATAGTCCTGAACTGTGCCAGTGGCGTCACGAACATAAGGGAAGCGACAAGAACCTGCATCTCCTGCATCACTGATGGCGATATGTCCTCGATCCGGGGTTAGCTCTCCTCGTATCAGGCGCAGGAGAGTGGTTTTGCCAGAGCCATTAGGCCCCACAAGTACTGCGCGCTCGCTATCGCCAACGCTGAATGAAACGTTATCCAAGAGTGGCTGAGCGGAAAATGAAAAAGAAAGATTGATTACCTCGATAGCAGACATATTGATCCCCAAAACCGTCGAAACATTTGGACGCTTCTCGGCGTAGCCGAACGGAGATCACAGCACCATCGGAATTAACACACTCCCAGAAATTGGAACGGACGCTGTCGCGTAACTATCCTTTACCATACCGAACACGCTGCTGGTAGTCAACCAGAACTCACCCGGCGCTCCTGTCAGGATGCAATGCACCCACCTAGCCCCTCCGTGCACCCACCCAGATCCTTGTATCAAAATGAACGTCTAAGTAACCCCACGCACAAGGCTCGAACCCCTTAGTTTCGATTCGGGCCTTGTTGCCGTTCTGGGCCCAGGTGAGGGCGTTGGCGTTGATCTGAGGGTCGAGGAGCATTTCGAAAGGTCGGTTGTTCTCGACGCGGAGTTGGTCGTCTTCGTCGATGTAGATCTTGATGAAGAAGGCTTGGTTGCAAAGGCGTCGGTTGGCGTTTCGCAGCGTTCGTAGACTTCGGCGTCGGTCAGAAATGTTAAGCCATCTCAAGTGAGCGGACAGACTGACCCCGAGAGTCCACAACACAGGGTTCCGGTGGCCGCTTCGATGCCCGGTAAACCCCTCGCGACAAGCGAGAACACGCGGTTCGTGCAGCCGAGCCACAGTTCAAACTCTCTGCATAGTAGGTCCACTGATCGGTGACGAAACGCTTCTGACGAGCGAAAACAGTCAAACGTGGTAGCCGGCAGATGGACGACCACTACCTCTCAGGCCACCGCTCAAGCCCCCTACGTGTTAAATGTCCAGAACCTCATAGGGTGCGACGTGCAGCGCTGAGTCGACCCGTTCTGCAAGTTCACCATCGGCCGCTCGCAACTCATCCAAATTCGCAAAAACTTTAAGCGTACGATCTCCGACCGTCCAGAATTCCTTGTCCCACGTTTCTGGATGCGACCAAAGATCTTCCTTGCCTCCGGCCCAGCTTGGCAGAGCACGACGCACCTTCGACACCACGGCAAATTGCTTCCTGGCAGTCGCGTAGACGGTATCAATGCGACAGCCCTGCTCGTGGTCTCGTTGCACCTTGACCAACCGACGCCCCATGAACGAGACACGGTGATCGATCCCGTCAGTACGCAGATCTACCTCAACCTGCTCGGCCCCTCCCCTCATCAGCTTGCGACGTTTCACGTACTCGCGCAGAGCTTCGCTCACTGCAGGTGAAAACCCTCCTGCAAGCTCGGCTGCTTCTTGGAACAGGTTTTGGTCTTCGTCGGAGACATACACGTTTCTAGTGGGCATGTGCATTATTATATGCATATATCAGGGGTCAAGCACCAACCGGTACCCCATTCCGGCATCAGTGATGAGATACCGCGGCCTACTCGGCTCGGGCTCCAGCTTCTTGCGCAACTGGGAAATGTAGAGCCTCAGGTAGCCGGTGTCGGTGACGTGCTCGGAGCCCCAGACCTGACTCAGCATGGTCTGACGAGTCACCAGCCGACCTTCATTACGGATGAGCAGCTCCAGCACCCGCCACTCGGTCGGCGTCAGCCTGACATTGGCCCCGTCACGGGTCACGGTGTGCGCAGCCAGATCCACCCACACCGACCCGAAAGCGACGATTGGTTCCTCATCTCCCTCGTCCTGGCCGATACGCCTTGTCAAAACGCGGATACGGGCAAGCAACTCATCCATCGAGAATGGTTTGGTGACGTAGTCGTCAGCCCCAGCGTCAAGGGCTTCCACCTTCTCGGCCGACCCGGATCGTCCCGAGATCACCAGGATCGGCGCCGACGACCAGCCGCGCACCGCCTCAATGACCTTTACCCCGTCGAGACGCGGCATTCCGAGATCCAGCAAAATGATGTCCGGCTTGTGATCGATGGCCATCTCCAAGGCGTGCTGCCCATCACGCGCCAACAAGACCTCGTATCCCCTAGCTCTCAAAGTGATCCGCAAGGCTCGCAGGAACTGCGGGTCGTCATCAGCGATAAGAATTCTCATTGCGCACTTGCCTCCTCATCCCCTACTCGGGGCAAGCTGATCACCATCGTCAGTCCCCCACCGGGAGTGTCCTCCAAGGCCAGGGTGCCGTCCATTCCCTCGACGAACCCCTTCGACAGCGCCAGGCCAAGCCCCAGCCCTACGCTGGAATCCGTATCACCTAGCCGCTGGAAAGGCACCATGACATCGTCACGGCGGTCCTCCGGAATGCCCGGGCCATGATCGATAACCCGAATCTCCACCTGGTTGGCGAAGCTGCTCTCCGCCAACCGCACCCGACTGCCTGCCGGCTCATAGCGCAGCGCATTCGACAGCAGGTTGACGACGACTCGCTGCAACAAGGCCGGGTCAGCGATCATCTCGGGGACGTCAGAACCCAGATCAATCTCCACATCGGCCGGCCCCAGGGACAACTCGTCCAACGCCGGCATGATGACCTCCGCCGGGTCTACCGCCATCACCGAGACCCCCAGCACCCCCGACTGCAACCGGGAGACGTCGAGAAGGTCGGTGACCAGATTCGCCAACTGCGACAACGCCTCATCAGCGGTTTCCAACAAATCGGCACGATCCTGGTCAGAAAGCTTCGACCACTCGCTGCGCAGCCCAGACACAGCCGCGGTGGCAGCCGCCAGGGGGCGACGCAGGTCGTGACCGACCGCTGACAACAACGCCGTGCGCACCCGGTCGGTGGCCGCTAACGGCTCCACCGCCTTCGCCGTCTCCTCCAGCTGATGCTGCTCCAAGGCTGTCCCCAACTGGGCGGCGATGACCGACATCAGCCGACGCTCCGAGGCGTCCGGCTCCGGGCCGTGGAATTCCACCACGCTATGGTCGTCGATGCGATGCTCCGTGACTTGATCACTCGTTGTACCCCAATTTGCCACAACCTTTCCGTCGGTCATCAATCGCGCCCCAGATAGCCCGAAAGCCTCAGTCGCCCTGGACAACAACGACTCAACGGCGTCCTCGCCGCGCAGCACCAAACCGGCCACCGACTGCAACAGTCCCGACTCAGCGGCGGCGCGTCGAGCCACCCGGGTCTTACGGGCAGCGCGATCGACAACAACACTCACCAGGGCCGCGGTGAGCAGGTACAGCAACAGTGCCACCAGGTGTAACGGTTCGTTGACGGTGACGGTGTAGAAAGGTTTGGTGAAAAAATAGTCCAGCGCAAAACCCGAGGCCAGAGCCGCAATGAGCGACGAAAATGCCCCACCTACCAAGGCCACCACGACGGCCAGCAACTCGTAAGCCAGCACATCGGTCGTCAGCGCCTCCGGGCTACGCGACGACACCAACAGCCACGTCAAGAGTGGCCCGAGCACCGCCAGCACAGCGAAACCAGCGATCCGACGCCGCGTCGACAACGACCCACCCATCCGCGGCAAACGTAGCGCCTTCGCCTGGGCGTCATGACTGACGATGTGAACGTCGATAGCACCGGAAGCCCGGATGATGTCTGCCTCGACGTCGTGTCCGGTCAACAGCCGCGAGAGTTTGCCACGCCGACTAGCCCCGATGACGAGCTGGGTGGCGTTGACCGACTTCGCGAACTCGATGAGAGTCTCGGGGATGTCATCGCCAACGAGCTGGTGGAAGGACCCTCCTAGCTTGTCCACCAACCCTCGTTGCCGGGCTAGTTCCCCCGGATGCGGGGAGCGCAGCCCGTCCTCGGTGGTGACGTGCACCGCCAGCAACTCTCCGCCACCGGCTCGAACCGCGATCCGGGCACCGCGTCGCAGCAGGGTTTCGCCCTCCCGACCCCCTGTCAGGGCGACGACTACCCGTTCACGGGCTTCCCAACGGGAGTCGATGCCGTGCTCGCTACGGTAGTCGACCAGCGCGTGATCGACCTCGTCGGCCACCCACAACAAGGCCAACTCACGCAGGGCGGTGAGATTGCCGAGCCGGAAGTAGTTTGACAAGGCCGCGTCGATCCGCTCGGCCGGATACACCTTGCCGCTCGACAACCGGTCGCGCAGGGCCTGCGGGGCGAGGTCGACGACCTCCACCTGGCTGGCCCTGCGCAGCACGGTGTCCGGGACAGTCTCGCGCTGTGGTACCCCAGTGATTTGCTCAACGACGTCGTTGAGGGACTCGATGTGCTGGATGTTGACCGTCGAGATGACGTCAATCCCGGCCTCCAGAAGCTCCTCAACGTCCTGCCAACGCTTCTCATTACGGGACCCGGGGGCGTTGGTGTGGGCAAGTTCGTCGACGAGGGCGACGTCAGGGTGCTGGGCCAGCACCCCGTCAAGATCCATCTCCGGCAGCTCAATGCCACGGCACTCGACGTAGTGCCGCGGGATGACCTCCATCCCCTCGGTCATTGCCGCAGTAGCTGCCCGGCCGTGAGTCTCAACAACGGCGATAACGACATCAGACCCCCCGGCGCGCAGGTGCTTGCCCTCGTCAAGCATGGCGTAGGTCTTGCCGACGCCCGGTGCCGCGCCCAGCAGCACCCGCAACCTTCCCCGAACAGCCACCGCGTCCTCCTAGGCCATGATTACCCGACCGTCAGCACCGTCAGTGCTGGCGATCCAGTTCGGCATTGAGCGTCACGACGTTGACCTTAGTCTCACCGAGGAACCCGAGTTGGCGTCCCGTGGTGTTATCGTCAACGATCCGCCGTACGACGGCCTTGTCGAGATGACGAGCCTTCGCCACCCGAGCGATCTGGATATTGGCGTATTCGGGGCTGATATGTGGGTCCAGACCCGACGACGACGCCGTCACAGCATCAGCGGGTACCCGGTCAGCATCGACGTGGTTGAAGGCCGCCACCTGGCTGCGACGCTCCTTGATGGCCTTCGCCAGGTCCGGGTTTTCCGGGCCCATGTTGGAACCGCCCGAGGACCCGGCATCGTAACCGTCGTCACCGGCAGCCGAGGGACGCGGCTGGAAGTACTTCGGCAACGGCCTTCCACCCTTGTCGGTGAAGGACTGGCCGATGAGGGTCGAGCCGACCACCTTGCCGTTGACCTCCAACTGCGAGCCGTTGGCTTGGTGATGGAGCATCAACTGGCCCAGCCCAGTCATAAGGCCGGTGTACACGACGCCGACGATAACAGTAAACAGCAGCATCGAGCGCAACCCGACGAGGACGGTGCGAGTCCTAGAGGAGATGATCATGATGAACTCCGATCAGAAGCCGGGAATGAGACGGATAATCAGGTCGATAAGCCAGATGCCGATGAACGGCGCAACAACACCGCCCAACCCGTAGATGCGCAGGTTCCGTGCGAGGATTTTCGACGCCCCGGCGGGCTTGTATGCCACGCCTTTGAGGGCCAGCGGAACCAAAATAACGATGATGATGGCGTTAAAGATGATCGCCGAGAGCACCGCTGACGCTGGGGAATGCAAACCCATAATGTTGAGGGCCGACAGACCCGGGTAGGTCGCCATGAAGATCGCTGGGATGATCGCAAAATACTTGGCAATATCGTTGGCGATCGAGAAGGTCGTCAGGGCACCGCGCGTGATGAGTAGTTGCTTGCCGATTCCGACAATGCTGATGAGCTTCGTCGGGTCGGAGTCAAGGTCCACCATGTTGCCGGCCTCCTTAGCAGCCGAGGTGCCGGTGTTCATCGCGACGCCGACGTCCGCCTGGGCCAGAGCCGGGGCATCGTTGGTGCCGTCACCGGTCATCGCGACCATCCGGCCACCCTCCTGCTCCTTGCGGATGTAGGCGAGCTTGTCCTCCGGGGTGGCCTCGGCGAGGAAATCGTCCACGCCAGCCTCCTTGGCAATGGCGGCTGCGGTCAGCGGGTTGTCTCCGGTCACCATGACGGTGCGGATGCCCATTCGACGCAGCTCAGCAAACCGGTCGGTTAGACCCTCCTTGACGATGTCCTTGAGGTGAACGACGCCGAGCACCTTGCCCGAGTGGTCGGGGGTGCGTACCGCCACGACGAGCGGAGTACCACCGGACTGGGACACCGAGTCGACCCGGCGATCCATGTGCGCCAGCGTGTCGATGTCCATATTGATGTGGGACTCCGTCAGCCAGGCGCGTACAGCGGATCCAGCACCTTTACGGATCTCGGTGCCGTCAGGAAGGTCGATGCCCGACATTCTGGTCTGTGCGGTGAAGGGAACGACCTCCCCCTGCTCGCCGTAGGCATCAGGAGAAAAGCCCTGCTCGCGGGCCAGATCGACGATGGAGGTGCCCTCCGGAGTCGGGTCGGCCAGTGAGGACCGGGCGGCCGCGTCACGAATCTCTGCGTCGCTGACACCCGGCATCGGGAGGAACTCGCTGGCACGACGGTTTCCGTAGGTGATGGTGCCAGTCTTGTCGAGCAGAAGGGTCGTTACATCACCGGCAGCCTCCACCGCGCGTCCAGACATCGCCAACACGTTGTGCTGCACTAGACGGTCCATACCCGCGATGCCGATAGCCGACAGGAGAGCGCCGATCGTCGTCGGGACGAGGCAAACCAACAGCGCCACCAATACCGTGATACTCACCGGCTTAGCGGCCAAGGATGCGATCGGGTTGAGGGTCAGAGTAACGAGGACGAAGACGATCGAGAGGCTCGCCAACAAAATATTGAGGGCAATCTCGTTGGGGGTCTTCTGACGTCCGGAGCCCTCAACCAAAGCGATCATACGGTCGACGAAACTCTGCCCGGGCTTCGAGGTGATTTTGACGACGATGCGGTCCGAAAGCACTGTCGTGCCGCCGGTGACGGCAGATCGGTCACCGCCGGACTCACGCACCACAGGGGCTGACTCGCCGGTGATGGCCGATTCGTCGACCGAAGCGATGCCCCAGACGATGTCCCCATCACCCGGGATCGTCTGGCCCGCCGCCACAACGACGACGTCGCCATACTTGAGCTCCGAGGAGACGACCTCGGTTGTCGCGGTGCGCTCAGCGGACGGATCGTTCCGCTCGTCCCAGCCGTCGACGCGAATCGCACTGGTGGCGGTGCGGGTCTTGCGCAGGGTCTCGGCCTGGGCCTTGCCGCGACCCTCAGCAATCGACTCGGCAAGATTGGCAAAGATGACAGTCAACCACAGCCACACCGCGATGACCGCGGAAAAGCCGATGGAGACGCCGCCGTCGGTGTCACCAGTGAGCAGCTCCAGAGCAGCAATAATGGTTGTCAGGGCTGCACCAACCCACACTAGAAACATGACCGGGTTGCGCCACTGGGAGCGCGGGTCGAGTTTGCGGATGGCACCGGGCAGGGCCTGACGCACCTGAGCCCCGGTGAGACCGTGAGAACGCGAATTCGAGGGGATGACGGTCATGATCAGATCAATCCTTCGGCCAGCGGTCCGAGCGTGAGGACCGGGAAGAAGACAAGCGCTGTGACGAGGATGGCGGTGAACACGATCAGGGTGGTGAACAGTGCGTTGTGAGTGGGAAGGGTGCCAGCGGTGACCGGCACTGGGTCGCGTTCAACCAAAGCACCCGACAGAGCCAGGATGAGGATGATCGGTACGAAGCGTCCGAGGAGCATAACCACACCGAGAGCGGCACACATCCAATTCGTCGAGGCGTCCAAACCAGCGAAGGCCGAACCATTGTTGTTGGCAGCTGAGGTGAAGGCGTACACCAACTCGGACAGCCCGTGCTCACCCGGATTAGCGATCGAGGTATGGACGACACTACTACGTATGCCTGGGACAGCCAGGCTCAGGGATACACCGCACAGCACCAGGGCTGGCATGACGAGGATGTACAGGGCAGACAGCTTCATCTCGCGCGGGCCGATCTTCTTGCCGAGGTATTCCGGCGTACGACCGACCAGAAGCCCGGCAATGAAGACCGCGATGACCGCAACAACGAGCATGCCATACAGGCCAGTTCCCACACCGCCAGGGCTAACTTCGCCGAGCATCATGTTCAGCATGGTGAACATGCCTCCGATAGCGGTAAAGGAGTCGTGCATCGAGTCAACTGCGCCGGTGGAAGTCATCGTCGTCGAGTTAGCGAACAGGACCGACTGGGCCAGTCCAAACCGCTGCTCCTTGCCCTCCATCGCGGCTCCCGCTAGGCGTGCGGCAGTACCGTGGCCGGAGAATTCGGCGGCGGCCATGGCAAATAGGTTGATGGTGAACAAGACGACCATCGCAGCGAGTATTGCCCTACCCTGCCGCACATCTTCCACCATCTTCCCGAAGGTGCGAGGCAGCGAGAATGGGATGAGCAGGATGAGGAAGATCTCGAGCATGTTCGTCCACGGCTGCGGATTCTCGAAGGGGTGGGACGAGTTGCCGTTAAAGAAGCCGCCACCATTGGTGCCAAGCTCTTTGATGGCCTCCTGAGAGGCGACGGGGCCGCCCGGGATGACCTGATCTCCGCCAGCCACACCAGTCACGTGCAGGAACCCGGTGAAGTTCTGGACCGCGCCACCAGCGATAAGCAGGAAAGCCGCGGCTGCGGCAGTCGGCATGAGAATGCGCAGCGTGCAACGGGTGAGATCTACCCAGAAGTTGCCGATGGTGTGCTTCCCGCGGCCGACGAATCCGCGCACCAGCGCAACCGCAACGGCAATACCGGTGGCGGCGGAGACGAAATTCTGCACGCACAGGCCGACGAACTGGACGAAGTGCCCGAGGGTCGCCTCCGGGGAGTAGGCCTGCCAGTTGGTGTTCGTGACGAAAGAGATTGCGGTGTTGAAGGAAACTGCCGGATTTACCGATCGCTTGCCCAACGACCATGGCAGCCACGGCTGAAGACGTTGCAGGGCGTAAAGGAAGACGACACCGCACAAGCTGAAGGCCAATACCGCGCGAGCATACGACTTCCACGTCTGACCGGCGCGAGGGTTGACCCCCATGATGCGGTAGCACCAGCTCTCGATCCTCGTGTCCTCATCAGAGGTGAAGACACGGGCCATGTAGGCGCCCAGGTGATGTTGGGCGATACCGAGCGCGATAGCGAGCAGAGCCAGACTCGCCAGGAAATAGAACCACGTCATCAGAAACGCTCCGGGCGGATAAGGGCGATCACGAGGTACACAACGGCGGATATACCGAGGATGGCGGCCACCAGATTGAGGATGGTCATAGCGCATCGACTCCCTTCACGCACAGGGCAAGCAAGATGAACAAGGCGATGACACCGAGCAGCCAGATGACGTCGAGCATGACAGGCTCCTTGACGATGACCCGGGTTTTCCGGGGGTGCCGGTTGTGGCACCACCACCCATCGAAACCGTGTGACCAGGGCGTTGTCGCGCTTCCCTACGGATCCCATATGGGGGTGTGCCAGATCCTGACGTTTTCCTAACATCGCCGGTCCGAATTGGCTCCGGGAGCGTGTCACCCCGGTCGCTCTCTTCACGACCCCCACAGTGGCCCTCCCCTCCTCCAGCCTGGCTGTGGCGATCGGGGCTACAACTGCCCGTGGTGCCATCCTGCGTGGTTGGGGTGAGGGTGGGCCGCGAATTATCCACAGCCAGGTCGGGTGGCCTGAGCTGGGTCGTCCACAGGTTTGGAAAAGCATGGCGCATCTGCGAGTCCACGCCGATAACTGTGGACATGAGGGAAAATCTTGAACTAGAGCTGCGCCACAACGGCGGGGCGGCGCGCATTGTCCGTGACAGCCCATTGCGGGGGCAGGCTGACCGAGCCGTCGCCCGAGGCGATGCAGCACGAGTCCTGCCGGGAGTGGTGGCCGCGACCGGGGTTGCCCGCCACGTCACTACGTTGATCCAGGCGCTGCAGTTGTGGCACCGCGACGCGACACTGGTCGGCATGGCCGCCCTGGTATTACTCGGGCTGGAAAATCCGGTCACTCAGCGGCGCTGGGACTACACCGGCATCAAGACCATCGAGGCGTTCTCACCCACCCGCCGCCTGACACGACCCCGTATCTGGGTACATCGCTGGCACGTGCCCCACGACTTCACCACCGAAGATGCCGGGGTACAGGTCGCGATTCCGGAGGTATCGGTGATCATCCTGGCGATCCAAGGTCAGTGGGACTGGGTGTGCCAGGCCCTGCGCCAACGCCTAGTGACCCCGGCCTCATGTCGGGCAGCTCGCAAAGCCCTCACCGGCCGCTACTCGAAATCCGAAGTCGACCGTGCGCTAGCCGACATCGACCTGAACCCCTGGTCAATCCCCGAACTGGAATTGACGCGGATCCTACGGGCAGCCGGGATTACTGGTCATAGGCCAAACCACGAAGTATGGGTTGGTGAGGAGAATTATCACTATTTCCTGGATCAAGCGTTCCAGGCTGAAATGGTGGATGTGGAGATGGAAGGCCGCTCGGTCCACGGCACCCCGGAGGGGTATGAGGCGATGATGTTGCGTTCGGCCCATCTGGAGCAGGCCGGGTGGAGGATCTTGCACACCACCCCGACGATGCTGCGGCGCGATCCGAAGTTCGTACTCGACTGGATTATCAATCACTTGCACAAACGCCACCGCCCCAAGACCACGTTCACCAACCAGGTTCTGCGCCAGATCATGAATGGCGCCATACCGACGTAAAACCTGCTGACCTCTCTAGCTAGATGACAGGTGGTTATGCCCAGTTGTGGAAATCGGGGTTATGACCGCACGACCTGCAACACCACCAGGCATCTCTGATGATCACGACCCGTATCACCACACGGAGGTAGCAGGGGAAGAGGTCGCAAGGGAAAGGACAGAGATACCGGCAGCAAAGTCACAGCTTCGCAAAGTAAGGCGGGACCGCCATCTGCCACCCTGACAGGGGAAAACTTCAACCCACGAAACCGCTTAGGAGCCTGAACTGACCCGGACTTCATCGAAGGCCTGCACAACCTGCCGCACCACTGCAGCGGGATCAGCAGAGGCCATGATGGCCCGCACCATCGCGATGCCCGCCACACCGGTAGCTGCCAGCGCAGGGACATCCGCCACCTGGACATCACCGATGGCCACAATCGGCAGGCTGCTCGCCGCTACTAAGGCCGGATACCCCTGAACGCCGAGGGGGGAGCGGCCCGATTCCTTGGTCGGGGTAGGTCGGAAGGGCCCGGCGCCCACATAGTCGAGTGCATCGGCGAACAGCTCGGCCGATCTCACCAGGTCCAAGGTCCCCGTCGTGTAACCAACAATCGCGTCGGGGCCCAGCATCGCCCGCGTGTCACGTACCGGGAGATCCTGCGATCCGACGTGCACCCCGTGGACGTTCCCTTGCGCCCGCATGGCTGCCCAGGCGACATCGGCGCGATCATCTACAACCACCCGGGTCGCGGGATTCGCCCTACGAACCGCTTCGCCAACCTGCAAAACCAGGCTAAGCAGGTCGCGAGTGGACAATTCCTTGGCCCGCACCTGCACCATTCCGGCGCCCGCCCCAGCGGCTAACGCGGCCGTCTCGACGGTGTGGCGATCGCTCCCCGATGTCACTAAATAGCACCGCAGGTCTAGGGTCATCTCGCCTCCTCTTTTCCAGTTGTCGCCGCTTCGTCAAGGGCGTCAAGTAACTGCACCCGAAAACTTCCGGGTCCGCCAGCACGCGCTGCCGCGATCTCCCCGGCTACGTCGAGCCACGTCACGGCCGCCACCGCGGCTTCAACTGCGTCATCGGCTGTCACGAGGCACCCCGCAGCCAAAGCGCCTAGCAGGCATCCGGTCCCTGTCACCCGCGCCATCATCGGATGTCCGCGCGCGATTCTCTCAGCCACCCCATCAGCGGTTACGACGATATCTGTCGGCCCCGAGACCACCACGACTCCCCCGGTGCGGCGCGCCACCTCGATGGCCGCATCGGCGGCGTGTTGTGGGGTGTCAGCAGAATCGGCTCCGCGTCCACCTTTTCCGCCGGCGAGGGCGAGGACCTCTGAGGCGTTCCCTTTAACGATGTCAGGCCTAGCATCAAGGAGCTCTCGGGCCATCCGGGTACGCACCGGGGCCAGCCCGATGGCCGTCGGGTCAAGCACCCACGGGGTTTCCTCGGGACGCGCGGCAACGGTGGCCGGGATGCCGGCCATCCCGTCGGTGGAGAGGGTTCCCAGATTCACCAACAATGCGTCCGCAGCCGTGACGATGACCGGCGCCTCTTCCAGGGTCTCGGTCATCATGGGACGCAGCCCTGCCGCCAACAAGCCGTCGGCCACCAGCGACATGCTGACAGTGGCGGTGAGGCAATGGACCATCACAGCCCGGCGACGCACCGCTGCAGCAACCTCGTCAACCGTCATGCCGCCCTCGCCACATCGTTGATGTCGGTATCTCGCCCGTCGATAATTGCAGTCCTAGGGCCGCCAGGCGAAGGGAGACGTGGATGTTGCCGATGACAAACCCACGAAGCAGCGC
The DNA here is from genome assembly GCF_001642025.1 of Cutibacterium namnetense. Taxonomy (GTDB): domain Bacteria; phylum Actinomycetota; class Actinomycetes; order Propionibacteriales; family Propionibacteriaceae; genus Cutibacterium; species Cutibacterium namnetense. The sequence goes on along the minus strand of NZ_LWHO01000001.1, from coordinate 189,126 downwards.
GCCTCTCACCGGGCATTGATGTTCCTGCTGGGGTCCGAGGCGTAGCAAACACAGGTGCGGTCATGTGGATCCTTGACGAGCCAGTCAGACCCGCAAGGCCTGATCGAAGAATTCCAACTCGTGGCGGCAGGCGGTCAGGTAGGCGTGGGCAGCGCGGGCCCGACCGACCGGGGAGGCGTTCTCGAAGGCTTTTTCTACCACGCTGATGGTGTGTGACGTCCCCTCGACGAACTCTGGGTCTCCGTAGGTCTGCAGCCATGAGGCATAAGGGTGGTCCTCGGGAACATGCGGAACCTTGGCACCCAGGTGCGCATAAAGCCAGAAGCAGGGCAGCACCGCTGCCGTACCGACAACGTAGTCATCACCTAGCGTCCGGGCTAATAGGAAATCCGTGTAGGCCATGGTCACCGGCCCCGCGATCGCCTCGCCGCGGTCCCCCAGCCAGGAGCGGTGCAGTTCTGCTTCCTCGACAAGGCACGCCTGGAAGGACTGCGCCCACCACACCGACTCTTCCGGATCGACAGCACGAGCCGCCAAGGACGCCAAGGCTCGTGAGTAGTAGGTGAGGTACTGAGCGTCTTGCCCCAGGTAGAATTCGAAGGCCGATTTCGACAGGGTGCCGTCGACGAGAGCGGCAACGAAGTTAGCGTCCTCGATGCGACGCGCGATGTCCCCGCTTGCTTGCCACAGGGCTGTCGTCCATGGCCCGCCTGGGGCAACGACCGCCTCCGGTACAGGCTCAGCCGATCCAACCAAGTCTTCTGGAGACTCCAATGGGTCGATTGGCGCGAGCCACGCCACCGCTGAGGCATCCTCGGCCAGCCGACGTGCCCGATGAGAATGGTCCACTGGGCCGTGGCCTTTACCGACGTTCAGCGCCGACCCGTACTGAATCGCCTCGTGTAGCCAGTCGGTGACCCACACCAGAGCGTTCCCTGGGGTATCACCAGCACCCAACCGGGTCGCCAGTGCCGACGACAGCGAGCATCCAGTGCCGTGGGTGTTGGTCGTCTCCACTCGCGCTGCCGGGGCGGTGTACGTCGTCCCGTCTGGTGTCACCCACACGTTGTCGACTCGCTGCGAATCCAGATGGCCGGTTTTGACGACGACGGCCGTTCCCGTCTCAGCCGCCCACCGCCGAGCCTGCTCCACTGCCTGTTCCTGAGTCGTCGCCGGGTCACTTTGGCACAGCACCGCAAGCTCTGAAGTATTCGGGGTGATGACGGTCGCGCGGCGACAAAACTCGCGCATGGCTGCTTCGGCGTCGGGGGCAAGGAGGCGGTCCCCGCTAGTGGCGACCATGACCGGATCGACAACAACCACCGGCGGTCGGTGCACGTCGAGGAAGGCCGCAACCGTGTCGACGATCTCAACGGTGCCGAGCATCCCCGTCTTGACGGCGTCGATCGTCACATCGTCGCTGATAGCTGACAGCTGCTGCTCCAGGAACTCGGTGGACGGGGTGTGGAGGGCCCGCACCCCCGTGGTGTTTTGGGCCACCAGGGAGGTGGCAACAGTCATCGCATATCCACCTGCTGCGGTGATCGACTTGGTGTCGGCTGCGGTGCCAGCGCCCCCGGACGGATCGGTTCCCGCAATCGATAGCACGCGGGGAATTGCCCCCCGCTCAGCAGCCGCGTCGGTGGTGGAAATAACCATCTTGGACATCCCTTCGCCAGTACGAACTAGATCAGGTTCCACGGGTGTGATCTCAGCGCCACCAAGGCGCACCCCGTGTCCAAGGACCAGTATGGCACCTTGCAGTGACAAGGACTCGTGCTCCGTTGCTGAGAACTGACGGCGCACCTTAAGAATTCCTGCAAAGGCTGGCGGCGAAGTTCCATTGCGCTGCGGCAGCGCTATCGTGGAGATGGTCGAGGTTCACCGAAGAACTTCCGGGAGAGTCGCGCGAGGAGTAAATCATGACGAACTTCCAACACATCTACCAACGCAGCTACCCGACCAGCCCTGATGGCAATGCGTACGTCCACAACGATCTGGGCACCTACACCCACAACCGACCCGTACCCCCGACGATGCTGCCGAGCGCAAGGCCTACATCGTCGGCTCGGGGATCGCGGCCCTGACCGCCGCCGCCTTCCTCATCCGCGACGGTCAGCTGCCCGGAGCTAACATCACCATCCTCGAGGAGCTCAAGGTCCCTGGCGGCGCTTTCGACGGCAACGGCGACACCGAGGCGGGCTTCATTGCCCGCGGCGGGCGCGAAATGGGCCAGCATTTTGAATGCTTCTGGGACATCATGCAGGACATTCCAGCTTTGGAGATGCCGGCTCCCTATTCGGTGCTTGACGAGTTCCGTATCGTGAACGAGAACGATCCCAACATCAACCGGTGCCGGATCATTAATAATTGCGGTCACAAGCGCGACGCCTCGAAAATGGGGCTCAATAAGAAAGGTCAGCTGGCGATCGTCAGGCTTCTGCTGGCCAAGGAGTCCGACACCTACTACAAGTCCATCGAGGACTGGTTCGACGAGGATTTCCTCCAGTCGACCTTCTACACCTTGTGGAAGACGATGTTCGCCTTCGAGCAGTGGCAGTCGCTAACCGAGCTCAAGCGCTACATGCATCGCTTCTTGCAGTATCTGCCCGGGTTCTCCGATCTGTCGTGCCTGAGATTCTCCAGGTACAACCAGTACGACTCGTTCGTCGTGCCACTTGTGCGCTGGTTGACCGATCAGGGGGTCAACTTCCAGTACGAGTCGCTGGTTTACGACGTCGACTTAGAGATCACTGCGCACCGCAAGATCGCCCGCGCCGTCTTGTACCGCGATGCCCAAGGCGGCAACCACCGCATCGAGATGACCCCCAAGGATCTGGTCTTCGTCACCAACGGCTCGCTCACTGAATGCACCGGCTACGGTGACATGGACCACGCTGCCCCTTACCACAAGGAGATGGAGGCCGGCTGGCAGTTATGGCGCAACCTGGTGAAACGTTCCCCAGTCTTTGGACGCCCGGATGTCTTCTGCGCCGATCCCGACAAGACGGTGTGGCAGTCGATCAGCTTCAACTTCATCGGACGCGACCACCCGTTCCTCAAGAAGATCAAGGAACTGACCGGCAATGATCCACTGTCGGGACGCACCGTCACCGGTGGCATCATCACAGCCGAGGACTCTTCGTGGTGCCTGTCGTTGACGATGAACCGCCAGCCGCAGTTCCACGGCCAGCCCGAGGACTGGGGGGTGGCTTGGGCCTACGGACTGTACCCCTTCGCGAAGGGTGACTGTGTGCACAAGCCGATGCTGGAGTGCACCGGCGAGGAATTACTCAAGGAATACTGCTACCACTTTGGCCTGCTCGACCAGTTCGAGGAGATCAAGGCTCGCACCAAGGTGCGCATTGCCACGATGCCCTACGTCACAGCCTTTTTCATGCCGCGTGGCAAGGGCGATCGGCCCGAGGTCATTCCCGATGGCTGCGTCAACCTCGCCTGCCTTGGGCAGTTTGTTGAAACCCCTGACGACTGCATCTTCACTACGGAGGGCTCGGCCCGCACCGCAATGATGGCCGTCTACGGGTTGCTCGACCTTGACCGTGACATTCCGCCCATCTGGCCAGCCCAATATGACATCCGCTCCCTGCTGGCTTCGGCGAAGACGCTGAACAACGGACGTCTGCCGGGTGGGTGGCTGTTGTCGAAGCTGTTGAAGAACACCTACTACGAGGACATCCTGCCGTGACGTCGTGACGATGCGGTTTCGGGGCGGTCGCGGTTGAATGAGACCGTGATCGCCCCGAACCATGTCCCCGCAATGAGATTGCCCGTCACTCGTCTGCGCGATCTGCTGGTGGCCGACGTTCCGGCCTCCCGTCTGGTCATCGCCTGCGACGCTATCGGCGGCATCGGATCGCGACCTGACGATCCCTATCCAGCTGACCCAGTGTGGTGTGCTCATCTGGGGGCGCGGGTGCCACTGCTGGAAGTACTGTGCGCCGGTGCACGTCCGCTCATCCTTGTCGACACTCTGTGTCAAGACCATGCATCTGCCCAGCCCATGATCGCCGAGTTCCAACGTTGTGCCACCGCAGCCGGGATCGACCCCGATGCGGTCACCGGGTCAACGGAGGATAACGTCGCCACGACCCAGACCGGCATCGGGGTGACGGTCATCGGTGTCATGCCGGACGGCGAGTTGCCGAAAGCCCAGGACAGTGACGCCGTGGTGTGCGTCGGAGCTCCGATCTCCGCTCCTGACGACGACGTCGCCCCTGGTAGGGATGAGATTGTAGACGTCGCGGAGGTTCGGGCACTGATGGCCTCGGGGAAGGTGCACGACTGCGTCCCGGTTGGGTCTCACGGGGTAGCGTGGGAGGCCGAGCAGCTGGCCGCCACGGCGGGGCTGCGCGTCGAATCCCAGCACACCGATGTCGACTTGACGCACTCTGGCGGGCCGTCGACTTGCCTCGTGCTGGCCTGTGCCCCCGGCGACGTCGAAGAGCTGCACGAATTGGTGGCCCCGCAGCGACCCTGGGAGGTCATCGGTTGTCTCAGTTCGGTGGTGTGAGACAGGAAGTGCCAGCACCCCGTTGGCGAACCCACATCCCAGCCCCCGCAACGCACCCCATGTGCATGGTGTTAATGTGCGATTGCCTCGAATCGGACTCGGTCCGAGGCACTCCACAGTGAGCGAAGTCGGTGCAAGTCCGACGCTCTCGCGCAACGGTGATGCCACCAGGCTCAGCCCGGTCGACTTGCTGCGGAGGGGCAGTGACGACTTTCGCCGCAGAGGTCCGCCGAGCACAAATGTGTGCTGGTCCTGCGGCATGACCGCAGGGAGAACCGCATGAGCATTCCGAAGACGGCGTCGAGAAGGATCTCGGCCCTCATCACCCTTCTCGTCGCCCCCAGCCTCGCTCTGGCCGGCTGTTCCGGTACCGGCTCCACTTCCGGGGAGGGGTCGGCGAAGACCTCATCGTCTGGCACCGGCGCCAATATGTCCGGGTGCATCCCGGCAGGATCTTTCAACAAGGACAAGGACTATTTCCCCGACAAGGTCACCTTTACCGGAGCCAAAGAGGTCAGCATCAGCTACCACAAGTCCTACAAGGTGATGACCTTCGGCAAGAAGGGCAAGATGGCGCAAACCTTGGTATTGCTGCAGTGCGGCGCGCCCAAGCCGTCGTTGACCGGCGACCTTGCCAAGGCCCAGATCGTCGACGTGCCGGTCAAGCGGGTCGCCGCCTCCTCGACCACCCAGATACCGGTCTTCCAAACCCTCAACTCCCTGGACACCATCGTCGGCGTCAACCAGCTCAAGCAGATCTACCGCGGCCCGGCTCGCGATACTTTGGAAGCCCGTAAGGTTGCCAGCTACGGGGCGGCTGGGATGAACACCGACCCGGAGAAGATCATCGCCCTTAAACCCAACATCGTGCTCGCCGCCAGCGCCGCAGTGGAGGGATTCAAACAGGTACAGTCTGCCAACATCCCCGTAATGCCGGACCTCGACTACCTCGAGTCCGACCCGCTGGCCCGCGCCGAATGGATGAAGGCCTACGGCGTGCTGCTCAACAAAGAGGCTCTGAGCGCCAAAGCTTTCGACGACATCACCAAGCGCTACGACGAGGTTGCGAAAACGGCTAAGGGTGGCACCTCCAGGCCTAGCGTCCTCGTCGGCCAGGAGACCAAAGGCCAGTGGTACGTTCCTGGCACCGATTCCTACATGATCCGGTTCATGTCCGACGCCGGGGCATCCGATGTCATGGGTGGGGCCGTCAAGAAGACCGGCGCCGTTCCCACCGACTCGGAGGTGGTTTTCAAATACGGCTCCAAGGCCGACTTCTGGCTCAACGGCAACTACATGTCTATGACGACGTGGAAAACCAAGGCGGACGCCCTGAAGCAAAACCCACGCTACGGCAACCTACTGGCCTTCCAGAAGGGAAAGGTTTGGAATCCGACCAAGCGCACCGCCCCCGACACCGGCAATGACTTTTGGCAATCCGGAGTCGTTCACCCCGACATTGTCCTCAAGGACCTCACGTACATCTTCCATCCCGACCTCATGCCCGGGTACACGCCGTACTACTACCAGAAGCTCGCCTGATCCCGCCGCGCACCACGGCTTCCCTTTGGAGCACGCATGCACATCCATCATCCCATCGCGGGTCTGACAGTCGTCGCTCTGGTTCTCGCGGCCCTCGCCGGGTGCTCAGGGTCCCCAGACTCTTCGACCCAGTCTGGGCGGTCCTGCATCAAGAACTTCGACCCGCAGAAGGACTACTTCCCCGAGAAGGCCACTTTCAGTGACGCTCGCGGCATCACGGTTTCGTATCACAAGTCCTACAAGGTGGTGACGATCAAGCACCCGTCAAACACCTCACCAAGGAAGGCCACGTACGTTCTGGTGCAGTGCGGTGCCCCCAAGCCGTCGTTGACCGGCGATCTCGCCACGGCGCAGCGGATCAGCATCCCCACTACCCGGGTTGCACTCGGATCAACCACCGAACCCTTGAAGTTCCAGATGATGAACAAGCTGGACACCGTGGTTGGGATGGCCAATGTGGACAGGGTTGGCGACCCGAAGACCCGCGAAGCTCTCAAGGCCCACAAGGTCGCGGATTTCGCCGCCGGGGACGGCACCACCGAGATCAACACCGAGAAGCTTGCCTCACTGCGCTCCGACCTGTTCATCGTCAGCGGCCACGACGACCCGAGCAAGTTCGCCAAAGTCAAGGAGATGGGTACACCAGTAGTCGCCGAGCCCGATTTCCTTGAGAACACCCCACTGGGACGCGCCGAATGGATCAAGTACGACTCACTGTTCGTCAATGCCGAGCGCGTCGCGAACCAGAAATACGACGAGATCGCCAAGAAGTACCACCAGACTGTTCAGCACACCGCCACAGTGACAACGCGGCCCAGCGTGCTGTACGGCTACCAGTTCAAGGGCATCTGGTACATCAAGCCCGACGAAAACTATTCCATCCAGTTCCTGCGCGATGCCGGCGGCGAGTACGTCTTCAAAGACGTGCATGGGGTGGCCTCGTCGAAGATGACCACCGAGACCATCCTTAAGAAAGCCCACAACGCCGACTTCTGGATCGATGGTCAGATCAACGAACCGGAAAAGTCATCGATACCCGACATCATCAGGGCCGATCCGCGAATGAAGACCCTCAAGGCGATGCATACCGGCAATGTCTGGGACGCCACCCTGCGCGCCGATCCGAGACACGGCAACGACTACTGGCAGACCGGTGTCGTCCGGCCCGACCTTGTGCTGGCGGACCTGTCGGCGATCCTTCACCCTGAACTCAGCACCGACCACCAGTTCACCTTCTACCGAAAGGCCACCGCCAAGTGACGACGCAGCGACGACGGCGAGGGCTACCGTTGCCCGTCCGTTTCGTGATCCTCACCGTGATCTTCGTCTTGGTGGCCCTCGCCGGATTGGCCCTAGGCTCAGTGAACATCCCGATCGGTGACGTCATGACGATCATCACCGGCGGCACCCACGTCGATCCGGTCGCCTTGACGATCGTCAGCGACGTTCGCGAACCCCGCACCATCGCCGCGCTGCTCGTCGGAGCAGCATTGGGGATATCGGGTCTGGAGATGCAAACCTTATTTCGCAATCCACTGGCTGACCCCTACGTGCTTGGTATCTCTTCAGGAGCCAGTCTGGGCGTCGCCCTGGTGGTGTTGTCCGCCTCCACGTCGATGGGGGCGGCCGCCTTCGCCTCTGGGTTGGGCATCGGCTCGGACCTGTTGATCATGGTTGCGGCTGCTCTAGGCGCGACCGTCGTGTTATGCATCGTCATGCTGACAGGACGGTTTATCCACTCCTCAACGATCCTGTTGCTGCTCGGTGTCATGATCGGGTATTTCGTGTCGTCGGGGGTGACGGTACTGCTGTCGCGCGCCAGCCCAGAACTCGTTGCTCAATACACCCGCTGGCAGTTTGGCAGTTACCACGGCGTGACCTGGGATAACCTCAAGGTGATGGTCCCGATTATGGTGATCATGATCGGGGCCAGTCTGCCGCTCGCCAAACCCCTCAATGCCCTCCTACTGGGGGAACGGTACGCCCAGACGATGGGGATGAACCTCAAGGTGGTGCGCTCCCTGCTGGTCGCCAGCACGGCCATCCTTGCCGGGGCGGCCACCGCTTTCTGCGGGCCGATCAGCTTTCTTGGAATTGCGGTACCTCACTTGACGCGCGGCGTGCTGGGCACCGCCGACCACCGCTATCTGCTGCCCGGGTGCATTCTTACGGGCGGCTCACTAGCCTTGGTGGCGGACATTCTGGCCCAGCTGCCGGGTGACGATGTGCTGCCCGTCAACGCGGTCAATGCGGTGTTCGGCGCGCCGGTCGTCATGGTCATCCTCATCCGTTGGTACCGGGAGGCGGAGGCGACGTGATGGGTCTCGCTGTAAAGAGCCTGGACGTCGGATACCGGTCAGGCCACCACACCACCACAGTGCTGTCTGGGGTGACGGGCTCGGTGGAGGCCGGACAGATGGTCGGGCTCGTCGGCCCCAACGGTGCCGGCAAGTCGACCCTGCTGCGCTCGGTGGCGGGATTGCAGCCGAGTCTACGGGGCGAGGTGGAGCTCAACGGCACAGCGACGTCACGGATGTCGCGCCGTCAGATCGCCCAAACCCTGTCGACCGTCCTCACTGATAAAGTGTCGGTAGCTCGTCTCACGTGTCGAGACATTGTTTCGCTAGGGCGTCACCCGCACTCTGGCATCGGGGGACGTCTGAGGCCCCGCGACCACGCCGTCATCGATGACTCTTTGACAGCCGTCGGAGCGACCGATCTAGCCGACGCCTTCATCGGCGAGCTGTCGGACGGTCAGCGCCAACGGGTGATGGTCGCTCGAGCGCTGACCCAGGAGCCGTCCATACTGCTGCTCGACGAGCCAACCTCCTTCCTCGATCCGCCAGGACGGATCGCCCTACTCGGCATGCTGCGCGGGGTATGCACGGACCGGAACATCGCCGTAGTGGTGTGCAGCCATGACATCGAGCCGGTGATGCGTTACGCCGACACCCTATGGGTAGCCGGACACGACACGGACGTGACGATCGGAGGGCCGGAGGATCTAGCCCGCAACGGCGCACTCGAATCGGCCTTCCGCACCGAAGGAATCACCTTTGACCTTCACACTCTCACCTTCTGGCAGTCCGATACCGGGCGTCCGGTCGCACGGGTCGTTGGGCACGGTGTGGACGCCGATCTTGCCCATCATGTTCTGAACCGATCCGGGTATCGGGTCGTCGAGCAGCCAGGTGAGGAAGTGCTGACAATCAGCGTCACCGCCGAAGGTTGGGCGGTCAACGACCGTGTGCTGCTCACCCTGTCCCAACTCCATGATCACCTGATCGCTCTCCGGAAGGGGCAGACCCGGCCATGACCGTGCGCTACCTCGTCCTGTGGCCAACCGCGGCCTGCGACCTCGCCTGTTCCTATTGTTACCGCCGCGACCGTCGAGGCGCCCGGATGCCCATCGAAGTGGCAGACGCCGCCTTGGACCTCGTCGAGGAAGGTGCACGAGCCACCGGACGGCCTGCCCACGTCCAACTGGCCGGTGGTGAGCCGACCCTGGTGCCCTCTGTCGTCGAGCACGTCGCCCGACGGGTTGTGGCAATCAGGGGAGCAACGGTCACCTGCGGCATCCAGACCAATGGCGCCCGCCTCAACGGCGACATGATCGCCATGCTGAAACGCTACGGCCTCCGGGTCGGGGTGAGCATCGACGGGCCACCCGCCGTGCAAGAGGCGACGCGCGGATCAGCAGCGCAGACCTTCCGCGGCCTATTCGCGCTCGCCCAAGCCGACATTCCGGTGCGGGTAACGACGGTGCTGTCGGCCCGCAATGTCGATCACCTCGATGAGCTGGCCCTCACGCTGGCGGGGTTCCCCAACATCACCGGGTTCGGGCTCGACCCACTTGTGGCAATCGGGAACGCAGCCGAGCGAGATGATCTCGTCCCCGCTGACCAGGCCGTCATCGACGGAATCACCACGCTCTACCGGAGCCTGGCACAGATCAACGCACTGCGCGCCACGCCCCTGCGCTGGCGAGAGTTAGAGACCGTCAGAACTGCGCTCCGCAGTGGCCCGATACCTACGACAAGCACCGTCGACCCTTCGGGCCGAAGCCTGCTTCCCGTAACGAACCGACCCTACTGTCATGCGGCGGTCGGGGAATCGATGGCGGTCGCCCCCGATGGCAGCATCTACCCCTGTTCCCAAGCCGTCGGGGATGTGGCGTCCCGGGCGGGAACCGTCCATAGCATCGACTGGCAGAACTTACGGCGACGTTTCGCACCGGATCGCCACACCTTGCACGGGCCCTGCCACAGCTGTGCTCTAGCAGGGCGATGCCCCGGCGACTGCCCATCCCGCGTAGAGGCCAACGCCTGGGCCGACCCGGAACAGCGCCGCACCCCACTAGCCTGCCTCGTCGACGGCACCCTCGCCCGTCTGGAGTGTGCATCATGACCACCCTGTGCTTCTTCTCTGCCACCGGCGGCGAGCTCACACTCGTCAGCCAAGCCTTGTCCCGGCTACGCACCATCGGTCTCGATATCACCCTCTTCGGCCGCACTAAGGAGCAGGTCACCGACCCGGAACTGGCCCGCGCCTTCGCCCAGGCGGCCGCCCGCAGTGACGCCGTGGTGCTCAGTTTCCACGGCGGTACCACCTCCTGCCCGGCATGGCCCGCGCTGATTGAGGCGTGGAGATCCCGTCGCGAATCCGGTCTGCCGCTGCCGTGGATCCACATCCAACCCACCTCTGGTGATGACGACGGGCTCCTGGCCGCCCAGGACTGGGCCAGCGGACTCGACGACGGCACCTGGAGGGGTCTCGTCGGGCTGCTGGAGATGGGCGGCCCGGACAATGTCGAAGCAGCGCTGCGGGTCCTCATCGACCGGGTGAACGGAGGATCAGCCCCCATCCCCGACGTCATCCCCGCCCCCACCGAGGGGATCTGGCATCCTCGTTACGGCCTGTTCACCAACCTCGCTGAGTACCGGTGCCACCTAGACCCCGATCGGCCCACCGTTGGGATCACCTTTCCGCGTAGCTACTGGTTGGAGCACAACACCGCGCATATTGAGGCTCTCGTTGAGGCGGTTGAAGCCCTCGATGCCAACACCGTGCCCTTCTTTTGTCTGCGCCTGCCTGACGCTCGCCGCGGCAATCTCGGCATGGCCCAAACTCTGGAGACCTTGCTGTACGACGAGAACGGCAACCGCGTCATCGACACTCTTATTGACGTCCACGGCATGTCCATGACGGTCGGTGTGCCTGCCAATGCCGACGCCTACCCGAAGCTCGGGGTAAGCGTGTTGCATGCCCTCACTTCTTATGCTCCGCATGCGGCATGGGAGGCCCAGGGGATGGGGGCGATGGACGTTGCCACCCAGGCCGCTCAACCGGAGTTCGATGGTGCCCTTATTACCAAGTTCCTGGCCACCCGAGAGATTGACAAGGTCGACGACCTCACCGGAGCCGTCGTGCCACACTTGGTCCCCGTCCCTGGTCGTCCCGAGGCGATGGCCCAGTTGGCCCTTTCGTGGGCCCGGCTGGCTCGCACTCCGGCCAGTCAACGCAAAGTGGCGATAGTTTTCCACCACCATCCGCCGCGCAACGACCGGATCGGCTGTGCCAGCGGACTGGACACCTTCGAGTCGGCACGCCAGCTGCTCATCCGGATGGCCGAGGAGGGCTACGACGTCCCCGACCAGTTCGAGTCGGCCGACGACATCGCCCAGGCGTTGTTGTCGTCTCTGACGTGCGACCAGCGCTGGCTCACCCCCGAGCAAATGCATCAGCGCGCCGAGGCCCACGCCGACCTAGCAACCTCCCGCCCGTGGTACCGGGCCCTGCCACCGACGGTGCGCGAGTCGATGGACCGCGCCTGGGGCCCGCATCCGGGCACCCTGTTCGTCCACAACGACGAGTTTTCCTTCGCCGGGCACCTCGACGGCAACGTGCTGCTGACGATCCAGCCCCCGCGAGGATATTTCGAGGCCGTCACCGATTCCGACCTCCACGACCCCCTCCTTCCCCCTCCCCACCACTACCTAGCCCACTACCGTTGGATCCGTGACGTCTTCAAGGCCGACGCCGTCATCCACGTCGGCACCCACGGGAGCCTGGAGTGGCTGCCGGGCAAGGGGCTAGGCCTGTCCGAGGAGTGCTACCCCGAGCTCGCCTTGGACCGGATGGTCAACATCTACCCATACCTCATCAACAACCCTGGGGAGGGCACCCAGGCTAAACGGCGCAGTGCCGCAGCCCTCGTCGACCACCTCACCCCACCGATGCGTCAGGCCGGGTTGTACGACTCCACTGCCGAGATCGACCGCATCCTGCGTGAACACGCCGGGGCACAGTCGCAAAGTCCCCAGCGGGCCAGAACCGTCGCGAAGCAGGTATGGAAGGCGGTCGTCGAGGCTGGTCTAGACACCGATCTGGGTTTGACAAGTGCCGACGTCGACGCCGATCCCGTCGAGGTGCTCGACAGGGTCCACCACCATCTGCTCGACTTGCAGGACCGCGAGATCGCCGATGGTCTGCACGTGCTGGGCAGGGTCGTCGCCGACCTCGACAACCCGATCGCCGCCGAAGTGGAGTACGTGGCCCAACTCACCCGTCAGCCTAACGGGCCGATACCGTCCCTGCGCGAAGCCGTGCTGGATGCCTGGGGAACCAGCCTCGACGAGGTCAGTGCCAAAGCCGGTGAGCCGGTGCCCGTCATCGCCGACCTGCCCGATGGCCTGACCGGCCGGCAGCTCATGGCCGAGGCGCACCGCCGCTGCGTGGAGCTGCTCACCCCTGTTGTCGCCCACCACCACAACAGGTGCTCTGACGGTACCGGAGCGCACGATTTGGCCGCCCAGTTGTGCCGCCAACAGCTCGGTGCCGAACGCGGCGACGTCATCGAGACGCTCACCTGGGTGCTTACTGACCTCATGCCACGGCTAGACGCCACCAGCAACGAGATCGACGCCATCATGACGGCTCTCGACGGCGGGTTCGTGGCCCCCGGACCATCGGGAGCGCCCAGCCGCGGTAACGCCCACATCTTGCCGAGCGGACGCAATTTCTTCTCCCTGGACCCCCAAACCATGCCCACCCCGACAGGATGGCGTGAAGGGATCGAATTGGCCGATCAACTCCTGCGCGAGTATGCCCAAACCCACCCTGACCAGCCGTGGCCGCGCACCGTCGGGGTGGTGGTTTGGGGTACCCCGAACATGCGTAGCGGCGGGGCCGACATCGCCGAAATCCTGTATCTCATGGGGGTGCGTCCAGTCTGGGAGACTTCCGGGCTCGTCAGCGGGTTGCAGATCATCGAACCCTCCGAACTGGGGCGTCCCCGTATCGACGTCTCTGCGCGCATCTCCGGCTTGTTCCGCGATGCCTTCCCCAATCTCGTCGAGATGGTCGACCGGGCGGTGCGGATGGTCGCGACCCTCCCAGAACCTGACGACGACAACATGCTGCGCACGCATGTCGAGGCCGACGTCACCGAGCTGATCGCCCAGGGTGTTGACGTCGAGCAAGCTCGTCGCAAGGCCACCCTCCGGGTCTTTGGATGCCCGCCTGGCGGATACGGTGCCGGGGTGGAAGAACTCATCGAAACCAAAGCGTGGCAGGACAAGACTGACCTAGGTAGGGCCTACATCGCCGCCTCCTCCCACGCTTACGGTGAGGGGGTGTTCGGGGACGTGGAGACCGAAAGGTTCACTGCGAGCCTGAAGCGCATGGATGTCACCGTCAAGAATGAGGACACCCGCGAGTACGACATGCTCAGCTGCACCGACTTCTACAACTACTACGGCGGGCTCATCGCTGCTGCGACGACGGTACGGGGAGAGGCACCAATGTCGCTGGTGGGGGACTCTTCGGATCCGGCCCGCATCGCCACGCGCACCACCACGGAGGAAGCTCGCCTCATCCTGCGTTCGCGAATCCTCAACCCGTCGTGGATCGAGGGGTTGCAGCGGCACGGATACAAGGGGGCCGGTGATCTGTCCAAGGTGCTCGACATCCTCATCGGGTGGGACGCCACCGCCGACGTCGTCGACGACGGTCTGTGGGAAGCCGTGGCGCGTCGTTACGCCCTCGACCCGGCGATGCAGGAATGGTTCCGGCAAGTCAACCCGCACGCCCTGCACAACATCGTCGACAAACTACTCGACGCCGCCCAGCGCCACGTTTGGGAGGCCAATCCGAACACCGTCGGGGAACTGGAGAACACCTACGCCGACATCGAAGGCACCATCGAAGAGGTCTCTGACGACCCCCGCGCCGACCCGGACACTCGGGTGGGTGCGCCTCCACAGTCCCTCGCCGGTGGGCTCGACCTGACCGGGCTGGGGCTGATCTGATGACCTACCCGTTCACCGCCATCGTCGCGCAGGACGACGCCAGACTTGCCCTGCTGTTGTGCGCGGTCAACCCGCGTATCGGCGGGGTCGTCCTCAGCGGGGAGAAGGGAACGGCCAAGTCGACGCTGGTTCGTGGTCTCGTCGAGCTGCTACCCGGTCACACCATGCGCACTTTGGCCCTGGGAGCTACCGAGGACCGTCTCGTCGGCGGATTGGACCTTGAGGCAACCTTGGTGTCTGGACGTCCAGTGCTCCAGCCAGGTTTGCTCAGCGAGGTCGACGGCGGGGTGCTGTACGTCGACGAGGTCAATCTCCTCGACGACCACCTCGTCGATCTCGTCATTGACGCCTGCGCTGGGACGGTTCGGGTGGAGCGTGAGGGTCTGACAGCCTCCTTGGCGAGCCGTTTCGTACTGGTGGGGACGATGAACCCTGAGGAGGGGTCATTGCGGCCCCAACTGCTTGACCGGTTCGGGCTGTGCGTCGACGTGCACGGTGAGTCTGACCCGAGCGCCCGGGCCGAGATCATCCGGCGACGCTTCGACCACGACGCAGATCCGACCGGGTTCGGCGCCCGCTGGCAAGGTGACCAGGACCGTCAGGCCGCAGCCATTGAGAAGGCCCGACACCTCGTCACTAGCGTCCGACTTGACGAGGTCGTCACCGAACTTATCTCCTGCCTGTGTCGGCAGAACCACGTCGCCGGGCACCGCGCCGACATCGTCATGGCCGAAGCCACCCGAGCCCACGCCGCCCTAGCCGGTCGCGGCATCGCCACCGAAGACGACGTGTTAACGATCAGCGAGATGGTGCTGCGACACCGTCGTCGCGCCGAAACCCCGTCGGACCCTCCTCCGCCGCGAAGCCAACACTCTCATGATCAGTCGGACCAGCACGAGCAACGTCCCCCGGAGCCCGAGCAGCCCAGCCCGCAGACGGGAGGCCCGCAGGGGGGCGAGAATTCTGCCCCGCCGCTCGCCAACTCAAGCGAGCAACAAAGCGAACAACAACCCGGCAACCGGGAAGACCCCCACAATCAGCGGGACAACGGCCAGCACGACCAGCAGAATCAACCATCAAGCATCGGCGAACAGGTAGCTGCCATCGGTGACCCTTTCGCTGTTCGCCCCTTGGAGCCCGGCCAGGATCGCCACGCCCGACGTGCTTCCGGGCGACGACTGCGCACCCGTAGCAGCGATTGGCGCGGCCGCTACATTTCCGCCCGCCCCACCGACAGTCCCGAAGATCTCGCCCTGGACGCCACCCTCCGTGCAGCGGCGGTTCATCAGAAGTCACGTCGAACCCACGATCGTCCTGACGTGGCGGTGCACGTCAAGCCGATCGACTGGCGGGCCAAGGTACGGGCCGGGCGAGCCGCCTCCTGCGTGGTCTTCGTGGTCGACGCTTCCGGGTCGATGGGGTCACGAGGCCGGATGACCGCCTCCAAAGGGGCCGTGCTGTCCCTCCTCTTAGACGCCTACGTCAAACGTGACCGGGTGTGCCTCATCGGTTTCCGTCGCGACCGGGCCGAAGTTCTAGTGCCGGTGACCTCCTCAGTGGAGGTAGCACAGCGCGGTTTAGCACAACTGCCGATCGGTGGGCGCACCCCACTGTCAACTGGGCTGGTCAAGGCCTGCGAGGTCGTGCGACCCCTGCTCCTCAAAGATCCGGGACTGCGACCGCTACTCGTCCTCGTGACCGACGGGCGCGGCAACGTCGGTCTGGACGGTCAGCCCAACTCCCGGGCCACCGATGAGGCGATCCGGGTAGCAACCGAGATCGGCGCTGACACACGACTCAGCTGGGTGGTCATCGACACCGAGGATCCTCGCGGTGTCCAGCTGTCGCGGGCCCGCGACATTGCTACCGCCTTGGGCGGCCCCTGTCTGCGCATCGATGACTTGCGGGCCGACGACCTCGTCAACATCGTTTCCCACCTTGATCCTTCCCACCAATCTCCCCGAAAGGACCGCTGATATGGCACAACACCCCGTCTACCCCTTCTGCGCCATCGTCGGTCAGGAGGAGATGAAGCTGGCCCTCATCCTCGCCACCATCAGCCCCGATCTGTCTGGGGTGCTCATCCGCGGCGAGAAGGGCACCGCCAAATCCACCGCAGTACGCGGCCTGGCGGCCCTGCTGCCGAAGCACCAGGAGGTACCCGGGGCTTACCACCTGTCCCCCGAGGAATACCCCGACCATGCCGCCGAGCTCGGGCTGCCGCAACCAATGCCCACTCCACGGACCGTCCAAGTTCCAGTCGTCGAGCTGCCAGTCGGCGCCACCGAGGACCGTGTCACAGGAACCCTCGACATGGAGACGGCGCTGCGAGAGGGGCGGCGCCGTTTCGAACCCGGCCTCCTTGCCACAGCCCACCGGGCGATCCTCTATGTTGACGAGGTTAACCTGCTCGACGACCACGTCGTTGACCTGTTGCTGGATTCAGCCGCCATGGGCGTCAACACGGTAGAGCGAGAGGGAGTCAGTATTACCCATCCAGCCCGGTTCACCCTGGTCGGCACCATGAATCCGGAGGAGGGCGAACTACGCCCCCAGTTACTCGACCGTTTCGGGCTATGCGTCACCGTCAGCGGGGAGGACGACCCGCACAAGCGCATTGAGGTAATCCGGCGCCGAATGACCTTCGAGGACGACCCCACTGGCTTCTCGCGCACCTGGGAACAGGATGGCCACGAGCTCGGCGAACGAATCCGATGTGCCAGCGAGCTCATCACCCAGGTAGTCATCACCGATGAGACCCTTATGACGGCAGCTCGCACCTGCCTCAACGCCCACGTCGACGGTCACCGCGCCGACATCATGATGGTCCGAGCGTCGCGCACCCTGGCAGCTTGGAACGGTCGCACCGAGATCACCACAGAGGACCTCTCCCAGGCTGCCCGGCTCGTCCTGCCGCACCGGATGAGGCGACGCCCACTCGACTCAGTTAGCAGGACAGTGTGATACGCACCCCGCGCCGACACTGGCAACCGAAGCTGCGCTGGCTGCCACGCATCCCCAGGCAGACCCCACCACCCATTGATGCTCCTCTGATCGACATCACCTACGCCCACGACGGACGGGCACTGGTGCGCCGGATGGCCCGCGATGGGCGGCACTGGTTACTGCCCGGATCGATCGCCTCGGCCTTCGTCAGCCTGGTGAATATCGGCGTGCCGATGGCCTTGGGGCGCGCCATCGACGACGGGGTGGTGGCCGCCGATGCTGCGGCACTGACCGGATGGCTAGCCTTGGTTGGGCTGTCCTACGCGGTGCGCGCGGTGGCCCAGACGGTACGGATGCAGACCAATGTCGGGGCCGGTGTGGCCGAGCATGACCTCCGCGTGCAGGCCCTCACCCGGATCACCGCCCCGGAAGGGATCGGCGGGCGCTCGCGGCTTCCCGGCGACCTGCTCGCGGTCGTCGTCACGGATGTGCGGGCGGTGTCGCGAGCCTTCATCGCGCTGACGTCTATCCCCGGCAATGTCGTCACCCTGCTCGGCGCCCTCATCTCGATGACCCTCATCAACGGCTGGTTGACGCTGGCAACGGTGTGCATTGTGCCGCTACTCATCCTGCTGTCGGTGAAGGGGGTCGCCCCGGTTAAGCGCAGCACTCGTCGCGAGCGCCGCGCCGAGGCCGCCGTAGCCGGGTCAGCCGCCGATCTCACCAGCGGATTGCGGGTCATACAAGGGCTCTCGGCGCAACGTCGAGCCACCGCAAGATTCCGGGCTGCCAGTCGTCATGGCCTCGACGCCTCCCTGCGCACCCGGCGCGTCAAAGGGATCTACACCGGGACGATTAACGCCTCGGTGGGAGTATTCATCACCGCACTGACGGTGCTGGCTGGGTGGCTCACCCTAGCCGGGCGTATCAGCGTCGGGGAACTCGCCACCGTGGTCGGGCTGGCCCAAACCCTCGGTCCACCACTGCGGGCACTGGGCGTCGACACCGCGACGATGCTGGCCACCGCCCACGCCTCCGGGGACCGATTCTGTGAGTTGCGTGACAGCCCGGCTGCCTGGCAGGTTCATCCCGACGATGGTGCCCGCACCACACCTGGTGACGGTCCAGTGGAGTTGCACATCCCGGTCAAGGATTTCCAGCTGGACGTCGCCGGAGGCACCCACCTGGGGGTCGTGGCCCCTCAGCAGATCTGTGATGCCTTGGCCGAGGCCATTAACCACGATCCGCGAACCCTTCTCAACGGAGTTCCGACCAGCAAACTCAATCCTGCCCAGCGGCGCCGCCTGGTGTTGGTGGCTCCCCGCTCCCCCGAACTATTCGACGACACTGCGCGCGCGAACATCGTGCTCGACAGCCAGACGACTGTCGCCAGACTGAACGCCGTCGTCGACGCAGCCGCCCTAGACACCGTCGCCGCCGTGCTACCACGCGGGCTGGAGACCAACGTCGGAGAGGGTGGCCGCCACGTGTCCGGGGGGCAGCGTCAGCGTCTGGCCTTGGCCCGTGCCCTGCTGCACTCTCCCGACGGCCTCGTGCTCATTGACCCCACTACGAGCATCGACGCTGTCACCACCGCCACCATCGCCGAGAAGATGCAACGCCTGCGGGCCGGACGCACCACCATCATCGCTACGACGTCCCCGGCTCTGCTGGACCAGATGGATGAGGTGGTGCTGCTCGACGCCGTCGGCCGCCAGATCGCACGCGCCCCACATCGCGAACTGCTGGCCCGCGACGACTACCGGAAAATGCTGTCATGAGCCTCCCCCGCTCGTTGCCACTGGCTACTGCTGCCCAGGTTCGCCAGGAGGTCCACCGGGCAGCACGCGGAGTGCGCGGCTACTTTATTGGGGCAATCGTGGTGATTACGGCGGCCTCCCTGCTCGATCTGGCTGTACCGGTGGCTACCGGCTGGATCATCGACGCCGCCAAGGCTCACCGCCCAACCTCAGCTCTGCTCACCCCAGCGTTAGTGATGGTTGCTGCAGTGATCGGGTCAGGGATCTGTAACGGTGCCGCACAGTCCCTCACGCCGTCCTTCTTTACGACCATCATCACCCGGTTGCGCGAGTCCATGATCGCGGCCGGCCTGGGGCTGGACCAGCAACGGGTCGAGAAGGCTGGTACCGCCGATCTGGTCTCGCGGGCCTCCGACGATGTCACGGCTGTGCGCGACGCCGCTAATGGCGCCCTCCCCCGACTCGTCAACACCATGATCATGGTGATTGTGTCAGTGGGCGCGCTGGCCAGCCTGCATCCGCTTTTCTTCGTCCCCGTCCTCCTCGCCGCGGTGCTCTATGGCCTCGCAATTCGGGAGTTCCTGCGCACGGCCCCACCGGTGTACCGGGCGGAGAGGAGCGCGTCGACGACCCAGTCCCAGCACATCCTCTCGACGATTCACGGGGTGGACGCGGTGCGCGCCTTCGGACTGGAAAACCTGCGCACCCGGGCGGTGGCCAACGGATCGTGGCAGGCCATCCGCTGGAGCTTACGCGGACGGTTCCTCGGTAACACCCTCATCGTGCGGCTGCTAGCCGGCGAGGCAGTGGCGACGATCGGCGTCGCCTGGACGGGATACCTGCTCGTGACCACCGACCGGTTGAGCGTCGGCGCGGCTGCGGCGGCGGTGCTGGTGCTGCTGAGGTTGTTCTCTCCAGTGCGGTTCCTGCTCATGTTCCTCAACAACCTGCAGGCTGCATGGGTGTGCCTGCAGCGGGTGGTGGGCGTCATCGGGGCACGCCACGACAAGTCACCAACCCTCCAGCGGTACCAGCCCGGGCCGACGGCGATTCATGTGGATCAGGTGAGCTTTGGCTATCAAGACGGCCCTGATGTGCTGCACATGGTGAGTCTGGACATTCCAGCCGGACACACCGTGGTGCTCGTCGGGGAGTCGGGGGCGGGCAAGTCAACCTTGGCGGCTCTCGTCGCGGGGTTGCTGGAACCCCGGCAGGGAACCGTCACCATGACATCGGGTCATGCCCGGACCGTGCTCATCAGCCAGGAAATCCACACCTTCTCCGGCACCCTCTTCGACGATGTGGCACTGGGGTTGCCCGCACAGGCCGAAGACTGGCCCGACGAGCGTGTCCGCGACGCCATCCTTGCGGCATTGGAGCGGGTCGGGGCTGATTGGATCGAGCAGCTCCCCAACGGCGTCGACACTGTGGTGGGACGGTTGGGAACCCGCCTTTCACCTGCCCAGGCACAACAGGTCGCCCTGGCGCGCGCATTGCTGGCAGACCCGCCCGTCATCATCCTTGATGAGGCGACGGCGGAAGCCGGTAGCTCCGGTGCTGCGGCTCTTGATCATGCCGCAGCCGAGGCCGTCAGGGGACGGACCGCCCTCGTGGTGGCTCACCGGTTGTCCCAGGTGGCGATGGCCGACGAGGTCGCCGTCATGGCCGGTGGTCGGATCGTCGAAGTCGGGCCGCCGGAGCAACTGCGTCACGGCGATGGACCGTTCGCCGCGCTGTGGCGGGTGTGGTCGAACCAGCACTGAGCTGCGGGACAGCCCAGCGCTGGGATCGATCGTCAGATTCTGCCCTCGATTGCCTCGGCGACACCGGAGTCAATGTGGCGCCAGTAAGACAGCGTGTTGCCGAGGACCGGCTCCTCCATGTCGAAATTGGTCATCAAGTCGACCAAGGTATCGACGAGCTCATCGCGCTCCGCATCGGAGAAAACGTCACGCACCAGGGTGTGAGCCTGACCGAAGTCGTCATCGTCGGCGTGCCGGGTCTGGGCGGAACGAACGAGTTCGCCGTCAGCCTCCCAGGTAGCCTCGCCACCGGTTCGGTACCCGGTGGCAAAGTGGCGACCGTAAGAGTTGGGAGCGTAGGTGGGTGCCGATCCGGAGTGTTCGAAGGCCATCGGGCCATCGAAGGTGTACTGGTTCGTCGGCGTCACCGGACAATTCACTGGGAGCTGTTCGTAGTTGGCTCCCAGGCGATTTCGGGCGGCATCGTTGTAAGCGAAGACGCGGCCTAGCAGCATACGGTCTGGCGACAACCCGGTGCCCTCAACAGTGTTAGATGGCGAGAAGGCCGCCTGCTCGATCTGGGCGAAGAAATTCTCCGGGTTGCGGTCCAGGGTGAACTTGCCGATGGTGTGCAGCGGGTAGTCCTTGTGCGGCCACACCTTGGTGATGTCGAAGGGGTTGAACCGGTAATCCTTGGCCTCGTCGTAGGGCATGAGCTGCACCTTGACGGTCCAGGAGGGATAGTCACCGTCGGCAATGTGGTTAAAGAGGTCCTCGCGGTGGATGTCCGGGTGGTCACCGACGGTCTCCTTCGCCTGATCCGCAGTCATGTTGTGAACACCCTGGTCGCTGATGAAGTGGTACTTCACCCAGGTGATCTTCCCTTCAGCGTTGACCCAGGAGTAAGTGTGTGAGGAGTAGCCGTTCATAGTGCGGTAGCTGAGCGGAATGCCGCGCGGTCCCATAAGGTAAGCGACCTGATGGGCCGATTCTGGCGACAAACTCCAATAGTCGTACATCATGTTCGGACTGCGCAGGCCAGAATTTGGCAGCCGCTTCTGGGAGCGGATGAAATGCGGGAACTTCATCGGGTCACGCATGAAGAACACCGGAGTGTTGTTGCCGACCATGTCGAAGTTGCCCTCGTCGGTGTAGAACTTCAGCGAGAATCCCCGGACGTCACGCCAGGTGTCGGGACTCCCGAGCTCACCAGCGACTGTGGAGAATCGGGCCAGCATGGGAGTTTCGCGCCCCTTCTGTAGGAAGGATGCCTTGGTGTACTCCGAGACGTCGGCAGTGATCTCAAGGTGACCAAAAGCACCCGAGCCTTTGGCATGGGGCTTACGCTCGGGGATGTTTTCTCGGTTGAAGTGGGCCAGGGTGTCCACCAGGTGCGCGTCGTGGAGCGCCACCGGGCCGTCAGCGCCGACGGTCAGGGAGTATTCGTCGCTGGGGGCTGGTGACCCATTGGTGTTCGTTGAGGGCCTGCTGGGATCAATAGGCATGACGACTCCTCTGTATGCGTTAGGTGTTCACCTCCACACTGCCCCCCCAACAAGGTCACTTCCAAGGTCATGACGCCACCGGAGAAAGCCTGTGCAAAAAAGGCAGAAACCAAGGACAATTACCCGACAATGGGATGTATGAGTGAAACGACCGTCACCAAAAACGACCAGCAGTCACGCTACGAAGCTCACCTCGACGGAGAGCTCGCCGGATTCGCTGAATTCCGACGCGAGCGAGACGTCGTCGTCATGCCCCATACCGAGGTCTTCGCAGCCTTCGGCGGCAGGGGCGTCGGCAGTGCCTTGGCACGGTTCGCTCTCGACGACATTACTTCCCAAGGTCTGGCGGTGCGTCCGGCCTGCTCGTTCATCAAGGGTTGGCTGGACAAGCATCCCGACCATCCGGTGAAGGTGGCCTGATGAGCAGCGCTCAGGCAGGTGCCGCACACCCGTGGTGCCACTGCGCAACCTCCACCCAGGTACCATCACACAGCGGGGTCAAGTGAGGGCAGCCTCATCAACCCTGGTATTTTGAGGATCCAATAGTCGAAAAAAGGATTCCCCGTGCCTACTTCCTCCGCCGGATCGCACCACGCCTGGCTCATAGTCGCGGCCGGCATTTCCCTGCTGGCCGGTCTCGACGGTGCCCTGCTGATGCTCGGGGTGTGGTCGCCAGTGATGTCGACGCGACTATCCGACTGGCACGGGCCCCTCATGGTGCTCGGGTTCGTCGGGACCGTCATCTGCCTGGAACGCGCAGTAGCACTCGGCCATCGCCTCGGGTACCTCGTCCCGGCTATATCCGGGCTCGGCGTCATCGTCATGCTAGCGCCTCTGCCCTTCGACTCCGCCCGCGCCGGACTCGCTGTGCTCACGCTCGCCCAGTTGGGATTACTGGCCATCTACGTTCCCCTGTGGCGACGCAGCTACGACGACGCCGTCGTCATCCAAGGTGCCGGTGCCTTCTGCGCTGCCGGGGCCGCTGCTCTGCTGACATCGGGGGTACGCGTCTCCCAGATCATCGGGTGGTTGGCCTGCTACATGATCCTGACGATCTGTGGGGAAAGGCTGGAGCTGTCACGTGTGACGATGGCCCGTAACCACGCCCTGCCAGCCCTATGTCTGGCACTGGTGGCAGCCCTGCTCGTCTCGGTCGTCAGCCCAACGATCGGGTGGCGGGTGCTCGGTGTGGTGCTGATTGGACTCGCAGCGTGGTTGTGCCGCCATGATGTTGCCCGTGGCGGCCTAAGACGCGGCGGCCAGGCCGCTTATATCGGCCTGCTGCTCATGGTCGCCTACCTGTGGCTCGCAACGGCCGGGATCATATGCACGATCCAGGGGCCGCCCATCTCCCTCAGTGGGTACGACGCCGTCGTCCACTCGATCTTCCTCGGATTCACCATGGGGATGATCCTCGGCCACGCCCCTATCATCCTGCCCGCCGTGTTGCGAGTCCGGCTGGCATGGACGACGTGGTTCTGGCTTCCGGCCTTCCTGCTGGAGGCCTCCCTGCTGGTGCGCATCGGGATCGGTGACGGGTTGAAACGTTCCGGCGCGTTCCAGGTGGGCGGGGTCGTCAACGTTGTGGCCCTGCTGAGTTTAGTGGCCGTCATCGCCAGTCACGTAAGGTCCCGCAGGCGCCCAGGAGCCGCGACGGATGCGGCAGAAGCCCTGACCCCCGTGCCCGCCACGTCCACCGATCCGACCCCCGCACGCCTCGCCAGGAGGGACCATGCCTGATATCACACCCGCACCGAGTGATCGTAAACCTGACACCACTCGCCGCAGCTGGCATCGCAAGGCATCACGTCCAGTGTCAGGGTGGCTGTTAGCCCTGCTCATCGTGGCAGTCGCAAGCCCATGGATCCCGCAGTCACGCTGGCTACTGGTGCACATGATCACGCTCGGTGTGGCTACTACCTCGATCATGGTGTGGGGGCAATACTTCACCGAGGCGATCCTGCACAACAACCTCACTGACGCCGACCGTAGTCGTCAGGTATCACGCATTCGGCTGCTCACAATCGGCATCATCGTCACCTGCGTCGGCATGGTGGCGACCTGGCCATGGGTGACCGTCGTCGGTGCCGTCGTCGTCGGATCGGTGCTGACGTGGTACGCCTTCGCTCTGGCCCACCAAGTTCGCCACGCTTTACCGGGACGGTTCGCCTCGACGGTGTGGTTTTACTGTGCGGCTGCCGGTCTGCTGCCACTGGGCGCAACCCTCGGCGCAATCATGGCCTTCTCTCCCACCGAGCCGTGGCGAACTCGTCTGTTAGTGGCCCACCAGGCGCTCAACCTGCTCGGCTTCGTCGGTCTGACCGTCATCGGTACCCTCATCACGTTGTGGCCGACCGTGCTGCGCACCAAGATGCAGCCCGTCCAAGAACGCCACGGGAAGATCTCCCTGTACGTCATGCTTGTGGCGATGGCGGTGGTGACCACCGGAGCCCTGTGCGGGTTGTGGTGGCTGGCTGCCCTCGGCGTGGCGGCCCACATCGTGGGAATCTGTATCGTGTTGGGCGACCTGGTGGCCTGTGCTGTCCGTAAGCCGCCGCGCGACTTCCCCGGATTCACTATGGGGGCCGCCATCTGCTGGCTGCTGGTGTGGCTCGTTTGGCTGGTATGGAAGCTCGCCTCCAACGGTAGGGGGCTGCTCGCGGACGACATCTTTACCCTATCGGTGCCCGTCATCGTCGGGTTCCTGCTCCAGCTCCTCATCGGCGCAATGAGCTACCTCATGCCGATGGTCATGGGCGGCGGACCGACAATCGTCCGAGCTACCAATGCCAAGATGCACGCCTACGGAGCACTGCGCGCCACGATCACCAATGCCGGCCTGCTGTTGTGGGTGCTTGCAATGGGCACGTGGACCCGTCGCATCGGCATAGTGCTGACCGTCGCCGGATTGGCCACCTTCCTGCCGGCCGCCGCCGCGATGGTGCGCACCGGAGTGCCCCTGCTCAAGGAGAAGGGACGCCAGATGGCAGCCCGGAAGGTTGCTTCGGAAAACAAAGAAGTCCCCGGTTCCGGCACAGCAGCCGCCCAAGCTGCTCCGCCAGACCGCTCCGCCGTGGCCGGGACCACCAGCAAGCCCGTCGAACCCGCTCCCACCGCTCCCCCAGACCGCCGCTCTTTCGTCGGGGCCTTTGCCGGCCTGGCCACCGCCTTGACGGCGGCCGCGATCGGTCGTCACCTCGACGAAGCCCCGCCCACCAACGACACCAACGGTTCGGCGGCGGTCATCGGGGACGTCGCCCCCACCGGTCACACCACGAAGGTCACCGTCACTGCCAAAGCGATGAGATACCACCCCAGCACCATCACCGTCCCGGCTGGTGATCAGCTGGTCGTTGAGATCACCAACAAGGACCCCAACCAAGTCCACGACCTCCAATTCGCCAACGGAGCCCACTCACCGCGCCTAGCTCCCGGAGCTCACGCCACCGTCAAAGCCGGGGTCATCACCGGGCCAACCGAGGGCTGGTGCACCATCGTCGGGCACAAGTCGATGGGCATGGTGCTTAACGTCAAGGTCGATGGCATGTCGGGCGCCGACAGCCCCGATACCCACAGCGACGTCGCTAATCCCCGTCGCAGGATCGACTTGACGAAAGCTCCGGGCAAGGATTTCAGGACCCGCGATGCGGTGCTACCACCACTGATGACCGGACGCATTCACCAGATGACGCTCATCGCCCAGGAGTCCGTGCAGGAGATCGCCCCTGAGACAACCATCGACGCGATGACCTACAACGGCCGTTATATGGCCCCGGTCATCCACGCTCGTATCGGCGACCAGATGAGAATCCACCTGGTCAACAAGGGCACCATGGGCCACTCTCTGGACTTCCACGCCGGTACGGTCTCCCCTACCAAGGTCATGCGCACCATCGCTCCGGGCCAGCAGTTGGACTACAACTTCACCCTGCATCGCGCTGGGATCTGGCTCTACCACTGCTCTACCGCCCCGATGTCAGCTCACATTGCAGCAGGCATGTTCGGAGCCGTCATCGTGCCGCCGCACGACCTGCCTCGAGCCGATCGGGAGTTCTACCTGGTGCAGTCGGAGACCTACCTAAGTGAGCACAATGGGGCGGAAGTCAATATCGCCAAGATTGCCAACGAAACCCCTGATCTGACGATGTTCAACGGGCACGCCAACCAATACGTTTTTGAGCCTCTCAAAGCCAGAGTCGGCGAGCGGGTGCGCATCTGGGTACTCGCGGCTGGCCCGAGTCGAGGGTGCTCTTTCCACGTCGTCGGAACCCAATTCGACACCGTCTTTAAGGAGGGCGCTTACACTCTCAAACGTGGCAATCCGGAGGGTGGGGGCTGCCAGGCCCTCGATCTGGCCAGCGCCCAGGGCGGTTTCGTTGAGATGCTCTTCGAGGAGCCAGGACGCTACACCTTTGTTAACCACTCCTTCGTGGAGATGGAGCGCGGCGCCAAGGGATTCATTGAGGTGACGACATGAGCACACGAAGTGATGACACTGCGAGCCTGGTCGATCCAGGATCACAGCAGCGTATCGACGAGGTCGCCGACGCTCTGAGACGACGTGGCGGTTCAGCGACGAGCGCCGAACTGGCCTCCGACCTAGGGATTCACCCCTCGACGGCGCGATTCCACCTCGACCATCTCGTCGAACAGGGGCGAGCGACGATGACGCGTCGACATCGGGCCACCCGGGGACGTCCGCACACGCTTTTTATCCTCGTCAGCGACGAAGGACCACGGGCCTATCGGCTGCTAGCTCAGATGCTCGTTGAGGAGGTTGTCCTCGCCAACAACCCGACAGCTACGGCCATGCGCATCGGTCAGCGTTGGGGGCGGCGTCGCCCCGACGATCTCGTCGCAGTACTCGATGACATGGGCTTCTCCCCGACCGTAGAAGAGGACGGTATCGAGCTGCGCCATTGCCCCTTCCTGGACCTGGCCCGCGATTACCCCCAGGTGGTGTGTTCCCTGCACTGTGGGGTCGTCGAGGGTGTGACGGGGCAGACCGCGACCATCGACGCTAACCCCGGGGTCCGGTGTATGGTACACGCTTGAATGGCAGGTGCCCTTGACGAAAACCAATGGCAAAACTTTAGTCGCCTAGACCGGTTCCGACCTGACGTGCCGCCTTCACCCACGGATGATCAGCAGGCACGTATTTAACCTTGCCAGCGACCTCTTTCAACGGCACAGTCGTGGCATCTGTGCCCTTCGCGGCCACCATGATGCCGAACTCGCCGTCATCAACGAGCCTGGCACCCATGGTTCCCAGCCGGGTGGCAAGCAGACGGTCGTGAGCGCACGGGATACCGCCACGCTGCACATAGCCGAGGATTGAGACCCGCGACTCCAGCTTGGTGGCCTCCTCAAGCTGGGTAGCCAACTTGAGGGTGTTGTCGCGCATGGAATGTTCAAGATCCTTCTTGGCCTTCTTGGCCGCCGCCTTCGTCTCCGCAGTCTTGGCAGCGTCAACAAGGGCCTGGGCTCCGGCCATCGCAGCCGAATCGGCCTCGTCACGAGCGCCCTCGGCCACCGCGATGACAGAGAAATTCAGTCCCTGCTTCTGTCGGTTTTCCACCGCCTGGACGATGGAGTCCAGTTTGTAGGGCACTTCGGGCAGCAGGATCACGTCAGCGCCGCCGGCGATGCCCGAGCCGAGGGCCAGCCACCCGGCACGGTGACCCATGATCTCGGCGAGGATAATGCGGTGGTGGGAGTGGGCGGTGGAGTGCAGCCGGTCGATGGCCTCAGTGGCGATCTCTAGTGCCGTCGAGAACCCAAAGGAGTCGTCGGTTCCGACGATGTCGTTGTCGATTGTTTTGGGCAGATGCAAGACGTTTAGTCCGGCCTTGGCTAGCTTGTACGCATTCTTGGCGGTGCCGCCGCCACCCAAGGTCACCAGAGCGTCAAGTCCCAGCTTCTCGTAGTTCTCGACAATGGTGGGGACCATATCCCGTTCCTCGCCGTCGATAACCATGTGGTTGACCTTGTCACGGCTGGTTCCCAAGATGGTCCCGCCGACGGTGAGGATGCCCGAGAGGGCACGCGGGTCAAGGGTGACGGTGCGATTCTCCGCCAATCCGAGGAAGCCGTCCTGAATACCGATGAGTTCCATGCCGTGCTGGCGGATGGCGGCTTTCCCAAATCCGCGGATCGCGGCGTTGAGCCCGGGGCAGTCACCGCCTGCGGTGAGGATGCCGACCTTCTTCTTTTTGGACATGGCGACTCCTGATCTGTGTCGGGTGTTACCCATCCTTCCATGGATGGCGTCGACGACGGCGATCCTCCGTGGCAATCATGTGCGTCATCGTGACGACTGCCATTCGTGGTAGCAGCTGACGGCCTTCCCTGCAGGATTGCCACAGCGCTGAAGCGAAGCTGAGTGTGGCGCGGGGCCTCATCTGCCAGACGGCCATGACCGCGGCTTGTCGTTGCTTATCGACGTGGCTGACATGCGTACTGTGCGTTCCGGCGGCTCCTAACGGGGTTGAAGGCGGTTCGAAGCGCGCATTCAACCCCTGGCTGAAAGCCCAAACCAAACAGTTTTCGAGAACCAGGGAGGTCATGGTGGTTAACGAGTTCACCCAGCTACAGCACCGCCATGGCAAACGTGCGAGAAACGGTTACGAGGGTCTCTCCGGATGGCAGAAGGTTTCCCTTCCCACCGAATCACCACACGTTCATACAGGGATACATGTAAGGATTTAAGCTTCACGGGACTACGATTTAGGTTATTCGCTAAAACAGCGATCGGCATGCTAGAAGCCACGAGGAAGGAGCGTTCCATGCTCGCCTGGGTCATTCTTGCCGACCAGGTTGACAGTCGACGTCACAACGACGAGGTCCCCCATCTCCTTGCTGCCCTGACCTCCCCCGGGCTACTGGTGAGCCCCACGGGTCACAGGGTCGGCACCCCGGAATGGGTCCTTCCCCCAGAGCGGACTTCCGGTGACGAGGTCCAGGCCCTCACCACTGACCCCGCCAGCCTCATCCACGCCGTGTGGACGGCCGGTTCTGGGCCGTGGCGTATTGGAGTCTCCCATGGCGAGGTCGACACTCCGCTGCCCGATTCCACGCGCGCAGCACGAGGACCGGCTTACATATCGGCCCGAGAAGCGATCGACGAGTGTCGACGACGTCGCGCAGCAATCCACGTCTTTCCCAACGGCACTGATGGAATGCGCCGGTTCTGCCAGGCAGCCCAGATCGTCGTCGATCTCGCCCGGCGGATGCGCCCCGCCTCCCGTGATGTCGCCAAGTTCTACGATCTGTCTATGAGCAGCGATGAGACCGCGCGGACCCTCGGAATTAGCCCCTCGGCCGTCAGCCAGCGACTCACCCGTGCCCGCTGGGAATACCTCGTCGAGACTCGCCAGCTCGCCGCCGATCTGGCCCAGGAAGCGCAATGATCGTCACCATGAGAATCGCGGCCGCTCTCCTCGTCATCGCTGCGGTGTGGGGCGGCAAGTACGTTGTCTCGCTAGTTTTCCACGCCGCCGGAGTCCGCGCCGGCGCGGATACTGGCCTGCTGCGCGGAGGCCTGTGGATCGGCTATTTAGAGCGGCTGGGAATCGCCACCGCCATCCTCGCCAGCTATCCGGCCGGAATCGCCGTCATCCTCGGCGTCAAGACCCTCGCCCGCTATGCCGAACTAAAGTCACAACCCACCCCGGGATCGGACGCTACGCAGGCCAACAAGGAGTCAAGCGCAGCTATCGAGCAATTCATCATCGGAACGATGGCCTCGGCTTTGTGGTCGGTACTGCTCACGGTGGCAGCCAAGGCGCTATGGGGCTGACCCTCCAGATACACGTGGACGCCGGGCGCCCGTGGCCAACCCGGTGTCCGCGATGCTCCATCAGGCCCGAAACTCACTCAACCCTGACTGGCTCCAGCTTCCACACCTGTTCGGCGTAGTCGCGGATAGTGCGGTCCGAGGAAAACCGACCAGACTTGGTGACGTTCACCCACGCCTTGCGCGCCCAACCATGGGCGTCAGCATGATCAGCGGCCATCTTGTCCTTGACATCCCGGTAGGACGCGAAGTCGCCCAGCACGTAGTAGACGTCGGGACCCTCCCAACCGGGCTCCATGAGGCTCTGACGCAGGTCATGGAACCAGCCGGAACCGTTGTCGTCGAGGGTACCGTCGGTCAGCGCATCGATGACTCGCTTGAGGCCCGGCACGTTCTCGTAATGCCACCGTGGATCGTAGTCCCGCTTGAGGGAGGGCAGCTGTTCCTCAGTGGCACCAAAGATGTAGGAGTTTTCATCACCGACAGCGTCGAGGATCTCGACGTTGGCCCCATCCAAGGTGCCCAAGGTGAGTGCGCCGTTCATCATGAACTTCATATTCGAGGTGCCCGAGGCCTCCTTGCCGGCCATCGAGATCTGCTCGGAGACGTCAGCGGCCGGGATGATGTGCTCGGCTGGGGAGACGTTGTAATTGTGAACGAAGACAACTTTGATTCGCCCGTCGATGTCATCGTCGTTATTGACCAGACGAGCCACCTCGTTGATGAATTTGATGATCGCCTTAGCACGAAGGTAGCCGGGGGCGGCCTTAGCGCCGAAGATGAACACCCGCTTGGGCACATCGACAGTGGGGTCGTCCTTGATACGGAAGTAGAGGTCAAGGATGTAGAAGGCGTTGAGAAGCTGCCTTTTGTATTCGTGCAGCCTCTTGATTTGGACGTCGAAGATGGCATCCGGATCGATCTCGACGCCCTCACGCTCGGCCACCCAAGCCGCAAAGTCAGCCTTGTTGGCGTGTTTGATCTCGTTGATGCGGTCGTAGACCGAGTCGTCTACGGAATCGGTGTAGTCAGCGAGCACGGCAAGATCCTTGACCCAAGCGTCAGAGCCGGTGACTTCGGTCAACAGGGCGGCCAGACGCGGGTTGCACTGGTTGAGCCAGCGGCGCGGGGTGACGCCGTTGGTCTTATTGTTGAACCGCTGCGGCCAGATCGCGTACCACTCTTTGAGGGTTTCGCGTTTGATGATCTCGGTGTGCAGGGCGGCCACACCGTTGATGGAGTAGGAGGCGTAGCAGGCGATCCACGCCATCCGTACCTGGTTGCCACTGACCGGGGCCATGTACTCGATGGTGGAGGCGTCCAGGCCGCGCTTGTTCATATCCTCACGGAAACGGCGATCAATCTCGCGCACGATCTCGCAAATGCGCGGGAACAGGCGATCGAAGATCTGCATTTCCCACTTCTCGAGGGCCTCGGCCAGCACGGTGTGGTTGGTGTAGGCGAAGGTGTGGGTGACGATCTGCCACGCCTGCTCCCAACCCATGCCGTGGTCATCGAGGAGGATGCGCATGAGCTCAGGGATGGACAGCACTGGGTGGGTGTCATTGACCTGGATCGAGTTGTACTTGGCGAAGTCAGTGAGGTCCTGGCCGTGGTGCTCGATGTAGTTGTCCACGATCTCCTGCAAGGAGGCCGAGCAGAAGAAGTATTGCTGACGCACCCGCAGCACTTTGCCCTCAAAGGTGGTGTCGTTGGGGTAGAGCACTCGCGAAATATCGGAGGTGCGCTCCCGCTCGACGATGGCGTCGGTGAAGCGTTGGGAGTTGAAAGCCTGGTAGTCGAACTGTTCCATCGGCTCGGCTTTCCACAGCCGTAGAGTTCCGACGTTGCGAGTCCCATAGCCGGTGATCGGCATATCGTGAGGAATGGCACGCACCCACATGTCGGCGTAGCGGACGATGCGCTGCTGCTCTTGGCGACGGATGACAAATGGGTAGCCCTCTTCCATCCACGGGTCCGGATGCTCAGTCTGGAAACCGTTGTCGAAGAGCTGTTTGAACAAACCGTAGCGGTAGAGGATTCCGTAACCAGTGACAGGCAGTTCTAGGGTGGCACAGGAGTCGAGAAAACAGGCGGCCAGACGGCCGAGGCCACCGTTACCTAGCGCAGCGTCAGGCTCCTGTTCGAGTACCTGGGACAAGTCGATACCGAAGTTGGCGAGGGCCTCACGGGTCTCGTTGACCAGTCCAAGGTTCGACAAGTTATTGAGCAGGGCCCGTCCCATGAGGAATTCAGCGGAGAAGTAGTGCTCCTGACGTCCGGCCTTGTAGGCAGCGTCAGTGGCCTGCCAGTCATCTGCAATACGGCCCACGACGGAGGCAGATAATCCCTGCCACACCTCCATAGGAGTCGACGCGGTGACGGAACGTCCTGAAGTCGATCGCACCTGGAATGCGATTGCTGAAGCCAGGTCCTGAGTCATGTGTCTTCCTTGGATATGGGGGGCGCCGCACCGCGGCTGGTACATCCCGCTCAGACTACCGCGGATCAGACGTATTCCCCGGAGCCCGACCTATCCGCCCGTGGGGCCGCCGACTGACGAGAACGGACCCTACCCAACCGAGCACAACCGCTACGAGAACAACCGGAACTCCTAGCATTCCGGGGCGAGCTAGTTCTAGCGCAAAGGCGGCTGCGAATAGCGGAGCACGCTGGGTCATGGACAGCACGCATCCGGCGCCGACAATTACCATCATTGCAGCCTGGGAGGGTGCGTCGATCCCTGCCAGCACGGCCACCAGGGCTCCAACTAGGGCACCTGCAGATAGGGAGGGGGTCAGTAGGCCGCCAGCAGCACCGGATCGTAGTGCCACCGTCGTGGCAAGAATCTTGCCGACGAGCAGGATCGCCAAGCTGGCTGGGGCCACGGGATGAGCCAGCACCAGATTGACGATGACCTGACCATTGCCGACCACCTGAGGTGCCACCACGGCGATGGCTGTCACGCCAGCCGATCCCAGCGGAACCGTCCACCACAGCCTGGAGGTGAGGGGAACTCGTCGTTTCGTCTCCCTAAAGAGCAGGCCCATCCCGGCCCCCGCAACGGTCGACGCCGCGACGACAAGAACCACCCAGCCGAGGCCACTACTCGTCACTGTGGCGGCTGGTGAGCGGTAGATGGGCCGGCCATGGTTAAACAACCATGCCGTCACCGTTGACAGGGCGGAGATGACGACGGCTATCCCCACCTGTCCCCAGCCGCGCTTGGTGCGAAGGTTAGGGCGCACTGTCAGTTCCAGGGCGTACAGCGCTCCAGCGACGGGCACGTTATAGACCGATGCCAGGCCGGCACCGGCAGCGCTGGCCAGCACAACCCGCCGGGTGGCAGGGTCGACTCGGAAGGTGTCGGATAACCCCTGGGCGGCCAAGGCAGCCATCTGACGCGGTGCCGCCTCTCGGCCTAGGGAACTCCCGGAGCCGACGACGACGAGCTGGGCGAGAGCATCAACGATGGTCTCGACCGGGCGTAGCCGCGCCGGAGAGTCGACGGCCTGCCGCACCGAGGTGATCGACCCCGACGGGAGCGGACGCAGCCACCACCACGTCAACCCCGCAATGAGAGCGCCCACAATCGGTGCGGTAAGGCGTCTCCACATGGCGACTGTTCCGACACCTGTCGTTGAGGGGGAGAAGGGCACACCGAACGCGCAGGCCTCCAAGAGGTGAGACAGTTCGCTGGTAAGACCACCGATGAGTCCCGACGCCAACCCCGTCAGTACGACGGCGAGGAGAAATCGGATCCGTGAAGTGGCCACGAGTCCGACGCTATCGTTTGTTTCTCGCCATCATGTCGTGACGATTATGCGGGAAGGGCGACGTAGATCGTCTCCAAGAATTCCTCGATGCCCTGGTAAGAACCCTCGCGGCCCAGCCCGGACTCCTTGACGCCACCAAATGGGGCAGCCGCGTTAGAGAACGCCCCCAGGTTCGCGCCGATCATGCCGACCTCCAGCTTCTGTCCCATCCGCAGGATGCGAGCTGTGTCACGGGTAAACACATACCCGGCCAGTCCGACCGGAACCGAGTTGGCGAGGGCTAACGCTTCTTCTTCGGTGCGGAAGGTCGTCACCGGGGCGACCGGCCCGAAAATCTCGGTCTGCATGATCTCAGCGTCGGCAGGAACGCCAGCAAGCACCGTCGGCGGGTAGAACCAGCCCTTACCCGCAGGGATCTCACCACCACAGCGCACGGTGGCACCGGCTTCAACAGCAGAACGCACCAGACCATCAACCTTTTCGCGGTCCCGTTCGGTGATCATGGGCCCGACTTCGGATTTTTCGTCTAAGCCGTCCCCGACGACCAGACCTGACATCATCTCCACCATCTTGTCGGTGAACTCCTCGGCCACCGACTCGTGGACGATAAAGCGGTTCGCAGCGATGCAGACCTCGCCCATGTTGCGCATCTTGGCGGCTTTGGCCCCGACGATGGCTTGGTCTAGGTCGGCATCGTCAAAAACGATGAAGGGAGCGTTACCACCCAGTTCCATTGAGGTACGCAACACGTGCTTGGCAGCCTTACCTAGCAGGTTCACACCAACCCCGGTAGACCCCGTGAAAGAGAGCTTGCGCAGCCGCGGGTCCTCCAAGACCGCGTCAGTGACGGCGTGGTCCCGGCCAGTAATGACATTGAGGACACCAGCTGGCAGGCCAGCATCGAGGAACGTCTTGGCGAGCAGCAAGGTGGTCAACGGGGTAGCCGAGGCTGGGCGGATCACCACAGTGCACCCAGCAGCCAGAGCCGGGGCGACCTTGCGGGTGGCCATCGCCAGCGGGAAGTTCCATGGCGTGATGAACAGGCACGGACCGATGGGACGCTTAGTGACCAGCTGACGAACTTTGCCCTCAGGAAGCAGACCGTAGTCACCACGGATGCGCACAGCTTCCTCCGAGAACCAGCGCAGGAATTCGGCACCATAACTGACCTCACCGTAGGACTCAGCGAGCGGCTTACCCATCTCGAGGGTCATGAGGCGGGCGAAGTCATCCTTGCGCTTGGTGACGAGGCTAAACGTCTCGCGCAGGACTTCGGCGCGCTCTCGCGGGGCGGTGTCGGCCCAGGAGCGCTGGGCACGAACAGCAGCGTCGAGGGCATCGGTGCCTTGGTCAACAGAGGCATCGGCGATGGCGACGAGGAACTTCTCAGTGGCGGGATCGATAACGTCGAAGGTGCGGGACGCCTCGGCGTCAACCCATTCTCCGTCGATGAGCAACTTGGTGGGGAGATCGGAGGGGAGCGAACGGTCGTTGGTCATCATAAAACCACCCTATGACGGGGTGTCGACGATGTCGCAGGGTTCGGCGTTCACGTGGGGAGAACACGCTCATACCACGGGAGGACCAGCCAATTCGCCCGCCAGCATGATGTGTGACGAGGGCTTTGGGCAGCACAGTAGAGGCCATGTTGACGACAACTCGCCCACACCTCCATGCTGCTGACGCGGCTATCCGTGGCGCCCACCTGCGCACCCTGGCGCTGACGAAAACCTACGGGACGACACGTGCCCTCGACCACATCGACATCGCCATCCCAGCCGGCCAGTCGGTCGCCATTATGGGGCCGTCTGGGTCAGGCAAGACCACCTTGCTGCACTGCTTGTCGGGGATTCTTTCGGCTGACTCTGGCACTATCGAGCTGGGCCTGCCGGACCGCACCGTCAACGTCGAAAACCTCTCTAGCGAGGACCGCGCAAAGTTACGTCGTCAATCCCTGGGTTTCGTCTTCCAGCAAGGAATGCTTGTCCCCGAGCTCACTGCGGTGGAGAACACCGCCCTGCCTCTCATGCTCAACGGCGTATCCCGAGCCGAGGCCGTCAGGTATGCCGCCCAGTGGCTTGAATCGATGGGGTTGGGCGGCATGGCAGATCGCCGGATCGGCCAGCTCTCCGGGGGCCAGGCCCAACGCGTCGCTATTGCGCGGTCCCAGGTGATCGATCCGGCGATTGTCTTCGCTGACGAACCCACCGGGGCCCTCGACTCGGCCACCGCCGTCGAAGTGATGGCTATTCTGCTTTCGGCGACGACCGGACGGGAACGCACCCTCGTCGTCGTCACCCATGACGAAAATGTTGCCCGCCGCTGCCAGCGCATCCTTCGCCTGCAAGACGGCCGAATCGTCTCTGACGACGTGCGTCATTCTGACGGGACGTGGTGACTGTGACGCCAACTATCGACGCCAGTCAAAGGATCCCGCCCCTCACCGTCCCCGAGACGCCGGGAGTTACGCCTGGACATCCGGCTACTGCTGCGGTCCTCGGCATGATCCTCCGTGTCTCGGTTGCCGACCACTCCTCCTGGCGGCTGCCGGTGGTCGCCTTTACTGTCATTGCGACAATGATCCTTGACGTCACTGGCGGTGCCGTCATGATGTGGCACCTACCGGGACAGAACTCTGCCTTCTACAAACTGACTTCGACAGTTGCCGTCATCCTGTTGGTGCTGCCCCTGATGACCTTGGCCGCGTCGGCGGCACGTTTGTCGGCCCGACGGCGGGACGACCGGTTGTCTGCTCTGCGACTTGTGGGCGCTTCGTCCCATCTGTTGCGGGTAATGACCCTGGCCGAGGCTGGGTTACAGGCCTTCACAGGTTCCATTCTGGGCATTGCCGGATATGCACTGTGTCTGCCTCTGCTGGGGCAGCTGTCGTTCAACGGTGGAAGGGTCGGTGCAGATTCGATCCTGCTGGGTCCCATCCCGGTGGCCGGCGTCATCCTCGCCCTCGTGCTACTCGCCCTTGTCAGCTCTGCGATCGGCCTGCGAAGGGTTGACGTGTCCCCGCTTGGAGTGCGGATGCGCAGCCAGCCTCGATCGGTCTCGTGGATTCGGCTGGCAGTCGGTGGCACCGTCGTTGTGCTCATCGTCTTTTCTAGAGCTGCGTTGAAGTTCCTCGGTAGACAGACGGGCATGGTAGGCGTGTACGTGTTTATCGCCGTCACCCTGGCCGCCGTCGTCGAACTCGCCAACATCATTGGCCCCAAGCTGCTGGCGATGTACTTCCAGCACCGTCTCAAGCAGGCTACGAGTGCCACCGATCTTGTGGCAGCCCGTCAGGTGTTGGAGAACCCCCGCGCAGCCTGGACCCAGATGGCCTCGCTGGGAGCGGTGTGCGTGGTTGGAATGCTCGGGGGGACCGGAGCCGCGATGATGCAGGCCGTCGGTAACGATTCCCAGGCCACGGTATCTTCCCGAATCATCGGAGGGGATCTACAGACTGGTGTCATCCTCCTCATCGCCTTCGCCTTCGCCACTGTTGCCTGCTCGGTGGGAGTCAACCAGGCTGCTGCGGTCCTCGATCGTCGATCTGTCGAGGTGGGGTTGGACGTCGTCGGGATGGATCTGTGGGCCCAGGACAAGGTGCGACGCGTCACTGTCATTTCCCCGATGCGGTTTGCCATGGCCGCCGGCATTGTCGCCACCGGGCTGCTGCTCATCCCGGCGACCGGGATCGCTCTCGTCACCCGGCCAGCGACGATCCTCGTAACAGTCGCCACCATTCTGGTGGGGGCGGGGATGGTTCGACTGGGTCTGTGGGTTACCCGTCCGACTCTGCGTCGGGTCCTCGATGAGGGGCTAACCCGGACTGAATAAGACGACGGTCAGCTCCACTGCTCGTCGTCGGGGCGCTCGTCGATCCCATCCATGCCGAATCGCCATACCTCGTCGATCCAGCCCCTCCTCATTGAGCTGATCCGGCTGGTCACTGCAATGGCACTGGCCACAACGGCAAGGCCCACGAGGAGGGGTTTATTCATGGCTTTACTGTAAAACGCCGGGGTTGCCCACCTAAGGAGGATCAGTAACCCAGGATCTTCTTGCGCTCTGGCAGCCATGCAATGGCGTCGCGAATCCCATCTGCCTGGGTTAACTCCGCGCTCCAACCGAGCAGGTCTTTAGCCCGGCGGGACACAGTGTAGGCACCTGCAACGTCACCGGGACGCGGCGGACCGTAGACGACATTGAGGGACCTTCCAGTGCCTTCTTCGAAGGCTTTAACGAGCTCCTTGACGGTAACGCCGCTTCCGGTACCGATATTGAATACCTGATACGGGTCGTCGGTCGTAACCTCATCGAGATGCTCCAAAGCAGCAACATGAGCGCGAGCCAGATCCCAAACGTGGATGTAGTCGCGAATACCTGACCCGTCGCGAGTCGGCCACTCAACCCCAGTAACAGTGAAAGTGGAATCCTCCATCCAGGCGTCGATCATCTTGCCGAGCACATGGGTGGGATGTTCAATCTGCTGACCGGTACGCAGCTTCGGATCCGAGCCGATCGGGTTAAAGTACCGCAGGCTCAGCGCCTTGAGATCGGAGGCGTGGGCGGCGTCACGCAGGATGAGTTCCACCATGAATTTAGTGGTGGCATAGGGGGAGCCGGGGTCCAGCGCGGATTCCTCAGTGACCTTGAACTCCTCGTCAGTGGCATAGATCGACGCCGAGGACGAAAACAAGATGCGGTGTACACCGTTGCGCTCCATACCCTTGAGCAGGGCAACGGTCTTGCCGACATTATTGCCGTAATAGGTCAGCGGCTCATCAACCGATTCGGGGACGACGATCTTGGCTGCGCAGTGGACGACGGCGTCGATCTGGTTCTCAGAGAAGACACGATCGAGCAGGTCCTGATCAGCGATGTCGCCCTCGTAGAACGTGCGGTCGCGAACGAATTCGCGGCATCCCGCGGACAGGTCATCCAGCACGACGACCTCATGGCCAGCCTCCTCACACGCTGAACCAACCGTCGATCCGATGTAACCGGCCCCGCCGGTGATGAGAATCTTCATGGGAACCTTCCGTAACGTCGAACTCGTCGCGCTCAAGTTTAGGGGCGGCTCACCCGCCTCTATGGCGGCCACGGGCTGCGTGTGGTGAATTGGTCACGAG
Organism: Cutibacterium namnetense; assembly: GCF_001642025.1. Classification (GTDB taxonomy): domain Bacteria; phylum Actinomycetota; class Actinomycetes; order Propionibacteriales; family Propionibacteriaceae; genus Cutibacterium; species Cutibacterium namnetense. Next base: position 150,094 of record NZ_LWHO01000001.1, on the reverse strand, counting down.
TGGTGCGCGTTGCCAGCCCACGTGTCACTATCTGCCATGCCTAACCGATTTTCCATGGCGGGTTTATGGCGGGTTTCTAGAATTGCGGATATGGAGGACACCGGATCGCAGCCGCTACCCACGGAGAGCCGCCCCAACGGTTCCCGCGGAGCAGGGGTACGCGCCCGTCTCAATCGGTTCAACCCGAGCCGCAATAACGTCCCCCAAATCAGCATCCCCGGTATGGAAGAGGTGCTGGACCCCAAGCTCGACGACGGCCGCCCAACCGACACCGAACGGGCGTGGTGGGGAGACGTCACCCTGACCCTCGTCATGGCTGTAGTGACGATCGTCCCCTACCTCGTCAGCCTGGTGGAATGGCCGCGCCCAGAGTATGTCGCCGCCTTGTTCTCATCGATGGTCATGGTGGCTTCCCTGCCGGTGCGCCGCGAACATCCTCTTCTCATGATGACGTTGGTCGCCATCGGGGCTGCTATCCAGTTCTTCTTTGTACCTTTCCCGGTGCTGAGTATCTTCGTCGTCCCGATCACCTCCTACTCAGTGGCGAGGTGGGTCGACGGCCACCAGTCTCGCTGGGTGCTGTGGGTCGGAGCTGTGGGCTCTGTCATTGGACCAATGAGGTGGATCCCCACCATTGCCGCCGGTTACGATCCCTCATCGGGAACACCCTGGGTGCTGTTGGTGCTCGCCATGACGGTATGCGCGGGCCTCGTTCTTACCCCATACGCGGTAGGCCGGCGGCTGCGAGAGTCCGCCCTCATCGACTCCCAGCAACGCATCGTCAAAGCCCAGCGGTACCGTGCGATCCTCGCCGAGCGGGAGCAGCAGGCCAGGGTCGCCGAGGAGCGCACCCGCAACGAGATCGCACGAGAGCTCCACGACATCGTCGCCCATTCGCTGTCGATCATGATTGTGCAGGCCGAAGGCGGCAAAGCATTAGCAACGAAAAAACCCGAGAAGGCCCCCGAGGTGCTCGATACCATCGCCGAGACCGGCCGAGAGGCTCTCCTTGAGATGAGGCGAATAGTCGGGGTGCTACGCCAGGACACCGACGCCGAGTTCTCTCCCTCCCCCGGCCTGACTGAGATTCCCGACCTGGTGGAAAAGTCCGGGGCGAAAGTTGAACTGAGGGTCACCGGGGCAGAGCCGGTGGTTTCCCAGACCCTTGGACTGGTGGTGTACCGAGTCGTTCAGGAAGCTCTCACCAACGTCCTCAAGCACGCTGGTCCAAGCGCTCACGCCACTGTAGACCTGACGTACTCACCTACCGCGATTCACGTGGAGATTCTCGACGACGGGTACGGGGATGCCGTCCAGGGGGACGGTCGGGGACACGGCCTCCAAGGAATGAGGGAGCGCGTGACGTCGATGGGTGGGCAATTGTCCGCGGGGCCTCGTAAAGAGGGCGGGTTCTGCGTCATAGCGAACCTGCCGGTCCAGGGCGATTCCCGCCAGAGGTGAGCTCGGCTCCGACGCCATTTATCCCAACAGTTCGGTGAGGAACCCTAACCGCTCCGGAGCCCGCGGTACCCAGGCGAGCACATCCTCGGGTGTGAGGGGGTCGGCAGTTCCGTGCGCTCGCGAAGTGACGATAGCCCCTACCAGGGCGGCGACGTCGAGCTTACGGGCGAACGGCACCTGCCACCCCCAGCTCCAGGCCAGGCCGGCCAAGGTAGCGTCGCCAGCACCTGTGGTGTTGACCGGGTTAATGGCCACCGCCGGGACGTGAATCTCCTCGCCGGTACGAGAATCCACACCGACGATCCCGTCGCCACCACAAGTCACAACAACCACCGGCACGTGCTCAGCGAGGGCTCGAGCGGCCCGCACGGGGTCGTCGGCACCCGTAAGGTGCATCGCCTCTATAGCATTAGGCGTGTAGCAGGTGCATCCCGACACCGCGTCCAGCAATCCGGATTCGTATTCGTCCTCGAATCCGTGGTCTGCGATCACTGGAATCCCCGCGCCGGCAGCTTCATGCAGCCAGGTGTCCGCGGGGACCGACACATGGGTGACGACGACGTCGACTCCGTCAAGGTTCGGTGCGGGAAGCGGAGCTGGCAACGCAGCTTCCACCGTCGTCATAGCCCGCTCGGTGCCACACGCCTGGCTCATCGTCACTGGGAGAGCCCAGCCAGGGTTGACCGGGCTCGGGGCCAGGTTGATGCCCCAGTCGGTTAGTTCCTGACGGCACATCTGGGAGTTGGGGTCGTCGCCTAGACCCGTCAGCAACTCGACTTGCGCACCCAGGCTTGCCGCAATCCGTGCCGTGTTCGCGACCCCACCCCAGGTGGCGACGAAGTCGGTGCCGTAACGCTCCTCGCCTAGTCTGGGCAACTGGTCAATTCCAGAGATGACGAAATCGCGGAACGTGATGCCGGCGGTAAGCAGCCGAGGATGACGGTTGACGGACATGGGCATGGCTCCTGCGCGCAATGGGTCGCCCCTAGCATAGGCAGCGCCCCAGTAAGCTGTGAAACATCCCATTGTCAGGCGATGTCACGAGGAGCAGAGATGCCCACCACCGACGCCCTGGCCCGGGGCCTGTGCCCCCAGCCCCGCCAGGTGCGACTCACCGAAGGACGATTCCCCTTGCCGGCGGTGCTCACCTGGGCTGGCCCCGACGAGGTCACCAATGCCGTTACGATCCTCGCCGAGAGATTAGCTCCAGCACTCGACGTCGTGCGAGCAACATCAGATGACGCCTCCCTCACTGTTACGGTCAATCCCGCGTTAGAAACGGAGGGTTACCGCATCGAGATCGACGTGCAGGTCCGCGTCACCGTTGGCAGCCCATCCGGCGCGCATTGGGCGGTGCAGACTCTGCTTCAGCTGCTCACCCCGTGGGTTTACGGGCCCGGGCCGCTAGCCCTGGAGCGCCTGTACCTTCCGAAGGGCGTCATCGTCGACGCACCACGCCACAGTTGGCGCGGGGCCCATCTGGACGTCTCGCGGCATTTCATGCCTGCCTCGTTCATCATGGGTTTCCTGGATGTGCTGGCCATGCACAAGCTCAACCGGCTCCACCTGCACCTCTCTGACGACCAGGGGTGGCGCCTGCCGGTACCCGGCTGGCCGCGTCTGACCACGGTGGGGGCGTGGCGTCCAGGTACGGTACGAGGTCACCAACCACCACCCGACGACAACGATTGTGACGACGTCGCCACGCACGACCACATACCCCATGGTGGCGCGTACACCATCGACCAGTTGCGCGCCATCGATGAGCGGGCAGGCATGCTGGGCATCACAGTCGTTCCGGAAATCGATCTACCGGGCCACACCGAGTCGGTGGTGGCCGCCTACCCCGCGCTGGGCTGCGGAGTACCGATCGATCACCCACGCACCGCTTTCGGGGTGTCGGAGCATCACATCAGCCTCACCGACGACTCCTTGGCCTTCTGCCGCGACGCCTTGGACACCGTGATGGAGGTCTTCCCGAACTCACCGATCCACATCGGTGGCGACGAGTGCCCCGGCAACGAATGGTTTGGGCATGAGCCCACCCGTACCCGGCTGGCGAAGCTGGGGATCACGACCCCACATCAAGCCCAGGCGTGGTTCGAGCGCCAGATGTGTCATCACGTGGTCGCGGCAGGGCGTCAAGTCATCGCCTGGGACGAGGTATTGGAGGCCAGTGCGCCCGAGGAGATCACTGTGATGGTGTGGCGGGATGCCGATGACATTGCCCGCGCCGCTGCCGCAGGTCACGATGTCATCGCTGCCCCCGCCCGGCACACCTACTTAGATCACGGCATTGAGGCGGGTCCGCAGGCGCCGGTGACAATCGACGCTCCGATGACTATGGGCGACGTCGCCGGGCTGCACGACGTGCTGGCCGCGGTGAACTCACCTCACTTGCTGGGTGGACAGTTCCAACTGTGGACCGAATATCTGCGCACCCCCGCCCAAGTTGAGGATGCCGCTTTCCCGCGCGGTACCTCGATCGCCGAGCAGTTGTGGACTGGCAGCCCGGCTCGGCCGCTGTCAGAATTGGCGACCCAAACTCGCCGTCTCACCGCGATGGGGGTCAACTGGCACCGGTGATGGCGTCGATACCGGCAACTTTCATCATGAGCAGGCAGGCCATCGAGTTCGACCAACTGAACCATCCTCGGGTGAACCGGGTGGGGTCGCTTGGATCAAAGCTCTCGTGAGTCCAGCCAGTACCACCATCGGTGGCGAGGATCGTCGCTAAGCATTCGCGAGCCTCGACGCCGTCCCCGGTCAGTCCCTGCACCGCCAAACCGATGTGCCAGATGTACCCCGCAGGACTGTGCGGGCTACCAATGCCGCGGGCTGCCGGACCGCTGAACAGGTACGGGTTAGCCGCGCTGAGCACCCACTTGCGGGTGCTCTGGTAGAGCGGGTGGCCACGACCGAGGTCGCTGGTGAGGGGCAGGGACAACAGGGATGGCATGTTCGCGTCGTCCATCTCTAGCACCGATCCGAGCCCGTCCACCTCGTAAGCAAAATGGTCGTTGACGATACCGAACTGCCGCACCCCGGCGTCAATCTCGTCGGCCAGTTTCGCGGCACGCTCGGCAAGGTCCTCGTCATCCCAGATGCGACAAAATTCACGAATCTGGCGCACAGCACGCATCGCCATGAACTGAGCTGGAATGTTATAGCCGTAGCAACAGGCGTCGTCGGAGGGTCGGAATCCACTCCAGGTCATCCCGGTGTAGCCCACTGGTCCTCCCGACCCATCAGCACCGAGGGTGTCGACGGGTTCACTGGGGCGCACATGACGATATGCAGAGCGGGTGGTGTGGTCCTGTTCCAGACTCCAGACGTCGACGATGCGTACGCACCCCTCGTGCACCGCGTCATCAAGGTGTTCGCGACGTGCAGTACGCTGCCAGAACCGCCATGCGAGGTCGACGGGGAAGGCCAGCGAATCGACCTCGTATTTGCGCTCCCATAACTCCTCGGCAAGGTTGAGGTCGGCGGGGTCGAAGTGTGCCCCGGTCGGGCCGGGATTGAAAGCGTTGGCGTAGGGGTCGACGCCGACGCAGTGCCACTGGCGGGCGATAACGTCACCGATCTGGGCGGCCACCTCGGGCAGATCACACATCCCCAAGAACGGCCACAATTGCGCCGAGGAGTCGCGCAGCCACATGGCCGGAATGTCGCCGGTGACGACGAAGACGCCGTGCTCGTCGCGAGTCATGGTGCGAGTCCACGTGTCCGTCATCCAGGCGACAAATCGGCTCGCAGCTTGCCGGCCCGTCGCCTCGTCAATACCTTCGCTCACGCCCTGGCCGATCCGAGCGCCAATCTCGTCTAGCCGCCGCTGTAGGGCGGGTGTCAACTCGCATGCCCTCATCGATAGGGCTCCCAGGACGTCACCCGCTCATCGTGCAATCCGGGTACCCACATATCCCCCTGGCCCTTGAGCCTGCGCCCGACCGTGAGGACCCACGCTCCGGCGGCTCGCCCAGCGCGCAGCCCGAAAGCGGAGTCCTCGATGACGACGCATCGACTCGGCTCGGCCCCCAGGCGTCTGGCTGCGGTGAGGTAGGGGTCGGGGGCCGGCTTACCGGCGGCGACGTCGTCCACCCCAAGGACAGTGTCGAAGAGGTCCAGCCAGCCCTGTGAGGCCAATCCGTCACGCACTAAACGCGTCGGGGAATTCGAGACCACCGCGATAGGCACGTGTCCCGCCAGTCTCTTCACTAGGCGATCAGCACCGGGCATCGGCTCGGCGTTGCCAGCCAGGTTGGCGTCAAGGATGTCCATGAACCGCTCGCCAGTAGCCTGAGGATCTGCGTGGGGGTGGTCCCGCAAATACAGCTCGACGACGTCGTCGACGGTGCCCCCGTCAACCTCGGCGCTGTCGGCGTCAGCCAGAGGAAAGCCCCACAGATGCTCCGACGCCACCCGCCAAGCTGGCAGGGTGTCGAGCAGGGTTCCGTCCATGTCGAAGAGGACGGCATCCACCTGCTGAGGCACGTGCATCGTCACCATTCAAAATCCATCTCTCTACTTGGGCCGATAGGTTCCACGTCACGCCGGACGCCGACGTCGCTGGCGTCCATATGGCCAGGGTGCACCCTGATCGTCTCAAGCAATAACGGCGTCAGTTCATGACTACGGATGGGATCGGTACGCAGCAACGGCTCAGGAAGTGTCCCACCGATGTGATGCGTCACCAGGAAGCTGCGACGTACCTCCACCTCGTCCTCCCCGTGACCCCCTTCGGGTTTGTGACCGTGATCGGTGGTCACGGCGACGAGCCACTGCTCCCCGAGCTGCTCGTACCGTTCGGCAACCGCTTTGACGAGGTGACGGGTGAGTTCGTCGACGTGCTGAATTGCCTGCCGGTATGGCTCGGAGTCCGCTCCGAAGCTATGCCCGGCATGGTCTACCCCTTCAAAGTAGACGACGGCCGCGTCCGGGCCTTCGTGTAGGAGGTGCCAAGCGGCCCACGACGACACTTGCTCATCGGCGCGATCGATGCCTCGGGAAAGATCTGGGCTGAAGAGCTGGTGCTGGCCGGTGCGCTGCTGGTCCACCCGCTGGTGGATGATCGGACCGGGCCCGTAGGGGCTGACGAAGGCGTCCCAGGTTGCTGCGGCGATAGTGCGCGCGGCTGGGTTGGCGAAGAACACTTGGGAGAGGATGTCGGGGTGACGGGCCAAGTCGTGGCCGACGAACTCGTTCCACCACACATTGCACTGCTCATGGGTGGCACCGGTGAGGATCGTCGTCCAGCCGGGAGCGGAATCAGTGGGTGGAGTCATCCACATGGGGATGATCGTGCCTTGGGAGTGCTCGTCGCCTCGCACCAAACGCGCGAGGGTGGGGGCCAGACCATGGGGTGCCTGGTCGACGGTCAGGGTGTGGTCGACAGCCGCTACCGGATGCTCGGGAACGGGCTCACCTTGCCCCACGCCCCGCACGAATCGCGGGTCAGCGGGGTGATCGGGCTGGGCGAATCCCGAATTGCGTGGCAGTGCCTCGGGCAGTGCCATGTCAAGGCGCATCCCGTCGATGCACACGAGAAGGAGTTTCATCACTGGCTCACTCTCAACGTCACGATTTGGAAGGGACGCAGGGTGAGTTCCACCCCGTGGCAGGTGCTGGCCGGAAGCTGCTGGGTCGGATCACTCACGGGCTCCTCGAGCAGGTCCACCTCACTCATACAACCGTCCTGATCCAGCAGCAGACGCACTGTGCTGCGGGCACCCGCGGCCTCATGGATGCGTATGACGAGATCCCCGGACCCGTCAAAGGTCTGCTTGACGGCATCGATGACGGCCGTACCATGCACCGGCTCGATCCGGGCCGTGCTGGGTAGCTCCACCGTGCCGCCTCGCAGCTGGAGCGGCTGGTTGAGCCGTGCCGCCTCGACGTGCGCCGAGCCGACCTCGGCGTCGGTAAGCAGACTGTAGCTGAGGTGGTGACGTCCCTGGTCGGGGTGGGGGTCTGGGCTCTGTGGGGAACGCAGCAGGGTCAGCCGGGCCATTACCCCCAGGGTGGGGGTGTGTTCGTCGCCGCCGGCTGGGCTCACGTCGTGGCCGTAGCTGGACTGGTTGACTAGCGCCACCGCGTATCGAGGTTCACTCAGCAGCATCCATTGCTGCCCGCAGCTTTCAAAGTGGGCGTCATCCCAGGACGTGTTAGTCCCGATCGGCCGTTCGATGTAGCCAAACTGGATCTCGTCACGGCTGGAGCGGGCGGCCACGTCGAGGGGAAAGTCCACCTTGAGCACGCGGGCCTGCTCGGCCCAGTCGACGTCGAGGCTGAACTCGACCGCCCGGCTATCGGCATCCACAGTGATGGTCTGGACGAAGCTGGAGTTTCCGACCCGACGTTCGACGCGCACCTGGGCGCGCAGCGGGTCTTCGGTGACAGACAGGTCGGTGACGTCGTCGACTGGGTTGGCGCTGTGGCGGTACTGACGCTGCAGTTCCCAGGCATCGAAGCAGTCGGGGTAGTCGGGGTGCAGGACGAGTCGGTTGGCACGCTGCCCGGCCAGCAGGAGCTCGCGGCCAGCTACCAGGTCAGTAATCGAGTTCACCAGCCCGTCGCGAGTGTCAACACCCACCTCGACGAGTCCGTTGGCGATCCGGATCGCGTCGCGCCCTCGCTGCACATACACTGGGTGCTCGGGAGTAACCATGGCATCGGCCAGCGGCTTTGCCGCCATAGCTGGTATCTGCACGAGTGCGGGTCGACCACTGACGGTGATGACTTCGCGACGGTCCGCGTGGGACGGATTGACCACGCTCATCCCCGCTGTCTCGTCGCCACTCACCTGTGACAGTGCCTGCCAGGCGTCGTCTGTGAGCTGATCCAATTCAGCACGGATGGCGGTGAATTCAGCGACGGCCTCGTGATTGACCCAAGCAATCGACGATCCAGGCAGGATGTCGTGGAACTGGAGCAGCAGGGTACGCCGCCACAGCTGTTCTAGCTGCTCGTAAGGGTAGGGGTGGCCGACGCGGGCCGCCACGGTGACCAGCCACTCGGCAGCCGCGAGCCCAGCTTCGGCGCGCCGGTTACCGTCCTTGAGGGCGTGGACGGAGGTGTAGACGCCCCGGTGGAACTCCAGGTACATCTCGCCGCGCCACACCGGCGCCCCCGGATAGTCATCGCGGGCCCCGTTGAAGTAGTCGTCTGGCGATCCCAGCCGCACCTGGGGTGCGTCCTCCAGGTCGGCGAACCTATGGACGCGTTCTACCTGTTCGGCGGTAGGCCCTCCGCCGCCGTCTCCGTACCCGAATGGCAGGATCGAGCGCCGGGCCGCACCCTTCTCCTTGAAGTTCGCCTCGGCCTTGCCGACCTCTTGAGCGCTGACGATGGAGTCGTAGCAGTCCACTGGCGGGAAGTGCGTCCAGATGCGGGTCCCGTCGATGCCCTCCCACCAGAATGTGTGGTGGGGAAAGATGTTCGTCGTGTTCCAGCTGAGTTTCTGGGTGAAGAACCAGTTCATGCCCGCAAGCCGGGCAATCTGGGGCAGCGCCCCGGTGTAGCCAAACGAGTCCGGCAACCACAGGCAGTCTGGACGCACCCCAAGGTGTTCGCGCATCCAGCGCAGACCGCTGGTGAACTGTCTCACCAACGATTCCCCAGCGGGCAGATTGGTGTCAGACTCCACCCACATACCGCCCACCGGATGCCACTGGCCACGCTCGATGGCCTCCTGAACGCGCTTGAAAAGCTCTGGTGAGGAGTCTTGGAGCCAGGCATAGTGCTGGGCGCTGGTGCAGGCGAAGTGAAAGTCGGGGTACTCCTCAGCCAAGGAGATGACGTTGGAGAAGGTGCGCACCACCTTGCGGCGGGTTTCACGCACCGGCCATAGCCATGCCGAGTCGATGTGTGCGTGTCCGATAGCCGTCATCTGTTGAGCCGATGAGTTAGCCCCCGAATCCAGGTACCTGGCAAGGATCTGGCGGGCAGGTTCAGCACCGGCGATGATCCCGTGACGATCGACTTCGTCAGCAGCCTGTTCCAGGCCGTAGAGCAGCCTGGCGCGATGGGTGGAGTCGGCTGGCAGCTGGCGCATGAGCCCGTCGAGGACGTCGATGTCAAGCCACAAGCCCCACACCTCATTGCGGCGCACCGAGAGCTCCGCTGCCTTGAACTGCCACAGCGGCTCGTGGCCCGCAGTGTGACGATCCCCCAGTTCGGTAGGTTCGGCCAGATGCTGGGTCATGTCTGGGTTGCCGGCGGCCTCCACCCACAACTCGACGTCTCCGTCGGCCCCGATGAGCGGCTCGCCTTGCGCGGCGAATCGGGCGGCGAGCGCGCCGTGGTTGAGTCCGATCCGATGGTTACGGGGGTTGAGGGCTTTAAGCGGGCGCCCTGCGGGGGTATACACCATCGCTTCAGCCTGGTTTCCAGCCCAGTCGCCGACGAATCCGAGGTCCATCGAGAGGTCGATCTCCTCGTCAACGTGGCTAGCTGGAAGGGTGCCGGTGACATGAAGCCACCAGGTGCTCCACGGAGCACCCCACCAGGTCCCGGGCGGAAATGGCTGGTAGCTGGCGGCGGTTGCCTCCGCGAAGCTCACCGGCTCGCCGGGCACCTGCCACGCCGTCACCTGTAGTGGGCAGATTTTCTGGGTGATTTCTCGTTCGAGACGTTCCTTGAGGTGGCCAATCCGATCCTGGGTGAGTTTGGTGTGGTCATGCATGAGCATCCTTGAGGTACCCCAGGCCGTCGAAGGCTTCCGCGAAGTCGTCTAGCAGCTGCTCGGCGACGTGCACGGAGTCGACGAGCGGGTGGTGGCTCAGGGCTAGCAGGGCGGCGGTACGACTGTGGTTGACAGCAGCATCTATGGTGCGTTGTTCAACGTATTTGGCGTTGACGACGTGCCCTCGGGCGTGGTCTGGCAGTGCGGGAGCGGGCAGCCGGTGGATCCCGGCTCCATCTACCCGGCACGGGACCTCCACGACGGCATCGTCGGGCAGGTCGGGAAGGGCTCCATGGTTGGCGACATTGAGGATGAGTTCGGCGGGCACGTCGTTGGCGATGGCGTGCATGATTGCCAGAGCAACCTTGTCGTATCCGCCGGTTTCCAAATCGGCCTCGTCGCGTGCGAACTCACCCGAGACCTCGCGATTGGTGGCCATGTAGGTCTCTTCGCGTTCCAGGCGGGTAGCTTCCCACAGTCCAGCGACATCGTCAGTGTGTTGGGCCGTGGTGTAGAAGCGCTTCTGCTGGGATTCCAGGAAGGCTCCGCGTGGGGCTTCGGCCTTCCGATCGACGGCGAGGTCGTCGCGTGAGTAGTAGTAATAATGCAGGTACTCGTTGGGCACGGCGCCCAAGGCTTGCACCAGGTCGGCACCGAAGAGACGGCCTTCCTCGAAGCTCTCGATGAGGTCAGGACGTTCAAGTAGACGCGGCAGGACGTCGACCCCATCGACGTCCAGGCTGGTGAGCCAACCTAAGTGGTTGAGCCCGCTGTAGCCGATGTGAATCCGTCCGTCGGCGTTGAACAGGGACCCAAGATCTGCCGGTGCCGCCCCGGCACGCTGCAGGGTGGTGAGGATGCGGCGGGCCAGGCCCACCGGCGAGTCACAGATGCCCACCACCTGGTCTCCCAGGCGACGCTGCATGACCTCGGTCATCACCCCGGCCGGGTTCGTGAAGTTGATGACCTTGGCGTCAGGGGCATACTGCGTGATCTGCTCGACGAGGTCGAGTACCACCGGGATCCCCCGCAAGGCATATGAGATACCGCCAGCCCCAACGGTCTCTTGACCAATAACACCGCGAGCCAGGCACATCGACTCGTCAAGGGCACGTCCGCGAGTACCGGCGACGCGGATGGCCGAGAAGATGAAGTCGGTTCCCGCCAAGGCAGTGGGCAGTGCGGTGGTGGCCACCACTGACGGCGCGTGTGGCAGGGCGGGGGCGAGCTGGGCTAAAACCTTCTCGATGACGCCTAGCCGCACCGAATCGGTGTCGTAGAGCCGTAGTTCAGTAACTCGTTGCGGTGAGGTGTCACGGGCCAGGGCCTTAAATACCAGTGGGACGCGGAATCCCCCGCCGCCAAGAATGGTGAGCTTCATGCGGTAATGACCTCCACTGTTGACTCGCCGTGGGCGTCGAAGTCCAGTGACAGCGACCCGGTGGTAATGACGCCGCTGACCTCCTCGATGGTGAACGGGGAATGTGCGCCAACACCCGGGAATTTTTCGGAGTCGACGAGCAAGTAGCTCCGACTTGCGGCAGCGATGATCGCCTGCTTGATGTGGGCCTGGGAGCGACTCGTGTCACGGACTCTCCCGTTGGCACTCACCCCTGAGCAGCCTAGAAAGGCCAGGTCAGCTTGATGGTGGGTCAGTGCTTCAGCGACAAACTGACCGTCAAAGCACTGGTACCGCTCAGACCACACTCCCCCAAGCACAACGACGGTGACGTCCGGGGCGGTTTTGAGAGCCTCGAAGACGGGAAGGGACGCCGTAAGTACGGTGATGGAGCGCCCAGTGAGCAGCCCGGACAGATGGTGGACGGTGGTGCCGATGTCCATGATGATGGTGTCGCCGTCGTGGACAAGCTCGGCGGCTTTGCGGGCAATCGCGGCCTTGGCCTGAGCATGATGATTCATGACGCCACCGAAATGGTCATCCACGCTCGTGACGAGTTGGATACCTCCCCAGGAACGCTCGATGATGCCCTTATCTTCCAGGGCGATGCAATCGCGTCGGGCCGTGGCCATGCTCACGTTCAGGTTCCGAGCGACGTCGACGGTGCGCATGGCAGGCCGGTCTCGCAGCAGTTCGACGATCGCGTCGTGACGAGCGGCCTTGAGCATGTGCCCCATGGTACCGATCCAGGGCCATCGGTCTACACAATTCCGTCATTTCAATCATTTTTCGGCAGTTTGGCCCCCACCGACCGCTACAGTGATCTCACAAGCCAACCTCTATCGGTTGGTTTGATCACACTCGAATCAAGCATTGACAAGGTTGTTGCCTGGAGATCACCTACAGTTAACCTCGGTTGCACACAGTCGTGACACCCTAGGTCCCTGGCGGGTATACGAGCCCTGAATTTCCCTGAAAAGGCGTCCGCACCAGGAGGGGATGGTTCGAAGCCCGCCTCCATATGAACATTTTTGAGCAATTTTGTCGGTGCCGATTCCCGTTCAACCCCAAGGAGGGACCTCATGAATCTGTCGCGTCGTCATCTGCTCTCCGGCGGCTTCACCGGGCTGGGCATGTTGGGAGTGTCGGCGTTAACCGGATGCTCCACCTCCACCGAGCCCGCGTCGGACAAGGGTGCCGGTGACGCTAAGAAGCTCGTCCTGTGGATCTGGCCAGAAGGCTTCGACAAGCAGACGCTGGCTGCCGTCGCTAAGGCGCAGCCGTCCTATAGCGTGCGTCAGGACATCATCGGCGGTGATTTCAAGCAGAAGCTCACCACAACCTTCACCGCAGGCTCCGGGCTGCCCGATCTTACCGGTGTCAAGGGCGAGGACATCGCCTTCTTCCGGGACCACGCCGGATACTTCGTCGATCTCAATACTCTTGGCGCCAAAGACATCAAATCTGACTACCTGGCCTGGAAGTGGGCCCAGGCCACCACCACTGATGGCAAGCAGCTGGGAATCCCCTCCGACATCGGCCCCACAGCTCTGTTCTACCGGGCTGACATCTTCGAGCAGGCCAAACTGCCCAGCGATCCCGACCAGGTCGCCGCTCAGATAACTACCTGGGATGCCTTCATCGAGTTCGGTACTAAGTTGCTGGCTGCCAAGGAGAAGACCTACCTGGTGCGCAACGCCGCTGGCTTGTTCGACACGATCTGGCCGCAGTCGGGCAAGGGATTCATTGACGAAAAGAAAACCTTCATCGGCGACCAGGACCACATTCGCAACGCCTGGAACATCACCGTCAAGGCGCTGAAGGCCGGCATCGTTGCCACGATCAAGTCCGACACCTCCGATGCCGCAGCCGCCGTCAACGAGGGACGTTTGCCTGCCGATTTCGGTGCCTCCTGGCACCTGGCCGACCTCATGGTTGACGCTCCCCAGACCAAAGGAAAGTGGCGGGTGTGCGCCCACCCCGGCCCGGCCATCAACCAGGGCGGTTCATCCCTGTCCATCCCCGCCGGCGCCTCAGATCCCAAGGCATCCTTCGCCGCGATCCGCGAACTGCTCAGCGTACAGTCCCAGATACGCGAGTACGTCCACAATGGCAACTTTCCCGTCTCCCCGAAAGCCTATGACGACCCGAAAGTCTCGGGTCCAGTGGACTTCCTTGGCGGCCAGCATGCTGCGAAGGTCTTCGGCAAGGCTGCCGAATCGGTACGTCCACTTTTCGAGGACTCGAACTCCGGTGCCGTCTCCGCCCCGTTCGCGGCTCAGCTCGAGCGAGTCGAATCCTCGGGGAAGAATCCGGAAACTGCCTGGCAAGATGCCGTCTCCGAGGCCAAGCGCATCGCCGGACAACTGCATCTCACCGTCAAGTGAGGCGTCTGTACCGAGATGAGTTCGCCACATATCGTCACCGCCACGCTCACCGATGAGCTGCGTCGTCCCTCCGTGGGCCGGCGAATGCGCAAGGCGTTGCCTATCTATGCCGCTTTGAGCCCGTATTTCTTCTTTTTCCTCGTCTTCGCGGCTATACCGATGGTGTTCACCCTGCTACTAGCCTTCACTGACTGGTCCGGCTTGGGGAGCGCCAACTTCGTCGGCCTAGAAAATTTCAGGTATCTCATCAGCGACCACCTGTTCTACAAGTCGCTAGGCAACACGCTCATTCTGTGGGCGATGGGCACGATCCCGACACTCATCATCGCCACGATCGTCGCCCTCATGCTTAACAAGACGATGCGGTTCTCTACGACCTACCGGGTCATCTATCTGGTGCCGAACATCACGTCCATGGTGGCTATGGGCATCCTATTCAGCTCGATCTTTTCCAGCCAGTTTGGCCTGGCCAATGCCGTGCGCAACCTGCTAGGCCAGGAAAATATCGCCTGGTTGCAAAGCGAGTGGGGCATCAAGATCGCCATCTCGTCGTTGACGGTGTGGTCATTCGTCGGCTATAACGCACTGCTCATTCTCGCCGGTCTGCAGGCCATCGACAAGACGCAGTATGAGGCGGCTGCCATCGACGGAGCCAACGGGTGGCAGACGTTTTTCCACGTTACCTTGCCCCAGCTGCGCGCCATCGTCTTGTTCATCACCCTCATGTCGACAATCGGTTCGTTACAGAGCTTCACCGAGGCGCAGGTGCTCACGAGCTCCCAGTCCGCCGGGGCAGCCTCGGCAGGCGGGGTAAACAACTCCGGTCTGACGATGGTGCTCTACTTCTACTCAGTGGCCTTCCAGGAAAACCGGTTTGGCTATGGTGCGACGATCGCCTGGGGAGTATTCGTCGTTGTGCTGTTCTTCTCAATCATCAACTGGCTGGTCACTCGTGAGCATGATCGCAAGGTGTCGCGATGAGACGCCGTGTGCACATCGGGGCGTTCTTCCGACACCTATTCCTCATTCTGGGCGGGCTGATCTCGCTGTTCCCGTTCTACTGGATGTTCGTGCTGGCCAGCCGACCGTCCTCGGTGATCTACCGGTACCCTCCGGTTCTCACCCCCGGCGACCGTCTGGGCGAGAATGTCCACACCATCGCCGGCAAGATCAACATCTGGGCGGCTATGGCCAATACGGCTTTGGTGGCGACCACGGTCGCTGTGCTCGTGCTGCTCATCTCGTCGCTGGCGGCCTTCGCCTTCGCTAAGTTCGATTTTCCCGGCAAGAACCTGCTCTTCTCCGCTGTCCTAGCGACATTCCTGCTACCCACCCAACTAGCGACGATTCCGCAGTTCGTCCTCATGAGCAAGATCGGATGGGTAGGCGATCTTAAGGCCGTCATCGTGCCCTCCCTGGCCAGCTCGTTCGGCGTGTTTTGGCTGCGCCAGTACGCCACGAACGCCATCCCCAAGGAACTGCTGGAGGCCGCCACGCTCGATGGGTGCGGGTTCTGGCACCAGTACACGCACGTGTGTCTACCGATTATTCGTCCTGCCATGGCATTCTTGGGGATCTTCACCTTCATCGGCTCGTGGAACGACTTCATGTGGCCCCTTATCGTCCTCAACGACCCCAGCAAATTGACCCTGCAGGTGGCCTTGAGTCAACTCAAGACAGCACACGGCACCGACTACGGCATGCTCATGGCTTCTTCGCTCATTGCTGTCGTTCCGCTGCTCTTTGTGTTTGCCGCTGGCGCCAAGCAACTCATCGCCGGCATCTCGGAGGGAGCAGTCAAGAGTTAAGCCACATCAAGGAGAGGCCCAACCCCGACTTGGACAGTCGCGGCATGAAATACTATTGCGCTGTGTTAACTCATGGCATCACGAGAAGCCTGGACTTCATGCTCCTCACCGTGGCTGTAGCGCTTGGGTTATTCGGACTGGATGCGTGGGTAATCCTCCCGGAATCCCACGCACCGCTCGTCGAATCATTAGGCATCCCGGTTGCATCGTGGCTTGTGGCATTGATCCTTGGCCTGATACTGCGCCCGTTTCCCACCAAACTAACCGGCGAGCGCGATGAGGACCGCCATCGCCAAGAAGACGATGCTGGCGTTCTCTGCAATGACCTGGCCTGCGCTCATCCTGTTCGTTCTCGCGTTCTTGCTACGCCTACCAGGCGCATCCGTCTTGCCCGCCATGATTGCCCACGGCGCGACGCTGTTCCTCCTTTTTCACTCGACCGATCAGCGTCTAGAGCGATTCGCCGAGACCTGGTGCGGCGACCATTACGACCCCGCAAATCCTGAGATCGACACATTCCTGCACGGCACGCGGTAGGTAAGCTTCGACTGACAAGCAGCTGGAGGTGCCATGCCCGATCCGATTCGCGTCATCCTCGTTGACGACCAGTCCTTGGTCCGTTCGGGGTTTCGCATGCTCATCGAGTCCGAGGACGACATGGAGGTCGTCGCGGAGGCGTCAAATGGCGTCGAGGCCCTTGACGTGCTGCGTCGAATGCCTGTCGACGTCGCTCTCATGGACATCCGGATGCCGCAGATGGACGGTGTTGAGGCCACCCGACGCATCACAGCCTCCCCGCTAGATACTAGGGTGCTGATTCTTACCACCTTTGACCTCGACGAGTACGTGTACGCCGCACTCAAAGCCGGCGCCTCGGGGTTCCTCCTCAAGGATGCCCGCCCCACGGAGCTGCTGAGCGCTATCCGCAACGTTGCTGACGGCGACGCCGTCGTTGCGCCGTCAGCAACCCGCCGTCTGCTCGACCACGTCGTCCCCACCCTGCCCAACGATCCCAAGGCCGCAGATAAAAGGCTGTCGGTCCTGACGGATCGCGAGAGGGAAGTGTTGGTGGAGATTGCTAAGGGAGCGACGAACGCCGAAATCGCGCAGACCCTCTACATGGCAGAGGGCACTGTAAAAACTCACATTGGCCGACTACTATCGAAATTAGAGTGCCGTGACAGGGTTGGCCTCGTACTGTTTGCCCATGAGGTCGGCCTCATTTGAGGTACCTAAGCAGTACTCAATACTGGGCATCCTCAATGTCCTTCTTAATTTTCACGTCACCTCAGGCGTGAGGAGCATCAGCTAGCTACTAGTCGATGCTCTCTTCGGGAACCATGAAAGGCATCATGAGCGACCACGACCGACTTTACGAATCCGACGAACCCCAGCACTGGCCGAGCCATGCGATGCCGAGCGAGCCGAGACCGTTCGAACCACTGCGACATGGCGGCCTCGCTCCCGGACTCCTCAACACTCCCATCGAGACCGATGCCGCAGCCGGTATGCAACTCACCAAGGTCTTCGGGCAGGGGGAGACCCGCGTCACTGCTCTGAACTCGATCGACGTTCGCTTCACCCGTGGCACCTTCACCGCGATCATGGGCCCGTCAGGATCCGGCAAGTCGACCCTCATGCACTGTCTGGCTGGCCTGGACCGTATCACCTCCGGGCGAGTATTCCTGGCTGGCAACGAGATTTCGAGTCTTCCTGACGCCAAGCTGACGACCCTGCGCCGCGACAATGTCGGGTTTATCTTTCAGTCGTTCAACCTGCTGCCGATGCTCACCGCCGAGGAAAACATCCTGCTGCCTCTGGACCTGGCTGGCCGCAAGCCTGATATGGCGCTGTGGGATCAGTTGATCACCGGTCTGGGTATCGGCGACCGGCTTAAGCATCGTCCCTCGGAGATGTCGGGCGGCCAGCAGCAGCGCGTCGCTTGCGCCCGAGCCATGATCACCAAGCCGCACGTCGTCTTCGCTGACGAGCCCACCGGCGCGTTGGACTCAAAGTCAGGCGCAAACTTGTTGGGTTACCTGCGCCACTGCGTCGACGATCTGGGACAGACGATCATCATGGTCACTCACGACGCGAAGGCTGCATCCTATGCCGACCGCGCCCTCATGTTGTTAGACGGTCATATCGTCGACGACCTTGCCTCTCCCACCGCCGAATCGGTGAGTGAGGCAATGGCCGGATTGGAGGGCTGATGTTCACTGAGGCTCTCAGAGAGCTGCGCCACCATCCAGGTCGGGTGGCCGCAACCCTTATTGCCATTGCCGTATCGGTCGGGTTTCTCGTCGGCATCTCGATGTTCGTACGCACCCAGGGTGTGGCACTCGGCAAGGAACAGGCCGTCGCCACCTCGAAGGCCGACGTCGTCGTCGACACCGGCGGAACTGATGCCGACCCCAATGCGGTCACCCAGGCCATTAAGGAAACCCAGGGAGTCGGGGCCGTTGACACCGTGTCGTCGATGTCCATGCCGGCAGCCCACAATCACGATTCGGTGATGATCGACCTCCACCAGGTTCCGTCAGAGCCCTTCCGCTGGTCGGCGATCAAGGATGGGTCCTGGCCCTCGAAGGCCAACGAGGTCGCTCTGTCTGAGGACGCCGCTAAGGATCTCCACGCCGGCATTGGCGATACCGTCGAGTTGAGCGGTCATAGCGTCAAGGTGGTCGGCATCACCGACGATCCCTCGGCTCTGCAAACCGCTCCGGCCTACGTGAGCCTGCTCCCTAGCCAAGACCCCGACACCTGGGTCGTCAAGGCCAAGAACGGAACGACGCCCGAGCAACTCGTCGCCAACCTCGAAAAGACCCTGCCGAAGGTCAAGGACGCGCCGCAGTTCAATACTCACGGCGACACCGGCGCCACGATCTCGACAGCTGCCTCTTTCCAGAAGAAAACCATCAATGACCTCACCCAGGACTTCGACGTCACCAAGTACATGCTCATGGTCTTCGGTGCTGTCGCCCTGCTGGTGGGAGCGATCATCATCACGACGACGTTCCTCATCTTGTTGGCTCAGCGACGTCGCCAAATCGGCCTCATGAGGGCTGTTGGGGCGTCGAGCGGGCAGGTGAGACGACGTGTCCTCGCCGAGGCGATCGTGCTCGGTGTCCTCGGATCTGCGCTGGGGGTCGTGCTCGGCATCCTGTTAACCGTTGCCGGCGTAGCCTATACCGGGGCCTTGGCTTTCGGGTTAACGTGGCCGTGGGGGGACATTATCGTCGAGTTCCTCATTGGCATTGCCATCACTGTGCTGGCGGCCTTCCTGCCGGCATTGCGGGCAACCCGAGTGGCTCCGTTGGAGGCATTGCGCCCAGTACCGACGGTGGAGCAGAAGCGTCGCACCGGTATCGCAAGGATCATCATCTGCTCTTTGCTTGCAGTGGCTGGGATAGCACTATCTGTGGGCGCAATAGTTGGGACCGGCACATCGATCATCGTGATGGCGATTTTGTCAGCAGTCTGCCTGTCTGCGACTTTGCTCATCGCGACCCCGCTGTATGTGCCGTGGTTGATCCGCGCCATGGGATTCCTCCTACGGCCGCTCGGGCCGACCGCCCGGCTATCAACCTCAAATGCCAACCGCAACCCGACTCGCACTTCTCTGACTGCGGTAGCCCTCATGTTGGCTATCGGTTTGTCAGTGACCTTGCAGGTGGGTATCTCGACGACGCGCACGACGGTCATGGACCAGATCAACGAGCATTTCCCCATCGACGTCACCCTCACGAACCGCCCGTCCTACGACCGGCATACCGGCCAGGAGACGACGGGGACTCTCGACAAATCGGCCGTCAAGACGGTGCAAGACCTGCCGAACGTTAAGGACTCCATCGTCCTCAAGGGTGGGTTTGCCGACAGTGATCTGTCCCCTCACGCCCATATATTGTCCGGAAACCCTGACGAGATCGCCAAGGTAGCACCCTCAATCGCCAAGGAGATGAAGCCGGGGGTCGCACTGGTGACCTCTGTAAGCAACCCGCCAAAGACCATGACCTTCGCGTCTTCCAAGGGCAAGGTGACTCTCAACGTCACGAAGGTCCACGGGCTTTCTGAAGACGACGTCGTGGTCAGTCAGGAGGACATGGAGAAGATCGTGCCTTCCGTGGGTGACCAGTCCATCTGGGTCCACTTGAATGACCGTAGCAATCTGGCCTCGATTCTGACGGTCATGACGTCCATGCCGAGTAATGATTCGCAGCACATGGACATCGGTGGAGGTGCCCTCATCGGCGGCATCGTCGAGCTGATCCTCAACTTCCTGCTGATGGTGATGACGGCCTTGCTCGGCGTGGCAGTGCTCATCGCCCTCATCGGCGTGGCCAACACGTTGAGCCTGTCGGTGTTGGAGCGACGTCGGGAGTCTGCACTGTTGCGAGCCATGGGCATGCAGAGGCGTGGATTGAGGTTGATGCTGCTGTACGAGTCGATCCAGGTCGGAATGGTCGGCGTCATCGTCGGGATGGTAGCTGGGTTCTACTTCGCCTGGCTGGGCATCCGGTCGGTATTCCGGGTCGCCTCGGACACCATCCCATTGCACTTCTCAATCGATTGGCCATGGACCCTCGGCCTTGTCGCGATCTGCCTGGTGGCGGCATGCCTGGCCTCGGTGTTGCCGGGTAGGCGGGCTGCCAAGGCGATTCCGACTGAGGCTCTCGCCGACGAGTGAGGCCTCGTACAGGAAGTCAGCATGTGATGAACCGGCCGTGTCCTTGGGGGCACGGCCGGTTTTTCGCAACGGTTAAGCGGACAACACCCGCGTGCAGAAGGACAACACCTAGACCGATGTGGGCAACACCGCAGACAACACCATGCTGATGGGCTTAGGGCATCGCCCACCCGAAAGGTGTTGCCATGACCTGCACGTCCACCACAGCCCGCCGCCTCCGCTGCCTCTGGCAGGAGTTGTGCTCCCACCCCCGCGCCTCATGGCACATTGACTTGATCTGTCGCGGGTGCCGCCCAGAGAACCTTCCCCAGCAACTGCGCCAAGACGACGCTGCCGCGCTTCGCGCCCTCATCGCCGTCCGAAGTGGGGCAGGCCAAACCACCGAATTCGCCGGGATGGCACTGATCCAGGCGGTTATTCCCACCCTGGTCATGATCGCCAGCCGCGATCGTCAGGCCTGTCTGGACGATTACATCGGTGAGGCTTGGGTGATTATCGCCAATTTCCCTTTGTCCCGTACCAATAAGGTGTGCCTGAATGTGGCCTTGGACTGTCTGCATGCCATCTCATCTCGACGCCAACGCAGCAGCCGGGAGACCCTTGTCGAATCGATCGACGTCAGCGCACCAGAGGTTCACGAGCCAGGGCGGGTCGCGTCGGACCTGCTCAGCTCAGCTGAGAAGCTCGGAATCATCACCCCGGCCAGCGCGCCAATATTGCGCAGTGTGTGGGTGGAGGCATTGGACTGCGCTACCGCCGCACAACGCCACAACACCAGTGCCACAGCGGTGCGAGCTCACTGTTCTCGGGCGAGTAGGGCCATGCGGCAGCGCCGTGACGAGCTACTCGCCGCGTCATGAAGAGGGTTGTGATGGGTGCAACGTATGCTGTTCGCTGTGACGAAGTTCAAGCGTGTCATGGCTTTGCTCGGCGTGATCTATCTCGCGACCGTGGGGGGCCTGTACCTCGTACTGGCTGACCGCAGCGACGATTTCATCCATGATGGTCAGATCATCCAGGGCACCGTTACAGCTGTCTACTTGCACCACTCAGTCAGCACGGGCGCCACCCGGTACCTCATGCACGCTGAAGGCGGCCATGTTGCGCTCATTTCGTATACCTACGATGGGGTGACGGACACGGTCTCATCGAACCCCTACCGGGACGTTAAGAAGTACCACGTGGGTCAGAAGGTCGATCTGGTTATCCAGGCCACACCGAGTCATCCAGATGACGCCATCGTGACGGTACGCGACCACACCATCCTGGGCATGCGTCTCATCCCCTGGGGATTCCTCGCCAGCGCGATCGTGGTGACAGCATGGTTCGGACGTGACTACTTGAAGTCCAAGAGCCGCCGTCGAATAGGTGGTCAGCGTCACACCGCGGCGACCGTCGAAGCCTAACGACGGTCAATCAGCCACGTTAAGAACTCTTTGAGGTCTCCAGTCTCACCGTCGCGACCACCTCGGCCAATGTGCATCGGTGGCAGGGAAGGGTGAAGCTTGACCCCGCGCAGTCGCTCGACAGCACCGCCGGGCACGACGAGGTGGTAATACTCCCCGTTCTCCCCGATGGCGAGGGAATGTTGAGCGTTGAGGTACCAGCCTCGTTTGTCAGTGCGCGCCTCGTGACCGTCCATAAGTTGGGCACGCAGTGGCACTGGTGTCATCCCCTTAACGCGAGCCGTAACGAGAAAATCGTCAATAAGTCGCTGAGCCTGCGCAGCTTCCTGACGGCGCGCTTTCTCCTCAAACTCCATACGGAGGCGGGCATCCTCGGTTCGTTTGCTGGCCACGAATTGAGGGTACGACATCCCCTGCGACAAACCACCCCCGCATGAAACTAGCTCGGGGACGCGGTACCGTTCCGCGTCCCCGAACCGCTGGTGTCAGAAAAGTCCGATGGTCTCGCCGTTATCGTCGATATCAATCCTTTCGGCAGCCGGGTGACGGCCCAGACCCGGCATAGTGCGCATGTCGCCGCAAATCGCGTAGATGTACCCAGCTCCGACGGCAGCCCTCACCTCGCGCACGGGCAGCCGCCACCCGGTCGGGGCACCCTTGAGGGATGGGTCATGGGACAGGGACAGATGAGTTTTCGCGATGACGACCGGGAATGTGCCGTAGCCGAGGTCCTCGAAGTGGGCCAATTCCTTAGCTGCCGCCGGGGCGATGTCGATCCCGTCAGCCCCGTAAACCTTGGTAGCAATTTTGGTGAGTTTCTCGACCAAGGAATCCTCAAGGTCATAGGTGTAGCGGAAGGCGGTCTTCTGGTCACAGGCTGTGACGACCGCGCGAGCCAAGTCGACCGCACCGCCACCGCCATCGACGACGTGGGTCGAGGAGGCGAAGTGGGCTCCGGCAGCCTCAGCGACCTTACGGACCGCGTCAATCTCGTCGGGGTAATCAGTCGGGAAAACATTGAGAGCGACAACCGGGGAGACGCCAAACTCGCGCACAATCTCGATGTGCTTACGCAGGTTAGCGCCACCAGCAAGCACGTCGTCAGGGTTGTCCTCGAGCATCGCCTCGGGCAAGGGTTTTCCGGGGACGACCTGGTAGCGACCGGCGTGGGTCTTAAGGGCACGCACGGTGACGACGAGGACGGCAGCGTCAGGGCGCATCCCGCCGATGCGGCATTTGATGTTGAAGAACCGCTCGGCTCCCATGTCAGCGCCGAAGCCAGCCTCGGTGAGTAGGTAGTCGCCGCAACCGATACCGACGCGGTCTGCCATGACCGAGGAGTTGCCGGTAGCGATATTGCCGAAGGGCCCAGCGTGGACGAGTACCGGGCTGTTCTCGGTGGTTTGCAACAAGTTCGGCTTGAGGGCGTCTTTGAGGATGACAGCCATTGATCCGGCAGCGTGCAGATCTTCGGCAGTTACTGGCTTCTTAGCACGGTTGTAGCCGACGACAATGCGCCCCAAGCGAGCACGCAGGTCAGACAAGGAGGTGGCCAGGGCCAGGATGACGCCAACCTCGCTGGCAGCAGTGATATCAAATCCGGTCTCGCGGGGGACCCCGTCAACCCTCGATCCCAGACCGACGATGGTGTTGCGCAGGGCACGGTCGTTGATATCGACAACGCGACGCCACGTGATCGAGTGAGGTTCGATGTCGAGTTCATTGCCTTGATGCAGGTGGTTGTCGATCATGGCGGCAAGCAGGTTGTGAGCTGCGCCGATCGCGTGGAAGTCACCGGTCAGGTGCAGATTGAGCTTCTCCATCGGCAGCACTTGGGAGTACCCGGCGCCAGCGGCACCGCCCTTGATTCCGAACGTCGGACCCATCGACGGTTGGCGCAGGGCCAAGACGCTGTGCTTGCCGATCTTCTCTAGTCCCTGGGCTAGACCAACAGCGGTAGTCGTTTTGCCCTCGCCAAGGGGCGTTGGGGTCATGGCCGTGACGACGACATATTTACCGCGAGGGTGATCCCTGTTGTCTTTGATGACGTCAGGGTCGACCTTCGCAACGTCACGCCCATAAGGCTCCAGATACTTCGCATCAATGCCGGCCCGGGCTGCGACCTTCTCGATAGGGTCGAGGTGAGCCTCCCGAGCAATTTCAAGATCCGACTTCATCGTCATAGCTCCAATCATGACGTGTTGATCGCTTCTCTGCATACCTGCAGCGCATCATGGTGGCCGGCCATGATCTCGCTCGTCGCGGCAGCGTAGCGTTTTGATGTCGTCACGTGTCACCTAGATTCTCCTAGAAGAATCCTAGGCCCTTTCGAGTTCTGTCATGATGTCTCCCTCATCACAAGCCCACCCCGGGTTGCCGCACGACGGGTGTCGGGGCCAAACTACTCACGCCACTTCGTTCTTACAGCGCCGCTAATAAGGCCAACCTTGCCGTGCCGTTGAGATGGCCCCGGCGACTGTTCTTCGGTTCACCCTTTAAGATCAGTAAAGGCCAGCCCGAAGGAGACCACGTGTTCTGGCAAAAACTGCGCCACCTGTGGCGACGTCGCGATTTCCGCAAGATCCTCGGGGTTCGTGTAGCCACCCAGGCGGCTGACGGCACCCTACAGGTCGGGATGGCCTCCTACGTTCTACTCTCCCCCGAGCAGCAGCCTGACGCGTGGTCGATCGCCATGGTGTTGGCTATTACCTTGTTGCCCTTCAGCATCATTGGCCCCTTCGTCTCCGTCGTGCTCGACCGCTGGTCGCGTCAGCGCATCCTCGTCTATACCGATGGTCTGCGCTGCCTTATTGCGATCGGGCTGGGGATCTTGGTCTGGGGTGGTGCGCGCGATAAGCCCTCTCACCTGGCCTTGCTCATTGGGTTGCTCATCGCGATGAGCCTGAACCGGTTTTTGCTCACCGC
This sequence comes from Cutibacterium namnetense, assembly GCF_001642025.1. GTDB lineage: Bacteria > Actinomycetota > Actinomycetes > Propionibacteriales > Propionibacteriaceae > Cutibacterium > Cutibacterium namnetense. The sequence goes on along the minus strand of NZ_LWHO01000001.1, from coordinate 125,338 downwards.
CTTGGTCGCTGGGTTGGAATACACCATCGACAAGCGCGACTACCTGACGGCATCGTCAATCATGCCAACGATTGGCCCGCTAGGGCTCATGATCGGTGCGATTGTTGCTGCAGCAGTGCGCATGATTGCCGGACGCCATATTCCTGTGCACCACGCCGATACGATCATTTTCTGCATTTCTGCGGCCCTCTTCGCAGTCTCGGTCGCCTTGGGGCTGCAGTTTTCACGTCGGGAGCTTGGGCCGCCATTAGTGGATCGTTCCCGGACGATGAGAGCGGTAGCTGGGGATGTGGTGGATGGGTTCCGCTACCTGGGAAAGGTGCCACTGGTGGGACATTCCCTCACGCTGATCGGCGCCCAGCGGGTACTGTTCGGGGTGTATTCGGTGGCGATGATTCTGGGGTACCGTAACCGATTCCATGTGCAGTCTGACATCAACGGAGCCATGGCAGACATGACGGTCTGGGCTGTAGCTATGGGTGCCGGATTTGTGCTCTCGGCAGGCTTCATGCCCATGTTGGTGCATCGCCTAGGAATGCGTCGTGCCCTTATCACCCTCCTCATCGCAACTGCGGTCATCCAGGCCTTCCCCGGTGCCATCCCTAACCGTTGGGGTCTACTCGTGACTGGCTTTCTCGTCGGGCTCTTCGCCCAGTCTCTCAAGGCCGGTGTCGACACCATTTGTCAGGCACAAATCACTGACGTCTACAAGGGTCGCGTGTTCATCGCTTACGACATGGTGTACAACGCGATGTTCGTGGCAGGTTCAGCCTTGGCTGCGTTGGTGTTGCCCATCCAGGGACTATCCGGCCCGCACATAGTCGGGCTAGCTATCGCCTACGTCGTGGTGGCCGTAATCTTCGCGCTAGCAACTCAAGTCCATGGTAACGATGTTTTTGACAAGGGCAGCGCTCTTGGCGGGTTGCCTACGGGTAACTCCGAAGAGTGACGCCTCAATAGTGGCGGCACCCTCGACCTTGATCGCGGACACCCTCAGACCACCCTGGCCCGCGCGCGACCTTCCATCACCTCTTGCAGGACGGTGATGGTGTCCTCTGACAAGTCCACACCAAGCCGTCGCGCCTGACGAGACAGTACGTACACCAGCCTTTCGACCTCCCCGCGATCGTCGAGTTCATCCGCCAGTTTGATGCGGGCCACTAGCAACACCTCGTCCTCGGGGCAGGCGACGGTAGCTCTGGCTAGAGCCCGGGACGCCAGCTCGACGTCTCTCATTTCCATGGCTCTCCGGGCCACCTCGACCCCGATGTCGCGAACCATCTGGATCATGTCGATCCGCCATTCCTCGGCCCAGTGCCATTGGCCGGGAGCGGCATCAGCCAAAGGAGCCCCACGGACAAGGTCAAGGGCGCTCACAAGGTTGGCTAGCGGAGCCGTCGATACTCCCCCAGACACCAGTAGCTCGAGCCTTTCCCAGTCGCTCGTGACTGTGTCTGCGAGGCGCAATGAACCGTCGTATCCTTCCGGAAGGTAGGGGCGACCGGCGTCATCGGTGCCAAGCCAACGGCGCAGGCGAGAGACGTTGGAGCGCCGGGTCGGCTCGGCAACCATGAGTGCATCAGCCATCTGGACCGACCGCGCTCCTGGGTGACACAGCAGCCAGGCGCAATACTCCAGGCATTGGCGTCGAGCCTTCGTCGGCGGATTTCCCCGAGCCCCCAGCAGGTCAACCGGGCCGAGAAGCCGCAGTATGGGCGACGGCACGTGTTCGCCGGTGACGGGCAGATGGGCGACATCACTCGTCATAGTCGACGTCACAGTTTCCTCCTCGACGGGCAGATGGGCATCAATGGGCGGCAGCACAGCGCAGGGATTGGCCATCACCGGTGGAGGATCGGATCCCTCCTCCTCGCCTCGTCGCGGCTCCCACCATGGGGCGGGCTCTGTATCAGACCGAGCGGTGGTCTCAAGCAATTCCACAACCGCACGACGCATTGGGGCAGTGACGATCTGTGGGGTAAACGACCGGCCCTTGAACTCCGCATGGTCGCAGTCGGTGACGGTGATCTCCTGGGCACCGACCCCTGGCATGACAACGACAATGCCCGCTGCAGCAAGGGACGCGGGGCTCGGAAGGTCGAGAAGGTTCGAGGAGAGGACAACCCTGGTGATCGTCCCGGGGTACTCGCTGGGTTCGTTGGAAAGGTCAGCTAGCCCCTCGACAACCTCGCCCTCGTCGGCGAGTTGTACGTCGTCGCTGCCGGTATGGGCCAGCCAAGCAAGATCGTCACCCACCGCGACGATGTCGATACCGCCGCTCCAGGGTGCCGCAACGAGGGACAAGCTAATCGAGGCAACCATCGCAGGAGCCAAGTCTTCAGCGCCATTTACTGTTAATACCCCGCCAACATCGGCAAGGTCCACCACGACCGGCGTCTGAGGGTCATACGTTCCTAGCACGACGGTGGTCGGGGTCATGGCGTCAGTGAGGGCAGCAGTGTCCTGCGGTGAAGCAGACTCGTCGAGCTGATCTGCGGCGGCGTCAAGAACACGCTTGGCCCGCCGGGGCTCTCCAGATACGACTGGTATGCGTCTTCCCAGCGGCCGGGCGAAGAGTTGCTGGCAGCGCCGAGTGGTGACTGTGCCAGCAACCCCACCTGCCAGGAACAAGCTCAGGCCAGCTAGTGCCGTCCGAAGTATCTCGGCCGGGTTTTGCCCGACCTCAGCCATGCTCACTACCTGGTCCGCCCCGGCAGCCTTTTGAGGGTCGACGCTCGTCTCATTCACAGTAGCCGCAGTGTCGTCACCCACCTCAGGTAGTGCCTCGGGCGGAGTACTCTCGGTGATCGGCGCCTCGGCAGGAGCCGAGCGTTCTCGCCCACCGCCTTGCTCATCGGCGTGCTGACCAGACGCCAGCTTGTCCTCGGCTGGAGAGTCCGGCAAGACCAATTCCCAACCGGGCTCGATGGAGTCCGGGTCCGCAATGATCCCCTCATTGAGATGCCAGATTGCTGGCCAGGACGAGGCATCCCCTAACTGTGTCTGAGCAATCCCACTGAGGGTGTCCCCTTGCTCGACAGTGACAGTCCGAACGTTCGACGTCCCCGGTTGCGCAGCGATCTGGTTGAGTTGCTCAGCATCGATCGGGCGACCGGCGCCGGTGTGGCCGGCAGGCACGGTCACCGTGGCTCCTGGAAGAGCAAGTCGCTGACCGGCGACGAGATGGTCAACGTCGACATCGGGGTTGGCTGCGGCGATGCGTCGCCAGGAAGTGCCATCGCCATACCAGGTCTCGGCGAGTGTCCACAGATCGTCATGGGGGCCAACTGTGACAGTCATGACGTCTTCGTCGTGCTCCGTGTCGTTCTCGCTGCTCGCCTGAGCCTCAGACGCAGGCTGCGGGGTGGCCGCCGCAGTGGCCACTACCGATATCGGAGCGGGTGGGACAGCTGATCGCGTCAGTGGTGACAGCACAGTCAGGCTCGCCACCAGCAGCCCTGCCGCGATCCCCTGAATCGCACCCAGGCAAGGAAGCTTCACGTGATGACGCTGACTCGTGGCCATTCCGACAGCCTCGGCGACGACACAGACACAGAACACTGTCCAGGCCACCCAGCCGATCACGGTGACAACGGTGAGGAACACCGATCCGTCGTCAGGGGTCAGCCATCCTGCTGGGCGCAACACGGTGGTGGCATCAAGGTGTCCCCATGACACGAGGGCAGCTGGGGAGCCCACCACCAGAGTGAGGAGGGCAACCATGGCCAAGGCGCCGTGTACTCGGGCGCGGACAGTTGAGATCTTCATGAGTATCGCTCCCGATGGCTGTCGAGGGTGGAGCGGGCCACCGACTCGACGTGGAAGGCTCCCGGCATTCCCGGGACGAGGAGGTCAGACAGTCTGACGGTGCACCTCACCCGTGCTGAGGTGGTGCCAGTGGACCCGGCAGGAAGCGCAAGGTCAGATGAGTCCACAGCAATTGCAGGGTTACTGCATCTGGTGCCAGCCAACTCAGCCAGGCCGGCGCGCTGCCCAACGACAATGCCGTCACCAGCCGAAGAGGCCACTGACCCAGCTCGAGCAGCAACCTCGGCAGCCGACTGGGCGTCAGCCTTTACTTCAGAAATTCGCCAGCCGCCGGTGGCTACCGCAGCAATCATGAGAAGGGTAGGCAAGATGAGTGCGGCTTCGACAGCAACTGCCCCGCGGTAGCGCCGATGGCGTCGGTTCTGCCAGGTATTGCGGTGTCGATACCGCACGCGGTGGATGAGGTCGAGAGGACATGACGTTCCCCCATAGAAAGGCCAGATCATGTCCCCTCCTCGACGGCGACTGCATGACCCCTCACCGCGACAGCAGCGCCAAAGAGTGCCGCAGCCCGTCCTTCAACATCGACTCTGATGAGGGAATCGGTCGTACTCACTGTGACGGTGACGTCGGTCACCTTCGAGGCCCGGGCGACATCGCGCGCGGTGGCCACGGCTTCACCCGCGCGCGAACCTCGCAAAGCTTGCACGCGAACTGCTGCCCGGGCCGCTTCGGTGACGGTGGCCCGTGCTTGCAGGACGACCGCGGTCTGAATGACCGCGACTACTACTAGCAGGACGACGGGCCACACCAGCGACCACTGGAGGGACTCGGAAACGCCACGCTCCCGGCACTGTCGATGCTCGGATCGACCTGGACTCATTTCGGCAAGTTTGACGACACATAGCCCCTGATCACGGTAACAACCACCGTCGCTATCGAGACCGCCCCCACCAACAAGATGGCGTTTTCGGTTGACTGGCTGAGCCCTCTCTCGTCGCGTTTCTCGACGAGAGGGGAGATCCCCGCCATCATCGGTAGAACGACCGAAGCAACGGTATTGACGTGTTTCATGGCGACCTCCTTGGTCATTCGCACCGGTCTTTCCGGTGACGTCGTGTGCCCCGTAACGGGTCGGGGATGCGAGGGTGTGAAACGTAGTCATGAGGCGACCCCCGCCATGATCAACAGCGGTGGAGTGATGAGCACCAAACCCAAGACGAGGACGGGGATAACCATCCAGATCGTCAGGGATTCCGAAGTCGTCTGGGCGTCGACCTTCTCCTGATTGAGGTGGGCGTCCCTCATCTCATGGACTCGAGCGCGCAGCGCTGCGGCAAGGGATGCTCCCTGGTCATCGAGTCGTAGCACCTCAACGAGTTCGGCAAGTTCCGGCAAATCGAGTTCGTCTGACAACCTGTCGAGACCAGCCCACGGAGACTGCTGTTCCAACCGGGAGCGCTCCAGTGTCATGCGGATACGCGCCAAGACGGGGTGATCACTCATGTGCGCCGCCTCAACGAGAGCCCGAGGAGCTGACTGGTTAGCCAACCGGGCGAGCGTGACGAGATCGATATAGACCAAGACGGCCTCGGCGGCGTCCTGACGCACTGCTTTGGACCGTGATCTGATCCGAGTGTCGGGAATAAACCATCCGACAGCAGCCAGAACTATCGCCAAACCGACCGGGGTTACCGGCACAGTGTCCCCACAGGCAGCAGCCACAGCTCGTGCTAGGGCTGGGACGAGCATCCCTCCCATGGCCATGACGGCCTTCTCAGTCACCAGATCACCAGGGGTTCTTCCTTGCAACACGAGGGTGCGACGAGATCTCTGGCTCACCACCCTCGGCCAACGGATCGCTGCTCGCGCTCCCCACCGCTCCAACCGTCCGCCCTCCAGACTGGGGCCAACGATGGCGTCTTGACGCCCATGATCGGACAGTCCTGCCAGAGCGTCGGACAGTCTCAAGGGCGCATGACGGCGGCCAGAAATAACGAAGATTGGGGCGCATGCCAACAAAGCCCCACAGATAGCAGCGAGGACGGCGGTGGACTCAGCCATAGTTCGCCTCCCCAGCACGCCGAAGGAGGATCCGGGCACGACGTCGCGGCTTACTACGCCGGGATAGGGCGATCAAACCGACGAGGTATAGACCTGCGTAGCAGCACAACAGCAGCTGGCCGACACCGGTGCGGTAAGGAACCAGATAGTCCCGGCCAAGAATGAGGGCGCCTGCCAACACGATGCCGATGATGATGCTGACTTGCCGCACAACGATCCGCGGTTTAGCGCGCTCAGCTCGTATCTCTCGAGCTGCTCGGATGCGTTCCTGGAGGGAGGCCGCGAGAGCGTCAAGGGTGCTGGTGGCCCCCGTCCCGCCACGTTCGGCGGCCATCATGATTGCGGCAATAACCTGGTCAGCGTCGGCGCTGTCAAGGTCATCGGCAAGGCCTTGTAGGGCAGATCGGGTGTCCCACCGCGAATCTAGCCGGGCTACCACTCGGGTGAGTGGTTCGATAAGGAGTTCGGGGGCTTGACGACGGGTCGCCCGGATGGCATCAATGACGGATTTACCTGTCGATGCTGACCCGCTGACCAGACGCACCCACCGTTCCAGGGCACGCATGACGTCAAGGTCATGGCGCGGTGGATCAGCCAACAAGGCAGGGACGACAACTGCCAGTACTGGCACGATTGCCAGCACAACGGCCCACCCCGTCACCACATAACCCACGACACCAATTCCCAGACCAGTGAGGCCACGAACGCGACTGCGGCGGGGTAGCCGGGAGAACCAGTTGTCCACTGTTGTCCACAAGCCTGTGGATTGTCCTGTGGATAACTGGTGAATCGGAGCGATGCCGACGCCTACCATGATCACTCCCCCGACGAGAAGTCCGCCGAGCAGTGCGGCAAGTGCGGTGCTCATACCCATTTCGTCACCTCCGGCTCGTAGCGAGACAACTCGGCGACGAGAGCGGGATCCGGGTGAAACACGCCTGGATTGGTTGGCGTTGGCGCAGCATAGGTGAGGTGGGTGATCGGTCGTCTATTCTCTAACGCCCCGGTGAGTTGGCGGATCTCGGTGATGTGACGAGTTCGGGTGCCTCCTCGCCAGGTGTCATCGACCAAAGTGACATGCACGAGGAACGTGATGTTGTGCGCAATCTGGCGATAGGCCTCCTCAATCGTCATAACCCCTCCCATCGCGACCCGTCCAGCCAACCGATCCATGGTCGAGGTGGCGGAATGGGAATGGGTGGTGCTCATGGTCCCGGCACCGGCTTGCATAGCCTCAAACATGGCGGCCGCCTCGACGCCACGAACCTCACCCACCACCAGACGCGAGAGGTTCTGACGCAATGCCTCCGGGATAAGGTCGGCGACCGTGAACTCGCCCAGACAGTGCCCGTCCACTTTCTCTCCCAGCCCCACAGTGGCCTGTAGAGCGACCATATTGTCGCGATCTGGGTGAAGATGAGTGAGCAATTCGTAGTCAGTTTCAAGAGTCCCGAACCGCTCGGTGGGTGGGATGGCATCAACCAAAGCCCGCAGCAGCGTCGTCTTGCCTGCACCCTGGTCTCCAGCGATGACGATGGACCGGCGCGCCAGCACAGCCGCACGCAGCAGCACCCCGACGTGGTGGGGCATCATCGCGGTATTGACGAGGTCGTCGATCGTCACCCTCGTCAGGGTGTGGTGGCGAATGACGACCGAGGGCCGGTAGGACAGCCCAAACCCGATAGCGTGCAGTCGATATTGGGATCCCAACGCCACCGTCATGGTGGGGTGAGCGTCGTCAAAGGGTCGGGGCGGGTTGGCCGATTCGCCGAGGAACCGAATCGCCTCGACGAGCTCAGCGTCATCGTCGGCTACTGCGGGGCCGGGCTCGCGTCGTCCATCCCCGTACTGCACAAAGACCCGGTCGCAGCCATTGATTTCAATGTTCTCCGCGTCTTGGATCTCGAAGAGAGGCTGCAGCCGTCCGTACCCGAAGATGGCATCCATGACCGCGCGGACGTACGCATCTTTAGTCTGCGTACTCCACAGGGCTTGCCCTTCAGCTGTCAATTTCTCGGCGTGGGATTCGACAGCCTGCCGCACGATCGACCGGCCAAGCATTCGCACATCGTCGCCGCTCAGGTCGACACCGGTACGTTCCCGGTGGGACGCCCGCTCCGACGAGATACGTTCAGATGCCTTCCGACGCAACGTAACGACGGTGCGCCAGTCAATGCCCTTAGCCTCGAGTCGTCGTGGGGTAGGACGGACAGACACCGTTGCAGGCGATACGTGTGGTGCCGGGGAGATGCGCGACAGCAGACTGGCGAGGTCCTCCTCTCCCTCACGTGGGGCGATCGGGGCGTCTTGTGTATGTCGGCTTACCGCCTGGTCGATTGTCATGACGCCACTCCTATGACCGACGCGTTGAGCATTTCAGGTCCAGCGATGTTTTGATGTGCTTGACGGACCCGCTCCCGCATGGACTCCGCCATGCTTTGCACACTCGTGGCGTAACGTCCTCGCGACCAACGCTTCCCCGCTGGTTCTCCGTCGGATAGCACCGCGGCCGCACGAGCATCAAAGACGACGTCACCGAACACTGGGAGACCAAACTGACGACCGATCTCGCGTGAGCTGTAAGGCCGACCGGGGCCAACAACGACAAGCCCCACGGTCCCGGTGGTTGCCGAGGACATTGCCTCCACTTCCTCAACTCTCATAGATAGTCCAGCTAGCTGACGCAGCCGAGATCCCGTCACGATTCCGATGAGGGATGCGCGGGCAACGAGGCTCTCAGGCAGGGCTTGCGGCGCCAACCGGCCTGCGTCAACAATGACGTCAACCCCCGCCTGACCAAGATCGATCATGGCGCTGACGAGGCTCGACCACGCTGCTCCCATGAGGGAGGCTTGTCCGAGGTGCCCATATCCGCTGAGGAGCCCAACCATCCGGTCTTCGGAGTCGTGGGGCAGTGGGATGGTCTCCTCCCACATCGCTTGAACTGGGTCAGCACCGTCACGAAATGCTGCAGCCAAGCCAATAAGTCCGGAGCGCGATGGGATGCGTCCCGTCAGGTACCCCGATTCGATCACATGACCGGGGCACGGGTCGGCGTCGGCAAGGATGACGTCGCGCGGCCAGGTGAGTGCCAGACCGAGAGCCGTCGTTGTCAGGCCTGGGGATCCCCCAGGGCTGGTCAACAGGATGATCGACATCACTGGCCTCTTTCGACGACGGCGATGCGGTCTAGGGAAGCGAGGCCAGCCAGCCGGGCAGCATTGCCGGAATCGACCTCGACATCGACCAACCAGCTGCCATGATCACTCGTCGCTTTGGGAGCTGCGACGACTACCGCATCAACTGTTGAGAGATTCGTCACAGGTTCCGCGTCCTTATCAGAGCTGGTTTCTACCAGGGTGACGTGGGCACCGGCGGGTAGGTAGACGGTAGGTAGGCGCCCGGCAGCAAGTCTGAGGCCTACCCGTGCGCGCCCTGGAGCCACCCGCAGCTCTCCCACCGAGTGAGACCCGAGAAGTTGTCCCGGTGACAAGTCAACTAAGGCATGGCGGCCAACGATCTGGTCAAGTTGGGAAGCTGGAATTGTTGCGACGGCCCGGTCGACAGCCACTGATGTCAGCCCGACATCGGCAGTACGAACGACTTCTCCCTGCCCCACAGCTCGCGTCATGACGAGAACTTGGTTGGCGTGCGAGGCGCGATGCCAGGCAACAGCTCCCCCCAAGCCGCCTAGGCATGCACATAGCACCCCTATGACGATGAGGCGCGGCGAGCGACGAAGGCGCGGAGATGGCGTCGCTGCGCGAGTAGATATTGGAGTAGTCGTCACGGACATGGCCGCGAAGCTATGCCTCCGCTGACATGAGCTACAAGAGATGCACAGAAGATCTGTGGACACCGAAATCGGAGTGTCAGGCGCCACTCGCACATAGCACGCTGTCCACAGCTACCCACAAATCCTGTGGATAACGCTGGGGATAATGAAGGTACGCGATGTTCACGACCAGTGGGCAACAGCCGTCGAGCGGATCACACTCGGGGGCGTCATCACTCACCACGATCTAGCCGCCCGAATCTCCGACCCACTACGCCAGATGGACCTGACCAGTGAGCGTCCATCCCAGCCCGGGATCCACTGCCCCAGCGGTGTCGCACACCACAACGGTGGCCGTCACATCGAGTTGTTCAGCGGTCTCGTAAGGATAGTTGGCCCCGACCATGAAGGATTCTCCTGGCCCTAACACGTACGGCGGCCGCGCAGTCCCCGGAGCGAATGGGGTCATCACGACTTTGTGGGCCGCATCAGCCCTGGGGGCCGGCACCGACACCAACGGCTGACGCCAGCTCCAGTTCGGGTAGCGCGCGGTGATCGTCACCGTCCCCAAACCCAGATTGATTGGTTCCTGTGACACATTTGTGACGATGTAGCGCATCAGCACGATTGACGAGCCCTTGCTCACCACCGGAGTGCCATCCTGCGGATCCACCATGATGGAGTCTTCGGGAGCTTTCGCTACTGCCACTTGGTCCACTTCAATGCGAATACGGTCATCACCAAAGTGCCCCAGCTTCTTGCCTAATCGCGTCACTGGAATAGCCCAGGCCGGGTGTGCGTCAGTACCCTGCAGGGCTTTACCTGCCGAAACTGTCGGGGTTGACTGCGGCCCAGTTAGAGGTTTGAGGGTGCTACACCCCGATACCAGGGCGCAAGCCAGCAAGACACTCGTGACCACACCGCGGCGCATATCCTCACCTCCGTCACAAGTCGTCACGCAGTAAGGCCATCGTCACCAAATCCCAGCGATGCCCCTGCTACGGTCGTGGCTGCGGAATCCTGCCACATTCTCGATATTCCACAACACTGACACAGTGGATTATTCTGCCATTGCAGCTCTACGTAGTCAGAGTCACCACCTGAGCATCGATGGCGGCAAAGGTCGCCTCGGGCAACTGCGAGCCGACGGCCTTAACATTCCCGACCTGTACAGGGCCATCACAAGGGGAAATGTCGCGCGGTGGGCTCATGACCCCATTTTGCCTGTCCAAGACAACTCGGTGCGTGGCAGGCTGGATCCATGACGACTTCCATAGACGGTACAGCTCTGGTCCTCGAAGGAGGTGGCATGCGTGCCGCTTACACCAGCGCCGTCGTTGTCAAGATGCTCGAGCTGGGGTGGAAGTTCCCGCACGTTTCCGGTATCTCCGCTGGTTCCAGCCTCACCGCTAACTACATCTCCCGCGATCCCGAACGCACCCGTCTCAGCTTCACCGATTTCGCCGCGGACCCCAGGCTTGGCAACCTCGGCACCTGGCTGGCAGGGCGTGGATACTTCGATGCCGAGTACATCTACCAACGAACTGCCGAACCCTACCAGGCCCTTCCTTACGATTTTCGCACCTTCTGCGCTTCGAGCCAGGCCATCCGCATCGGCGCAACCCGCACCAGCGACGGCGGGCAGGAGTGGTTCACTCGCGAGGACATGAAAACAATGAATGACCTCATGGTGCGGGTACGAGCCTCATCAACTATGCCGGGATTCATGCCACCGGTAACGATCGAGGGTGTCGAGTACGTCGACGGAGCCTTGGGAGACTCGGGTGGCATTCCCATCGACGGTGCCCAACTCGACGGCTACGACCGGTTCTTCGTCGTCTGCACACAGCCCCGCGACTACGTCAAGAATGAGATCAAACGTCCTCAGGTGCTTCGACAGTTGTTCCGACGCCGCCCTAGCGTCGCCGAAGCAGCCATTGCCCGACCGGCCAAGTACAACGCTACCCGTGAGATGCTGCGCGACCTTGAGGCAGACGGGAAGGCCTACGTCTTCTATCCACGCGTGATGCCCGTGACCAATAAGGAGAAGAACGTCACAAAGTTGCGTCAGGCCTACGCTCTTGGGATGGCCCAAGTCAACGCCGAGCTGCCGCAGTGGCGGGACTTCCTGGGAGTCTGAGCCTCAGCCCTTGACGGCCTGGGATAGTGCCTCGATTGCTCGGTCGTTTTCTGCGTCCAACCCAATCGACAGCCGAATCCCTTCCCCGCTCCAGCAGCGTGCGAAAACGCCGTGGGAAACCATCACTTCGTCGATCCGATCGGTGTCGTCGCCCGTGGCCAGCCAGAGGAAGTTCGCCTGGGACGGCACGATCTTCCAGCCTTGGCGGGTCAGTTCGTCAAAGACCCGGGTGCGCTCGGCGACGATCCGGTTAACCCTCTCGTTGAGCTCGTCCTCGGCTGCCAAGGAGGCGATCGCGGCCTGCTGGGCCAGGGTGGTCACCGTGAACGGGGTGGCGACACGTCGCAGGTCGTCGCTGATCTCGGGGGCGGAGATAGCGAAACCGATACGCAGCCCGGCCAGCCCGTAGGCCTTGGAGAAGGTGCGCAGCACGACGACGTTGGGGTGATCATTGAGAAGAGTGAGACCGTCCACAGCGGCATCGTCCCGGTTGAAGTGGCAGTAAGCCTCGTCCATGACGACGACCACGTTCTGCGGCACCCTCGCTAAGAACTCCACCACCTCGTCGGTGTGCAGGACTGTTCCGGTCGGGTTGTTGGGGGTGCACAGGAAGATAAGTCGGGTGCGGTCGGTGATCGCGGCGGACATCGCGTCGAGGTCGTGACGCAGATCCTTCGTCAACGGCACCGGGACAGGGGTGGCCCCGGCGACCTGGGTCAGGATTGGGTAGGCCTCGAAGGAGCGCCACGGGAAGATAATCTCGTCACCAGCGCCGGCGAAGGCATGCATGAGCTGGCTGGCTACCTCCGTCGATCCAGCCCCCACCGCCACCTGGCTCACGTCGACGCCGAAGTGACCGGCGATACTGGAGCGTACTTCCTCGGCACTCATCGACGGGTAACGGTTGAACCTCGGCAGGGTGCGCGTGACGGCTTCAACCACACTCGGCAGTGGTTCGAAAGGGTTCTCGTTGGATGACAGCTTCACAGCGTTCTCGCCGTGACTTGCCCCTTGCTTGTAGAGCGGTAGTCCTCGAACAACATCGCGTCGGTCCTGACTCACGTCATCCTCCCATTCAACGTTCGCTAGAACTCTTTCACACTCCCCCGACAGTCGCCGTCGCGATGCTCTACTACATCTGACACGGACCAGCCACGCTGTACTTGACTCCGATCCTTCGGCCGACCCCCTCGGGTGATACGAGTTATTTATGTATCAAAAACCCGCTGTAGCCCTGCTGGCCCTGACACTTGCCTTAGCAGTGCCTGCTACCGCATCCGCCTCCCCAACCACATCTCCATCCCCCACTGCTAGTGGCAATAGCGACTTAAGACCCGAACAGGGTTCCGCCAAAGTCGCATCCAAAGCCGCTCCCTTCATATCTAAAATAGACGATCCTCACTATTCATCCAGTCATGCTGGAAGTGTCAATGTCCATGGATGGTGGCTAGATAAGTATAACAACTTCAGCGGAATGAAGGCCCGAGTTACGGTTTATCTGTGGGCCAAAAAAGGGTCGCAGTGGGTCCAAGTGAACAAGATTCCTACCAAGAAGAACCCGGTGACTGTCTATGCCGGGGGAGGCGGCGGCAAACGAGCCTCAGGATCAGTATCCTGTCGTAGTCACACACCTACTTGGTATCACGGACAAGTTGATGTAGACATCATCGACGCCATCGACACATCCAATCGACCCAACTCACATGACGTGGAATTAAACTGTCAACCATGGTAAAAGAACAACGCCCATGCATCATCGGCAACGTAGCCATCAGCACAACGCTCCACCTCGCACCCAACGATATCGGAGCATTCACCAACACCGATGAACTACGCATCCTCATGGAATCAGCCGAATCCCACGGCTACTTCGACCCACCCCCACTAGAAAACCGGGAATACCTCATAGAAGAACCCATCGGAGTAGTCGTATCCGACTCCAGTCAACCCGAATATCTCACCCTACGCCTAGACTCTCACCCTGAGCGCCACATCCTCGGACGACCCGGCATGAAAATCATGCTCGTCCTCGCCGACGCCCTCCGACTCATAGGGTTATCCACCCCCCAAAGCATCGACGTCGAATGCGTCTATTTCGACCCCCACGACTGGGATCTCCTCAACCCAGACCCCGAGGACCACGCGGATATGATCTGGACCCTCAGCCGCGAGGTCTGCCGATGGATGTCTCCTTACCTCACCCACACCTGGCACACCACCGCCACCACCAACCCCGACCTCGACCCTCACCTAGCACAAAACACCATCAACCGCTGGTTCCCACCAGACTTCGAATACCCCTGGCTAGGACACACACCCCAAGCCCACCAAGAAACCCTCACCTGGCACATGCCCGACGACATCACAGCCCTAGGCTGGCTATTCGACCTCATCACCCTCCTCCAAGGCCAACCACCACAACACATCCACGCCACCCCAACCGAACAAAAAATCCGACCCTGGTAAACCCACCACAAACACAGATGTAAATCAGGGAACTCGAAAATTCTCTACACAATCACAAGTACCTCACACACTGGATAGGAACACCGTCTTTAACAGTCGCACTCCCTATTAATCTCCTAGCAGCATGACTTACTCGAAAACAAACCGGCAGTGCCTAGGATCGCGCAGACAACATGAAAGCGTCGGTCTTGGGCACCTAAGACTCAACTTGGCTACCGGATCCTGCAAGAGATTCTCTAGATAGCCGAGAGTCGTGCGTTCCTCAGAACTAGTCAGTCGGCGACGTGGACCCTACTTCCCGCGGCCCGGAAAGCGTCAAGCGTTACCTGAGGCGCATCTCGCGTGGTGACCAAATCGTCGATGTCCTCGATGTCACCGAAGCGAAAACTTGAGGTTCGTGAGAGCTTGTCACCCGTGGCAGCTAGAACGACCCGGGCCGAGGACGCAAGGATGGCGCGTTTCACCTGGGCATCTTGATGCGTCGTGACCGTCAGGCCCATGGCAGGAGAGGCAGAACATGTGCCGACGATGGCGACATCGGCCCGGAACTCACCTAGTGCACGCAGACATGAAGCAGCCTCGTAGCGCAGGCTTTCGGGCATAAGCGTTCCATCCGGCGTGCTCACGGTAGCCACGCCGCCTTCGCCCAGGGGCAGCGCGGCGCGCAACGAGAGACACAAAGCCGTGATGGGGCGTTCCTGAAGGGCCTGCGCCACGGCGACCATGGTCGAGCCGTTGTCGATGATCACGGACATGTCGTCAGTCACGAGGCGGGAGACCAGCTGAGCTATGGCAGCCTTGCTGTCAGCATTCTCGGCCGACCGCAGGGAGTAGGGCATCGGCGTGCCACGCAGGTTCACCGCCACCGCCCCGCCATGCACCTTGCGCAACTGTCCGTGGCCTTCAAGGTCGGTGAGGTCGCGGCGGATCGTCGCCGGCGAGGCACCGGTGAGCTCCACGAGTGTATCCACCGACGTCGGTGAGGCCCCGAGAGAGCCGATGATCATTTTCTGGCGAAATAATCGTTGCATATGATTATTTAATCATGCACGCTAGTGACATGGCTCATCAATGGCAGCGAATCTGGGCCGTCCTCAGCACCAAGGGCCTGGCCATCACCGCAAGCGTGTGCCGCCAGTTAGCCGGACAGGACGGAGATAACAATGACACGCACTGATCAACAACTGGCCGACTTCCAGGCGGTCCTCTTCGACATGGACGGGACGCTGGTGGACTCCACCGTAGCCGTCGAATCCATCTGGTCGGCCTGGGCTGAACGGAACAGCATCCCCACCGCTGACGTCCTGGCCTGGTGCCATGGCCGCAACGTGGCCGCGACCATCACCCATTTCCTGCCCCACATCGCCCCGGAAACCCTCCAGAGCATGGTGAGTGCCCAGCTAGACCAGGAGTGCACACAGCTCGCCAGCGTCAAGCCTGCGGCCGGCGGCCTGGAGCTCCTCATCTGGCTCGACGCCCACCACATCCCGTGGGGCGTCGTCACCAACGCGCCGCGGCGACTCGCGCTCGCCCGACTCGGCGCGGCCACTATCGACCCACCACTCCTGGTCACCCTCGAGGACGTCGAACATGGCAAGCCGGCGCCCGACGGCTACCTCCATGGAGCCCGCTCCTGCGGTGTCGCGCCAACCCGAGCGCTGGCCGT
This sequence comes from Cutibacterium namnetense, assembly GCF_001642025.1. Lineage (GTDB taxonomy): Bacteria > Actinomycetota > Actinomycetes > Propionibacteriales > Propionibacteriaceae > Cutibacterium > Cutibacterium namnetense. The sequence continues at coordinate 109,459 of NZ_LWHO01000001.1, read as the reverse complement.
GGAGGACTCTGCGCCCGGCATCGCGGCAGCACGTAGCGCCGGCACCGTAGTCGTGGCTGTCGGGGGACGCAAGGATGCCGACGTCGTATGTCACGACCTTGTCGACCTGCACCGCCTACTCGCCCAGATACGTTCCAAGTAGCCTGATCGAGAGAGCAGAAGACCGTGAACATCACAACCTTGCAAACTCAGGGTGAGCGAGCGGTAGCCACCAGCGCCCACACCATCGAACCGCCAGTCCATGACGGGGCGGGACGCTGGCCACTGAGTATCGTCCTGATGCCTCCACCACCTGCAGAGAGCGTTCTGGCCGCCTTAACACAGGAAGCTATCTACCTCGCCGGGACAGACCACTTGCACAGTGGGGCTGTGGGCTGTGCACATGTCACCGTCCGGGCGCTAGAGAACCGGCGACCAGTACCACCACAAGATCCATTCGCGGCCAGTTGCGCGAGCGCGCTTGACCGAGCTTGTGCTCACCACGCGCCCTTGTTCATGAAACTTGAGCGCCTCCTAATAACCCCCGGCGGCGTTCTTGCGCTCCTGCATCCCACCAGCCCGGACGCCGATGAGTTCCGCACCTACACGCTCGGCCACGAGCTCGGACCCAACGCCTACCGAGAAGGCATCCTCAGCCCCCGAGATCTCTGGTACGTGTCCCTGCTCCACTTCCGCGGCCCCATCGAGCACCCCAAAGATCTCGTGACCTGGAGCCACCAACAACTCGCTCCGATCACATGGGCCTTCCCCGATGCGGCGCTGTGTACCTACGAAATTACTACCACGGCGATGAGCCCCGCATCCGCCACACGGCCGCGTTCGGGCGGGCGATCTGACCGCACTACTTTAATGCGACCAGTGGAGTGGATGGCAGGCAGAGTCAGTAGCCCCGGCCGTGTTACTCGCGAGAGACCGTCGTGTCCTGATGAAAGCGGGCCCGTCAAGGCGACGTGAAACAGGGCCTCCATTCCTCTGAGAGAGATCTCTAGCGATCACCTGAGGGGTTGTGCTGTCAGTAATAGAAGGTGGTTCCTCGTTCAAACAGTTAGAACTCGCTGGTCTCTGGTGCAGCACCCGGGGGCGATAGATCGAGTCGCCCTGTTCCAGGTCACGCATTTCGTCACATCGTAGTGTCTGCCGATGCAGACGCTCCGCTTGACGAACGTCAGAAGTCGGTAGTCGATGCCGTAATGAAGTATTACGGGGCGCTGGACGGCAAAACGCTTAGCCGCCTGACGCATGCCGAAAACCCTTGGCGAAATGCACGTGGGGACCTCCCGGAGAACGCGCCATGCTCGACGCCAATTTCTCCGGAGACTATGCGCCGAACCTACTCAGCCCAAAGTAGGGAGGGCAAGGGTCCTCGCCGTGCGGCTGGCGCCATTCGCGAGGTAGCCAACATGACCGATGTTCTCCGCCACGCGTCCGATGCCAGCAAGCGTTGGGATCGCACGCTGTCGTTGCTAGCGCAGTGATCCGCGAACTAACGATCAAGCACTGCCTCGCAATCTACGAGCAGGAGGTCCATGCGGCCCCCTTGCTTCGTCGCGATCTGCTCGAAGCCGCCGTCGCCGCGCCCTACGCGAGCTTCGACGGTCATGAAGCATTCCCGACCCTGGATCGACAAAGCAGCTCGGCTAGCCTTCGGCATTGCCCAAGCGCAGGCCTACCAGGACGGGAACAAGCGCCTTGCTTGGCTCTGCACCGCGCCGCCTCTACCAGAACACTCGCATTACCAAATACGCGGGACCGTTTCCAGCAACTACAGACGCGGACGCTCCAAGCATGGTGACCCACTCCCCTATTATTCCGAGCTGAGACGCTGCAATGACGCATCTCTAGCACGCCAAACGTAGGGATAGGCGTTCCTGCTTGCCCTCGTCGCACATAACCATTGCCAGCACCACGAAGACGAGTAAACGCCATGACGTGCTTCTCTCCAAACGGAACTACGATCCCGCAATCGAGGACCAAATCCTCTACCACAATCGCTGTAGTGAGACACCCCTTTGCCAAAGGGGACATTCATTGTGGGCCTAACTGGACTTGAACCAGTGACCTCCGCCTTATCAGGGCGGCGCTCTAACCGACTGAGCTATAGGCCCGAACCTCGATCGGTTGCCCGACCGCGAGTAAGAACTCTACTGGATCACGCTCCGAAGAACCAAATCGGGATCCGATCGGGGTGTCACACACCCATCAAAACGGCACTCCACAACGCACGATGACGTTGGAATACGGCGTCGTCTCTCCCGTCCGCACGACGAAGGAGACGCTGGGAAGCTCCTTCTTGAGGTCCTCATGGCTGACGATCTCAACCTCCTCAATCCGGCTCCTCACCCACTGCTCCGGTTCATGCCCGAGAGCCTCGTGAGCAATCGTGGCTCCCTCCACGACCACTTCGTCGAGGATGGCGTCGAAAACCTCCTGGAACCTCGGGGTTCCCAGCACCAGAGCAAGGTCAATAACCGGGATCTCATGAGGAATTGGCAGCCCGGCATCAGCGATGACAAAGGTCTGGGTGTGCCCCAATCTGGCCACCGCCGCACACAGTTGGGGATTAAGCAGTCCGCTCTTTTTCATGCCTGTTCTCCTTGACGAATATTCTCGACTTCCCCAACACTGGGGTAGGAGGCTTGTGCCCCCGGCTTGGCCACCGTCAGAGTCGCCACGGCGGTAGCAAAGCGGCAACCCTCGATGAGAGAACGGCCCCGAGCCAGCTCCGCAGCCAATGCACCAACAAATGCGTCTCCCGCACCGACGGTATCGACAGCCTTCACGGTCGCCGCAGCCACGGCGTCGAACCCTTCCGGCCCGCCGACGACGCATCCGGCCGAACCCAGGGTGATGACGACACTGCGACACCCTAGATTCAGCAGTTCCCGCAAAGCCGCGTCGGAGTCATCCTCAAGATGGGGAGTCGTCGATCCCAGCACCGTCGCGGCCAACGCCGCTTCGTGTTCATTGACTACCAGCGGGTCAGCGAGGCGAATCACTTCCGGGTCAACGTCAATAACCGGTGCCAGATTGAACACAAATCGTTTGGCGCCGCGAGCAGCTTCAGCGATCCCGTCAGGCGGAATCTCACCTTGACACACCACCACGTCAGCGTCCTGGATTCGCTTAGCCTGAGCCCGAACGGTCTGCGCGTCAATGGTTCCGTTCGCGGCCGCGATGACGATGATCGAGTTCTCCCCGGTATCCGCCACCATGACGACGGCCGTCCCCGTCAATACGTCACGACGGGCCACACCATCAAGACCGACGCATTCCGATAACAGGGATAGGGCGGTTTCAGCCGTCGGATCGTTCCCTACAGCTGCGACCATTTCCACCTGAGCTCCGCAGCGCGCCGCCGCAAGAGCCTGATTAGCTCCCTTACCGCCCGGGGTCAGCGTGGCCTCACCTCCGGTCAGGGTTTCCCCCGGGCCCGGAAACCTCTCCACGCCGATCCTCATGTCGGCATTGATCGATCCGACGACGGTGACTTTCGCTGTTGCGCCGCTCATTCGTAATCCTTCACGTTGTCCTCGGCCATCAGCACAACCTTGGCCGTTCGAGTTGATGCCCTGACGATGAGGTGGGTGTCCAAGCGGACGGAGCTGGTGGGCTCCCCAGACATGGCACGATCAAGCAGATCGACAGCGGCCTTCCCCATGGTGTCAATAGCCTGGGCCACGACGGTCAGAGCGGGATTGGTGAGGCTGAATACCGGCAAGTCGTCGAAACCGACCAGATCAATCTCGTCACCGATCCGGATCCCCTGGTCAATGCATGTCCGCAGCGCCCCCATCGACATGAGGGAATCGGAGGCAAAAATGGCAGTTGCGCCACTATCAAGTAGCTGCCGGGCACCCACGCGTCCCGATTCCTCCTGAAAGTCACCTTCGGCGATGAGGTCCTCGTCAACCTGCAGCCCGTGTTCAGCCAACAGTTGTCGATAGGTCTGGTAGCGCTCCAAACCGGTTGAGGTTTGCTGTGGGCCGGTAATGAAACCAATCCTGCAATGTCCACAATCCACCAGGTGGTTGACGGCCTGTCTCATTCCATTCCAGGGATCAGAAGTGACAGCTGGCAGCGAGGATCCCACGATGTCACGGTCCACGCACACCACCTGAACGCCGTCGTCAACTAAGTTTTTGACGGCCTGCCCGCCGCTGCCAGTGGGCGTCACGATCGCCCCGTCTACTCTCTGACGACGCAGAGTGTTGATGTACCGGTTGAACTGGTCGGGAGACTCGTCGGCATTGCACAGCACAGTTGCCCAACCATGAGCGAGGCACGCGTTCTCAACGACCGATGCCAACTCCGCAAAGTATGGGTTACGGATATCCGGGACGACCAACCCGATGACGCCACTGTGGGATGAACGCAAGGACCTAGCGTGCGCGTTCGACAGATAGCCCAACTGCTGAGCTGCGTTGTGCACCGCGCTGCGGGAGGCCTCGGAGGTCGCAGAACTGCCGTTGAGAACTCGCGATGCCGTTCCTAGTGACACTCCTGCCAGCCGAGCGACATCCTTGATCGTCGTGTTACGAGTCACCTTCCCCTCCTCTCGTCATCGAGTGCGAGGTGCTGAAAAGCCATTCCCAAGCCCAACTCATGGAAACGTTTCCATGAATGCGTGGCTTTAACGGAATCACATTGCGCAGCCAGTGTCAAGGCAGCACTACGGAATCTGCCCCACGCCCTCGGCTACCCCGCCAGTCACCCGTCGGCTATGGCCCCATCAAGGCTGTGGCAATCCGGCACACCACACGGGGGCGTGCCATGTGGAGTGGCACCTAACCCAACGACGAACACATTTGCCACACCAGGTCTAGAGCCCTCCACCGCAATCTCACTGTCAGAGACTGCTGACGCGCCGAGTGAGACGATGAACGTCAACGGAAGGATCACATCTATGTCAACTGCACCGCACCTCGTCGTCATCGGAATCGGCCACGTCGGCTCAGACGTCGTCACCAACGCCGCAGCTCTAGGACTCTTCTCACGCATCTCACTCATCGACGTTGATGAGAAGGTCCGCGACGGCCAAGCCCTCGACAACCATCAGGCCACCGCCGTCGCCCCGGCCATGACGAGCACCATCACGGCCGCCGACTATGACGCATGCCGCAGCGCCGACGCCATCATCATCTCCGCTGGCCCCTCCGTCCTGCCCGACAGTTACGGCGGCGGCCATGACTCACGTAATTCACTGGCCCAGATCAATTCGAAGGTCATCCGCGAGGTGATGGGAAACATCTGCCAATACACTCACAGCGCGCCCATCATCCTCATCACTAACCCACTGGACGTCAACGTCCATATCGCGGCAACCGAGTTCGACTACCCGTCGAATCTCGTCGTGGGCACCGGAACCGCCCTCGATTCAGCCCGACTGCGCCGCCACCTCGCCGATTGGGCCGGCGTAAGCCCCGACTCGGTGCAAGCTTTCATGCTGGGCGAGCACGGGGCGACAGCATTTCCCTACCTGTCGCATGCATCAATCGGTGGTCTGACCCTCGCCGAGGCGACTACCGCCCTGGGGCTGGAACCGTTGTCCCCCGAGCAGGTGGGCAACAGCGTCGTACAGTCGGCCTTCGATGTCCTTGAGGGCAAAGGATGGACGTCCTCGGGCATCTCGAAGGCGGCAGTGAGCTTGGCACGGGCCATGTTGCTCGACCAGCGGTCCATTCATCCGGTATGCACACTGGCCGACGGGGTACTGGGATTCCACGGCGAGGTGTCCCTGTCCCTGCCAGCGGTGGTCGGTGGCCACGGGGTCGAACACCACCTCGACATCGTCCTGGACGAGTGGGAACAGGAGAAACTGTTGGCTTCGGCTGCGGCGGTACGGGAGGTCTACGAGTCGGTGCGCAGTTCCGGCAACGGCACCGAACTCAATCCTCGGCGAGGGTGACCTCCAAGCCTCCCATAACCTGAGCAGCCAGGTTATAAAGGAAGCTAAACAACGTCGAAATCGCCGTAAACAGCACCGCATTGATGGCACCTATGAGGGCCGTCAAACCCAGCACGCGCCCAGTATTGACGTAGTCAGACAGCTGGAACTTCGACGTCGAGCTTGGCGAACTGATGAGGTCATTAGCGACCTTATTCAGAGAATCAAAGGCACCCGAAGCACCTATGATGCCCCAAATGATCCAGGTTGCGATGAAGAGAATCACCGCGCCAGCCACACCGAATAGCAGGGAGGTCTTCATGACCGACCACGGGTCGACGCGGGTCAGGCGCAACCGAGCCTTACGTGTGCGCCTGGCAGCGCGTGTCGGCTGATGCCCCTGAGGCGAACGGCGTGACTCCTGCTGGTTCGGGGCCTTCTCCCTTTGGGCAGCACGCGAACCGGCACGCCTCACCGGGGTAGACGCCGTCGTCCGCTTGCGATCAGATTCCCGAAGCGGATCAGAGCGCTCGTTGCCCTCCCCGTGGAAGATACGACGGGCGTCACCGGTGGTCCAGTGGGTTGCCTCCAGATCATCGGGACCCGGATGCGTCACCTTCTTATTGTCACTCACCGTTGTCCTCCGGCTCCATCTCGCTTTCCGCCGTATCGACGGCCCGGTCGCCATCCACAATATCGCTTTGCAAAAGCACATCCCCCGGTTCACTGTGTGCGGCATCGCCTTCAACGTTTTCCACCGGCTCTTCGGAAACGTCCTCGTCGACGGCTTGCTCGGGGTTGAGAGCGATAATTGAGACAGCGTCGCCACCGCGGACGGAGACGAACTTGACCCCCATCGTGGAGCGTCCCTTGGCAGGAACCTCTGACACGGCCGACCGGGTGATCTGACCTGACGACTTAATCGCGATGATCTCGTCAGCCTCGCTCACCACCAGGCCGCCAACGAGAGAGCCACGTTCCTCGTTGAGAGCCATGGCTTTGATACCGAGCCCTCCGCGTCCTTGCTGGCGATACTGCGAAACGGCACTCCGCTTGGCATAGCCACCGTCAGTAGCAGTAAAGACAAACCGATCGTCCTCGGGCATGTCGGAGTGGATGATCGACATCGACAGCAGCTCGTCGTCATCCCGGAATTTCATGCCGGTAACCCCTGAAGTGGCACGTCCCATCGCGCGCAGCTGGTCGTCGCCAGCAGAGAATCGGATTGCCTGACCTTTGCGACTGATGAGCAGCACATCGTCAGCGGCGGAGCACTGCTCAGCACCGATGAGTTCGTCATCGTCGGTGCGGAAGTTGATGGCAATGACGCCGGCCTGACGCGACGAGTCGTAGGCCTTGAGAGCCGTCTTCTTGACCATGCCCTTGCGGGTGGCTAGCAGGAGGTACTCGGCATCTTCGTAAGACCGCAGAGTCATAACCTGCGCGATCTTCTCGTCAGGCAGGAAGCTCAGTAGCCCAGCGACGTGACCACCCTTCGCGTCACGACCAGCCTCCGGCAGCTGCCACACCTTGGTGCGATAGACGCGTCCCATATTCGTGAAGAACAGGATCCACTGATGGTTGGTGGTGGTGAACAGCTGCGCCACCTCGTCGTCAGCACGCAGACTGGCACCGCGAACCCCCTTGCCACCGCGCTTCTGGACTCGGTACAGGTCGGTACGAGTCCGTTTGGCGTAGCCGCCCCGAGTGATGGTGACGACGACGCCGTCGTCAGGGATGAAATCCTCCTCGGAGAAGTCTCCGTCGGCCGCGATAATGCGGGTGCGACGCTCGTCACCGTACTTATCGACGATCTCGGCAAGTTCGGTGGAGATGATCTCGCGCTGGCGGTCCTCGCTAGCCAGGATTGCTTTGTACTCCGCGATGAGGCGCTCGAGTTCTTCGAGCCGGTCAATGATCTTTTGACGCTCCAGGGCAGCCAACCGACGTAGCTGCATATCGAGGATGGCGCGAGCCTGAATCTCGTCGATATCGAGCAGCTCCTGCAGGCCGGTGCTGGCGGCCTCGGTGTTCGGGGAGCGGCGAATGAGCGCGATGACCTCATCGAGCATGTCCAGTGCCTTGACGAGGGCTCGCTGGATGTGAGCGTCCTTTTCGGCCTGAGCCAGGCGATACTCGGTACGCCTGCGGATGACCTCCATCTGGTGGTCAATCCAGTAGCTGATGAACTGGTCTAGTCGCAGGGTGCGCGGCACATTGTCCACTAAAGCCAGCATGTTGCAGCCGAAGGTGTCCTGCAGCGCAGTGTGCTTGTACAGGTTGTTCATAACCACACGCGGCTGGGCGTCGCGCTTGAGGACGATGACCAGACGCTGACCGGTACGAGCTGAGGAGTCGTCACGGATGTCGGCGATACCATTGATGCGACCGGAGTTCACCAGGTCGGCGATCTTGGTGGCAAGGTTGTCCGGATTGCACATATAAGGCAACTCGGTGACAACTAGGCACTGGCGTCCCTTCTTATCTTCTTCCATGTCGATGACGGCACGCATCGTCACCGAACCGCGACCGGTGCGGTAGGCGTCCTCGATCCCCTGCCGACCCACGATGAGGGCGCCACCGGGGAAGTCCGGGCCCTTAATGCGCTCCAGACACGCCTCGAGTAGCTCTTCTTCGGAAGCCTCGGGGTGAGCCAAAGACCACTGCACGGCCTCGTTAACCTCACGCAGGTTGTGAGTCGGAATGTTGGTGGCCATGCCCACCGCGATACCCGAAGAACCGTTGACAAGCAGGTTGGGGAACCTCGACGGCAAGACGACCGGCTCGGTCTCCTTGTTGTCGTAGTTGGGCTGGAAATCGACAGTGTCCTGGTCGATATCGCGAACCATCTCCATGGCCAGCGGGGCCATTTTGCATTCGGTGTATCGCATGGCGGCCGCGCCGTCGTTACCCTGAGACCCGAAGTTGCCCTGCCCCTGCACCAGCTTGTATCGCATCGCCCACGGCTGGGCCAGACGCACCAACGTGTCGTAAATGGCCGAGTCACCGTGGGGGTGGTACTTTCCCATGACGTCGCCGACGACACGGGAGCACTTATTCCAGCCGCGGTCGGGGCGGTAACCGCCGTCGTACATCGCGTAGATAACACGACGGTGCACCGGTTTTAGGCCGTCGCGCACATCGGGCAGGGCTCGCCCGACGATGACGCTCATCGCGTAGTCGAGATAAGCGTTCTGGATCTCGTCACGAATCTCGACCGGCTGGATTCCGACGTGACGGCCGGTCACCAATCCTTGACGGTCCGCCTGGTTCTGCTCGTCGTCAGCCATGGAGTGTCCTTTGAATAATCAGTGGATGAGGGAATGAGTGCTCAGATGTCGAGGAAACGAACGTCCTTGGCATTGCGCTGAATAAACGATCGGCGTTGTTCAACGTCCTCGCCCATAAGGATGGAGAACATCTGGTCGGCCAAGGCGGCGTCCTCAAGGGTCACCTGGAGTAGTAGACGCTTGTCGGGGTCCATAGTGGTGTCCCACAGATCCTCGGCATCCATCTCGCCCAGACCCTTGTACCGCTGAATCGGATTGACTTGGGGCAGCTTCTTGCCGTGAGCCAGACCATCCTCGCGCAGCAGGTCACGCTCCTCGTCGGAGTAGGCCAGCTCGTGAGGCGAGTTCGTCCAGCGCAGCCGGAACAGCGGGGGTTGTGCCAGGTAGACGTGGCCAGCGTCAATGACCGGGCGCATGAACCGGAACAGTAGGGTCAGCAACAGGGTGCGGATATGAGCGCCGTCAACGTCGGCATCGGCCATGAGGATGATCTTGTGATAGCGCAGTTTGTCCAAATCGAAGTCCTCGTGGACACCGGTTCCTAGCGCGTTAATGATCGACTCGATAGTCTCTGAACTCAGCGCGCGGTCGAGGCGGGCTTTTTCAACATTGAGGATCTTTCCTCGCAACGGCAGAATGGCCTGGATGCGCGGATCACGACCCTGAGAGGCCGAGCCACCGGCCGAGTCGCCCTCCACAATGAAAATCTCGCATTCCTCCGGATGGGTTGAGGAGCAGTCCTTAAGCTTGCCCGGCAGCGACGTCGACCCCAGCAGACCTTTACGGTTACGGGCCAAATCGCGGGCCTTGCGAGCGGCTACACGGGCCTGGGCAGCAGCTTGGGATTTTCGGACGATGCTCTTGCCCTCATTGGGATTCTCTTCGAACCAGTCTGAAAGCTTCTCGTTGAGGGCTCTTTGGACGAAGGACTTGGCCTCGGCGTTGCCGAGTTTGGTCTTCGTCTGACCCTCGAACTGCGGCTCAGTCAGCTTGATGGAAACGACAGCTGTCAGGCCCTCGCGGATGTCGTCACCGGAAACACGATCTTCACGCTTCTTGATGAGTCCCCACGTCTCACCCCACCGGTTGACGGTGCTGGTGAGAGCAGCACGGAAACCCTCCTCGTGGGCGCCGCCTTCGATGGTGTTGATGGCGTTGGCGAAGGTGTGGACGCTGGTGGTGTAGGAAGTGTTCCACTGCATCGCGATCTCCAGGCCCATGCCTTCCTCGGGACGATGGGCTTCTAGGGAGATGATGGTGGGATTGATGACGTCGCGGGTACCGGTGAGGAATCGGACGTAGTCTCTGAGGCCTTCTTCGTAAAGGAAGTCCTCGTGGACCGGGTTGCCCTCCTCGTCGGCGTGGTCGGCGCGACGATCAGTGAGCACAATACGCAGGCCTTTATTAAGGAAGGCCATCTCGCGGAAGCGGTTCGATAATGTCTCGTAGTCGAAGACGATGGCATCGAAGATCTCGTCAGAAGGCTGGAAACGCACCGTGGTGCCCTCGCGGTCGTCGGGGCTAAGAGCTTCCAGCTGCTCCAGCGGACCGTCGGGCTCACCGAGGGTGAAGGACTGACGCCAGTGATAGCCATCCCGTCTCACCTCGACGATGAAGTGGGCCGACAAGGCGTTGACGACTGAGGAACCGACGCCGTGCAGACCACCAGAGACCTTGTAACCGCCGTTGCCGAACTTGCCACCAGCGTGCAGCTTGGTCAGCACCAAGGTGACGGTAGGGATGTGTTCGATGGGGTGCTCCTTGACGGGGATGCCACGTCCATTGTCGGTAACCTGGCACCAGTTATCGTCGAGCAACTCAACTTGGATAGTGTCGCAATAGCCGGCCATCGCCTCGTCGACGGAGTTATCGACGATCTCGTAGACGCAGTGGTGCAGACCGCGCTCACCAGTGGAGCCGATATACATGCCGGGGCGCTTTCGGACGGCTTCTAAGCCTTCCAAAACGGTGATCTGACCGGCATCGTAGGAACCGTCGACGGTGGTTGGGGGAAGTTCCGGATCCAGAGCGTCAGGATGATCGGTGACATCAATGAGAAGGTCCTCGGGGGTGTTCCCGTCGGTCACGGACTCGGGCATCTCGGGCTGGCTCACGGGCAATGCGCTCCTGTGTCTCTACAGAGGTCACGGTGACCTCCGGGTCTGGCGTCACCGTCGGATGTCATAACCGGCGGGGAGCCCAACGCTCCTATGCTACCGCAAACCCGCGCGGCACCAGACACCGGAACCCGCGAGACGGACATTGAGAGGGCCTGTGAGCGATTTAACCCCCTCGCCCGACTACGGGTACCGAGTGAGGGTCACGACGTCAGCAGCGTTACGCCGCCTCCATTTAGGGGGCACCGATCCCGGCACTTGCCAGGAATCCACGCCCCTGACCGGACACCATCACCTTGTCACCGGCCGACAACCAAGCGGATTGACCACTGCTCAATTCGCAGTTTGTAGTACCCCAGTGAGCCACCAGTTGGCCCTCCGTGACAAGAAGGATTCGCCCTAGTTCGGCGGCGGGAAGAGCAAGGGTGTCATCATGGCTCTTGAGCTCCCACAACCGAAATTCCGGAAATTCTGTGCGATACCGACCTATCCCTGAAGATACTTGCTCGGCATACTCTGCGACACACGGTTCCGGAGTCATGTTGGCGTGGTCTAATAAGGCTTTGACGTCGACGTACTTGCTCGTCAGACCGCCACGCAGAACATTGTCGGAATTAGCCATAATTTCCACACCGGTGCCACTAAGATAGGCGTGCATCGTGCCCGCCCCCAGGTGGATTTGCTGACCTGGGGCCAATCGAACCCGATTCATCAGCAAAGCGACAAGAATCGATGGGTCTCCGGGATGGTCCTCCCACAGCTCGACGGCAGTGGTGGCCAAACTCCGGACGTCTTCGTCTGCGCCGTCGTTGAGGTAGGCACGCGAGGCGGACACAACCCCTTCGACGACCGCAGTCACATCGCCGTCACCCGACAGCACTGCCGCCACGAGAGTGGCCAAGCCACCGTTGTGACTCAGTGGTGCCAGCACCTCGTTCAGTCCATCCACTTCTCCCAAACCCGACAGCAATACCACCGACAAGGATGGATCACGGAAGCCGCACAGGGCATCAAAATCAGTAAGGGCGACGATCATCTCGGGCTTGGGCCAGTCGTCGCGGAAGATGCGGTCGGGGGCATTAAGGGGAACCCCTGCCTTGTTCTCGGCGGCGAACCCCTTCTCAGCCTGTTTCCGTGAAGGGTGAGCCTGGATACTCAGGGCATGATCGGCAGACAGGATTTTCAGCAGAAAGGGCAAACGATCACCGAAAACCTCGCGGCTCGCGGCTCCCAGCTCGTCGGGGTGATGTGTCAGCCACTGATCCAGAGGTGTGCCGTCCGGTAGGGTCGATGGAGCTTTGGGGTGGGCTCCCAGCCAGTACTCGGCCCACGGGGTGCCATCGGGTCTGATCCCAAGGATGGCGGGAATGGCGTCAGTGGAACCCCAGTCGTAATGCTGGACCTGACCCTTCAGTGCACGCATAGTCCGATTTCATCACGTCGGTTGGGTTCGAGTCACCTAAGTGCGGGCAATCCCGACGATCATGAGTACCACGACTTCCACGACGACGCGACTATCTAAAACCAACAGACTTGAAAGTTGTCCGCGGCGCTAGCTTTGGTATCGCGGGTCCCAGCGGAGCTGGCTAACGACGATGAAGTTTTCAACAGACTTTGGGAAAAGCAGTAGACCATGGACGAAATCCAGTCATGTTGACCGTGACTACTCGGTCAAATTGACTGGACTTCCATCACCCGTAGGTATCTCGCGGCCCTCTACCCGGCACCGACCGAGGCCCATGCTTCCAACTGGGAGCAGTTGGCCCCTCAATGACGACCCTGGTGACGGTCCTCTCTCCCAGACGACGATTGAGCTCGGCCACCAACTGAGGTGCGATAGTGCGCAAAGACGTCGCCCACACCGTCGCTTCGGTCCGGACTGTCAGAACTGTCCCCTGATACTTAACCGGGCGAGAATGCTCCGCATTCGTCGGGCCGACCAATTCCGGCCAGCGTGAGAGCACCAGATGCAGATTAACCTGGCGGCCCCACCCCTTGGAGCGGACCAGGTGGGTGAAGGCGTCGCCAAGAACCATCGGGTCACGGCCGTCATCCCCAGGACCAGACCATGCCGGGGGAGTAGCGGAGCGACGACGGCGTTTCCTCACTGTGGAACGTCGAGGTGGCGGCAGCAAAACCTCACCATCATCGTCACGACGCGGGGTTCCTGCCGGTTCACCACGAGCGGCTCGAGCAATAGCCAAGGCAACATCGACACCCTCGTCATCATGATCAGCCGCTAGGCAACGATCCTCTTCAGTCGGACCCTCGTCAAGGCCGTCAGTCATCGTCACTCCCCTCATAGGCCAGCACCTGACCACCCCCAACGTCGAACCTCTCCCCGCGCAGAATCTCGGGAACATCCGAGGCTACCGCGGCCGTCACTAACACCTGATCAGCTTGCACTACCGACGATGCCAGTCGGTCCCGGCGCGTCGCATCAAGCTCAGCGAAAACGTCGTCAAGGACGAGAACGGGTTCAATGCCGTCATCACGCAGGAGCTGGAACGACCCCAATCTCAAGGCCAGAGCCAACGACCACGATTCACCGTGGGAGGCATATCCCTTAGCCGGCATTTCTCCGATATGTAAGACGATGTCGTCACGTTGCGGGCCGACGAGGGTGACGCCGCGGATGAGCTCGTCAGCCCGCCGAGTCGCTAAGGCAGCGAGGAACCGATGTGCAAGCTCGTTGCGGTCGATCGGTTCGGGATTCTTCCCCTCTTGCGGAGGCGACCACAGCCCCTCAAGATCAATCGTGGACTTATACGACGCGGTTGCCAAGTCATTCACCGGAGCAATCTCGCGGTAGGCGGCCGAAGTCAACGGCATGACAGCCGACAGAGTATCTAGCCGAGCCGAAAGGAGTTCAGCACCGATAGTAGCCAGCTCGTCGTCCCAGATGTCCATCGTCGCGCCAATTTCAGCTCCCGCCGATCGCCCCTTCCCGGACAGGGATTTAAGCAGGGCATTACGCTGCTTAAGGACCCGTTCATAATCAGACTTCACCGCAGCCATCCTGGGCCACCGCGTCATCACCAAACCATCGAGGAACGTGCGACGATCTGACGGATCACCGCGCACCACGGCCAGGTCATTGGGCGAAAACACTACAGTTCTCAACACCCCGAGAATCTCCCGTGGTCGAGTCAACGGGGCACGATTAATGCGCGCCCGATTGGCGCGTCGCGCATTAATCTCCACCTCCAGCAGCAAGCTGCGGGCGTCGTCGGCCCCGGCACGGACCCGGCCTCGTACGACAGCCTGGTCAGCTCCCAGTCTCACTAGCGGAGTGTCATTGCTGACGCGGTGCGATGACAACGTCGAAAGATATTCCACCGCCTCAACGAGGTTCGTCTTCCCTTGGCCATTAGAGCCAATAAAGGTCGTCGCCCCTGCGGTCATGGGGACGTCAGCACGGACGTAGGAGCGGAAATCAATCAGCTCGAGGCGCTCAACGAACATCCGAACCCCCTCCGACCACAGGTCGTCCGAGTCAGATTACCGGACAGACATGTTCACAGCCACGATCTACCGTGGCGGACGGTGCATCCAGGTGGCAGCAACGGATCGTCCCCACTGCGAATAGCGTCAATGACGGCTTCCGGCTCGAATAATGGGCCGACCTCATCTTCTCCCCAGGTCACCGCGCACCCCCGTCCGGTACCGACGAGATGGAATGTTGGATCACCATCAACCACCGGCCCGGTGACAACAACAAGGCTACCGTCAACGACGGCCGTCAGGTCCGCGTCAAGGACCCGCAGGAGATCTTGCGAACCGTAGTCGCAGGCATCACAGGCACAGTCCGGAACGATGTCAAAAGGATCGGTGTCTGAGGTGACGGACAGCCCTACGAAAGGAACCTGGTCAAGGGTCACCACCGAGGCGTATAGCGGCAGTGTGTCACTGTGAGGACTTGACCACCGCTGCCGCAACGTGCCCAGGCCTTTGGCTCTGGTGTCGACGTCAACGCCACACATTTTCGCGAGGACCGTCTGCCACGCCTGTAAACGCAGCACGAGAACGTGGTACTTCTGGGGATCAGTGACCCTGCTGTACTCCTCCTCGGCAGCAATGGAATTATCAGCGTGTGGATTCGGCCAATAAGGCGCACCAGAGGCATCGAAGACGCGGTCAACCTCAGTCTTGACGTCAGCGATGGTTGTCATGGGACCAGTGTGGCAATCCCTTTAGCGGGACCATCTGGCACCCCATGACACTTGTCCACCAGGGGTGGTGCTATAGCCCAACATAAATATGCCTTGTGGGGCTGCCGGGCAAGACATCCTCGTAACGCAAAGCCACCTCAGGAAGGCAATCTCATCAGCATGATGACGTGACGGTAATCGGTCTCCGGCTTGCCGTCGAGATCATTGAGACCGGTCACCAGGCAAGGCTTGCCAGGAGCGGTGAAGGAGAAGTGGACGTAAGGGGTGTCCAAGGCACCGAGAGCGTCAGACAGGTACTGCGGGTTGAACCCAGCCGCGGTAATGGTGGACTCCCCGTCAACGTGGTTTGTGACAACAGCCTCAATGGCCTCAGAAGCTTGGGCTTGGTCACCTGTGGCCGCCGACAAGGCGATCGAGTCATCATTGATGACCATCCGCAGCGGAGTGTTGCGCTCAGCGACGAGGGAGACGCGATGCACGGAATTGATGAGTTCATCAGTACGGGCCCGCACTGAGCGGGTGGCCTTGATGTCCATAAGGTGGCGCACTTTGGGGAACTCCCCGCTTAGCAGGCGCGTGGTCATACGACGCACGCCGTTAGCCCCGTCACCCTCGAAGCCGACGAGACCTTCACCACTGTCGCCTGAAGAAAGGTTCACGGTGACATGCTCACCAGAGGTCATCGAGCGCGCGGTTTCATTGATGACCTTGGCCGGCACCAAAGCGGTGGCCTCGGCGTCGGTGGCACTGGGATTCCACGTGACTTCCTTGAGAGCCATCCGGTAACGGTCCGTGGCCAGCAGCGAGAGAACCTCCCCGTTGATCTCGACGCGCACACCTGTAAAGACCGGCAATAGTTCATCACGACCCGCAGCCACGACGACTTGGGCGACAGCCCTGGAGAAAACATTCGCGTCAACAGTGCCCGTGGCCGCAGGCATTTGCGGCAGATCGGGATACTCATCAACAGGAAGGGCCTGCAGAGTGAAGCGAGCAGATCCACACACCAGATCCATCTTGGCAGGATCAGTCGTGATCTGAACCGGCTTGTTGGGCAGACTGCGAGCAATTTCAGCAAGCAGCTTGCCAGAGACGAGAGATTCCCCCGGCTTGTCAACCTGAGCAGGAAGGGTAATTTGTGCGCTCGTCTCGTTGTCGGAGGCTGACATCACGACCGAGTCGTCTTGAGCTCGCACAAGCAGTCCAGCCAAAATCGGCACTGTCGGCCGGTTCGGCAGACTGCGAGCAGCCCAGGCAACAGCTTCGGCCATGACATCGCGTTCCAGACGGATTTCCACTGCGTCCCCTTGACTTGGCGTCTCGCACCCCATGGTGCCTGCATGCCGATCATATCCATGCTTACTGGCCATTGGCACTCCCATGGTGATGCCAACGTCGAGGGTTCTCGCTGGCAGTGGATTCGTGGTCTCGCGTTAGAGCTGTCAGCGCGTGCACCAACGAGGCCTTGTCCCCAAATCCACACCCACAGACTTGTAAGGGATCAAGATGTATGTCTTTTCTTCGTACTCGTAACCCCTGTGGAACTTGTGGATAACCTCCAAAACCCCTTGTCAGATGCGCTATTTGGTAGTGGATAACGACGTGGACCAGATGTGCACGTCGATGGGGTGGCTGTGGATGCCGGAAGTTGTCCCCTCGTTATCCCCTGGCTATCCACTGGTTTTCCACACCTGGGTGTGGGGATGGGGATACCGGGATGCATGCATAGCCAAACGACACGGACATAGCTGTCGCCGTTGACAAGCTACGGCCTCGTGGCCCTCAGTACTGCTTGATGCGGTTGGTGATCTCAGAGACCTGATTGAAGATCTGACGCTGCTCTCCCATGAGGGCGCGGATTTTGCGGTCAGCATGCATGACGGTGGTGTGGTCCTTACCGCCAAACTCAGCACCGATCTTGGGCAACGAGAGGTCAGTAAGCTCCCGGCACAGGTACATCGCAATTTGCCGGGCTGTGACAAGGCTTTGAGCGCGCGACGTGCCCAAAAGATCGTCCGTGGAGATGTCGAAATAGTCGGCGGTCTCCGCGATGATGCGCTCTGGCGTCACCGGGGTCTCGCGACCTTCTGGAATGAGGTCCTTGAGGACAACTTCAGCCAGCGAGGTATCCACCGGTTGCTGGTTGAGACTGGCGAAGGCGGTTACCCGAATGAGGGCTCCCTCGAGCTCACGGATATTGGTTTGGATACGGCTAGCGATGAACTCCAGTACATCCGGCTCGACGGTGATCTTCTCGGCCGCGACCTTACGTCGCAGGATAGCGATGCGAGTCTCTAGATCTGGGGGCTGGATGTCGGTGAGTAGACCCCACTCGAACCGGCTGCGCAGACGCGGCTCAAGAGCCTCCAATAGCTTTGGCGGCCGGTCAGAAGTCATGACGATCTGCTTCTGAGCGTTGTGAAGAGTATTGAAGGTGTGGAAGAACTCTTCCTGAGTTTGGATCTTTGACTCTAGGAACTGGATATCGTCAACTAGCAGGACATCGACGTCGCGGTAAGAACGACGGAACTCTCGGGTGCGATTGGTGCCGATTGCGTTAATGAAATCGTTGGTGAGTTCCTCGGTGGAGACGTACTTCACCTTGACATTGTCGTAATACGACAGGACGTAACGCCCAATAGCATGCAGCAAATGGGTTTTACCTAACCCAGAGCCACCGTAGATGAGCAGCGGGTTGTACGACTTTCCAGGCGTCTCAGCGACCGCGACGGCAGCGGCGTGGGCAAACCGATTGGATGCGCCGATAACGAAGGAATCGAAGGTGTACTTCGGGTTGAGTCGGTTGACCTCGTCATCATCAATGGTGGCGGCGGGTTGAGCGGAAGGTTCAGCTACTCCGACGGTGACCTTGGGGACAAACTGGGCAGGTGGAAGATCTTCTTCCTCGTCCTCATGATCAGGGGCGCCAAGAGCCAACTCCAGATCAGGATCGATGGTGATGGCCAGGTGGATGGCCTTGTGAAAATGGTCGGACAGAAGTTCTTCCAGCTCGTAACGCATCTTCGATTCAAGACGGTCACGGGCAAATTCGTTGGGGACGGCAACCATCGCCGTAGAAGCGTGCATCGTTACCGGGGTGGTGTTGGATAGCCACGCCCGATTGGGTTTCGAAACCTTTGTGAGGATGTTGGCCCAAGCTTCATTAAGAGCCTCAGTGGGATCACTATCAGCCGGCTGTGAACTCATCGGCGGAGGTAGTACAGCATCCGGATGGATCGGTGCGGGACGGGGGTGGTCGGCGTCACCGAACGGGGTGTCGGTCATTCCACCACCTGTTTCGCTAGAAGTTGTCGAGAGTTGTCCACACAGTTTTCCACAGCCGGTGAGACAGGATACCCAAGGAGTACCACTCCGCTGAACGCTAGTGAGTCCTCGGCCTATCCGCAACCGGTTTGAGCGGCTTGCCAGGCGGGTCAAATGACTACATGAATGTGGTTTCATGAATGTTATTCGATGCCTTGACGGCACAGGACCGTCAGTTTGCCGACGAGGGCTCCGACAACGTAGAGTTGTCCAGTCGCTGTCTCCAGCGTCCACTTCCCCTGCGCCCATCCGGGCGCCCCGGAGGGGCCGGCTCGCGTCGATCCCCCGGGTGATCCCCAAGACACAAGGGAGAACATCCCGTGAAGCGCACTTTCCAGCCCAGCAACCGTCGTCGTGCCCGTAACCACGGCTTCCGTTCCCGCATGAGCACCCGTGCCGGTCGCAGCATCCTCGCTGCTCGCCGCCGCAAGGGCCGCGTCAATCTGTCGGCCTGAGTTCCTATGCTGCCTGCCCGGTCGCGGATGCACCGTCCCGGTGACTACCGTGACGCGGTCCGCGGGGGGGTCAGGTCGGGTCGTCCCACTCTCGTTGTGCATGCCGGGCGACGCGCACAGGTCAGGCTCGGCTCAGCCGATATGACCGAGTTATCCACAGCACCTATGGATAACTGTGGTTCCGGCGGGCCATCGGCGTTTGATATAACGACAACCCCTCGACCCGACCCTAGCGTTACACCGCGGGTCGGTTTTGTCGTGTCCAAGGCCGTGGGTAATGCCGTGACACGCAATCGGGTCAAACGTCGGCTGCGTCATCTCTGTCGTCCCCTCGTGGATGAGCTCGAGGATGGCACCGTGGTCGTCGTGCGGGCCCTACCAGCTGCAGCGACCCAACCTGATCGGGTTGCCAAAGACCTCGACGGGGCATGGCACCAGGCATTGCGGAAACTGCGATGATGGTTGCGGCGATACCTTCACGACGCTCGAACAGTGATGGCGGCGTGTGGGCAACGGTGCGACGTTTTCGCCCCCTCACCTGGCTGGCTATCGGATTTGTCAAAGGGTGGCGAGCCTTCATCTCGCCGCTCTACGGGGACGTTTGCAAATATCAGCCCAGCTGTTCGGCTTACGGCCTGCGAGCGTTGCAGGTGCACGGGATCTTTCGTGCGACGCCGTTGATCATCTGGCGGATTCTGCGATGTAATCCGTGGTCCCACGGTGGATATGACCCAGTACCAGGCACCGCCGAGGCGAGGCAATGGCGTGAACTCCACCCGGAGACTGCACGCTCAAAGAATGAACCGACTCACGATCTGACAGGCGATAACCTGAGGGATCACGAACCGGCCCTACGAAGAACCATCCCTGGACACACCGATCCGGGGAGTACCCACCTGGGTACCCCTTCCCACACCCGAGGTGAGAATTGATGCTCAACCCGCTGGTCATACTTGGTCTGGGCGGCGCCCTACACGCAATGGGTCACGCCATCATGGTGCCGCTGTACTGGGCAGTGTCCGGCCTGATCGTCCTCTTCCACTACCTGTGGTCGCCGCTGTTCGGTCGCGACTCCGGTACTTCGTGGACGTTGGCCATCGTCTGCCTGACGATTTTCATCCGTCTGCTGCTAGTGCCGCTATTCGTCAAGCAGATCAACTCTGCGCGATCGATGCAGCTTATCCAGCCGAAGATGAAAGCCATCCAGGAGAAATACGGCGACGATCGGGAACGAGCCGGTCAGGAGATGATGAACCTCTACCGCGAGGAAGGGGTTAACCCGGCGGCATCCTGCCTACCTGTGCTACTGCAGATGCCAATCTTCCTGGCGTTGTTCCGCGTGCTGGACGGCGCCTCTCGTGGTATCCCCCGTGGTCACTTCTTCGCCAAAAACCCGGGGCTAATGGAATCCCTGCAGCATGCCAAGTTCTTTGGCGCGGAGTTGGCTGGTCGATTCCTTCCCATGAACGACGGATTTGGCGGTACTCAGGTCGTCGCTCTTGTTCTGATCATCATCATGGTGGCGACGCTGTTCTACACCCAGCTTCAGCTGATGCGGAAGAACATGCCACCGGAGTCGCTAACCGGCCCCATGGCTCAGCAACAGAAGATGATGATCTACCTGTTCCCACTGATGTACCTGTTCAGTGGTGTGAGCTTCCCGATCGGTGTCATGCTCTACTGGTCCACCTCGAACCTTTGGACGCTAGGACAGCAAGAGATCCTCATCCGTAACAACCCGACGCCAAATACCCCGGCATACATCGATTGGCGCGAGCGCATGATCGCCAAGGGTAAAGACCCCGACGAAATCGAGCGTGCTCGTCGCGAGAAGCGTCGTCGCAAAGTTGTTGCCGCCACTCCGGTAGCTACCGCCGAGGATGGTGACAAGCCAATGGTGGCTCGCCAGGGCGTGACCCGTCAGACAGTTCGTAGGGACGCCAATGGCGGTCGTCAGGTGGTTCGTCGTCAGCAGCCCGCCAAACAGACGCGAGCCCAACGCAAGAAGTAAGGGCCCTGAGGCCTGTCCCGAACTATTAGTTGATCTTGGAAAGGTAACAGATGAGCGAGAGCAGCGAGCGCATCGAGGGGCTCGACGTCGATCAGATCGAGGACCGAGGCAACCTTGAACCTGAGGAGATTGAGGCTGACGACCTCGAATCGGCGGATTCCGATATCGACGATAACGATGATGCCGAGGACGATGATGAGGGGACCGGCGACCCTCTGGACGAGGAGGGTGACATCGCCGCTGATTACCTCGAAGAGCTCCTCGACATCGCAGATCTGGACGGCGACATCGATACCTATGTGGAAAGTGGCCGAGCCCACGTCTCCATCGTCACGGATTCGCAAACCCTTGTTGGCAAGGATGGCAAGGTTCTAGAGGCTTTGCAGGAGTTGTCGCGGCTGGCCGTCATGACTGAAGTCGGGCACCGTTCCCGCCTTATGCTCGACATCGCCGGATATCGGGAGTCGCGTCGCAAGGAGCTCGTGGTGTTGGCGACCGAGGCGATTCAGTCGGTTAAGGAGACCGGCGAACCGGCTCACCTTGCCCCGATGAATCCCTTCGAGCGCAAGATCGTCCATGACGCGGTTGCCGCAGCAGGGCTCGTCAGTGAGTCCGAGGGTATCGAGCCTAAGCGCCATGTGGTTATCACCCAGGAGCAGTGACACATAACTCTTTGAGGGATTGAGGCGGGTCCGGTGAGTAAAAACCGGACCCCGTCTTCTTTGAAGACAAGATAATTACGGCGTTATACTCAACAGAGTGCCAATTTCCGCTCGCCCCATTTCCGTCCCCACGATGCTCGAGTTCATTGCGGCTCGAAGATCAGCCTCCTTCCTGCAGACCCCCGCATGGGCGCGGGTGAAGTCGGAATGGCGAGGTGAACGAATAGGTTTCTATGACGGTGACGAGCTCACCGGCGTCGGTCTGATCCTCTACCGAAAACTCCCCAAGCTGCCTCGCTACCTGGCCTATCTGCCGGAGGGGCCGGTTCTCGACTGGTCCCGGGACGACATCGACGAGCACTTCGACGCGCTGGTAGCCCACGTCAAGAAACGTCAGGCTTTCGCAGTGCGTGTCGGACCAGCTGTCGTGCACCGTATGTGGGGAACGAAAACCATCAAAACCGCCATCGCTGACGACAACGTCACCTCGTTGACTGAGGTTGCCCCGGACGCCATAACCCCCGAAGGAGAGCGCGTCGTATCAGTGCTCAAGCGGGGCGGATGGATCACTGACAACACCGGTCAGGGGTTTGCTGCCGGGCAGCCGCAGTTCAACTTTCAGCTTTCGCTGCGCCACGAGGACGGTACCCAGAAGTCCGAGGATGAGCTCCTCAAGGGAATGAATCAGCTGTGGCGACGCAATATCAAGAAGGCTGCCAAGCTCGGTGTCGAAGTGAAACTTGGCACCCGCGAAGATCTAGCGCGTTTCCATCAGGTTTACTTGGAGACTGCTAAGCGCGACGGATTCACCGGTCGCCCGCTAGAATATTTCGAGCATATGTGGGATGTCCTCAACGCTGAAGAAGAGGGCCGCATGAAGGTCTTCCTCGCTGAGCATGAGGGCGACGTTGTTGCTGCAACTACTTTCGTCACCGTCGGTGAGCACGCCTGGTATTCCTACGGCGCGTCGACCACGGCCAAGCGAGAGGTACGTGGCTCAAACGCCATCCAATGGGCCATGATTCGCACCGCCAATGAGTCTGGATGTGCGGTCTACGATATGCGGGGCATCGTCGCCGGAGTAGGTGCCGACGACCCAGAGATTGGCCTCATCCAGTTTAAGGTTGGTAGCGGCGGCCAAGCAGTGGCCTTCCCCGGTGAGTGGGATAAGCCCATCAACCGGGTTCTCTACAAAGCTTTTGACCTCTACATGAAGCGACGCTGACATGCTTAAGCTCACCATTGACGCGCAACGCTGGCGCAACCACCTGACGGCCTTTGCAAAGTCCTGCCCCGGAATCGTGCCAGTTACCAAGGGAAACGGATACGGCTTCGGGCATGAGCTGCTGGTGCAGGAGTCCCAGCGGCTGGGAGTCGATACTCTTGCGGTCGGCGTGGCCCAAGAGGTGGCGTCGGTCCGTCAGTACGGCTGGGACAAGGACGTCGTTGTCCTTAACCCGTGGCGCCCTGGCGACGAGACAGCCACCGATCTGTTACGTGATCCCAAGGTCCTCACGACGGTGTCACGGCGTGAGGACATCGCTATGGTGCGTGAGCTTGCGCCCGGCGCGGCGATCTTGGTTGAGGTCGAGACGTCGATGCACCGGCATGGTGTTCCAGTCGACGAGGTGGCGGCCTTGGATCTTGACGGCTTTGATATGCGAGGCTGGACCATTCACCTGCCATCAGGGGCATCCCTGGACGAAGGCCGTGAGATGGCTCGGATCGTCAAACGGCATCCGTTGGCCTCGCGAGGTATCTGGTTTTCCCATCTCACCTGTGACGATTACATCGCGTTGTCCAAGGAACTGGATGTTCCGATGCGGATGAGGGTCGGTACTCGCCTATGGCTGGGTGACGCCGATGCTTACCGTGTGACGGGCACCGTCCTTGACGTCCACTGGCTACCGAAGCGGACACCGGTGGGGTACCACCGTGTCAAAACTCGTACTGACGGATACATCGTCGTGGTGTCTGGAGGAACCGCGCACGGAGTCGCGCTATCTGCACCCATCTCAGCTGGATCCCTGCGTCAGTGGTTGATTCCTGGGGCTGAAGCACTGCAACAGATGGTGGGATGGGTTATTAGCCCGTTCACTATTGCTGGGAAGAGGGCGGTATTCGCTGAGCCCCCGCATATGCATTCATCTTTGGTCTTTGTGAATGGGCCTGGAGAGCCCGCCCAGGTTGGCGATGAAGTGCCGGTGAATGTACGGATGACGACGGCGACCTTTGACGAGATTTCTCTTGATGGTCGAGAGTGATGTTGGTTGTCGGGCCTCGTGACGGTGTCGCGGGGCCCGATATGTTTTTGTGCCGCTCGGTTTCTGTCCGTCCCCTCCCTGTGTGAGTTGCCTTGCTGGTGAACGTGTGACCGGTGGAGGTTGCTGGCTAGTGGGGTGGCGGATGTGGGATCGACGTGGTTCCGCGCCTGGGACACGATCGAGCACGTTCATATAGCCATATATCGATATAACGAGAAATCGATGAGATGTGTTTCACGTGGAACACGGGAGTTGAGGGTGATCGGGTTATACGAGAGTGCGGTCTAACTAGATCCGCATCGTGTGAAGGGTCTCGATGTCGAGAAGTTAGTAGTGGGGACTGCTCAGCGGACTAATAGATGTGTGCTCTGGCCTACTGTCTTGTGTGTTGGGGCGTGGTGACATCGGGTTCGGTCAATCAAGGCGCCCCACCTCCTGTGGCATGAAGGTTACCGTCGTGGGTGCGTTGAACTTGATAGTAACTTGAGCCCCTTGTATTCATAGCAGGACGACGTCATTGCTGAGACGGCGAGAAGACGAGGCTAGCTTTTCACGAGCGTTGTGGAATCAGGGGAAGGTTGCCGCAGGACAACTTCGCTGAAATTCCCTCCTGTGCAATTAGTTGAATACCGCTGGTATCACTGGTGTGAAAGATATCTGACGGTGAGGCGACGGTCCCGGGAGTTCATGCCATTGCGGATCCATCCACCGCACCGTCCCTCACGTGGATGGGGATTCTGCGGCTCGGGTTCGTATCTCTGGTTGTGGATCCGTAAGTTCGAACTGGAGCCGCAGGGGTGGCAAGTCGGAGCTAGTGTCGCTGTTGAGGCCGGGGTTGGATGCGGCGGTGCAGTATCTGCATACCTTTCCCCGCATGTGGGTGGATCAGAGTGAACCATTGTTTCTCCCTCCCGTCGTTAGTAATGCCGAACCGCATGTGTACGTTCGGGGCGCCGCGAAGATGTAGGACGGCGTTGGTGCTAAGCGGGTCTGGAGCTGGTGATGTCCTGTGATCATGGGCAACAATGAGGTTCCCGAACTGTGATCATGCTGATGAGTTCGGAAAATGTCCCTTTCTGGCTGGTGCGAGGCCTGGTTGTGCGTCCGATGTACTCGTATGACTAGTCGCGGGGAACTGAGTAATGCGGCCTTGGTCTGACAGAGACACGAGTCTGGCACCCGTCGCTGGGCAAAAAAGTCCCGCGAGTGTCTTGCACTCATTTTGACCCCGTCCCCTTGAGTGAGACGTATCACGTGCATCGTGGTGCCCTTTGCGTTGGCACAATTGCCGCTTAACGTCTGTCGGATGTTCGGAAGACTGCGTGACGATACCAGGGCCTATGTGCCGGGTTGTGATGGTCAGTCTGTGAGAGTCCGGTGCAATGCGGAAGATCAGAGGTCTGGGAGGCGATCGGGGCTGTCGAGGCTGATGCTGGGCTGTCCCAGACGGGACGCAACATAGCAATCTTGGCCCTACTGGGGTTGCAAGGGCAGCGCGATGGGGCCGCTAGCTGTCTGTGGTTCAGGGTTAATCCTGGTAGGAATGACGGAATGAGATGTTGGCAAACATGGCAGGATATTTGGCATGACCTTGGTGAGTGACGATGCCATAGCTGAGAGGCTTTACCGAGATAACTACAAGACGATTAGACGATATGTCGATATATTGGCATCTCGCGGAGTCGAGTGGGGGCTAATAGGGCCTCGTGAGATTAGCAGGCTGTGGGAGCGCCATATCCTAAACAGTGCTGCCCTTGAGAGCTTGATACCTGAGGGCTGCCGTGTTGCCGATGTTGGTAGTGGAGCTGGGTTGCCGGGTATTCCTTTAGCGATCCTGCGACCCGACCTTGAGATGACCCTCATTGAACCAATGCTGCGCCGCTCGAATTTTCTGGTTGAAGCAGTTGACGAGTTAGCCCTGGGTGATAGGGTCACGGTCGTTCGGGGTCGTGCCGAGGATGCCGGTTTGGACGTTGACGTCGTTGTGTCGCGTGCCGTGGCGAAGCTAGCTACCTTGATTGGTTGGACGGCCGGCCTGATTGTGGATTCGGGCAGTCTTCTGGCTTTGAAGGGGCAATCGGCAGAGGAAGAAGTTGCCAAGGCTAAGAAGGAGCTTTCGACGCGGGGCCTGACTGCCGAAGTACTGCTAGTCCGAGCTGATCCGGCATCTGAGGTGACGCGGGCAGTCCGTGTTCGCCGCGCGGCTAAGAAAGGGTGAGGTTTCGTCGTCGGCGTCGGATGGTGACGGCTGATCTGCAGTGTCGGCTGATGATTGCAGGTCGGAGCTGAGTTGGATGCCGCCGAGATACGGAGCGGAGGCGGCGCTAGCTCATGCCAGGTAACGTGGTGAGCCCGGCGCTGGGCTGAAGACCGTGTGTATCGGTGCTTGTAAGAAACGAACTTAGTTAACTCCCTACCTAACGGGCCAAGAGGGCTGATATTGGCGCTGGCTCCGTGATAAGTGATTTTGGGTCGTATGGGCTGCCTGAAGGCACGGGTCGCGCTAGGCGGTGCGAGCACCGTGAATAGGCCAGTAGCGCGCTCTTATTAGTGCTAGGCGACAGTGCTAAGAACAGCGGTGTGCGAGCACAAGGTTCATCTACGGTGACCGGGGGGACGATCGTCCTGGTAGCAAGGAGGGGATAGCCAACCCCGCATAGCGTGGCGCGGTGTTTCACGTGAAACATCACGCTGAGTGTCGATGTTGGCGCCGTGGAAGTAGGAGTTATCCGGTGGCCGACTGCGACGCATGACGACTGCTCAACGGCTGCGTGCCAGTTATAGACCGAGTGAGGGGGTGACTGGCTCATGCTTTTCGAGATGACGCGCAAGTAGGGTGGCAGGCCCCTCGGCGGGAGTACAGGATGATCTGATCACTACTTTCAAGTCAGCGTGCGGCAGTAGTCAGGTGGTAGCGCAAATAAGGGCATGTCGACTAGCGTGACGCGAGTCGCGACCGACCTCAGCTGCTGCTAGCTGATGGCGAGGCTGCTACTTTGAGGAGCCAATCTGAGCTCGAACGGTTTCACCCTCATGATCGCGGCAACACAGGGATACGTGCTAGTGGCATGAAAGTGGGGGTGCAACTGGTCACGGGAGGCTAGGCATGTCCAGATCTAGGAACCAGCTCAGTTTCAAGTGCGAGTTGAGTGCCTTCCATGGCACTTAACTTCATCCAGTGAGGGATAGGGATACCCGACGGTACGTTAGGTCAGATGGTTCTAGGATGACGGTGGCTTGGTGAGGTAGACCTGGTGGAATTGGGTCCGGGGTTTTCCACCGTGGTGATCAGAACGATCGGTGGTGCGTTCTGAAACGCCGAGGCCGCGTCAGCGTGCTATTGCTTAGCGTGTTTGATCGAGTCATTTGCGGCTGGGAGCGAGAGCTCACAGGAGGTTAGATGCTCAGCCGGAGATAGGGGGACGTGGCGGAGTCAGAGGCAAACAGGGTCGATGGGACGGATGCCAGGGTGACGCGGGATCGGCCCCAGTAAAGGTGGAAGGGCGTGGTTTTCCACCGGAGGAAGGCGGTTATCCACAGGCTGCTGTGGCCAACATCGAGGGTTATCCACAGCTTTAGACATGGCCCTGACTCTGACGGACATGGCCGGTAGAGTGATCAGACGTCAGTGTTTCACGTGAAACAGTACACCGCTCGCGACTGAAAGGATGCGCATGACCAACGAGGTCCCCATCTATGACGGAGCGCCCAAGCGGGCGGCATTTGATAGTCCCGATATGCCTGAGTTGGCCGATTCGTCCAGTGACAGTGTCGATGACTCGATAACACCAACCGTGCCCGTGACTCTCCCCCGTCCCACCTCCCCGAGAACCGTTGTGGTGGCCAACCAGAAGGGCGGTGTTGGCAAGACCACAACTGCAGTCAACTTCGCAGTGGCGCTGGCTATGAGTGGACTTAGGGTGCTCGTAATCGACACCGATCCACAGGGTAACGCTTCGACGGCACTGGGAATCGACCATGAAGCGGGGACACCGGGAACGTACGAGATTCTTCTCGATGAGGAGGATATCGGCCTTGTAGCTAAGTCAAGTCCGGAAGCCCCTGGCCTTGAAGTAGTCCCAGCTACGATCGACCTGTCTGGCGCTGAGCTCCAACTTGTCGACGTGAAGGGGCGTGAACGCCGTCTGAGGAAGGCGTTGCGGAAGTATTTGAAGACTCATGACGTGGACTATGTGATTCTGGACTGTCCCCCCTCGCTAGGGCTCTTGACTCTCAACGCTTTAGTGGCTGCAGACGAAGTGTTGCTGCCAATTCAATGTGAGTACTACGCCCTGGAAGGCGTCACGCAGCTCATGCGCACGATTGAAGCCGTTCGGCATGCGATGAACAAGGGACTCCGCCTGGGGTCGATCCTGATGACCATGTTCGATGGCCGAACACGACTTTCTACCCAGGTGGATGAAGAGGTTCGCACCCACTTTGCACGTGAGACGATGATGACGCGCATACCGCGCTCTGTCCGAGTCTCTGAAGCGCCAAGCTACAGCCGTAGCGTCTTGACCTATGAGCCGACATCAGCCGGAGCTGTTGCATACCGTGAAGCTGCTGCCGAGTTTGCGAGGCGGCATGCGGGAGACGATCACAGTACAGAGACCAGCGTTGTGGAGCACCATGATGCGTCTGACACCAAGGAGGGATGACAGTGGCAGCAAAGCACAGCGGTTTGGGGCGGGGATTCGGGGAACTTTTCCAACGCACGGACCTCGATGATGACGGACCCATTGATGAGGTTAGTAATGGTGACGAAGCGATAGAGAAACCCGTCGGAGGCTCGAGATTCGAGGACATCTCCGTCAATAAGGTCCGTCCGAATGCTCATCAGCCACGTAAAGTGTTTGACGAAGACGAACTGACTGAACTATCCGAGTCCATTCGGACGGTGGGAGTCCTGCAGCCCGTGGTTGTGACCCCAGTCGATGGCGAATATGAGCTCGTTATGGGCGAGCGTCGGTGGCGTGCTGCTCGCAAAGCTGGCCTAGCAACGATTCCTGCGATCGTGCGTACGACGGCGAACGAGGACATGCTGCGGGATGCGTTGCTCGAAAACCTCCATCGCGTGCAGTTGAACCCGCTCGAAGAGGCAGCTGCCTACGAACAGATGCTCAACGATTTTGGGTGCACTCAAGATGAGCTCTCTGAGAAGGTCCAGCGTTCCCGATCACAGATTGCGAACACCATTCGTTTGCTCAAACTTAGCGCCGGTGTGCAGAAGCGGCTTCTGAACGGTGAGATCACCGCTGGCCATGCTAGATGCCTTTTGGCTATCGATGAGCCTGACGTGCAAGTCAGTACAGCGAACCGCGTCATAGATGAAGGCCTGTCTGTCCGTGCGACTGAAGAACTGGTGCGACAGACCCTGGACGACACAACAGAGGTTAAGCCGCATCATCGTAAAAAGCCCGGTAGGGATACTGAGGCCGTACAACTAGGAGAACGGCTTTCTCAGCGGTTCCGTACTGCAGTCAAGGTGCAGCGCCGTAACGGCAGGGGAACTATAACCTTCCCTTTCAATGACGATGAAGAGCTAGAACGACTTATCGACATATTGTCATACTGATTAGGCGTGAAGCTAACGGCCCTTGGCTAGGGCGGGATGGGCAGTCAAACGCGTCACATCGAGCCTCTGTTACGGTCCGTCTGGTGGTCATCGACCACGCCGCGAGGGCGTCATTACAGGGCAGGGATAGCTCGCAACGACACTGGCGTACGAGGGGTGCTGAGTTGCGTGAGCGCGGGGCTTTGCGAAAACGGTCCGCAGGGATGAGAAGCTGCCTCAAGCACGACAATGAAGTAAGGTGCAAGCAATCTCGTCACTCAGCTGGTGCGCCGTGATGGGCCCAGTAGTCTCTTGCGTCTTCAATACGACGGTCGACATCTTTCCGAGCGAAGTACTCCGCGACGAAGGACAAAAACGGAACTGTTCCGGCTAAGGCGATGATCAGCAGGCGCGTCAGCGGCCAGCCGGCCTTGCGTCCCAGTAAGTAGGCAGTGATGAGCAGCACGGGGTAAAGCCATCCGTGCGATATTCCAACCACGTTGACCATGGTCGGCTGGCCCGCCGCGTATTTGAGTGGCATCGCCACACACACGAGGACAATCAAGAGTGTTCCCACAAGGTACGCCATGACGCGGTAACAGAGCAGGGCTTTACGAATCCCTGGGATGTCATCAGGCTCGATCCAAGGCTCCTCATCGGTCTCGGTGGCACTCGCACCGTGGCGGGAGTCCGCTGAGCGACTGTAGGTCTTGTCGCCAGCATGAGTGTCGTCAGAGACACTGTGAGGCATCGTGTAGAAATCATCGCTAGTCACGTCGTCGTTGTGTTTCACGTGAAACAGAGTACTGATGCAGGTCAACGGAGATTGCATCGAGTAACTCGTCATTTTTGATGCTTACCTGCTGCCCGGGCGAAGGCGAGAGACATGGCAACGGTGAAAATCGCGAAGACCCACCACTGCAATGCGTAGCCGCGATTACGTTCGCCACCGTCACCCTTCGGGAGCACCGGTTGCCCAGGCGCAAGGCCCTGAGTGTGTGCATCCTTGTTATCGAGAGTCAGGGTTGCTGGCACCAAGGGCTGGGGCCACGTTTGAGTCAACACTTCCAGCCGGAGGGAGGGGAGCACGGCCGCTGGCATCTGTGGATTTCGGTGACCATCATCAGTCTCAGAGGCTGCGAGCACACCTGTCAGTGTCACGGAGCCAGAGGGCTCAGTCGGGACCTTCTTACCTTCCGAGAGCTCGCCGCGAACCACGGCGAGCGTTTCTCCAGATGCCAGCCTGACTCCCTCTACGACACGTACTGGCCACGATGTACCGATCAAGGTTGTGGTCGATGGTTCGAAAGTGCCCGTCACTGTCACCCGGCGTCCGTACTGGCCCATGACATCGGCCTTCTTGGGTGCCTCGCTCCAAGTGATTACTGGCTCGCTGATACGCGCTTGCGTTGAGTTATCTTGTTGGGACTCAAAAACGTTCATCTGCCACAGTCCGAGGAAGACCATGACTCCGGCAAGAATGACGCCGAACAGGATGATAAATACCTGCTTGATGCGCACAGCGGAGTGGGAACCTTCAGTGGGTGAACCGCTAGCCATGGTTGCGAGCGACGTCGTCAACTAGTTGGGAGCACACCTCGCCAAGGTCTAGTCCGGCAGCTTTCATGGCCACGGGCACAAGAGAGGTAGCTGTCATGCCTGGAGCGGCACCAGCCTCCAAGAAGACAGGACGACCGGACTCGTCCACGATCGCATCGACGCGGGATATCCCGGAGAAGTAGAGCTCCTTCTGCACGACTCGGACCATTTCGTCCGCCGCCTGGGCAACCTCATCGCTAATGTCTGCTGGAGCCGTTAGTCGCGTCTCACCGCCGGTATACATCGCCGAATAGTCGTAAACGCCGCCGACAGGGCGAACCTCGACGGCTGGCAGTACACGCGTGCCCTCTGAAGTCGTAATCATTCCTATTGCGAGCTCAGTGCCCGCAATGAACTCCTCGACCACAACCATGTCGTCATAAGCGTAGGCATTCGCAATGGCCTGAGGAAAATCGTCGATGTCGTCAATCTTTGTGACACCGAGGCTCGAGCCTCCGCGTGCTGGCTTGACGATGACTGGAAGGCCAAAACTCTCGGTAATCGAGCGAATGACCGTCCGAGCGCCGAGTTCACGGAAGATGTCATGGGGCAGCGCGACCTGCTGTGGTGTAGCAACCCCAGCTGCAGCCACAGCGCGGGACGCGATGGACTTATCGAAGGAGATACGGCAGGTTGCCGGTCCAGAGCCCACATATGGGATGCCCATGAGTTGAAGTACCTCAAGCAGGGCACCATTTTCGCCAAGTCCGCCGTGCAACATAGGAAACACGACGGCACTGTCATTAGCACGCAGAGTCTCAATGAGTGCAGAATCGACATCGGCTTCGACGACTTCGTGTCCGACCCGCCGCAGCGCCTGTGCGACGGTGCGACCAGACTTCAGGGAAATGTCGCGCTGGTGGCTGAGTCTTCCGGCGAGGACGACGACTGGTTGCAACATGCCCCTATTCAACCAGCGTCCGGACGATGACGACATGCCCGACCTCCCGGTATTTATAAACGGGGACAGATGATGGCAACGAATTGGGGCATCCTGTGCGAACGTTTGCTAGGAGTGCGATTGGGGCAGAGTGAGCTCGGTACCCATTAGGTCCCCGGCTACGCTCGTCATCAAAGCGACTAGCAAACGACAATCCTGTGGTAGAACTGCTACGAACCGAGTCCAAAGTTGGTCCCGAAAATCCGTCTGACATATATAACTAAGTCGACATAACGATATATCGATAGAAGGTAGGTCGGAGCTCTACCGCTGTCAGGCTTGACCCGTTGCTGGGATCACGCCAAGTTCGGACCTGGCCCTAGATCACGGGAATGACGCCGTTCGTCAGTCAACTCGAACGTCTCAGCAATATCCAACTCCTCGCGCACCACACCGGCCAGCCGCTCAACACCGATCTTGATGCGTTCGGGAGTTGGATAACAGAACGACAGGCGAATATTGCGCTGGCCACGGCCATCCGCATAGAACGCCGTCCCTGGAGTATAGGCGACGAGCTTCGTTACAGCTCGGGGAAGCATGGCAGCAGAATCAATCGTTCCCGGCATCGTCAGCCAGACAAAAAACCCGCCAGACGGACGGGACCATGTTGTCCCTTCGGGCATTGTTTCGGCCAACGAAGCCAGCATGGTGTCACGGCGAGTGCGGTACATATTGATAAAGCTGTCCACCTGAGCACGCCAATCCCAATGGGCCAGGTAGCTCGAAACCGCGAACTGGGAAAAGACCGGCGGGCATAGGGTCGCGGACTCTTGGGCAAGAACTAGCTTGTCGCGTACGAAAGGCGGCGACAGCACCCAACCGACGCGGAAGCCTGGCGCGAACGTCTTGGAGAAGGACCCCAGGTACACGACGTTGTCGGGATCCATCGACTTCAACGTCGGTAGTGGGTCCCCATCGAGGTTGAGTAGTCCGTACGGGTTGTCCTCAACCACCAACAGATCCAGCTCGTTAGCCACCGCCAAGATCTCCCGGCGACGCTCGGTGGATTGCGAGATTCCCGACGGGTTTGAGTGGTTGGGAACCGTGTAGAGGAATTTCACCGACCTGCCGTCCTGGCGCGCCACAGTCACTTTCTCACGCAGGGACTCCGGAACCAGCCCACTGTCGTCCATGTCAACGTGGATGACCTCAGTCTGGTACGAAGCGAACGTATTAAGCGCCCCGACATAAGCCGGCGACTCGGCCATGATGACATCGCCTGGGTCGCAAAAAATGCGCGTGACGAGGTCTAAGCCCTGCTGAGAACCACACGTGACAGTGACGTCGTCAGGATCTGCGACCAGCCCCTCGACGGCCATTACCTCACAGATGTGCTCGCGAATCTCGGGTTCGCCCTGCCCCGATCCGTACTGCATGACGACGGCGCCACGCGTATCGACAAGCTCTGTCAGCGACTCACTAACGACGTCAAGAGGAAGATCAGCAATATTAGGCATGCCACCGGCCAAGGAAACTACCTCGGGCCGATTCGCTACCGCGAACAAGGCGCGCACGGGAGAGGTTTTCAACCCTAGAGAGCGGGTGGAATACCGACCGTGGAACTTGTCAAAGGTGGTGTCTACTCGGTGGTTGGTGGTGGTTTTACCGGCTTCGGGAACAGCAGCAGCGGCATCAGCGTGCCCGTCATCGGTCGCAGGGACGGGTTGCCTGGTGATGTGGTCTTTGCTGCTCACCCTCCCACTGTGCCGTACCGGACACCCGGAAACCTAGAATGACACTCACCCAGGTGTGGTCTATTTCACCCATCGGGCGTCACAGGGGGCGCGGTGAGAGCCGTCGTCGACCCGCTGCAAGGCGCATCGGGAGGAGACATTATGCGAGTCAGACATTTGACGACGCTGAAACGGGAGGACACCCGGATTCTGGGAGCCGCCACCCAGCTGCGCCCATGGAAAATTGATCCTGATAAGGCTCTGCCAGCGTGGGCTGATGAAGCTTGCCAGCGGTGGGGATTCTATGGGGTCGCAAGTCGTCACGGGGACGAGATCGAGGGCATTCTGCTCGTTGCTCCCGAAACCTGTCTCCCGCCAGACCATCCGATGTCGAAAATTCCCCGCACACCTGGAGGAGCGGTTCTGGTGGGCCTTCTTCCTCATCGGAGCGACGCTTCGTGGGGGCGAGTGCGCACCTCTTTCCTCGCGGCCCGCCTACACGGATCCGTACCAGTCATAGAAGCCGGTGGCGTTATTGGGCCGTGCACCGATCCTCGTGTCGCCCCCGTCACCTGGTTGGAGTCGTGGGGATTTCAAGAGGTTGACCCCATGAGCGCCGGACCAATTCGCCGCATGAGATTAGATCTGCGGCGGTCAGTTAAAGCGGAAAAGAGCTGGACGGAACGCTGGTTCGGGTGGCTGCGCGGCAACGGTTTAGCCCCAGCTGATGTCGGACGATTGCGGTGGTCGACGGATTCAACGTGTCATGAGCACGACGACCCGGCGCCCATGGTTCAGACCAGTACGCAATCCCGGCAGCAGGCTTTACGAGAGCCACTGACCTGGTAGTAGAGGCGGCAGCTGCGGCGGTGGAAGGCCCGTCCGGCAGTGATACCGGGGCGTGGGTCGACCATGGCCAATATTTCTGTGGCGGCATCGATGGCTGTCCAACGTAAGTCTGGGCGACAGCGAGTCACCATGATGACCGAGGTGCTCACCGCTGAAGCCAGGTTGTCCCAGGCGACAATTTTGCTCAGCCCGGCGCCGATAAAGGCATTAGTGATCTCTTCAACTGCTGAACCGGTGATTATCGCTGGTCCTGGCTGCCAAGCCACGGACACGGGCACCGGAGCAGAAAGCACATCACGGAACCAGAGGTCCGCGAGCCGGGGAATATTGACATCGATTCTGAGGGTCCGGGCCGCGACGACCGGGACCACTAGCCTGGCGACGATTCCAAGTTGGGTTGCCGATAGTGCGACACGACGGGCGACCGGGCCATCCGCGGCAGGGACCGCGTGACCATGGCCCGCTTTCCCCGCATGGCGTTGGGCCAGGAGAGCCTCGTGGGTGTGGTCGACACGGCGGAAGAGGGTTCCGGGAGCGATGAGCTGAATTGCTGGAAGCCAGGAATCAGCGGGAGTGTCGCCCGGCCGATGATTTTCGACACAGACCCACTCATCGAAACCGGCTGCAGCGAGATCAACGACGTCCACACCCCCATAGTGCTGCCTCGCATGTCCGACAACAGGAAAATCGGGTGACGTGGGGTGCGAAAAGTCCCGCCTTGGTGAAGGTCGAGGCACTCATGTGCTCTGACCTCACCCGAGGCGGGATTTTTCGTCACAAGGATCCGCCGGTCCGGATATGTCACAAGAAGGTAGAGATCCGGATAGGTCACAGGGGGGATCGTTACGGAAAGCTGGGGGCAGTTGGTCGGCCCCGGGTGATATCACGCGGGGCCGACCAATCTCAGCGGAAGTTAACCTGCCGACCGAGAGTGCCCACCAACTGTTGGCGGTATTCAGCAGTTACGGCACGGTCATGGAACCTGCGGACTTGATCCAGGCGGGCCTGCACGTCGATCTCCTCGCAGGCGGACGCGTTGCGCGGATCAGCCATGAACTGCTCAAGGTGGGCGATTCCTCGCTCGGCGCGCTGTACAGCCTCGGCCTGTTTGGCGTCGAGGCGTTCGGCGTACCAGTCAGAGGCGAGCACTGACTCGCGGGTGAACATTTGCCGCAACTCGGGATCGTCGAGGGTCCAACCTTCCGAGCAGACTCCGTTGACCATGATCTCCAGCAAGGCCCGGATGGGCGGTACCGCTAGCGAGACCGTCCCGTCGTCGAAATAAGCCTTGGCCACTCGGGCGTGAGTCGTCGAGATCGTCCGCACTGAGTCAGCGAAGATGTCGGCGTCCTGCAATTCCGGACGCAGCATCTCGGGGGTGAAAACGGTGTCGGGGTGCAAGAAGATGCGCCCGAAGTAGGTGCGCATGAACTTCTCCGTCATGCGGTAACCCAGACGGGAGGCAAGAATGAGTTCGCCGTCCTTGTCGTAATCCTCCAGCTTCTCCAGGTAGCCACCCTCGATGAGGGTCTTGGCGTCCCTCTCGGTCGGTGACATTCGGCAGAAGATTTCCGGAACGAGCAGGGAGATGTCGTGGGCGACCTCGACCTTCGGGCCGATGAATCCGGCCGAGGACAGCCAGCCGTCGTATCCCGACAGCACGAAAGACAGGAAGGATGAGTTGAGGTCGAAGACCGCCGGCAGAGCATTGAACGGTGCCTTCGTCAGGGCTCCCTCCGAACCGGCTCCCGTCGTCGAAGGACTCTTGCCAGTCATCGAGGAGATGAACTCCATGAACAGTTCCGGCAGCTCCATATAGTGCAACGGGTTGTACGCACACAGGGCCGGGATTTTGCCCTCGGGCGGGTTGTTGCGACGCCCGGCGGCGACCACGTCGACTGGCAGGGGCAGCGGTTCGTCGATCGGCAACCCGTGGTACAGGTGGCTGGCTAGATCGGCGATCGCGGTCTCGCGCGGTTTGGCGATGTCCGGACGCACCTGCAGGTAGCGCGGATTGCGCGAGCGCACCCCGTCGATGAGACGAGGATCGGCGCTGGAAACGACGAACTTTGGCTCCTTCGAAGGGTCGGAGTCGGCGAAGTCCGACAGGAACGTGCGCATCGGTGGGGTGAACTTTGAGAAGGCCACTACGTCGTCACGCATTGCCCTGACGTCCTCGCGAGTCAGCGGTTGGTAGTTCGAGATGAACAAGTCTTGCCCGCTCATATCACGCTCGGTCTGAGTGTCGTACCCGCGGTAAATGGCGTCGTCGGGGCGCTGGAAGAGCAGCGCCTCGCAGTTGGCGACGACTTTGCGTGACAGGCCTTCAGGGCCGGTGACCATGCCCGGAGAGGTGACGATTGATGCTGTCATATCGTCTTCGGTCTGCACCTTGACGGCCGGGGCGTAGTCGTGGCGCAGGGTGAACAGCCGCCAGGCACCGTCGGGCTGGAACCCCACGCGCGCCATGCTCACTAGCACCTTCTGGCCGTCGAGTCGGACCATGTTGCCGTGCCGACCGTTCGTAGGAGCGACGCTGAAGTGGGAGCGCCAGTCGTCACCCCATTCCGGTTTGTAGTAGCGCTTGATGGTGAAGATCAGCTCCTTGCGGAAGGCCGGAATCGAGTTGATCCAATCGTTGTACCAGTCGGTGAAGTCCGAGGACGGGGTGAGGAGCTTGATGACCGAACCCACCGAACGCTCCGTCGAGAGGATCGGACGGTGGTCGATACCGTTGAGCTCGGGATCGGCGAACCGCGTCGAGAAATCCCGATGCAGGATGTCATCGATGGCATCCATGTCGGCCTCGAAATCTGGAGAGTAGGCATTGCCCCATAGGAAGGTGTCCGAGATGGCCTTGGAGATCTCCGACTTTCCACCACCGGAGACCGTGCAGCACTTGTGCAAGGTCGTCGAATCGCCGTAGGTGCCCTCGAGGTACCACTGGTCGTCGGCATCATTGTGAACCATGCGCATCCGATAGCCGGCGGGGGAGACATACTCGGTGTCGGCGCGCATTCGGATGGAGTGGTCACCATCGTCCCAGCTGACCGTGCCGTCACGTAGGCTGAACTTAGCGCCACCCGGCACGAGGATGACGTCGTCAATATCGAGTACCCGGGCCTGACCGTCCTTGAGCATCTCGAAATGATCCGGATTGGCCATGACGATGTCGGAAACTGTCTGGTCGCAGACTGGGGTGGCATATTCCTGGCCCTCGTTGTGGGAGATATAGGCGCGAGCGCCGCCGGAATGTTCCTCCTCGGCCAGGCCGAACAAGTTAGCTGAGTAGGAAATCTGGGTTTTGACCTCCTTCTTGCAGTAGCCGAAGTAATTGTCGGCAACGATGGTGAGGATGACCCCGGACTCATCACGGGCACACAGCTTGAACGGCTTGCCCTCGTTGTAGAGCTCAGACTCGTCAGACCAACACATCCCGTCGCGACGCTGACGGTCGGTCGCCTGGTCAATGTGGGGCAGATCAAGGTCCACCTTGCGGATAAGGTTTAGGTGCGGGGCGAGAATGATGCAACCGCTGTGGCCAGTCCAACCCGACGGGGCGAGGGCCGAGTCGTTGGCGGGCAGAAGGGGATCACCGCTGTTGCCAAAAATCCCCTCCACGAAGTCCAGGTTCGAGACCAGCCCGCCGGGGGCGAAGAACCGGATCTCCATGCGGCGCTCGGAGACGAAGCCAGGCACTTCGGGCACCACCAGGGGCCTCAGCAGCAGAGAAACCCAGGTGTGGGCCTGGCGGTCGACCGGTTGGGTGGAAGTGTAAGGCAGCAGAGTGTGCTCGGGCGGGGCCTGGAAGGCAAGGTCGAGCAGACGGGCGAAGACGTCGATCGGGACGGCCTTCTTGTCGTCGGGGATAGCCAGCCCGCCCTCGGCGACATGGAATACGCCAGCAGTGGTGCGCCGGTCATTACGCGGGTTGTGCAGTACTCCATTGGCCACTCGGTAGCTCGAGACAAGGTCGGAACTGAAATCGTCGCCGTCGACGGGTAATGAAAGTGCACGAGCGAGACCGGGCTCGTCAAGAGTCAAGGTGGTTTCGGGCAGTCGGGGGTGGACCGGGGAGTCCTCGCCTAGGTAGCGGTCGATGAATGTCTGGATACGACGGTCGGCTGGACAAAGGAGCTCGGGAAGCTCCCTCCTTAGCTCTCGCTGTCGGGCTAAGACTGGGGCGACAACGTCAATGTAGGAAGCGCGCGCGACCGTCGGCAGTGACAGACCGTTGAGCGCCAGTCGTAGATTCACGGAATCCATGTGAGCTTGAGTGACCATGAAGCCCATTGTGCCCGCCAGAGAGTGGTCCCATGAGGGAGTGGCCAGACGGTCAGCCGGCTTGGGCGGGGATGGGCGTCAGGGCATTCGCTCTCACGCCCACCGGATCTCCTTGCGGAAGCTACTGCTTGACGCCGCGCCACCTCTTGCGCAGGTGGAAAGCAGCCGATTTGGGTTGGCGATCCCGGGTGAAGATACCCTTGCGGTTGCCCCCGACGCGCATCGTGCCACTTGTGGTAGCGAAGTCCGCGAAATTCCAGATTTGCTCGCCGATGACGGCGTCAAAAGAGTCGAAGATCCGCTCATTCATCTTGAGCACCTCGACCTGGTACTCCTCGCTCCATGGCTCGGCGGGGATTTGGTGCAGACCGGGCATGGTGTCAGCGCCGTATTCGGTGATGATGATCGGCTTGTTTTCGCTGGCCCAGCCCGCCATCTCTTCTCGCCAATGACGCTCGGCGGCGGCCAGGTCGCCGGTGTCGACGTACCAGCCGTAGTAGCGGTTCAGCAGCAGAATGTCGGAGTACTGCGATACGCGGCACTTTCCGAACGGAGCGAGCATGACGTTGACGAAACTGACCGGACGGCTGGGGTCGGCCTCGTGGGCGACATCAAAGAGAGGACGGAAGTAGTTCTCGGCCGCTTCGGTCTCCGACTCGGGCTCGTTGGCGATCGACCAGATGATGATGCTGGGGTGGTTCTTATCTCGGTCAATAAGGTCGCGGATGACCTGGGCATGAACCTTCTGAGTCTCGTCGTTGATGGTCTCCGCGGAGAAAGTCGTATAGCCCTGGGTGCCAAAAATGCCGCCACCCAAGCCCATGTTCATGCCAACAGCAGGAGTTTCGTCGATCACGAGTAAGCCATGACGGTCGGCGTAGTCGAGGATGTGCTCGGAGTAGGGGTAATGGGAGGTGCGCAGTGAGTTCGCCCCGACCCACTCTAGGCAGGCGGCGTCGCGCAGCATGAGGGCGTCATTGTGGGCCTTGCCGATGGTTTGATGATCCTCGTGCATGCCGAATCCAGTCAGGTATACCGGCTCGCCGTTGATTAGCAGGCAAGTGCCGTCGACGCGGATAGTGCGGACGCCGAACGCTTGCCGGTAAGCATCAATCACCTCATCACCGTTGACCAGGGAGATTTCGGCCTCGTAGAGGTAGCCCTGGCCGGGTTGCCAGAGGTGGCCCGACGGGATGCGGGTTTGGGCGTTCGCGCCGGTTTCGTCAGCGACGACGTTGCCCTCATCGTCGAAAATCGTCACCCGAGTGGCTAAGAGGTCAGCATTGTGCGAAAGAACCGACCAGGTGACGATTCCGTCACCTCCGTCAATATCAGTGGTGATGGTGACGTCCTCAACGTGGACTTGGGGGCGGCTACATAGCCACACGTCGCGGTGGATGCCGGCGTAATTGAAGAAGTCGTGCCAATACTTCTGCTTCGGGCCCTCGGGGGAGTCGACGATAATGCCCGGC
The DNA here is from genome assembly GCF_001642025.1 of Cutibacterium namnetense. Taxonomy (GTDB): domain Bacteria; phylum Actinomycetota; class Actinomycetes; order Propionibacteriales; family Propionibacteriaceae; genus Cutibacterium; species Cutibacterium namnetense. Next base: position 68,906 of record NZ_LWHO01000001.1, on the reverse strand, counting down.
GGAATGGTCTGGAAGGACAGTCGATTGTCGACACGAACCGTGAGCCGACATTTTTTGCCAGCGCGGACATGGTCGGTGATGTCGACTTCGAAAGGGAGGTACCCGCCAACATGGCTGACGACCTCGATGTCATTGATCCAGACGGTGGCGGCATGGGTCGCGGACTCGAAATGAACAACGACGCGATTCCCGACCCAGCCACGCGGAATGCGAACCTCACGTTGATACCAGACCGGGCCAACGTAGTCGCGGGTGGCGGGGTCAGTGGAGAGATCCTGGTATGAAGCTGGTACTGCCATCTCGGTGCGTTCGGGCAGCAGCTGGGTGAACCATCGTTCGGTCTGGCCGCGGTCTTCGGGATCGAAGGCGAAGTCCCACATCCCCGACAGGCATTTCGTGTCCCGCGTGGCGGTGTCCTGTGGTCGCAGCATCATGATCTCCTTGTATTTCCGATAGTGGCGCTTGGTTTCTAGTTCCGGGTGGCGGTTTCGGCTAAGACCTCGATGGCGCGATCGTCTCCTGGGCGCAGAGCGAAGGCCATAGATCCCCACGGTGGCTGGTAGTCGCCTTCGACGCGGGTATGGACTGTCACCGTGGTATCGGTGTGATCGGCGGTCCAGGTGAGCCAATAGCCGTGGCCTTGGCGGTAGCCATCCGTGTGGCCATCGTCGTCGAAGAAAAAACCTTCTGAGTGGCCGTTGCCCTCAGGAAGGTAAAGAACGATCCTGTGCGGGGAGTTTTCGACCGTTTGTGTTGTGATGATCTTCTCGGAAGGTGCGGGCAGCGCGCACTGCGGGATCCCCGTTCCCGCGCGCACCAGTAGTGGCAGGCGCTCCAGCGGGGCGTCAAGGGTGACGGTACCTGGGTCGTGATGGACGCCGGTGTCGAACTCAAACCAGCCATCGGGGACGTTGGGGAGGGTAACGGTTCGAGTGGTGTGGCCCTCTTCGACGACGGATGCCACCAACAGGTCGCGGCCGAGTAGAAAGTCATCGGACTCCTCGATAAGGGTGTCATCAAGACTGAATACCGGGTTGACGATGGGCTCGCGTCGCTCCGCCGCCAGGTAGGACAGTGTGTACAGGAATGGGATAAGCCGGTAGCGCAGCCGGATCATCTCCCGGACGATGTCGGTGATCTCGGGGTACATCCACGGCTCATTGACCGAACCATCATCGTGCCAGGAGTGGATCGTGAAGCGCGTATGCATCACGCCGTTGGCTACCCAGCGGGCAAAAAGCTCGGCGCTGGGGCGGGCGGTGCCGGCGAACCCACCGACGTCATGGCCGAAATTAACCAGCCCAGACATGCTCATCCCCACACCCATCCGGGTGTTGTATTTCAGGGTGCGCCAGGAGGTGGAGTTGTCGCCACTCCAGGTCTGGGCGTAGCGCTGCAGACCCAGCGGCCCGGACCGGGAAATAAGGAAGGGGCGTTCGGCAGGGGCAGCCTCGCGTTGGGCTTCAAAGGAGGCACGGCTCATGAGAAGGGCCTGCACCGGGCGGATGCGGTCCAGCTCGACAGGGTGACCAAAACCGTCACAAGTGGCGTCCTCTGACCACAACTCGTACTCGTTGTTGTCGTTCCAGGTGGATTCGATTCCCATGTCGATGAGCTGGTGGCGGACGTTGTCCTTCCACCACTGCACTCCGCGCGGGTTGGTGAAGTCGACGTTGCTGCCGTGACCGCCCCAGAACATCGATGTTGCCGGTTTCCCAGTTTGGGAGTTGGTGACAAAAATCCCCGCTTCTGCCGCATCGCGGTAATAAGGGTGCGTCGTCAGCAGGGCTGGTTTGATATTTGCCGCCAGATGGAGACCGGCGTCATGAAACTGCTCGGTGATCTTGGTGGGCTGGGGAAATTTGTCACGGTTCCAGGTAAAGACGTAACGGTGCGAGCCGATGGTGGTGTAGCCGGACGAGAGTTGGAAGGAGTCGCACGGGATGGCGTGCTTTCGTAGCAGGTCGAGGAACTTTAGCAACTGGCGAGAGGCGTCTGGGGCGTCGGTGTAGTGCATCGTCGAGCCTGAGTAGCCCAGCGCCCAGCGCGGTAGAAAAGCCGGGTCGCCGGTCAGACGCAAGATCTGCAGGGTAAGACCGGAGACGTGGTCGGATGTCATGACCCAGTAGTCGATGTCGCCGCGGTCGGCCTGCCACGAGGTGAAGGGGCGGTGGTAGTTGTCGACTTCTGCCCCCAGATTGAACCGCGATGCCGAGAGGTTGTCATAAAAGATGCCGAAGGCACCGTTGGCGGTGCGGGTCATGAGGAAGGGTACGTGTTTGTACAGCGGGTCGGTGCGGCTGGCGTCGTATCCCAGGGCGTCCAGGCACTTCATGTCGAAGGTACGTCCGGTGCGCTCCAGGTCGCCCGACTTTTCACCGAGGCCGTAGTAATGATCATCGATGTTGCGGACCCTGTGGTGGGCGACCCGTCCGGTACGAGTTCCGATCTCGTAGGCGCCGGTAGGACGGTCTTCGCTGACTGTGACCCAGCCGCCAGCCCGGCGCTGCCAGGTCATCCGTAGCGGGCAGTCACCGACGATGACCCGCAGCGAATCGGTGCCAATGATGAAGGATTGCTCGTCTGGGTCTGGGGAGTCGATCGGCTTGTCAGGGTAGATCCCGGAAGGTTCCGGGTGGCTGGCGAGGTCTTCGGCGTTGGTGGTGACGGTTGTCGTTACGGTCACGTCCTCAACTGGCGTGACATTGCGGGAATCGCCCTCCCATGCCGAGGCAGGGGAGTGGTCGAGAAGATCGTGGGGACCCAATCCGGTCTGTGGGGTGACGTCGGGGCCGAGGCTGATACTCCAGGTCCGGTCGAGCTGCGGACCGGCGGCGTCGAAAATTCGCACGTGGGCGATGGAACGGGTCACAAATTCGACGGAGGCACACCATCGCTCGTCAATTGTCAGCTGGATATCCGGCGAGGTTATCTCGTGGTTGGTGATCCGCATGAGCGTGTCCATGATGTGCCTCCGTTATGGGTCAGGATGTCTGCCCGGCCTGCGCCTCGTGGCGGCGAGCTAACTCGTCGGCGTTGGCGACCACCTTGTCGCGGGTGAGTGGGTAGCCCAGCATGAGCAGGGCGGCGCCGAGGCAGCAGATTGTCGGTATGGCGGCGGCGAGGGTGTACAGATGATTGGCGACGGACTCTGACTGAACGGCACCACCCTGTGAGGAGGACTGGTAGCCGATCATCGTCAGTATGACTCCGCCGATTCCGCCGGCGATGGCCTGGGCAAGTTTGCGGGCGAAGGAGTTCACGCCGTAGATGATGCCGTCTTCACGTTCCCCGGATATGACCTCCTGGGCATCAATGACGTCGGTGATGAAGGCCCACACCATGAGGTTGAACACGCCGGCGCCTAGCGAGCCGAAGAAGAGGCCAACAAGGAAGATCCAGGGGCTGTGCGTGTGGATGATGAGCATCAGACCGTACATGGCAGCCCCGCAGAACAATGCCACTGTCGCTGATTCTTTTCGACCGAACTTCAGGACCATAATCTGTGCAAAAGGAACCACGAGAATAACAGTTGTGAAATTAAAGACCAAGGCAATGGACATTGCCGTTTTATTCTGGAAATAGTCATTGAAAAGATAGGTCAGCGTGACGCCAGAAAGGTTCTGGTTAATGACGACAATTATGTCAATAATGACTAACATGACGAGGGCTTTATTGTGCGCCATTTCAGAGAACATTTTGCCCAGTGGAACGCGCTCTGTTTTGTCAATGCGAATACGCTCGACAGTCAGTAGCGTTAATCCTATGTAGCAGAATACGCCGAGGACAGCAAAGATAGCCGCCCCTATAAAGAATCGATGCGGGCTTATCTGGTGAGAGCTGCTGCCGTACATTATGAGCGGCACAACATAGCTGACGATGGCAGCGCCCGAGGCTGAGCCGATGCTCCGTGCGGTGGACAGTGAGGTCTTATCGCGTGGCCTTCCAGAGATGGCTGACGCCATGGATCCATAGGGGATATTAACGAAAGAGTAGAAGATGCCCCAGGCCAGATAGGTGATGAAGGAGTAGATCACGCGTGTTGTCATGGGAAGGTGGCCGGCTGCCGGCAGGAAGAGAAGAATAGCGGAGGCGGCAAGCGGGAACTTCATTCGCATGACCCACGGGGTGAAGCGTCCTCGCGCGGTCATCTTCGAGTTGTCGATGAGGCGGCCAACTATGATGTCTACAAAGGCGTCAACGAGACGGGCAGCCATGAATAATGCGCCCACCAGGGCCGCAGCAAGACCGAAAACATTGGTGTAGAAAATCATGAGGAAAAAATTCACTAAGTTAAAGGTGAAATTGTTTCCAACATCGCCGAGTGCGTAGCCAATCATGTCGCGAATATCGAAATCGCGAGCATTCACCGCCTCAGCTTTCTGGCCCTTCGTTGTGATGGTTGGCATTGACAACCCTCTATGCTATTCAGGGCTGCGACGATCATCGTCACAGCATTGTGGACAGGCATCATCGCCTTGTCTAGAGATTCGCACTGGAGTGTCAAGGATTGCGATGATTTGCCACGGTTTGCATCCTGAGCATTACGTGCCAGAGTCAGGCTAGTTAGCGGTAGAGTCAAACCATGGGTGTAGGCGAGGAGTCCACCGCACCGGTTACCATCAGTGACGTTGCGCGGACTGTCGGTGTTGCTCCGTCAACTGTCTCTCGCGCTTTTTCGCGCCCGGGGCGGGTTAGCGTCAAGACGTCAGAACGGATCTTTCAAGCTGCTCGACAACTTGGTTACCGCCAGGATGCGGTGCTGAGAGTTTCGACAGACAGGACATATCATCTCGTCGCAGTGTGCGTTGCCGACGCCATGAACCCAGTGTTTGGGGCCACCGTCAAGGGGGTTTTCGCGGGCGCCCGCAAACGCGGTTACATGGTCGTTCTCATCGACTCTAATGAGTCGTCAGAAATCGAGTCTGAAACCACGAAACGCTCCTTGACTACTGTTGATGGTTTTATTTTTGTTGGTTCCCGCATGTCGGACGCTGGGTTGCGGCACCTGGCCGGCATAAAGCCGGTAATTACGGTGAATCGTAAAGTTCCAGGAGTGTCGGCGGTGACACCAGCATCCGATGAAGGACTCGGGGAAGCTCTTACCCATCTAATAGGAGACGGACGGTCTACGGTGACGTATCTCGCCGGGCCGATGGCGTCTTGGCAATCGGGGGTAAGGTGGCGCAGCTTGCTTGACCGTGCTCGTCGCGACGACAAGGTCACAGTGCACCAGCTCGCCTGTCCGACCCCCACTATTAGGGGCGGCATAGAGGCGTTTGACAAGTGGAAGACGCGCCCTACCTCGGCCGTCATCGCCTATAACGATCTCATCGCGATCGGGTTCATGCGTCGCGCTATGGCCTGTGGTCTCAGGATTCCTGACGACGTTGCCGTCATTGGGTTCGATGACATCCCGTTCTCGGCTCTGGTTTCACCGGCGTTGTCAACGGTTCGCGTCAATCAGTTCCAAATGGGGCTTGTGGCCGTCAACCGGCTTCTCGACATGGTTGAGAAACCGAGCCACTATGGGCGTCGACCGCCGAGTGAGGACATCATCCCGGTGTCCTTTATGGCGCGTGAATCTGGATAGCTAAGCGCGGCAAGTGACGGCAACTCGTTCCGGGGAGATTCTCCACGGGGCACAGTGAATGTCATGTCAACGCCGACTCTCACCCTCTTCGAGGATCGTCTGCTGCCCCGCGAGGCCTCCGCCTTGGCCGCTGCGCGCGAAATTTACCGATCCACGAAGGATCTACCCATAATTTCTCCCCATGGACACGTTCCGGTGTCATGGATTGCCGACGACATGGCATTCTCTGACCCGACGAGCCTGCTCATTACCCCCGACCACTACGTGAATCGGCTGCTGCATGCTAATGGCGTCGATCTTGAGGACCTGGGCGTCGGGCGCAAGACAATGGGTGAGGAGGACAACCGAAAAGCTTTCCGGATCCTGTGCGAGCACTGGCGTGACTTTGCCGGCACAGCAATGCGCTACTGGCTCGTGGACCAACTTGTCGGCATTTTTGGTGTCACCGAACGTCCTAGTCCTGAGAACGCTGACCGCATCTACGACACCATCGCTGAGAAAATCGCCCAGCCGGACTTTCGGCCCCGCGCTCTCATGGACTCCTTCGACATTGTCTTCATCGCGACCACCGATGATCCTTGCGACGACCTTGACGGGCACGCTCGGCTGACTGCCGACCAGACATTCACCCGCCGTGTTGCTCCCACCTTCCGCCCGGATAAGTATTTGGAGCCAGCTGCCGGGGGCTGGGTGGGCTTGCTCGCAAAGCTGTCTGAGGTAAGTGGTTGCGATGCGATGACGCTGGACGGATTTACCGAGGCTATGGAGAATCGGCGCTCCTACTTTAAGCAGCACGGCGCGGTTTCCAGTGACCACAGCCACCGCGACCTGGGCACTATCGTCCTAGACCGCGCTCGCGCGGCGTCGATTTTTGACGCCTCGGTGGCGGGTCGGGCCACTGTCGAGGAGATGACCCTCCTTCGCCGGCATCTCTTCACAGATCAGGCGAGGATGGCCAGCGAAGACGGCCTGACGATGACCGTTCATCCGGCGGTTCACCGTAATCACGACACCGCCGCCCTTCGCCGCTTTGGCGCCGATATTGGCTCCGATGTTCCGGTAGCCCTCGAGGTTGTCGACTCCTTGCACCCCTTGCTTGACAAATTTGGTAACACGGACCTCAAGCTGGTCATTTTCACGATCGACGAGACCGTTTACTCACGGGAAATTGCCCCGTTGGCCGGGTGGTACCGCAGCCTCTATATCGGCGTGCCCTGGTGGTTCATTGACGCGCCTGAGTCGGTGATGAGGTTCAAACATGCCGTTACTGAGATGGCCGGGTTCAGCCGGGTAAGCGGCATGATTGACGACACCCGCGCTTTTTGCTCAATTCCGGCGCGTCACGATATGAGTCGGCGCCTTGATGCCGCCCACCTCGCTGAGCTGGTGGTTTTGGGCAGGCTCGATTTGGATGAGGCGGTTGAGATCGCCCACCGCCTCGTCGTGGAGCAGCCCACTCAGGTGTTTGGTCTCTGATTCGGAGGAGATGTCATGAAGCTTGATCTCGACACATTACGTGGGTCCGCGTTGGCGGATGCTGGGATCACCTCGCCTACTTTCGACGTTGAGGAGATGCGTAGGCAGGCCCATGATCGGCCGCGGTGGATGCATATCGGACCAGGAAATCTGTTCCGTGTTCATATCGCTCGGCTGGCCCAGGACATCATGAACTCCGGGGCTGAGCAGTGCGGTATTGCCGCCATCGCGCCTCGCGATCCGCAGCGCCTCGATCACGGGCTCGCGAACCACGACTTGCTGACCCTGGGTGTGACCTCCCACGCCGACGGGCACACCGACGTCGGGGCTATAGCGTCGATCAGCGAGGGGCTGGCCTACCGGCGAGATGACGATTTTTGTCGCATCGCAGAGATTGCCTGTGCCGAGTCCCTGCAGTTGATCACCCTGACGATCACTGAGAAGGGGTATCGGCTCAGCGGCTACGACGGGTCCTACCAAAACGCTGTCATTAAGGATCTGAGCCGTGACCCCTTGTCAGATCGTATGTCGACGGCGATGGGTCTGGTGACCGCCTTGCTGGTTCGACGTTTCTACGCTGGGGCGACGCCGGTGGCTCTGGTGTCCTGTGACAATTTTTCCCACAACGGTGACAAGTTGCGCACTTCGGTGCTGACGATCGCCGCGGAGTGGGAGAAACGAGGCGCCATCGACCACAGGGTTGTCGAGTGGATTACGGAGAAGGTGGCGTTCCCAATCTCCGTCATCGACAAGATCACCCCGGCCCCGTCGCAGCAGGTTAGTGATCGGCTGGCGTTGATGGGGTTTGAGGATATGGCGATCGATCCCGACGCCGAGGTGGCGGGATTTGTCAACACCGAGCCTGCTGAGTATCTCATTATTGAGGATCGTTTCCCGAATGGACGTCCAGAATTAGAGAAAGCTGGGGTCTACTTCACGGATCGCGATACCTGCGACCGGTTCGAGCGGATGAAGGTGACGTCATGCCTCAACCCGCTCCATACTGCGCTGGCTATTATCGGAGTATTGTTGCGGAAGCCCACTGTAGACGAGGCCATGAAAGACCCGGGGTTAGCGGGTTTGGTGCACCATCTTGGATGGAAAGAAGGGCTTCCGGTTGTCAGCGATCCCGGGATTATTGACCCCAAGGAATTCTTGCGCGAGGTCGAGGATGAGCGTTTCCCGAACCCGTTCCTTGGTGACACCCCGAGTCGTATTGCGACCGACACATCTCAGAAGATCCCGATCCGCTTCGGAGAGACCATTAAGTCGTATCTTGCCAAGGATTCCCTCGATCTCGCGTCATTGCGGGCAATCCCGTTCGTTTTTGCTGCCTGGTGCCGATACCTCATGGGCATTGCCGACGATGGTGATCCTATCGACCTTTCCCCAGATCCGCTGCTCGAGGAACTGAAATCCGTGGTGTCAGGTGTCCGTTTCGGTGACGGTGACCCCAAGGTTATTTCCCCTATCCTTAGTCGTGTCGATATCTTCGGGGTAGATCTGACGGCGACGCCTTTAGCTGGAATCGTTGAACAATTCTTTATCCGCCTGACGGTCGGTCCGGGTGCCGTAAGGTCGGTTCTGGACGAGGAGTTTGCATAATCATGAAGATGACATTTCGATGGTATGGCCCAGAAGCCGATCCCATCACGCTGGAGAACATTCGCCAGATTCCCGGAACCAGCGGGATAATGGGCGCGATGGATTGGATACCGGTTGGTGAGGTATGGTCAAATGAGGAGATTTCTTCCTACATCCGGAAAGTCAATGAGGCTGGCTTGGAATGCGAAGTTATCGAATCGGTGAACGTCCACGAGGACATCAAGCTCGGTAAGCCGTCTCGTGACAGTTACATTATCAGCTATTGCAAGACTTTAGAGAACCTTGCTGCCTATGGCATTAAGGTCGTTGTCTACAACTTCATGCCGGTTTTCGACTGGCTGCGTACTGAGCTCTTTCATCGTAACGGGGATGGCTCAACCTGCCTGTACTACGATCACGAGGAACTCGAGGGGTTAACTCCGCAAGATATCGTCAAGGCTACCCTGGATTCGTCGGCCTTTCCGCTTCCCGGGTGGGAGCCTGAACGATTGGCCGATCTCGATGGGGTCATGGCTCAGTACACTGACATGACCCCTGACCAGCTGCGCGACAACTATCGCTACTTCCTCGAGGGAATCATCCCGACCTGCGAGAAGGTCGGGATTCGGATGGCCGTCCACCCCGATGATCCCGCCTGGGATATTTTCGGGATCCCTCGTATCGTCCACAGTGACTCCGACCTGCAGAAGGTCATCGATCTGGTAAATTCCCCGGCTAATTCGCTGTGCGTGTGCGCCGGATCGTTGGGCTCGAATCCCGACAATAATGTGCCGGCCATCCTCGAGAAGTATGGAGACATGGGGCGGGTTGCGGCCGCTCATGTCAGAAATGTGAAGTTCCTGGGGTCCAAGAAATTCAAGGAGGCCTCGCACCTTTCCAGCGACGGATCCCTCGATATGTACACGATCATGAAGGCCATCCACGACCACTGCTCGAATGCATATATTCGCCCGGACCACGGTCGGATGATCTGGGGTGAAGTAGGGCGCCCCGGTTACCCGCTATACGACCGTGCCCTGGGCATCACCTACCTCAATGGCCTGTGGGAGGCCATAGATAAGGCCCCCACTCAGTGAGTGGATAACAACAATCTGTCCTCACCAGACTTATGGCAGGAAAGCCGTTCGTGACGGCATCCCTACCGCTGATGTCGAAAAATGCCGGCTGGGAGATGGCCGAGGCACTTCGGTGAAGTGATCCGCCGTAGGTCGGGACTTTTGACCGGTGAGGGAAGCGGAGAGATCAGTTGTCGCTGAGACCATCACCCGGGGAGCCAGTCCGTCATGTCGGATCCATCACTCAACTGCCTATCTGACGCTGATTCGCAACAGCGAAGACCCGTTACGCAGCTAGGATTCTTGCGAGTTCACGATGACGGGAGACGATAGAGTCATGGCTGGCGGAAGGACCACGGCCCTTCAGGGCCAAGACGGCCCAAGAGCGCGTCAGCTTGCGATCGCTGAGGCTGTTGTTCGGGCTGGGTCGGTCAGCGTTGAGGACCTTGTTGAGGCTACGGGCGTCTCCGCTATGACGATTTACCGTGATCTGGCGTCCCTCGAGGCCAGTGGGGTGTTGCAACGCCATCGGGGCCGGGTCGTTGCGGTTGCGAATGGTCTGCACGAGGCCGATGCCACCTTCCGTCTGGAGCAGAGCTCGACCGATAAGCAGGCGGTAGCTGAGCTCGCCGGTGGACTCATTGCGCCGGGATGTTCGATCATGCTTGATGATTCGACGTCGGGGGTGTGGTTGCTGCGATCCCTGGGGGATCACTCCCCGCTTACGATTGTCACCAATTCGTTGTTGGTGGCCGATGAGGTCATCTCCAGCGGCTCGGACAAGCTTGTGGTGGCGGGCGGGGAGTACCAGTCCTGGGCGAAGTCACTGATGGGTCCTGCTGCGGTCCGAATGATCCGCTCAATGCATGCCGATCTGTGCTTCCTGTCGGCGTCGGGCATTTTTGAGGCGGGGTGCTACCACCCCTACCAGGAGGTCGTCGAGGTGAAGCGGGCCATGCTCGAGTCCGCTGAGAAGCGGATCCTCTTGTTAGATCACACCAAGTTTGGACGACGGGCGCTGTTCAAGTTCGCAGATCTCACGGAGTTTGATCATGTTGTCGTCGACGCCCGCACCCCACGTGGAATCCTCGATCAGTTGCGTGATCTCGGGGTTCATCTCCTGGTCGTGGGGGACGACGCGGACGACTCTTGACGATCCTGGGTCGTACGAACATCGTCGTGGTGAGCTACCGCACAGGTGGTGTGTGAATTCTGAGTCTTACATACGTTCTGGGAGTGGCTCGGGAAGCCCGAGTTGAGCCGATACTGCCGTGTGCTTTCCCGTGCATTCGGATTTCGGGTGTGGCGAAATCCACGGCGTAGGCCCTTACATTTCACATCAATGATGTTAATATCAACACCATGAGTCGTTGCTTCTCGCACTCGTGACCGAGATTCCTCACGACGGAGCAACGAGGCATGGAGGGATCATGGGACTGAGAATCGTCGTTGCCGCTGATCCGGCAGCAGTCGAGTACAAGGATGCCGTCAAGGCCGACCTGGAAGCAGATTCGCGAGTCGATGAAGTGATCGACGTTGGCGTTCAGGCCGGTGAGGACACCTTGTACCCGCATGTTGGCGTCAAGGGAGCTCACGTCATCAAAGAAGGAAAAGCTGATCGAGGCATCTTCTTCTGCGGCACCGGGATGGGCATGGCTATCACGGCCAACAAGGTGCCGGGTATTCGCGCCTGCACCGCCCATGACTCCTTCTCCGTGGAGCGGCTCATTATGTCCAATGACGCCCACGTGCTGTGCCTCGGCCAACGCGTCATCGGTCGCGAACTTGCCCGTCGCTTGGCTCACGAGTTCATCGGGTACACCTTCGACCCGAGTTCCCACTCCAAAGCCAATATCGATCTCATCAACGCCTATGAGTCAGGCGACATCGCCGGGGAGGCCGCCACGGGCAGTTGCTGACACCAATGCGGTGTGAGCCGTGGCCCGCCTCACATCTGCATCTGCCTACTCATGGGCCATTCCCGGAAAATCTACAAAGACCACATGCAGCATCGTCGTTGCATGCGGAGATCCGATTGCGGGTAAGGCCCGCCCTCATAAAAGGAACACCGATGTTCACCACCTCTGTGGGAGTCTTCGTCTTTGGACTCCTCGCCGCCATCGCCGGCGGTGCTGTCGGAGCCGCCATCGGCGGTAACTACGCATTCGTCCTCACCGGTTTCTGTGTGCTGGCTTCCTGGGGAGTGTTCGCCGCGACGGGCACCACTTTCGGGCTCGACTACCTGGCTTTCGGCCCCTTCATGGGTCCTCACGTGGCCTTTGGTGGTGGTGTTGCGGCGGCCATCTATGCCCGGTATCGAGGTCGCTTAGGTGACGGCAAGGACGTCAATACCCCGCTCGCCGGCATCGGTCACCCCGACATTCTCTGCGTCGGTGCCGCCTTCGGTATTTTCGGTTACCTATGCCAGATCGTCATCTCGAACATCCCGTGGTTCGGCAAGCACACTGACCCAGTCGCCCTGACGGTGCTGCTGTCCGGGCTGCTGGCCCGCCTCATGTTTGGTGGGGCGCCCGGCAAGGGGCTGTTCCATGGCTCCCTGCACAACTCAGAGCTCTTCCACGAAAACGCCACCAGTTTCCCGGCCAAGATCAAACCGGGCCCCAATGGGCGGTGGCTGGAGTGGCAGGAGAAACCCAGCCAGCTCCTTACCATTGGGTCACTGTTTGGCATCTTTGCCGGTGGCGCGTCCCTTTTCCTGGCTGCCAACGTTGGCGCCTATCTGACCACGCGGGGGCTCGCCAAGAATTTGGCCGCTGCCAACGCCAACAGTTTTTGTTTCGGTATTTCGGCCGTCATCATCCTGTTCCTCATCACCAATCGGAACATGCCGGTCCAGCATCATGTGACAAACATCGCCGGTCTAGCCGCGGTGCAGTTTTTCCCGCTGCTTATGGGCAAGACCTTCACCACTTACCGCTGGACGTACACGTCTTCGTGGGATTCCCACACGTGGGTAATGGCGACGGTTGCCCTGGTCATCGCCGCATTCTTCGGTGTCTTCACTGCTGGCCTGGGCGAGTTCTGTGCCCGCCTCTGGTACAACCGCGGCACCAGCCATATCGATCCACCGGCCGCTGCCATCTGGCTTGGCAACACTGTGGTGGTCTCGCTCGCCACCCTGTTCTCGTGACCTCGCTTCAGGAGTAGCAACCATGCATGACGACATCAACATTCCCACTGATTTCGCCCGGGCCTACGTGTTCGACATGGATGGCACCATCTACCTTGGTGAACACTTATTGCCGGGTGCTCGTCGTATGGTCGAGGAATTGCGCCGCCGTGAGATCCCGGTGAGGTTTTTGTCGAATAACCCGACTAAGGGCCCAGACCAGTATGTCGAGAAGCTCGCGAAGTTGGGCCTGCCCACGGCCATCGAGGACATCTCCAACACGGTCGTGACGACGACGCGTTGGCTGGTCAACAACCACCCCGACGCCAAAGTTTTCGCGATCGCTGAGGAGCCGCTCAAGCGGAGCCTGCGTGAGGCCGGGATCGAACTGTGTGAAGATCCCGAAGAGATAGACATCGTCATCGCCTCGTACGATCGCACCTTCGACTACCGCAAGTTGCAGATCGCCTTTGACGCCATCTGGTTCCACAAGCGGGCATTCCTCATCCAGACCAACCCCGATCGGTTCTGCCCCTTTCCGGGAGGTCGTGGCGAGCCGGACTGTGCGGCCATTACTGCAGCTATTGAGGCATGCACGGGACAGCAGTGCAACATTAGTTTGGGCAAGCCGTCGCCAGTGATGCTTACCGAGGCCTTGTCCGGCCTCGACGTTGACCCGACAGACTGCGTCATGGTCGGTGACCGTCTGCAGACCGACATCCAGATGGCCCTCGACACTGGCATGAAGTCGGCCTGTGTGCTCACTGGGGAGGCCACTGCTGACGACGTTGCAGCCCTTGACGCCCAGCATCGTCCCACCTGGACTCTGGACCGTATCGATCGGCTCATCCCAGCCTCGGTATGGCGCGAACTCGGCTGGACCGAAGACAACGACGACTGACTAGACGACCGAGCTGTGTGCACCGCTGCCGCAGCGACACCTTCACAGGAGACAACGATGTTGAACAACGGTCCTTACCTCTTAGGTATCGACTACGGCACGGAGTCGTGCCGAGTCGCGATCTTTGATCTTGCGGGACGCCCACTCACCTTCGCGGCAACTCCGTACAAGACCACTCATCCTCGTCCCGGTTGGGCCGAACAGGATCCTGAAGAGTGGTGGAAAGCACTGCAGGCGTCGTGTCATCGCGCTATTGCGGCCGCTGGAATCTCCCCGGCGGCTATCGCCGGTATCTCGTATGACGCTACGACCCTGACGATGGTTGCCATGGACGAACGTGGCAACGAGTTACGTCCCGCCATCATGTGGATGGATGTCCGTGCCACCGAGCAGGCTGCGCGCGCCGAGAACTCGGAGTCGGTCGCCCGCCTCTACAACGGGGCTGGCGCCTCTCCGGCCACCGCCGAGTGGTACCCCTTCAAGGCTGCTTGGCTGCGCGAGCATGAGCCAGAGACCTACCGCAAGGCCGCCCATCTCGTCGACGCTCCGGATTGGGTGACGTTCAAGCTCACCGGGGAGTGGACCACTAACATCAACTCGGCTGCCATCCGGATGTACTACAACCGTGATAAGGGGGGTTGGCCGGAGGATTTCTACCAGACCATCGGTTGCGGTGACGTCTTCGACAAGATTCCCGAGCGGGTCCTCGACCTCGGCACTCCGGTTGGCACTCTCGCGACGATTCCGGCCCAGTTACTCGGCCTGCGTCCAGGAATCCCGGTCGCACAAGGATTGGCTGATGCATGGGCTGGCCAGATTGGTTTGGGCGTGCTGTCTGCAGGGTCGATGGCCCTCATCACCGGTTCCTCGCATGTGCTGACTGGTCAGGCCGACACCGAAATTCACGGCGAGGGATTCTTCGGCGCCTACCCTGACGGCGTCATGCCTGGTCAGTACACCGTTGAAGCCAGCCAAGTCTCGACGGGTTCGGTACTGAAGTGGTTCAAGGACAACTTCGTAGCCGACTACACCGCTGCCGCCGAGAAGATCGGCCTCAACCCGTACGACGTCCTCAACGAGCAGTCGCGAAACATCCGCCCGGGTTCCGATGGTCTCATCATCAATGAGTACTTCCAGGGCAACCGCACCCCGTACACCGACTCGAAAGCCCGCGGCATTATCTGGGGTCTATCCCTCATGCATACTCCGGCGCACTTCTACCACGCTATTCAGGAGTCGGTCTGCTATGGCATGGCCCACAACTTGCGCGCCATGAAAGCTGCTGGATTCGAGGTAGACCGTATGGTCGCCTGTGGTGGTGCCATGAAGGGCCGCGACTGGATGCAGATGCACGCCGATGTGGCCGGTGTGCCGATCGCCCTCACCGAGGTTGGGGACGCTGTGGTGCTCGGGACCTGCATGGTGGCCGCTGTCGGTGCTGGCCTGTTCAAGGATCTCCCCGAGGCGGCCGCACAGATGGTCCACGAGATCGACTTCATCGAGCCGGACCAGGAACGTCACGAGGAGTACCAGTACTACGTGGACAAGTACTGCGATACCTACCCGCAGCTGCGCCCCATGATTCATGACATGGTCGATCACGAGGCCGACAAAACTGACGATCACACTGATCAGAGGAGAAGTAATGTCCGAATTGATTGACAAGGCGTTGGCCGATTGCGGCGACACGGACGTCGTGGCCATGGGCCGCGACGTGCTCGGGGAGACGGGGCGCGTCTTCACAGAGCTTTTTGGCGACTCGAAGGCCATCATCATCGCCGACGAGAACACGTGGGCCGTTGCTGGTGAGCAGACTAAGGCGTCCCTCGAGGGTGCCGGGGTCAAGATGGTCGAACCGATGATTTTCCCGGGGCGTCCAGCCGTCTACGCCTGCTACGAAAACGTTGAGAAGGTTCGTGACCACCTGCGTGATCTCGACGAGGTGATTGCTTGCTCCATCGGTTCGGGGACCCTTAACGACATCGTTAAGCGAGCCAGTGACGAGCTGGGTCGGCGCTATATGAACGTATGTACCGCCGCCTCGATGGACGGATACGCCGCCTTCGGTGCCTCGATTACCGAGAACGGTTTCAAGCACACTATGAGTTGCCGCGCCCCACAGGCCCTCATTGCCGATCTGCCGACGATGGCCGGGGCTCCACAGCGCTGCACCGCCACTGGCCTGGGCGATCTCATCGAGAAGATCCCGGCCGGTGCCGACTGGATCGTCGCCGATGAGCTGGGCATCGAGCCGATCGACCAGGAGGTGTGGGACCTCGTCCAGGGGCCGCTCACCAGCGCCATCAGTGATCCCGAGGGACTGGCCAACGGTAAACCGGAGGCATTTGACGGCCTCATCGAGGGGCTCGTGATGTCCGGTCTGGCGATGCAAAAGTACCGCCTCTCGTCGCGCCCAGCCTCGGGTGCCGGTCATCAGTTCTCCCACCTGTGGGAGATGGAGCATCTCGGTATGGACCAAGATCCGCCGCTGACTCACGGGTTCAAGGTGGGTCTTGGCACGATCTCGGTGCTCGCTCTATGGGAGAGGACGCTGAACCACGATTTCACCACTCTCGACGTCGACGCCGCTGTCGCCAAGTGGCCGTCCGCCGAGCAGATGGAGGCCAAGGTTCGCGCCAACTTCACCGGTGACATGCTCGAGCCTGCTGTGAGGCAGACCATGGACAAATACCTCGACGCCGATGCGCTGCGGGAGCGTCTGGAGCTCGTCAGGTCGACTTGGCCGACCATCCGCGATCGCTGCCGTTGCCAGGTGATGCCGGCTGCCGAGGTCGAAGAGATCATCAAGGCTGTCGGTGGCATTTACCATCCGGCGCAGATTGGCCTGACCCGGGAGCGTTTCCACGACACCTACTACCGGTGCCAGATGATTCGGTCCCGCTATACCCTTCTCGACCTGCTCGTCGAGACCGGCACCATCAGCGATCTCGTCGAGCCGCTGTTTGAACCTGATGGATTCTGGGGCCGACGCCCCTGGCCACAGGACTGATCCCAGGACGATGTCGGGTGGGGTCGACCATTCGCGCCCCCACTCGGTCCCCTCACGAGGAGGACACCATGAATAACAAGTATGTGGTGGGACTGGACTTCGGCACGTTGTCCGGACGCGCTGTCGTCGTGCGGGCCAGCGACGGTGCCGAGATGGGAAGCGCCGTGCATGAGTACCCTCACGGGGTGATGGACCGCACCTTGAGTGCTGCCGACGGTCGTAAGCTGCCACCGGACTTCGCTCTCCAAGATCCCGCTGACTATCTGGAGACCCTCGAGGTGATCGTCCGCGGGGCCGTGGAGGATGCCGGGGTTGACCCCGGGCAGGTCGTTGGTATCGGGTTGGACGTCACTTCTGCCACCGTCGTCGCTGCGACGAGGGACGGCACTGCGCTGTGTCAGCTTCCCGAATTCCGAAACGAGCCTCACGCCTGGGTCAAGCTCTGGAAGCACCACGGCGCCCAGGACCAGGCTGATCGTATCGTCAAGTTGGCCCAGGAGCGCCGGGAACCGTGGCTGGCACGGTACGGGGGAATTCTGTCCTCCGAGATGCTGATGCCCAAGGTGCTGGAGACTTTGGAACGGGCCCCGCAGGTCTACCGGGCCACCGATGTGTTCTGCACCGCATTAGATTGGCTGACGTGGCGGCTGACCGGGGTACTGACGTTCTCGGCGGGTGACTCGGGATACAAGCGTATGTACCAGGATGGGACATACCCATCCCGCGATTACTTGATGCACCTCAACCCGGAGTTCGCCGACGTCTTCACCGACAAGATGAACGCCCCGGTGCTTCCCCTGGGAGCCCGAGTCGGCGGTCTGACCCCGGAGTTTGCCGAGCGTCTGGGGTTGCCAGCTGGGATCACGGTGGCCAGTGGCAACATTGACGCCCATGTTACCGCCGCAGCCGTGCAAGCTGTGGAGAACGGTCAGATGACTGCGATCATGGGTACGTCGGCCTGCTACGTCGTCCCCGGGCCTCAGCTCAAAGAGGTGCCCGGCATGTTTGGCGTCGTCGACGGTGGAATCGTCGACGGTTCGTGGGGATTTGAGGCCGGACAGACGGCGGTGGGCGACATCTTCGCCTGGTTCATCGACAACTGCGTCCCGGGCTCGTATTTCGACGAGGCCGACCACAGGGGCATCAGTGTCCACGACCTACTTACCGAGAAATGTGCGAGGCAGGAGGTCGGCGCCCATGGCCTCATAGCCCTGGACTGGCACAACGGCAACCGGTCGGTGCTCGCGGATGCCAACTTGTCGGGAATGATCTTGGGTCAGACTCTCACCACCACCCCTGAAGATCAGTACCGGGCCCTGCTGGAGTCGACGGCTTTCGGGGCGCGCACCATCATCGAGTCGTTCCGGGATTCCGGGGTTGAGATCAACGAGTTGGTGGTGGCCGGGGGGTTGACGCAGAACACGTTCCTCATGCAGTTGTTCTGCGACATCTGCCGGGTTCCTCTGAGCGTCGGGACTGTCAAACAGCCCGGTTCGCACGGATCTGCGGTGTTCGCGGCCGTCGCCGCTGATCTGTACCCCGACGTCAAGGCAGCTTCTGCTGCGATGGGGGCGAAGGAAGCGGGGGTTTACCAGATTGACGAGGAACGGGCCATTCAGTACGACGCCTTGTACGCCGAATACGCTCGACTCCACGATTACTTCGGTCGCGGGGGCAACCAAGTGATGCACCGTCTTAAAGAGATTCGACGGCAAGCTCATCTGCGGGCACGAGAGTCGACGAAGGCGGCGAACAGCGCCAACTCTGCACATTTGTGACATCAATAGCGCCACAAGTGCATCTCGCCTGAGGGTGCGAATAAGATTCGTTACAAGGATCTGAACCCCCACCCTATCGCCATGCCGAGCGATGACACATCACACAGATCAGGCCAGAAGGCCAATACGAGAGGAATATCGTGGCAACCGAACTGACGTGGACCGACACCGACAAGCTCGCTGTCGACACTGCCCGAGTGCTGGCGGCTGACGCCGTCGAAAAGACCGGCAACGGCCACCCCGGCACTGCTATTTCCCTGGCACCGCTCGGCTACCTGCTCTACCACAAGGTCATGTCCATCGATCCGTCTGACCCAAACTGGCTCGGCCGCGATCGCTTCATCATGTCGGCCGGACACTCCTCGCTGACTCAGTACACCCAGCTGTATCTGGCTGGGCTAGGACTCGAGCTGTCCGACTTGGAGTCATTGCGTACCTGGGGTTCCCTGACCCCTGGTCACCCCGAATACGGCTTGACGAAGTTCGTCGAGACCACCACCGGTCCGCTCGGCGCCGGTGTTGCCAACGCCGTCGGCATGGCCATGGCAGCTCGTCGTGAGCGCGGCCTGCTCGACCCTGACGCCGCCCCCGGCACGAGCCCCTTTGACCACTACATCTACGCCATCGCTGGTGACGGTTGCATGCAGGAAGGCATTGCCTCCGAGGCCTCATCGCTGGCGGGGACCCAGGAACTGGGCAACCTCATCATGTTCTACGACGACAACCGGATCACCATTGAAGGTGATACCGCTATCGCCTTCTCCGAGAATGTCGAGGCCCGCTATGAGGCCTACGGTTGGCATGTCCAGCACGTCGACTTCACCAACGGCGGCACGACCTACGAAGAGAATGTCGAAGCCCTGATGGAGGCCATCGACAATGCCAAGGCCGTTACCGACAAACCGTCTTTCATCCGTCTCACTACCGTCATCGGATGGCCGATTCCGGTGCTCGCCGGTCTGGCCCAGGTACACGGCGCGAAAATTGGTGCCGAAGGGGTCAGCGCCCTCAAGGAGAAGCTCGGTTTTGAAGACAAACCGTTTGCTATCGACCTTGGAATGGTGCAGAAGGTTCGCACTGCTTTCGCGGCGCGTGGCAAGAGTCTGCGCGAGGCTTGGGACGAAAAATTCGCCGCTTGGCGCGACGCCAACCCCGATGGCGCCGCCTTGCTTGAGCGGATGCTCGCCCACAAGCTGCCCGAAAACCTCGATATTCCCACCTTCGAGCCGGGCAAGATGAGCACCCGCAAGGCTTCGGGAGCTGTCCTTAGCGCCCTGGGTCCGCAGCTTCCGGAGCTGTGGGGCGGATCGGCCGACCTTGCCGGATCGAATAACACGACCATGAAGGGAGCCGATTCTTTCTTGCCCGAGGACCGCTGTTCCGAGAAGGATCCGGGTGGTCCGTACGGGCGCACCATCCACTTCGGTGTTCGCGAGCACGCCATGGGTGGCATCCTCAACGGCATCACCCTGTCAGGCCTGACCCGCTGCTACGGCGGAACCTTCTTCGTCTTCTCCGACTACATGCGGCCATCGGCTCGTCTTGCGGCCCTCATGAAAGTCCCGTCGATCTTCGTGTGGACTCACGACTCCATCGGTGTCGGTGAAGACGGACCCACCCACCAGCCGATTGAGCACCTGGCCTCCTACCGAGCCATCCCGGGCCTTGACATCGTCCGTCCCGCCGACGCCAACGAGACCGCAGTGGCATGGCGCACCATATTGGAGCACACTGACCGTCCCGCCGGCCTGGTGCTGTCGCGTCAGGACCTACCGACGATCGATCGCAGCGAGTACGCCTCGGCCGAGGGTGTCGCCAAGGGTGCCTACGTGGTCTGCGAGGCCAGCGCCGAGCCCAAGGTCATCCTCATCGGTACCGGGTCCGAGCTGTCGGTGGCCCTGGAGGCACGCAAGAAGCTCGAGGCCGACGGGATCGCGACCCGCGTCGTGTCGATGCCGTGTCAGGAGTGGTTTGACGAGCAAGACGAGGAGTACCGCGAGTCGGTGCTGCCCAGCTCGGTGACCGCCCGGGTAAGCGTTGAGGCCGGCATCGCCATGGGGTGGTCAAAATATGTCGGCTGCAAGGGCGCCTCGGTGTCCCTGGAGCATTTCGGAGCTTCGGCCTCTGGGGCGTTGTTGTTCGAGAAGTTCGGATTCACTGCTGACCACGTCGCGGAGGTTGCCCACACCGTGCTGTGACACGGAGCGAGGCATAAACGATGTCGAACCGACGCCGGGCGAATCAAGATGAAGAGATGCTCCACGTCGCGGAGATGTACTACTTCGAACAGATGACCCATGCCGCTATCGCCCAGCGTCTCTCAATGAGTCGTTGGACCGTCGGCAGGATCCTCGAGGAGGCTCGTCGCACGGGGATGGTCAAGATCACAATTGACCATCCCCTCGCCCGGCATCACCGGCTCGAAACCAAGCTGGTTGACACTTTTGGGTTGCAATCGGCCGTCGTCGTGCCCGTCCAAGCCAGTGATGAACTGACGATGGAGCTCGTCGCTCGGATGGCAGCGCAGCGGTTATCTGAGTGGCGGCCCCCACCACAGGTGGTTGCAGTGAGTTGGGGTCGAACGACGGCCCATGTGGCCCAACACCTAGGGTCGGGTTGGAACCCCGACGTTGTCGTCGCCCAGGCCAATGGCGGGGTCGCCGTCACCAGGAATGATTTGGTAGGACGCTCCGTCGTGAGGATGGCCGAGCTCGGCCCAGGCCGATCCCTCACCTTGCAGGCCCCGACAATCGTAGAATCAGCAGATCTCGGGGACATGCTGCGCGAGGATGTGTCCGTTTCGCGGCCCCTAGAAGCTGCTCGGAAAGCCGATCTCGTGGTGTATTCACCCGGAGCGGTGAGCACTGACTCGATCCTGGTAACGGCTGGCCATGTGACGGCTGAGGGTATTGAGAAACTGCGAAGCAAAGGGGCTCGCGCAGACGTCATGAGCCACTATGTTGACGTCCATGGCCATGTTGTCGATGAAGAATTGGACTCCCGCACGATCTCGGTAGACCTGGACTGCGTGAAAGTCAGGGATGGTGAGGGCCACAGTCTCCCATGCGCTCGCACAGTGCTGGCCATCGCATCGGGCGCCGAAAAAGCAGAGGCTTTGGGAACAGCCCTGCGCGGTGGCTTGTGTACTGACGTGGTTGTTGACGCCAATGTCGCGGAGCGTGCCTTTCAGTAGCGGAGCGTGCCTTTCAGTAGCGAAGCGTGCCTTTCAGTAAAGAAGTGGGGCCGAGGCCGCTGTGCACGCAAGTGCAGGATTTCGACGAATGTGGGAATCATTCGGGACCCGAGATTAGCGTGAATCGCGTCGGGCCCACAGTCGGGCCACAAACCACCTTCGGAGGTACGAAGATGCTCAAGATTGCAGTGCTCGGTGCGGGTGTCATGGCCACGGCATTAACCTTCCCGGCTGTCGAGAACGGCAACGAAGTCCGCCTCATTGGTACCCACCTCGATGACGACATCATCGACTCTATTCAGCTCACCCGGAAGCACCCCGTCCTTGAACTCAAGGTTGACGAGCGCGTCCAGGCTTACCATTTCGCTAACGCCGCCGAGGCCATCGAAGGGGCTGACGTCATCATGAGCGGCGTCAACTCATTCGGGGTCGACTGGGCGGGAGAACAGCTGGCTAAATTAGCCGAGCCCGGGCAGACCATCCTGTGTGTAACTAAGGGTATGCAGGCCGATGAGGATGGCACCCTCCACATCCTGCCCGAGGTACTGAAGGAGCATATGGAGGACCTCGCCGGTAAGGTCCACTGGGCGGCCATAGTCGGACCGTCCATCGCCGGTGAGCTGGCGGTACAGCGCGACACCTGCGTCGTATTCTGCGGCGAGGAGCAGGAGGTCCTCGACCGTTTGGCGGCGGCATACCGCACCGACTACTACCACGTCTGGACGTCTACCGACTTCATCGGCCACGAGGTCGCAGCGTGCATGAAAAACATCTTTGCCTTCGGCGGAGGCTTTGCCGCCGGCATGCTGAACAAGGCTGGGCAGACCGACGCCAAATACGTTATGCACGACTACACAGCGGCCCTCTTCGGCGAGGGTGCCCGCGAGCTTAAACAGATGGTCGCTTTCATGGGCGGTGATCCGGAGGTGGCGACCGGCCTGGGTGGTGTCGGCGATATGTTCGTTACCACGATGGGCGGACGCAATGTGCGTGCCGGAACCTACGTCGGTGCCGGGATGCCGTTTTCGCACGTCCGCAACGACAAGATGAAGGGCATCACCCTCGAAGGCGTTGCCGCTATCGGCGTCGTTGGCGAGGCAATCGGAAAATTAACTCAGCGCGGGGTAATCGCTGAGACCGAATACCCATTGGTGCGGGCCCTTTACGACATTGTCGCTCACGATGCCCCCCTCGATCTGCCCTGGGAGAAGTTCTTTGGCGGGGAGAAGTGATGTTGGCCCGCCGGAGTCGGAACATTCCGCTGAGGCGATACTGACTCAGATGCCTTCACCGGTTTGCGTGCGAAAAATACCGGTCTAAGGGAGGACCGGGCATTGTGGTGCGCGATGCTTCCTTGGGTCGGGATTTTTCGCACTAGGTGATGGCTGCCTCATGCAACAGCCAGAGAGTCTGCTTGGCTATCGTGAACCAGAGGTGCCCTTCGGGCCGCCACGACTTAGACTCGTCTGGTCGTCTTAGAAAGGCTGTCATGAACAACGTCATCGAGGTCACCGACACGACCTTCCCTTCTGAGGTTCTCGGCGCTTCCAAGCCGGTCCTCGTGGACTACTGGGCCGACTGGTGCGCTCCCTGCAAGCAGCTGTCCCCGATCATCGAGGAGCTTGCTGAAGCCTACGGCGACCGGATGGTCTTCGCTAAGGTCGACACCAGCGCCAACACCCGGGTTGCCGCGGAGCAGGGGATCATGTCCCTGCCTACTATCCAGGTCTGGCAGGGTGGCCAGCTCGTCAAGTCGCTGCAGGGCGGCAAGACGAAGAAGGCGCTGGTCAAAGTCATCGAAGAATTCGTCGCCTGAGGAGGGGCCATGCCGTCTGCTACTAAGAAGGTTTCCCTGGTTCGCCGTAGTCAGGGCCACTACACCGCCACGAATGCGCGTGGTGGGCAGATTCAGCTTGGGTCGGGGCAGGATGCCGAGTTCACCCCTGTCGAGCTGCTGCTAGCTGCTATCGGCGGGTGCTCCTCCATTGATGTTGACACCGTGACAAGCCGCCGCGGGGAACCCACCCAGTTCACCGTTTCCGTTTCGGGTACTAAACGCAGCGACGACGAGGGGCGGGTATCCCTGGGCGACGTCGCCGTCGACTTCCAGTTGCGCTTCCCCGATACTGAGGAAGGTCGCGAGGCCGCCGGGCTAGTCAATCGGGTTGTCACGATGTCGCGCGACAAAAATTGCACCGTCTCGCGGACCGTCGAGGCCCAGACTCCGGTGACTTTCAGCATCGCCGGTGAGCCGCTGGACTGAGATTTCCCTACCGGGAGCTCTCGCGGCGGTTTCACACGAGGTGTGATGACGGGAGTAGGGATAAATCTCCGCGGGTGTGATGGCAGCCGGTCCCGGTGACGAAAAATCCCGAGCCCGGCCGTGCTAAGTCATTAAGAGATCAGATCACGCAGCCAGGTGATGATTCTGTCTGTGGGTCCAGGTCGGGGTGGCATCGTCCCGGCCGGGCAGCACCGACTGCCGCCCGCCCCCAATTGTTCGATGAGCATCACTGCGTCCAGGGGGGCCGGTACCGGCTTGCTGCTTGCGGCGGGGCTGAGCAGCGTCCGCGGGATTGTCGTCAGGGGGTTCGTTGCTGTGCCGGTGCGCTGCGAGCGAACCACCCTTAACAAAGCTTCGTATTACTCGGTACTGCAGAACACGATCCCCGCCGTGGTGGATGGGGTGGTTCGGACGCGGTGGGGTCTAAAAGTCCCACCTCGGAGGAGGCCGAGCAATCTGTTGACCTGGCGCTCCGTGAAGCGGGATTTTTTGTTCACCGGGTGGGGAAGCCTGGGAGGGGAAGTGCCGTTAGCCATAGGCTGGCGCGGTGCCTCGGTCTCCGCTACGTCAACGTCACGGTCTGGAATCAGCGTGGGTTCATACTCCCGATCATGGGCAGTGCCGTCGGTTGGCAAAGGAGCGCGGAGTCGATGGCTGGCCCTGGCCAACGATGCGGGAATACTTGATCGAGAAGCTCCAGAGGGTGGGTGTGCAGCGTGTCGACGAGATGCTCGATGAAGGGAGATTCGTTGACGAAGCGGGACGTGTTTTCCGGCGGGATTCGCCCTTCACCCCGCAAACCTTCGTCTTCTTCCATCGAGACCTGCCTACAGAGACTCCTGTTCCGGCCGGAATCGGCATCCTCTATTCCGATGAACGCATCCTTGTGGTCGACAAGCCGCACTTCCTGTCTTCAATCCCGCGGGGCCGCCATGTCCTCGAGTCGGTTGTTGTTCGGTTACGCACCCAATTGGGGTTACCAGAACTGACGGTGGCCCATCGCCTCGATCGTGTTACCGCTGGGGTGTTGTTGCTGACTCGGGAGCGAAAATGGCGTCGGCCGTACCAAGAGATGTTCGAGCGTCGTGAGGTCGTCAAAAAATATCGGCTCGTGGCACCCGTGGTACATGATCCAGCTAGAGAGGGGATCGGCGCGACAAAAAACGGCTGGCAGGTGAGGTCAAGGATTATTAAGGAGAGGGGGATCTTGCAGGCCCGTGAGGTTCCCGGGGTGCCGAATGCTGTCACCGATATTGTGTTGATTGGTAAGTGCGGTGGGCTGGGACTGTACGAGGCGAGTCCTCGGACTGGCCGCACTCACCAAATTCGTCTCCACATGCAACGGTTGGGTGCTCCGATCGTGAACGACCCCTTTTACCCGACAGTTCTCGACACCCCAGTTGATGACTTCACCCATCCCTTGCAATTGCAGGCATGGCGGATGGGATTCACCGATCCCGTCTCCGGCGAACCGAGAGCCTTCACCTCGAGGTTGAGGCTGGCTGCCTGGCAGTGAGGGCAAGATCGTGACCCCTGGCGTAATGCCAACCGACATGTGTGTCTTGGGTCATTTTTCCCGGGTTGGGCTGGTCGAGAGCTCAGCGATGCCCCGACTCGTCGTGAACTGACGAAAAACGCCAGAGGGAAGAGACTGCGGGGACAAATTTGCGCCCTATGCCGCCGACCCCGTAATGCGTCACGGCATCCAAACAAGCATGTCGCCGCACCACCCCGTGCTCGGGTGATGCGGCGAAAACTGTCGAGTACCTCAACGACCGAGCTCAGCCAGGAACCTCTCGGCATCCAGAGCAGCACGACATCCGGACCCAGCCGCGGTGATGGCCTGCTGGTAGTGAGAATCGACCAGGTCACCACACGCGAAAACTCCCGGCACATTGGTGCGGGTGGACGGCTCGGCGCACACGACGTAGCCAGCCTCGTCTAGATCGACCTGGCCGCGCACTAGCTCGGAGCGCGGATCATGGCCGATAGCCTCAAACACTCCAGCAACCTTGAGTTGACGCTCCTCGCCAGTTTTGGTGTCGCGCAGGGTGACTGACTCGAGCTTCGACTCGCCCTGCATGGCGACAATCTCGCTATTCCACGCAAAGGTGATCTTGGGGTCGGTTGCGGCACGGTCGGCCATGATCTGAGAGGCGCGCAATTGGTCGCGGCGGTGGACGAGGGTTACCGAGTTGGCGAATCGGGTGAGGAAAGTGGCTTCCTCGACCGCGGAGTCACCGCCCCCGACGACGGCGATGTCCTTGCCGGTGAAGAAGAACCCGTCACAGGTGGCGCACCACGACACGCCGCGCCCGGACAACCGAGGCTCATCCTCAAGTCCGAGTTTGCGGTAGGCCGATCCCATGGCGAGGATGACAACGCGCGCCTTGTAGATGTTTCCGTCAGTGTCGACGAGCTTTTTGACTTCACCGGTGAGGTCGATATCGGTGATGTCGTCGGCGACGAGCTCGGCTCCGAACCGTTCGGCCTGGGCGCGCATCTGCGCCATGAGATCGGGGCCCATGATCCCTTCGGAGAAGCCCGGGTAGTTTTCAACCTCGGTGGTCTGCATGAGCGCCCCGCCGGCATCGATTGATCCCTCAAATACCAGCGGCTTCAGCCCGGCGCGGGCGGTGTAGACAGCGGCGGTGTATCCGGCTGGCCCAGACCCTACGATGATGACGTCGCGCGGCTCGTCATTTCCCCGAGCATCGACGCCGACGTCCTCAGGGGAGGACTGGGTAGCGCCGGTTTCCGAGGAATCGGACAGCGAAATGTTGCCGAGGATGGTGTTGGGTGTGAGGGACTGAGTGGTCATGGCGTCTCCTGGTCGGTGACTGGTTCACAGATCAACCTACCTAGCGCACGAAGCCGCTACGACATTCCCGTAGGGATTCTGACCCCGGACCAATCCCTCCCGCCAGCCACCTGACCATGGTCGGATGGAACGGCCGGGTGCGTGCCACTATGGCCTCGTTCCTGCTCTGTCGGCAGCAAGTTTCCCTGGGAGGTCGGGCAAAACACTTGATGGCATCGTGGACACTGGAAGCCATGAGTGAGTCGACGAATGGTCCCCGAGAGCCTCGTGAACCCAATTCCTTCCCGCGTGCCAGCGCTGAGGGCGGATATTCCTCGCGCTCTGAGGATGCCCGCCATGACTGGGCGCAGGAGTCTTATTGGTCGCGCAGCGACGATTCCTGGTCTAGCTCGGGACATTCACCGACTACCCAGCCGTGGGAATCGTCTGAACAGCCCACCGCCACGGATCTGGACCCTGGTAACAAAAATGCCGACTCGCCCCAGCCCCCGTCTCAATCGAGCGGCAAGGGTTTCCGTGGCGGGACTATTGTTCTTGCTGTGCTGCTGGCCGCGGCCGTGGGAGGCGTCTCAGGTGGTCTAGTCGATCGTTCCCTGACGAAAAATGACACTCCTGCAGTGGGCACAAGTTCT
Source organism: Cutibacterium namnetense (assembly GCF_001642025.1). Taxonomy (GTDB): domain Bacteria; phylum Actinomycetota; class Actinomycetes; order Propionibacteriales; family Propionibacteriaceae; genus Cutibacterium; species Cutibacterium namnetense. Next base: position 41,428 of record NZ_LWHO01000001.1, on the reverse strand, counting down.
GCTGCCCCGAGCACCGTTACCAAGGTCATTCAAGGGTCCTCTTCTGCTCCGGATTGGACGGCCACCGCCTCCGCCGTCTCGAACTCTGTGGTTTCCATCACTGTGACGACCAGTAATGGGGGAGGTGAAGGGTCTGGCGTCGTTGTCGATTCCAATGGCAACATCGTCACCAACAACCACGTTGTCTCTGACGCCACATCTGGCGGTCAACTGACGGTATCTATAGGCAACAAGACGTATGACGCCAAAGTGGTCGGCACCGACCCCTCGACCGACCTGGCTGTTATCCGGGTAACGAATCCGCCCGAGTCCATGAAGCCGATTCGTTTCGCCAATTCCAGCAAATTGACCGTCGGGGCCCCAGTCATGGCTGTGGGTAACCCGCTAGGCCTGTCTGGATCGGTGACGACTGGCATCATCAGCGCCCTTAATCGCCCGGTCACAACCATGAATCGCGATGACTCGGATGATTTGCTGGGATCGCAGGATTCCTCGTCGGGGGTTGTCGTCACTAATGCGATTCAGACCAGCGCCGCGATTAACCCAGGTAATTCCGGGGGTGCGTTGGTCAATGCCGATGGTGAACTCGTCGGTATCAACTCCTCAATCGCTAGTTTGCCGTCGGCGGGTCGTTCCCAGTCAGGCAATATCGGCATCGGGTTCGCCATCCCATCGAATTTGGCCAAGTCGGTTGCCGATCAGATCATCCAGACCGGCAAGGTCACCCATGCTTTCCTAGGCATTTCGGTTCGTGACGCGGCTGCGGCTAAAGCTGGGGTCAAGGTTCAGGGAGCCGGGGTCGCGACGGTCACTCCGGGCTCGGCGGCCGCCAAGGCCGGCTTGCGCCGAGGTGACGTCATTACCAGGATTGACGACACTGATATCGCTTCGGGAGAGTCTTTGGTGGGTCTTATTCGATCGTTCAAAGCTGGGCAGAAAGCGAAGATTAGCTATTTACGTGGTGCCCAGGAGGCGACGGTTGACGTGACGATGGGCACGGCGAAGTCCTGATTGTGGTAGCGGCGCAGTCAACTCCCGCAGCCGATGTGCTGTGGGAGTTTGGATTTCTACCTGCACTCTCACATGAGATCGAGGACCGCTCGGGCAGTGGCGTCATCAACGACGAGGTCGGTCGCGACTCTGGCTCGGAGGGCAGCCAGCAGGCCGATGGCCTTGGCGCGCCCAGCGACGACGCAGAGCCGGCGCGGTATGCGCTGCAGTTGGAAGGGAGCTAAGCCGGTTGCTCTCTTGTTGAACTCGACGTCGTAAGCACCGTCGGCCTTGAGGAAGACGGTGTTGACGTCACCGACGACTCCAGCATGTACCAAACTCGCTTTTTCCTCTTCGGTCATGTAACCCGCCGAATAGACGTGGGAGGGGACCGGGCTATCGAGGGCTCCGACGCCGAAAACAGCAAGGTCGAGTTCTCGATGTGCTTTGAGGACGGCCTGAACGGAACGCTCTTGCCACATTGCGGCTTTTGTTGACGCACTGTCGAAGAAGGTTGGGACCGGGAAGTGAATAACTTCGCCACCAAATGCGGCGGCCATCCGTGACAGGATCGATCCGACGTAGGGTATTCCCGAACTAGCGGGGTTTGCCGACCCATTCATCTGGACGACGCTGACCCCCTTGACGTCTTTAGGCACCACATAGTGGGTGACGGCGTCAAGGGTCGTGCCCCAGGCGATGCCGACAGCGGAATTGTCCTCGACCATATCCGTCACCATCTGTCCTGCGATTCTGGCGACTTGATCGAGACGGTGGATCTCGGTGGTTCCTGACTTTACGGGAACGACTGTGGTGTTTACCCCGAACATCCTCGTCAGGGTGGAATCTAGCCCGCTTCGTAACCCCGTCGGCTCGGACAAGGTGATGCGCACAACTCCGGATTGACGCGCTTGCTTGAGAAGTCGGGATACGGTTGAGCGAGATGTGCCGAGATGGCTGGCGATGGCATCCATGGTCTCGCCTTGCATGTAATACATGGACGCAGCTGTCCATACGTCGTTGGACAATTCGTTCATGCCTCCCCCCTTGCCATGCACGTAAGTGCAGAATCGCGATTCTGTGGGGCCGTTGATGTTTGACTGAGCCACGTCCGACCCCCACAAGGGCGGGACGACGGTCCCCGTTTCCTAAATCCTACGGGATCGGCCGCCACCGGCGAGTAAACCGGTGTCAACGGATGACACCACGACGAAGGAGTTTTCATGCTTCTCGAAACTGCGGTGCCCGCTGCAACGATCTTCGGGTCGGAGTTCTTAGGCACCTTGATCCTTATTCTCCTGGGTTGTGGCGTCGTCGCCAACAACCTCCTTCCCAAGAGCAAAGGCCACGCTAACGCCCCCGGTTCACTCCAGATCAACTGGGGATGGGGCTTCGCTGTGATGTTCGGTGTTTACGCGGCTTACAAGACCGGTGGACATCTGAACCCGGCTGTGACCATCGGTCTGGCTATCGCCGGCAAGGATCTGGCCCCTGGTATCCCGGCCACGGCTGGCAACATCACCATCTATATCCTCGCCCAGTTCGCTGGGGCCTTCGTCGGTGCAGTGCTGTGCTGGCTGGCCTACAAGCAGCATTATGACGAGGATTGCGACCCCGCCCTCAAGCTCGGTACCTTCGCTACTGGCCCTGAAATCCGTAACCCGTTGTGGAATACCATCACTGAGGCCATCGGCACCTGGGTCCTCGTGCTGTGGGTCATCATTTCCGGCTTCACCCAGGGAGTGACGATTGGTCCGCTGGCCGTCGGCATGCTTATTGTCTCCATCGGCGCTTCTCTCGGTGGCCCCACCGGATACGCCATTAACCCAGCCCGTGACCTCGCCCCCCGTATCGCCCACGCCGTTTTGCCTATCAAGGGCAAGGGTGACAGCGATTGGGGATACGCCTGGGTTCCGGTCGCCGGCCCGATAATCGGTGCCGTCCTGGCCGCGCTCACCTACATCATTTTCTGGTGAGTGGAATACCTCTGGTGACACACTGATTGCGCAGCAGCCGTAATCTGTCAGACACGTCGATGCAGACAAGAAAGGCAACCAACATGAGCGACGAGAAGTTTGTACTCGCCATTGACGAGGGCACCACCTCCGCCCGTGCCATCATCTTCAACCATGCCGGCCAGATCATGGCCGTTGGCCAGCAGGAGTTCGAGCAGATCTTCCCGCGTGCTGGATGGGTTGAGCATGACCCGATCGAGATCTGGGAGGCCGTTCGCGACGTTGTTGGGCTTGCCCTGACCAAGGCCAACATCAACCGCCACCAGCTAGCTGCTGTTGGTATCACCAACCAGCGTGAAACCGCAGTGGTGTGGGACAAGAACACGGGCGAGCCGATTTATAACGCCATCGTGTGGCAGGACACCCGTACCCAGAAGATCTGTAACGAGCTGGCCGGCGACAAGGGTGCAGACCGCTACAAGGAGATCTGTGGCCTTGGCCTGTCGACCTACTTCTCTGGCCCGAAGGTCAAGTGGATTCTCGACAACGTCGAGGGAGCCCGTGAGAAGGCCGAGGCCGGCGATCTGTACTTCGGCAACATGGACACCTGGGTGCTGTGGAACCTGACCGGCGGTACTGACGGTGGCGTCCACATCACAGATCCGACCAACGCCTCCCGCACCATGCTTATGGACGTCCGGGAGCTGCAGTGGGACGACTCAATGTGCGAGGTCATGGGAATTCCGAAGTCCATGCTCCCCGAGATCAAGTCCTCCTCCGAAGTTTACGGCTACGGTCGCAAGAACGGCCTGCTGATCGACACCCCGATCGCCGGCATCCTCGGTGACCAGCAGGCCGCCACCTTCGGTCAGGCCTGCTTCCACAAAGGCATGGCGAAGAACACGTACGGCACCGGTTGCTTCATGCTCATGAACACAGGTAAGGAGGCCATCTTCTCCGAGAACGGCCTGCTGACCACCGTTTGCTACAAGATCGGTGACCAGCCCACCGTCTACGCCCTGGAGGGCTCTATCGCCGTCGCCGGATCGCTGGTTCAGTGGCTGCGCGACAACCTCAAGATGTTCGAAACTGCCCCGGAGATCGAGGCTCTCGCCAGTACCGTCGAGGACAATGGCGGCGCTTACTTTGTGCCGGCCTTCTCTGGCTTGTTCGCGCCGTACTGGCGTCCCGACGCACGTGGTGCCCTCGTGGGCCTGACCCGCTACGTCAACCGGGGCCACATTGCCCGCGCCGTGCTCGAGTCGACCGCCTTCCAGACCCGCGAGGTTCTCGAAGCTATGAACGCCGACTCTGGTGTACCGCTCACAGAGTTGCGCGTCGACGGCGGCATGACCGCCAACGAGACCCTCATGCAGTTCCAGGCCGACCAAGTCAACGTGCCGGTGGTTCGCCCCGTGGTTGCCGAGACCACCGCTCTGGGTGCTGCCTACGCCGCTGGCATCGCCGTCGGTTTCTGGGAGGGCGAACATGACGTCACCGACAACTGGGCCGAGGACAAGCGCTGGGAGCCCAAGATGGACGAGGATGAGCGCGAGCGTCTGTTCCGCAATTGGAAGAAGGCCGTCACTAAGACCTTCGACTGGGTGGACGATGACGTCAAGGAGTGACCTTGTGCTGATTCTGATGGATCGTTGATAGGTGGTGCCCCGTGCCTTCGAGCGCGGGGCACCACTGCGTTTAGCTCCTGCGCTGTTGCAGGGCGAGTGGGGTCTCGTGGCTGTATCGATCGGCACCCCGTTGTGTCACGAACCGAGCATGACAGCTACTCGTGACGAAAAATGTCAGCCTGGGTAGGGGTCGGGAAATCCTGGGCTGGATGAACTCGTGGGGCGGGAATTTTTGCCCGGGGTGGCAGCGTTGCGGTCAGCGTTGCAAACCAGCACATCGGCCGACGCGGCTGTGGTCGAATGGCCGCGTCGTGATGCGTCAGCCACAGTGGGATGCCTCAACCACATCAGGCGCCGATGACCGTAATATCGGCGATCCCGCCCTGGAACCGGGTAGCTGATTTCAGGGGAAGCTTGGTCAGATACACCAAAAGGTGCCTGGTCTTTGTATCCGCCGGCGGCTTCAACGTCACGGTCGTTCCAGCCTCCGACACCGCTGCGACGCGAGTCCAATCCTTGATTGTCTTCATCGGCGGCTGATCCGAGGACGCGTCATGCCCTGGCTCCCATAGCGAGACACTCGTGCCAGAACCCACCAGCCGTACCTTGACCGAGGTGACCTCCGTGACCCGACCCAAATCGACGACGAGTCCGACCCCGGGCTTAAGGTTCCCGAGCTTCGCCGAGTTGCGATAGACGACAGTGTGCCACGCTGTCGACGGATTACCGTCGACAGCAAGTTTCACCTGGTTATGGTTCTCCTTGGCGTCGCCACCGTCCTTAAAGGGGTCAAACTCCTGAACATGCGTCGGTTTAACAACCGTCGGATCACCGGACGCTTGCGAGGTGCCGCTGCCGATGTGACGCATCCCGACAGCAACGAGGCACACAATCATGACGACAGCCACCAAAACCATGAACATCGGTGGCCAGCGTCGACCATCTGGGCGGGCTTTCACCAGCCTCGCCTCGACCTCAGCGCCGTCGTCTTCTGAGCAGTCTTGAGGGGACTGAATGGTGCGGGGACCGTTAGGACCCGTCCACGCTACGGGCTCAACGCGACGGCCCCACTCGCCGGCAGCAGCCTCCGGAGACCAGTACCCCTCTTCATCAGGACCGTACTTTTCATCCCGCTCAGGCTCATCGGGACTCTGTGGTGGCATCGGTGCCGGGGACTCGTCTGACCGCCATGGTTCTTCCCCGGCCCGAGACGCCGGGCCCACTGGGAAATGGATGCGGCGCTCCAAATCAGCGGCGGCGTCGGCAGATCCTAAGATCCGCCCCAGAGACTGCGCGGTCTCGTTGGCTGTGCGCACTGGGACCTCGTCATAGTGAGGAACTTCTGAGAGGATTTGGTCGCAGAGAACGTCGAGGGCGGGAGAGACCCCGGCGCGCACCTCGCGTGGAGTGAGCCACCCATGAGCATCTGTAGGTGCAGGTGGCAGCCCCCACGACATGGTCGTCGCCGGTTCCACGGAGGGCCGGTGTCCCCGTCCGTTGGGCCAACGAGACACCAGGCAGGCGTAAAGGACGCGACCAATATCCGTCACGTCGGCGGCCTCGCGGTCGGGCCAAGGGCGAGAAGTGTCTCCCTGCCGGGGATGCAACGCGGCCTCAATGAGGAGACCACTGATCTTGAGGTTTCCTGTCGAGGTGACTAGGACAGTCCCGGGGCTAATGCGTTCATGGAAGACCCCTTGGGCATGCAACGGGGCCATAGCATCAGCAATCTCATGGGCGATCCACGCCGCCTCCAGTGCCGACAGCGGGCCGGCTCCTAGTAACTCCTCGACTGATTTGCCAGGTGCGTATTCGCTGACAACCCACGAAGCCGGTTCTCCCGGCTCGGCGACAACGGCGTCAAGAACCCGCAAAAAGCGCGAATCGGTAGCAACAGCGGCGCGCATAGCGGCGTCGAGGACAGCAGGGGTGCGAGGGCCATGTGGGGGCAGGGCGTGAATAAGAACCGGGCGGTGCAATTTAGTGTCGAAAGCCCGCCACGTAAGTGATGAGGATTCCGGATGTGACAGCTCTTGGTCGAGGCGATAACGACCGCCCAGAAAAGATCCCGCGGAGAGGTGAGGGAGATCGTCCGTCTCATGGGAGCCCGAGTGACACGGATCGCGGTAGCGGTCGGCGGAGTCTTCGAAAGACACTGCCACCTCCTGGCTGATCGATCCGACTGTGCACCGTCAACGATACCGATCCGTCCTCGGGAACTCTGGGATTGTCACACAGTGGGGTCGTCGATGTTGGTGAGAGGGCCCGGTGCAGACTCGTCGCCTGGGACCGCTTCCTGATCTTTTCGTGCGGGGGCGGCTCGCGCGTCGTCAGAAATGTCATCAAGCTTCGTTGCAGGTCGCTCAGCATCTGGGGCCGCCGTTTCGGTGTCGCGCCGGGAACTCGCCGTCACCTGTCGGATTCTCAGCACCGTCGCGATGATGAGCACTAATGCCGACACGACGATGATGATCCAGCCCACGTCATCCATCTGGGTGGCTTTGACTACGAAGTTTGCCTGAGAACCCAGGAGCCGCCCCGACGGAGTCGAAAGGTGAGCCTGCATCTCAACGACGCCGTTCGAACTCGCCTTGGGAGCGAACTTGATGGTTTGCGTCTCTTTGGGCTGTATCGCAACAACCTGGGTGTCCGGGATGTCGATGCGCTGCGGATTTTCTGACGTAACTACGACCTTGACACGAACCGTCTGTGCTAGCGAGTTCGTGATCGTGAGCGGGAAATCGTTACGTGATGACGACATCACAAATTGGGAAGCCGAATGCAAGACCAGACCGTTACCGGCAATGACCTCCGATGCCGGGCGCATAACGTCAACGGCCCACGCTTCCCGATCCTTGAGTGACGATGACAGCGACCGGCTGACAAATTTCGCCGAGGTCAAAGAAGCCGTCTGTGGCGAGGCCCCAACCAAATCTGACCAGCCGTCAGCATCAATGCCGACATCGTGCTGGACTTGCCACCACGGATCCTTGAGGATCGTGTCTCCGGCACGACTTTCCGGCAGGTGCAGACCCGGCTTCGCCCCGTTGAGAACTGTCGACAGGTTTTGCAGGTGAAGCCAGCTGATGGGGGCGGTGGCCTGGACGTCGTCGACAGTCGTCACGAGGGTGACAGCGGGGATCGACTCACGGGTCATGAGGAGGGCTTGAGACAGCAAGATTCCGCGCCGTTGAGGGTCACTGTTCGACTGGGGATGGCCGCCGGTCCGAACTGTGTCGGCCAACCCGATGATCTTCACCCCAGAGTCTTCGCGAACCCCCTTACGAACTGATGCTGCGCAAGTCAGTATGACGGAAGGGGAGAGCTCTTTAGCCAAGGTTTTGAACGACGAATTGTCGAGTTCAGCAGCTGGATCGATGATGGCCAAGGGCAAATGTGCCGCAGGGTTGGAAGGGTCGAGGGCGTGCTTGACCTTCGGTAAGAGGCGTGGGCTTCCTTGCCGTACAGCCCCGACGACGTCAGCATTTCCGTAGGGCAGGCGATATGCCCGGCCCGACGATAAGAGGGGTTCGACGAGATTGAGCCATTCCTTGGCGCGCTCTTGGCCAGTTCCAACGACTGTGTTCGGGCCTTTGCCAGCTACCCGATAGCCCGACGCCATGGCGCGAACTTCATCGATAAGACTTGGATCGACGAGCACGGTGGCATTGCGGGTATGTGCTGCCTCAGCGAGGGGCTTCAACCGATGGGTGATGTCGTCGGATAGAGATTCGTCGGTAAAAGTACCGTCAATTCGTCGCGACGGCGGGGCGGACAGCACGATAACGGGGGCTAGGTTTGCGCTGGTGTGAGCGTCGGAGAGCACCGTCAGTACCCGTGCCCGTCCGACGGTTCGCCGCGGTTGATTCCCTGGGGACGCCTGCACGTGAATCCCGACCGCATAGACGGCATTTGGCGACGTCAGACCCATTTGCGCGGGCGTACCGGTGACGCTGAACGACCCGGTGTCTCCTGGCTTAAAGGTCTGGTTGGCCTCCGGGTCTGTGATGTTAAAAATTGACGCCTCATTCGGCTCGCGGAACCAACGCATCCCCACCGGCACGGTAGCCGGGGAAGCTAGGAGGTCAGAGAGGTCCCGGGTGTCGTTGATCTCGTCCTGAGAACGCCAGAAAGACGCCTGTACCCACGTCATGGACACCGAGGAGGTGTTCGTGACCGTCCCCTTGATGGTGATGGGAGTTTTGGGGTCGCCGGTTGGTGGTGTGACGGAGGTAATAGCCACCTTGACTAATTCGGGGACAGCGCGCGCCTGGGCGGGGGACGATCCCGCCACAACGGTTGCCAGAACCATTAAAAGACCGAGCAGCCAGGCGGCTGGGCGGAGGCGGGACGGAGAAGGCACGTCTGTCATGGTAGTTGGCCGACCTGTTTCAGCTGTGACCATCAGAGATGGTTTAGTGATCCTGCTCGGCCCACCAGGCCAGCAGCGCGGCCTTCGCCTCATCGGCAGTGTGCGGACCTTCATCTAAGCGAAGGTTAAGTAGGAATTTGTATGCCATACCAACCTCCGGCCCTGGCTTGATGCCCAAGGTCGCCATGATTTGCTGACCGTCGAGATCGGGTCGAACGGCGGCGAGCTCCTCCTTAGTGGCCAGATCGGCGATGCGCGCCTCAAGATCGTCATAGGCGAATTCCAGCCGCTCGGCCTTGCGACGATTGCGGGTCGTGCAGTCAGATCGGGTGAGGATGTGGAGGCGTTCTAGTTGATCGCCGGCGTCTCGAACATAACGACGAACCGCCGAGTCGGTCCAGCCCTGGTCGCCGTAGCCGTGGAAGCGCAGGTGTAACTCAACGAGCTTGGAGACGTCCTTGACGATCTGGCTGGGGTAGGTGAGAGCCTTAAGACGTTTGCGCGCCATTTTTGCTCCCACGATGTCGTGGTGATGGAAGCTCACCTTGCCGCCAGGCTCGAACTTGCGCGTCGGGGGCTTACCGATGTCGTGCAGCAGGGCCGCCAGACGACCCGTGAGGTCCGGGTCATGGCCGCGACGCTTCTCTAGGTCGATCGACTGATCCAAAACCGTCAATGAGTGTTCATAGACGTCCTTGTGACGGTGATGCTCGTCGCGCTCGAGACGCAACGCGGGGAGTTCGGGCAGCACATAGTCGGCAATTCCTGTAGTCACGAGGAGGTTCAGTCCCTCACGGGGGTGGTCGGTGAGGAGGGTTTTGGAGAGCTCATCGCGAATACGTTCGGCCGAGATGATCTCGATACGAGCGGCCATGTCGGTCATGGCGGCACGTACCTCGTTAGTGACGGTGAAGCCCAGCTGAGAGGTGAAACGTGCCGCTCGCATCATCCGCAGCGGATCGTCACTGAAAGACCGTTCCGGGGGGAAAGGGGTGCGCAAAACTCCCGCCACGATGTCGGCCAGGCCTGCGTAAGGGTCCGAGAAGATTCGGGTAGCGGCGTGAAGGGCCATCGCATTGACGGTGAAGTCGCGGCGAATAAGGTCGTCCTTCAAGGTCTCGCCGTAGACGATTTCGGGCTTGCGTGAATCGGGATGGTAAGCGTCCGCGCGGTAGGTTGTGACCTCGACCACCCAATCGTCAATTTGGGCGCCGATGGTTCCGAAAGCCCGGCCAATGTCCCAGGTCGCATGGGTGCGTTTACGCAGGATCGCTTCAGTGTCATCGGGGCGGGCGTCGGTGGTGAAGTCGAGGTCGTGACCCAGCCGACCCATGAGGGCGTCGCGAACAGATCCACCAACGAGATACAGATCGTGACCAGCCTGTGCGAAGGCATCACCCAGTTCGGCTACCAACGGGATCTGCTCGAAAAGCACATTGATGCGGTGTTCGAGCAGCTGCGGCACGGTCATCCCAGACTCGTCGGGGGCGGGACGCAAAGCGGCGGGCAGCACGGTGGTGCTGTTGACTTTTTTCTCAGGCATGGCGGCAAATAGCCTACGCGACATTGGCGTCGGGGCTACTGGGCGGTAGAAGCACAACAGAACGTGTTCTGACAGGTCGTGTCATGAAGGTCGCCTGGCGTCGATCAGGACAACCTACGGCCGCGCGAGCTTCGGGTAGCGGTACCGCGAGCCTTGCCGATGCGTGCCAGGGTGCGTACCCGCGACCACTCGCAGAACAGTGAGAACAGCACGATGCACGCCAGCGTTATCCCAGCTGCCCAGCCGGGTAGATGACGATACGCGGCCACCCACAACACGAGGGCAAGAACACTCAGGGACAGGTAGGCGCGATTCACCATGACCCTGAGTTTACGGGTTGCGACGAAAAGTACCGACACTGTGCGTGTCGGGGTGAAAAAGTGAGGGCATGGGGCCCGAGGCGGGAGAAATGCTTATCACGATGGGGGGAGCCGGTTTCTGGCCACGACATGCTGGCGTGTCATGCTGAGAGCATGCGTCCCGATCCGAATGCGCCGGTGGTCGTAGCCGTTGACTCGTTTAAAGGCTCACTTAGCTCTGGGAAAGCTTGCAGAGCGGTCCAGCGGGGATTTTCTGCGGCTGATCCGGATCGTGAAGTCATTACAATCCCGGTTGCTGACGGCGGGGAAGGGACCGTTGAGGCGGTTCTAGCGGCCGGTTGGAATGCTGTCACCGTTAAGTGTCACGGCGCCACGGGAGACCTCGCGGAAGTCGACTACGCAATGCGGGATCACCATGCTGTTATCGAAATGGCAACCTGCTGTGGTTTAGAGAGAGCGGATCGAGTATCCGGGCCGCCGACGCCCCGACGTGGCCTCGTGGCATCCAGCCGTGGACTTGGCGAGGTCATCGCAGCTGCGCTGCGCAAAGGTGCGACTGACATCACCGTTGGGGTCGGCGGATCAGCGTCCACTGATGGCGGCGCAGGAATGTTGGAAGCCCTCGGTGCGCGTTTGCTCGACAAAAATCTCGCGCCGATTTCTCCCGGGGCGGCAGGGTTGACGGAACTCTCGCGCCTCGACTTGTCCGGACTCAATCGAAAATTGGCGGGAGCTAATTTGACGGTTGCGTGTGACGTCACTTCGCCGTTGCTGGGGCCGGAAGGCGCAGCAGCCGTTTTCGGTCCCCAAAAGGGTTTGGACTACGAGGGGGTTGGGGTCGCTGAGGCCGGTCTGACCAGGTTCGCTGACCTGATGGAACCAGCTATCGGCACTGCTTACCGGGACGATCCGGGATCCGGTGCCGCTGGCGGAGTTGGTTGGGCGCTTCGCTGTCTGGGAGCTAAGTACCGCCCGGGGGCTGCCGCCGTGCTCGGATGGGCTAAGGCGGTGTCAAAAATCTCCGAGGCCGGACTTGTTGTCACTGGCGAGGGCCGACTCGACGGGCAGACCCTGCTGGGCAAGCTTCCCGACACTATCCGCAAGATTGCTCTCGACGCAGGAGTGCCGGTGTGGGCGGTATGCGGTAAGTGTGATCTCCCCGAGGACAAGCGCGGGGCATTCCAGAGGATCATCTGCTTGTCCAGCACTGAGCCTGATCCTGAGGTGTCGATGGCCCAAGCCGGGTTGCTGCTGAGCCAGGCGGTGGAGCGAGCGGTGCGGGAGGAGCTCGGTCGCTGAACCGGTGATGACGGTAGGTGTCAGACTTCGGCGAAACTAGCCCGTCAGATCAGAAGGCCCTGCGGATTCGTGCTGCGTCGAAGGCGTCCTTACACTCGCGGCGCAGGGCGCGCAGAACGTCGTGATGCCGGTTGGCGATGCATTTCGTCATCACCTGGAAGGTCATAGTGTCGCCGGTGATGTCGCCCACCCCCAGTACCAGCGGTTTGTCGAGCAGGACTCCCTCAAATTCGACTTCGAGATCGTCGAGTACCTTCCGGATGACGCGGATCACCTGGTTCGGGTCCTCTAAGGCATGCACTTTGATGTCAGTAAACGAGGTCGTCCAGCCCTGAGTGACATTGCCCACCTTGGTGATCTCACCGTTGCGTAGATACCAGGCTGCGCCATTCCAATCGCGGATCCGGGTCACGCGGAGGCCGACATCCTCAACGAGACCCTCCACCTCATTGATCTTCACCGCGTCACCGACGCCGTACTGGTCTTCGAAGATGATGAAAAGTCCCGCCAGAATGTCCTTGACGAGCGTCTGGGCACCGAAGGCCAGGGCGACGCCGACGATTCCGGCGGAAGTCAGGATCGGGGTGATCTTGATGCCGATGGTGCTGAATCCTGACAGTAGGGCGACGATGATGATGATCGTCACACCGACATTCGAAAGAAGTCCGCCAACGGTTGTGGTTCGCTGATTTTGTCGATCGATGCTCGCGCCGGTCGCTTCTGTGAAGATGCGACGAGTGCGGCCTGGCATCGTCGCTTCGCGTTTGTCGGAGCGCGACACCATGAGATGAATCGTCCAATCGACACCCTTGCGGAGCAGCCAACGGGCGACGATCGCTACAGCAATGATGATGACGATGTGGATGAGTGTGTCCCATGTCCACACGTCGGATTTCAGCGGAGGCATTGTCTCCCTTTGCGGTCGGATTCAGGCGGTGGATGTACTCCCCAATAACACTTCCACCTTTCCACCCCGGGCAAGAAAACCCCCGCCCCGGACGCGTTCGAGCCATCGACGTGACAGGATCGATGTATGAGCGACGAAAACGTCTCCCCTGCAGCACGCCTTCCTGGCAGTGATGGGCTAACGGCTGAGCGGCCGCTGGACCCACAAGATCTGCCCGAGCATCTGGCCGAGCCAACGCAGATGCCCTTGACCGGCCCCCAGGTTGCCCAGGCCGTAGTCGAGGCGGTCGGTGGTACTCCCCGTGCGGACGGTATGGTCGATGCCGCTGAAGAGGTGCGCATCGATGTGCTGGCTTTTGCTGATGCGCCTGCGCCGGGCTGGTCGACCTGGTCGACGGTGAGTTTGCACGCCGAGCCCAATGCGGTCGGTCTCGTTGACGGCACCAGCAGCGACATTCGCGCTGAGCTTATGGTGGTGGGCGCCCCCGGTTCCGACGTCATGGGTAAGGTTCTGGGATCGTGCGCCTTCGCGGTGCTCCGTGATCACTGGTCGATGGCTCCCGGAATCGTCTTCGGCGACGTTGTGTCGATGTACGCGCCGAATTCCACCACCCCGCATCTGATGTGGTGCCATCCTTTCACCACCCCCCAGCTCGACCGGGTGGAAATTGGCGACATGAAGGTCCACTGGTTGCTTGGCGTACCGATCACCGAGACCGAGCGCCAGTGGCTGGAGGCCAACGGGTTCGATGCTTTTGTCGAACTCCTTGACGCTAAGGCCGTCAACTACACTGACCTGCAACGCCCGTCGGTGGTGTGACTGACTGGTCAGGCTGACTCCCGCCAGACCACTTCGTTGGGTAGTAGGAGGTGGCGCTGGGGGAGTTCCTGACCGCGAATCTGTGCGATCGTCAGGTCCGCCAGGGCGATTCCTGTTGCCCTGGCATCACTGCGCACTGTCGACAGCGGAGGATCGTTGAGAGCAGCGACCGGCGCATCATCGAACCCGACGACGCCAACACTTTGTGGCACCGGCCGACCGACGTCGTTGAGGGCTTGGATCGCCCCTGCGGCCAGTAGGTCTGAGGCCGCGACGACTCCGTCGAGGTCCGGGTGGCGCTCAAGGAGTTCTGCCATTGCTCGCTTGCCGGCGGTGAGGGTCCACTCATCGACTGTGCTGTGCCCTAAGGCGGTATTTTTTGCACCTTGGTAGAACCCGTCGAGACGTAGCGGGGTGACCGGGGCCCACGATGGCCCTCCGATAGCGACTAGTTTTGACCGACCAGTGGCTACAAGTTGCGCAGTGATAGCTCGGGAACCTCCGACGTTGTCGGTGTCGACCGAAGGGATGTCAGATCCTGGAAACGGCGTGGATGCAGTTACGAGGGGAATATTCGTGGCCATGAGACGCGTGATCAGCGGGTCGTCGTTGCTCATGGCGACCAAAATTGCCGCGTCGAAGGATCCCCCGGCAATCAATGACCCAACCCGCTCAGCGGATCGGGGAGAATCGACGAGGGCTAACAACATCTGGTATCCGTGTTCGGAAAGACGAAGGTTCGCCCCTGATGCCATCGGTGACAGGGTTGGCTCGTTGTAGAAAACGTCGACTTTTTCGCGGGCTACGAGGACCACAGTGTCGGTGGACTGGACTCGTAGCGACCGTGCTGCCCGGTTAGGTACATAGCCGGTGGTAATGATCGCGTCGGCGACAGCTCGTGCGGTTGTGGGAGCAACGTTGGTGTGGCCGTTGAGGACCCGTGACACCGTGGCATGGGAGACGCCGGCGACCCGAGCCACGTCGTGCATGGTGGGTCGGCTTGGTTCCGCGCTCATCGGCAATCCTCCTCACTAGTCCGGTTCGTCATCGGTGACGCTCCGATTGTGCAACCTCACTTGTCTGGGGCGGTGCGCGAGTCGTAATGTACACGTGTACACAATGTTGTGGCGGATTCTAGGGCGGTATCTAATGCACGCCGGTCGGCAGATGCGGGTCCACCTGTGGCCCATGACTCAAGGAAGAGGGTTGACATGATCACACGCCGTACTCGTCGGATGGCCTCTGTTGGTGCGATCGTCGTCGGAACACTCCTGCTCGGTGCCTGTGGCAGTTCTACGGGGGGATCCGGGTCGCCCAGTGAGGTTGCGTCGCAGTCTGCGGCAGCCCCCGGCCCGGTCACTATCAAGTACTTGCACCGCTTACCCGACGGGGAGGGGATGACGAAGGTCGCTGGCATCGTTAAAAAGTGGAACTCGGAGCATCCTGACATCCAGGTCGAAGCCACGAAATTCCCGGGTAAGGCCAATGAGCTCATGCCCAAGCTAGAGGCTGACGTGAAGGCTGGGACCGCCCCCTGCCTGGTTCAGTCGGGATATTCCGAGGTCCCAGACATGTACGTCAAGGGCTTGGTGCAGGACGTCACCAACGAGGCCGAGAAATATAAGGATCATTTCTCGGGCGCATACGGTCAGATGTCTGTCGGCGGCAAGGTTGTCGGGCTGCCTCAAGATACTGGCCCATTGATGTACGTCTACAACGAAGCCGAGTTCAAGAAGCTCGGCATTGGAGTTCCGAAAACCTCTCACGAGTTGCTTGCCTCCGCTAAGAAGGCCGCCGCCAAGGGCAAGTACCTCCTCGGATTTGAGCCCGACGAAGCCCAGAACTGGCTGTCCGCTCAGGCTGCTGCTGCGGGCGCCGTCTGGTACTCCTCCGAAGGCGATAAGTGGAAGGTCGAGACCAACGGTGACAAGAGCAAGACTGTTGCCGATTTCTGGCAGAAAGCCCTCGACGACAAAAGTGCTATCACCGACGCCCGCTGGAGCGATGCGTATACGAAGGACCTTGTCAGCGGGAAACTCATCGGCAATATCGCCCCTGCTTGGGAGACAGGCTTCATGCTGGACGCCCTCGACAAGACCAGCTATAGCGGTCAGTGGCGCGTCGCCCAGCTGCCATCCTTCGGCGGATCGAACATGACTGGACCTGATGGCGGCTCAGGTGTCGCCGTCGTCAAGGGCTGCAAGTACCCCGCTCAGGCGATGCAGTTTAACGACTGGTTCAACACCCAGGTCAACGACCTTGCTACCCAGGGTCTGGTCCCCGCCGCTAAGGGCCAGGTGACTACTCCTACGAAAATGAAGAAGCAGTTTGGTGGCCAGGACGTTATGGCCGAGCTTGCTAAGGCAAATGAGAAACTCGACTCGCAGTTTGGGTATATTCCTGGCTTCACCGCCGTGGGCACGAAGATGAACGAGAAGGCTGCTGATGCCGCCTCTGGCAAGGCGAAAGTCGGCGACATCTTCCAGATTACGCAGGACACCTCGGTCCAGGCCCTCAAGGACGCTGGACTCCCTGTGAACGGGTGATTATCGACGGGGCCGGCCTCTAGCTGAGCGGGTAGCGCTATGCGCAGTCCGGACCGGCCATTTTTACCGGTTCAGGCCCTCCTGTGGTCCAGGAGGGCCTGAGCCCCACCTCAACTGACAGTTGTGATCTGTCATTGACACAGTCCGCGGTGATCACCATGGTCGCCGAACGGCGCGGGAAGATCCGCACCGTGACAACTCTCCACAGGAGGCGGCATGTCCTCATCCACGATGGCCAGTCGCAAGGCCAGGCACGAGGCGTTAACCGGTTGGTTATTCGCGTTGCCATTCACCATCGTCTTCATCATCGTGTTCGTTGCTCCCATCATCGAGAGCATCCGGGCTGGTTTCCATAAGCAGGTTGCCGAGGGTGGTGGTCTCTTCGGCGGAGGCCGGACAGTGGAGAAATTTGTCGGCCTGGAGAACTTCCAGGACGTATGTACGAATCCCGCCTTCTGGCAAGGTATTCGTCGCGTCATGCTGTTCGGTGTATTTCAAATCCCGATTATGATCCTTACGGCACTGTTACTCGCTCTGATTATCGACTCTTACCTGGTGCGCCATCCCGGATTCTGGCGCCTCTCATACTTCTTGCCATACGCCATTCCGGGGCTGGTAGCCGCGATCATGTGGACTTACCTCTACGTGCCCGAGATTTCCCCTTTCGCGGGACATTTAGGCTTCAGTCTGTTGAGCTCCCATGTCATCCTCGCATCAATGGCCAATATGACGACGTGGACCTTTACCGGCTACAATATGTTGATTTTCTTAGCCGCTCTACAAGCGATCCCATCAGATCTTTACGAGGCCGCACGTATTGACGGCGCCTCGGGCTGGGATATCATGACGAAGATTAAGGTCCCGATGGTTCGAGGTGCAGCTATGCTGGCAGTTCTGCTATCCATTATTGGCACCGTGCAATTGTTCAATGAGCCGACGGTTTTAGCCACCGTTGCGACTTGGATGCCGCGGGATTACACGCCCATGATGATGGCTTACAACACCATGAATGGAAAAATTAGCCCTAGCGGTGCCGGGCCGGCCTCCGCGGTATCCATCATGATGGCCTTGGTTGCCGGGGTACTCGCAATAATCTATGCCCTCGCTCAGAGGAAGGTGGACTAACATGCCACATGGCAAAACCGCCGTCACCAAGGATGGCATTCAGTATCGCCCCTCGTTGGCTGGCCTTCCGCCTCGATCGATTGCCCCCTCCACGACGGCCCGGACAATCACATTGGTGATTTTGATCTTTGCAGCGTGCTACTTTTTGTTCCCCATCATCTGGCTGGTCATCGCGTCTACTAAGAACAACACCGATTTGGTGAGCACTTCTGGATTCACCTTCGGGGAGTTCAACTGGACCGCCAACTGGCACTCCCTCATGGCCTGGACCAAAGGAATGTTTCCGAGGTGGGTACTCAACTCATTGTTATATTCAACGGTGTCTGGTGCCGTCGGGACGCTCATTTCGGTAGCCTGTGGGTATGCAATAGCTAAATTCAAGTTCCCGGGGCGCCAAGTGCTGCTCATCGTCATCATGATTGGCTTACTGATGCCGGTAGCGTTGCTTACTGTTCCGTTGTACTTGCTGTTCATCAAGTTACACCTGGTTAACACCATATGGGCAGTGATCATCTCATCGATGGTTAGCCCGTTTGGGGTATTTCTCGGCAATGTCTACGCAGATTCTTCGGTGCCGACGGAACTCCTTGAAGCTGCCCGCATTGATGGGGCGGGAGAATTCCGGATCTTCTCCACCATGGTGCTGCGTCTGCTGGCCCCGGCCATGGTGACGATCTTTTTGTTCATCTTCGTCGCGACGTGGAATAACTTCTTGCTGCCGTTGATGATGATAACCGATGAGAATTTGCAGCCGGTAACCCAAGGGCTGTACGGCATGATGGCCTATTTCGCCCCGGACAAAGGGGCTGTGATGCTCGCTTCGGTCATTGGAGTCGTCCCGCTGGTGATTTTGTTCCTCGTCCTTCAGCGCTACTGGCAGTCAGGGCTCGCTGCTGGAGCTGTCAAGGGGTGATGGCACCGCACGTCCTGTGCGTGGATCCCCACTACGTGAGTCCTGTCGCGGCGGGTTCCTCTAGTCTCCGGTGACCGCGGTCGGTACGCAGGCGGATCATCTTGTCCTCGAAGCGGTCCGTTTCCCGGATTACCCTTCCTTCCCATACACAAAAACGTCGGGACGGGCACTGTCGATGCAGAGACCGTCCCGACGCGTCGTCATGGCGACAAAAATCATTCAGCGGCGCTGGGGTGAGTCATGTCAGCGGGGACCACCCACTTATCGAAGTCCTCCTCGCTCATGCCGCCGATCGTGAGAGCGGACTCACGCAGGCTGATGCCCTTATGGTGAGCGTTCTTGGCGATCTTCGAAGCCAGGTCGTAACCGATGTGACGGTTGAGAGCCGTCACCTGCATGAGGTTCTTGTCGAGGTTCTCCTTGATTTTGTCGGGATTCGGCTCGATGCCGTAGGCGCAATGCTTGTCGAAGCTGATGCACGAATCGGCGATGAGGCGGATCGATTCTAGGCAGGCGTGAGCCATCACGGGCTTGAACACATTGAGCTGGAAGTTGCCTTGGGAACCGGCAAAACCGACTGTCGCGTCGTTACCGAACACGCGGGTGGCGACCATCGTCATGGCCTCGCACTGGGTCGGATTGACTTTGCCCGGCATGATCGAAGAGCCGGGCTCGTTCTCGGGAATGAGGAGCTCGCCGATACCGTTGCGGGGGCCGGAGGCGTACCAGCGGACGTCATTGGCGATCTTCATGAGGGCGTCAGCGAGGACACGCAGCGACCCCGAAACTTGCACCAAGGCGTCGTGGGCACTCAGCGCGGCGAAAAGGTTGTCGGCCTGCTTGAACTCAAGACCAGTCTCTTCGGTCGCGTGCTTGGCAACGGTCGGGCCGAAATCGGGGTGGGCGTTGAGGCCGGTTCCGACGGCGGTGCCACCGATGGCCAATTCACGGGCGCGAGAATCGGCGTAGCGGATGCCGTCAAGGGCAAAATCGATTTGGGCGACCCAGCCGCTGATGACCTGGCCGAGGCGGATCGGCGTTGCGTCCTGTAGGTGAGTGCGGCCGACCATCACGACGTCGTCGTACTTCTTGGCCTTCTCGTCGAGGGTGTCGCGAAGCTGCTGGACGGCGGGGTAAAGGCGCTCGTTGAGGGCGCATACGACGGCGATGTGCATGGCCGTCGGGAAAGTGTCGTTAGACGATTGGCCACGGTTGACATGGTCATTGGGGTGGACGGGCTTCTTCGACCCGCGCTCGCCACCGGCCAGCTCAATGGCACGGTTGCTGATCACCTCGTTGGTGTTCATGTTGGACTGGGTTCCCGAACCAGTCTGGAAGACCACTAGCGGGAACTCGCCATCGAGATTTCCAGCGATGACCTCGTCGGCAGCCTGAACGATGAGGTCGGCAATGTCGCCCGGCAATTCGCCCAGTTCTTTGTTGGCCAGTGCCGCGGACTTTTTGAGAGTTCCGAGAGCACGGATCATGTCCCGCCCCCAAACGAAGGTGTCACGACCGATCTCGAAGTTGTGAAGGGAGCGCTGTGTCTGGGCCCCCCAGTAGTGCTCGGCGGGTACTTCGACCTCGCCCATGCTGTCTTTCTCAATGCGCATCTCTGCCATGTCGCAAGCCTACTTTGCACGGGAAGGACAGAGGCGACGGGGTAGTGGGATTTTTGGTCAGGAAGGCTACGGGGGAGGAGGGGGAGGGGCGGTCAGGAATCTGGCCCATTGGGCTGTGGCGTGGGGTCGACACGGTGCGTGTGGGGCCCTCGAGGAGTCACGCTGTGGACAACTCCGATAGCATCCGCGGTCGTTATCCACAGATGTCGAATTGGATGACGAAAATACCTGGGGCGAAACGATAACTGAAAGTATGGAGTTAGTTGACATCCTGGAGGCCAACGGCGGTGTGGCCAAGATCAGTTCGGTGGGACGAGTCGCTCGGCAGGCGCGGCGAGCGGCACGGGAGGGCCACGTCATCAGACCCCTGCCCAGAATCGTCATGACGGCTACGGCCGCCAGACACCCAGAGTCGTGGATGCGTGCCGTCAGGTTGTGGCGTCCGAGCGCGGTCTTTGCCGGTAGGGCTGCTTTGTACCTGGCGGGGATGAGGGATCTTAAGGTGACCGAAATTGACGTCATCGTCCCGCACTCGATGCCGCGGTGCTCGCGTCGGCCATGGCTAAGGTTCCATCGCGCTGCGAGCGAGCCCGTCATCGAGGATCGGTACGGTGTACGTACCACTCGCGCCTACACGTGCTTCTGGTTGGCGCTGCGTGGGGACTGGGAAGCTGCCACGGAATGCCTTCGGCAAGGCTACGCAACTCCTGAAGACCTTCGCGAGGTTCGTCCTAGGGTCGCGAGGAAGGCTCCATCCAGCGTTGTTAGGCGAGTTTTGCGCCAGTTGTTGGACCGTCCGTGGTCTGTCGCTGAGCGAGAGATTCATGCGTTGTTCCGCCGTCATCGGATCAGTGGGTGGAAGGCGAACGAGAGGTTGTGGATTGACGGGAACGCCGTCTTTCCTGACCTCTGGTTTAAGAAGGAGAATGTGGTTGTCGAGGTCGACAGCTATGCCTTCCACGGGGGATCAGCAGACTACGAGGCGACAGCCAGGCGCCACGCACTTTTGGTGGGAGCTGGATTGCGCGTCATTCGGATCACGCCAAATATGATTCGGGACAATCCGGAGCTGGTACTCGGCACCGTCAGGTCAGCGCTCTGGGGCCGGCACCGGGGTGTGGCTGCAGCGGCGTAAAGCGGTATGTCGGATTTGCGACCAGGTACATGCTGTTTGTGTTGGGGTCCGCTTTCGCACGCTTGCGAAAAGCGTCAGCACGCTGGGGGTTGGGACCGGATTATGCCGGGTCCGTCGGCGACCAGACATGTTTCGCGATTTCTCTTGGTGGGGTTGTAAATGAGTGGGGTCCGGTCGCCGCTGCGCGAATCCGGTGATCGCTACGCGAAGAGGGAAGACGTGGACAGGCACGAACCGTTGTCCTCGCGGAGCTCGTGCAGACTCGTCGTAGCTGACTCGTGCGTCACGCAAATGGCTGCTGATCCGCCCTGGTTGTCGTCGGATCGGCTGTCGCGGGCGATTTTTGTGGGGGCGGCGATTGAGGCGGCTTTCTGAGTGACAGCAGGACTCGAGGCCGTGGCTTTCATAGCCTCGTCCGTAGGTGGAGTGAGTGCCGGAACATCGGAGGCAGGCGTGGCCGGGGGTTTGATCTTGGGCCTAGCGATCTCAGGCAGGAGGGACTCGGGGTCGTGGAGACCCACGGACTCCGGATCCTGAGGGAAAGGGTGCGGCGCACGACTTTGATATTGCGGATGCCCCAGTTTCGGGGCTGGATGATGTTGTTGAGGCCGCGCGGGCTCGATGTGCTTACCGGACTGGTCACCGTTGCTGGGTAACGCATCGGTCAGAGCCGCGAAGGGGCCACCGCGCAGGGCTTGATCCGGCGAGTCGGAGAAGCTGTTGTCCCTATCTGCTGATGATCGAGGTCTGCGCTCTACGACCTTCTTTTCTTTCGCGGGATTGGGGGCCGGGGTCCCCAGGTTTTGCTCATCTGAGGTGGACTCGTGGTGCTCGCTGCTCTTGATTCGTTTGGACTTGGCCTTCTGTCTTTGAACGGCCCACATGACGGCCGTCACCAGCAGCACCAGGCTGAGGGGTACGTCGAGGGCGCTGTTCCGGATAGCGAAGATGAGGACGAGGGACAAGACGATTACCGAGGTGTGCATGCTAGCTGGCGACTTCTTGTCCAAGGTGCCGTTACTACCGGTGGCCATGCCGCCAGGATACGTGATTGACGTGTCCCCTGGCCGACGGGCAAAAATGGAAAAGGATCATCTGAAGTGACCGGATGCTGCCCCAGCCGCGCGCGGATTCGGATCGATTCCTAGGATTGCCCACATGACACACGATCCGGTGACACAAACGGCTCCTCACAAGGTCGTCATCATGGCGCGTGGTCTGGGAGCGCGGATGCGTAAATCTGCCGAGGGGGTCTCCCTTACGGCAGATCAGGCAGCTGCTGCCGCAGCCGGCGTCAAGGCAATGATCAGTCTTGATGGTCGTCCATTCCTCGACTACGTCATCTCAGCGCTAGCCGACGCCGGTTTTGACGAATTTTGTCTGGTGATCGGCCCCGAGCACAACATGATCCGGGACTACTACGACTCGTGTGAAACATCGCGACTGTCGATTGTCTATGCGGTCCAGGAGCATCCTCTGGGTACTGCGGATGCCGTTGCAGCCGCCGAGGAGTTTGCCGGCGATGACCGGGTACTGGTTGTGAACTCTGACAATTTTTACCCGGAGGATGCGGTCGCCAGGCTTCGCGAGCTTCCGGCCTCAGGGACCCTAGGTTTCACAAAGCGCGCGATGATCGCGCATTCCAACATCGACCCTGAGCGTATTCGTGCCTTCGCCCTACTGGATTCTGATGATTCCGGCCAGCTTACGGGCATCATCGAGAAGCCGGACCCCCACACCGTTGAAGCTGCCGGAGAGGCCGCACTGGTATCGATGAACTGCTTCCTCTTCACCCCGAAAATCTTCGATGCGTGCCGCTCGATCGAGAAGTCGGAGCGCGGGGAGTACGAGATTGTCGATGCAGTGCGCTGGATGGTGGAGCACGGCGAGCATTTTGATGTTATTCCGGTCGAGTCGGGGGTTCTCGACATGTCGAACCGCGGCGACATTGCGTCTGTGGTGGAGGCTCTCAGCAGTTACGAGGTGAGACTGTGACACGCTGGTTCGTTCCGGGACGTATAGAGGTCCTCGGCAAACACACTGACTATGCCGGTGGGTCCACGCTGGTGGCCGCCGTGGATCGCGGAGTGACGATTTCCGTCGAGCCAGGTGACAGCGAGATAACGGTGTCGACGGACGCCGCTCCCGGTGAGCTGTCCTTGGCTGCGGGCCGTGATCCAAAACTGCCGGCTGGGCACTGGGGTAGGTACGCACAGGCTGTTATTGACCGTCTGACGGCAAATTTCGGTGATTTGGCCCCCGCCAGGATTCGGTTAACTTCCGACCTGCCGCTAGCCAGTGGGATGAGTTCCTCGTCTGCGCTCGTCAGCGCGATCGTGTTGGGGCTGGCTGATTTCAATGGGTTACCTGATACTCGCACGTGGCAAGACAACATCACCGACGATGTCGATCTGGCCGGGTATCTGGCCTGTCACGAAAACGGTATGACTTTCAAGGACCTCGTAGGGGCCGCAGGTGTGGGAACTTTTGGCGGTTCAGAGGACCACACCGCAATGGTGTGCAGTGAGAACGGGCAGCTCGGTCAATTTCGCTTTTGCCCGATTCGATTGCAGCAGCGAGTCCCATTTCCTGAAGACATGTCCTTTGTCGTCATCGTTTCCGGAGTGGCGGCCGAGAAGACCGGAGCTGCTCGTGACCTCTACAATGCGGCATCGTTGGCGACGCGCGAGATCATCGAGCGGTGGAATTCGACCACAGGTCGTCAGGACGCTGTTCTCGGGGATGCTTTGGTGGTCGACCCCAATGCTGAGAAGCTGCACGAGGTGGTGAGTGATTGCGAGGGTCTTACTCGGCGTCTCGATCACTTCCTTGCCGAGTCTGAAAACATCATTCCGGGGGCGTCGAAGGCACTGGCGTGTGGTGATCTCGAAGAGTTCGGGCGAATTGCTGACGAGTCGCAGCGTGCGGCCGAGGGCCTCCTTGGTAATCAAGCGCCGCAGACATCGGCTCTCGCGCGCATCGCTCGCGAGCTTGGAGCGATTGGGTCCACCTCGTTCGGGGCCGGGTTCGGTGGCTCGGTGTGGGCGCTCGTGCCTACCGCCGAGGCTTCGGAATTCGCCAGCACGTGGCTCGGTAAGTATCGCGGCGAATACCCGGAGGAAGCTGCACAGGCTAGTACTGTGGTGACGCGTCCGGGACCTTCCGCCCGGCGCCTGGACTGATTCGTTCACTGGCCCGCTCATCGTATTCCTGCTATCGCGCAGGAGCGATGAGCGCAGCTGCTGTGGAGCTGGGTTTCACGGACTGGGAAGATTTTTTCGACCTAATCTATGAGCCATGGCGGACGAGATTGAGTTTGGCACCGGCGGCTGGCGAGCCATCATCGCGGATACGTTCACTCGCTTAAATGTTGAGCGGGTCGCTCAGGCGCTTGCCGACCGTATACACGACGAAAACCAACAACATCGCCCTGTTGTCATCGGATATGACCAGCGCTTCCTTTCTCCGGAATTTGCCTGGTGGGCAGCGGAAGTACTCGCCGGTAACGACATCGTCGTGCGGATCATCGACCGGCCCGCACCGACCCCGATGATTATGTGGACCGTTCGGGACCTCGATTGTGCCTATGGCATGGCCGTGACAGCCTCCCATAACCCTGCCACCTATAACGGTCTTAAGGTGTTCACAGAAGGTGGCCGCGACGCCAAGGTCAAGATCACCGAACCTATTCAGTGCCGTGCCAATTCCATCAGCACCGGGGATATTAGGCGCATGCACCGCACCGATGCTCTTCGTGACGGCGTAATTGAGGTGCAGACGTCAATGAACTGGTACATTGACGCGATCCTTGATCATGTCGACCTGGAGGCTATCCGCCACGCCCACCTCAAGGTCGTCCTCGACCCCATGTTTGGCGTTTCTCGCACCTGTCTTCAGACCATTCTTATGACGGCTCGCTGCGACGTCGATACCATTCATGAGCGTCGCGACACACTCTTTGGTGGACGGCTTCCCTCGCCGAACTCCAAGACCCTGCAAGCGCTCACCCAGGAAGTCATCGAGCGTGGGGCTGATATCGGCATCGCCACCGATGGTGACGCAGACCGCCTCGGCATCATTGATGATCAGGGGCATTTCTTGCACCCCAATCAGATCCTCGTGTTGCTGTACACCTACCTTCTAGAAGACAAGGGATGGCAGGGCCCCTGCGTGCGTAACCTCGCGACGACCCATCTGCTTGACCGTGTCGCTGAGGCCCACGGGCAAACCTGTTACGAGGTACCGGTTGGATTTAAGTGGGTGTCGTCCAAGATGGCTGAGACTAGCGCCATCATCGGTGGTGAGTCCTCTGGAGGTTTGACCGTCAAGGGGCATATTGCAGGCAAGGATGGCATCTACGCCGGCACCCTGCTGGTGGAGATGATCGCTAAGCGCGGTAAGAAACTTTCGCAGATCTACGCTGACATCGAGGAGCGTTACGGTCGGCTAGAGATGGTGGAGGACGACTTCTCCTTCGCTCCTGAGGACAAAGACCGCCTTAAGCAGCGTATCTACCAGGATAAGGACCTACCCGACTTCAGCCTAGAAGTCGATCACATCAGCGACATGGATGGGGTGAAGGTCTACTTCGTGAACGGTGGGTGGATCATTGTGCGGTTTTCTGGCACGGAGCCTCTCCTGCGGGTTTTTTGTGAGATGCCTGTCGCGGAGATGGCTCGCGAATGTATTGACAAGGTCGTGAAGCATTACCACTTCGAGTGAGTAGCCAGCGCTGAGCTCCTCACCACGCCTTGTCCGATTGCGGACTACAGCGACCCGATGACGATTTTTCCCGATCGAGGCGTGGTGCCGGACCTTACGTGATCAGTCTTCAACTGAACCGGGGATTTTGGTAACACGGGGCAGACGACGGCATGCAGCGCCTGGGGAATACTCTTACGGGCACCGCACGGATGACTGGCGTGGGCGCGTCACTGTCCGACCCAGCGCCGATCCACGCGTTTGGAAATGGCACAGGTGATTTCGTAACTGATTGTCCCGAGGAGCTCGGCCATATCATCAGCGGTCAGAACTTCATCCCCTTGGGTTCCAATGAGTACTACCTCATCCCCCACCGTGACGCTCGAATCGGGGCCAAGATCGACCATGAATTGGTCCATGCAGATCCGACCGACGATGGGATGAACCGATCCTCCAATGAGGACGTGCCCTTTATTCGACAGCCCTCGGGACAATCCGTCGGCGTAACCGACGGGGACGGTGGCGATTTTTGTCGTTTCACTAGCGGTCCATGTCCTGCCGTAGCCGATGGCATCCCCCGGATTGATAGTTTTAACGAAGGTGACGTGACTGATCCATGACAGGGCAGGGTGTAGGTCGGCACGATTGGCGTGAGGGTCGGGGTCGTATCCGTATCCAACGATGCCGGCGCGCACCATAGAGGTTTTCCCGAGGTCGTGGCCGAGGATGGC
The DNA here is from genome assembly GCF_001642025.1 of Cutibacterium namnetense. Classification (GTDB taxonomy): domain Bacteria; phylum Actinomycetota; class Actinomycetes; order Propionibacteriales; family Propionibacteriaceae; genus Cutibacterium; species Cutibacterium namnetense. The sequence goes on along the minus strand of NZ_LWHO01000001.1, from coordinate 14,822 downwards.
GCCGGAATTTGCCAGGTGCACGAGGGGAAACGGCCCGCGATCGGTTTGTGTCTGGGTGACAGCAGTCATGAAGGCGTCGATCTCATGGCGGGTGAACTCTTCTCCTTCAGGGACATCACTCATGGGAAGGTGGGTGAAGACGCCCTCGACTTCGACGCGTTCGGTACGGTCAGCGGCAGCCGTGAGTTGAGCAAGGTGTTCAGGGCGCAGCCCAATGCGTCCCATGCCGCTATCGACAGCGATGTGAATCCTGGCAGTGATCCCTAGTCGTACAGCGGCTTTACTTACCGCTTCCAGAGTGTCGAAATCCACCACGGTTAGACGCATCCCAGATGTGATGGCAGCATCCATGTCCCAAGGATCGGCGGGGGAGAGCTTGAGTATGGGCAGGGTGATGCCGGCTTCAACCAGCTCCTGACCCTCAGCGACGGTGGCGACGGCGAGCCAGTCGGCATATCGGTGTTTTTCGACATAGCGCGAGACCTCGACTGCCCCATGTCCGTAGGCGTCGGCTTTGACGGCAAAGAGGACTTTTCGGTCACCTGCGCGTTTTCTCACGACGGCGAGATTCGCAGCGATGGCACGCAGATCAATAATGGCGTGAGAAGGTGATGGACAACGTGGCATGTGTCATAGCTCCTTTGAACTGTCAGAAATGGTAAGGCGGCGGGTTGGCTTGGGGAGGGGCCGGACTGATGGGTAAGGCGGCGGGTTGATCCGGGAAGAGCTGGACTGAGCAGGGCGGGATCGGCCCGGGAGGAAGGCGAAGGGATTGTCTGAGAGGGACGGATAGGGGATAGAAGGGTTGAGGGTCGGTATGGAGGACGGCGACGCGGGCACAGTGCTCAGGTAAAACGGCACCCGACGATTATCATCACTTAGCTATCTCCGTTCGAATGGGCGTCGTCGGTGCCTACATCGTCTTGGGTGGCGTGGCGGCGGTCGAAGAACCAGCCGATTCCGAGGATGACGAACCATACTGGTGTGAGGGCCAGGGCTCGAGCAGTGTCGGCTTCCTGAGTCAGCAGCACGAGGACGAACACGAAGAACGCCAATATGGCCCAGCACATGCCGCGACCCCCAGGCATGGGGTACCTAGATGCGGCGTGGGCGGCGGGCGCAACCTTGCGGTACTTCATGTAGCTGATGACGATCATGCTCCAGACGAAGAGGAATAGTACCGACGAAATTGTCGTGACGAGGGTAAATGCCTTGGTAAACGACTCGGATGCGGCTAGGAGCAGTGACGTGCTCAGGGCCAGGACAGTGACGACGAGGCCCCAACAGGGGACGCCGTTCTTACTGAGTCGGCCGAACAACTTCGGCGCCATGTGCTTGTGTGCGAGCCCAAAAAGCATTCTTGAGATGGAGTAGATCCCAGAGTTAGACGATGAGGCTGCCGATGTCAGGACGACGAAATTCATCACGCTAGCTGCGCCAGTGAATCCCACTAGTCCGAGAACCTGCACGAACGGGGAGGAATCTGCCCGGACCTGGTCCCACGGAACGACGGTCATGATCGCAAGCAAGGCGCCGACGTAAAAGATAAGGATTCGGGCCGGGACAGCGCTAATGGCCCGGGGAAGGGTCTTCTCGGGATCTTGTGTCTCAGCGGCGGTGGTTCCGATGAGTTCAATTGCGACGAAGGCGAATGCTGCCATCTGGAAACCAGCGAAGAAGCCACTCCAACTGTTGGGCATGAAGCCGCCGCGGTTCCACAGGTTGGCGATGGATGCCGCGCCTCCAGACGGAGATCGGAACTTCATGACGGCTAGCACGATGGCGAGGAGGATGAGAGAAATAATCGCGATAATCTTGATGAGCGCAAACCAGAACTCTAGCTCTCCAAACATTTTTACGGTAAGAAGGTTCAAACAGAGCAGGAGAAATAATGTGGCGGCTGCGAGTAGAGTCGCAATCCCTCTATTCTTAACCCAGAAATCCCAGTAGGTCGTAATTCCAATGAGCTCGGCCATGCCGGTGACGACCCAACAAAGCCAATAGGTCCACCCTACAAAGAATCGAGCCCAGGGGCCGATCAGATCAGCTGCGAAGTCTTGGAAGCTCTTGTAATCGAGGTTGTACATGAGCAGCTCGCCCATAGCCCTAACGACGAAGTAGAGCATGGTGCCGATGACGAGGTATGAGACGATGATGCTGGGGCCTGCGGCGCGGATGGCTTTGCCAGAGCCTAGGAACAGGCCGGTTCCGATAGCACCGCCGATAGCGATGAGCTGGATGTGACGGTTGTTGAGGTTGCGGTGCAGGTGAGCTTCTGGCTGCTGGTTGGACGGTGACGCCCCGGCTCTCGGCGCGCTCCCGTGGTGTTCGCTTGACGCCAATGTGTGCGAGTGTCGCTCCCTGCCTGGAATCTTGCTAAAACCAGTCATATCAGTCGCCTCCTAAATACGGTCGCCAAAACCAGGGGCGTGCGATGAGGGTGGATCGACGGTGATTCGGCCTGCCGCGACGCGACTTCATTGCAGTGTAACACTGGTGTGTTAGCGTGCGACAAATTTGATATATGGAAGGGGTGAAATAATGGCAATATAAAGAGGATTTACGGCTGTCTGGCTGCATGTCGGTGAATTTTTCACGCAGGTGGTGATCGATGGGTATCGAGGGTGCTGAGACGGCTGAGCCAGCCCGCGGCAGTACCCAACGAGCATCGCCTCGGGTCAAATATCCCCGGGCCACGGCTCGACGAGCATCTGGTGTGTTCCTGGGGTCGGGGCGTCGGTGAAAGTTAGCGCAACGCTTCTTTATGCTGCTCGCGGCGGCGGTACACGAAGTACATCGCTCCGATGAACGCGAACCAGATCGGGGTGATGAGCACTGCGATCCGAGTGGTCGGGTCCAAGGTAAGAATGACCAGGCTGGTGGCGAAGAAGGCCAGCACAACCCAGCACATGGGGACGCCACCAGGCATCTTGTAGACGGACTCGTTGTGGAGCTGCGGGCGCTTGTGGCGGTACACGATGTAGCAGACGACGATGAGTGACCAGGTGAAGAGGAACAGTAGGGCGGCAACTGTCGTCACCAAGGCGAAGGCCTGCATGATCGAATCCGAGGTGTAGAGGAAAGTGATGCCGCATAGCAGCAGCAGGCACGAGGCGACAAGCGCGTTGCGCGGCACGTTGTTGCTCGACAGTTTTCGAAACCGTGAGGGAGCCTGGCTGTCGAGGGCTAGGCCGTACATCATTCGTGAGGTCGAGTACAGGCCGGAATTATCCGATGACGCCGCAGCGGTAAGCAGGACGAAGTTCATCACACTGGCAGCTGCGCCGAAGCCCGCCAAGCCGAACAGCGACACGAAAGGGCTTACCCCGGGCACGACTTTGCGCCACGGTATGACGGCGGTGATGGCTAGCAGGGCGAGCACGTAGAAGAGGGCAAGTCGCACCGGGATGGCATTGATTGCCTTTGGGAGAGTGGTGCAGGGATCCTTGGTTTCGGCAGCGGCAGTACCGACGAGCTCGATACCGACGAAGGCGAAGAACGCGATCTGGAAGCCGCCGAGGAAGCCCATCAGGCCGTTGGGGAAGAAACCGCCATCATTCCACAGGTTGGCGATGGTGGCAGGGTCGCCGTCGGGGGAGACGAAGCGGCTTGCCAACAGTGCGATGGCAACAATGACCAGCGCACCGACTGCGATGAGCTTGATGAGGGCGAACCAGAACTCGGCCTCACCAAAGAACTGCACGGCAATAATGTTGAGGGCGAGTAGGACGGCGGCTAGGGCGGCTGCGGGAAGCCACTTCGGGACATTCGGCCACCAATATTGGAAGTAGGCGGTAATAGCGGCCATGTCGCCCATGGCGGCCACGATCCACGAGAACCAATATGTCCACCCGGCGATAAAACCACCGGCTGGACCAAGCAGGTCCTCAGCGATGTCCCGGAAAGATTTGTAGTTGAGGTTGGACAGCAGCATCTCGCCAAGGGCCCGCATCATGAAGTAGAGGAAGAAGCCGATGAGGGCGTAGACGAGGGCACTAGACGGGCCAGCAAGATGGATGGTGCTGCTCGATCCCATGAACATTCCAGTGCCGATGGCGCCGCCTAGTGCAATGAGCTGTAGGTGACGGTTGGTCAGCCCACGTTGTAGCTCACGCTCCTCTGCGGGGCCTTCCCGGCCGAGAGCGGGTGACGGTTTCTTCACGGGTCTAGCTAGGGCGCTGTGATGCGGTACGTCGATGGATTGTGTTTCTCGTGCACTCACGGGAACTCCTTTGTTCGGTGAAGGTGATGACGGTCGCCTCACAGGCGATGGGCAGTGGCCGCTGCCTTCCACACGGCAGAGGAGGTGGCGGTGGCGAGCAAGCCGGCATAGGTGGGCCGGAATCTCACTTCAGTGCCGATCTCGACGGATTCGGCGGAATCAGTCATATCAACGATGAGGTGATCCGAACTGGCTCCCAGCACGATGTGGCCAGGGTCAACGGGCGTCAGATCAGACGGATTGACGTCCTGGCGACCGAGATTACAGATGGCACGCAGCCGAGTACCTCGATCGGTGAAGGTGACGTGTTGACCGAACGCGTCCTCGCCGGTGCGTCCTAGCGGAATCGATGGCTTGCGCTCGAGTTCGATGATATCGGTGACAACTTCGACGGTGTCCTGACGGGTTTGCGGCCATGGCGACCGATCCAGGGTGTTGCGACCCAGGATGATGGCTTCACCAATGCGCAGATTGTTGATTTCGGACGGCATGGTACCGCTCATCATAAGCGGAAGATTTGCCGAGTTCCCGCCCGAGATGAGATCCAGCTCCAGGCCGGTGGCCGCGCGCGCCATGTCGCGTAACTGTACTAGGCGAGTCATATTTTTGACGCTTGGTTGGACTCCGCCGTAGCAGGCCAGGTTGGTACCGACCCCCTTGATATCGATGCCGGGCAGGGCGGCTGCCGCGGAGACAACATCAACGAGATGGTCGGGCCACACTCCCTCACGCAGATCACCGACATCGACCATGACGATGACTCCGTGGCGGGTCCTGGCTCGGACAGCGGCGTCCGATAAAGCGGTCATCGTCGTAAGGGAGGAGTTGAGAGAAATGTCGGCGAGCTGAACAGTGTCGTCAATGTCGTGACGTCCAGGGGCTCGCAGCAACATAGTTGGTAGCGAAGTGCCACATTCGGCGATTTGACGCAGGTTTTGAAGTCGAGAATCAGCGAGCATCGTGATGCCGGTGTCCTCCAAAGCCTGGGAGCACCGGGTGGGCATGTAGCACCTTGGTGACGGCTGCGACCTGGACACCGTGTTCGGCGCACTGGTGAACGATTGCCCGCGCATTGTTGCGGATACGGTCGGCGAAAATCTCCAACCGGGGGGTGAGGCCGTTCATGATGTGTTTTCCATCCCGTGTGGGGTGTCGTTTTTTGTCACGTCGGGTGGGGCAGCGTCATCAGTGACGCCCACCCTCTCGTCGTTGGGCAGTTTTGTGCTGCCAGTGAGGGATTCGATCCAGGTTGCGAAGGTGCGACGGACCTCGTCGGGGTAGCACTGGGCTATCGTCCCGAGGGCGGAAAATCGGTAGTCGCGGTCGATGACGATGGTGGCCTCAGGACTAGGCAGCAGCTGGGCGCCAGCTCCGGTACAGATTCGGCGGAGGATATCCGCACCGCCCGGTACCCGAGTCAAGGCCCCTCCGGTTCCCACCACCCAGCGAACGGCGCTGAGGTCCTTGCCACGCACCACTTGGGTCTTGCCGGTCGGGGTGAAGATCTCGGTCACCGTTCCGGCATGACGGCCCACTCCGGTCTCGACGGCCTCCCGGGCAAGCCACTGGGTCACCTCAGCCTCCCGCTCGTCGCCGGGAATGGCACGCAGCCATTCCAGACGCTCCTCCTCTCCCTCATCAGTCATCGCCGCGACGCGACGTGCGTTGACGAAGACTCCGAGGTCGCCCTCGACGGTTCTCTTAGTTCGTGGTTCGGGGTCGATCACCCGAGCCGACCACTCCGAGGATCCGTCGGTGACGCTGTGGATGTCGGTGGTGGCGCCACCTACGTCGACCACCACCGCATCGCCCACGGCATCGGCGAACAACTCAGTGGCGAGCAGCACGGCTCCTGGGGTCGGCAGGATCTCATGGTCAGTCAGCTCGGCCAGGCCGTGCATGCCTGGGGCGGCGGTGATGTGATCGTTGAAGACGTCGTGTATGACGGCGCGCACCGGTTCGACACGCAGTACGTCGACGTCAGGGAAGACGTTCTCGACGCATGTCAGTGGTTGGCCGGCATCGGCGAAGATGGACTCGACGTGTCGCCTGACACGGGAGTTCCCGGCGTAGATAACTGGCACCCCAAGTTGGGCGGACGCAACGATCTTCGCGTTCTCGACGACGATACGTTTTTCTCCGTCATCGACCCCACCGGCCAGCAGAATGATGTTGGGGTGGTTCTCCTGGAGATCTTCCAAGTCGAACTCGTCCATTGCCCCGACGGTGGTCATAGTGACGATGGCCCCGGCGCCCAGGGCTGCCTCGCGCGCAGCTCTGGCCGTCATGGAGCGGGTCAGACCGTGGACGCTCATGCGCAATCCTCCGGCCGCCGAGGAGTTCACGAAGACCTTCTCGGCGGCCAGCGGTGAGGCGCATTGCTCACGCATCTGGGTGATCGCGGCATCCGCGCCGATGCGCACATCGCCGTCGGCCACCGAGGTAGGGGCGAAACCCTGCCCGATGTGGTGCAGCACCCCGGACTCCATGCAGAAGGCGTTGGCCTTGGTGATGGTGGAGCCGATCTCCACGGTGGTGAGTATGGTCATCGTAGTTAGCCCTCTTCGCGGATGCGCATGGTGCGCACGATGGCGTCGAGGACGTCGATGCCCTTGGTGCCGCGCCCGAATGTGGCGTCCAGGCCGGTCTCTGCTGCCATTTCTCGGTTTACCTGGGTGCCGCCGGCGACGAGAACGACCTTGTCGCGGATGCCTTTTTCGGTGGCCAGATCAGCCAACTTGCGCATCATGGTGCGGTGGATGTCGTTATGACTGATGATCGTGGAGATGAGGATGGCGTCGGCTCCGCTTTCGATGGCGGCATCGACCATCTTCTCCACCGGCACCGATGTGCCGAGGTAGCGGTACTTCACCCCGTATTTCTCGATGCCACCGTGCTTGATGTCGAGGATTTCGCGCAGTCCGACGCTGTGCTCGTCCTCACCAACGGTGCCGGCGACTACCGACAACTCGTGGTCGGTGACGAATTGCCGTAATTCGTCGGCGGGCAGCAGTTCGATTTTCTCCGGGATCGTCAGCTTGGACGGGTCGACGTCGACGTGGGTCGCCTGACCCCTGACTTCAGCGAAGCATCCCTCGGCGGGGTGCAGCGCTTGCAGGTTGCAAACCTAAGGGTCGGTGATGCCCATTCTGCGCGCCATCTCGACGGCTGCTTCACGGGCGATGTCCTCGGAGGCGGGGATGTTCATCTGTACCAGAACGACGCCGTCACCGGCCCATTCCGCCTCGGGCCGCAGCGCTGTGCCGTCGCGGAAGGGGCGGGTGCGGGCCAGGCGGGTGGCGGCCGAGTCGTTGGGGTCGAGCTCGTCGATGTAGACGATTTTCTCGGGCTTACACAGGGTGCAGCCGTCGATGAGATCGCACGGCTTATTGAGGCCCTCGGGCAGGTTATTGTTGCCGAAATGGTCGCAGACTGGGGCGAGGTAGTCGGGGTCACGCTCGACGACGGTTCCTTCGGCGATTCCGCCTTGGCCGTCACGGGCGATACCGTCGTGGTTGCGTTCCGGGAATTCTGCCGAGTCGACGAAGAATCCGTCTTCAACGGCGGCGAAGTAGCCACCGACGTGGAGCATTTCGGTAAGGAACCCGATGGCCCTCTCCTTGAGGTCGCGAGCCATGTCACCCAGCGGTCCGTCGCGGTTGATGGTCACCATTTCTTTGATGCCATCGAGGGCGGCCCAGGTCTGTTTGACCGTCTGGACGCCGCGAACGGAGTTGTGATGCCAGGGCAGGTTGCGGCCTTCGTCAGGGGGAATGGTGCTCTGGATGTCTGCGCTGGTCAGCATCGAGATGAGGGTGTCGATGGTGTGGGTACGGATGGCTTCGGCGAGGTCGGACTCGATGTATCGGGTGTTCTGCTGGGCGCGCATCTTGTACTCGCTGAACAGATCACGTAGGGCCACCGCGTATGGCAGGTTGTACCAGAGTTTGGGCGCCGGTGGAGCGCTGGGCGGAACTGTCGACAAGCCGATGAGGTCTTTCGGCATCCCGATCAGGACCGAGAACATGCAGTTGAGGCCGTGCTGGACCATGAGCTCAGGCATGACCTTCCAGCCATGCCGGGCGGTGGCGTTGGCGTTGTGTGCGCCGTCGATCTGGAAGATCTGTGCGCCTGCCATCACCTTCTTGGCCTCGCCGGCGTCAACGTAGCTGCGGTAGGCGTTGATATTGCGGTACAGCAGGTTGTATTGCGGATCCTGGTGAGCGCCGTTAACCCCTTCCTCGGCGAAGAGGACGGCCACTTCAGGGCCGGCGACTCCGGAAACGTAGGAGTGGAAGTTGATGGGGCGTCCTACCTCGTCCTCGATGAGGTCGCAGGCCTTGCGGCTGGCGCGCAGCTGTTTACGGGTGATTGGAACGCCGCCGATACCTTCTGGGGTGCCTTCTAGTAGTCCGTCGATGTGGCTCTGCCCGGTGGTGCGGATGACCATGATGTGGTCAGCTCCGTGCCAAGCCGCCATTCTCATGCGGCGCAGGTCGTCCTCGAAGTGCCCGGAGGCGATCTCGGAGGTGACGACGGGTGCCGGCTGAGGATCGATGTTCTCGAAGTACTCTGCTGCGGGCAGGGGCATACTCTGCTTCAGCGGGGTGGACATGTTCCGGTAGTGGAAGTCGCCCATGTCGACTCCCTCTTCTGGCACGTTCCGCCAGGTCCATCCCTTGCGACGGGGATGGTAGTGCTCAAGGTCGGTGAGGATCTCCTCGATATTGAGTTTGGTATTCGGGCCGGGGGAGTCTTGTTGGGAGTGGGGCTCGATCGGCTTCGACGGCATCACAGCGGATTCGCTGACGGGGTCGAGGTGCTCGCGCTGGCGGGCGTGCTTGTGGTGCAGACACGTGTCTTGGGCAGTCATGCCGGGGCTCCTTCCTTGGAATCCGCGATCGGCGTTTTCGCGGTTGGCAGCGGTGTGCCGTCGAATAGTCCGTCGAGGGTCTTGGGATCCTCGGCTATGCGGGCAGCTGCCTTACACAGATCAATGCCGTCACGACGGGACAGTCGCAGTACGGCGTGGCCGGCCCCTTTGCCGCCCAAACCGGCCGCGAAGACGTTCTCAACGACGGCATGGGTTGTCACCGAGTCGATTCCCATGCGCAGTAGAACGGACCGTTCAATGGAGGGGGTGGTGTGGCTGCGGGCAAGGTCAACGACCGGTGTCATGACCTCCTCGCACAGTTGCCAGAAGCGTTCCTTGAGGGCCGCGTCGTCGAGGTCGGCGAGTTCGGAGCGCAGAGCTTCGTAGCGCTCGACGCGCTCCTGATCAGGGTTGGACATCATGCTCCTTTCGTCTGCGTGGCCAGGTCAGCGCCGATCTGGCGGACGTCATCAGTGGTGGTGTTGGTTTCAGCAGCCAGGAACTCCAGCTCGACGTCCCCCCATTGCTCGGGTGCCACGATCTGACTCGCGTGGCGCAGGTAGCTGTGACGCAGCTTGTCGAGGTCGAGGGGGCGGACGCTTACCTGATCGAGGCGTTCTGGAATGACGATCGCTTTGCCTGGAACGTTGTCGGCAGGATCGCCGCGGCGAATCTCAATTCCCCGCGACCGTGCGAAAGACAGCTGGCTATTGTGGTGTTTTCCAGCGCCGGTGTACTCGGTTTCTTGGACGACAACGATCTGGTCGCGATCCATCTGACGGGCCATGGCGACCGCGGCCGTCAGGCTGGTGTTACCGGCTGGCCCACGCTCCAGGCCCTCGATCTTGGTGAGGAGCTCGGTCATGTAGAAGACCTCGCCTTGGGATACCAGCTGGTAGCCGTCCATGTAGCGCAGCGGACGCGCGGCATTGCGCGGGACGTCGACGCGGTCCGGCCAGGTTGCGAAGGGTACGCCGAAGCCAGTGTGCCCCGTCGTAAACGACTTGTTGTTGAAGTCGTGGTCGGAGGCCATGTGCAGCCCAGTGAGATCCACCGATACCGCGATGACTTGGGTCTCGTCGCAGCCCACCTTGCGCAAGCCGCGGGTGGTTCCGGTGATGTTGCCGCCACCGGCGTGAGTAACGACGACGGCGTCGGGTTGGCGGCCGTAGCGTTCCTGCACTTCGCGGCCGATTTCGGCGCCGAGGGTTTCGATGCCGGCGATGCCGTAGGGGGTGTAAAGGCTGGCGTTGAAGTATCCGGTGTCCTCCAAAGTGCGCAGCAGCACGTAGAAAAGTTCCGGTCCGACCGTTAGCTTGATCACTTCTGCGCCGTAAGCCTCGCAGGCTCGGGATTTTTCGACAATCTCGGGCTGGCTGACGTGCTGGGAGTCGTAGATTTCCTGGATGACGATGCAGGCCAGCCCGCGCTGAGCGGCTTGGGAGGCGACGGCAGCGCCGTAGTTTCCACTGGTTGCCGTCACCATGCCGGCGAAGCCCTTAACTTGGGCTTCATGGGCACTCAGGGAGGCGCGACGAGCTTTGAAACTGCCCGACGCATTGGCAGCCTCGTCTTTGAGGAGAATCCGGGCGCCTTTTCCAGGGCCGGCGATCTCACGCACGGCTTCGGTGAGGCGATGTAACTCATATAGCGGGGTGTGGCCAACCTTGGTTTCGGCCTGGATGCGCGCGACGTCGTCCAGGCGGTAGCCAGTCGAGGACATCAAGGCGTCGTAGTCGAAGACTAGGTCACCGTGCTGAAAACTGTCGTAGTCCAGGGCGAGGGCTTGCCGCATGATGTCGCTGCGGCGAGCCATGACGTCGTCATATGAGTTGCTCATGACTGGTCCTTTTGCCCGTGAGGTGTGATGGGTTCATGCGTGGTGCCGATGGGTAGCAGTTCGGGCACGGTGTTGCCGAAGCTGTGGCTGTAACTGGGGTTGATGCGGTCGAGGACGCCGGTGTGATGCCGCCCGATAATCGAAGTGATGGTGACTTCGTCACCGAGGTGTGCCTCCTGGTCGAGGAATCCGCTAACCCACTGCACGAGAGGGGTGGCTGCGGTGTCTGCCGGTACGGCAGCGGCCCGATCAGAGGGCGGCAGGATGACGGTGCGGACCTCGACCCAGGTGCCCTTCGGAATGAGGCTGTCTGCCTGCGGGGTGGTGTGAGGGATATCTGTCATGACGACCTCGCTCAACGACGCTGGTAGGCCGACGGTCCCATGAGGGCACACGGTGAGGGCAGGTCGATGATGCGCTTGAGGCCGGGGGTGGCAGTGACGATGCGCGGGATGGTGTTGACGCAAATTCCCGCGGTAGCTCTGCCGCCAGCAATTTCTGGGCCTGTCGACATTGCGATGTCTGGAACACCAGTGATGGTGATGAAGTCGCCGGTCTCCTGGCCTTCGGTCTCTGGGGCGACCTGCTGCGGATGGATGAGTCGGATGACCTCCTCGCCTCCGCGACGGCCGACGGCGGTGTGGTTGCAGCCAGCCACCTGACCTGGCTCGACGGTGCGGTCCCGGGCAGGGCGGGCGACCTTGGCGATGATGGGCTCGATGTGCTGCTCGATCGAGTCGACGTCCAGACCGAGGGCGTCGCTGATGAGCCGGATGGATTCGGGGAAGCCTACGTGGCCAACGATGGATCCGTTTGCCACGCCAGCCTTGAACTCCTCGGGGGTGGTGCCGACTCCCTGGGTGCGCAGCACAGTCTGGCCATAGGGGGCGAGGTCGTTGACGCGGCGGGCTTCGATGTGGGTGACTTCCTGGCTTCCGGAGCTGAGGGCGACGACGAGGTGGTCCAGCACGAATCCGGGGTTGACGCCGACGCCGACGACCGAGACGCCGTGCTGCTTGGCGAGTTCGTCGAGTTCCTTGGCCATGTCGGGGTTCTGGGCCTCGGGGCAGGACATCTCTTCGGCGATGCTCACGACGTTGATGCCAGCGGTAATGATGGTGCGCAGATCGGCGATCTGGTCGCGGAGCCACGAGGTTGTGGCGATAGTGACGACGTCGACGTTGTTGGAATTGAGGATGGAGGTGGGATGAGTTGTGACGGTGGCTCCGAGTGGATCAGTGCCGAGGATCTCGCCAACATCTTTGCCGTCCAGAGCTGGGTTGACGTCGATGGCCCCGACGAGTTCCAGTCCGTCCTTGGCAGCGATGAGTTTGGCCATGCCTTGGCCCATCGCTCCTAGGCCCCACTGGACGACTCGGATGGGATTGGTAGCGGTCATTGTGGTTCCCCCTGACGACGATGTCTGGTGTTGAAGAGCCGGCTTCCTTGCTGTGATGCCACTTCAGTCGCAAGCGCTGCGCTGGCGACATCTCTGCAGTCAAAGGAGGCCTGCCCTGACCTGCAGTTGTGCAGGTCGACGGCTCTTCGTTGATCCGTCTGGCCCCTACGTTGGCACTGGGAGTTCGTGCGGTGGCTCCTGCGACAGATGTGCGCACAACTGGCGGGGTGGTTGCACGTTATTTCCAACTGAAGTGAGACACTTTTAAGGATCTTCCCAGCGTCGGCGAAGGAGTCACATGTACGAAGAGCTTGACCGGCGACTCGTTAACGTCTTGCAGATCGACCCGCGCGCCAGCTGGGCCAAAGTGGGCAATATTTTGGGTGTCTCCCCGACCACCGTCGCCCACCGCTGGCAACGGCTCGTCGATGACGGAATTGCATGGATAACTGCCTGTCCGAACCTCAACCGGCAGATGACAGCCATCGTTGAGGTCGACTGTCATACCGAGAGCCTTCCCCAAGTCATCAAGACTCTCTGTGCGAATCCCATGATCGTCAGTGTTGACGAGACAACGGGGGATCGTGATCTTCTTTTGACGGTCGTTGCGCCTGATCTTCCCACCCTGTCAGACATGGTTATCGACTGGATTGGAGGGTTGCGCGGGGTTCATGGCTCGCGCAGCGCTTTGGTGACTTCAGTCGTTATCGGCTCGAACTCTTGGCATATCGATGCGCTGAGTAAAACGGAGAAAACCCTGGCCAAGGGCCCCCGGCCAGGGGAGTTGTGGATGCTACCTCCCGACGATCTGGACCGGGAGGTAGCTCAGTCGCTCGCTGTCGATGGACGTACCAGCGCCACTTCACTTGCCCGTACCCTCGACGTTCCGGCCAGCACCCTGCATCGTCGGCTGCAGAAGTTGCTGACCAACCGGCAGATCGAATTGCGGTGTGATGTCGCCCCGGAGCTGGGTGGATGGAGCCTGGAGTGCACCTGGACGGCCACTATTCCTCTTAACCACAAGACTCGGGTACTGGAGCTGCTGCGCCAGCGTCTGAGGTTCCCCCCGGAGCGTAGAGGCATCCACAATGAGGATCGAGATGCCAGAGAAGCGCAAGAAGTACGACCGGGAGTTCCGTGAGGGAGCGGTCCGGATCGTCGAGGAGACGAACAAGCCGATCACGCAGGTCGCTCGAGATCTGGGCGTGAACGAGGGCACGCTGGGCGACTGGGTCCAACGCGCTCGTGCCGCACGCGAAGGTCATGGCGAGCTGTCCAAGGACGACTACGAGGAGCTGAAACGGCTCCGCGCCGAGGTCGCCGAGCTGCGGATGGAGCGCGATGTCCTCAAGCGATCCGTGGTCCTGTGGGTGAAGGAGGCGACGAAGTGAGCGTGGCACGCTTCATCGCCGACCAGAGGACCAACTACGCCGTGCCACACACGACCGTCTGCGCGCTGCTCGGAGTCTCCGAGGCGTGGTTCTACAAGTGGATCAAGCACGCGGACGGCCCGGGCGCCGCGAGCGGGCTGTTCACCGACACCGACCGGCGGCGCGACACCGTCGACCGGGCCGTGGCCGTCGCGTTCCGCAAGGCGAAGGGCCTGCACGGATCGCCCCGCCTGCGCGAGGACCTGCGCGAGGCCGGATGGCGGGTCAGCGAGAAGACGGTCGCCGAGTCGATGCGCCGTCAGGGCCTGGTGGCCCGCGTGATCAAGCGCCGCAGCGGCCTGACCAGGCAGGACAGGACCGCACCCAAGTTCCTGGACCTGGTGCGTCGCGACTTCACCGCGCCGGCGCCCAACTACAAGTGGGTCGGCGACATCACCGAGATCCCCACGGCCGAGGGCAAGCTGTACTTGGCCACCGTGATCGACCTGTACTCGCGCCGGCTGCTCGGCGCCGCGACCAGCGCCCACCCCGACGCTGACCTGGCGTGCGCGGCGATCCGGATGGCCGTCACCGCTCGCGGCGGCAAGGAGGCGATCTGGCGCGAGGACGAGGCCAACCGCGTCATCTTCCACACCGACAGGGGCTCGACCTACACGGCGACCTCGTTCACCCGGCTCTGCGCCGACCTCGGGATCCGCCAGTCGATGGGCCGGGTCGGCTCGTGCTTCGACAACGCCGCCGCCGAGGCGTTCTTCTCTTCCCTGGAGTGGGAAGTCCTGTCCCGGCACGAGTTCGACACCCGGGCCCAGGCCCGGGCCGTCGTCATCGACTGGGCCTACGGGTTCTACAACCACCAACGCCGACACAGCGCCGCTGGCATGATGTCACCGGTCAATTACGAGCAGACCACCGCGACGCCCGTCCCGGACGCCGCGTAGCCGCAAGCCCTCCACGATCTGGGGGGAACCGCAGCGACGATGCGGTATGTGGTGTTGTTGGCTGATGAGGGTTGGAGGGGTGCGTGTGGGTTGCGTGGTGAGCTTCGGCGTGGTTTGGCGACTCATGGTGGCAGGTTGGTGAGTGCGCCGGTGGGTGAG
>NZ_LWHO01000015.1 GCF_001642025.1 Cutibacterium namnetense | reverse complement strand
CTGGCTGGTGGGTGGTGTTTGTGGGGGTGTGGCCGTGCCCGCGTATACGCCCGTGTGTGCGGCATGGTGAACACGGGGTCACTGGCAGGCATTCTCGGGGGAATGCTCGCCAGTGTGTGTTCACCATGCCGCACACGGGGAATGTATTCCGGCAGTGTCCTACTCTCCCACACGATCCCTCGTGCAGTACCATCGGCGTTGGAAGGCTTAACGACCGGGTTCGGTATGGGACCGGGTGTTTCCCTTCCACTATGACCACCGGAAAAACTTGGGGGTCACGAGGTATGCGTGGCTTCACGCAACCCTTGTAGGGGTTGGGAGCCGTATAGTGGATGCGAGTCTCGTGTGTCACGTGTTGAGGGTAAGTCCTCGGTCTATTAGTACCAGTCAGCTCCACACCTTACGATGCGTCCACGTCTGGCCTATCAACCCGATCGTCTCTCGGGGACCTTACCAGGATAATCCTGTGGGAATCCTTATCTTGAAGCGTGCTTCCCGCTTAGATGCTTTCAGCGGTTATCACGACCCGACGTAGCCAACCAGCCATGCTCTTGGCAGAACAACTGGCACACCAGAGGTCAGTCCGTCTCGGTCCTCTCGTACTAAAGACAGCCCTTCTCAAGATTCCTACGCGCGCAGCGGATAGGGACCGAACTGTCTCACGACGTTCTGAACCCAGCTCGCGTGCCGCTTTAATGGGCGAACAGCCCAACCCTTGGGACCGACTCCAGCCCCAGGATGCGACGAGCCGACATCGAGGTGCCAAACCATGCCGTCGCTATGAGCGCTCGGGCAAGATCAGCCTGTTATCCCCGGGGTACCTTTTATCCGTTGAGTGACGGCGCGTCCACAAGCCACCGTCAGATCACTAGTCCCGACTTTCGTCCCTGCTCGACCTGTCAGTCTCACAGTCAAGCCCCCTTGTGCACTTACACTCACCACCTGATTACCAACCAGGCTGAGGGAACCTTTGGGCGCCTCCGTTACCTTTTAGGAGGCGACCGCCCCAGTCAAACTACCCATCAGGCACTGTCCTTGAACCGGATCACGGTCCACAGTGAGATAACCAGAACAATCAGAGTGGTATTTCACCAACGACTCCACCACCACTAGCGTGGCCGTATCAACGTCTCCCACCTATCCTACACAAATCGTCCCAATCACCAATACCAAACTATAGTAAAGGTCCCGGGGTCTTTCCGTCCTGCTGCGCGTAACGAGCATCTTTACTCGTAATGCAATTTCACCGAGTTCATGGTGGAGACAGTAGGGAAATCGTTACTCCATTCGTGCAGGTCGGAACTTACCCGACAAGGAATTTCGCTACCTTAGGATGGTTATAGTTACCACCGCCGTTTACTGGGGCTTAAGTTCACCGCTTCGCCGAAACTAACAGTTCCCCTTAACCTTCCAGCACCGGGCAGGAGTCAGTCCGTATACATCGTCTTACGACTTCGCACGGACCTGTGTTTTTGGTAAACAGTCGTTTCCCCCTGGTCTCTGCGCCCCTCACCGCCACCACACCGCACAGGCGCGTGACAGTTCAGGTCCCCCTTATCCCAAAGTTACGGGGGCATTTTGCCGAGTTCCTTCACCACGATTCACTCGATCGCCTCGGTATACTCTACCTATCCACCAGTGTCGGTTTAGGGTACGGGCGGACCCGCCACCTCGCTCACGAAGCTTTTCTTGACAGTACAGGATCACTCACTCACCCACACTCGTGGGCTCGCCATCATGCCTCAACCTTCACGCCCAGCGGATTTACCTACCAGACAGTCCACACATTTAGCCCCGGACAACCATCGCCGGGGATGAGCTACCTCACTGCGTCCCTCCGCAGCTTGCCTACTACATGATCGGTTCACACACTCACCCAACCCCAAAAACATCAAAGATGCTCCCAAGGCAGACTCACATGCTTAGCATCACACACCTCGACACGGACGGTGACAAGCCGGTACCAGAATATCAACTGGTTACCCATCGACTACGCCTGTCGGCCTCGCCTTAGGACCCGACTCACCCAGGGCAGACAAACTTGACCCTGGAACCCTTGGATAATCGGCGGACGGGATTCTCACCCGTCAAACGCTACTCATGCCTGCATTCTCACTCGCGTTAACTCCACCACACGGTCACCCGGCAGCTTCACCACTAACACGACGCTCCCCTACCCAACTATCACAGTTGCCACAGCTTCGGCGGATAACTTAAGCCCCGCTACATTGTCGGCGCGGAATCACTTGACCAGTGAGCTATTACGCACTCTTTCAAGGATGGCTGCTTCCAAGCCAACCTCCTGGTTGTCTACGCAACTCCACATCCTTTTCCACTGAGTTACCACTTAGGGGCCTTAGCTGATGATCTGGGCTGTTTCCCTCTCGACGACGAAGCTTATCCCCCGCCGTCTCACTGCCACGCTCAACTTGCCGGCATTCGGAGTTTGGCTGATTTCGGTAAGCCGATAAGCCCCCTAGACCATCCAGTGCTCTACCTCCGACAAGAACCACGCAACGCTGCACCTAAATGCATTTCGGGGAGAACCAGCTATCACGGTGTTTGATTGGCCTTTCACCCCTATCCACAACTCATCCCCTCCATTTTCAACTGAAGTGGGTTCGGACCTCCACGACGTCTTACCGACGCTTCATCCTGGCCATGGATAGATCACACCGCTTCGGGTCTAGAACACGCGACTCACGCCCTTCTCGGACTCGCTTTCGCTACGACTCCCCCACCACGGGTTAACCTCGCCACGCATCACTAACTCGCAGGCTCATTCTTCAAAAGGCACGCCATCACCCCCCATAAGAGGCTCTGACGGCTTGTATGCGACCGGTTTCAGGTACTATTTCACTCCCCTCCCGGGGTACTTTTCACCATTCCCTCACGGTACTCATCCACTATCGGTCACCAAGGAGTATTTAGGCTTGACGGGTGGTCCCGCCAGATTCACGCGAAATTCCACGAGTCCCACGCTACTTGGGGCAACCCACACCAGTGCCACGCTTACAGTTACAGGACTCTCACCCACTCCGGTACGCCTTCCCAGACGCTTCACCTTCACGCAACATTTCTTACTGGCCAATCCTGCGGCAGCAGAACCACAAGGCCCCCACAACCCCGCACATGCAACGCCTGCCGGCTTGAACACACACACGGTTTAGCCTCATCCGCTTTCGCTCGCCACTACTCACGGAATCACAATTGTTTTCTCTTCCTACGGGTACTAAGATGTTTCACTTCCCCGCGTTACCTCCCACACCCCTATACATTCAGGGCAGGGTCACCGGACACTACTCCGGACATTCCAGGTTTCCCCATTCGGACACCCCCGGATCACAGCTCGTTCACCAACTCCCCAGGGCTTATCGCAGGTCACAACGTCCTTCATCGGCTCTTGGTGCCAAGGCATCCACCGATCGCACTACACAACTTGCACAACAACAAGTCACACAACAAAAAATAAAGATGCTCGCATCCACTATACAGTTCTCAACCACCACACGAACACCACGCCACACACTCACGCGCACAACACAGCATCGCACCAGGCCACCACACACATGTGATACCCCAGAACCCCAACAGCATGCCTCCAACCCCACCTCACCGGCAGGACGCCAACATTCCACTCACAAAAAACTCCTTAGAAAGGAGGTGATCCAGCCGCACCTTCCGGTACGGCTACCTTGTTACGACTTAGTCCTAATTACCAGTCCCACCTTCGACGGCTCCCCCACAAAAGGTTAGGCCACCGGCTTCGGGTGTTACCGACTTTCATGACTTGACGGGCGGTGTGTACAAGCCCCGGGAACGTATTCACCGCAGCGTTGCTGATCTGCGATTACTAGCGACTCCGACTTCATGAGGTCGAGTTGCAGACCCCAATCCGAACTGAGACCGGCTTTCCGAGATTCGCTCACCCTCACAGGCTCGCAACTCTTTGTACCGGCCATTGTAGCATGCGTGAAGCCCTGGACATAAGGGGCATGATGACTTGACGTCATCCCCACCTTCCTCCGAGTTGACCCCGGCGGTCTCCACTGAGTCCCCACCATAACGTGCTGGCAACAGTGAACGAGGGTTGCGCTCGTTGCGGGACTTAACCCAACATCTCACGACACGAGCTGACGACAGCCATGCACCACCTGTGAACCAACCCCAAAAGAGGCATACCCATCTCTGAGCACTCCTGATCCATGTCAAACCCAGGTAAGGTTCTTCGCGTTGCATCGAATTAATCCGCATGCTCCGCCGCTTGTGCGGGGCCCCGTCAATTCCTTTGAGTTTTAGCCTTGCGGCCGTACTCCCCAGGCGGGGTACTTAAAGCGTTAGCTACGGCACGGAATCCGTGGAATGGACCCCACACCTAGTACCCACCGTTTACAGCGTGGACTACCAGGGTATCTAAGCCTGTTCGCTCCCCACGCTTTCGCTCCTCAGCGTCAGGAAAGGTCCAGAGAACCGCCTTCGCCACTGGTGTTCCTCCTGATATCTGCGCATTCCACCGCTCCACCAGGAATTCCATTCTCCCCTACCTTCCTCAAGTCAACCCGTATCGAAAGCACGCTCAGGGTTAAGCCCCAAGATTTCACTTCCGACGCGATCAACCACCTACGAGCCCTTTACGCCCAATAAATCCGGACAACGCTCGCACCCTACGTATCACCGCGGCTGCTGGCACGTAGTTAGCCGGTGCTTCTTTACCCATTACCGTCACTCACGCTTCGTCACAGGCGAAAGCGGTTTACAACCCGAAGGCCGTCATCCCGCACGCGGCGTTGCTGCATCAGGCTTCCGCCCATTGTGCAATATTCCCCACTGCTGCCTCCCGTAGGAGTCTGGGCCGTATCTCAGTCCCAATGTGGCCGGTCACCCTCTCAGGCCGGCTACCCGTCAAAGCCTTGGTGAGCCACTACCCCACCAACAAGCTGATAAGCCGCGAGTCCATCCCCAACCGCCGAAACTTTCCAACCCCCACCATGCAGCAGGAGCTCCTATCCGGTATTAGCCCCAGTTTCCTGAAGTTATCCCAAAGTCAAGGGTAGGTTACTCACGTGTTACTCACCCGTTCGCCACTCGAGTACCCCACAAGGGGGCCTTTCCGTTCGACTTGCATGTGTTAAGCACGCCGCCAGCGTTCGTCCTGAGCCAGGATCAAACTCTCCAATGAAAAAATATCACCCACCCACACAACAAATGCAGGCCACAGTGACACACATGAAGAATCCAATACACTAACCCCAAACACTGACCAAAAAATCAGTCACATGTCCAGAATCACAAAGGAATCATAAACAAAATCCGACACATCACACTGATGCATCAAAAAAATCATTGACTATCAAAGACACACTGTTGAGTTCTCAAGCATCACACCCACCGCAACAATCCCCACACCACCAGCGCAGAAACCATCACAAGGCGACCCGACCAATCCTACCACACCAACCCCGAAACCACAAAACCATGATCCCAAGACCAGCCAGCAGAACCAGCCAACCACACCACCACCCAAAAGCAGCAGCCCAGCCAACCTTACC
>NZ_LWHO01000007.1 GCF_001642025.1 Cutibacterium namnetense | reverse complement strand
CGGTGTTGGAGTGGGTGTTGGGGTCGGTGTTGGAGTGGGTGTTGGGGTCGGTGTTGGAGTGGGTGTTGGAGTGGGTGTTGGAGTGGGTGTTGGGGTCGGAGTCGGGGCCGGACTGATTGGCTGGAGGGGAACGATGATGCGGTCTTGGTGCCCCCTCTGCCCTGCTCCAAGGCTCAGGGCAGCACCGGCGAACTGTGAGGTTCCCTGTGCGTCGGACGCTGAGTCCAACGGATCTGAGATCGGAACGGCTTTTTTGATCAAATAGTTATAAAGACTCGATACATGCTTCTTTGTGCTGTCGGAAACTGATACCAACCTGCCATTTGCATATTCGGTAATATCGTTGCTATTCAGAGTGAAATCATCACTGAAGTGCCATATTGCCGCCTGGGTGGCGGTCACGGCATCCCTATAATCTGATCCTGTTGCATCATCGTTCCCATTGGCAGCGTTAGCTTGCTTCTCAAACTCGCCAAGAGATGCACTCGGGTAACCGTTTTTCGCAACCCACCCAATCTTGGGGAGCATGTTCGGGAGATTGCCGTTGTAATGTGGCTTTAGCTCGTTCCACTTGGTGAGAGTGCCTGTGTCCTGATGGTAGCGTCCCTGGAACGTATTCTTCTCGATGCAGTACGCCAGTACTGGATCGCCATCTAATGTAAGAGAGTTATCGTTTGTGTCCGTCGGATGAAGCGCCGCTAGATCAGCAAGACCGGTAGCCGCGCCACCTTCGAGATTATATCCCGTGTAATAGAAGGAGCCGTCCCTCATTGAGTCACTGACGTAACTTGGGAGTTTCTTGTAGAAGGGGGATTCCGCGTGTGCGGTTAGTGATACCGAGGCTTGATCTCCAGCCTTCGCGCGAATTTCATTTGCTGCGTCAGCATTCGCGGGGAGGGAGGAAGCAAAAAGTGCAGAACCAGCAATCAGTGCTCCGGCCAATGCTGCGGTTGTAGGTGATTTAAATTTTTGCTTCATGTAGATTGAATGCTCCTCTTGTTTTGGTCGTTGATCGTCGATGAACGTGCTGAAAAGTTATATAAAACGATTTATTAGAGACTTTTCTTTATTCCCTCCTCCGTTGAAAACAATCAGACAAGCAGGTAAGCATACCAGAAATTATATACAGTGTCAACTAAGCGATTTGTGTTGTGCACTGAAGTGGTAAGACTTCCGATCTCACGTGAGACGAGCCGATCGCACCGGGCGCGATGCTATCCCCTGCAGAGGGCGTGCAGGCGCTTGGGGCCGTACGAGCGTATCCCTGGGGCATCGACGGCATGACCGCGGGGTGGTCTTGCATAGGCCATCAAGTGAGGCTCGGCAGAGTAGCTGCGCGATCATCTCTCCTGGATGCGCACATTCGCACCGTCGAGCCTCTTAGACTTGCCGACGTGACGAAGATTGCACTGGCTATTGCTGGCTCCGAGGCGTCCGGTGGCGCTGGAGCCCAGACTGACCTCAAGACTTTTCATCAACTCGGGGTGTTCGGGTGCACGTCCTTGACGTGCATCGTCTCCTTCGATCCTGCCAATGGTTGGGGACACCGGTTCGTGCCGGTGGATCCACAGGTTATCCATGATCAGATTGAGGCAGCCGTTGCTGTCCATGGTCGGATCGACGCCGTGAAGATCGGTATGCTCGGCACTCCGACGACTATCGGCGTCGTGGCCGAGGCCCTTGAGCGCTATCAGTTCCCCAAAGTCATCCTTGATCCGGTGCTCATCTGTAAGGGTCAAGAACCCGGTGCCGCCCTCGATACCGACAACGCACTGCGCGAGAAGGTCCTACCGCATGCTGACGTTGTGACTCCGAATCTCTTCGAGACTCAGACTCTGGCCGGGGTGGACGAGATCGCCTCCGTAGCGGCTCTTAAAGATGCTGCCAAGAGGATCGGTGACCAGGGAGTTCCGGTGGTTATCGCCAAGGCTGGCACACTGTTAGGCACCGGGACGGCGCTTGATGTCTACTACGACGGGCATGAGTGCGAGGTCCTTGAGGTGCCTGCTGTGGGTCAGGAGTGCGTCTCTGGTGCTGGATGTACCTTGGCTGCCGCGATCACCGCTGAGATTGCCAAGGGGGCCAACGCCCTCGATGCAGCCCGCACTGCTAAGCAGGTTGTAGTTTCGGCGATCGAAAACCGGATGCACGGCAACGCCCCGTTCGACTGCGCTTACCAGGGCAATTACCAGGCCTGAGGTCATCATTCACATGAAGTTGGCCCCGGCGTGTGATTACGCCGGGGCCAACTTGCGCTCGCGCCATCTGATGGCCTGGGTCGTGCTGTGGGGTGGATTAGCCGCGGAAGACTGGGCGTACTGAGAGTTCTTCGATCATGGCGTCCGGACGAGCCTCCAAGGCTGCGCGCACGGTGGCAGCGACTGACTGCGGACGCAGATGCTCGGACGCATTGTAGGGACGCCCAGCCTGGGCCTGGAGTTCCACCTGCATATCAGTGTCGACGCGGCCGGGGTGAATGGAGGTCACCCGAACGACGCCGCGCTCTTCCTCGCGTAGGGCGTGGGTGAGGGCGCGCAGTGCGTATTTCGATGCCGCATATACGCCCCCGCCGGCCGGGGTTCGTAAGAATCCCGATCCGGAATTGATCATGACAACATCGCCGTGGCTGGCGCGTAGCGGAGGTAGCAGCAGGCGAGTGAGGTCAGCGACAGCGACGACGTTAATCTCCAACACGCGGTGCCATTCGTCTCTGGGCTGGGAGGCGATGTCTCCTGGAGTGGCGGCGGAAACACCCGCGCTGTTGACGAGGGCATCAAGGCAGTCCAGTTTGGAGGCAGCTGCAGCGGTGGCCTCCCCGTCAGCCAGATCGACGACAAAGGGGGAGGCGTTAGGCAGCTCGGATACCACCTTCTCGACTGTCTCTCGGTGACGCCCTCCCACGATGATGTGGTGGTCGCGTCCCAGCTCGTCGGCGATAGCTCGCCCGATGCCACGGGTGGCCCCGGTCACCAGGACCCTTTTGGTGCCATGACTGTTGTATGAAGTTTCCGACGTTGTGGGGGCTTTCATAACGCCACCGTACTCGTCGCGTGTCGTACCTGGTGTTGCGTGACCAGGTGTAAGGCGCGATCAGCGATAGCATCATCGACATGAATGCCAGGGCAGCGGTCGCGGTGATGGTTCTGCTCCTCGTGGCAGGGTGTGCTCCTTCACGCGGGGGAGCCGTGCCAAGTCCTTCTACTGCATCCGCTACCCCGGCTCCTGTCGGTGCGGACACGCTGGCGAATCTGGGGTTCGAGTATGGTCCCCGGAACTTCCGGCTGCCTAAGGGGCTGGCTATCACTTTGCGGGTCGATCATGTCAACAACATCACCCTGCTGACTGAGCCGGACACGTCGGGTAAGGTGCATGATTTTCTGGCCGATAATTTGTCGGCATCGGGATTTACAGTGACGGGAAATGCCAAAGGATCCTTGACGTTTGTCTCAAACCGCGGAGATACCAAGGGATGGAGTGGGGCATTCACTAGTTCCGACAAGGCGGCGGGGCTGACTTTGCGGCATGGCTGAAATTGTGGAAACGGTATTGGTACTCAATCGTGTTTTTTGTTGATGGTCATCGTGATGTCTTGATGGTGTGGGGGTCGAAGGCATTCTCATCCTCGTATTCACCATTGCACTTTTTCCTCTAACGGGAAGCGTCGGTTACGGGTTTGTTTCGTGTCACCAGCAGACTCCGCTGACAAACAGGGCGACAGGGAGGACAGCTTGCCCGCACCAGCCACCCGCCGCCCCAACCATTGAGCCAATAGCGAACACGATACCTCGCACCGGTTCTCTCGGTGTGGGCCGAGAAGAATGAATCGATTACCCAATCGCACCGTCTGTGCGATATCTGCCCGTCAGCTCAGATGGCCACCCTTTAGGCCGTTCCACAGCGAGGACCATTCCACATCGAGATCCATGAGCATCTGGCGCAGCAAGGGCAAAGAGATGCCGGTGACGTTATGCGGATCACCGTTGATACGAGTGATGAAGGCACCGCCCAAGCCGTCGATGGTGAAGGCTCCTGCCACCTTGGCCGGTTCACCACTGTCCACGTAGGCGTCGATTTCGGCGTCGGTGAGGTCAGCGAAAGTGACGACGGTCTGACCGACGCGGGTCTGCTCGCGCACCTGTCCGTCTGCAATAACCGCGACGTGATGGCCGCTCACCAGCACGCCCTGGTGACCGCGCATCCGGCGCCACCACTGTCGGGCGCGCTCGGCGGTGAGAGGCTTGCCGAGGATCCGTCCGTCGAGGCTGAGAACAGAGTCACATGCCACCACGACGGTCCGGTCGGCGAGGTGCTCGTCAAGGCCTCCGGATTCAATGACTGAGTGGGCCTTGAGGCGGGACAACCTCGCCGTCATGGTGACCGCGTTTTCCCCGTGCAGACGACTCTCATCGGCCCCTGACGCGATGACGACGGGGTCGATGCCGGCCGAACGCAGCATGCGTAGCCGGGCCGGGGACTTCGAGGCGAGAACAAAGCAGGTTGTCATGTCAGTAGCGTCGTAAAGATCCTCGCCAGGCCGCCTGGCCGGGCATAAAAGGTTCGCGGATGGTGCGCCAGTAGGACTTCCAGCCGAAGGCGATCGGCCGGTCGTCAGGTACGTAGGCGTTCGGGCCGGGGCGGGTGAGCTCGGTCAGCACCGCCACCAACGCACCGAGCTCCTCGTCGGTGAGATTCCCCTTCATCACCGTGATCGCGTCGTCCATAATGTCCTCGCTCACAGTGGGATGTTTCCGTGTTTCTTGGGAGGTAGGGCCTCACGCTTGGTGCGTAGCAGACGAAGGGTGCGGATGACCGAGGCGCGGGTCTCGTGCGGATGGATGACCTGGTCGATCCAGCCTCGCTCGGCAGCTTGGTACGGGTTCGACAGGGTGGTCTCATACTCGTCAATGAGCTGTTTGCGCTTGGCCTGCGGGTCCGGATCGGTGGCCAGGGTACGTCGATGCAAGATACTGACGGCCCCCTCGGCCCCCATGACAGCAATTTGGGCGGTCGGCCAGGCCAGATTGACGTCGGCACCGAGAGTCTTGGACCCCATGACGATGTAGGCACCACCGTAGGCTTTGCGGGTGACGACAGTCAGTAGCGGAACGGTGGCCTCAGCGTAGGCATAAATGAGTTTGGCGCCACGACGGATGATGCCGTCGTGCTCTTGCTCCACGCCGGGCAGGAAGCCGGGGGTGTCAACGAAGGTGAGTACCGGGATGTTAAAGGAGTCGCAGGTGCGGACAAACCGGGCGGCCTTCTCAGATGCGTCGATGTCGAGGGTGCCGGCATTGACCATCGGTTGGTTGGCGATGATGCCGATCACGCGACCTTCAATGCGCCCGAATCCGCAAATGACGTTGGGGGCGAAAAGTTCGTGGATCTCCAGGAAAGTGTCCTCGTCAAGCACGGTCGTGATGACTTCGTGCATATCGTAAGGCTGATTCGAGGAGTCCGGGATGAGAACGTCGAGCTTGCGGTCGTGATCGGTAATCGTCAGATCAGCCTCGCCGTCGTCATAAAACGGCGGATCCTCAAGGTTATTCTGCGGCAGGTAGCTGATGAGATCGCGGACGAACTCGAGAGCATCGTCCTCGTCACTGGCCAAGTAGTGGGAATTGCCCGACGTGACGGAGTGGGTGCGTGCCCCACCCAGCTCTTCTAGAGACACGTCCTCGCCGGTGACCTGCTTGACGACAGCCGGGCCGGTGATGAACATCTGGGATGTCTGGTCAACCATAACGATGAAGTCAGTAAGGGCGGGGGAGTAGACGTGGCCTCCGGCCGCCGCCCCCATAATTACGGAGATTTGGGGGATAACGCCGGAGGCTCTGGTGTTGCGACGAAAAATATCGCCGAAGCGAGCCAGGGAGGCCACTCCCTCCTGGATGCGCGCGCCGCCGCCCTCGTTGATGCCAATAAGCGGACAGCCGGTCTTGACGGCGAAGTCGATGACCTTGCAGATCTTCTCGCCGTAGACTTCGCCGAGGGATCCGCCGAAAATAGTGACGTCCTGGCTGAAAACACAGACTGGACGGCCATGGATCGCGCCGACACCCGTGATGACCCCGTCGGTATACGGACGTTTGCGGTCCATGCCGAAGTTCGTTGAGCGGTGACGGGCAAACTCGTCAAGCTCAGCGAAGGAATCCTCGTCGAGCAGCCGTAAAATGCGCTCCCGGGCGGTCATCTTTCCGGCGGCATGCTGCTTTTCGATGGCCGAGGGGGATGCGGCATTGACGGCCTCGTCGATCCTCCGACCGAGGTCGGCGATTTTCCCGGCCGTGGTGTGGATGTCGATCTCCATACTTCGAGGCTATCCGCCAGAGGCGACAAATGTAGCGTCGGCTCGTTCCCTGGAACGAGTCTTTAACGCCGGCGTGGCGAGTCAGTACGTCTGGGTAATCTGGACGGGTGCCATCTACACCTTCGCCCATTGCCGACCGCGTTGTTGAGCTTGCCGGGGACACCCTCTTCACGGGTCCTCGCGGGGGAGGAGTTGCCTGTATTGATTCCACTGGTTCCACCAACGCTGACATGGCTGCCTTCGTGCGGGCAGGGGGAACGTCTTTCCGTCTACTCGTTGCTGACCACCAGGAAGGCGGGCGCGGACGGTTCTCTCGCAGTTGGCAGGATGTCCCCGGCACAAGCTTGGCGATTTCAGCACTGGTGCCCAATGATCGTCCACCGCAGGACTGGGGCTGGTTATCGATGGTCGCGGGGCTGGCCATCGCCAAAGTCATCGAGGAGGTCGGTGGGGCCGACCGTTCCCGAGTGACGTTGAAATGGCCCAATGATGTGCTCGTGGATCTAGATACTGACCATGGCGGCAAACTGTGCGGAATCCTCTCCGAGCGGGTCGACGGTCCAGCCGGTCCGCACGCCATCATCGGAATCGGCATCAACGTGTCAATGGGACGTGACGAATTGCCACTGCCGACAGCGACCTCATTGGCTGTGTGCGGGTTACATCACGGCAAGAATGAATTGCTGGCCAGCCTTCTCGTGCACCTTGATGACCTACTGACGGTGTGGTTGGAGACCGGAACGGTGCGAGACCAGTATGTAGCGCGCTGCGACACCATTGGTGCCCCGATTCGGCTGACCTTTGACCCAGAGATCGTGGGTGGCGGCGAGGAAGCTATTGAGGGCATCGGCGCCGACGTTGACGTTGATGGCGCCATCGTGGTGGAAACCTCTGAGGGGCGTCGCAGCTTCAATGCTGCTGACGTCAGTCATTTGCGAACCAGGTGAGTTCCACCATGGCGTCGTGAACGGTCTCACCATCTAAACTGCTGACCATGACGACCCACATCTTGGCTCTTGGTGGTGGCGGCTTTTCGATGTCGAACCGCGGTGAGCCCACCGCCCTCGACCGTCACATCCTTGACCTATCTGGAAAGTCTTCCCCTCTGGTGTGTTTTGCGCCTACCGCGGCTGCTGACGATCCGGTCTACGTCAACCGTTTCCTGGCCGCCTACTCGGCTCTCGGAGTGCGCAGCATGGTGTTGACCCTGTGGCAGGGAGCAGCGGAGTCGGTGGAGCGTCTCTCCCAAGCTGACGTCGTCGTCTCTGGAGGTGGATCAGCCGCCAACCTCATGGCGCTGTGGAAGGTGCACGGGGTAGACCACGTGATCCGTCGCATGATCGCAGCAGATAGCGATGTCGTCCTCGCTGGCGTCTCTGCTGGGGCAGCGTGCTGGTTCTCTGGGTGCCTGACCGACGCCTTCGGGGACTTGCGGGCATGGCGTGGCGGTATGGGTTTGCTGGATGGGTCGTTCTGCCCCCACTTCGACGGTGAGTCCGAGCGAGCGCCTATCTACGCCCAGTCGGTCGCCAACGGTGTGCTCCCTGACGGGTATGCGGTCGACGATGGGGCGGCGGTGCATTTTGTAGACGGAATGTTCGCTGGGGCGGTCGCCGAGCATGAAGGAGCCGCGGCGTCAAGGTTCTCCGCCTCTGACGAGCCGACCTCTTCGGGAGTCTTGCGCGAGGAACTCGACGTCACCGTACTGTGAACGACTCCTCGCGGTAATCGTCGTTGAGGTATTCGCCGTATCCGTTGTCCGTCAGTCCCGCGAAGAGGTCGGCGACTCGACGCGTCCCGGGAACGTCGTTGAGCACCATCTGGTCTGACGGGGTGGTGAGGATGAGTTTTCCGCAGCCCATCAGCCGGTCAAACACCCCGGCCTGCCACGACACATCGATGAGGCTGCCGATCATGACGTCGTGACCGCGTCGGAGGACAACGCCCTGGCGCAACATGACACGTCGATCAGTAATCGTCATCGTCGTCGTGAACCATTTCAGCCACGGAGCGAGGGTGCCGACGACGAGGATTGCGGCTGCGATAATGACAACGAGTGGCCAATACTGTGCTCGCATATCGGACGGCATAATTCCAAGCAGAGCGGCTGATCCGACGACCCCAACAAACCCCATGACGACGGGCCAAAAGAGAGCCTTGGCGTGACGGCGAGTGTGCACGAGTACCGTCTCGTCACGGTTACGCCTCAGCGGCTGTCCGACTCGCACCATGTCTCCAGTATGGACGATCCGCGATGCGAGGTGGTCGCGCGTAACAGACTGCCGAAGGTGGATCTGAGACTTATACACGGTAAGTACACGGTAAGCGTTTTGCATCCGATGGCCGTTACGATGAACGTCGTGACGTCCTACACCATCGGAATCATTGGCGGCGGGCAGCTTGCCCGCATGATGCATCAGGCTGCGATCGGATTGGGGGTGCGCACCCGCCTGCTGGCGTCTGACCCTGACGAGTCTGCTGCCCAGGTGATGTCTGACGTCGTCGTTGGCTCCCACCTCGACCACGACGCCGTCATGAACTTCGCCGCCGGGTGTGACGTCGTCACCTTCGACCATGAACACGTACCAACGGTCCTCGTTGAGGAGATGGAACAGGCTGGGTATGCGGTCCGCCCAGGATCGGCCGCCATGGTCCACGCGCAGGACAAGGTTGTTATGCGCGAGTTTATGGAGCGCGAAGGATTCCCGAACCCTGCGTGGAAGGTCTGCGACACCCCCGACGACCTTGCCTCTTTCGGTAATGATCATGGCTGGCCCGTTATCGCGAAAACCTCTCGCGGAGGTTATGACGGCAAAGGAGTGTTCAAGATCGACGGCCCCGACGATGTTGGCGAGCCCTTCGACGCTGCCGGGGGTTTGGCCGACGGAAAGCAGCCGATACGCATTCTCGCCGAAGAATTCGTCGATTTCCGACGCGAGCTATCCGCCGTCGTTGTACGCTCCCCGTCGGGTCAGGGCGCCGCGTACCCGGTCACCGAAACCATTCAGCGTCACGGGGTATGTGCCGAGACCATCAGCCCGGCTCCTGACCTATCTTCGGACCGTCAAGTTGAGCTCCAGACGATGGCCCTTGACATTGCGGGACGCCTCGACGTTGTGGGGGTGCTGGCGGTCGAGTTGATGGAGCGTGGGGACGGATCCGTGATCGTCAATGAGCTAGCGACCCGTCCTCACAACACTGCCCACTGGACGATCGACGGGGCTGAGACGAGCCAGTTCGAAAACCACCTACGAGCGGTGCTTAACTTGCCTCTCGGCTCGCCGGCCCTGACTGCCCCCGTAGTCGTCATGGCCAACGTCCTTGGCGGGTCCGAAGAGGATCTGACCGGGGCGTTGCAACATTGCTTTGCTCGTGACCCAGAACTTCGCGTCGAACTGTACGGGAAGTCCGTGCGACCTGGTCGTAAGGTCGGTCACGTCACCTGCCTTGGTAACGACATAGAGATGACTCGTCGCCGGGCACACCATGCCGCCGCCTACCTCATGGGAGAACACGATGCCTGAGACCACCGCCAACAGCCGCAAGCCGCGGCGAGGTAAGAAAGTTGAGACACCTGCTCGTCGGCTGGCCGGTGAGGCTAGCGGTCCTCAGGTGTCGATCATCATGGGCTCGGACTCTGACTGGCCGACGATGGAACCCGCAGCTCAGGTACTCACCGACTTCAATGTGGGATTTGAGGCGGACGTCGTTTCGGCCCACCGCATGCCTGAGGACATGATCGAGTTCGGTCGAGGTGCTCACGAACGCGGTATCAAGGTGATCATCGCCGGTGCCGGTGGTGCCGCTCATCTGCCTGGTATGGTCGCCGCACTAACCCCGCTGCCGGTCGTCGGAGTTCCCGTGCCACTAGCCCACCTCGATGGCATGGATTCCCTGCTGTCCATCGTCCAGATGCCAGGTGGTGTGCCGGTGGCGACGGTCGGCGTCGGTAATGCCAAGAACGCCGGCCTGCTGGCGGTGCGGATTCTCGCCGCCTCGAATCCGGAACTGTGCGAGGCCATGGTCAAGTACCAGTCCGACTTGCACGATGCGGCTGCGGCTAAAGGCGAGAAGGTGCGTAGCCACTCCCGCCCCTGAGTGATTGCCGTTGCGCAGATCGAGCTTTCCGCCACGTTGAGATGGCTCAGAACCACAGTGGTCCTGAGCCATCTTCCCCCCGTCCGTCAGACCAACGACAGAGTGAGCGACAGGTCAACCGGTTGGGCATACAGCCGGTGAGACATGATCGGCATCGGGCCGCAGGACGTCGATCCCAGCGGAGCCGAGATGGCGTCCAAGGTAAGCCAAGTGTGCCCATCGGGTTCCAGCTCCCAGGTGTGGGCAGCATTCATTAAGGCTTGTGAAGTCCACGGCCGGATCGCGAATGCCGGCCAGCTGCCATCCGCGGTGATCCGCATACCACCGCTCGAACCGCCGATTGTCAGTTCGTGGATTCCCTGGCGCAGACCGTTCTCCTGGGGCATGACGTAGGGGGTCTGCAGGTCTGCCACATCGCAATCCCAGCGTCCCCAGATCGCGGCGTGCTGAGAATCGGGATAGTTCTCGGTCGGTCCGAGCCCAAACCACGAAACGGTAGTCCACTGTGCGGGCAGGCCTATTGTCACGCCAATGCGCCCGAGCATGGTCGGCCAGTGCCCATGTGGATCGGTGTGGAGGTCCAGGTGGATCCCTTCGCGACCATCGTCGGTCTGGACGGCGCGCCAACGCCACGTCGTCGTCATGGAGTTGCGCGCGGCGGCAGCAGCGCTGCGAGTAACGACAACCAGATCGCCACTGTCTTCGTGCACGGAGGTCGTGGTGTGGACGAGCCGGTCGAGACCAGCTGCGAGCGCCGCGTCACCAATGTTGTTGCGGGCCAGTGCGCTAGCCCGGT
Source organism: Cutibacterium namnetense (assembly GCF_001642025.1). Classification (GTDB taxonomy): domain Bacteria; phylum Actinomycetota; class Actinomycetes; order Propionibacteriales; family Propionibacteriaceae; genus Cutibacterium; species Cutibacterium namnetense. The sequence goes on along the minus strand of NZ_LWHO01000007.1, from coordinate 52,554 downwards.
CATTGTCAATGGGGGCGCGGAAGAGATCAAGGACAGCAGCGACGAGGCTCGCGGTACCCCATGTCACGAGGCGACCACGACGGTCGAAGCGTGCCGGTCCGAGACTCCAGCCGCTACTGTCACGACGCGGCTGTGATGACGCTGGCAGACAGGGTTGGGGCAGCGGCTCGGGAACCAGCAGAGCTGATGTCCGGGCTACTACGTGACCGGCCGACGCCCAGAGAGTGTCCGCTGTCAGTTTTGCCTCCACGACGACAACCATCCGATCGGAGATTTCGTCAGGAAGTGGCACGGTGCCAGTCCAGGTGTGATGGGCCGCCAAGGCGCCGACCGCTAGAACTCCCGCCTGGACATACTCGCCGTCGTCAACGAGCTGCCATGTGAATTCGAGGTCGGATAGGTCTGAGAAATCGCGTCGATTGGTGACGGTGATGCCGGTACCATCGCGCAGCTGCTCGCTATCGACCTCGATGCGCACCGCTCCCATCGTCGCCGCGAACTCCAGCAGGCCTGGGGAAGGGGTGCGATCAGGCATGACGAGCCCATCGCAGACGAAGTTTGAATCGTGCAGGACCTCACCAAAGTCGCCCCCGTAGGCATAGCCGCGTCCAGTGTCGATGCCGTGATCGATCCACTCCCAGACGAATCCGCCATGCATGCGGTCACGGTGGAAGTGCGGGTCGAAGCATCGTTCCTCGTAGGCGGACAGCTCCCCAGGGCCATTGCCCATCGCATGGGCGAACTCGCACATGAAGAAGGGCAGCTCGCGCTCGCGCCCCGTCTGTGGCGCAGGCGCAGCCCCAGGCATGACGGTGCGGTCACGCACGGCCTCGACCCACTCCATGGACGGGTACATCACCGTCCACACATCGACGATGGCGTGGGCGTAGTCGCCCTCGTAGTGGGTAAAGCGGGATGGGTCGCGCTCCTTGACCCAATCGTTCATGAGTCGAATGCCTTCGCCACAGTGGGATTCGTTGCCCATCGACCAACCGATGATGGCGGGATGATTCTTATCGCGTTCGACGGTGCGCTGGATGCGGTTAAGCAGGCAGTCGTACCACCGGCGGTCGCCGGTCGGGCTGCCATCCCAGCCGCCCCACTCGAAGCCGTGGGTCTCGAGATCACATTCCAAGAGGACCCAGACGCCATACTCGTCGCACAGATCGAGGAAACGAGCATTCGGTGGGTAATGGGAGGTGCGAATGGCATTGACGCCGTGGCGCTTCATGAGCTCGAGATCAGTACGCATCGTCTTCTCGTCGAGAGTCCGTCCGGTTCGCGGATGCCATTCGTGGCGGTTGACTCCACGGAAGATGATTTTTTCCCCGTTGACGGTGATGACGTCGCCGTCCACGGCGACAGTCCGGAATCCAATCCTTACAGCGACGGTCTCGGTGTCGGTGGAGACGGTGGCGTCGTAGAGCCTGGGGGTTTCGGCGGTCCACGGTTGCGCAGCGGGGATTGTTACTTCGGTGTTGCAGGTGGTGGTGAGCTCGAGCTCGGGGATGGTCACGGTTGCGCCTTCCGGCCCGTCAATGAGGAGCTTGGCATCACCATCCCAAGAAGCATGGACGAAGAGGTCGTCAATGCCGCCATAAGGTCGGGCCAGCAGAGTGACCTCGCGGAAGATTCCTGACATTCGCCACATGTCTTGGTCTTCCAAGAATGTGCCGTCGGACCACTGACTGACGGCCACAGCGAGCACATTGCGGCCGGGACGCAACTGTGAAGTGACGTCAAACTCGCTGGTGAGGCGCGAGCCCTTGGTCCATCCCAGTTCGATCCCGTTGAGCCAGACACGGGCAAAGGAATCGACGCCCTCGAATCGCAGCAATACTCGTTCGGCGCTGGTGAAGTCTTGTCCAACCTCGAAGGTGTGACGGTAGCACCCGGTGGGATTCTCATTGGGAACGACGATGTCTTCGTCTGATGCGGGAACCGGTATGGGGTAATTAATGTTGAGGTAAGCCGGACGGCCAAAGGGTGCGTTTCCGGCTGGGTCGACCATCTGCCAGGACGATGGCACGACGAGGTCGACAAAATCGCTGTCATCGAACTGGGGATCGGTAAAGCCGGCTGGCGCGTCGTGGGGTGAGTCAACCAGCTGAAACCGCCAGGTTCCAGACAGGTCGAGGGCGGGGGCGTCGGTGTGCAGGTGAGCTCGGGGAGCTACCGGACCGTCCCAAGGGATGAGGTTCGTGAGGGCGTCGTGTAACCCTTGTGCGGTGTCGTCATTGGCAACCATGGCATCAACCTTAGAACCTCATGATGAAAACGTGTACATCACGCTCTCAAAGAGTGCGGTAAAGCGTTGCCGGGGGCTCCCCAAGCGGTGGGTTGTACAAGGGGCGCGAGTTCAGGACAATTCGGTCACCTTCGAGGTGTCGCCGCTGCGCAGGTCGTCCCACAACTGGGCGGCCTTCTTGTCGTTCCACAACACCGACGATCCAGCTGATGTGTACGCCGAGACGGTCGAGACCGGGACAGTCATCTTGATTCCGTCGTTTCCGGAGACCTTCATGAGCCCCCGGGCCGTCTTGAGGGCAGTCAAGGTCGAAGTGTCGGTGCCAAGCTTTACCGCTCCCGCCGCGGCCATATTCACTTTCCAATAGCGCACCGGATTGATGAAGGTCCACAAGCTAAGAGCCTTTGTGGCCACCTGGGAGGCCACCTTTTGCTGTCTCTTGACGCGGCCTAGGTCTCCCTCTGCGTCGGCCTTACGCATCCGCACGTATCCAAGGGCCTGGACCCCGTTGAGGTCCTGGGGGCCGGCAGGAAGGTTGGTATGAGAGTCCTTGTCGACCATCGGCTTGTCGAGGGCTACGTGGACTCCGCCGACCGCGTCAACCATCTGAACGAATCCACCGAATCCGATCTCGACATAACCGTTGATGCGCAGGTCAGTGGCCTTCTCAATTGTCTGAACAAGCAACTTCGCCCCGCCAATCGAGTAGGCAGCATTGAGTTTGTTATGACCATGCCCGGGAATACGCAAGAACGTGTCTCGCGGCAGGGAGATCAGGACATTTTTGCCTTCGGGGGGCATGTAGAGCAGCAGCATGGTGTCGGTGCGTAGACCGGTTTCGGTGCCGGTGCCCAACTGCTTCTGCTGCCTGGGTGTGAGGTTCTGCCGCTCATCGGTGCCGACTAGCAGCACGAGGGTGCCTGGGTGATCCGCGCCTCGTGGTCCGTCCGGGGTGGCGTCAACCGTTCCGGTACAGCTGAGAGCGTATGACGGCACAGCGACGAGCCACACCAACCATGCCAACAACAACACCATGATGACCTTGACGGGGTGCCGACGTCGACGAGCGCGTGGCACTGGGCGGCTCGCGGCCTGCCGTCGCTGTGTGGTGCGACGCGATGGGTGCCGTGGCGATTGGCCATCGGATCGGTACAGATCGGCTGTAGGGCGTCGCGAGGATCGCCGCTGTGCGGATTGCTGGGAGGAGAAGCGACTTGTACCTTGACGACGCTGAGAGTGCCGGTCGCCCCGTAGCCGACCTGTTCCACTACCGGGTGCGCTGCGCGGTGGGTCTACCGGATCGATACGAGTGGCGTCGCTTTCGTCAATCCCGTATAGCCAGTCCAGGTCAGACTGGCGAGATCGCTCGTCGTGGGGGCCGCGCCCGCTGCCTCGATAAGACATGAAATCTACCGTAGCCGCAGGTCCATCCAGATCCGCAAGCCTGATCGGGCGAGTCCTGTGTGGCGCAGGATTCACAGGCCATTCAGACCTGGCACAATGGCGTGCATGTCGTCATACCTCGCACCTCCGGTCAGTGTTGTCATACCGGTTAGGAACGAGGAGAGATATCTCGAAGAGTCGGTTGCCGGGGTCATCAACCAGGGCTACCCGGGTCCGATGGAAATCATCCTCGCTATTGCGCCGAGCACTGATCGCACTTGTGAGATAGCCCAAGATCTGGCTGCTCGAGACGATCGCATTCGCGTGATTGACAATCCCGACGGCACCACTCCCAAGGCCCTAAACCTTGGTGTGGCCGTATCCCGATACGACATCATCGTGCGCGTTGACGCTCATGGTGAGCTTGGCCCGGAATACATCGCGACCGCCGTCGAACTGTTGGAGCGTACTGGCGCGGCCAATGTCGGAGGGATCATGGACGCTAAGGGACGTACCCCCTTCGAGCAGGCTGTGGCGGTGGCTTATACCTCCAAGTTGGGTTTGGGTAGCAGCGCTTTCCATCAGGGCAATGCGCCGGAGGGTCCGGCTGAAACGGTCTTTCTCGGCGTCTTTCGTAAGGCCGATCTTGAGGCCGTCGGTGGTTTCTGCCCGAAGTTTGACCGGGCTCAGGACTGGGAGCTTAACTATCGGTTGCGTCAATCTGGACGAGAGGTGTGGTTTAGTCCCAATCTCCGAGTGACGTACCGGCCTCGCTCTACCGTCAAGGCCCTGGCGAGGCAGTTTTTCCGTACTGGTCAATGGCGCCGTGAGGTCATGCGCCGCCATCGCGATTCGGTAAGCCTGCGGTATCTGGCTGCTCCTATTGCTGTCACGGGGATCACGGCGGGAACCATCCTCGGTGTCGTCGGGGTCGTTCAGGCTGCTAAGACCAGATCACTGAAGCGCTGGCCGCTTATCGGTTGGGCGGCGCCGTTGGGCTATGCCAGCATCATCGGGGCTGGGTCAGCCGCCATAAAACGTGACTTGGATCCTGGAGTTAGGGTCCGTCTGCCTATGGTCTTGGCGATGATGCATATGAGCTGGGGAGCTGGATTTCTCGTCGGTTTGGGCGATCGCTCAAGCGACTGAATCTCATACCGCCATGGCTCCCTCTTGAGCTGCGATGGCCGCCAGATTGTCGGTGGACTCGACGAGGACTAACGACCCGCCACCCAGAAGGCAACTCGTGAGGGTCGTGGCTACGAGTTCGCTGCCGCCGAGACGAATCCGGTCGGGAGAAAGCAAAACTGGTTGGCTCAGCGGCACCAGGTCGAAGAGTTGTTCGCCGGTCCATTCCTGGCTCCCCTTGAGCCACACCGCGCTGGCAGCGGCAGGTCGCGCTGCAATCAGGTCGTCAGGGCCGGCAAGGACCTCGGTGTTATCGATGGCCCCCGGCATCAGGGTCTGGCAGGCGGTAGCGAAGGGTGCGAGGCTGCACTGGATGAGGACATCGGGGGAGTCGGCCAGATCGGCGTCCGGGCCAGTGACTTCTACTGCTGCCTCTTCCTGACCAGTTAGATCGACTCGAAGTCCGGCCCACCACGAGGCCAGCAGCCACACACAACTTGTCCAGTGCCCGGGACGAGCGCCGCATACCGAAAGACGGGAAACACCACCAGGCTCGACTCCCTCGGTATCGAGCAGGTACACCGACTTCGTGACCCACGTCAGCAGGGTGCGTGCTGACAGCTCACTGCGGTCCCTGCCGTGGTACCACGTCAGCACTGGCAGTGCTCCTGCGTTCTGGCCGCGCTGATATAGGGCGGTCAGGGGATCAGGGTTGCGAGTCGGGGTTGACCGAGTAAGGGAAACCATGGCACCTATTGTGAAGGATGAGACGCTGTGGTGCGTCTAACGCGGTTGCGTCGTCGCGGCCGGATACTCTGTCGACATGCAACACATCCTCATCCTGGCCGGAGGGTCCGGTACTCGTCTGTGGCCGTTATCCCACCAGGGAGAGCCCAAACAGTTGTTGGAACTTATCGACGGGGTCAGTTTGCTTCGGATGGCCTACGAGCGGGTCGCCGGCCTGGTGCCCGACGCTAACATTTTGGTGTGCACGGGCGCCTCGTATGCCCACACCGTCGCCAAACTGTTGCCGGAGCTTCCCCCCGAGAACATTCTGGGCGAGCCGGTAGGGCGTGACTCCCTCAATGCCGTGGCATGGCCGGCCGGAATCATCGCTGACCGCGACCCTGACGGCGTCATGGCTGTCGTCACAGCTGACCACATTATTCGTCCTGTCGACGACTTCCGGGCGGCTCTGAAGCACGGTTTTGACCTCGCCCATGCTGACCCTACTGCCTTAGTGACTTTCGGTGTTGTCCCCACCGAGCCCAATACCGGATTCGGATATCTCCATCGAGGTGGCCCGCTGAGGCCCGGATCACATGCCCACCAGGTACTTGAATTCGTCGAGAAACCCAGCAGTGAGGTGGCCCGCCAGTATCTGGACTCTGGCGAGTATTGGTGGAATTCCGGCATGTTTGTGTGGCGGGCTGCGACCTTGCTGGACTGTCTATCTCAGCTCAAGCCACAGACCCGTCGTCACGTCGACGAGTTGGTCGCTGAGCCGTCCCGACTAGCTGATATTTACCCGCTCATGGAGAAGGTTTCGGTCGACATTGCGGTCATGGAACCGGCATCTCATGGCGGATGTGGTGTTCATGTTGCAGCTATTCCGTTGGAGATTCAGTGGTACGACGTTGGCTCCTATGAGGCGCTGGCCCCCCACCTGCCGGGTGATGGGAAGGGCAACAATGTGACCGGTTTGACGGTATCGGTTGACTCAGCCGGAAACCTGCTGATAAATGACCGCCCTGACGCCGTTCTAGCCGTCGCAGGCTTGCACGATATCGCCGTCGTGAGTACCGATCGCGCTACCCTCGTGGTGCCGATATCTCAATCGCAGCAAGTTAAGGCTGTGGTAGCCGAGGTCGCTGCCAGGGCAGGAGGGCGATACGCGTGAAGAATGCCCGAGAAATTCGCGAGCCGCTCGCGTGGACAGTCATTGTCGTCAGCATTGGATTCCTCGTTGCCTTTGTCGTGCGCATGGTCTTGATGCTGACTCACGATCACAGTGGGCTGTTCGGCATGGCCCGCAGCCTGTCTGGAACTTCGCTGGGAATCGGCATGATTCTGTTGCTGCTGGCGGCAGTCTTGGTGTGCCGGTTCATCTATCCGGCGACACCGCGCGCTGAATTGCTTGGCAAGGTAGCTGCTGTTGTTATCGCCACCGCAGCCGGACTTGATCTTATTCTCGCTCTGCTGTCACCAATCCATGGCCCCGGTGGGGCCTTTGGGGCCATCCTGGGGCTATTTGGGGATCTTTTGGCGATTGCCGTCAAGGTCCTCGCTGCTTGGGTCTTGTTGGTGTTGACGCGGCCCGAGGCCGTCTCAGCTGAGGATGACGAGGACCCCGGTGCAGAGCCTGAGGGCGAGCAGGATGACTCTGCTGGTCAACTCGTCGCCGCAGATGAGGCCGAGGTTTCAGCTCACGACGATGACTTCAGCTGGCCTGCGGGAGTCGGCGCGGTGTGGACTAGGGCCGGGGATGCTGCAAGTGGCGCTGAGGCATCTTCCTGGGATAACGATGATGCGGGCTACAAGTGGACGGCGGAGACTTCACGCGACGAGCCGGGCCGTCAGGCATAGTTGTTCGAGTGCGCTTAGCGCTGAGGGCACAAAACGATCACATGTGCTGGCGCGACACGCCGCTCATCGTGGCTTTTTTGTGAGACAAAGTCGCGTAGTGAATCTCACACGTGTAGTTTGTGCATCGGCGCGGAACTCGCCGCGTCTGATCTCGAGGAGCTTCCCCCATGGACGAGATTCTTACCGTGCTTGCCGGAGGCGGTGACGACGAGCCGGAGTGGCATGACAAGGCACTATGCGCCCAGACCGATCCGGAGGCATTCTTCCCTGAAAAGGGGGGATCCACCCGTGAGGCCAAGCGCATTTGTGAGTCCTGTGAGGTCCGCCAAGAGTGCTTGGAGTACGCCCTTGAGAATGACGAGAGGTTCGGAATCTGGGGCGGATTGTCCGAGATGGAGCGTCGTCGGCTGCGTAAGCGGGCGTGACCCGGCACCGCGGTTATTGGCAGGACTCGGTAGAGTGTCTTGTCTGTCCGGGATGGCTGTCTGCACGACGCGGCATATGCGATGATCAGTGCATCCCGTGCTCCATGACGTCGACGAACAGGTGGCCTGCTAGGTGAGTGACGAGAAGTACTCTGCGGAGACCAGATCCGGCAAGGGCCGTCGGTATGGCCGCAGCTATGCTCCCCGCACCGCGGACGGGTTGACCGACTGGACTATTCCTGTCATCCCGTCGGCGCGTGTTGATCCGGAGGATTGGGCGTGGGCCCACGAGCGACGTAGACCAGTAGACCCGGATATCACAGTCGACCAGGTCGCGGCGATCCTTCTCGTTCACCAGGCGGTGGGTTGGTTGCCGCGAACCCTCAACGCACTGCGACGTAGCGGCGCGCGCGCGGCAGTGCAGATTGCTGTCGACTTGGGTTCTACGGATGGTTCCTCCGATGTGCTCAGGGATGCTGTGGGCGAAGGATTGCTGGAACAGTGCGTGACGGCTAGCGCAGACACCACCCCCGGTGAAGGCATCAACCTGGCGGTCGATCGACTTCCTGACGACGTTACCCATATCTGGATCCTGCACGACGACGCCGAGGTGCGTCGTGACTCCTTGACGTGCATGCTGCGGGAGGCCTCGCGCAAGCCCCATCCTGACGTCTTGTACCCCACATTGCTCAAACCGTCCCGGCATAACTACCCGGAGTTTATTGATGAGCAGGGACAGAGCGTCAGCGCTGGCGGTGCTCGCATCTTGCCGGTCGTTGATCGCGGAGATATTGACCAGAAGCAGGCTGATCCGGGGCCGATTCTGGGCGGCTCGTCAGCTGGCATGTTCATTCGGTTGGACGCGTGGCGTCGCCTCGGTGGCTTTGACCCAGCACTTCCCCTCTTCCGTGACGGCGTGGATTTTGGCTGGCGCGCCAATGAAGCGGGCATGGTGGTCCGCACTGCGCCGAGCTGTACCATTCATCACCGCCAGGCAGGTCGAGGGTGGCAGCGGGAGTCGAATTTGGCTCCCCGCCCGGACGTCACCGATCGTCTCGCGGGGATGCGAATGGTTGCAGCCCGAACCGGTCATCCCACCCGCACGAGCTTGGCTTTCCTATTGGCGAGCGTGTGGCGTTTTCTCGTCCTCATGGTGGGCAAGGCCCCGTCGCGTGCTGTCGACGAGTGGCGAGCAGGCTGGCAGTTGTGGCGGTCGCGTTCGGTTACCCATGAGATGACGCAGCGCCTGCATGACTTCCATGCGCAGTGCGATCCTGACGACCTTGAGAACACCAACCGTCTTTTACCAAGTCGACGCAGTGTCTGGGCTCGGGCAGTGGATCGCTACGCCGGGGATTTGTCTGATCGGATCCACCCGTGGCGCAATGAGGATGGGACGACGATCGACGACCTTACCGGCGACGATTTCACTGCCCGTGACCATCATTCTGTCGTCAACCCATACACCGTCATGGTCAGTCTCATGGTGGTGTTTGGGCTCATTGCTTGCCGCGGTCTCTACGGTCCCGGTAGAGCGACCTCGACCTGGCTCGCGCCGGCGCCAGACGGTCTGGCTGGGGCGTGGCATCGCTGGCTAACCGCTGTTCCCGGCTTACCTGGAGGAAACGCGCCGTGGCTGGCGTGGCCAGCTTTCGGTGCGGTGCTGACGATTGGGGAGCCAGAAGTTCTGGTCCGCATTCTGCTCGTCGTGACCCCCTTGCTCACGGCGATGTCGGCACATCGGCTGTTCCGGCGGGTGGTCGGTCTTGGTACGACGACGGTGTTGCTTGCGAGTTTTTGGGGCTTGCTGCCTGTCCTCACTGGTGGCCTAGCTCGCGGCTCGGTGACCGCGTTGGCGTTGGGGGTGATCCTCCCCCAGATGGCCCTGCATACTTGGCGGTTGGTTAATCCCGACACTGTTGACGTCGTGGAGGTGCGCGGCGCCGGTACCGGTAACCGGCAGGTGAGTAGCGTCTCCTCGGCAGGTGGCCTGGCTCTGTGGTCAGCTCTGGCGATCAGTCTTGTTCCGGCATTGTGGGTATACCCGGTTGCGGTGGCCGTCGGCATCCTCGTGACTCGCCCTCGCCGTCTGTTGCTCGCCGGCACAATTGTGTTGGGGCCACTGCTGGTCATCTCTGCGTGGATTCCGCGACTCATAACTGAGCCTGGTCGCATAGTGACCGGGGCTGAGCCTCTGCTCAGCCCGACTGTTGAAACCCGTACGCAGTTGTGGTTATTAGTAGGCCGCGCGATTGTCCCCGGTAGTGCTCCCACCGTGTTCACCCTGATTGCGATGACCCCGTTGTGGATTGCTGCGCTGTGGGCGGTATGGCGTCTGGTCATCGATCGCTCGGCATCCGTCGGAACCCTGACTGGTCATCCCCGCGGCCGTGTGCTGGCCCTCATCGTCGTCTACTTGGTGTGCCTCGTCCTCGCTGGTGTAGGGGCACGCACCCTGGTCACCGTCTGGGATGTGCAGGTGCATCCGGCTATCGAGCCGTGGCAGTTGATAGGTGTCGGAGTGCTACTCGTCCTTGTGGCAGCTGCTCGCCAGTCGGCCATATTGAAGCGTGCCGAGGTGGATCATCTGCCCGCCGACGTATCCCCGACCCTAGGTGAGCTGCTTGTCAGCGTCGGCAACCGATGGTTGCCATGGGTGCTGGCGGTTTCTGTGGCTGCTAGCAGCCTATGGTGGCTCATAGGGGGCGTTCGTGGCCCGATGTCCACAACTGATGCTATGCGACCCGCCTATGTCACAGCAGTCGAGAGCTCTGCTCGTCACACCCGCACCCTCGTGGTGAATGTGCATGGCGGCAGCGCCCACTGGAACCTTGTCGACTCCGATAACCCGAGCTGGGGTAGCGGTGAACGTCCGGCTGTCTCTTCGGACAGTCGCATTGCTGACTCGGCTGCTGGTCTTGCCCTCGCGGTGGCTACCGGAGCTGTTCCAGATGACCTGGCTGAACGTCTATCTAACTTGGGGATCGGTCATCTTTGGCTTCGTGGCGCAGGGCCCGACGTCGTGTCTCAGGTGGGTAATGCCTCAGGTTTGACCGCTGCGAATACGGATGCTACGACGACGGTCTGGACCGTTGATGGGTTCCCTTCACGGGCCCTGCTGAGCAGTCGCGGGGGCGACAACGTGCCGGTCACCGGGAAGGTAACTGAGTCGGGAACCGTGACAATACTCGAGCCCCGTGATAGCCGGTGGAATGTTGAGGTAGGGGGCACGCGACTGAGCCCGGCGTCGCACAATGAAATCGGAGAGTCTTACCAGGTTGGCTCGGCCCGCGGTGATCTGACGTGGTCGATGCCTACCCAGGGATGGGCTTGTGCCATTGAACTGTTTTCCCTGCTCGTCTTGATGGTGGTTGCTGGACCTCAAGCCGTTCAGCGCAACCGCACTGCCGCTCCCCGCCGATCTGTGCCTGCCCGTAAATTACGCCGTCGTCAGGAGGAGTCATGAGCGATCGCCCTCGCCGCGCCCTCGCGGATGACGAGGAGCCTGAGGAGATTTTTGAGGATCGGCCCGTGACGGAGGGCCCGGCCCCAGCGCGTCGCGCAGTCGATTCTGACGATGCCAGGGACCTGCCGCCAGCTCATGCTGCTCGCGCCATGGTTCAGGCGCCTGAACCCGATGAGGAGGCCGAGCATCACTGGAAGGGACCGGTGTGGGTAGTGGCCCTGGCCGTCGTCGCGGTAGCAATCTCATTGGCCACCTCAGCGATTCCGTCCACCCAGCGTTCTGCCCCTAAGGGCCAACCCATCTCCTCAGGACGTACCCTGGTGTGCCCTGCTTCTCAGGGGAAGGCCAGCCTCGCTGCGGGATCCTTGGGTGGAAGCCTACAAGTCGGCACCTCGGTCAAGAAGCTCTCTGAGGCGGCGGTGCCTTTAGTTACCAACATCAACACGTCTGCGGGTTATATCCGGTCTACGGCTGGGCAGCATAGGCCCTCTGGCTCGGCCCTATCCACAGAAGGTGGCATGACAACGTGGGTGCCGTGCATTGGCGCGGCCACGGGAGGGGCAGTCAGCGTCACTAACCCCTCCGCCTCTGACCTTGTGGTGGTCAATCCGGACACCAGGGCAGCCACTGTCGATGTCACTATGTTGGGTTCGAAGGGAGAAATTGTCACCGCCGGGATGCGAGGCATTCGCGTTTCGCCAGGACAGACCAAAGTGTTACCGATGTCGGTGTGGGATAACAACGCCACTCCTGTAACCGCTCTTATCAACGCCCGAGAGGGACGAGTCGTCGTCGGTGCCCGCACGTGGGCAGATAAGGGCCGCGAGACGAGCGCGATGGCCCCGGCAGCCAAAACGCTGTTTTTGCCAGCTGTTCCTGACAAGGTGTCGACTGCGACCCTCGTCATTTCGAACCCCGGCACGAGACGGTTGAGCGTGTCCGTGACGGCGCTGGCTGGACGTGGACCCTTTACCCCTGACGGTGCTGACGAGATCGATGTTGACCCCAGGTCCACCATCCAGGTGGACCTGTCGAAAGCTTTAGCGGGGGAAGGCGTCGGGTTACGGCTATCCGCTGACGACCCCGTTATTGCCAGGTTGTTCGTTCAGGGTAGGCCCGGCACTACCGATTATGCCTTGGTTGGTCCGGGAGGCTCGAGTAAGGTCCTGGAGCAAACCGTCGGGGCGCCAGGAACCCTTGAGCTATCGAACCCAGGACGGGAGGCCGTTACCTTTTCAGGCGAGCTGACAGGAGCTAACGGGAAGAAGACGGCGATCGAGGGCACGGTTTCGGCTGGGTCCACCTGGTCGGGGAAGGTTCCAGCAGCTGGCCATCTGCACATTGCCGGGTCGGCTCCGCTCATTGGCGGAGTTATATCTGCCAGCGGCTTGGCCGTCCTCCCATTGGAGGCCATGGCGACTGTGACGAACGGTCGCAGCGCTGACGTTGATCCTCAGTTGCGTTGACGGCCTTAGTTGTCGAGGCTGGGATCAATCGTTTCCACGGGAGTACCAGTTAGCGCTGAGAGCTGTTCGATGAGGGTGCGATGAACGAGGATGGCTAATCCGCGCCTGCTGGCCGTCCTTAGCTCGAGGGGTCGTCGATAAATGACAACCCTGGCGGGGGAGTGTTCGCTACCGTCGACAGCAGAGGACAGCGGTACCCGCCCCTCCGTCCAGTCGGGCATGGTAGGGACGTCTTCTGCCCCGACGACGACGTTGTCGAGGATTCCCGGGCACGACATTTGTACTTGCTGAACAGCTTGTGCCAGGCAGGCCGTGAAGAACTCGGCGTGGGTGGGGTCAATGCGGTCAATGCGTCCACCATAGGAACGGGGCAAGACGACTGGTGCACGCTGGCCACGGCTATGACGGTTACGACGCTTGGACATGCCGCAACTGTATTGCGGTTGGGAAGACAGTGTGATCAACAGTGGATTTGCCGCGCACCGGAGGAACACCGATGTGTCTGTGCGGCGTCCGCGTGGCAACTGCGCGAGTACCAGTGTGTGGCGTACCGTGCGCTGGGTGAGAGAGTGCATTCGCCCCGGATGTTCCCAACCGGCGGTCGCGACGCTGACCTACGTCTACGCCGAGCGCACTGCAGTTGTCGGGCCGTTGGGGCCGAACCGTGAACCCGGCGCCTACGACATGTGTGCCGAACATGCTGAAGCCCTCTCGGCGCCGGTGGGGTGGGAAGTCATCCGCCTACCCGGTATCGATGATCTCGCCCCAGCCCCACCAGCCGACGATTTGATGGCTCTGGCGGCAGCGGTGCGAGAGGTCGGGATGCTCGAGGACGAGGTTCTGCCTGAGCCTGACCCCGCCTCGGTGCACGTCTTAGGTCGGCGTGGCCATCTGTCCGTCATCACCGACGCCAGCCGTGACGTCTCAAACCACTAGAATAGCGGTCATGCCTGATTTACCGCTGGCCCCTGAGGCACTCGACCTCTCTCCGGCGTTCCTCGAGGTGGCAGCTTGCCCGGCATGCCATTCCCGGTTTGCCCTCGATTTCGACAGTGGGGAATTGGTGTGTTCCTCTCCGTCGTGCGGGTTAGCCTTTCTCGTGCGCGACGGTGTCCCCGACCTTCGCCTCGATGCGGCGCGTAAGCGGGAAACTGGTAAAGGAATCGCTACCGAGGATACCGAAGCTTTTGAGCCGACTCACCGTCATGAGATGAGGCCACAGTGACCTTCGACGACTCACGTCTCGACGCGCCTCTTGACCCGCTTGCCGAGGGAGTGTTGCGTCGCTTGGCTAGTACTGGCGCGCGCATTCGTCGCGACTGTGCTGACCTCGACAAAGTACGTCGAACGGTCGGTGAGTGGGGGCAGCCTCGGGGAGTTCTCGTTGTCGGCCCTGAAGCGCGCCTGGTGCGGTCTGTCCTTGAGCCGGTATGTCCCGTCCCACTAGTTGCCTGGCCGTATCTGCGGCTGCCTGCGTGGGTTGGCCCCCTTGATCTTGTCGTCGCCCTCGATAGTGATGGACGCTGTGCCGCCCAGGTGGCTGAGGCCCGACGCCGAGGCAGCGCCATCATCTTGGCGGCCGCTGGGAAGGCCGAGTCTTGGCAAGCTGCCGGTAGCTATGGCACTGCCGGCATTGAGATGGCCTCTGAGGATGCCATGTCAGCCGCCGTCGCGGCTCTGTCGGTGCTGAGCGACCTGGGTCTTGGGCCAGTCGTCGATCCCGGACAGGTTGCTCGGGTTGCGGATATGGTTGCCGAATCGGCTTCGCCTCACCTCGACCTCGCCGTCAATGAGGCTAAAGACCTCGCGTGTGCGTTAGCCGATGCGGAACCCTTGTTGTGGGGAGGGTCAGTTCTTGCGGCGCGGGCGTCGCGACGCCTCGCGCAATGGATGAGACGAGCGACGGGTCGCATCGCCTTGTCCGCCGACGCAGTAGCGCTGCGTCCTGTCATTAGCTCTGCTCCTAGAAGGGATCCTTTCGCCGATCCTGATCTTGACGGTGAGGCGCGTCGTCCTGTCCTTGTCATCATGGATGACGCCGAAACCGAGCACGTCACTGTCCGCCGAGACCTCGAACATCTGTGCGCCGCCCATGACGTGACGGTGCGCAGCGTCACCTTGCCGCTCGGCATTGATGAGCGGTCCTCGTCGATGGACCGTTACGTTGCCTTGCTACTCCAGGGACGTTTCGCTGCCGTCTACTTGGCTCTCGGGCTGGACCGTCTGGAAGAGATGACATGAGCCAAGCAGACATAGTTGAGGGGTCGAACGCCTCCAAGGAGCCAGCTCCGAACCAGGGAGGACGCAAGGCGATCATCGCAGCTGCTTCCGCCAACCTTGCGATCGCGGTGACGAAGGCGATCGCATGGGCGCTCACGGGGGCATCGTCGATGCTTGCCGAGGCAATCCACTCGGTGGCTGATACCGCAAACCAGGTTGTTCTCATGGTGGGCGGTAAGGAGTCCCACAAAGAAGCTGACGAGGACCACCCCTTCGGCTATGAGACGGCGCGGTACTTGTCTGGTTTCGTTGTCGCTATCGTCATCTTTACCCTTGGTGGTCTGTTCGCCCTGTATGAGGCCTATCACAAGATCGAGGCGACTCTTGGTGGTCATCGCGATGAGCTCCTCGATTCCCAGTGGTGGTGGGTGCCGCTGGCAGTCGTCATGATTTCTCTTTGCGCAGAGGGAGCTAGCCTGCGTACCGCTCTCAAGGAGAGTAGCCAGGATCGCGAAGGCATGACGATTTTGCAGTACATCCGGAAAGCTAAGGCCCCGGAGTTGCCGGTCGTTATGTTGGAGGACTCTGCTGCCGTTCTTGGTTTGATCTTTGCTTTCTTGGGTGTTGGCCTCACCCTGCTCACCCATAACCCGATTTTCGACGGCATTGGCTCGGCTTGTATCGGTATTTTGCTGGTCGTTGTTGCAAGGGTGCTTTCGCGCGAGATGAAATCTCTGTTGGAGGGAGAATCAGCTACCCCGGAGTCACGTAAGGCTGTCCATGACGCCTTGATACATTCTGACGGCGTTGACTCGGTGATCTATATGAAGACGGTTCACCTGGGCCCTGAGACGATCTTGGTGGCCGCCAAGATCGCGGTTGATCCGACGGATTCCGCCTTCGAGGTCGCGCGCATTATCGATAACGCCGAGGCGTCGGTCCGCGCTGCTGAGCCGTTGGTTGGTCCGCTATTCCTTGAGCCCGATATCCGTTATGGGGATAAGCGCATTAAAGACGGGGAGGAAAGACCGGAGGATCAGTCATGAGCAAGCAGGTTTTGGTTCTCAACGGCCCGAATCTGGGTCGGCTTGGTCGACGGGAGCCACAGATTTACGGAACAACCACCCATGACGATCTGGCGGCCCGGTTAATCGAATATGGTCGCGAGCTAGGGCTGGACGTTGAGGTGCGTCAGACCGACTCCGAGGAGCGGATGATTGGGTGGATCCACCAGGCCGCCGACGACCGTACCCCGGTCGTCATTAATCCGGCGGCCTGGAGCCACTACAGCATCGCCATTGCCGATGCCCTAGCCCAGTTGGAAGCGCCTTGTATTGAGGTGCATATCTCCAATATCGCCACCCGGGAGGAATTCCGTCACCATAGTGTGGTGTCGGCGCATGTCACCGGGACGATCGTCGGGCTGGGATTGAAGGGGTATGAGCTGGCTTTGTCTTGGCTAGCCACTGGCTAGGCTCTGCGACCATCACCGATTCATCGACTCGAAGATCTCCTTACACTGCGGGCAGACCGGGAATTTCTCGGGGTTGCGGGAGGGTACCCATACCTTGCCGCACAGGGCGACGACGGGGGTCCCGTTGACCATCGCGTCGGTGAGTTTCGCCTTGGGGACATAGTGTGAGAAGCGCTCGGCGTCACCGTCATCGAAGGATGGACGAGTCTTCTCCTCGACCGCGGTGCTGGAACCTGGTGCCACCTGTGTGCTCATGGTCAACCAGTGTACGTGGCCGCACCGCCGTCATGCGACAGACGGATCTTGCCGACTGGATAGCGACTCGCAATTAGGCCAAACTGGAGGATCAGTGGGCAAGGATGGTGGAACGGAGCTGAGCTCTGATTGGGTTGATAGCGGCACTCGACGACCTTGCCGATGGCGGAAACTGGCATGACCGCTTCTTCGTGGGAGAATGAACTAATGACGAATGCGACTCCACCCCCGATGGGCTGGTACCCCGACCCTGCCGGAAGCGACCAGGAGCGGTATTGGGACGGTGAGCGTTGGACCCGGAATCTGCGTAATCCGCCGGATCCTCAACCGCGCCCTGGCGTTGGCCATGTGCCCGAGACGCTCGCTCCGGTGTCACGGGTCCCGTCATCGCCACGACCTAACGCAGCCGTTTCGCGTCGCGGAGATGTCGATAGGTCGCAGAGTCCAGCGCAGAGTCGGTGGGGATCGACTGCTGATGGAGTCCCTCTAGCCGGCTGGTGGTGGCGGGCGTTGTCGACCATCATCGACGCCGTTCTGGTGTGGATCGTCGTCGGACTGACGATGCATGAGACAGTGGCGAGTATCGTCGACGGTTACCAGACGTTCCTCGCCACCTCGATGCGTGCAGTCAACGCTGGAGCTAGCCCCTCTGACGTCGTCACGATGCAATCCCTGATGAGGGCTGGATTCGTCAGTGACCTGTCGAATCTCGTGGGTGCGGTGATCATTTCGCAAGCGATTTACCAATTCATCATGTTGGCAGCTTGCGCGGGTTCGGTTGGCCAGCTGATGTGCGGGCTGCGAGTCGTCCCCCTTAATAAGGGCAAGGAGGATCATCGCCTGGTGTGGTGGCGTGCTCTCATACGCGCCACCGTGTGGGCCTGCGTCGAGATCGGCAATCAAGTTATCCTCCTGCTGGCACCCTTTAGCTACCTCATGCCGTTGTGGCAGCGTTCCCGTCAAACCATTCACGATGCAGTGGCAGGCACCCAGGTGGTTCGCCCGGTCCGCCAGCCTGGTGTCGAGTAAGTTTCATCTCCGTAGGGGCGATTCGTCGTCCTGGCACAAGCTGTCTGATCCCGATATTCGCCCCGGCGATTGGGGCGCCGAAAGGCCGTCATGTCCTTGACAGATCCCCACCTGACGACCCTGGCCGATCATTTCGGTATCGCTCGTGAGTATCACGACTGGAAGGGCCAGTACACCGAGGTCGGGGAGGCGACCGTTATCGCTGTCTTGGATGGCTTGGGAGTCGATGCGTCGACTCCGGAACGTGCCGAACGCGCGTGCCACGAGGTGGCTAACCGGACGTGGCGTCGAGTGTTGCCCGGGATCGTGGTTCTACGTGAGGGCCAGGAGGGGCGCGTTGACGTCCACGTCAATGCAGGGGAGCGGGTGGAGGTTCACGTCATCTGCGAGGACGGGCAACGCCGCGAGTGTTGGCAGGTCGACAATTGGAATCCTGATCGGCAAGTAGACGATCGCTGGATCGGTGAGGCGACCTTTGGCATCCCTGGCGATTTGCCGCTGGGTTACCATGCGATCGTCGCGACGACCATGGATCATCGCGTGACCTCTACGCTTGTTGTCTCTCCGAATTGGCTCGGGCTTCCCCGTTCGATGGGGTCGTCTCGGGTCTGGGGTCATGCCGTGCAGCTGTATTCGACTCGTTCTCGCACCTCGTGGGGAATGGGCGATTTTTCCGATCTGGCAGACCTGTCTACCTGGGCGGCCACTCAGGGGGCTGACTACGTGCTCGTGAATCCGTTGCACGCCAGCCAGGTTGTTTCCCCGATCGAGCCGTCTCCGTATCTGCCTTGCAGCCGCCTGTTCCTTAATCCGCTGTATGTGCGCCCCGAGATCATCCCGGAGTACGCCGACCTCGACGCCGGTGAGCGCTCGCAGGCGTGTTCGGCTCGAGCCCAGGCAGCAGCCGATGTTGCGGCGATCGATCGAGATCTTTCTTGGAGCGCCAAGTTGTCAGTGCTAGAAGCGATTCATGCCCTTGGTCTGCAGGGATCCAGGGAATTGTCCTACCAGGCATTTCGCAGGCTGCGCGGCACTGGTCTGGTAGATCTCGCGACGTGGTGTGCGCTGACGGAGGTATACGGCAACGACTGGCGTACCTGGCCCAGGCAGTACCAGCGCCCCAACAATCGTGCCGTCTCGGAGTTTGTACGGGCCCACGAGGAACGCGTCGACTTCTTCATGTGGCTGCAGTGGATCGCTGACCAGCAGCTTTCAGCGGCCCAATCTGCCGGACGCGACGCCGGGATGTCTTTGGGGCTTATCTGCGATATGGCCGTCGGCGTTTCCGGTGCCGGAGCCGATGCGTGGATGCTTGGGGAACTCTTTGCTGACGGCGTTTCCGTCGGGTCGCCGCCTGACGCTTTTAATCAGGCTGGACAGGAGTGGGGCCAGCCCCCGATGCGCCCCGACGTTCTCGCCGATCTGGCATACCAGCCCTTCCGCGACATGGTGCGGGCTGCTTTGCGTCACGCCGGTGGCATCCGTATTGACCATATTCTCGGTCTGTTCCGGCTGTGGTGGGTTCCCGCTGGTCTTGGCCCGCGCATGGGTACGTACATTCGATACGACCACGAAGCTATGGTCGGTATTTTGGCGTTAGAGGCTTACCGGGCTGGTGCCCTCGTCGTGGGCGAGGACCTGGGGACGGTGGAACCGTGGGTGCGTGCCTACTTGCGTGAACGTGGCATCATGGGCACCTCAGTACTGTGGTTTGAGAATGGCGAGGACGGCAACCCGCTGGCCCCTGAGCAGTGGCGCGAGTATGCCATGAGTTCGGTCACGACCCATGATCTGCCTCCCACCACTGGGTACCTGGCTGGTGATCACGTCGAGGTTCGTAGTGAGCTGGGACTGCTCACTGAGTCTGTCGAATACGAGCGTGCTGCGGCAGCCCGTCAGACTGCCGCCTGGATCGCCATCCTGCGTGCGCGTGGCGTCTTGGCGGGGGATAACCCCTCCGAGGAGGAGATCGTGTTAGCGATGCACCGCATGCTTACTCGTACCCCGTCAAAGGTGCTCAACGTCACCCTGACTGACGCAGTGGGGGATCGTCGGACCCAAAACCTGCCGGGTACTACGAATGAATATCCGAACTGGCGGGTCCCTCTCAGCCATCCGGATGGTTCTCCGATGTGGCTGGAGGAGGTCTTCACTGATGAGCGGGCTGCGCGGCTGTCCCAAGTCATGAACGAGAAGTCACCGTCATGCGTGACAGGTGAGCGGTTGGCGCGAGCGTGATAACGAAAAACTGGGGTCCGGTGCCACATAAGCACCGGGCCCCAAACGTTGAGAGGTCCAACGACCCCGAGTGGTCGCTCAGTCAGCGACGGCCTTCTTGAGGGTGCTGGAAGCCGAGATCTTGACAGCCTTGTGAGCCGGGATGGTCATGGACTCGCCGGTACGGGGGTTGCGGCCGTTGCGAGCGGGACGCTCAACGGCTTCGGCGGTGAACAGACCGGGCAGCTGCACCTTCTCGCCCTTAGCCAGAGCGGCGGTGATGACGTCGGTGAGAGCCTTAACGGCCTCGTTGGTTTGGGCCTCAGTGAGCGAGGCCTGCTTGGCGACGGCCTTGATGAGCTCGGACTTGGTCATGGGGTCTCCTCAAATGGACTGTGTTCGGTTTCGGCTTGTTGCCGTGTTCCTACTCATTGACACTAGCGGTTGTCGGTCCTCAGTCAAGCCCAAAACCGCGTCATAAGGGGCTTTTGGGTCGATTTTGGGCCGTAATTGACCCGCTTGTCACATGTTCAGTGTGCCCTGGATACGTTTCCTGGGGTGTGGTGGTTTAGGAGAGGGAGGCACCAAGAACCGTGTCAGCGCCGTCGTTGCCCTGCCTTACCATGACCGTCGGGATGGCCTGGTCGCCACGCGAAATGCGTCGTCCGGAGATCGGCAGCTCGGCGATAGCAGCCTGGTGACGTTTACGCGCTGCTGCCAGCGGCTCACGGCCCACAACGTCGCCGTTGACGATGAGTGGGACGATGAGATTGCGGTCGTCAGCGCCGATGGCTGGCTGCTGGCCCACCCCGACGACCTCTGCGGTGGCTGTCCCCCCTGAGCCAATGCGGCGTACCGCGTACTTGCGTCCGCCTACGGTGTTCTTGTGGGACGATTTCTTGGCTACCGGCAGTAGCTCGGCGTCGGGATCGTTTGAGATGGCGCGCGCGACCAGCTTGTAGACGAAGGAGCAGGTCGGAGCTCCTGAACCGGTCACCAGGGAGGTTCCGACACCGAATCCGTCGACGGGAGCACCGCGTAGGGCGGCGATCTGCCACTCGTCGAGGTCGCTGGTGACGATGACGCGGGTCTCGGTGGCACCGAGGTCGTCGAGCAGATCGCGGACCTGCCGGGCGACGATGGATAGATCACCGGAGTCGATGCGGACTGCGCCGAGATGTCCCTCGGTGAGGCGGACGGCGGTGCGTACCGCATTGTCGATGTCGTAGGTGTCGACTAGCAGGGTGGTGCTCTGCCCGTAGGCAGCCAGTTGGGCGCGGAAAGCATCCTCCTCGGTGTCATGAAGGAGGGTGAAGGCATGGGCAGCGGTGCCAGAGGTGGGGACGCCATAGCGGATTCCAGCAGCCAAATTAGAGGTTGGGCCGAAACCGGCGATCCAAGCGGCGCGGGCGGCTGCCACTGCGGACTCCTCATGGGTGCGTCGTGAACCCATCTCGATGATTGAGCGGCCTTCAGCCATCATGACCATGCGGGATGCGGCGGAGGCGATAGCAGAGTCGTGGTTGTACACGCTCAGCAGCATGGTCTCGAGTAGACAAGCTTCTGCGAAGGTGCCCTCAACAGTGAGTAGTGGGGAACCGGGGAAGTATAGATCGCCTTCAGCGTAACCGTGGATGGAGCCGGTGAATCGGTAGTGTGACAGCCACTCGGCCATCTGCGGGCCGACTACGCCGGTGCGTTCCAAGAAGGAGACTTCTTCGTCGGTGAACCGGAAGTTCTCGATAGCGTCAAGCACTCGCCCGGTGCCGGCGACGACTCCGTAGCGGCGGCCTTCAGGCAGGCGACGGGGGAACAATTCAAAGACGCAGCGCCGGTCGGCGGTTCCCGATGCCATGGCAGCCTCGACCATGGTCAACTCGTAGTGGTCGGTGAACAATGCGGTCGACATGAGTCACAGTCTAGAGGGGTGCGTTCTCAACGGCGTGTGCGGCAGTGTGCTTATTCTGTCTCACGTGGGTGACAGAATAAGCACATGTCTGTAGCCATCGCGGAACCCATCGCACGGACTGACCGCCTTGACGACCAGGACTCGACGTGGACGACGGTCGTCTGGGACGATCCGGTGAATCTCATGGACTACGTGACGATGGTGTTTATGAGGTATTTCGGGTACCCGCGCGAACGCGCCACCCAGCTTATGATCCAGGTACATAACCAGGGTCGAGCGACGGTAGCCGAGGGTAGTAAGGAAGAGATGGAGGCCGCCGTGCATGCCATGCACGGCTACGGGTTGCAGGCCTCGGTCGAAAAAGGCGGCCAGGAGTGAGGATCGAGGGCACCCGGAACCATTGGGTGTGGTACCTAGAGCATGTCGAAATTATCGGCATCGAGATCGCTCTGGGCCATTATATGGAGGCCTTGTCGCGTCTGCGTACCGCTCCTGCGCATCCGATGTCGGGCGAGGACCCGTTCGTTTTTTGGGAGAGCCAGTTTTCTGGGCTTCAGGAGGACGACGAGGTGCGTCGATCGATTCTGCCGAGCGCCTACCGTGACGACGACTCAGCAGATGCGCAATTCCATGTCGATCATGACGCCGAGGACGTCGCGGCGAGGTGGGAAGACGCTCAGACCTTGCGCACTGATATGGAGGTATTGCACCGAACCGGCCGTATCTCCATGGACCCTGAAATGACGCAACGATGGCTTCGCACTGTCAATGCGCTACGTGGCATGATGGCCGCCAGACTAGGGATCATCGACCAGACCGCCGCCGATCAAGTCGCTCAGGCGGCCCAGGACGAATTGGAAGCCGAGGAGGAGGGCGTCTACGAGTGGCTCGGTTTCATCGTGGAGGTGCTCGTTGAAGTGGAGTTGTCGGAGTAGGCGTCAGATTTCTCGTACGGTGACCGGTTCGCGCAGTCGTAGACTCAGCTGGCGTTCCAGGCGCTGATGAAGGGTCATGATGGCTGCTGGGCAACCTCGGCATGCTCCCTTCATAGCGACGTCGACTCTGTGCTCTTCGCCGTCGACCGACACGTCGACTAGTTCGATTGATCCACCGTGCATCTCGGCAACTGCACCGACGGGCCCATCGATGAGTTCGTCGGCGCATCGACGCAGAGTCTCGATCTCGTTGAGGGGCTGGCAATCAGGGCCGCTCACCCATGCGTCGGTGTGTTCTAGGGCCGTCGTCAAGGCAGTCCGGAAGCCAGCACCGATGCGTTCCCAAGTACTGTCGATAACAGTGGCCGTGACAGCGCCGACCGTCACTTCCACGCGCACTCGGTCGAGGAATTCGTCGAGGCCGGGCGCACTCACCAGCAATCCGGCGAAGGGCAATGAAACCCCCGAAACCACCCAACGCAGGGTGTCGCGGTCGGCAGTTGCCTCAGGATGCACGGCGGCAGAAGGGCGAGAAGCGAGTTTCATCAGATCAGCAGGTTCGTCACGAGATGACCGATAAAGGCCATCATCCACGCCAGCACAAACATGTAACCGAAAGCGATCGCGGGCCATTTCCATCCGCCAGTCTCGCGTTTCATGATCGCGACCGTCGACATGCACTGCAGGGCGTAAGCGAAGAAGAGGATGAGGGCGACGATGGTCGCCGGGGTGAAGATCTTCTCCCCCTGATGTTCTCCGTGGGTCCATGTCCAACGGTCGAGCTGCTGGGCGACTTCCGTATCGTCTTCGGGATCGGTGGCTGAGGCCATCTGGCCTAGGGACGATACCGCGACCTCGCGGGCAGCCAGGGAGCCGATGAGGGAGACGTCAACCCGCCAGTCGAATCCCAGCGGTTCAAATACTGGCTCTACAGCTTTGCCGACTCTCGCAGCGATGGAGTGGTCCATGGTGTAGGCGGCTACCGCGACGTCGTTGCCGGGGTCGATCCCGGCCTTGGTGAGCTCAGCGTTGGACCGCATCGGGAACGTCGTCAGGGCCCAGATGATGATGGT
Source organism: Cutibacterium namnetense (assembly GCF_001642025.1). Classification (GTDB taxonomy): domain Bacteria; phylum Actinomycetota; class Actinomycetes; order Propionibacteriales; family Propionibacteriaceae; genus Cutibacterium; species Cutibacterium namnetense. The sequence continues at coordinate 28,740 of NZ_LWHO01000007.1, read as the reverse complement.
CGTCAGCATGATGATGGTTCCGGCCTTATGCAGGAATGCCTTAGTGGGCTCCCACATTGCGATGCCCACGGACCGTAGGGTCGGAATGCGGTATGGCGGCATCTCCATGTAGAAGGGCAGTAGAAGACCGGAGCGGTCGGTGATCTTTTTGACGACCCATGCCGCTGTCATCGCCGAGACTGCACCAAGCAGATAGAGCAGGAACATCGCGACCCCTCGCCCTGAGAACGGCCCGACCTGTGCGGCGTTGGGAATGAGCATCCCTACTAGGAGTACGTAGACTGGCAGACGAGCTGAGCAGGTGGCCAGCGGGACGCCGAGCATCGTGGCGATCCTGTCCTTGGCCGAGGGAATGGTCCGTGTAGCCATGATGCCGGGTATGGCGCAGGCGAAGGAGGACAGCATAGCGACGAAGGCTCGCCCCTCCAGCCCGGCACGGCTCATGACCTTATCCATGAGGAATGCCGCTCGCGACATGTAGCCCACCGCATCAAGTAGCGCCAGGAGCAGGTACATCAGCAAGATCTGGGGGACGAAGGTCAGCACTGCACCGACGCCGCCGATGATGCCGTCGCCTAGCAGGCCTGCCAGCACCGGGTTAGAGATGTTGTTATCGACCCATCCGCCGAGCCAGCCGAAGGCGTTGTCGATAGCGTCCTGGAGTGGTGCCGCCCAGGTGAAGAGGGCCTGGAAGAACAGGAACATCACCAGGAAGAAGATGATCGTTCCGAATACCGGGTGCAGAAGTACTTTGTCGATGCGTTCGGTACGGGTGTCGGGCTGGGGATCCTGGTAGCCGGCGCTGGTGAGCACTGAGTCCACCCATCCGGCGAGTTCATCGGCGGCGGTGGGCGGAGACACTGGGGGGCGGCTCCAGGTCTGCCACTCGCTGATGAGGTGACGCAGTTCCCCGATGCCGATGCCACGATTAGCGATCACGGATACCACAGGCACGCCTAGCGCTTGGGACAAAGCGGTGATGTCGAGGCTGCCGCCGCGGCGTCTCAGTTCGTCGGTCATGGTGACGATGACGGCGGTGGGAAGTTTGCGTTCTAGGGTCTCGGCGAGGAGTAGTAGTGACCGCCGTAGGGCCGTTGCATCGGTGACGACGAGGACGGCGTCAGGGGCTTGAACGTTTTCGAGGGATCCGTCCAGGGCTTCGGCGACGACGGCTTCGTCTGGGGAGATAGGGGTCAGGGAATAGGCGCCCGGAAGGTCTTCGATGCCGTATTCATCCTTGCCAATCCGGCAGACGCCGGTACTGCGAGAGACGGTGACTCCGGGATAGTTGCCAGTTTTGGCATGGAGGCCGGTGAGTTGGTTGAAGACCGACGTCTTGCCTCCGTTGGGGGAACCCACTAGGTCCAGTTTGGGTGAGCCTTTTGCCGGCGCTGCTGTCGGAACGGCATGGCAGGACGTTGCGGTGGGTGTGGGCATCAGGAAACCTCGGATCGACGCAAATCGGGTTGCGTAAGGTGAAGGTGGGGTGAAGGAGGAAGGTCACGCAGCGGCAGCGGCAGCGGCGACGCACTGTTGAGTGGCCGGCTGCGCCTGGGGTATCGGGCGGACCATGATCATGTCCGCCTGGGCGCGACGCAGGCACATCTGGACGTCGCAGACGTGAAAGACCATGGGGCCACCGAAGGGTGCCTGGCGAATCTTGGTGATCTCGCGGCCGCGCCCAAAACCGAGCATGTGGAGACGGTGACAGATATGGTCCGCGCAGTCGACAGCGATGTCCTCGATGGTCGCGCCTTGCCCGGTTGGCAATGAACTGAGCGGTACGACGACCGAGTTGTTCGCGATGCTGCGGTTTATGGGCCTCGTCATCCTGATCCCCCTTGATGTCCTTGGCGGCGTCGGAATCCCCAACGCACCCTCAGAGAATAGCCAAGCCTTACCTCAATGTCATCACGAGGGGTGAGTTTTCGTCAGGCGAACGTCGTGAAAACTCCCGGGGTGGTCGCTTGGTGACGATCGCGCGGTAGTGTGTCAAGCCGTGACCGAGCCTGATTTCGACGTTGTCGACTCGCCGATCGGCATCTTCGACTCCGGATTCGGAGGACTGACGGTGGCTCGATCCGTCGTCGACCTCATGCCTAACGAAGACATCGTCTACCTGGGCGACACGGACCGTGCTCCCTATGGTGAGAAGACCATCGCCGACGTACGACAATATGCCCTGCAATGCCTCGACCGACTTGTCGCCCACGGCGTTAAGGCCCTGCTTATCGCATGCAATACCGCATCCTCGGCGGTGTTGAGAGATGCCCGGGAACGTTACGAGGTGCCGGTTGTTGATGTCATCATGCCAGCGGCTCGTAGGGCTAGTTCTGCGACTCGTAATGGGCGGATCGGCGTTATTTGTACCGAGGCGACAGCTCGCTCCCTGTCCTATGAGGATGCGCTAGCTGCGGTGCCCGGCATCACGTTGACGACTCAGGCTTGCCCGAAGTTCGTCCCATTCGTTGAGGCGGGGATCACCAGCGGATCGGAGCTCGAGGCTATTGCTCGGGAGTATTTGACGCCTATCCAGGAGGCTGGTTGTGACACTCTCATCTTGGGGTGCACTCACTATCCGCTGCTGGCTGGGCTCATCTCGTACGTCTTAGGCGACGGCGTCACCCTTATTTCTTCGTCTCAGCAGTGTGCTCGCGCGTCTTACTCCCTGCTGGCTGACTCTGGGCTATTGCACTCTCAGCCTCGCGAGTCGAGCCGCTATTTCCTCACCACGGGGAATGCTGAGCGCTTTGAAAGACTGGGGCGACGACTGATGGAGGGATTCGTCCACGATGTGCAGTCGGTTCATGCCGATGTGCGCTCTTTCGGTGACCGCGCGGTTGTCCGAGGCTGACTCTCGCCTGGTGGCGTTTTCGCGACCACTGTGTGTCGGTGCGGCCCACTACCCTTGGCGATGTGAGTGAGACTTCTCGACTTGATGGACGCGGCCTGGATCAGTTGCGGGACGTCAGAATTGAACGCGGTTGGTTGTCCCAGGCTGAGGGATCGGTGCTGGTGAGCTTTGGACGCACCACTGTGCTGTGCAATGCCTCGGTCACTGAGGGTGTGCCGCGCTGGCGCAAGGGGTCCGGGCTGGGATGGGTTACCGCCGAGTATGAGATGCTCCCGCGTGCCACCAATGAGCGGTCTGGTCGCGAGTCCCGCAAGGGCAAGATCGGAGGCCGTACCCATGAGATATCGCGTCTGGTAGGGCGTTCCCTGCGTGCTGTCGTTGACGACAAGGCGCTAGGAGAGAACACCATTATTCTCGACTGCGACGTGCTACAGGCTGACGGTGGTACCCGCACTGCCTCGATCACCGGTGCCTACGTCGCCTTGGTTGATGCCGTGAACTGGTTGCGGGAGCGTCGCGGACTGGTGAGCGAACCCATCACTGGATCAGTGCAGGCTATCTCGGTTGGTGTCGTCGGCGGCGTCCCGATGCTTGATCTTGCCTATGAGGAGGATTCGCGTGCCGACACCGACATGAACGTCGTCATGAGCGGCAGTGGGGACTTTGTCGAGATCCAGGGAACGGCCGAGGGTGCCCCCTTTAACCGCACTCTGCTCAACGAGTTGCTCGATCTAGCTGCTGGCGGCTGCGCAACCCTCAAGCAGGCCCAGTCCGAGGCCTTGGGGGTGACGCTGTGAGCCGGATCGTGCTGGCATCCAATAACGCTAAGAAACTGGTCGAGCTGCGTCGCACCTTCGAGGGTGCAGGCACCGACGTCGAGATCGTCGGCTTGTCGGAGGTCAGCGATGCCCCGGCGCCGGAGGAAACCGGTAGAACCTTTGTGGAGAACGCCCTCATCAAGGCCCGTGCTGCCGCCCACGAAACCGATTTGCCTGCTCTGGCTGACGATTCCGGGCTAGAAGTTGACGCCCTCAACCGGATGCCCGGTATCCGTTCGGCACGCTGGTCGGGTCCTCAGGCCAATGACGAGCGCAACCTTCAGTTGCTGCTCGATCAGACCTTCGACCTTCCGGATGAGCGTCGTCACGGTAGGTTCGTATGTGCGATGGCATTTGTCGACCCAGATGGCACCGAGATCACCAAGGTGGCGACGATGGAGGGGCGGATCATCTCGCAGGCCCGCGGGGAGAACGGTTTTGGCTATGACCCGATGTTTGTTCCCGATGCCCAGCCCGGTGCCCTCACGAGTGCTGAGATGACACCAGAAGTCAAGGATGCCATCAGTCACCGGGGACAAGCTGTTCGCGCGATCGTTCCGGCAGTTGTCGCTCATCTGGAGGGTCGCTGAATGCAGATCTACCTCGACTTGTTGCGGCGGATTCTTGCGGAGGGCGTGCGCCGCGAGGATCGCACCGGCACCGGAACCCTCAGTGTGTTCGGGCACCAGATGGTTTTTGATCTGCGTGAGGGGTTCCCGCTGGTGACGACGAAAAAGATCTACACCCGCAGCGTGTTCGGGGAGTTGCTGTGGTTTCTGCGCGGGGATACCAATGTCGGTTGGCTGCACGATAACAGCATCCATATCTGGGACGAGTGGGCCGACGGAAACGGTGATTTAGGGCCGGTTTACGGCCATCAATGGCGGTCTTGGCCCGACGGTGACGGTGGCACGATTGATCAGATTGCCAAGGTGGTTGAGCAGATTCGTACTAATCCGTGGTCGCGTCGTCACATTGTCTCGGCGTGGAATGTGGCCGAGATCGAGGAGATGGCCCTGCCGCCGTGCCACACCCTGTTCCAGTTTTACGTCACACCGGATGATCGGGGTGAGCCGACTTGGTTGAGCTGCCAGCTGTACCAGCGTTCCGGTGACACCTTCCTCGGAGTGCCGTTCAATATCGCTTCATATGCTCTGCTCACCCATCTAGTGGCATCGGTGACCGGGCTCAAACCGTTGCGGTTCGTTCATACTTTGGGTGATGCTCACGTGTATCTCAATCACCTCGACCAGGTCCATGAGCAGTTGGAGCGTGAGCCGCGTCACCTACCGACGCTCACCGTCAATCCGGATATCCGTGACATTGACGAGTTCGAGTTGTCCGACATTACGCTGACCGGCTACGACCCATATCCGGCGCTGCCCGCCCCGGTTGCGGTCTGACCGGGTGCCGGGGTCAGTGTTCCGAGGAGTCGCAGGAGGATCGATGAAGGTCGTCGCGATCGCCGCCGTCGCCGATAACGGCGTGATCGGATCGGGACAGGAGATGCTGTGGCACATTAGTGCGGATTTTCGTCGTTTTAAGGCTGTGACGATGGGCCATACGTTGGTCTTCGGGCGTCGTACTTTTGAGCAGGTCGGCAAGCTTCCTGGGCGTCGTCATATCATCTGCACCCGCGACCCGCACTGGTCCCATGAGGGGGTGGACGTCGCAACTAGCCTGTGTCAGGCCGTCGAGATGGCGCGGGAGGCCGGCGAGGAGATCTGTTTTGTTGCCGGAGGTGGGCAGATCTACGCCGACGCTTTCGAGTTGTGCGACGAGCTCGACATCACCGAGGTTCATCAGAGTCCGAATGGTGCGGTGCGTTTCCCTGCCATTGACCCTGCGGTGTGGGTGGAGGTCCGCCGCGAGCCTCGTGACGGCTTCGACTTCGTCGGGTACCGGCGCCGGGCATGAGATCGACGGCGTCGATCCTCCACCTGGACATGGACGCGTTCTTCGCCTCGGTGGAGCAGCGGGATAAGCCTTCCTTGGTTGGCAAGGCTATCATCGTCGGTGGGGTCGGTGGCAGAGGAGTGGTCGCGACGGCCTCCTATGAGGCCCGCAAATTCGGGGTGCATTCGGCGATGGCTGGGTCGCAGGCCCGTCGGCTGGCCCCGAACGCCGCGTTTTTGTCCGGACGGTTCGAGGCCTATCGAGAGTCTTCGAAGGCTGTCATGGCGACGTTGCGGGAGCTCTCGCCGCTTGTCGAGCCATTGAGTCTTGACGAGGCGTTTGTCGATCTAGAAGCCGGTGACATCGACGTCGAGAACTTTGACGCTTTGTATCAAGTTGCCGTTGAATTGCGCGCCCGGGTGGCAGAGCGCACCGAGGGGTTGAGTTGCTCGGTGGGTATCGGGTCGAGCAAATTCATGGCCAAGGTTGCCTCTGAGATGGCCAAGCCGCAACGTGGCCATACCGATCAGATCGCTCTCATCGCTCCCGGTACTGAGGCTGATACCATCGCGCCTTTACCAGCCCGGGCTATCCCTGGAGTCGGGCCGGTTACGGCGGAGCGGTTGGAGAAGTTGGGGCTTCGCACTATCGCTGACGTTCGGGCTGCGCGGGAGTCCGAGCTGGTTCATGAGTTGGGCCATGCTGCGGGGGCGAGTCTTGTTGCCCTGTCGCGGGCGCGGGATGACCGGCCGGTAGTGGCCAGCCGAATCGCTAAGTCGATCTCAGTGGAGGATACCTTCGAGCATGACCTCACCCATCGCGAGGAGTGTCGTCAGATTGTGGAGCGTCATGCGGGTTTGGTGTGTGGTCGGTTGAAGAAGTCTGGGCAGTTCGCTCGTACTGTCACCCTTAAGGCGAAGATGGCCGACTTTACTGGCTGGTCGCGGTCGGTGACCCTGACGGGAGCCACCGATTCGCTTGAGAGGATCTCCCAGCTGGCGGTGCGGATGCTGGAGTCCCTTGACTTGCGCGAGGGAGTGCGTTTGCTGGGTGTTGGGGTGTCGAATTTCACCACGTGTGCCCAGGAGGAACTTTTCACCGTTGACGGCGAAGGGAGGCTGCTCGACGAGCCCGAGGTCACCGAGGAGATCACCCCCATCCAGCCGGGGCCTTTTGGACGACGTCGATCTTTTGACGGGCGTAATTGGCCTCCTGGGGTTGATCTCATTCACGACGAGTATGGACGTGGCTGGGTGTGGGGTTCGGGGCACGGCATTGTCACGTGTCGATTTGAATACCGGGGAAGTGAGGTTGGAAGAGTGAAGTCGGTTCGGCAAGACGACGTGGCGCTCCACCCGGCTCACCCTCTTCCTCTGACATGGCAACCGCCGCAGGAGGACGTCCCCTCCGAGTGATGTGCGCCTCGGGCCATGAGGCTGACGTGTCTGGGCGCATTGCGGCCCTCACTCAGAACATGGGGATATACGCCACCGATCCACCTAATGCCATCAGGGCGAAGATCGTGGTGGTGACGATCGGGCCGAGCCATACCCGCCCGGTGGCATGGTAGAAGGCGCGGTTGAACAGCGGCAGTACCACCATCATGGGTAGCAGAGATTGCAGCATGTTGACGTACAGCCAGTTCGTCGTCCAGAACACCGTCCCGGTCGAGAAGAGTGTGACGTACTGGATGACGAAGATGGCTGCCAGGCCGATGGAATTGGCCAGCGCGATGATGAGCCAGTTGACCCAGCGACGTTGGTTGTTGAATCGCATAGAGGTATTGACTCGCAACGAGTTCGAGAAGAAGAACAGGAACAAGGCTGGCACATAGGTCAGTGCTATGAGGAACCAGCGTTTTGTTAGCGGGCGGGCAGCTACCACGAAAAGTCGGTAGTCAACGTGGAAGAAGCCGTAGGTGGCTGCCAGGATTGTGTAGAAGATGACGATGACGAGCAGGGCTAGGGCGAGGGTCCGTCCGGTCTGGGCCCAGTTCATCCGAATTCCCCAGTCTTTGGCTTCGTCGTCGCCGTGTTTCTTTGATATGACGTGACTGATCCACAACAGGATGAGGCCTAGCAGGCCGTTAACTAGCGACCACAGCACGACCCCGTTAACCATTCGTCCGGGGAAGAACCAGCCGTTTTGTTTGTTGGCTGCGGCCGAGAAGATGTGCTGGCTAGCTACCGATAACGGGATGAAGGTTACGCAGGCAACGGTTGCTGAGATGGTGAAAATTGTCCAAAACATCACCGCGCCTTTGCCCTTGGGCTTCGATGGGGCAGGGGAGATGTCGGTGCGAGCTTCTGACAACCACGGAATTGTCAGAAGCAGTTTCGTCAGGGGCACGAGCATGGCCAGCGCTGCGACGAGGCACAGGCCGTTGAAGAGTTCTTTGAGCCACCATGTTTGGTTGGAGGTACTCATCTGGTGCGGAGCGCCAATAGTGTCGTCGAAGAACTGAATCATCGACCCGATAGCGCTGGGAGTGAGTGGTTGGAACGGGTGAATCGTCCGGTCGTTATATGCCACGCGGTAGGTTCGATCGGCAGCTGATCCGTAGCCTTTCCCGATGACTACGTGATCGACGTGTTGTGACTTGGGTAGACCAGAGTTGATGACGGCAATGGCTTCTGGGGCGTGACGTAGATCGCCATTGTGGTTCTTGTTGCGGTAGCTGCCTTCGTCGTAGAGGGCGTAGCCGATGCCGACATTGGACCGGATGTTTTTGAGCTTCTTGGCGTTTAGTTGTTGTAACCAACCGGAGATGAAGACGGAGCGGATGGGGTTGAGTTGTTCGGCTTTTTCGCGCTCCTCCTTCGTGATCGTCGTGCCGCCGGGGGAGTCGGGAGTCTTAGCTTTCTTGAGGGCCTTGACTTCCTTGGTGCCGTATTCTGCGGCCATGTGGCGCACTTGGGATCCACCTGCGGAATGGCCAGTGATGCCGATCTTGGCCTTATCGACGTAGTTGAGAGCGTCGGTACGCGAAACGTAGTCGATGACCGTCTGGATACTGGGGTCGTCACTGTGGGGAGGTTGGGAGGTCGATTCGCCTTGGTTGTACGGATCGACGACGAGGGTGACGTATCCGCGGCGGGCGAGTTCCAGGGAGTAGGAGATCTGGGTCTCTTTGGTGCGCTGGAATCCTGGCGTCACGACGATGAGAGGGGCCTTGTGTGTTGCTGTTGCGGTGTCGGGTCGGAAGAGGTCGGCACTAACTACAGTTCCGTCCTTGCCAGGGATTTTGAGCCCTTGGACGGCGATATGGCCGCCTCCGGTCTGGATGAGGCTTGCTCCAATCGCTCCTGCCAAGATGAGCAACAGACAGATGAGGACGTGTATTGCCGATCGGGGTCGTCGCAGCCTGGTTGCTGAGTGCATCAGTGCTCCTTGTCATTGGTTCCCATGGGGATCGATTTCATGGGGACGTCAGTGCCGTAAGGGGCACCGTCGCCAACTGGAGAAATGTTAGTATTGTTTCTAACACTGTTGAAGACGTAGTTTAATTTTCATAAGTTACGTTTCACAGACGGGTTGACGAAGGAGTCATCATGACAGCTGCGCTTGCGGTGTGTGCGCTGCTCGTGACGGTTGCGGCCGGGCGGTTGCTGGTTAAGCGATACCGGCCGGTGCTCGTGCTGTTAGGTGCCGGACTGTTGCTTGTGCTCATCAGGGTGATCCTCAGGCCGTCGGTGCCGTTGATGAACGGTAAGGAGAGCTCTGGCAGTGTCTGGTTTGACATCATTGGGCTCGTCGAGTCCATCGCGAAGGACCAGCTCACGGGCGTTGGACTCATCATCATGGCCGCTGGCGGGTTCTCGTCCTACATGAATCGGGTGGGGGCTACGGAGGCTCTTGTTCGGCTCGTCACTACCCCAATTACCAAACTCAAGCAGCCCTATCTCATCCTCGTGCTGGCCTACATCATTGGCCAGCTCCTCTTCCTGGTTATTCCGAGCGCCGCTGGCCTCGCGATGCTGCTGGTCGTCGTCATGATGCCCATCATCATTGCGGCGGGAGTCAGCCCAGCAGTCGGCGCTGCTGTCATCGCGACGACGAGTGCCATGCCGATCGGCCCAGCTACTGGAACTGAAATCTTGGCCGCCCATACTGTGGGTCTGTCTCCAGCGGTCTATTTCGTGAAGCACCAGCTTCCGGTGGCCATCCCGACGGTCATCGCGGTAGCTATCACCCATTTTTTCGTGCAACGCCGTCTGGATCGTAAGGGAGATGATGAAGTTGGTGGGCATAGTGACGAGTACAGCTCGTCGGGCCGCACTGCACCGCGTTGGTACGCGCTGTTCCTGCTGTTGCCGATCATTCTCCTTGTTGTTTTTAGTCCGTTTGGCGTGACATCTATTCAGCTTTCTACAGTCTCGGCTTTCCTGCTGGTGTGGGTGTTTGCAGTGATCGTCGAACTCATCGGCAACCATGACCGCTCATCGGTGCTTACTGACGCGAACGCCATGTTCGTTGGTATGGGCACGATGTTCGCCAAGGTGGTGTCTCTCATCATTGCGGCTCAGCTGTTTGCTGAGGGCCTTAAGCAAGCTGGCGTTATTACATTGCTCGTTAAAGGAGCTGAAGGGATTGGCCTGTCGTTGTGGGGGATGGCAATCCTGTTCACCTTGGTCGTCGGCTTGGTGACTTTCCTGACTGGCTCGGGGGTGGGCTCGTTTACCTCCTTCGCCTCGCTGGCTCCTGGGATCGCCAACGGGCTTTCAGGCAGCGCAACGAACCTCGTTACTCCGATGCAGTTCGCCGGTGGGCTGTTTCGCTCTGTCTCGCCGATCTCGGGTCTTGTCATTACGGCAGCCGGAGCCGCGGGTGTCTCGCCGATGGCCGTCGTCAGGCGAACGGTGCTTCCCATGCTTGTCGGACTCATCGTCATGATGGCTTCGAGCCTGATCTTCATTTGATGCCCGAGTAATATCTACGGTTGCCACAGTGGTTGCTGTGAGTTTTTACCATGGAGGAGGCGAAGATGGCTGAGTCCAAGGGCTCGGCACGTGACAGCTTATATGCCCGGTTGGGAGAGCTACAAGCGTTGACGCCGACCGATGCCGTCATTGCTCGGTACTGTGAAGATTCTTTTCCTCACTTGGCCTTGGAGAATTTGGATGAGATCAGTGCTGCGACGGGTACCTCGACGGCGTCGGTGACGCGTTTTGTGCGCAAGCTGGGCTATGTCAGCTTCCGTGACTTCTCGCGGAGTCTTCGTGAGGAGGTTGCCGCTAACTTTGACCTTCCTAGTGATCGCACTACCGATGACCTCACGACCGATGAGCCGGGAGCCATGTGGCGTTCCAAGATGGAAGCTGCCCGACGCAGCATTGATATTGGTCTGAATTCGTTGGATGGTGAAATATTCGACCGAGTTGTTGAGTTGCTACGCGACGATTCCCGTCCGCTCTACCTTGTTGCTGCTGCTACCGGGCATGCTTTGCTTGATTATTTCCGGTTGCTGGTGTGCTATTACCGGCGTGACGTTATTTTGTTGGATTCGACCGACCGGATGGCCCATCAGCTCATTGACCTTCCTGACAACGCTATCTTGTTGGCATCTGTGTTTGACCGGCATTCCCGAATGGTTGAGTCGGTCTTGCGGCTCTTTCGCCAGCGCAACATGACGACGGTGCTTCTGACGAACCGTTCTTCTACTCCGATGCGCAGGTACGCTGACCATGTTTTGTTGGTGTCTTCGGAGTCCTCTACGGCGTTTCGGTCGAGGGCCTGCTACCTCATCTTGTTGGAATCATTGGTGGCTGCTTTAGCTCCGGAGGATCACGAGGTTGAGCGTTCCCGGGTCGAGACGATGCAGGGGTTATTTGACGAACTCGGGGTTTTTATTACTCCGTGATGTCGGTTCCGGTATGTGGCTGGCCAGCGGCAAGGCGTCGGGATAACTCTGCGGATAGGCCGGTGTACGCCGACGGGTCTGACAGCTCATCAAGGTTGATGTTATCGAGTTTTTCGGTAATTTCTGGCCTGCCTTTGACGAATTCGCGTAGGCTAATTCCGTCGGTCCGGTATGCGGCTGAATACTCCTGTAACAGATCGTGGGCTTTTTCGTGGCCCAACTGTGTAGCCAGCTCCATCATGCTTCCTTCGCTGACGAGTAGGACGCCTTCTCGACGGGCGTTGGCGTCGAGGCAGCTGGCATCGAAGTGCAGGACGTCCAAGAGGTTGAGTAGCTTCTGGCCTGCTCCGTCGACGGCTGCCAGGATGCGGGGGATGGCATCTCTTTCGACTTCGAGCTGACGGTGGTCGCGCTCGAAGTCGCCGGGTGGGTTGGTAAGGACGGTGGCGGCGGCGCCGGCGGCCATTCGGGCAGCTGCCGAGATCTTCATCGTGGAGAAGGGGTTGCGTTTCTGCGGCATGGTGCTTGAGCCGGACAGGTGGGGATTGAGAGTTTCGGCGGCCTCCTGAAATTCAGTGCGTTGCATGTCGTAGAGGTCCTCGGCGATTTTTCCTAGTGTCTGTGCGTGGATCGCGAGGTTGCATGCCAATTCCGTGAGGCCATCGCGGGAGGAGTGCCAGGCAATGAGTTCGCAAACCAGGTCGAGCTCCCGTGCGATGCCCGTGGCGATGGCAGTGCCGTGGGAGCCCATTGATGCGTACGTTCCCGCGGCCCCCGAGAATTGCACCAGCAGGCAGCGCTTGCGGACTTCGCTCAGGCGATCGCGGGAGCGCTCGAGGTCAGCCACCCAGCGAGCAAACCTCATGCCGAGGGTGGTGGGGACGGCGTGCTGGCCGTTGGTGCGCGCCACCATGAGGGTTTCGGCGTGGCGTCCGGCGAGGTCGCGGATGCGTTTCAATAATTTGTCGGTGCAGTCGGCAATGAGGTTTAAGGAGTTTCGGATTTGTAGGCTGCGTGCGGTGTCGAGAATGTCCTGGGTGGTGGCTCCGTAGTGGACCCATTGGCGGGTGTCGTCGTCGAGGGCAGAGCGCAGGGCATCGAGTCCCAGGGCAAACGGGTTGCCGCTTTCGCCGTCGAGGATCTGTGTCATGACGGTGTCGGTGGCCCTGGCTTGGCTAGTGATCCGAGCGCCGGTTCCGACCGGGATCATCCCGATGGCGGTCTGAACTCGCGCCAGGGCAGCCTCAACGTCGAACCAGCTTTGGACTGTCGAGCGTTCTGACCAGATATGGTCCATCTGCGCGGTGACGTACCCGCGGCGGGTGATCTGGTTGTCGAAGGATCCGAACGCCATTGTCTGCCACCTTTAATGATCGGCTGCTTGTGTCAGTAATTTTACATATCCGGGTGGTGAGGTCACAGGATGGGGATAGCCGTTGCCTGTGGGGCAGGTGTACAGTGTTCGCTGTCGGCCCAATGGTTGGGTTGATGCCTGGGTGATGTGGGGAAGCCGGTGGGAATCCGGCGCTGTCCCGCAACCGTGATCATGCCGAAAGGTGTGGGAGTCGGAGTACCAGATCACATCGGGGTGGTTTGAGGTTCCGTCGTGGGTTGCGGATCGACACCGATGCTTGAACGTCAGTGCTGTCTGCAGGTCCCCTCGGAACGCTTCCGAGAAAGGGAGTAGCCATGTCAGTAGAGGTAACGACGAAGCGTAGGCGAGTGTTGGGCTCGCTGGTGGCAGCTGCGGTGGCAGCTGGCACGGTGGGGGTGATGGCGGCCCCGGCTCAGGCGGCCCAGGCGGGTGGGCCTGCCGATTACGCCGCCCAGGCCGGTAAGCCAGCCGACTACATCAATGGGCATAGTGCTGATGTGCCTAGCGAGCATTTGGGTGCGCAGTTGGATGAGGCTTTGGCGTTGGTGGCGTCAGGGAAGACGGATGCGGCCACTCAGGCGACCCTCGGTAAGATCAAGGGCAACATCCAGGCCAAGGGGTCTGCTTACTGCGCGCCGGTAGGCAAGCCGGTGAATGTGGGTGGGTGCGCGAAGGTGACGATCACCTTGCTGGCTGCTGGCGAGCCGACCACCTATGGCGGGTTTGACTACGCCAAGCCGGTGACCTCGGCGTCTCAGTTCACTGAGTATGCGACGAATCAGGCGTTGGACATGATCGCGTTGGAGCGGTTGGGCAAACCGATCCCCAAGGCCTTGTTCAAGTCGGTGACCGACTACGCGTCCTCGACTCCCAAATGGGCTGATCCGGATACTGATGGGCTCATGCTCACCGCCCTGTCGCATGTGAAGGGCTCGGATACGGACAAGGCGAAAGCCGTGACAAGCCTTGAGGGGCGTCTGGACGCAGCCAAGCAAGGTGAGGCGTGGGGCTTCAAGGGCGCAGGTCCAAATGTGAATACGACCGCGTGGGTGGCCTCCGGCCTATATCGGGCCGGTGACGCGGACCACAAAGGCCAGGCTGTCAAGGGTCAGGCATGGCTTGTGAGTCGCCAGCAGGCTGACGGATCGTTCGGGAACAATGCCGCGAAGACTCCCGAGGGAAAAATGATGTCGACAACCCAGGTGGTTCCTGCGTTGCGGAGTCTGCAGTCCTACGACAATGTGGGTGCTCATGACGCCCAGACCGTTCCCGTCAACGACAAGGTTCAGGATGCCGCGGTGAACTGATGTGGCGGCATTCTAGATATTTTCCTGTGGTTGGGGTGGGGCCGTGTGGCTGCCCCGCCCCAACCACCAGCCATGTGTCTTTGTCTAGGCTGGGACTTCAGCGGTGTGTGGTGCTGGTATGTGGAGTGGGTTGAGGAGTCGTCGGTGGCGGGTGCGTGCGGTCGCTTGCCTTGTCATGGTGGCGGGTCTTGCGTGTGCTGCGGCGTCGCGGCCGGCGCTGGCAGGGCTTGACGGTGATCAGTCCACGCAAGGGCGACTGGGAAAGTATCCGAACCAGGGCTCTTCCCTGGACACGTATTTCGACGCGAATGGTACGTGGCGTGATGGCTGGTGCCGCCGTGGTGAAGGGTATGCGATCGTCATCGACCTTTCCAGTATTCCCGAGAGTTGGCGGGGGGATCTGACGCCGACACCTGAGCATGTTAAGCAGTATGGCCCCACCGTTCGTGAAGGATGGATCGTGCGCTGCCATCAGGGCATGTACGGGGCGCACGTACCGTCATCACAAAATAAATTTTCCAAAATTGACTGGGATGCTGCTCTCGAATCAGTGGGGCTGTCGACATATTACACGAGCGACTATTTAGAACCCTCTGATAATGCTATCGAGATCAACAACTCCTCAGAGAAAGAAGTTCTTCATGTAAGGCCGCTTCAGGAAAAACAGACGATAGCGAATCACTGGGGCTGGAATGGCGTTGTGTGGTTTCGCCCGGATGCTGCGGGGGATTTGTCGGGCGGTTGGCCTCCGAATCGGACGCCGGTCAATGGTCCATGGCCTTCACTGGGAACTGGTAACAGGATGCTACCCCAAGATCGGGGGCTCATAGAAAAAGACAGTGTAGTGGATGGGGCGATCGCTTATATTGTCTATGAGAAAATGCAAGATATGAGATTTTGCACGGATAACGACAACTCCGTACCCATGGCTTATCATGTGTGCTTGGGAGATGCGGCGTTACATCCCAGAACACACGATGATCCGAAGACGCATCAGCCGTGTCCGGGGTGGATGTTGGCCCCGCAGTATGCGGATGGGACTGTGAACGGTTGTATACCGAAGTCCCCGCCGGGGCCTGCGCCGAAGCCTGATCCTCATCCCGGTTCTCACCACCGTCATGGTAGGAGTCCTGCCCATGGCGGTAGTTCCGGTGGTGGTCATGGTCCAGGGGTTCATCATGGTCCTGCCATTCATCGTGGTGGTTCTGCTGGCCATGCTGGGCGCCGGGATGTGGCGGGGGCTCACGCTGGTGTGAGTGCGCGGCGTGGCAAGGCGCCGTATGGCCGCCTGTCGGCACGCCCGTCGGCTTCTGCCTCTTCGTCAGTGTCACGGTCTGCGTCGCCATCGCCGTCGATTTCTGTGTCCCGGTCGGCTTCCCTGTCACCATCGGCGTCTGCATCCGCTGGTGGTAGCCGGGTATGGGGCTCAGAGCGGCAGGGCCCGACCGCCTCGAGTGACCACCGTGGTGTGCCGGGCTGGGCCTGGGGTGCTAGTGGGGCCGTGCTGGTTGCTGCCGGAGTGCTGATGTGGTGGCTGATGCGGGGTCGGCACCGCCGCCGTGAGGATGACGAGATCGATTCCGGTGACGTTGAATGATCTATTTCATCGCCGGTGGATGCATATCAGATATTAAGGCGCGTGCGAAGGACGCATGCAACAGAAAGGTCGGGTTACCCAGATGACAATAAAAGCGATGGGGTGGGTGACGGGCGGCTTGGTGGCTGTGCTGTCTGTTGGCAGCCTTGCTGCACCGGCGTGGGCTGACTTCAGCGAGGCGATTCCGACGGCTTCGACGGATCAGTGGCATGCGGGCTGGTGTAACAAGAGCGAGGAGGGCTATTCAGTTCTCATTGATTTCGCGGCGTTGGGTCCGAAGGATCGAGGTGACCTGAATCCGGCTACGACGAGGTACACCGATGCTCATGTCAAGGACGGCTGGTTTGTTCGGTGTCACAAGGGTTTAGAATCGGTCAGCCATGCCAAGGGTTGGGATTATAACGCGGAAATCAGGACGGCGAACTGGGCGGCAGCGGTGGGTGTTCCTGGGACGGTAGATCCCAATGGGTGGCACAGTTTTTTGGGCCTTACCCCCGACAGTAGTGAGACTTCATCTGGTGACCGAATCAGAAACTCGGCGGTGACGGTGATGCCTGGTAAAGATGGCACTTTGCCGCCGTGGCCGGAAAAAGTTCACGACGATGAGGATTACCCCGGCAAGCCCGACGATGTGGGTTACCTCGCGTTGCCTGAAAAACCGGTTAAAGGGATGGCTGTGGCTATTGCTCTCTACCCCGATGGGCATGCGAAAGATCAGGAGAATCCCGACAAGACATTCTATTTTGCGGGCGATAACCCGAACCGGCCTGAGCACCGGCCCCAGTACGCCTACGCTCCTGCCCCGACCCCTACGGTGAGTCCGAAGCCAAGTCCGACGCCGACAGTGACGCCACGGCCTGCTCCGGGCAGGTCGGGGTCACCGGTAATGCCAGGAACAGGGGGCCATTCCCATTCCGGGCACCCCGGTTTGCCCGATCCTAATAACCGAGGTGGAACTGGCGGTTCGGGTGCCGGGGCGGGGTCGGCCTCCGTTGGCTTACCAGCCACCGGAGTCTGAGCGGGGCATGGCGGACAGAGCGTCTGCATACGTCATCTATTGAGGAAGGAATAGATGTCATGATGGCAAAGGGGAAGGGAATGTCGACGATGAGTCGGCGTGTGGCTGGCCCGCTCGTTGCGGTGCTATTGGTAGCCGGTGCCGTGAGCGGGGCAGAGGCGGCTCAGGCGATAGGGGCAGCCTCTGGTGCCTCGGGCTGGCATGATGGGGCCTGTGCGGCACATGAGGGGCAGACGGTTGTGGTGGACCACAGTAGCGACATGAGTCAAAAGCCAACTATTCCGGACAATTGGAAAGCCAAGGCGGGGGTTCTGGTGCGGTGCAATATAGGTGGCGCCTGGGCCGACCCTAATGGCGATTCACGCATGGAGCCACTTACGGCCGTTGGGATCGAATTCGCGGTCGATAAAGCGTCAGGTTTGGTCAATGAGGTAAATGGTATTCATGATGTGAGTTCGAAGCAGAGTTATTGGATATATTCATCGGCTAGCATATCCCACAAGAACTGGAATTCAGCGGTGGCATTGGCGCCTGGCAAAGATACCTGGGTGGGTGTGACGTTAGGCGGAAGGGAAACTCCGTCGATCGATCCTCCCGTCAAGAAGTAGCCGGTATTGGAGGGGGTTCGGCGGGGTCGTGGCACCCCGCCGAACCCTTTCGTCATGTCAGGGTAAGTGCGGCTGGGGTCGCAGAAGGGATGGATCGTGAAGCTTCACACAATGTGCTTGGCGACCGCCGTGGTGGCCATCGGTGTGGCCTCGTTGCCCGCGGTGGCCCAAGCGGGCGATGGAGTGTCCGGTGAACTGTGTTCCGACCCCAATCATGAATGCACCATCAGTGTAGATGGAGGTGACGCACGAGAAGTCACGTACTCCGGTATTACCGTGACTGGGGCTCCGGGCACCAGAATACGACCGGCAGCATACTACGTACGCACTGACGCGCACGGCGAACTGACAAGGCTGGAGCGCTTCGCCCTGGCTGACCAGCCAGTAACCGTCGGTGACACCGGAATCGTGGGCACCAGTTTGGGATTCCCCACCGTACAAGACGACCCGGCAAAAATACCCAGCGCATGGGTTTTCGTAGGCCCCGATGATGTGACCATGGCGAACCTCGACCACGCGGCAGGCACATTCGTGCCCTACGGGACGATGAAACCCACTGTGCTGGGGGATGGCTGGGGGCTGGAGAAACCCGTGGGTCAAAAGATTGGTTTACGCATCGTTGGATCGATGGAGGCGTGGTGGTATGAGATCGACTACCAGAATGATGCGGGACGCTGGGTGAATGTGACGAAGGTTCCGAAACCCGGTCCTGAGTTTTGCGAGGGCAACAGGGTGGTGTCGCGCTACGACGACCCCACCACGGCTTGGGTTTGTGAGCGTAATCCTTCCCGTCCGGTGGACATCGGTTATGAGCTGCCCCGCGGGCTGAAACATCACCGCTACAAGATGCGAATGATCACCTATGGCGGCGACGGGTTGATCGTGGTGCACAAGTGGGATGCCGTTCCCTCGGACCATCCCAAGCGGGCACCATATAAGGGAACGTTCCACGAGCCGTACCATCGGGGGGCGCCGAGCTCGGCAGGAGCCGACGAGAGGCACTCGGGTAGCCATGTTGTGCAGGGTGCTGTTGGGGGTGGGGCCGTGGCCCTCGCGCTGGCGATGGCAGGTGCGGGATGGCGAGGCCGTCGATCGTGAAACGTGTGCATCCCCTGACGGCCCTGCTATGGGTCGCCTCGGTGGTGGCCGTGGTGTGGGCGGCTGACCACATCGTGGTGTCGCTGGCGGGACTGGTGACGCTGTGCGCGGTGGCCATAGTGGCTGGCGGCCCGCGACGGTCGGTGTGGATTCCCGCCGGCGAAGTGTGCGGAGCGTTGGTCGTGCTGTGGCTGCTCCTCCTGGTGAGTGCACTGGGCCATTCGATAACCACCGGGGCTGTCGTGGTGACGCTGCCGTCGATCGGTTTCGGTAGCCAACAAATCGGAGGCCCCATCCATACCGGGGCAACTATAAGTGCCGCCAACCATGCCGCGCAGGCCTGTGTAGCAGTGATTGCCGGGGCAACGCTGGTGCAACTGCGGCCCGCCCGCAACTGGCTCGATCTAGGTATGTGCTGGCTAGGGCGAGGGACCAGAATAATTGCCCCCGGAGTGTGCGTGGCCGAGGGCATCGCATCGGCAGTTGCTGATCGGGCCCGGCTGCGGCGCGCAGGGCTACGCACCTCGCGCTTAGATGCATTGCTTGACGGCATCGATCGTGGCCGTCAAATCGAGTCGCGCTGGGAGGAGGCTCGTCTGGCCAGGTCGCCCCGGCCGTGGGCCCGTGTGCTGGCGGTGACCGCGACACTTGCTGTAATGCTGGTATGCATTCGCCACACTATGCCGGGCTGGACGTTATGGCACATTGCCGTTTTGGATCCCTGGCGTGACCGTGCGCTCATGGTGGCCGCGGGCCTGTGGGCGGTGACGGGCCTTGCGATGTTGATGGTGCGCGGACTGCCCGGGGTGGGGCGTCTGCGGCTGGTGGATGTGTACCTCGTCCTGGCGACCATCGCTACCGCCGTGGCATGGCGGTTGCGTGACCGGACCGGCGATGGGCGGGCGCTGACCTCCACCGCCGGGACACCCTTGGTCATGTGCGCCGTCATGGTGGCCGGTGCGGCGACCGTGGTGTTTTCGTTCAACGCGGGAGGCCGGCATGCTTGAGGTCGAGTCGGTATGCGTAGACATTTCCCGGGTCGGCCGGGTGCTGGACGACGTCACTATGAGCGCCGAGCCTGGAGTCACCGTGGTGACGGGCCGCAGCGGCTGCGGGTCGACTACCCTGCTACGCCTCATTGCAGGCTTTCATGACCGGCAGGTGGTGCGCCGACAAGGTGTGATCCGGTTATCGGGACGACGTATCGACGCGATGAGCCATGCCGAACTGCGCCCGCAGGTGGCCGTGGTGGGTCACCGCCCGACAGGACCACTGGGGTGCAATGACGTCGAGTGCGACAGTGCCATCGAGCAACTGGGCCTGCAAGAGTGGCGGGGTAGGCCGGTGGCGCGCATGTCGGCTTGTGAGGCTGCCCGCATGGCGTTAGCCGAAGGCATCGGCTCTGGGGCGCCGGTGTTGCTTCTAGATCAGCTTTTGGCGCCCATGACGTCGAAGTGGCGGTCGCGGGCCGCCGCGTGCGTCGCCCAGATGGCTCGTGCCGGGCGGATTGTTGTGTGGGCCGAACATGCCCTGGACTATGCCCTGGGAGCAGCCGACAGCGTCGTCGAAATCATTGACGGGCACGCTCGCCAGGTCACGGCTTCGTTGTGGTCGTCGACCAACCTGCCTCCCACCCCGTTGCAGGAAATCGCTGCTCGATCCGGTGAGGGAGTATTCACCAGCCCGGAGCAGGCTCACGCCCGTCTGGCTGCGACAGCGCTCACCGCAGTGCCATCGCCCCAACTGCAGCAGCCCAAGGGGCCGGTACTCGCCCGCGTCGATCCTGCGGCCCTGCGCCTATCGGGAGGATTGATCGACGTGCGTGCCGGTCAGGTGCTGGGAATCGTTGCTCACGAACCGGTCCAGGCGCATCGGGCGGCGCGTCGCCTGGCCGCAACCGTGCGTCCCCGTGGTGTGAACGACCACTTGCTGCACGCGCTGCTGCGGCAGACAAGCGTGCAACGGGCCTGCGACATGGTCGATCGTCGGGCAGACCGTCCGATCGGAGAGAGCATGGAACTGGCCAACGAGGTGTTGGGGCCGGTTGGCGCCCGCCGAGGTGTCGAACACAGCGAAGGGCAGCAGCGTCTGCTCGCCGACGTGTTGGCGTGCGCGGGCGGCAAAGTCGTGTTGTGGGTCGATCCGGGCTGGGCGGTTGACGCCGCCAGCGGCGACCACCTGGTGCAGGTGGTGCGTCGGCGGGGTGCAAGTGTCATCATGGCGAGCCGTGACGTCGACCTGGTGGCTCGATGGTGCGACCGGGTCCTCGTCGTTGATGAGCACGAAGTTGTGGCCGACGGGCGTCCCGGCTCCGTGGTGGCTGACCTGCCCTACCCACCTCAGGTGGCCCAGATGTTCCCTGGCGGCCACGTCGTCGGGGCCGCCGATGTGGCCCTCATTCCCCGTTCTAAAGCGGAGGGAAGTAGGGGTCATGCGTAACTGGTGTAGTGGAGTTGTCACGGCGGTAGTGGCCGGGACGGTTGCCGTCTGGTTGGCGATGCCAGTCATCGACTCGATGCATGCGGGGACCCGCGCTCAGGTCTCCACCGAATCCCAGGCGATGATCGTGTACTTGGCGGCCGGCCTTGTGCTGCTGGCGGTATGTCGATGGGTCGACGACGGTCGGCGGAGCTGGCGGGTTGGACTGCTGGTGTGCCTCGTGGTGGCGAATGCACTGGTGCGAGTCGTAATGTCCCCCCGCGTGTTCGGGGTGGAGCCGGTATTCGTCCTGCCCCTTCTAGTCGGAGTATCGGCCGGGGCATCGGCAGGATTCTTCGTGGGGGCCGGATCATGCCTGCTCTCCAGCATGCTCGTCGACACGGTCGCAGCACCACTGCCTGGGCAGATGCTGGCTTGGGGGTTGACAGGTCTCATTGGTGCGTTGCTGGTGCGGGTTCCTACGAAACCCGCGTGGCTGCTCTCATGGCCGCTGGCCGTGCTATGCGGGCCGGTGCTGGGAGTCATGCTCAACCTCATCGGTTGGCCCACTGAAGGGGCCAGCACTGTCGGACAGACCACATCCGACGCATTCGTACCCGGCTTGCCGGGCACGATCACGATACAGCGGCTGATTCGTTACTCGGTGCGGACCTCATTGGGGATCGACCTCACCCGAGGCGTGTGTACCTTGGCGGGCGTCGTGCTTGTCGGCCTCCCAGCGATCAGTGCGCTGCGCACAGCTTGGGGAAGGCCCGACAAGCGGGCCGACGAGACGCCGACCGCTCACGGCACACTCATCAACCCCGCCGCAGTGGAGCGACGAAAACAGTCCAGGACACGGGCGATGGAATGGTCCAAGGACCAGAAGGAGGACGCGGAATGAGCGCAGGGACGACCGATCAGACGGCAGGGGAGGGGCGTGCCCGTCGGGGGGACCCCGGCAGGAGGAGCCCCAGGATCGATCCGCGCGAGGTGGCCCACGCCCACCGCCTCGTCGAAGCGATCTCTCGTACCTTCGATTCGAAGGTTGTGGGCCAGGAGGCGTTGCGCACGGCACTGCTAGTCGGGCTGATCGGTGGTGGCCACGTGCTGCTGGAATCGGTGCCCGGCTTGGCTAAAACGCTGGCGGCCTCGACGCTGGCCTCAACTGTTGACGCCAGCTTCTCGCGCGTGCAGTGCACTCCCGATCTGCTACCCAGCGACATTATCGGCACCCAGGTGTTCAACCCTGGCAGCGGAACGTTCACCACCGAGCTGGGTCCGGTCCACGCCAATGTGGTGTTGTTGGACGAGATCAACAGGTCTAGTGCCAAGACGCAGGCCGCCATGCTTGAGGCTATGCAGGAGAAACAGGCGACGATCGGGGCTAAAACCTACCCCATGCCTGATCCGTTCCTAGTGCTGGCGACCCAGAATCCCATTGACGAGGAGGGCACCTATGTGCTGCCTCAAGCACAGATGGATCGTTTCCTGCTCAAGGTGATCGTGGACTACCCATCGCCGGCTGATGAGGTGGAGATGCTGCGTCGTCTTAAATCCGGCGTCCTTGCGTCACGCACTGTGCCCCCCGTGGTAAGCAGGCAGGACGTGTTGTGGCTCCAGGATTTGGCGAGGAGGGTGTACGTGGACGAGGCGCTGCTGCGCTATATCGTCCAGATCGTCCACGCGACCCGTCATGCCGGCGATTACCTTCCTCAGGAGCAGGCCCACTGCCTGGAGTATGGTGCCAGCCCGCGGGCTACGATCGCGTTCGTTGAAGCGGCTTGCGCCCACGCGCTGATACACGGACGTGACCACGTGATCCCCGACGACGTGCGAGCGATGCGATACATGGTCCTTCGTCACCGACTCATCCTCACCTTCGAGGCAGTCGCCACGCGGGTGCCCGTCGAGGAGATCATCGACGGCATCTTCGGGGCTGTCCCCACCCCCTGATCATGGCGTATCTCACAGCCGTCCAAGGGCGCTTGGCGTTATACCCGAGGCGTCTAGTCATGGGGCTGCTCGACGGCCAATACACAGCAATGACCTCGGGGCGCAGCCTAGACTTCGATGATCTGCGCTCTTACGTGCGCGGCGACGACGTCAAGGACATCGACTGGAAATCCTCGGCACGCTCTGGGGAGTTGCTGGTCAAGCGTTACCGGGCGGAGCGTCGGCACACCTTCGCCTTCGTCGTCCCGGCTGGCGGGCCGTTGGCGGGTGCGGCCACTCTCACTCAGAGCAAGGCCGACGTGGTCCTCGCGGCTATCGGGGTGCTGGCGTGGGTAGCGTGCCGTCACGGTGACTACGTCACGGTGGTCGCTCCGGGGCCGAGTGGGCCGAGCGTGGCACGACCGTCTTATCGCGACACGCAGATTGAGCACATGCTCGCGGGAGTCGATGCAGGATGCCGACTAGAGGCCCCTGAACCCGATCTGTCTGAACTGTTTGACTTGGCTGCGACTGGGCTGCGCCGCCGCGGCATCGTCGTCGTCGTGTTGGACGACTGGGACCCCTACCCCGATGACGTGGATGCTCTGGCGCGCCTGTGTGCCCGCCACGAAGTTCTCGCTATCGAGGTGTCGGACCTTGATGTGACCGATCCGGCCCTGGCTGCCGTCCCCACCCGCGACCAGGCCTCCGGTCGAGCGGTGCCGGGATTCGTGCCCCGTGACCGGCGTGTGCGTCAGCAGTTCACTGCGGCTCAGCAGGAGCGTGCGCGGCGACGCAGCCAGACCCTGGACCGGCTCGGTGTCATCCACGAATCCGTCGCTGACGTGGACGATTCGGTTGCCGCGATCGTCCGGCTTCTTGAGAGGATGCGTCATGCTTCCCGTCGCTAGCGTCCCGCTGGATCTGTATCCGCCGGTATCCCACGACCCACGGTGGTGGTGGGTGGTCGCCGGCTGTCTGCTTGCCGCCGTTGTCGTGATGTGGGGATGTCGTCGCGTACTGGCGGCCATCGATTCCGCTGCTGCAGGAGATGGTCCGGTCACGCTGGAGACAGTCCGCGCCGCCGCGCTGCAGGACCTCGAAGAGGCCAAGGACGCCTCCGAGCGCGGCGAGTCCGACCGTGCCGTGTGTCGACGCATCAGCATTGCGCTGCGTCGATTTGTTGGCATCGTCTGTGACAACGACCTGGACTATGAGGGCTTGGGCGACCTTTCCCGGCGCGCCGATGAGGATGCGCGGCTCAAGCCGGTGGTCGAGGTTGTCAAGCGCTGCTACCAGGTGGAGTTCGACCCAGGTGGCCACGGCGTCGATTTAGACGAGTTGCTGTCGGTGGCCGTGAGGACGGTGCGTTCATGGAGTTGATGTGGTGGTGGATGTGGCCTGCCGTCATAGCGGCGGTCGCCGTGACGGTCGTCATCGGGTTGTTTCTGCGTCGGCGGGAGAAAATCGCTCGGGTTGTGGTGGCTCACGTCGACCGTCTGCGTGCCCTTCCTGCCTACCGGGACCATGCCCGGCGGCGAGTGCGGTGCCTGGTGGTAGCGGTGATGTGCTGGGGGGTGGCCGCTTGTGGGGCTGGCCTGGTGGCCGCCAGGTTGCAAGGGATCGATGACGATGATCGCCAGATACGCACCCGTGACGTCATGCTGTGCCTTGACGTGTCAGGTTCGATGGAAGGGGTGGATCGTCAGGTTATCAACACTTACATCCAGCTGGCTGACCACATCAGCGACGACCGGATCGGCTTCGTCATGTTTGACTCGTCGTCGGTGACGGTGTTCCCCCTCACCCATGACCGTGACAGCGTCAAGGCCGGGCTGAAACAGGCCGCAGAGCGGCTCGGACGGGCGGACCTTGATCCGGGGGTGCGTTACGGCCCGGGCGGCTCACTAGTTGGTGATGGCCTGGCCTCGTGTGTCAGCAGATTCGACCAGCTTGACCAGCCTCGGTCGCGAAGCGTCGTGCTCGCCACCGACAATATGGTTGCCGGGCCTTCGGTCTACACCGTGTCCCAGGCCGTCGACTTGGCTGTCAAGCGGCACATTATGGTGTTTGGCATTGTGCCCGCTAGCGACGATCCCGACTACCGGGCGGCTCGCGACGAGCTGCACCAGCAGGTGCTGCGTACCCACGGAGAAACGTTGACGATACCTTCGAACGGGCAGGTTGACACCGACGACGTGGCTGATCGTATCCAGTCGCAGGCCAAGAAGGCAGTCATGGCTATGGCTACCCACCGCTCCTACGACATGCCTTGGCCCGGGGCCCTCATGATCGGTATTGGGGGGCTGGGTGCCATGATCGCTCGACGACGGGAGGAACGATGAGCTGGCATCCTTACCCCATCGCACTGGCGCTCGCTGCCATGATGTTCATCGTCGCTGTGTGGTCCGGTGTGCTGGGCCGCCATACTCGCGGCAGGACTACCACAACGATCTTGGACGTCCTGTTGGCCGTGCTCGTTGGGCTCATCGGCTTGCACCCCGTAGTGGGCGAGTCCGGTCGCCAAAGGTCAAGCGTAGACGCCGATATCGTCATCATGGTCGACACGACTACCTCAATGGCGGCCCGTGACAACGGCGGCAAAACGCGTCTATCCGGGGCAGTCCACGATGTCGCGGCGCTCGCTTCAGTATTTAGTGGCGCCCGGTTCACTCTCATCACCTTCGACAACGATGCCCGGGTGTCGGTGGCCTCAACCACTGACACCGGCACGATCATCTCGGCTGCGAACTCTCTCACCTGGCGTGAGGACACCAAGGGCACCGGCACCGATATCAGCGTGGCCGTGCCCACCGCCGTCGGGGTTTTGCAGAAGGCTCGCGAATCCGCGCCCCAGGCCACCCGGATGGTGTTCTATTGTGGAGACGGGGAGCAGACGGCCACCAGGGCACCCGGCTCTTTCGCCGCTCTCAAACCTCTAGTCGCGGGCGGTGCTATCTACGGGTACGGCACCGCTGCGGGGGCACCGATGGCGCGCTCCGCCTTCGATCCCGGAGACGTCACCTACCACGGGAAGAAGGCCATCTCCCACGCCGACCACGCCACACTAGCTGCGGCCGCCCGACAGGCGGGTGTGTCGTACGTCACCCGATCTCCGGGCCAGGCGCTCACTCCTCCCCAGGTGTCGCTGCGACGCACCACTCACGTGGATCAGATGAGTTCCGGCACAGATCTGTCGTGGATCCTCGGTCTTGTTGCTGGAGTCGACGTCGCTATCCAGCTGACGATGAGTGCCCGGCGGCTTCGACGGGCCCGAAAGGACATGCCATGATGAACCTTCGTCACGCGCGTCAAACTCATCCGCGATACCGCCGGCGGGACGCGATGAGCCCCAACCGAGCCCGACGGGCACGCCGGGCCACTATTGGGGTGACGGTGCTGCTTGTTGCTGTTCTTGTTCTTGCCGCGTGTCGACTCGCGGGCGTCCTGATATTCGACTGGCTTGGCAACGGGGCCTTCAATTCCCAGCAATATGCGCAGGCCGAGCAGTACTACGGGGCGAACATGAAGCTCAACGTCATCGAACCGTGGATTGCCAGCTATGACCGGGGCACCTCCCGGGCCGCTGAGAGCAACTACGCCGACGCCAAGAAGGATCTTCGTGCCGCACTTGACATGGCGCCGCAGGAGCAGAAGTGCCGGGTGGGCATGAACTTGGTGTGGACCTTGGAAGAGTCGGTGACGATGCAGAACCTCAATCGGGGCACTGCCCAGGCCGACACGTTGAAGGAAGCCAAAGCTATAGCGCAGCGGCTCAAGTGCCATGGCAAAACCACTGCGCCCCAGTCACACGTGCGGCAGACCTCAGCCGATCAGAAGATCGAGCAGTCCACCACCATGAAACGTCTCGACCAGGAAGTGGAGGCGCAGCAAGGCTCACAGTCCCAGGAAAACAAGCCACCGAAGGTGAAGGATTCCGAGCAGCAACGGCAGAAAGATCTGTCCACAAGGAATCAGCAGGCCCTTAACGAGCAACGCCGTACCAGCCAGGATCGGAACGGATCGCCCCAGCATGCTCCGAGCGCGTCTACGCCCCGAACGGCCGGTGGAACCCCCGATAGAAAGGGTTGGTGAAATCTGTGGCGTCGCCAGAGCGTCGCCCCCTTTCTTGAGCGGTGTTCATCAGACTCATTCTGTGTCTTGGCGGGTTTGCCTCCGGCGCGTCCACCACACTCCTATGCCCAAGGCGATGACCGCCACGATCACGCCAATGGTGGCAAGAGGCCCCGATCCGTGTCCTGGCTCGGGTGGCATGGCGGGGGGTTTGCGAGCGACGGAGACCTGTCGGGGAGGGAAGCCTTTCCCGGTGCCCCATCGCCACCCCTCGACAGAGCCTGCGGCGGGGTGATACTGCGCCGCCCCCTTCGAGGAAAACGTCCACTTGTCCGAGGGGGAGGTGGCGTGCCAATACGACCAGAACTGGCGAGTGGACTTGTCATAGCCGCCATGCGAGCAGGCGTCCTCGGGGCGGCCCTGAAGCTCGCAGACGAGGCCGGGCTGGGATGGCGGCTGGCGGATATCGACGCCGATCTGGTGCAGGGCATCCATGCCGTCAGAGGGTCGCTGCGCGCACCCCGCAGCGAGGGGCTTGTCGGGCATGTCTACGACGACCCACACCCCGCCGCGGCCGGTGCATTCGACCGCCGTCGCAGACGCTGACGCGGTTGGCTGCCCGAAGGCGCTGGGAACTGGCGCCCAGCACGCCATCACAGTCACTAGGGCAACAACGACACGGGAGACCGCAGCAGCGCAAGAGCCTGCCTTAGCTCGATGAGAACACTTCATGGACCATGCACCATCCCATGGAGAACATCACACGACCAGATGACGACGGGACAGATACCCGGAACGCACCTGGGCCCCACCCCAACCCTTGTCATCACACCTGTGGAGTGAGGACGTGTGTAGCGAGGCCAAGCGTTAAGTGTAATCACCCGCGATGGCCGTCGTACCGGGCGATGGGGGAGTTGACGATATAGGTGCCTTGGCGTCTGGGGAGTAACTGTTTGTGCCCATGACGATTAGATGCAAAGCGACAATGCTACACGGCAATAGTATTATTGCTGTTACCGTGCAGGGAATTTCCGCTGATGAATGATACTGAACTCGTCGAAGGAAGGCATGGTTGTCGCGCGCCGGTCAATGGGATGATCGTTGGCGCTATCACCGGTGCTGTCTTGGCGTTAGCCTTTCTACTTCCTTATTTTGGTTCAGGGGCAGATGGACGTATATACCTGGTCGCTCCCGGGGTTGTAGCCATCTATGCTGTGGGGGGTTGGCTCACCGGGCTATGGGGAAGAAAGCTCTGTGCATGCGAGAACCCCAGGATTCGAGAGAAGAAGGTTAGGGGGCTCGGTGCCGTTACCGCAACCCTTGTCGGATCGATCACGACGGGTGCATATGATCTTTACTGGTTCGCCAGGCCCAGGGTGAACAATCCTTTCCTTGACCCCTTCTTTGATATCAAATATGTACTTTCACGCTTAGTGTCTTTGATTATTTTCCCATGTATTGGATGGATTCTCGGCGTCTTTGGTAGCAGCCTTCATCATGAGAAGACCTCGTTTATCCCCAAAATGACCGCCGCAACCATGGCTGCGCTGTTCCTGTCCCTAGTCGTTTGGAGGGCGTTTTCGATATTGACCCTCATCCTTTTCCATCTCTGACGCACTGTCGTGGGTTTCATGTCGCACGGCGGTGCGTTTAGGCTTGCTCCTTGTGGATGCCGGCCACGGGGCGTGCCATGTTGTCGCGTTGTTAAGGACCTTGGGCTCTAAGTGGCCTTGGTGGGGGTACTGTGTTCGCTGTTGGCCCAATGGGTGGGTTGATGCCCAGGTGGTGTGGGGAAGCTGGCGGGACTCCGGCACTGTCGCGCAACCGTGACCACCATTTTGTGTGTGGGAGTCGGGATACCAGATCACGTCGGGGGTGGTGT
>NZ_LWHO01000004.1 GCF_001642025.1 Cutibacterium namnetense | reverse complement strand
TCCCCCCCCCCCCCCCCGCGTTTCATCTGGGGCGGGATAGCTCTGTGTGCTAGAGGCTCCTTCTCTCGGGACGGGTATGTCATTGGCAAGATCAATCCGAAAGGATATTGAAGCGTTTTACCTATTCCTCTAAATAGGCCTAAAATGATGCTGCGCGGGTCGAGGCAGTAAGCCTCAGGTGACGACGCCCTGTGGGCTCGCCCGACAGAGCATTTATGCTTCGGGAAGGAGCGTGGCTTTATGGACAGGACGACGATCAAGGATATCGCCAGGGTTGCCGGTGTGTCTCCTGGCGCAGTGTCTTTCGCCCTCAATGACAAGCCGGGCGTTTCCGAGGCTACGAGATCCCGGGTGAAGGCTGTGGCCAAAGATCTGGGATGGCGTCCCAACGTGGCCGCGAGAGCGTTATCGGCCAATCGGGCTGGAGCCGTCGGACTTGTTATAGCGCGCGATGATCGCAGCTTCGCTGGTGAAGGGTTCTTTCTCCACCTTATTGCCGGCATGGAGGAGGTCCTCACTCCCGCACGCACCGCTTTGGTGTTGCAGTTGGTTGCGTCACGTGAGGAGGAATGCGAGGTCCATCGTCAGTGGTGGGCGCAGCGACGGGTTGACGGTGTGGTCCTCGTCGATCCGGCCCGCAACGATCCGCGGTGGCCGCTTATGGCACAGATCAAGATGCCGTGCACGGTTGTTGGCGCTATGAGTGACACGCCGTTGCCTGGTGTGCATATCGATGACGCAGCCGCTGTCAGAAGCATCGCCACTCACTTGGTTGATCAAGGTCATCGTCGTATTGCCCACATCGGTGGTGACCCTGCTCTCGAGCACAGTATGGTTCGGCGACGAGCCTTCGCTCAGGAAGCCGAGAGGCTGAAGGTTGTCGTTATCGAGGCAGCGGCAACAGATTATTCTGAGCAGTCCGGGTTGCGAGAGACCAGCGCGCTGCTGGAGACCGAGGATCGTCCTACCGCGATCGTCTACGACAACGAGGTGCTGACGCTGGGTGGTCTGGCTGCCGTCGCCGAGCGCCGGTTACAGGTTCCCACTGACGTTTCGGTGGTGTCGTTTGAGGACTCTCCGGCATGTCGGGTGATGTCACCAGGAATCACCGCGTTGCGACGAGATCCGTCGGTCCTAGGCCGGGATTGCGTCACCATGCTGATGGGAATCATTAGCGGTGACGATGTCGACAACGTCACTGAGCAACCCCCTGAACTCGTTGTGAGAGGATCCACCAGCCAGGCCCGGTAAGGGATCGACACGATGGTGGTCTCAACCTTTGACCCCACCACCCTCAACTCCGCGGAAGAACACCTTCTGCATGGACGCGAAGACGATAATGATGGGGATGAGGGCGATCACCGTGCCGGCTGCGACCTCGCGCGGATCAGTGGACATCGTCGAGCTGAGGTACTGCATACCGACCGTCAGCGTGTACTTGTCCGGATCGTTGAGGACGACCAGCGGCCACAGAAAGTCGTCCCAAGCCCCGATGAACGAGAACACCGCGACCACGGACGCCATGCCCTTGATGTTGGGCCATACGATGTGGCGAATCTTCGACCACGTGCTCGCCCCGTCAACGGTTGCG
The DNA here is from genome assembly GCF_001642025.1 of Cutibacterium namnetense. GTDB lineage: Bacteria > Actinomycetota > Actinomycetes > Propionibacteriales > Propionibacteriaceae > Cutibacterium > Cutibacterium namnetense. Next base: position 45,767 of record NZ_LWHO01000004.1, on the reverse strand, counting down.
GCGTCTAAAACCGATGGCGGGACGGCTCCACAGGCGGTCGCCATGAGCAGGACGTTGATGGCGCCGACGATACCCGGAATGGCCACGCCGGTGAGCGTATTCGCAAGACCCATACCTTTGATGACGAGGTACTGGCTGGTCAGCGTCACTTCGCCCGGCAGCAGGAGAACCGACAGCAGGATGGCCATCACGACTTTCTTGCCGCGGAACTTCATGCAGGTCAGTGCGTAACCGGCCAGCGAGGCTAGCACGACATTGCCGACGACGCAGACTGCGGCGACGATCACTGAATGCCAGGCGTACCGGAATATTGGCACCACATGGGCAACGCGTCGGTACGCGTCAATACTGAATTCCTGCGGGATGAGGTGGGGCGGAAATGAGTAGATGTTTTCATTGACGCCTTTGAGGGAGGTTGAGAGCTGCCACAAGAACGGTCCGATCGAGATGATGACGACGAAGACCAGTAGGAGGTAACGCCCGATGAGCCCGGCCAGGGTGGGGCGGGTCGGGTCAAAAGCGCGTCGGCTGCGCCACGGTTTCTGGGAGGTTGCCCTTGCGGTGCTCATGCCATCGTCTCCTTGGTGGCGTTCTGGATAGCGGCGGTCTGGTGAGTGCGGCTCTGTCCCCGTCTGGTCCGACGTCCTGATTGAAGGTCCTTGTTGTTGGCCCAACCGATGACCGTCAATGGGATGAGTGTGAGGAAGAACAACACCACTGATATGGCCGAGGCATATCCGAGTTGTCCAGACAGTCCGGTTCCGACCTGCTTAATAACCATGACCAGGCTGGAATCCTCCCCGCCTGGGCCACCCGTGCCGTTGGTGAGGACATAGAGCTCGGAGAAGATCCTCATGCCGGACACCGCGCTGAGGGCAATGATGAGGACCATTGCGGGGCGGATGCCGGGAATAGTGACGTTGCGGAATCGCTGGAAGGTGCCCGCACCGTCCAGGGCAGCCGCTTCGTGGAGATCGTGATCGACGTTTCCCAGCGCCGCGAGGTAGACGATCATGTAGTAGCCGAGGCCTTTCCACACCGTAAGCAGGATCGCGCAGCCGAGTAGCTTCCAGCGATCAACGAGAAAGGGGATGGGGCTACTGGTAGCGCCCATCCATTGCAGGGACTGGTTGATGAGGCCGCGTGAATCGAACATCCAACTCCAGATAAGGGCGACCACGACGACCGATGCGATGACGGGGAAATACGCGACTGTGCGGAAAAACGAAATACCTGGGATCTTCTTCTCGACCAGTAGGGCCAGCAGCAGAGGCAAGATCGTCAACAGTGGTATGCAGACGATGACGTAGACGAATGTCGTCCCCATGGCATTCCAGAACATGTCGTCGTGCCACAGTTCGATGTAATTCGCGAAGCCGATGAACTGCCCGCCGACGAGTGGTCGGGTGTTCGTGAAGGACAGGATGATCGTGTTGATGAAGGGGTAGAGGGCGAACACGACGGTCCACACGACTGCCGGAGCCACCAACAACCACGGTGTGTACCAGCGGTGGGAGTTCATGGAGTGCAATCCTTGGGCGAGGTAGGTAGGCGATGTCGACGACGATCCTGCTGGCCCCGCAGCAGGGCGGAGCCAGCAGGAAGATCACTTGGCGAGGTGGTCGTTGCAATACTTGACGGCGGTGTCGAGCGCGTCCTTAGCCGAGGCATCGCCTCGCATTGCCGAGGAGAACTGCTGACCGACATAGGTCTTCATGGCGTCGGTGTAGGCCATGGGCTCACCGATCTTGGCGGTCTTCATCTCGTCGGCAAGGGCTTCGGCAGCTTTCTTCATCTGCGGATCGGAGATGACGGAGGTGAAGGAGTCTGGGTTCTCATTGGCTTCCTTGGTTCCCGGCAGGAAGCCCTGTGCAAGTTTGACGAAATCGACCTGGTTGGCGTTGTTGGTGGCGTACTGGGCGAATGCCAGGGCCAGATTGGGGTTCTTCGAGTCTGCGGAGACGCAGATGCCCTGCACGAACAACGGTGGGACGCCGATGTGTGCGGTCATGGCGACGTGGGGGAGGAGGTTAGGCGCTTTCTTCTTGAGGTCGACGGGGAAGGAGGCCGAGCCAGTGGTCCACGCTACCTTGCCCTGGATAAATAGCTTCGAGTTACCGAGGTAATTGTTCTGCAGCACTTCGGGGGGCATAGCCTTCTTGGCGTAAAGCTCGACATACTTCTGGATGATCCCGACGGCCTGGTCGGTGTTGAAGGTGAATTTTCCGTTTTTGTAGACCTCGACACCTTGGGCGGCAAGATCACCGAGAGTTGGCGCGGTGGAGATGAGGGGCATCGTGCCGTGGGACTTCTCGGCCATCGTGATCGCTTGGGCATAAAGCTCATCAAGCGTGCTTGGTAGTTTCTTGGGATCGAGACCGTACTTTTCGAAAGCTTCGGTGTTCCACCAGTTCAGGTCAGTTCCGAGGTACCACGGGTAGCCGTAGACGCCGTCGTAACCGTCGAAGCTATAGGCGTCAATGCCGCCCTTCGTGTACTTATCGATGGCTGCTGCGTCAGCCTTCTTGAGGTCCATGACCTTGTTAGCTTTGCAAAGCTGCCACGCGAAGTTTGGCGGTATGTTGACCACATCGGGAAGCTGTCCAGCGGTGGCTTGCTGCTGGACTTTTTCCTCATATCCCTCGCCCGGCTGGTCGACCCACTTGATGGTGGTTCCGGGATGCTCCTTTTCAAAGGACTTGACGAGCTTGTCGAAGTAGGGAGTGAACTTCTCGTTCTTGAGGGACCAGGTTTGAAATTGGATGCTGCCCTCGAGTTTGGCGGAGGGATTAATAGATGCCTGACTCGACGACTTGTCATTCGAGCCACTCATGCCACATGCGCTGGCAGCGAGCACGGACGCTAGCGCAGCGGTGCCGCCGAGCAGCTGACGTCGACCGATGGTGAGGTTTCCCATGATCTTGCCTCTTCCCTCAGAAATGGGTCCTAGGATCCAGCACCACCGTTGGTGCCGGTTCTTGCCAAACTAATACGCTTTAGTACAGTATTGCTCGAACCTGAGTCGACCGTCAAGGTGTTCGGGCGGCTAGCACGGTCAGCGTTACTCTGCCTGTGGCGGCGCCCTCGGGTCGGGGGCACGCATGCACCCGCATGGAGAACCTAAGATTTTGGTTCCAGCCGAAGCGACCATGTAGAGTAGTTAGCCGGTCATGACGTCGTCGTGTTCCACTGGTCGAAGGGATCTTTGCGATGAACACCACCCATCGCCACCCCGACGCGTACTCGGGTCTCGTTCTCGAGACTCATTCGTTGCGTCGGCAAGTGGGTCAGATGATCCGGGTTCAACGGACGGTACCCGCTCCAGCGGATCTCGGTGTCGACATGATCGGCGTTCCCGAGGGCTCTCCGCTCGAACTTGATCTCCGCATGGAGTCGGTTGGAGAGGGGGTTCTCGTGACCGGGACCGTCGAGACCACCCTGAAGGGGGAGTGCTCTCGCTGCTTGGATCCCCTCAAGGAGGAACTCCTTCTTGACGTCCAGGAGCTGTACTTCTACCCCGACAAGGAGGCCGAGGAGGATGCCAGTCGGGTCAGTGCCGAGGAGACTATCGACCTTGACCCGGTCGTGCGCGCCGCGGTCGTGTTGAACTGTCCGTTCAGCCCGCTGTGTCGCGATGACTGTGCCGGGCTATGCCCAGACTGTGGCGCCAACCTCAACGATGATCCTGGGCATGACCATCCGGATCGGATCGACCCACGCTGGGCGGCCCTTAAGGGTCTGGTCGGCGAGGATGACTTGGATCGGTCCTGAACGTTCCCCATAGGCAGCCGCCGTGCGCGGGTGCCGCCCCTGAAGCACACCAAGGAGAAGATTGTGGCCGTCCCGAAGCGGAAGATGTCCCGCAGCAACACCCGGCACCGTCGTTCGCAGTGGAAAACGGTTGCCACCAAACTCGTGACCTGCGCCAACCCGGCCTGCGGCGAGAAACACCTGCCTCACACTGCCTGCCCCTCATGCGGCGGATACGGCGCTCGCGGTGACCGCCGTCAGGTTGTCGAGGTCTGAGATCGACGCCGTGCACGCAAGCAGGGACCAGAATATCGGTCGCCCCGACGTTGAGGGTTGGCCTTTCCTTGCCCTTCTCGAGGAGTTGGGAATCCGATGTGATCCCCAGCTCCTCGATCTTGCGCTGACACACCGCTCGTATGCCTTCGAAAACGGTGGGATTCCCACGAATGAGAGGCTGGAGTTTTTAGGTGACGCCATCCTTGAGGTTGGCGTCACGGACTATTTGTACCGAGCGTTCCCAGATAAGCCCGAAGGTCAGCTGGCCAAGTTGAGGTCGGCCGTTGTGAGCACTGTCTCGTTAGGGCAGCTCGCCCGGCAACTCGGCATTGGTCCTCGGATCAAATTGGGCAGAGGAGAGGAACGTACTGGCGGCCACGACAAGACGTCGATCCTCGCCGACACTACCGAGGCACTGTTGGGTGCTGTTGAGGTGTCGTCCGGGCTTCCGGATGCGCTGCGCCTGGTCCACCACCTCTTCGATCCCCTCGTTGACGAGGCAAATCGCTCCGGCGCGGGCACTGACTGGAAGACGGTCTTGCAGGAGTACTGCGCTGAGCATGGCTTTGATGCTCCGCGATATGAGATCGTCGGATCCGGACCAGACCACAATCGTCGCTACTGTGCCAGAGCGAATGTGGACGGGAAGTTGCATGCTGCCTACACCGGCCACAACAAGAAAGAGGCGGAGCAAGGTGCGGCTCGCCTTGCTGTCTGTGCGCTGAAGCCAGACTCTCGCACAGGTGCCTGAGCTCCCTGAGGTTGAGACAGTTCGAGCCGGGCTTGAAAATCTCGTCATTCCGGCTGTCGTCGAGAGCGTCGATGTCGTTGATGCTCGCGGTCTGCGTCCCAGCGGTGAACCAGAGGATGCCGCATTTTTCGAGACGGTCTTGACCGGTCGTCAACTCACTGCCGTGAGCCGTCGAGGTAAGTATCTGTGGTTCGTCCTTGATGATGACACCGCGTTATTGGCTCATCTGGGCATGAGCGGTCATTTCCGTGTCGTTGACCGTCATGCCCCGCAGCATCGCCATACCCGCATTGTCATCGCCCTCGACGAAGGTCGTGACCTGCGCTTCCTCGACCAGCGCACCTTCGGCGGATTGACCCTGACCCCGCTCCTTGACGGTATCCCCGGTCCGGTGACCCATATCGCTCCCGATCCATTTGAGGAGTGCTTCGACGCTGACGAGGTAGCGCGACGGCTGTGCGCACGCAGGTCCACCATTAAGAGGAGTTTGCTCGATCAGACCCTCGTCTCCGGGATCGGCAATATATATGCCGACGAAACTCTTTGGCGGGTCCGCCGTCACCCCGAGACGCCGTGCTCTCGCCTGAGCCAATCCGAAGCGGTGGAATTGTTACAGACGGCCCGCGATGTTATGGCAGAGGCCATGTCTCAGGGCGGTACCTCTTTCGATTCCCTTTATGTCAACGTCAACGGGGAACCGGGGTGGTTTTCCCGCGTTTTGGATGCCTACGGCCGGGAGGATGAGCCCTGCCCCCGATGTGGGACGCCGATCGTACGCGAGTCTTTCATGAACCGGAGCTCGTTCCGGTGCCCGAGGTGTCAGAGACTACGGTGATCCTGGGTGGCCGCATCTGTGAAGTTGAATCGTAAATAGTAGGCGGGGTCTCCGTCCTGCCTGCGGAGTTAGCGATTGAAGTGACTGCGGCTTGCCCAGGAATTGCGCTCGGGACGAGTGACATTTCTGGTGCTCAGGAGACGGCCAGTTTGCGCGTGACGTACTGGTTCAGGCTGAGGTGCTGCTCTGCAGCCTCGATCACGAGTCGCCGATGCAGGTCCTCGCCAAGTCGGAGTTGGAACTTCCCGGAGTAGTGCCGGGTGGACAGGGGTTCGGGCACAGGTTCGTCATTGGCGCGCATGTCGTCGATGACCTCGTCGATGACGATCCGCAGCCCAGTCAGCGCTTCCTCGGGCGTACCGGCCAGCCACGACAGCGAGGGGAACTCGACGCACGTGGCGATGAACTCGGCGTCCTCGGGGGACCAGGTCACGCGGAAGCTGTAGCGTGCGGGGTCGATGATCGTCTGGCTCATCACTGTTCCTTCAACTTCTCGATTGCTTGGAGCACCTGTCGGACTTGGTATGCCTTGGCCTTGCCGTGGTTGTTCTGGATGTTGACCCGCGGGTCGCCGGGCCATGGGGTCTTGAAGACGGCGTGCGAGCCGCCGGTGTTCCTGGCTGCTCCGAAGAACTCCTCGCACACGCGGAACAAGTCGGCATAGTCGATGTTGCGTGGATTGGCTCGCATGGAAGCGAGGATCTTGGCAACGCTTGACATGGCTCAATGGTACTACATGTGGTACCAGAGAGAAGTGACTGGCGTCCTAGAGGCGGGGCTGCTGGAGATAGCTGCTGGCCCGATCCGATGTTCGCGTCGCCGAACAAGAGAAGGTAAGACTCGTTTGACGTATCAACGTGCATTGCTGATGTAGTTGGGCTACCTGATCGGTCGCTTGATGCCTATGGGGCGAGAGGATAAGCCTTGTAAGCGTTGTGGCACCCCGATGGTGCGCGAGCACTTCACTAACCGGAGCTCGTACCGGTGTCTGAGATGCCGGCGATTGCGCCTTTCTGGACGCATCAGCCCCGCTCTCAATCGGATATGGCCGAGAGGACGTGGCCCGTGTTTTCAGGTGTCTCAGTATCGGGTCTATTATATCGGGAGTGATTACTGAGTCGACGACACCTGCGGGGAGACGCATCAAGAAGCGTCACTTGATTGAATTCATCAAGTTCGGGGTCGTCGGTGGATCTGGGTTTCTGGTCAACATCATCGTCGCCATCATCATGAATAAGGCGAACGGCGGTACTGAGCATGCCCAGGACATCCTGTTTAACTTTGCGGGTACCGAGTGGAATTTCCGCTTCACTAGTCTGGTGTGGCTAGTCGGTTTCGTGGTGGCCAACATTACGAACTTCCAACTCAACCGTTCTTGGACGTTCAAGCGGGAGTACCGGCGAGGATGGTGGCGTGAATTCTGGCCTTTCTTTGCCGTGGGATCGGTAGCCGCCATCATCGGTATGTTTATCAAGATCTTCTTTACTAACCCGACCTCTCCGATTTACCTGCCCGAGCCGTGGTTTAACGAGGGGAGGGGGATCCAGTCACGCGAGTACTGGTCCCAGATCTTCGCCATCGTCGTGACAATGCCTATCAACTTCGTCGTCAATAAGTTGTGGACCTTCCGAACGGTGAAGCACTCCGGAGAGCGTCCGGTGGCTGCCTGTGCGGTGACTCCCGAAAGTCTTGATGACGACAAGGTAGCCGAGTCGCGCTAGGGAGCGCGGCATCTCGGGTACTCTGCATTTGCGTACCCTGACGGAAAGGTCGTTCTCGGATGGTCATCTTCATCATTGCGATGGTCCTGATTCTCGCGGTCGCCCTGGGCGTCTGCGCTGTGGTGATGTTGGGGCTACGCCATCCTGGTGCCGATCCCGATGCCAGCTTTTGGCGTCACACCGCGACCCGTGTTGGGGAAGATCTCAGCGGTGTTCGACGTCGCTGAGGCGAATCATCCTCGTGGTTTTGTGAGCTGACCGACTAATATCGGCGAACGTGAACCCCATAATCCTGATCTGGATCATCTTCGGCATACTTATCCTGGTGACGGTGGTTGCCGCCGTCACTGCTGGGATTTCGCGGCGTAAGGCTCTGCGTGAGGGGTCTAAGCCTGCCCAAGTGCCCCCGGCTCCCACGGAAGGTGGGAAAGCAGCTCCCGAAGTGGAGTCTGAGGCCGGTGGCGCGACTGCTGTGGAGCACCCGGAGCCAGAAACATCGCAGATCGCCGGACCAGCGGTCGAGACGCCCGAGGCGCCAGGGTCACGGATGGCCCGACTGCGTCGCCGGTTGGCCAACAGCAACAACGCACTTGCTCGTGGCCTGGCCGAGTTGCTGAGCGCTGACAAGCTCGACGATGAGGCCTGGGACGACTTCGAGACCACCCTCATTACCTCCGACCTGGGCGTTGGTCCGACGACGGAACTCGTCGAGAAACTGCGTTCGGAGTTGGCTATTGATGGTATCTCTGACCCGGCTCATGCCCGCGAGGTCCTGCACCGTGAGCTGGTCGATCTTGTCGGACCGGACACGGATCGGTCTATTAACCTAGATCACCCGGAAGGCAAACCGTCCGTCGTCCTCATGGTGGGGGTCAATGGCACGGGTAAAACGACTACCTGCGGCAAACTGGCGCGTGTCTTTGTTGCCGAGGGAAAGACGGTCCTCCTTGGCGCAGCAGATACGTTCCGTGCCGCTGCTGGCGAGCAGTTGGAGACATGGGGAGAGCGCGTTGGTGTGCGCACCATCCACAAGGACGAAGGCGCTGATCCTGCCTCCGTTGCTTACGAGGCCGTTCAGGCTGGCATCGATGAGGGTGTTGACGTCGTGCTCGTTGATACTGCTGGCCGGCTTCACACCAAGGCTGGCCTCATGGACGAGCTGGGCAAGGTCAAGCGCGTCATCGAGAAGCTGGCACCGGTGAGCGAAGTGTTACTTGTCCTGGACGCCACCACGGGGCAGAATGGTTTGGCCCAGGCTCGCATCTTCTCGGAGGTCGTCGACGTGACTGGCATCGTGTTGTCAAAGCTTGACGGCTCCGCGAAAGGTGGGATCGTTGTTCAGGTGCAGCGTGAGCTAGGAGTGCCGGTCAAGCTTATCGGTCTTGGCGAGGGCGCTGACGACCTGGCCCCCTTTGATGCTGATGACTTTGTTACCGGTCTCATGGGTGACGATCCTGCCGAGCACTGAGGTCCGATAAGTGACAGATATCACGTGGTGTGCCCCGACCTGTGGGGTCATGATGGTTAGTATTCTCAGCCACAAGCTGTGTGTAACGGTGCTTGTTGCGGCCTTCGCTTTACCTCTAGCTTTCGTCACCTGGCGAACGGTTATGAGTACGGGAAGCTGGTGGCGCAAGATCCTGCGCGGTCTCGGCCATCTCGTGGTGATTCTGCTCGCGCAGGCCTTACTGATCACCGGCGTATTTCTTTACACCAACCGCGAATATGGGTTTTTCACGTCGTGGTCTGACCTGTTGGGAGAGGTTCAACCAGAGGGGCCAGTTCATGATCTGGTGCCGATCCGACGCACGAGGGTCAAGGATATTCCGATCAGTAAGTCCAATCCCCATCCCGACGGGCAGGTGACGGGCATGACGATGCCCGGTGCCGATGCCCAATATGCGTACGTTCAGGTCTGGCTTCCGCCCCAGTACTTTGAAAAATCTGAACATGGCACCCGATTCCCGGTGCTGTTTTACATCGGGGGCGTCAATGACACCGGCGCGCATGACAACCAGTCGATCAACCTGATAGATCCAGCAACCGAGCTCATCAAGGGCAGGAAGGTTAATCCCTTCGTCATCGTGTTTTTGCCAGGCAGGATCCGCAATGGCATTGACAGTGAGTGCGTTGACGTTGGCCCGTACAAGCACGAATCGTGGATTATGAAGACTGTCATCCCGCAGATCGAGTCGCACTACCGGGTCGGTCACGAGCGCGGGTCGCGGTTCATCAGTGGGTGGAGCACCGGTGGCTACTGCGCTGCCAATCTGTCGACCAAATACCCCAGAACTTTCAATGCCGGGTTCTCTTTGGGCGGGTACTACCATCCGATGTTTGAGAATCCGCGCATCGCGAGCATGGCCCGACCCTTCACAGCCAAGAACTCGGTGGTGCGTAGGGTTCAGGAGCGCAAGGTTGAGCGCACCGTGCGGTTTCTGTCCGTGCTCAATCCCAACGATTTACAGAGCTGGGGGCCTGGTCGTGAACCGGTGGTCTCCAACGGGCAGGTCGGCCCGGACGGCGGTCAATTTTACCATGTCGCTAAAGGCATGAAGCAGTTCGCGTTTATCATGCTTCCGGGTGGCGGACACCGCGTCAGTGTGTACGCACCGTATGCCGAGCAGTCCCTGCAATGGCTTGGCCAGTTCGGGCTGTGATTACTGCTGGGCGTCATTATCGAGGCCGGGACGGTAGTCTGTCCCGGTAAGGAACTAGCGCGCTGAAGGACAACCGTGTTCGACACTCTCCAAGACCGCCTCGCATCAACCTTCAAAGGATTGCGTGGTAAGGGGCGTCTCACCGATGCCGATATCGATGCCACGACTCGCCAGATTCGTATCGCCCTGCTTGAGGCCGACGTCAACTTATCGGTCGTCAAGGAATTCGTGGCGGCTGTTAAAGAGCGTTGTCACGGCGAGGAGCTCTCCAAAGCGCTCAATCCGACTCAACAGATCGTCAAGATTGTCAACGAGGAACTGGTCGAGATCCTCGGTGGACAGACCCGCACGGTTCGGTTTGCGAAGACTCCTCCGACGGTCGTCATGCTTGCCGGCCTCCAAGGTGCCGGCAAGACGACCTTGGCAGGTAAATTGGCGCGGTGGTTCAAGGAAGAGGGCCATTCTCCGCTGTTGGCCGCCTGTGACCTTCAGCGCCCCAATGCCGTCACTCAGCTACAGGTGGTCGGTGAGCGTGCCGGGGTGCATGTCTTCGCCCCTGAGCCTGGCAACGGAGTTGGGGATCCCATCCAGGTAGCCCGCAATGCCGTCGCACAGGCCGAGCACAAGCTCTACGACGTCGTCATTATTGATACCGCTGGTCGTCTGGGCGTCGACGCCGAGATGATGGCTCAAGCGGCTGACATCAAGGCTGCTACCGACCCAGATGAGACCCTCTTCGTCGTTGACGCCATGATTGGTCAGGATGCGGTCAACACCGCGGTGGCTTTCCAAGAGGGAGTCGGATTCGACGGCGTCGTCTTGACTAAACTTGACGGCGATGCTCGTGGCGGCGCAGCTCTGTCCATTGCTCGCGTAGTGGGCAAGCCGATCATGTTTGCCTCCTCCGGTGAGGGTCTTAAGGACTTCGACGTTTTCCATCCTGACCGGATGGCCTCGCGCATCCTCGATATGGGCGACATGCTCACCCTTATCGAGCAGGCCGAAAAAGCTTTCGATCAGGAGCAGTCTCAGGCGGCTGCGGCTAAGCTCATGGCCGGCAAGGGGGAGTTCGGTCTCGATGACTTCCTTGGTCTCATGCGGCAGATGCGTCGTATGGGCCCGATGTCCAAGATCATGGGCATGCTCCCTGGTGTCGGCCAGATGAAGGACCAGGTTGAGAACATCGACGAGCGCGAGATTGACCGCATTGAGGCCATCATCTGTGCGATGACTCCGGCCGAGCGTGCCGACGTGTCGATCCTCAACGGGTCGCGTCGTGCCCGTATTGCTAACGGGTCTGGCGTTGAGGTTCGTGACGTCAACAACCTGGTCAATCGCTTTGTTGACGCTCGGAAGATGATGAGCCAGATGGGCCAGATGATGGGTCCTGGTGCTGGGCGCATGATGGGATCGATGGCTAAACGTGCTTCCAAGCAGTCGAAGAAGAAGCAGAAGAACCGTAAAGGCTCTGGTAATCCCGCCAAGCGTGCTGCCCAGGCTCGTCAAGGCGCAAAGAAGCCGCAGCACAACAGCGGTGAAGCGTTCGGGCTGCAGGGTCAGCAACAACCTAGCCAGGAAGACTTGCAGAAGGCAATGAGTGAATTCCAGATGCCGCCGTCAATGCAACAGATGTTCAACCAAACGAACAAGGGGCCCCGCTGAGTCTGCGTCGGCAATGTGTCACGAGGTCGAGGGTTTGACGTCACGTCTGCCTCGACCTCGTGACACGATGGGGCCATGACCGAGGACACCCAGCCGCTGTTCCACACCCACACCCACGACGGATGGACTCATACCCATGTGGCCCCTGAAGCCCAAACCGCTCCTGCTGAGGATCTGCGTATCCGGGGTGTTGTGCTACCCGACGGGGAAGAGCGTGAACTGTGGGTTCACGATGGAGTCCTGGTAGAAGGGCCGCTGCCAGGCGCTCGAACCTTGGCTGACGGCTGTTGGATCATTCCCGGTTTGGTTGACGCCCATAACCATATTGGTTTGGATGCTCACGGCGCCGTTGATGGGGAGACCGCCGAGGAGCAGGCCCGGACCGAGACGAAGACGGGCACTCTTCTCATCCGCGATGCTGGGTCTCCCAGCGACACCCACTGGATCGACGATCGCGACGACCTTCCGCGAGTCATTCGTGCCGGACGCCACATCGCCCGTCCTAAGCGCTACATCCGTAACTACGCAGCCGAGGTGGATCCGGAAGAACTCGTCACCGAGGTCGATCGTCAGGCCCGATCTGGTGACGGCTGGGTCAAGCTCGTCGGCGACTGGATTGACCGCGGTGAGGGGGATCTCGCTCCGCTGTGGCCCGCAGATATCGCCCAAGCTGCCATAGCTCGTGCTCATGAGCTTGGTGCTCGCGTCACTGCGCACTGCTTTTCCGAAGAAGCCCCTGCGCAGCTCGTGGACGCCGGCATCGACTGTATCGAGCACGGCACCGGGCTCACCGACGAGACGATCGCCACTATGGCTGAGCGCGGGGTCGGACTCGTCCCGACCTTGATCAACATTGAGACCTTTCCGTCCATCGCCGCTCAAGCGGACGGCAAGTTCCCGAAATATGCCGCTCACATGCGTCACCTCCATGCTCACCGTCGTGAAACGATTGCCAAGGCCTGGGATGCCGGAGTGCCGATTTATGCCGGAACCGACGCCGGCGGCACCATCAAGCACGGCCTCATTGCCTCCGAGGTTCGGTTGTTGGCCGCCGTCGGGGGAGCGGAGATGGCGTTAGGTGCGGCGTCCTGGCGGGCTCGTGCGTGGTTGGGCGGTGAGCAGCTGGGTATTGGCGACTCCGCGGACCTCCTCGTCCTTGACCGTGACCCGAGGATCGACGTGGGGGTGCTGGAATCTCCCAGCTACATCCTGCTGAGGGGACGAGTGGTTATCAGGTGAGATTCGTCCCGGCTCGCGTCAATCTGCCTACCTGTGGCATACTCTCGAGAGCTTCTGTCCGTTCGGTGCCCTCTCTTATCGGCGGATGGTTCCACCCGAGTTCGGGGGCGATGTCCCCACGTCGTATCCGTGCTCACCCGCAACTTCCCGGGTTTCGTCCCGGGCGTCTCACTACAGGAGTTACCACACACGTGGCTACTAAAATTCGTCTGAAGCGTCTCGGCAAGATCCGTACCCCGCACTACCGTGTTGTTGTTATGGACTCGCGCACCAAGCGCGACGGTCGTGCCATTGAGGAGATCGGCCAGTACCATCCCAAGTCCGATCCGTCGGTTATCGAGATCGATTCCGAGCGCGTGCAGTACTGGCTCGGCGTTGGTGCTCAGCCGACTGAAGCTGTTGTTGCTTTGCTGAAGCGCACTGGTGATTGGCAGAAGTTCACCGGCGATACCTCGCCTTCCGGCGTGACCCCGCAGCCCGAGCGCCCCAACAAGGACGACTTGTTCAACGCTGCCCTGGCCGAAGCCGACGAGGCTCCGCGCGAAGCTATTACCAAGAAGTCCGAGGAGCCCACTGCTGATGAGGCTGCCGAGCCGGCAGCTGGGAGTAACAGTGGCGAGAAGGCTGAGGCCTGATCGTGCTCGCCGATGCCCTGGAACACCTCGTCTCTGGCATCGTCGCCAACCCTGACGACGTCCGGGTCCGTGAGAAGGACCTGCGGCGCGGCCGAATGCTCGAGGTACGCGTCAATCCTTCCGACATCGGCAAGGTCATCGGTCGTCAGGGCCGTACGGCTTCTTCACTGCGCACGGTCATTGGTGCGCTGGCCGGTGACGAGCAGATCAGGATCGACTTCGTTGACGTTGATCGGCATGGTTCGGGACGGCGTTCCGACCACCGTGGCCGTCGTCACTGAGCCGCCAGTCTAGTGGCAGCATGGGCTGTGGTCCCGCTTTGGCGGGGCTGCGGCCCATGTGCTGTTTAGCAGTATTTTTGTTTATTCCCCATCATTCTCAGGAGTCACAGTGGAACAAACGGCAACGGTGGAGGTCGTCGTCGGACGGGTGGGCCGTGCCCACGGGTTGCGAGGCGACGTTGTCGTTGAGGTGCGCACTGACGAACCAGATGAGAGGTTCGGGATAGGTGCTACCGTGCGTGTTGAGGGAGGCAAGCGAGATCTGACGGTTGTGCGGTCCCGCTGGGCCAAAGGCAGCCTTATTGTCGCCTTTGACGAGGTGAGTGATCGTCATGGGGCAGAAGATCTGCGCGGATCCATTCTCGTCGTTGATGTTGAGGCCAACGAGGATCCCGATGACCCCGATGAGTTCTGGGACCGGCGGTTGCGTGGGTTGGCAGTGGTTGACGAATCTGGTAATGCCCGCGGGATTGTCAAAAATGTGCTTCATATGCCAGCCCAAGATGTGCTCGTGATTGACGTAGATGGGACGGAACACCTGGTGCCTTTCGTCCACCAGCTCGTCCCCACCGTCGATGTGGCGTCCGGGCGGATAGTGGTCAGCAGTGTTCCTGGGCTGCTCGATTCGAACGCCGAAGAGGCGAGGTGACGATGAGGCTCGACTACCTGTCGATCTTTCCGGCCTACTTTGACGTCCTCGACATATCGCTAGTGGGCAAGGCAGCCATCAACGGCCTGGTGGAGATTCATGCCCACGACCTGCGCGACTGGACCCACGATCGCCATCGCACGGTGGATGACACTCCGTGTGGCGGAGGTGCGGGCATGGTCATGAAGCCTGACCCGTGGGGGGAAGCCTTCGACGAGATCATCGGCACTGAGTCAGACCCGTCAGTCCATGTGATTTTCCCCGCCCCGTCAGGTACGCCATTCACCCAGTCCGCTGCTGCGGAGCTGTCATCAGCACAGCGGATCGTGTTCTGCTGTGGACGGTACGAGGGGATCGACCACCGCGTGATCGATTATGCGCGTTCGATGTGGACTGTTCACGAGGTGAGCCTCGGAGACTACGTGCTCAATGGGGGAGAAGTAGCGGCTCTGGCGATCACTGAAGCTGTAGTCCGGCTGGTGCCCGGATTCATGGGTAACCCGGAGTCCTTAGCGGAAGAGTCGTTCTCGGCTGGACAAGACGGCTTGTTGGAGTATCCGCTGTTTACTCGGCCGGTCTCATGGCGTGGTCTTGATGTCCCTGAGGTTCTTATGAGCGGCCATCATGGCCGGATCGCAAGTTGGCGTCGCGACGAGTCAGTCCGGCTGACTCGTGAGCGGCGCCCTGATCTGACGGATTCCGACTCTAGCGGAATCCATTGAGTGCTTTAACCATAGCAAATTCGAACCAAAAACGTTGCGATAATCAGAAGTAAAATCCCTAGTGGATCGCGGTTTGCTGGTGATTTTCGAAAACAGAGGGGGCAGCGGCGCACAGGGGCTGGGAATTGGCTAATGTTTGCTCCGTGGCGACTACAACACTTACTACTCATCAGAGAGCGGTACGATCTACTGTCGCGGCGAAGGTCCTCATGGCCGTCACCGGACTATTCTTGATCCTCTTCCTGCTCATGCACATGTTCGGCAACTTGAAGGTGCTCGCTAGCAACGAGGACTTCAACCGTTACGCAGGCTTCCTGCGCACGATTCTCAATCCGATCCTGCCAGGTGATTCCTTCCTGTGGATTTTCCGGATGTTCTTGCTGCTGGCAGTCGTGCTGCACATCTGGTCGGCGATCCGCGTCAACAAGCAGCGCAACATCGGAACTGGTGGTGCCGGGCGCTACTCCGTCAAGAAGAACCTCTCACCGGAGAACACCTACGCTGCCCGCACGATGTTCTGGGGTGGCTGGATCATCCTCGCCTTCCTCATCCTCCACTTGCTGCAGTTCACCATCAGCCCTGGCCTGCTTCACAACCCGCCTACCGATGAGGCTGGACGTGCAGGGATGGTGCTTACGGCGTTCAGTCACTGGTGGTTCGTGCTCATTTACCTCATCGCCATCATCGCGGTGTGCATGCACATCTCCCATGGCTTCTGGAGTGCCTTCGCGACTCTCGGTGTCAACGTCTCCGGTACCGCTCGCACTGTGCTGCGCGTATGCTCCTGGATCGTCGCCATCGTGATCCTCGTGGGCTTCATGACTCCTCCTTTTCTGATCCTGTTCGGGGTGGTTTCCTGATGACTGCAACAGTTGCATCCAATAACAACGCCGCTCTCGCTGACCAGTACTGGACGACCGGCGACGAGATCTGCGACACGAAAGCCAACCACGATCTTCCGATCGAAAAGATTTGGACTGATCGTCAGTTCACTTCTCGTCTGGTCAACCCGGCTAACCGCCGCAAGATGACCGTCATCATTGTTGGCACTGGTCTGGCTGGTGGCGCCGCCGCCGCAACTCTCGGTGAGGCCGGTTACCGCGTTGAGAACTTCTGCTATCAGGACTCTCCGCGTCGCGCTCACTCCATTGCAGCCCAGGGCGGAATTAACGCTGCGAAGAACTACAAGAACGACGGTGATTCGATCTACCGCCTGTTCTATGACACCGTGAAAGGCGGCGACTACCGGTCCCGCGAGACGAACGTCTACCGTTTGGCTGCGGTCAGCGCGAACATCATCGACCAGTGCGTCGCCCAGGGTGTTCCGTTTGCCCGTGAGTACGGTGGTCTGCTCGACAACCGTTCCTTCGGTGGCGTCCAGGTGCAGCGCACCTTCTACGCTCGTGGTCAGACGGGTCAGCAGCTGCTCATCGGCGCCTATCAGGCCCTCGAGCGTCAGGTCCACGCCGGCACCGTGCACATGCACACTCGTCACGAGATGGTCGAGCTCATCGTCGCAGACGGTCGTGCTCGCGGCATTGTGACTCGTGACATGGTCACTGGCAAGATTGAAGAGTGGTTCGGCGATGCCGTCGTCCTGGCTACCGGTGGCTACGGCAACGTCTTCTTCCTGTCGACAAACGCTATGGGCTGCAATGTCACCGCTTCGTGGCGTGCCCACCGTAAGGGTGCCTACTTCGGCAACCCGTGCTACACCCAGATTCACCCGACCTGCATCCCGGTGCATGGCGAGAACCAGTCGAAGCTGACCCTGATGTCGGAGTCGCTGCGTAACGACGGTCGTATCTGGGTGCCGAAGCGCGCGGAAGATTGCGAAAAGGATCCTCGCGACATCCCCGAGGAAGATCGCGACTACTACCTGGAGCGCATCTACCCGTCCTTCGGCAACCTGGTTCCTCGAGACATTGCTTCCCGGCAGGCCAAGTATCGCTGTGACGAGGGCCGCGGAGTCGGACCGAAGGTTCGCGAGGTCGATGCTGACGGCACCGAGCACATGCGCTCTCGTGGTGTGTACCTCGACTTCTCTGAGGCCATCCAGCGCATGGGGCGGGATGCTGTCGAGAAGAAGTACGGCAACCTCTTCGACATGTACCAGCGGATTACTGACGAGAACCCGTATGAGGTTCCAATGCGTATCTACCCCGCTGTGCACTACACCATGGGTGGTCTGTGGGTTGACTACGATTTGCAGTCGACCATCCCGGGTCTGTTCGTCTGTGGTGAGGCTAACTTCTCCGATCATGGCGCTAACCGACTTGGTGCTTCGGCCCTGATGCAGGGCCTGGCAGATGGTTACTGGGTGCTGCCCAATACCATCACCGACTACCTGGCGGACTCTCCGAAGTTCGGCAAGGTTGATCAGAAGCACCCGGCTGCGGTCGAGGCGCGTCAGTCCGTTGAGAGCCGCATCAACAAGCTTCTGACGATCAACGGAACCCGTACCGTCGACTCTATTCACAAGGAACTCGGCCACATTATGTGGGAGTACTGCGGCATGGAGCGTAATGAGGCCGGCCTCATCAAGGCCATCGGTCTCATCCGCAACCTGCGCAATGAGTTCTGGACCAACGTCAAGGTCACCGGCGTCAACGAGGAGCTCAACCAGACCCTCGAGCGCGCTGGTCGTCTCGCTGACTTCCTGGAGCTCGGTGAGCTGATGTGCATCGACGCTCTGCATCGCCGCGAGTCCTGTGGTGGTCACTTCCGCGCTGAGTCTCAGACCGAAGAGGGCGAAGCCCTGCGTCACGACGACGAGTACCAGTACGTCGCTGCCTGGGAGTGGACTGGCGAAGGCCACAAGCCGACCTTGCACAAGGAGCCGCTGGTCTACAAGTCCATCCAGGTCAAGCAGAGGAGCTACAAGTGAAGATCAACCTGCGAATCTGGCGCCAGCGCAACACTGAGGATCAGGGTCGCCTCGTCGAATACACCCTTGACGGTGTCTCCGGCGACATGTCCTTCCTCGAGATGCTGGACATGCTCAACGAGAACCTCACCGCTCAGGGCGAGGAACCCGTGGCCTTCGACTCAGACTGCCGTGAGGGCATCTGTGGTCAGTGTGGCGTCGTTATCAACGGCGTGCCGCACGGTGGCATGGGCGTCGCCCAGCCGGTGCGCACCACGACCTGCCAGCTGCATATGCGATCCTTCGCCGATGGCTCGACCATCACGATCGAGCCGTGGAAGTCGGGCGCCTTTCCGATCCTGCGTGACCTCATCGTGGATCGCTCGGCCCTCGATCATGTCATCCAGGCTGGTGGCTACATCTCGGTGAACACCGGTGCGGCTCCGGATGCTCATGCCGTCCAGGTCAACAAGAAGCGCTCTGACCGCTCGTTCGACGCTGCTACTTGTATCGGCTGTGGCGCCTGCGTGGCCGCATGCCCGAATGGTTCGTCAATGCTGTTCACCGCGGCGAAGATCACCCACCTGGCCATGCTTCCGCAGGGTCAGCCGGAGCGGATGCGCCGTGCTAAGGCCATGGTTGCCCAGAATGACGCCGAAGGGTTCGGTGGCTGCACCAACATTGGTGAGTGCGCCTCGGTTTGCCCCAAGGGCATTCCGCTGGAATCCATCAGCCAGCTCAACCGCGATCTCATCGCCTCGTTGTTCAAGCATGACGGCAAGGACGACTGAGTTCTGACCTCCGTGGTCGACGTCCTGGGCTTCGGCACCTCAAGGTGCCGAAGCCCAGGCGTATTGTGAGGCATTGCGATGCTTTCCGGTTGTGGCGCGGTGGATTTGGTGCCGGGGCTGTGGGTATGGAAAAATATCTTGCTGTTGTCTGTGTCCGGCTCCTGCCGCAGGGGGATCGTCCGGAGCACGGGGAACAGCATGTTTTGAACACGAACACCAGGTGACCTGTGGCACCGGCGAGGAAACACCATGAGCAACATCATCGACGAGATCGACAAGGCTTCGATGCGCGACGACATTCCCGAGTTCCGTCCTGGTGACTCGGTGAAGGTCCACGTCAAGGTCGTTGAGGGTAGCCGCACCCGCGTGCAGGTCTTCGCTGGAACCGTCATCTCGCGTACCGGTGGTGGCGTCCAGGAGTCCTTCACCGTCCGCAAGCTGAGCTTCGGAACCGGCGTCGAGCGTACCTTCCCGCTGCATTCTCCGATCATTGACAAGATCGAGGTTGATCGCCACGGTGCCGTTCGCCGCGCCAAGCTGTACTACCTGCGTGGCCTGCGCGGCAAGGCTGCCAAGATCAAGGAGAAGGGCGCAGCTCGCTGACGTCGTCTTGACAGCAACGGGGTTTCGCTACGGCGAAGCCCCGTTTTTGCTTCTACTGGTATCTATGGATGGGCTAGCACGCCATCATGCGGCCTAGTTTATGGGTTGGTTACACTGCAGGATGGCACCCGACGGGACGTTCCCGCCGGGACGAGGGAGAGGTTTTGCCGTGGCGGATGACTACCAGGCGCAACGGGCTGCAAACGGCGGCACCAAGGAGTCTGAGGGTGCTGGGGAGCAGGCGTCTGGATGGCAGCGCTTCAGGTCGGGGGCCATCGAAGTTGCTCTGATTGTCGTCGGTGCTCTCATCATCTCCGCTGTGCTGCGTGCCTTCATCGGTCAGATGTTTGTCATTCCGTCGAAGTCCATGCAAAACACCTTGCAGGTAGGTGACCGCGTAATCGCTGTGAAAGCTGCGGATTTCCACCGTGGCGACGTTGTCGTGTTCAAAGACACCGAGCATTGGTTACCCGCTGCCCAGGATCGCCGCTCTGTTCCAGGGCAGATCCTCGAATTCGTCGGGTTGTTGCCTAACACGAGCTCGAATTACCTCATCAAGCGAGTGATCGGCATGCCCGGGGACACTGTTGCCTGCTGCAACATCAACGGCCAAGTGACGGTTAATGGTAAGGCTCTCGACGAGCGGTCTTACTTGTACTCCGAAAATGGCGAGACGGTTAAACCCTCGGCGATGAAGTTTCGGGTCACTGTTCCTCAGGGGCGAATGTTCGTCTTAGGGGATCACCGCAATGCTTCGGGTGACTCGCGCTATCACCTCCAGGACCTTGATCCGGACGAGTACACGGGCGCTCCTGGGTTCGTACCGCTTGACGACGTTGTAGGGCCAGCGAAAGCCATTCTCATGCCGCTCAACCGCATTGACAGTCTGGGGACCCCCGACACCTTCCAGGGAATCCCGGATAGGTCGTCGTCAGCTCCAAGCAAGGCGCGCATTTGCGTCGGTGACACGTGCTCTCCTAAGTGACGGGACGGGTGCCATGACGGCGATGGTGCGAGTCGGGCGGGGACCGATGGGCCATGAACGGGCCCTCACCAGGGCCGGTCTTGGACCCGTGGCCGGATGCGACGAGGCGGGCCGGGGCGCGTGCGCAGGGCCATTGGTTGCCGCAGCTGTCATCCTTGACGATCGCAGATCCGGCAGGATTGTGGGTCTAGCAGATTCCAAGACACTATCTGTGGCCAAGCGCGAGGCCCTGTTTGACGTCATCATGGATAAAGCTTTGGCGGTGTCGTGGGTACGTGTAGAGGCCGACGAGTGTGATCGGTTGGGAATGCAAGAGGCAGATATCAGCGGCTTGAGGCGTGCCGTGGCGCGGCTGGGAATTGAGCCGGGATACGTGCTGTCGGACGGCTTCCCGGTCGATGGGCTGACGGTTCCCGATCTGGGAATGTGGAAGGGCGATTCGGTGTGTGCGTGCGTGGCGGCCGCTTCCATCGTGGCTAAGGTGGCCAGGGACCGCATCATGGTTGCTATGGACGCCGAGATTCCTGGATACGATTTTGCGGTGCACAAGGGATACGCGACTGCCTTGCACCAGCGTCACCTGGAGGAGCTAGGACCGTCTCGTCAACACCGGATGAGCTACGCCAATGTGCGACGAGCAGCTAGGCTTCATTCATCATGAGTGCCGAAGATCTGGAACAGTACGAGAATCGGATGGAGCTGGAGCTCTACCGCGAGTACAAGGACGTCGTCGGGATCTTCAAATATGCCGTGGAGACCGAGAGACGTTTCTATTTGTGTAACGTCGTCGATCTCAAGGTTCGCACTGAGGGGGGCGACGTCTACTACGAGGTGTCTATGGCGGACGCCTGGGTATGGGACATGTACCGGCCATCCAGGTTCGTCAAAAGCGCTAAGGTTCTTACCTTCCGCGATGTGTCCATCGAGGAGATCGTGCATCCTGACTTTGACGAAGTGCCGTCAAAGTAACCTCAGGCTCGCATTCCTCGACGCTACCTGACTAGCGATGCGACTTGAACGATTGAGCATCGCGTGGTCTTGCCACCCCGAGTCGGGAACTTGTGGACAACTAGTGACGTTCATGATTCCCAAACATTGATCTGTGGATAACTGAATAATCAGGCGCTCTGCGACGACAACTGTTGTCGGAGGTGGTGAACGATGACACCTAAGCCATTGTCAGCAGAGCTGACGACCCCGCGTGGAGCTGCGCTGCGTGGGCGCCATGGTGGCAGACCCGCGTTCGGTGCGTGGGGCGAGGATCTTGCCGCTGAGTATGTGGAGTCCCTGGGATGGACGATCATCGCGCGCAACTGGGCGTGTGATGTGGGAGAGATTGACCTCGTCGCGCGTGAGGGCCAAACCGTCGTCTTTATCGAGGTGAAGGCCAGATCAGGCACTGGCTTCGGGGACCCGCTGGAATCCATTACGACGGCGAAGGTCCGTAAGCTTCACGAACTAGCACTGACGTGGTTGGTTAGCCAGGATGAGGGGGCCCATTCGGTGCGGATTGACGCCATCGGTGTCATGGTGCGCCCAGGTACTAAGCCATCCATCACTCATGTGCGAGGTATCCGGTGACCGGGGCAAGTGCGTGGTCGGTCGCGTTGGTGGGGATGGAAGGCTCCATGGTCGAGGTGGAGGCCGCAATCTCGTCCGGACTGCCACGCACCGTGCTCGTCGGCCTGCCAGACGCGGCCCTCCACGAGGCCCGGGATCGATGCCGAGCAGCTGTCTGTGCGACGGGGTTGTCGTGGCCTAGCAATGTGCTGACGATCAACCTCACGCCAGCTGGTTTGCCGAAAGCCGGGACCCATTTTGATTTGGCCATCGCTGCAGCGACGCTGGCTGCTGACGGAAAGGTGCCACAGACTCTCCTGCGATCGACGGTTCTGATTGGAGAACTTGGGCTGGACGGCCGAGTACGACCTGTGCGCGGTGTGCTGCCAACGTTGTTAGCGGCGCGGGAGGCTGGGTTTGAGCGGGCGGTAGTGCCGACTAGTCAACGGGATGAGGCCAGTCTGGTCGGAGGGCTAACGATCTGGCCAGTGGGCCATCTGGGGGATGTCGTCGACGTGCTACACGGCCGTCCAGCGTTGCCGCCTCATGACCCCATTGTGGAACCACCCGAGATGGATCCGGGGATCGGAGACTTAGCGGAGGTTATCGGTCAGCATGAGGCGCGCCGAGCCCTGGAAGTAGCGGCAGCCGGTCGTCACCACATTCTGCTGCGTGGCGCTCCAGGTTGTGGGAAATCCATGTTGGCACGACGGTTACCTGGGATTCTTCCCCGACTTGATCACCGTGACGCCCTCGAAGTCACCGCGCTGCATTCCTTGGCCGGACGAGGGAGCGGGCATCTCATGACGAGGCCCCCACTAGCTCAACCTCATCATTCGGTGTCGATGGCGGCGATGGTCGGCGGGGGAGCCCGTATTGCCCAACCCGGAGCTATCTCGCTGGCGCATCGGGGAGTGTTGTTCCTCGACGAGGCTCCGGAGTTCGCGCCGAAGGTGCTGGACTCGCTGCGCGGGCCACTGGAGACTGGGGAAATCGTCATTGGACGCTCCCAGGCACACACGACATTCCCGGCTCGGTTTCAGCTTGTTATGGCGCTCAATCCATGCCCGTGTGGGCTGGCCGATGACCCATCGGGACGATGCACGTGCACTCCGCAACAGGTTCGCCGGTATTCAGGCCGGCTTTCGGGCCCGATCCTTGACAGAGTGGACGTCACAGTACGGATGCGGCCGCTGACGTCAGCGCATCTGCTTGACGCATCAGCTCTGGCGGCGGGGGAATCTAGTGCAACGGTGCACGCGCGGGTCGCGCAAGCCCGTGAGCGTGCTGCCGCCCGATGGCAGGAAGTTCCCTGGCGATGCAACGCCGAGGTGCCAGGAAAAGTCTTACGACAGATGTTGCCGGCCAATGACGCCACTCGAATCATCGAAGATGCTCTGACGACCGGACGGCTCACGGCGCGAGGCGTCGACAAAGTGCTGCGAATCGCTTGGACGGTGGCCGACCTTGCGGGCAAGGACGAGGTTGACAAGTCATGTGTGGCGGAGGCCATGGGGATGCGACGAGGGAGGTTGCGATGATGTGGACTGACGAAAGACTGGCGCGTGCCGCTCTGACAGCAGCAGTCGAACCCGGGAGTGTTACGACGGCAAATCGGCTATGTGAGATGACCGCCGAGGGGCTGTGGCGGCAACTACTCACCGATTCTGGCGAAAGATGGCATGAACGAGCTAAATCGCTCGACGTCGGTCGACTCGTCGAGCGGTCAGAACAGGCTGCGATGCGGTTTCTCATTCCGGGGGATCAGGAATGGCCTACAAGTCTCGACAGCCTCGCGCGGGTGGCGAAGTCTGGAATGGGCGGAATACCGTTGGGGCTGTGGGTTGTTGGGCCTGCTCACCTCGCCAATATGTCACAGCAGTCAGTGGCTATTGTGGGATGCCGCTCTCCCAGTAGTTATGGTCAGGACGTTGCCGTAGAAATGGCCTACCAGCTGGTACGTGGGCACTGCGATGGAACCGGGAGCCATACTGTCGTATCTGGTGGCGCGTTCGGCATCGATGTGGCTGCTCATTGGGGGGCGTTGTCAGCTCGCGGAAACACTATTGGCGTCCTCGCGTGTGGACTCGACACTCTTTACCCTCGCGGCAACATCGCGGTGTTGGAGCACATCGCGGAAACAGGCATCCTCATCTCAGAGCTGCCTCCGGGCCGCCATCCGACGCGACCTGGATTCCTAGCCCGAAACCGGCTCATCGCAGCACTCACGATAGGAACCGTCGTTGTGGAAGCTGGATGGCGGTCGGGAGCGATCAATACCGCGTCCTGGGCCAACGCATTAGGAAATCCTGTCATGGCAGTCCCCGGGCCAGTGACTTCAAGCCGATCGACAGGAACGAACAAGCTGATCCGTGACGGTGAGGCGATCCTGGTGCGCGATGCTGAGGACGTCCAAGGGATAGTCGGGGAACTCGCCCCAGAGCCGAAAAGACCAGCAGGCCACACCCTGCCAACTGACATTTTGGGCCCCACTGAACTCGCTGTTCACGAGGCGCTCCCCGCTCATGGATCGTGCGGGCTAGATGAGTTGGCGGCTTTGACTGGGGTGTCTATTGCGCAGTGCACGACCGCGTTGACCGTTCTCGAGCAACTCGGCATGGCGGCGTGTTGCCTCGACGGCACGTGGTCCGTCACGCTAGCAGGTCAGCCGAGGTGACAGTTCTCTAGATCTAGCAGGAAGCGCTTGAGACGAGGACCACCGAGATAGCCGCCGAGCTGACCATTACTGCGTAGCACTCGATGGCACGGGATAAGGATGGGCAGGGGGTTTGATGCACAGGCGTGGCCGACTGCGCGAGACGCATTCGGTCGTCCAATGATGCTCGCTAGTTGGCGGTAGCTGACAGTTTGTCCGTAGGGCACCGTCTGCAAGCCGGTCAGCACAGCGCGTTGGAAGTTCGTCGTCGCAGAGAGATCCAGCGATACGTCAAATGACGTCCGTGATCCTGACAAGTACTCGGTGATCTGTGCAATGGCACGAGAGATCAAGTCGCCACCGCGATGAGAATGCAGTACCGCTGGTGACGGTGACATATCCGTCTTAACGAAAGTGAGCCGACTGAGCCCATTGGGGGTGGCTATCACTTCCAACTCGCCAATGACGGTGTCGAAGCGGCGCTGGGACTGTGCTGTCATGGCAGAAAGCGGGCCGGACACCTGGTGCCCGGCCCGTCCTTCGTCAGTCCTTCAGCTTGTCAGCGGCGGCTTGGGCATCGTGCTTGACGTCAGTCGCTTTGTCTTTGACGTCCTCGACCTTCTGATCCACCTTGCCGCTGGCCTTCTGATCGGCGCCGTCACCCTTGAGATCACTGTTATTGGTGAGGTCACCGATCTTCTCTTTGGCAGCGCCGACGGCCTGGTCGGTCTTGCTACTGATCTTGTCACTCAGACCCATAAGTCGCTCCTTTCGTTGGTCCCAGGGTCGCTGATCAGCCCGGGGCATGTCCGTAATTTTACTCGTCAGTCCATGGTCAGTTAGGGGTTTTACCTAAAGAGTTTTGTGGGATGGACGGGACCTAGGGGGCGGCGTATCCCCCCAGGTGGTTAGCTCACTTGTTGTGGGCGTCGATCCAGTCGACGGCAGTCTTGATGACTTGGTCCTTAGTGGGCTCGTTGAAGATCTCGTGCATGAGGCCATGCCACTGGATGATCTTCTTGTCTTTTGAATTGATGGCGTTGTACCAGTTGACGTCGAAGTAGCTGGGCACCAGGCCGTCGTTTTCGCCATGCATGATTAGGGTCGGAGCCTTGAAGTCATGGGCGTTCATGACGTTGTAAGCCTCGGCGACACCCATCTGCTCGACGAGTCCGAGACGCATGTACTTGTTGTACAGCGGGTCATGTTGCCAGTGGTCAATACGAACTGCTGGATCGGAGCACAAGCCGTATGGCGGGTAACCGGGCAGGATGATGTCGGCGGACAGCGGACCTGAAGGCATCCGAATCGCCTTGGGGTCCTTGATGGCGGCCTTTGCCAGGCGTCCGTTGAAGCTAGTCAGCTGGGTCATGGGGAGAAGCTGGCTGATCTGGGGCAGGGCATGACGGGCGAAGAAGTTGAGATTATCCGGGGTGATGGTGGTGGCACCCTGAGTGTCAGGGCCATCGACATTGACGATGGTGCCGCCGCCGGAGGAGACGATGCCGTCGACGGATCCGGGGTACATGATTCCGTAGGACTGGACGGCGATGCCGCCCATGGAGTGTCCGAGTAGGAACACCTTTTTACCGGTATTTTCCTTGTGAGCGGTGCCGACTACCTGGTGGATGTCGGACTCGATGTTCCACCAGTCGTCGAACTGGCCGCGCGGGATGGCGTTGTTGACGTATGGGGCAGCGCTACGCCCATGGCCACGGTTGTCGAAGCGGTAGACGCTGTAGCCAGCGTTAGTAAGGCTCTTGGTTAGGTACTCGTAGTTGGAGGAGTTCTCCATGAGCCCGTGGACCAGGACGACGGCTCCCTTAGCGTTGGGGACGATGTCCTTGCGGTAGAAAAGCTGGGTCCCTAGCTTGTCGGTGGTCTTGAAGTAGCCAGTCTCCTTATGTACCTGGTTGGTGGCGGGCGCTGCTGCGGCTGGCTGGGAACCGCTACCGGCGCTGGCAAGGGCCGGGGTTGCCACCGTCACGCCAGTCACTGCCATGGTGCCGGCAATGGCCAATGCGCTGAGTTTGCGTGGGAATGACATCAAGATGCTCCTTTGCGTCAGTTGCGCCGCCTCATCCTCGAAGACGACCGCTACGCACAATAGGAGCTAAGAGGCTCGTCGTGGGTCGCTAGCTCGCAGATCTGGGTAATCGTGCATGAGGTTAATTTTAGTCTGGGAGGATAACCACTCTCGACGTCGATGGTGCTCGTTTTCTGTCCTGTCTTCGCAATGGTCTGAACAGTTCTGCAAGATTGCCCGGCGGCCCTTGCCCTCACATCAACCGGTGGCACTCGGCATCCGTAGGACAAGGATCGTTACCCTGTGGCGCCCAGCGGCGGTAGATGTAGAACTGCGCGCGCATCGGACGCCTTGTTCATGCTGCTATAGCACGACTTAAGCCAGTGTGCCGTGGGGAATGGATGGTGACTGGAACCGTCACAGCGTGGCATGACCCTCGTTGCGAGATGAAAAGATCCCCGACCAAGAAAACTTGGCCGGGGATCAATCCTGGAGTGTCCGAGAGAGGACTTGAACCTCCACAGCCTTAATCGGCCACTAGCACCTCAAGCTAGCGCGTCTACCAATTCCGCCACCCGGACTCGGGTTATCCGCTGCCGCGCAATCGCACCGTACCGGACAGTCATAGAACTGTAGTGCGCTTTCGTTGCATAATGCAAATCGGCGTCACTTGGGCATCCCGGCGGAGGCTCAAGGCTCCTTCAGTGACACAATCGCGGCATGTCAGATCTCTTCACCATGACCCTCGAGGACCTTGTTGACGGGCCGAATTGCCCGCAGGCCGAAGTTGTCGACATCTGCTCGCGAATGATCCAGATCGACTCGCAGAATTTTGGTCCACAGGACGCCAGGGGCGAGGGTGAGATGTGTCACTACGTGGCCGGCCTCCTCGACGACATCGGAGTTGGCGTCACCATTCACGAATCTGAGCCCGGCCGTGCCACCCTGGTTGCCGAATGGGCACCGGAAGGCACCGATATGAGTCGTCCTGCGCTATTGCTGCACGGCCACAGCGACACTGTCCCCTTCGAGGCTGCTGACTGGACCCATCACCCGCTGTCTGGCGAGATTCATGACAACTGTGTGTGGGGCAGGGGAGCCATTGACATGAAGGGGTTTTTGGCGATGGTTCTCTCGGCTATCCGGGCTCGTCAGCGTCGCGGTGAAGTGCCCTCTCGACCCATTCGCTTCATCATGTTCGCTGATGAGGAATGCTCAGGAACCCTCGGTTCAACGTGGCTCGGCGTCAATCATCCAGAGGCGTTTGATGGTGTCACTGAGGCCATCAGTGAAGTCGGCGGGTTTTCCCTGACGACACCGCAGGGCAGGCGAGTCTACGTCGTCCAGTCCGCAGAGAAGGGGCTGTGGTGGTTCCGGATGAGCGCCACCGGCAGCGCAGGGCACGGGTCTATGCGCAACCCAGATAACGCCGTCACCCATCTGCTTGATGCTCTGTCCCGTATCGACTCCTATCAGTGGCCCGACCTGCATCATCCGGTCCAGGAGGAGTTCCTGAACCAGATAGCCGCGATGTGGGGTCTGACGATCGACCGGGATGATCTCGAATCCAGTCTGTCCGCCATCGGCCCTTTGTCGCGCATGGTGGCTGCGTGCTGCGCGCATAGTGTCACCCCGACTGTGCTATCGGCGGGGTACGAGGTTAACGTTGTGCCGACTCGTGCCAGCGCCGAAGTCGACGCCCGATTCATCCCCGGAGCACAGGAGGATATGATTTCGACGATTAAGTCTTTGGCTGGTCCTGGAATCGACTTCGAGACGATCTCCCTCAAGCCGGCGGCAGCAGCGCCCTTTGAGGGAGCGGCCGTTGCTGCGATTCGCCAGGCCGTTAATGCTGAGGACCCGGGGACTGTCGTGCTGCCCTACCTCAATTCGGCAGGAACCGACGCCAAAGGGTTCGCGGTTTTGCCTGACGGCCGACGAATCAACTGCTACGGCTGCACTCCGCTGAGACTGCCGGCCGACTTCGACTTCATCAGTCTTTTCCATGGAGTTGACGAGCGAGTCCCCGTCGGATCTCTCGTTTTCGGTGCCAAGGTCGTCGATCACATACTGCAGGAGGCCTGACGATGAGTGTCCCAAATCAGAAGCCGAAGGGCGAAGCAACAGCAACCCTTATCCTGGACGGCCAGGAATACACTCTGCCCGTTATTACAGGAACTACCGGAGATCGCGTCATCGACATCTCCAACCTTCGCCAACTAACTGGCGGGGTCACAACCTTCGATCCGGCGTTCGCCAACACGGCGTCCTGTCGTTCGGCGATTTCGTGGATCGACGGCGAAGCAGGCGTGCTCACTTATCGCGGTCTACCGATCGAGGCCCTGGCTCAGGAGCGTGTTTCCTTTGTGGAAACAGCGTGGCTGCTGATCTTTGGCCACCTGCCCACGGAAGCTCAGCGCGACGACTTCCGGAATCGATTGACCGAGTACTCGGCTTTGCATCGGTCGATGAATCTTCACTTCAACGCCTTCCCGCCTAACGGTCACCCGATGGCGATCATGTCTTCGATGATTAACGCGATGAGTACCCATGACCGTCCGCGAATCACTGACGAGGAATCCTTCACTGACGCGGCTGCCAAGCTCATGTCCAAAGTGAGGACGATCGCGGCTGCTTCGTACAAGGCATCTATTGGGGAACCAGCGATCTATCCGCGCTATGACCTTAAATATGTCGAAAATTTCATGCACATGATGTTTTCTCTGCCGTATCGCGATTACGAACCGGATCCAGTGGCGGCGAGGGCCCTCAACCTGTTCTTCGTGCTACACGCTGATCACGGCCAGAACTGTTCGACCTCGACGGTGCGAATGGTCGGATCCTCGGGTGCCAACCTTTTCACTTCGTGCTCGGCCGGAGTGTGTGCCCTGTGGGGAGACCGTCACGGCGGTGCCAACGTCAACGCCGTGCTCGCCCTGCAACGCATCTATGACTCTGGCCTCACTCCGCGTCAATATCTGGCGAAGGCCAAAGACTCGGGGGAGAGGATTTCTGGCTTCGGGCACCGCGTTTACCGCAATTGGGATCCTCGAGCGAGAATCTTCCGCAGCGTCGTCGGCCCATTGCTCGAAACTATGCACAAACCGGACCCGCTGCTCGACGTTGCCCTGGAGCTAGAAGAAGCTGTGCTGGCCGACGACTACTTCATCGAGCGCAGGCTGTACCCCAATGTGGACTTCTATTCTGGGATCGTTCTGCGCGCGCTCGGTATTCCGCTCAACATGTTCACTGTGATGTTCGCCATCGGACGAATGGCTGGTTGGATCGCTCACTGGAAGGAAGTTTTTGAGGATCCGACGACGCGGATTTCCCGTCCGCGCGAGCTCTACGATGGTCCGGTATCGACTCCGTGGGTGCCGCGTGGCGAGCGCTGAACTATGCGGCCTAGACCTCTTCGCGGGCGAGGTTTGGCCCGCCGGTGATGTCGTCGAGGGCTGAGGTAATTTCCTTGGGGAGACTAACTTCGTCAGCCCCGAGCAATTCCTCGAGCTGTGCGGTGGTCCTCGGGCCGACAAGAGCCGAGGACACTACGGGAGCGTCGCGCACCCATGCCAGCGCGATTTGTGGGATCGTCGCTCCCAGCCCGTCGGCTGCCTTCAAAATGGCTTCGACGACAGCGCTGGATTTGCGCGTCAGATAGGGCTGTACAAACCACGATAGGCGATCAGAACCACCTCGGGAATCTTTAGGAGTTCCGTGTCGGTACCGGCCTGCCAGCACGCCGCGTCCCAGCGCCGACCATGCCAGCAGCCCCATCCCGTGGTGCTGGGCCGAGGGGGCGACCTCGATTTCAGCGCGCCGGGCCAGCAAGGAGTATTCCACTTGGTTACTGACTAAGGGGGTTCGTGCTCCGGTTGCTCGCTGCCAGGTCGCCGCCGTGGCGGACTGCCAACCCACGAAGTTGGACACCCCGACGTACCGGGCCATTCCCGACTTCACGGCATGGTCGAGGGCTGCGCAGGTTTCCTCGATGGGGGCATCTCCCCAGGCATGAACCTGCCAGAGATCGACGTGATCGGTGTGGAGGCGGCGCAAGGAGCCTTCGAGGTCACGCAGCAGCGCACTGCGCGACGTATCGACGATTCTTTTATTACCTTCCACGATGAATCCCGCCTTGGTGGCGATGACAAGGTCGTCTCGACTGATGTCGGTATGGATGAGCTTTCCGATGAGTTGCTCGGCAAACCCGCCTCCATACGCCGGGGCGGTATCGACAAGATTGCCACCGGCGTCAACAAAGCGACGAACCAACGAGCGAGCCACACGGGCGTCAGTCTGGCCACCCCATGTTAGGGATCCCAGCCCAATGGCAGATACCTTGAGGCCGCTGGCCCCGACGGTTCTCATGCGCATGTGCATCCTCCTCGTCTAGATCACCCTAACGGAGCACCCTCAAGCCGACCTTGAGGCACGGCTACTCCTAGCCGACGCCAACCTGCGCTTCTCGGTCCCGTGACTAGGGTGGGAGTATGTCTCGTCGCACTTTCCGACTCGAACAACCCGAACGTGTGGTCGTCGGCACCGCGGGTCGGCCAGGAGCGCGTACCTTTCACCTGCAAGTCCGTGAAGGATCCCGGATCGTGACGGTCCGCTGCGAAAAGGTTCAGATCGACCAGCTCGCCCTCCAAATGGATAGGATCTTGGACGGTCTAGCCGCTCATGTTGCGGATGTATTCGTCCCACCACCAGTCGACAATCCAGACGATCTGGCCCCTCTCGATGCACCACTCGAGGAAGAATTCACCGTAGGAACGATGGCGATGGCCTTCGACGATGAGACCAAGCGCATCGAGATCGAGATGTACGCAGCTAGCGATGATGAACTCATGATCAACGATCCAGCGATGTTGCTGACGACCCTTCCCGAGGCGGCCCCAGATTCTCTAGAAATCCTTATGACGACGTGTCAGGCTCGCCAATTCGTCGCGAGGTGCCGCGTGGTCGTCACATCCGGGCGTCAGAGTTGCCCATACTGTCGCCAGCAGATCCTTTCGGCTGAGGGTCATCTGTGCCCGCGATCGAATGGCTACCGTAAACCACTGGTGTGGTGAGTTCGACGAAGCCCTCATTTGCCGTGTGCTCCCTGTCGAGAGCTTCATAGTACGTTGCGGGGGCCTGGTCGGATTCCAGTAACGGCGCGCTGCTGGTGCGTGATGTGGCCGTGGCCTTGGAAGTGATGCGACGAGCCGCTGCCGATCTGCGAGAATAGGATGGCTGCCTGCAGGTGACCGGAAAGGTGTGCGCTGTGTCCGACGTTCTCACGTCTCTGCTTAATGCCCAGCTTGACGTGGGGTTGGGAAAGCCGATCCTGTGGCGTGAGGTCATTGGAAATCTATTCGGACTTGCTTCGGCTCTCGGCGGCGCGCGACGTCGAATATGGGCTTGGCCAGTCGGCATCGTCGGCAACGTCATCCTTTTCACGGTGTTTCTCGGTGGGGTGTTCCACACCCCGCAGGACCTTAACCTGTGGGGGCAGGCCGGGCGTCAGATCTTTTTCCTCGCGACAAGCGCGTATGGGTGGGTGGTCTGGGCAGCAACTCGGCGCAATAATGGCGCGTCCCAGGTGGCCGTCCATCCCCGCTGGGCCACCCGTAGAGAACGCATTTTGGCGTTGATGGCTGCCCTCATCATGCTCGTTGTCTTCTTCTTCGTTCTCGAGGCACTGGGATCCTGGGGGCCGCTATCGGATTCGTGGATTCTCACTGGATCGATCCTCGCGACCTGGGGGATGGCGCGTGGGTGGAATGAGTTCTGGTTTGTATGGATTGCGGTTGATATTGTCGGCGTCCCGCTATTGGCCACGGCTCAGTACTACCCGAGTGCACTTATGTACGTCTTTTACGGCGCCTTTTGCGTATACGGATTCGTGACGTGGTGGCGTGCCCAGCGTGCGGCCACGAACGACGCCTTCCGCTGACGTGACACTCTAGGGATAGCAGTGGTCCGTCACGTGGGCGCGCCTGCGCCGTTGTGAGGCCAGTCAGTAGCCTGGTAGCTGTGAGCAAGACATTCGAGGAACTCTTCGCCGAGCTGGTTACAAAGTCACAGGCACGCCCTGCAGGGTCGGGAACTGTCGAGGAGCTTGACCACGGAGTGCATGCCATCGGTAAGAAGATCGTGGAGGAAGCCTCCGAAGTGTGGATGGCAGCCGAATACGAGGGTAATGAACGGCTGGCTGAAGAGATCAGTCAGGAAATTTATCACCTGCAGGTCATGATGATTAAGCAGGGCCTATCCCTCGACGACGTCTATAAGCATCTGTGAATTCTCGGACGCCCCGATCTGTCATCGTCATCCCTGATATTTCCTGAGGAGAATTCATGCCTGATTTGTTGCGCGTTGCTGTGCCGAATAAAGGTGCTCTCTCGGAGGCGGCATCCTCCCTGCTCACCGAGGCTGGCTACCGCCAGCGCACTGATCGTAAGGATCTTTCCCTGATCGACGAGGCCAACGGGGTAGAGTTCTTCTATCTGAGGCCTCGCGATATCGCGGTGTATGTGGGGGAGGGCACTCTAGATATTGGCATTACCGGACGAGATCTCTTGCTCGATTCCGAAGCTGATGCCGCCGAGATCAAGGGATTGGGTTTTGGTCACTCCTATTTTCGGTTCGCTGCTCCCAAAGGTTCGAAAAACACCATCGAAGGGCTGGCGGGAAAACGGATAGCCACCTCATACCCCGGCCTGCTGGGCGCTTTTCTGACGGAGCGGGGGATCAACGCTCACCTTATCCACCTGGATGGCGCAGTTGAGTCGGCGATCCGACTCGGCGTTGCCGACGCAATTGCTGACGTGGTCGAGACTGGGACAACCCTGCGCCGGTCTGGCCTTGAGATTTTTGGCGACGTCATGTTGGAGTCTGAGGCTGTGCTGGTTCAGCGTCGAGACTTCGTTGGGAACACGACATTTGATCACTTTATGCGTCGTATCAACGGCGTGCAGGTCGCTCGTAGCTACGTCATGGTCGACTACGATGTTCCCGCCGAAGTTCTTGATACCGCCACCGCCCTGACACCGGGACTCGAAGCTCCTACAATCTCGCCGTTGTCCAAGGGCGGCTGGTATGCGGTGCGAGCCATGGTGCCGCGCACGGCCGTGCAAGGCCTGATGGACCAACTGTGGGACGTTGGTGCTCGAGCGATTTTGTCGACCGAGCTATCTGCGTGCCGCCTGTAACTGGTTGCCAGCTAGCGATTGGGGCTTGAATTCCGGGGTAGCAGCGCCTGCGAATGAAGGATCATTCGATCCCGCGTTTGCGCAAGATCTCTTCAAGCTCGGCATCTTCATCCTTATCAGCACCCGAGATTGTGGGGGAAGGCTTTGAACTGGAGGCAGGCTCTGATGTGCGCACCGGCGCGTCGGTCGGGGTCCGCCGAGTTCCGGAGGCACTGTGCGACGGGGCCGTATCCGGCGCAGCACCGGATGTCGGAGCGTTGTCTGTGGGATTGCGGGTCGGAGCTTCGGTAGAGCGAGAATCCTTGGCCGACGAGGCTTCGCGCGTCTGCTTACGGGCAGCATGGTCTTGACGGCGTTGACGTCCAGTCTCGCGATCGACCGGTGCCATGATCCCGGCTACCAGCCAGGTGACGAGGCCCACAGCGATGACGATGACACCGATCCACATGGTCGATGTCATGACCGTGCCGGCGAACCAATCGACGACGAGGCGAATTGCTCGGACGAAAAGGCGCATCAGGCCAGTTAGTACTAGACCAATAGGAATGAGGGCTAGGCCCAGCCCGCGAAGCATGGCGCGCGAGGAGCGGCGGGAGAACCACCCCGACAGGGCCCATAGCAGCGGTAGGACGACCAGCACAATGGTGACGACGGCAACGACGGTCGTTTCGCTCATACCCCCACTGTTCCACATGCAGGGGCGCATGTGTGCTCGGGGACTCGCTGACCTCGGCGTTGGGTATCGACTAATGTTTTGCAGGTGCCTGCTCCACTATCACCGATCGGCGGCGACATGGGAGATGCCGATCCTCGGGTGCGCGCTGCCTTGGCAGCCTGCCTCACTAACGATCCGGACGCTTACCGAAGGTCGTACCTTGCGGCGGTATCCACTTTGTGTGCGGGCGCACGGCTATTCATGCCGGTGATGACAGACGCGGAAGGCGAAATCGGTGCAGTGAAGCTCACCAACGAGCAAGGAAGCACCGCTCTATTGGCATTCACCGGGATCGATTCCCTCACAGCGTGGGACTCGCGGGCTCGTCCGGTTCCGGGACGTCTCCCAGAACTTGCGGCCATCGTCACCGAGGTGGGAGCCGATGCCCTTCTCCTTGATGTTGCTGGTCCGGCTCCCCTTGTCATCGGCAGTGATGTCCTCAAACCAATCGAGGGTGGCCGACGTCTCGTGAAACTCGATGATGGTTGGGGATGGGCGTGCAGCGGGGATCTTGCCTGACCGGTCAGCTTCGCCGGTGCCATCACCTCGCTACGGGCAACCCCCGATTTGTGATGGCGCTGTTCCTTGTCGTATTCTGGCCGAAGCGATCAGGATAATACTGGTCTTGCGTAAGCGGGGGCCTGACCTCCCACCTAGGTGGATTTCGTTCGCCGGGTTGTGATGATGAGCTTCGTCGGCTCGTCGGGATGTGTAGACATCCGCATATGTCAGGTCTTCGCGTATTCGCGAAGGCTTTTTTCGTATCCGGGTCGTGGAGGCGCAGACACGTGCCGCATCTAATGAAAACAGACATCCGGGAGGACCCCATCAGTACTGAACCCCGCATCAACGAGCGGATTCGCGTTCCCGAGGTGCGCCTGGTCGGCCCTAATGGCGAACAGGTCGGCATCGTCAGGGTCGAGCAGGCCCTGCAGCTTGCCCGCGAGCAAGACCTTGACCTCGTCGAGGTGGCTCCGCAGGCCCGGCCCCCTGTCGTCAAGCTCATGGACTACGGCAAGTTCAAGTACGAGGCGGCTCAGAAGGCCCGGGAGTCACGACGCAATCAGGCGAACTCCATCATCAAGGAGATGAAGCTTCGTCCGAAGATTGACGATCACGATTACGAGACCAAGAAGGGCCACGTTCTGCGGTTCCTCAAGGCCGGCGATAAGGTCAAGATCACGATCATGTTCCGTGGCCGTGAGCAGTCCCGACCAGAGCTCGGTGTCAACCTGTTGCGTCGTCTTGCCGATGATTTGACTGAGTACGCGACCGTCGAGTCCCCTCCTAAGCAGGAGGGCCGCAACATGCTCATGATTCTGGCCCCGACTCGTAAGAAGAATCAGGCCAAAGCAGATCAGAAGGTTGAGCGTGACCGTCGCGCCGCTGAGCGTGCCGAGGCTGCCGAGGCTGATAAGGCCTACGAGGCTGCCCAGCGGGCTGCTGCAGGCACTGCGAAGAAAAAGAAGAAGAAGGGTCCAGCCGACAATATGGATCCTGACATTGACCTCTGAGCATTGCTCAGAACCAGGTGATCCGGTTCCTACCGGTGAGCCAGCCCGGGACCTTCCCTCCGGTTTGCGGGACGACATACATGAACGAATGGAGCTATCCATGCCCAAGATGAAGAGCCACTCCGGGACGAAGAAGCGTTTCAAGGTGACCGGCTCGGGCAAGGTCACCGCTCGCAAGGCTGGCAAGCGCCACCTCAACGAGCACAAGTCCTCACGCGTTACTCGCCGCCTGACCGGGGAGACCGTGCTGTCTAAGGGCGAGGCCGCCAAGGTCAAGAAGCTGCTCGGTGGCCATCCCGGTCGCTGACCGCAGTCGACGTCGCGATTGACGGCGTCCCTAAGTCCATTGGGCGGTATCCGCCTCGAACCAATCCGGGATTGACCCGGCAGATCCAAGGAGAATCACTATGGCACGCGTGAAGCGTTCTGTGAATGCCAAGAAGAAGCGTCGTGAGGTCCTCGATCAGGCCTCCGGTTACCGTGGACAGCGCTCGCGCCTGTACCGCAAGGCCAAGGAGCAGTCCCTCCATTCGGCCACCTACTCGTTCCGTGACCGTCGTGCCAAGAAGGGCGACTTCCGCTCGCTGTGGATCCAGCGCATCAATGCTGCCTCCCGCGCCCAGGGCATGACCTACAACCGTTTCATCAATGGTCTGAAGAATGCTGGCGTTGAGGTCGACCGCAAGATGCTCGCAGAGCTTGCAGTCTCCGACATTGACACATTTAACAGCCTCGTCGAGGTCGCCAAGGCTAACCAGCCGCAGAGCGCTGCTGCCTGAGGTGGCCATGAGCGACGGGCCGAACGGCGACTATTCGGGATGGGGCCGTATCTCGAAGGGGTCATTGCGTTCGGCCCGCCGCCTTTCATCTCGGCGCGGACGCGACGAGTCCGGGCTGTTTTTGGTAGAAGGCGCGCAGGCAGTTCGCGAGGCCCTGGCATGGCCCGGCAAGGTTAATCTGCTGGCGACCTCGAACCTATCCCGCGATGCTGAGCATGTCGAGGCGGCCGAGCGCCGTGGCGTTCGGGTCGCGGTGCTCACTGACGAGGATGTCAATGCGCTCTCTGACACTGTCACCAGTCAGGGGATCTTCGCGGTGTGTCGTCAGGTCACACGCCGCGAGCTGCCCGACGAGGATGTTCGTCTCGCTGTCATCTGCGCTCAAGTGCGTGATCCTGGAAATGCCGGAACGGTCATCCGCTGCGCAGATGCGTTTGGCGCCGATTGCGTCATTTTGACGCGGGGATCGGTCGACCCGCATAACCCCAAAACGGTTCGCTCTTCGGTCGGGGCGATCTTTCACCTGCCCGTCGTCGTCGGTGTCGAGCTGGCTGAGGCGGTTGAGTGGGCCCATCGGCACCGGATGTCGGTATTGGCGGCTGACGGGGGAGGTCATAGCCTTGACGCCGTTGCTCGGTCGGGGCGTCTCAAGCGGCCTATTGCGTGGTTGATGGGTAACGAGGCGTGGGGTCTTCCCGAGGCTGACCGAGCTTTAGCGGATGAGGTCGTGGGGGTTCCGATGTGGGGGGCCGCCGAGTCTCTCAACCTGTCGACTGCGGCCGCGGTAGTGCTGTACGCCACGGCGAGTGAACAGCGAGCCTGAGGAGTGTAGGGTGGCCGGCCATCGTTGCTGGCGTCGGCGCCACTAGACTTGTATCCGCTAGTCGCACATGTGCGCCCGGAACACGGGCGTTTTTCCAACGTCAACCCATCAGGGGGAAGGCCCATGAGTGGCCCCAACACGAATTATGACCCTGTCCAGGTGAGCACCCTGGACGCTGACCAAGTCGAGGCCCGAGTGGCTGAGGCCTTGGAGGCGATTGCCGGGGCTTCTACCACTGCCGAGCTGAAGCAGGTGCGTATCGCTCATACCGGTGACCGGTCTCCGCTGGCTGTGGCTAACCGCGAGATTGGCGCGCTGCCGCCGGCTGCCCGAAAGGATGCCGGTAAGCGCATTGGGCAGGCTCGGGGCCGGGTCAATCAGGCTCTCAAGGCCCGCCAAGAGGAACTTACTGAGGCTGAGCTTGACGCCCGACTCGCAGCGGAGGCCACCGACGTTACGTTGCCGGTCGTTACGTCGCCTCGAGGCGCCCCGCACCCGATCACTGCTCTCATTGATGACATCTGTGACGTGTTTACCGCCATGGGTTGGGAAGTTGCCGAGGGTCCCGAGGCTGAATCTGAATGGTTCAACTTTGACGCTCTCAACCTCGGCGCCGATCACCCGGCTCGTGCTTTGCAGGACACGCTATGGCTCGATCCGGTCAGTGACGGTAAGTGTATGCGCACAGCTACCAGCCCGGTGCAGATTCACACCCTGCTTAAGCAGCAGCCTCCGGTGCGCATTATTAGCCCGGGCAAGGTGTTCCGTGCTGATGAGTACGATGCCACTCACCTTCCGGTCTTCCACCAGGTCGAGGGATTGTGCGTCGACAAGGGCATTACGATGGGCCACCTCAAGGGGACCGTCGACGCCTTTGCCCGCGCCATGTTCGGTGACGTCCGCACCCGTTTCCGCCCACACTATTTCCCCTTCACCGAGCCCAGCGCTGAGGTCGACCTGGAATGCTTCGTGTGTCATGGCGCCTCGGTTGGCAACCCTGATCGTCCGTGCCGTACGTGCCGTTCTGAAGGGTGGATCGAATGGGGCGGCTGTGGGGTCGTCAACCCACGGGTGTTAGTTGCCTGCGGTATCGACATCGATGTCTATTCGGGTTTCGCCTTTGGCATGGGTGTCGATCGCACGGTGATGTTCCGCAACAATGCCCCCGACCTGCGTGACTTTGTCGAGGGTGACGTCCGATTCAGCCGCTCACTGAGGGGAGGAGCACGATGAAGGTTCCCATGTCATGGCTGCAGGCCATGGTTAATCTGCCAGACGGTACTACTACTGACGAGGTGGCCAGGGCGCTGACCAACCACACAGCCACTGTCGAGAAGGTCGAGGTCGTCGGCGGCGAGCTGACCGGCCCGATTGTTATCGGACACATTCTCTCCTCAGTTCCCGAGCCGCAGAAGAACGGCAAAATCATCAACTGGTGTCGGGTTGACGTTGGCCCCCGGTACAACGCAGAAGGACACCCCAAAAACATTGCGGAGGGGACCGAGGGCCGCGGCATCGTCTGCGGTGCCCCCAATGCCGTTGAAGGTGCCTGGGTTGTCGTCTCCCTGCCCGGTGCTGTGCTCCCTGGCGGATTTGCCATCAGTGCCCGCAAGACGTACGGCCACATGTCTGACGGCATGCTGTGCGCCTCCGACGAGTTGGGTATCGGTGTCTACGAGCCCGGTATCATCACTCTGCCGCCTTCGGTAGAGGGCCACCAGCTCGTTCCTGGTGAGAACGCCCTGCCGATCCTCGGGGTTCCCGAGCAGGTGTTAGATGTCGATGTCACTCCCGATATCGGCTACTGCATGTCGATGCGTGGCATCGCCCGCGAGGTGGCGCACGCCATGTCGGTACACTTCCGCGACCCTTATGACGAGGAGCCTATCGCTGCGGTGTCGGGCCCCGTCGCGGTAGACATTCAGTCTGACGCTTGCAGCCAGTTCATCGCTGTGCCGGTCCATGGCCTAAATCCCGGTGCCCCAACTCCCAGATTCATTGCCGACCGCATCACTCGTGCCGGGATGCGTCCGATTAACCTGGCCGTCGACATCACCAACTATGTCATGTTGGAGTCCGGTCAGCCGCTTCATGCTTATGATGCCGACAAGGTCAGCGGGGCGATCGTCGTCCGTAAGGCCCACGAAGGTGAGCATCTAGTTACCCTCGACGGCACTGATCGCACCCTCGATCTCGATGACCTGGTCATTGCCGACGACTCGGGCGCCATCGCTTTAGCCGGTGTTATGGGTGGCGCGGCCACCGAGATGACCGCCGAGTCAACCTCACTCATTCTCGAGGGCGCTCACTTCGATTCGATGACGGTGGCTCGTGCCTACCGACGCCACAAGCTCGGTTCGGAGGCTTCTCGTCGCTTTGAGCGGGGTGTTGATCCGGTTTGCGCCCATGCCGCAGCCGTTCGGGCAGCGGAATTACTCGCTCAGTACGGCGGTGCCACGGTCGGTGAGCCCACCGTTGTTGGTGAGGTCCCCGAGATGCCGCGTCAGACGATCAACGCAGATTTACCTAGCCGTATTCTCGGCACGAAGGTGTCCACTGAAGAGATCATCGAGATCTTGACGCGTTCTGGGGTCAAGGTGACTGCCCTGGGGGACTCTCTCACCCTTGTTGCTCCGACCTGGCGTCCCGATCTCGTTGATGCCTACGACTACCTCGAGGAAATCGGCCGCAAGATTGGGTTTGACCGTATCGAACCCGCGTTGCCCCCGAGCCTGGGCGCTCGCGGTCTGACAAAGACTCAGCAGGGTCGTCGGCGGGTGCTGCGCTCAGTCGTCGAGGCTGGCTTCGTCGAGCTCATCACCTTGCCGTTCATCGGCGATAAGGACCTCGATGTTCTCGGCATTAGTGGTGACGATGCGCGTCACGCAACCGTCAAGCTTGCCAATCCGCTTGACGATACCCACCCCTACTTACGCACTACCCTGTTGCCCGGTCTATTCCATGCAGTGACGACGAATATGTCGCGATCCCAGGAAGATCTCGCGGTCTTCGAAA
Source organism: Cutibacterium namnetense (assembly GCF_001642025.1). Lineage (GTDB taxonomy): Bacteria > Actinomycetota > Actinomycetes > Propionibacteriales > Propionibacteriaceae > Cutibacterium > Cutibacterium namnetense. Next base: position 5,057 of record NZ_LWHO01000004.1, on the reverse strand, counting down.
GTGGAACTGTCTTCCGCGCCGTCACCCCGGCGGCGGCTCCGCATCCCGGCGTCGACGAGCGTCCTTCCGATGAGGTGCTCGCCGAGATCGGCGCCGCACTGCCAGCTCAGCCGCGCATGCTCGCTGCTGTGATTTGTGGTAACTGGTTGCCGGATCGCTGGGACGGACAGCCGGTGAAGGCTGATTGGCGTCACGCTGTACTGGTCGCCGAGAAGGCTGCTGATGCCCTCGGTGTGACGCTAGTGCGTAAGGGTGCCCGTCAGGCCCCCTGGCATCCCGGTCGCTGCGCGGCTCTTATCGTGGATGGGAAGGTCATCGGGCATGCTGGTGAGCTGCACCCCACTGTGGTGTCGAAGGCTGGTCTGCCGCAGCGCACCTGCGCGGTCGAACTTGACTTTGATGCCCTGGTAGCTGCGGCTCCTCATGGTGGTGAGGTCACGGCCATCTCAAGCTTCCCCGTCGCCAAGGAAGACGTTGCTTTGGTCGTCGACGAATCTGTTGCTGCTGACGACGTTCGTCAGGCTCTCATTGAGGGAGCCGGACCACTGCTTGAATCGGTCGAGCTTTTCGACGTCTATGAGGGCGAGCAGGTGGGCGACAAACGCAAGTCGTTGGCCTTTAACCTGCGAATGCGGGCAGCCGATCGGACCTTGACCGACGCCGAGGCTGCGGAGGCTCGTGACACTGCGGTGGCACGCGCTGAGGAAGCTTGCGGCGCTCAGCTGAGGTCCTGAGCTCTACATACAAACACCGCGGGGCCGACATCGTGTCGGCCCCGCGGTGTTTGACCACAGCTCAGGCGTTCGCCGGAACCTCGGTTCCGATGCCTCGGTGGCGGATCGGAACCGCGTTAATGGGCAGGTCAGCCGAACGATCTGCGTTGACGTCGGTGTGAACCATTGGCTGGCCGTCTGCTCCCTCGGGAACGAATCCGCCATCCTCAATCATCTGCAAGTCGGCGGCGCCGGCAGCCCCCTCGCTGGTGAGGTAATCCCCTAGGAAGATCGAGTTGACGACCTCGAGGGCCAGCGACTGCATGGTGCGGATGTGCTGCTCACGTCCGGCAGCGGCACGCACCTCGGAATCGGGGTGAACAAAGCGCACCATGGCCAGACGTTTGAGGCACCACTGCGGGGTGATGTGCTGGGCTCCGCCGGCCAGCGGAGTGCCCTCGAAGGGGAGCAAGAAATTCACCGGCACCGAATCAACTCCGTGCTCGCGCAGGTCGAAGATGACATCGACGAATTCCTCGTCGGTTTCACCCATGCCGGCAATCACTCCAGAGCAGGGCGACAGACCGTTGCGCTTGAGGACCTCGACGGTATCCATCCTGTCCTCGTAGGAGTGGGTGCTGCAGATCTCGCCGTAATGGGAGCGAGAGGTATTGGCATTGTGGTTGTAAGCGTCGGCGCCGGCTTCCTTAATAGAGGCAGCCTTTTCGTCGTCGACAAACCCTAAGCAGACACAAACCTCGACGTCGGGGTGCTCAGCTTTGAGGGAACGCACCATGCCATTGACGCGTTCGACATCTCGCTGGGATGGACCATGACCCGATGCCACCATGCAGACACGTCGTGCGCCACCGGCAATGCCAGCCTCGACGGCGTCATGCACCTTATGCGGGTCGGCCCAGGAATACTTCATGATCTCGGCACGCGACCCCAGGCGCTGCGAGCAGTAGGAGCAGTCCTCGGGGCACAGGCCCGACTTGAGGTTGACCAGGTAGTTGAGGCGAACCCGGTTCGCGAAAAAGTGGCGACGAACCTTTCCGGCGGCGGCGACGATCGACATGAGCTCGTCATCACTGCTGCGAAGAATCTCGAGGGCTTCCTCACGGGTGATGGACTCCCCCCTGAGGCCGCGCTCGGTCATATCGGCTAGATTCAGCAATGCTCTGGTCCTTCCGAGACTGGAGACGTCCTGAACGCTGTTCAGGATTGAACGGGGTTCAATGTAGTCCATGGGGTAGCGCCAATGTGGGCCACCCCCGGAAATGGTGTCGTCGTCAAGGGAGTCACAGTGAGCCTGACGAAGCAGGACGTTGTTCGGGCCGGAGTAGAGATTCTTGACGCATACGGACTTGGTGACCTCTCTATGCGACGTCTGGCCGAGCGTCTTGGGGTCAAGGCTGGAGCGCTGTACTGGCACGTTGCCAATAAGCAGAGCTTGCTGGCCGCAGTGAGCGATGAAATCCTCGCCGTTGCCGCCGGCCCGACGATGGTGCCTTCGGATGACGCTGATCTTTCTGATGGAGTTGACGAATGGGCTCGGTGTTTCCGGGCTACCCTCCTGGCTCACCGTGACGGTGCTGAGCTCGTTGCGTCGACGATCTCGGTGGGGCTGGGGAAGATTGATCCAACCGTCAAGTTGCGCCAATTTATGGAGCGCCAGGGGTTTTATGGCGAGCGTGCGGATTCGGTGTGCCGGGCCTTGGTGCACTTGGTGCTTGGCCACACGATGGAAGAGCAGACCCGTACTCAGTTGCATGACCTCGGGGTGGTGGGCGAGATCGATCTAGGTAGACAAAATGGTGACTTTGACCTTGCCTTGGCCATTTTTGTTGCCGGCCTTGCCGCTTTGGCGTGAACCAGCGGCTGGACGCCATAGCCCATCATGGTGCATCCTTATGTAGCTAGGAGAATGTTTAGTAGACGCGCCTAGTGGGCGTAACCGAGGGGGGTTGATGAGTGAGGGGCAGTCTGCACCAACCTCACGTACGGCGCGTCATGCCCGGATTCGCGCCTTAATTCAGGAAGGGCGAATCTCATCTCAAGGCGAGCTGGGGGAGATCCTTGCTTCCGAGGGTTTTGTAGCCTCCCAAGGCACCCTGTCACGTGACTTGGTTGAGATCGGTGCCGTGCGTGGACGTGATCATGCTGGGAATCCGTGCTATTCAATTCCCGAAGGTGAGCATCCCTCCGATGTGACGACAGGGTCGCCGGCCTGGGTCAAGCTGGCGAGGATGACTAAGGAACTGTGTACCGGGGTGCAGAACAACGAGTATCTCGTCGTCCTTAAGACGCCACCGGGCGCGGCCCAATATTACGGATCGGCCATTGATAAGGCAGGCCTGGACATCGTGTTGGGGACGATCGCTGGAGACGACACTCTCGCGTTGATGTGTGCTACTGGGGTGGATGCAGGAGAACTTGCGGACGCCTTTTCGCAGATGGCCGCTACCGGAGTGCCAGCTGAGATCCTGTCGCGCACGATGCGTGAGAGGCGCGCTTGACCAGGTAGACGGCTTGGTCCGGCCCGATAGCTAGACTTACGGTCAGTCGACCTCGTACGAGATCGTTGATGAGAGGAAAGTGACGTGTCGGATCTGTTGGACGACCTGGAGTGGAGGGGTCTTGTCGCCGACTCCACCGATTGTGAGGCGCTGAAGGCCCACCTCGCCCAAGGGCCCGTCACGTTTTATGTGGGCTTTGATCCGACCGCCAAGAGTCTCCATATTGGCCATCTTGTCCAGTTGATGCTGGTGCGAGCTCTCCAGGAACGCGGTCATAAGCCGTTGCTCCTCGTCGGTGGGGCGACAGGTCTTATCGGTGATCCCAAAATGACCGGTGAGCGGCATATGAACGATCGAAAGGTCGTTGCTGAGTGGGTGGAGTCCATTAAGGACCAGGTGAGTAAGTACGTCGATACTGACGGCCCGAATGCTGCTCGGATCGTTAATAACTACGACTGGACGGTTGAGTACACGGCTCTGGACTTCTTGCGCGATATCGGTAAGCACTTCTCGGTTAACCGGATGCTGGCTCGCGACGTTGTGGCTCGGCGGCTGGATAGCGGGATCTCATACACCGAGTTCAGCTATGTCTTGTTGCAGTCGCTGGACTTCTACGAGCTTCATAAACGTTTCGGCTGTACGTTGCAGACGGGTGCTCAAGATCAGTGGGGGAACATCACCGCTGGTGCCGACTTCATCCGTAGGACCACCGGGGACGTCGTCCACGGTCTGGTGACCCCATTACTTACCAAGGCTGATGGCACGAAGTACGGCAAGACAGAGTCCGGGACGGTGTGGGTGGATCCCGAGTTGACGAGCGCATATGCCTTTCATCAGTTCTTCCTCAACGCGGAGGACTCGAAGGTCATCGAGTATCTCAAGATCTTTAGCCCTCGTTGTCGGGAGGAGATCGAGGATCTTGCCCGCAAGACTGAGGAAGAGCCGTGGCGCAGAGCGGCTCAGCACTGCCTTGCCGACGACCTGACCGATCTGGTGCATGGCGTGGAGCAGCGCAAGGCTGCTGAAGCGGCAGCTCAGGCCATTTTCGGACGTGGCGAGTTGCGCGACCTCGATGAGCAGACGGTGCTTTCTCTGTCTGACGAGCTCGGTGCTGCCCATCATGAAGGGGGCGAGTACCCGACGGTGGTTGACGCGATGGTGGCTGCCGGTGTGGTTGACACGAAGTCGGCGGGCAAGCGTGCTGTCACCGAGGGCGGTGCCTACCTCAACAATGTGAAGGTCACTGATCCTGATCAGCGTTTGGTTGACGACGACTTCCTTTGTGGTCGTGTTGCCCTCGTCCGTCGTGGCAAGAAGACTGTGGGCGCTGTGACCCGCTGACCTACCTTCGACAGATCCGTCCGGGGACCGCTAGCTCTAGTGGTCCCCGGACGGTTGTGTGTGTGCGGTAATGTGCGCCAACCAAGGGCCGATGAGCACCCAGGTTTGCGCTGGCGGTGGGGTGTGTGTATTGTTCCTTCTCGGCTCCGCGCCTGTGGGTGTGAGGCTGGTAGGAGTTCTGGTGATTCCTTTGTGGAATTGCTGGGGGCATGATTTGACGTTTGTCTGATGAGTGTTTAAACTTCTGCGAGTTCCCTTTGTTGGGAGCTAGGAATTGCGATGATTCGTGGAATTCATTTCCGGGAGTTATGGTGGTTCCGGCTGGCATTAAATTGGATTTGACAATCTGATTTAATCTGGTAAGGTTGGCTGGGCTGCTGCTTTTGGGTGGTGGTGTGGTTGGCTGGTTCTGCTGGCTGGTCTTGGGATCATGGTTTTGTGGTTTCGGGGTTGGTGTGGTAGGATTGGTCGGGTCGCCTTGTGA
>NZ_LWHO01000008.1 GCF_001642025.1 Cutibacterium namnetense | reverse complement strand
GGGGGGGGGGGGGGGGGCAGTATTTCAAGCGCAGTTGCCCAGTCCGTGGCTGTCAGAAGAATATCTGCGGCGCTATACAGCGCTTACTGAAAGGTTTCCCATCGTGAAGAGGCACGTAATCGGGGCGAGCTTGACTGGGCTAGCCCTCGCACTCACACCGCTCATTGGTGGCGCTGTGTCGGTCCATGCAACGCTGCCCGAATATGATGGTATCGCTGCTCCCCAGCACGTTGACGTGAACAAGTCGCTCGACTTCCGGCTTGACAAATGCAATATCGATGGGGCGGAGCAGATTAAATGGGGTGTTGCCAAGGGCGAATCGGCTCCCCCAGAGACATGGACTACCGTGAAAGATGAGGAGCAGCGGGCTCATTACACCCCGACCTCCACGGGCAAGTACACCATTTGGGCATACCTGTGCCGATGCTGCCGGAAAGCGCGTTTCGGAGAGTGACAGTTCCTCTTTCGTGTCTAACAGCACCAAGGCGACCATGAGCCCCACCAAGTGGAAAGCTGGCGAAAGCGTCAAGATGGTCACTGACGGGTTTGATGATTATCGGGTGTCCGCATCGCTGGTTCGTGATGGTGATACCAAGGACTACGGTGACCTGCTGGACTCACAGCGGATCAGCTACTGGGCTGGAGGCGACACCGACAAGTTCACCTTCCCCGACAATGTTCCCGTGGGCGACTACACCTTGACGTTCACCGATCATGGAAACACCGCCCGGAAAGTTCGTGTGCACCTGGATCACGGGGCCGGCTACCTGCTGAGCGGCGATACCCCGGCTCCTAAGCCCACACCGAAGCCCACGCCGAAGCCGACTCCGACTCCGGCTCCCAAGCCCACACCGAAGCCCACGCCGAAGCCGACTCCGACTCCGGCTCCCAAGCCCACACCGAAGCCCACTCCCAAGCCGGCTCCGGCTCCGACCTCCGGTGAGCACACCGTCGAGCCGGCTCCGGGCGCTGCCACCACGACGGCAACCCCCGTCGTCACTGACGGAAATAGCCAAGGTGTTGTGCACGTCGGTGGTGGGATGAGCACTCTGCCTCATACTGGTGTCTGACAGTCTGAATCACTCTTCCTGACTGTTAAACCCCGCGTCTCAGGACGCGGGGTTCTCCACATCTGGGCAGGCACCGAATTGTTGCGCGTCCCTCGGGTGTCGTACACTTGGACGCATATGGATACCACTGGTATTGCGAGGGGATGACGGTATGAAGCGAGCAGTTCTGACGGGTAGCGTCGCGGCGTTCCTGGGAATGGCCGCTTTCATAGCGGTGGTCCCGGGCGCGAATGCGGAGAGTGTTCCGCTTCCGATGCCGACGTCTAAGGTAACTACGGATGTCCGTGGGACTGATCGTCCATTGGGGGACGCGAGCGGTGGAACTACCCAGACACCTCGCCATCACATCATCGTGCCTCCGGAGATTCATGGCGGCACCATCTATCTGCCAGATATCAGTGCTGGGCCGATCATTCTGCCGACTATTAAGGGCGGAACGATAACCCTTCCTGATATTAAAGGCGGCACAATCACCCTCCCCGATATCAGCGGACGCCCCATCGTCCTACCTAAGGTCAAGGGCGGGGTAGTGAGCATCCCACCGATTACTTTGCCGTCAGTGCACATTTCCGGTGACATCCGCGGCAACGCGGCTGGCCGGTTCGCTGGCACGAACGGCAACTTCTTGGCTGCAGGCGGCATAGGTGCTCCGGCGGGTCGTCCGGAGAGCCTTCCTCAAACCGGCGCCTGAAAAGTCCAGTCGGGCACCTCTTACCCGACGGTGCCTACGGGATGATCCTGCCGCGCTGCGTTGTGGCGCTGCTAAGTTTGACCCCCGCAGTGCAGGGGGATACCCTGTTAAAGCATGTCCGGTTCGTCCGGATGTTTGTGCGTGCCTTGGCATGGCGATACACGGCCGCTCGAGTTGCTGCGAGAAGGTCTGCCCGTGCGGAGTTCGCACGGCACTCCCAATCTGCAGCGAGGGGCAGCGGTGATCCCGACGCAGCGACGGAGGAGTGCGAAGCCAGGGAATTCCGAACCCACCAGACGGAAAGAGATACCAGCCGGTGCCTACAATCCAGCAGCTGGTCCGCAAGGGCCGCACTGACAAGATCAGCAAGAACAAGACGCCTGCCCTCAAGGGCTCGCCGCAGCGTCGTGGCGTGTGCACCCGTGTGTACACCACGACGCCGAAGAAGCCGAACTCTGCTCTGCGAAAGGTTGCCCGTGTGCGCCTCTCGTCGGGCATTGAGGTCACGGCCTATATTCCCGGGGTCGGCCACAATCTTCAGGAGCACTCCATGGTGCTCGTGCGTGGCGGTCGTGTGAAGGACCTCCCCGGTGTGCGGTACAAGATTGTCCGCGGCTCCCTCGACACCCAGGGTGTGAAGGGCCGCAAGCAGGCCCGTAGCCGTTACGGCGCCAAGAAGGAGAAGTGATTCATGCCTCGTAAGGGACCCGCGCCGAAGCGCCCAGTGATGGTCGATCCCGTCTATGGATCTCCTCTCGTTTCCCAACTCGTGAGCAAGATCCTGCTCGACGGCAAGAAGACTGTCGCCCAGAACATCGTCTACACCGCTTTGGAGGGTTGCCGGGCCAAGAACAACACCGACCCGGTGCAGACCCTCAAGCGTGCGCTCGACAACATCAAGCCCTCGCTGGAGGTCAAGTCCCGCCGCGTTGGCGGTGCCACCTACCAGGTGCCGGTCGAGGTCAAGCCTGCCCGTCAAACCACCCTGGCGATGCGCTGGCTGGTGGCTTTCTCTCGTGAGCGTCGTGAGAAGACCATGGCTGAGCGCCTCATGAACGAGATCCTCGACGCCTCCAACGGCCTCGGTGCTTCGGTGAAGCGCCGTGAGGACACTCACAAGATGGCTGAGGCCAACCGCGCCTTCGCCCACTACCGCTGGTGATTGTTCGCCCCCTTCCCGCCTGGGGAGGGGGCACCATCACGTCCAGCCCAGAAAATCTGCGGTTCACCGCAGGTTCATCTGCGTCGAGCATCATACGAAGACCACTTACTCCAAGATTCGAGGTCAAACACAGTGGCCAAAACTGACCTGAGCAAGGTTCGCAATATCGGCATCATGGCCCACATCGATGCCGGCAAGACGACGACGACCGAGCGCATCCTCTACTACACCGGCAAGTCCTACAAGATCGGTGAGGTCCACGATGGCGCCGCCACCATGGACTGGATGGAGCAGGAGCAGGAGCGCGGCATTACCATTACCTCCGCCGCGACCACCACCTTCTGGCATGACACCCAGATCAACATCATTGACACCCCCGGACACGTGGACTTCACCGTGGAGGTGGAGCGCTCGCTGCGTGTTCTCGACGGTGCTGTTGCCGTGTTCGACGGCGTGGCGGGTGTCGAGCCGCAGTCGATGACTGTGTGGCGTCAGGCCGCTAAGTACGGCGTGCCGCGCATCTGCTACATCAATAAGCTGGACCGTACTGGCGCCTCTTTTGACCACTGCGTCAACACCATCAAGGAGCGTCTGCACGCTATTCCGGTCCTGCTGCAGCTGCCGATCGGTGCCGAGGACCAGTTCATGGGCATCGTCGACCTGGTCGAGATGAACGCTAAGACGTGGCGTGGTGAGACCGAGCTTGGTGCTCACTACGAGACTGAGGACATCCCGGCCGACATGAAGGACGAGGCCGAGGCTGCCCGCGCGGAGATGCTCGAGACTATCGCCGAGAACGATGAAGAGTTCATGGAGCTCTACCTCGAGGACCCCGATGCTGTGACCATCGATCAGGTCAAAGCTGCCATCCGTCGCGGTGTGCTGGCTTCCGCCTTCACCGCTGTCACCTGTGGTACCTCTTTCAAGAACAAGGGCGTGCAGCCACTACTCGACGCCATCGTCGATTACCTGCCGTCGCCGATCGACGTTCCCGCCATCACCGGCTTCAAGCCTGGTGACGAGTCCGTTGAGCTTGAGCGTCGCCCCTCTGACGAGGAGCCGCTGTCGATTCTGGCCTTCAAGATTGCCTCCGACCCGCACCTGGGCAAGCTGACCTTCGTGCGCGTCTACTCCGGCGTTCTTCACGCTGGCGACCAGGTGCTCAACGCCACGAAGGGCAAGAAGGAGCGCATCGGCAAGATCTACCAGATGCACGCTAATAAGCGTGAGGAGATCGAAAGCATTGGGGCCGGTATGATCTGCGCGGTCATGGGTCTCAAGGACACCACCACCGGTGAGACCCTGTGCGATCAGGCGAACCCCATCATCTTGGAGTCGATGACCTTCCCGGCCCCCGTGATCGAGCAGGCTATCGAGCCGAAGTCGAAGGCTGACCAGGAGAAGCTCTCGAACGCCATCCAGCGTCTCGTCGAGGAGGACCCGACCTTCCGCGTCCACACCGACGAGGAAACCGGCCAGACCATCGTCGCCGGTATGGGCGAGCTCCACCTGGACGTCTTCATCGACCGTATGAAGCGCGAGTTCCACGTCGAGGCAAACATCGGCAAGCCGCAGGTCGCCTACCGTGAGACTCTGCGCAAGCCCGTCGAAAAGTACGAGTACACCCACAAGAAGCAGACTGGTGGTTCCGGACAGTTCGCCCGCGTCATCATCGCGATCGAGCCGAAGGAGCCCGGCTTCGGCTATGAGTTCGTCAACGCCGTCACCGGTGGCCGCGTCCCCAAGGAGTACATCCCGTCGGTCGATGCTGGTGTCCAGGAGTCCATGCAGTTCGGTGTCCTCGCTGGTTACCCGGTTGAGGACGTCAAGGTCACGCTGCTCGATGGTGCTTACCACGAGGTCGACTCCTCTGAGATGGCGTTTAAGATCGCCGGTACGATGGCCTTCAAGGAGGCCGCCCGCAAGGCTAACCCGGGTCTACTCGAGCCGCTCATGGCCGTTGAAGTAACGACCCCTGAGGACTACCTCGGTACTGTTATCGGTGACCTCAACTCCCGCCGCGGTCAGATCCAGGAGATGGTTGAGGAGCACGGAAACAAGGTCGTGCGCGCCCTAGTCCCGTTGTCCGAGATGTTCGGATACGTCGGTGACTTGCGTTCGAAGACCTCTGGACAGGCCTCGTATTCCATGGAGTTTGACTCCTATGGCGAGTGCCCGGCCACCGTTGCTGACGAGATTATCGCCAAGGCCAACGGGGGTAAGTAAGCCCCAACATATTAACGACTCGGCCCGGTCCCACAGATGTGGGACCGGGCCGAGTCGTTAATGGACACCCCAAACAACTTGTACACGAAGTATGCGGTTTATACTTTTGCCGAAACTTTGTATTGCGAACTGGGGATTGACGAATTCAAATCTCCAGTCACGAACTGAGGGGACCTCCATGACGGATGAATCCGATCACGACAAGGAACAACGCGATCAGCTTTCTTCTAATAGCCGATCTGACAACGCTCACGATTCCGTCGATCCTTCGCAGACGGTAATCCGTCCGGCACCGACGCCGCCATATCCGAATCAACCCCACCCGTCTGGGCCCGGGGGTTTCACCGGCCCCCAGAGCGGGCCCCGCCCTGATCAGCCCAATGGTCCTCAACCAGGTTGGCCTGGTGGGTGGCAGGGCCAGGGTCATCCCGGTCCCTATGGTCCTGGCCCTCAGCCTGGACAGCAGCCTGGTCCTCAGCCTGGACAACAGATGGGGCAGCCGGGTGTTCACCCCGGGCAGCAGATGCCTCAGCCTGGCATGGGGCCTGCCTACCCGATGCAGGCTCCCGGCCAGCGTTCCGGGTTTCAGCCTGGCATGGCACCGAATCCTGGACGTCCGGGGCCTTACCCAACGACTCCGCAGCAGGGTGGGTACACCACCACACAGCCCCTGCCGACCATGCCCGCCGCTGGCCAAGCGCCGATGATGCAGCAGCCCTATCAGGGGGCGCTGGCGGTACGGTCATCTGGTAACTGGTTTGCTGACGCGTGGGGAGTGCTCCGCCGGATCTGGAGAGGTGACGTCGTAGAGGCCTTTGATCTGGCCATGGCCTCCCGGAAGTTCTGGCTGTGGACTGGTCTTGCCCAGGCTGGGTTTGCCGGTTTCGCCTTTGCCAACTTTCTGTGGCGGGTGATGTCCTCCATCGACAACGGGGCCAACCACGTTACGCACAGCTTCCTTGGTTGGGTCGGTCAGGACGACCCCAGTCGGAGCTATAGCGTCACCGGATTCGACTTCAGTGCGTGGTTGAAGGCGTTCTTCACCATGTTCCTGGCCGTCGCCGTGGTGTTTGCGGTACGTCCGCTCTTCATCAAGATGGTATACGCGTGGCGTCAGTCCAGGCAGACTTGGGAGGTCGCCTACACCGTCAACTCGGTCGCAACCCTTTCCACCACCTTCGTCGTCGCAGTCGTCAGCGTCTTGTGGTTTGTGCCCTCCGGAGCACTGGTCCCGGTAGGGGTTGTAATGCTGTGGGGGCTCGGCGCGATGTGTCAGTTCCTTGGTGAGTTGCTCCTCTACACAGGCCTTAACAGGACCGGGGGATTCCCCCCATATTCCCGTTCCCCGCTTGTCCCGCACGTCATCGGGACTGGCTTTTACGTGATAGTGGTCGCCTTACTCTGGTTGCTCTGCGCCGCAGTTAGCGGAGGGATCATGTCATGACTCCGACGATCAGCAGGCGACGTCTCAGCGCGCCGATGCGCCGCGGCGTCGTGGCACTGTGCCTGGCGATGACCTTCGTGTTATCGGGATGCGGTGCCGTCATAGGCACAACTCTTAAGGTCAACGACGATGGTTCGGGCTCGCGGGTCATGACGGTGACCTTTACCAACGACGATTCCGACCAAGCCAAGCAGGTGTTTGCCAAGCCACTGAGCGTCTACGACACAAGCATCAAAAAGCATGTTCCCTCGCAACTGAAATACAACGGCTTGAACATGCAGGGAAAGTCGATGGTTGCCTCCTTTCAGCTCGACTTTTCCAGTCCCGAGGACTATCTCACCAAGGTGCGCGCCATCATTGGCGGCTCCAAAGAGGCGAGGTCTGACGTCCAGAACATCAACACCCCGTTGGTTAATGGCGTGGTCGGCAAGGAGGACTTCACCTCTCGGGACCTGCTTGGGTGGTTGCCAGATGGCTTGGAACAGGACGGAATCGTCGATTCCCGCAACGTTAGCAACGTCCTCGACTCCGAGCACAACATGACGTTGACGATCGGAGGCAAAGACTTCACCTCGCAGACGCCACTAGACGTCCAGCACGTGGCCGACAACGGCTTCGACCAGGTCGTCGTACAGCTCGACTTCAAGAGCCTCAAGGACGTCGGAGCCGTCGTCTGGTACTTCTCCGAGCAGGCCTGGGGTGCCGACAAGGAGAACAAAGTCAAAGCCTTCCTCGACCAGGCCACCAAGGATGGCAATGGTGAGGCCGCTGACGCGAAAAGTGACGACCTGCCCGAAGATGCGCAAAAACAGCTCTCGTCGGCCTACCCGGTCGGCAAGAAGGTCACCATCAAGGCTGGCTCTCTGGAAGAGGTCGACAAGAGGGTCGCTCAGGCTCTCGGCAACAAGTCTGGCAGTTTGAAGATCGCTCCCGGACGGGCGAAGCAGAGCGACCCAGGCACTGGGGCGACAGCGTCATTCGTGATTCCGCTGTCACTGGCCGGTCAGGTCTCCTGCTCGGCCATCTGCTCCCGCGACGCTGGGGACCCGGTGACGGTGGTCACCCACCCCTCGCAGTGGGTGGATGAGAGCTCTTCTGCGCCATCGGACGAGGGCCAGACGAGCACTCAAGTCGTCAGAGGCAACACGCCTTTGACGTTGGACGTGCCGCTGGAGACCAAGAAGACCAGCACGACGATACATCTCAACCCAGGCAAAGAGGTCTCGTACGAGGCCAATCTGACCTTCGACAATGCCGTCCTCGGGGACAACGCGGAGGCAGTCAAACAACTGCCCCGGGGAGTCAGGAACTGGTCGGTCGAGCAAAAGTCCGAGAAAACCACCACCCAGTTCACGGTCAAGGGGAGCGCCGACGACCCTTTCACCTTCAGCAAGAAGTACTCGGGAAGCGATTCTCCTCTGGTCGTAGAGAACGAGCTGAAGCCGACGACGTTCAAGAACCACTGGATGATCGCAATTACCCCCTTGGATTGGATGCCGAGGGGCGAAGTCAAGATCATCACCGATCATGGCAAGTTCGATGATGGCAGCTCCGAAAAGACGTGGACACCCGGCGAATCCACGGTGTTCAACGCCAGTGCTAGCACCTTGCGGACCGGACCTGTCGTTGCTGCGGTCATCATCGTTGTGCTCATTGTCGCCGCTGCTGTTGTGGCCTACCTCAAGCGTGATGCCATCCGGGCATGGAATAAGAAGCGTGCTGAGGCCGCGCGTCAGCAGGCTGTCCAGAACGGGCAGTACCGAATTCCTACGCAGGGTCAAGCGCCGCAAGGCCAGTGGCCGCCCCAGACTGGTGTCCCGGTGCCTCCGCCGTCGGGCGGACACCCACCTGAGCCCAGTGGCGCTCGCCAGTGGACAGAAAACGATATACGGTGAGCGTCCTTTCCTCTAACGATGGAGGTAGCCGCTGCCACGCGGCGCGTCGGATCATGGATTCGGCGTGCCGTCGTGGCAGCGACTGGTGCGTTGCGGCCAGCAGTAGGACCAGACCTGGTTTGACTATCTTTAGGCAGGTGCAGAATAATAGGACAAGTTCCCTGACCTCTGGTCGGGGGCCCGTCCAGAAACGTTCCTGGGAACCTCCCAGGGATATCCACATGACGCGTCCCGTGCACAAGCGGGCGACATTCCAGAAGGAGCCCCAGTGGCAAAGGCCAAGTTCGAGCGGACCAAGCCGCACTGCAACATCGGCACCATCGGACACATCGACCACGGCAAGACGACCCTCACCGCGGCGATCTCCAAGGTGCTGCACGATAAGTACCCGGAGCTGAACGAGGAGTCGCCGTTCGACCAGATCGACAAGGCTCCCGAGGAGCGTCAGCGCGGCATCACCATCTCGATCGCCCACATCGAGTACCAGACTGAGAAGCGTCACTACGCTCACGTCGACTGCCCGGGGCACGCTGACTACGTCAAGAACATGATCACCGGTGCTGCTCAGATGGACGGTGCCATCCTCGTGGTCGCCGCCACCGACGGCCCGATGCCTCAGACTCGTGAGCACGTCCTGCTCGCTCGTCAGGTCGGCGTGCCGGCCATCGTCGTCGCCCTCAACAAGTGCGACATGGTTGACGATGAGGAGCTCATCGAGCTCGTCGAGATGGAGGTCCGCGAGCTGCTGACCTCGCAGGAGTTCGACGGCGACAACTGCCCTGTCGTTCGCATTTCCGCTTTCCAGGCTCTCCAGGGCGACGAGAAGTGGACCCAGTCGATCCTCGACCTCATGGATGCCGTGGATGAGTACATCCCGCAGCCTGAGCGCGATCTGGACAAGCCCTTCCTCATGCCGATTGAGGACGTCTTCACCATCACCGGCCGTGGCACCGTTGTCACCGGTCGTGTTGAGCGTGGCGTTGTCAAGACGGGCGAAGAGGTCGAGATCGTCGGTATTCACGACAAGATCCAGAAGACCACCGTCACCGGTGTCGAGATGTTCCGCAAGATCCTTGACGAGGGTCGCGCTGGTGAGAACGTCGGCGTTCTGCTCCGTGGCACCAAGAAGGAAGACGTCGTTCGCGGCATGGTTCTCTCCAAGCCGGGTTCCACCACCCCGCACACCGACTTCGAGGGCCAGGTCTACGTCCTCAAGAAGGACGAGGGCGGCCGGCACAAGCCGTTCTTCTCCCACTACAGCCCCCAGTTCTACTTCCGTACTACGGACGTGACTGGCACTGTTGAGCTTCCCGAGGGCACCGAGATGGTCATGCCTGGCGATAACACCGACATGACTGTGCACCTGATTCACCCGGTCGCCATGGAGGAGCAGCTCAAGTTCGCTATCCGTGAGGGCGGCCGCACCGTCGGTGCTGGTCGAGTCACCAAGATCATCAAGTGATGTGATCTGAGCTCGTCACGAGGCCCGTTCCCCGATAGGGGAACGGGCCTCGTCGTATATCTGGCCGGTCGTGCATCTGAGGGACGAAGGATAACCCGCCCGCTACCGAGGGGCAGACGTGATGGGAATCGCCTTGGCAATCGCAGCCACGGTGCCGTCGCTGCAGGAGCCCCCTAACACGGCAGCCCAAATGGGGATGAATTCACGGTGGTAGTTGTGCCCGTGGCCACCCGGGGGCGTCGTTGATAAGGCCATATCGGCGGTCACCTGCCAAAAACTTGACCACGGTGTCCATAGGATGTGGGGGTTGACGTCGTTGCCAGCTCTCTCACGCATCCAGTCGGGCTCAGCCCAAATCAACTCGGGGGACCACCATGTCACAGGGTCTGAAGGATGCTGAACATACGCAATGCGGGTGTGTGAACTCCACGGTGGGTAGGGGGCGCCCCAGTGATCATGTGTGATTTCGCGAGGATTCCCTATGAAACGCACGACCCGGCCATTATCAATGACTGGCACGATTTCGGGAGACCCGTCGCGCCGATGCTCTTCTAGGCCCCTCCATATTGGGGTGAAACCGGGTGTGCCAACCCACACAGCGCCATCGACCTTCGACGCCATGTCATTGATCGACGCAAAGGCAGCCTGCCCTCCGAAAGACCCCAGAGACACCCCACTGGTGTACAGCTTGGGACGAGTCTGCGGATCAAGAGTGGTCCAGTAATTATGGATGACGGTGAACAGGGCCCGGGCCCCCTGCTTAGGTGATTCGCGGTCAAGGAGGAAGGCCCCAACACTGCCCAGGTAGGAGTACTGCATGGTGGCGGTGGCGCAGTCGCCGAGAGTCAAATATTCGACCGCAGACATAGACCATTCCTCCACCCAGCCGGAGCCCGTGCCATTCTGAATAACGAGCACCTTGCGGTGGAACGCTCCGGTTCGAATGAGCTCCGCGAGCACGCCATGAGCCTCCGCGATGTAATCACGCTGGGCATTGAGTCCGGCATACACCCGGATTGGCTCCTTCGCCGGCTTGCCCATGACCGTACTAATCATGGCGGCGTTCGGTCCGTCGGTGACGACGTCTTTACCTTCCCGGCCCAGACTGTCCCACGTCTGAAGGGAAGCTGGAGAGCCAGACCGCAACGGAGACGTCGGCGGGGTACGTCCCGCTGCCGTTTCGGCATTCGTCTGCGCCATGATGTGGGCGACGCCGTTGGCGGTGGTCCTTACGATGACGTTATTGGTCGCCCACAGCAGTAGAGCCACGCTTAAAGCAACGACGACGACGGCGAGAACTGGCTGGGCGATGAAACGGTGCACACCGGTGTACAAAGTTCGGATGCCGTGAGAGATAAGACGGATAAGTAGCACTGTTGCAACAAAAAAGCTGAGGCCCGTCATCACCCCGACGGTCTGTGCAAACCAGACCTTACGCGGCAGTCCGACAGCGTCGGATACCGAGCGTTGTTGCCGGGTGCACCATATGAACATTCCGAGCGATATGAGGGTAAGGATTGCATACCAACTGCGCCGAATCCCTCGTACGGCGCTGGTCGACACGGTCACCTGCAACCGAGTGATCTCTGCCAGCCATCGCGAGATTCGGCCGATGAACCCGCCAATCCCGTACGCGAAAAGCGTCGACAACCACACATCGACGGCGACCATCCACCACGTCCGGGGAACCAGCGACGGCGTCAAGGCCGTCCATAGACCGAACAGGGCAAAGATGAGGCCAGCGGTGCTGGCACGGCGCAGCACCTTTGCCGGCCAACGCCGGTTGGTCAGCCAAGCCGGGAGTCTATGCTTGGGATCCCGCGGGACGATTTGGGTTGTCAGCGCTACATCCTTCCAAGACCGATGGTGTGGGGCTTTCACCTGCCATGATCGCACTCTTCCACGTTGTCCGGACGAAGAGGGCGTCGGCCTACCCGCCGGTGGGCCACGTCTCACCGCTCGTGGTGAGGAACCAGTTGCGATCGAAAAAGTCTTTCGGATCGATCGTTTTCATCGCCGTGGCAGTGTCGATGAGCAGTTGGCGGATCTCGAGGCTCTCGTCCCAGACAACCGGAGCTTCGGTGACGTGCGGGTAGTCGCCGCCACCGCTCATGCGGTAACTGTTGATGGCCAGTACGAAGTCCTGATCGCCATCGATCGGCCTACCCTGCCACGACAGGCCCAGGATGCGCTTGCCGACCGGCTGAGAAATATCGATGGAATACCTGATCCCAGTAACGGCGTCATAGTTGTAGTCCCACACCGGCTTGCCCTGATAGTCGCCGCCCTCGCTAGCCGCAGCCGCATTGACGGTGGCCCCGTCCTCGACCTGCTTGAAGTATTTCGCGGAGTACTCCAGGTAGTCCTTGAGCTGCGTACCGGTAAGCAGGATGCCGGCCAAAGTGTTATCAAAGACGTACAGCCCGGCGATGTCTTTGATCTTAACGTCGCCTTCCGGGAAGGTCGCAGTGCGAGAGAACGGTGACACTTGGGTGATGACCGGGATGCCGTCATATGTGCCACCCTTGATCGCCTTGGCGACGGTATCGGTCTCGACTTTGCCGATGAAGTCGAGAATCGGGGTGTCTTCGACCATCGAGCGCTCGGTTGCCAGCTTTGTTGTCGAGGTGGCGACCACCGAGTTGACGTACGTGACGGTGGCCATGTGGTCGGTCAGCAGCCGGGAGTCGGTGGCGAACTCTGTGTCCTGCTCAACATCGCGGGTATAACGCGGCTCGACGGTGACCTGATCGTGGTGGATAGTCACCTTGTTGTTGGAGAAATCCAGCGGAATCGTCACTTGAGATACCGAACGAGCCCAGTAATCGGGCTGGGTGATGACGACCTTGTGCCCTGAGATACCGTCAACAATCCTGACGGGAATGTCCTGATGGGTGTGACCGATGACAACCAGGTCAATCTCGGGAACAGACTTTGCCAAGACGGTGGCGTTATTCTCGGGCAGGCCGTTGTATACCGGAGTGGCCTGGTGCTCGGAGAGCCCCGCATGGATGAGCACGACGATGACGTCAGCACCATCCCTATGAAGATTTACTGAGTATTGAGCAGCGGTCTTAACCGGGTCAGCGATATCGACCTTGCCGACCAGATTCGCCTTGTCCCACACCATTGATCCGGGGGTAGTGACCGCGACTACGCCGACCTTCACCTCGTGACCGTCAACATTTTTGGTAAGCATGAGACTGTCCTGGGTGAGGGGTTTGCCAGTCTTGACATCAATGACGTTGGCGCACAACAGGGGAGCGTTGAGAGCGTTTCGGTAACGAAAAAGTTCTTCGATCCCGTAGTTGAACTCGTGGTTGCCGATACTTGCGGCGTCATATCCCACCAGGTTGAAGGCTCGAGCCATGACTTCATCGCAGGCGAGTCTTTCGGGCTGCTTCGCTGAAAGGTAGGTCAGCGGGGTGCCCTGGATGGTGTCGCCGTTATCGAGCATGACGACGGAATCGGGACCCTTTTCTGTGCGGACCTGTTTCGCGATCGCGGCCACCCGGCTTACCCCCAGGGGAGCCGAGGAACGCCCCTTACCTGAAGGTGGAAAGGGAGCATTAGCAAAGTAATCCCAGTCGAAGATATGCCCATGGATATCCGTCGTCGCCAACACTGTCAGCTCCGCCGCACTGGCTGCGGAGCCTGAACCCGTGGAGGTTGTTAACGGGGATGCGAAATGAGGGGGCGCTTGGGTGACACATCGATGGACTGGTGTTATCAACATCCTCTAGTCAGGCCTGGCGCTTCTGCAGCTGGGCCCATTCGTCACGCAGACCGACGGTGCGATGGAACACGGTAGCGACGCCATCCGCAGCGAAGTATCCCAGTCTCTCGAACTGCACGACCTCGCCCGCAGCTACATCGGCCAGGGCGGGTTCTGCCATGACCTCGGTGAGAGTTTCACGCGAATGCGGGTTGAGATCATCAAGGGCTTCTCCGGTCTGCGACCCAGGAATCTCAGCGCTGAACAAGCGGTCGTACAGGTTGACGGTCACGGGAATGGCATGGGCAGCTGAAACCCAGTGCATCGTCGATTTCACCTTGCGGCCGTCAGGGGCGGTCCCTCCGCGCGATTCCGGGTCGTAACTGGCATGGACCTCAGCAATGGTTCCGTCCGGATTCTTGACGACGTCAGTAGCCGTCACCAGGTAGGCGCCGCGCAGGCGCACCTCACGTCCGGGGGAGAGGCGGAAGAACTTGCGAGGAGGATCCTCGCGGAAATCATCGGCTTCAATCCAGAGTTCACCGGTGAAAGGAACGCGACGGGTGCCGTCGTCAGGGTTTTCCGGATTATTGACGAGCTCGAACCATTCCACCACCGGGTTTCCGTTGTCGTCGGTCGGCCAACCGTCAAGGACAAGCTTGAGGGGGTGCAACACAGCCATCCGTCGCTGGGCGGTGGCGTTGAGCTCGCGGCGCACGAAGGACTCGAACTCCTCAATGGCCTTGACCGAATTGTTTTTGGTAGTGCCGACGGCCTGGCAGAAAGCTCGAATGGCCGCCGCCGGGTAGCCACGACGACGCATACCGCGCAAGGTGGGCATGCGCGGGTCATCCCATCCGTCAACGACACCGTTGGTTACCAAGGACTTGAGCCTGCGCTTTGAAGTAATGGTATGGGTCAATTCGAGACGGGCGAATTCGCGCTGCTTGGGCGCAGGGCCATCCAGGGGTAGGTGGGAAAGGAACCAATCATAGAGCGGACGATGACTGTTGAACTCCAGAGAGCACAGTGAATGAGTCACGCCCTCAATGGCGTCAGACTGGCCATGCGCCCAGTCGTAGGTGGGGTAGATGCACCACTCGGTACCGGTGGAGTGATGGGCTTGGTGGCGGATCCGATACATAACTGGGTCGCGCAGCCACATGTTTTCGGCTTGCATGTCGATGCGGGCGCGCAGGCAGCGGGAACCGTCGGGGAATTCCCCGATACGCATCCGCTCTAGCAGGTCAAGGGACTCTTCGGCAGGGCGGTCGCGATAGGGGCTTTCAATGCCCGGCTTGCCGTAGCCGCCGCGCTGCTCACGGATAGTCTCGGGGGATTGGTCGTCAACGTAAGCCAGCCCCTCGCGTACGAGGTATTTCGCCCACTCGTAAAGCTGCCCGAAGTAGTCAGAGGCGTGGACAACCTGGGCGGGGGAGTAGCCCAACCACTCAATGTCCGCAATGATCGATTCGACGTACTCGGTTTCCTCAGTGCCTGGATTAGTATCATCAAGCCTCAGGTTGCAGATGCCGTCGAAGTCCTCGGCAACGCCGAAATCGGTGACGATGGCCTTGGCGTGGCCAATGTGGAGATAGCCGTTAGGCTCAGGTGGGAACCGGGTCTGGACGCGGCCGTTGTAAGTGCCCTGTTCGATGTCCGCGCGAACAACCTGATGAATGAAGTCCGAACCGGACTCAGCCGGGTTTCCAGTAGGTTCTGCCATGGCCGAAACCTTACCGGAGTCTGTCAGCGGATCCCGATAGACTTCATGCCATCATGATTGACTTGCATCCCGCGCGCACGCGCGTTGCCCCTTCGCCCACTGGTGACCCTCACGTCGGCACGGCCTACATGGCCTTGTTCGACAAAGCGTGGGCGCAGCGTACTGGTGGTCAGTTCGTGCTGCGCATTGAGGATACCGACCGCAATCGTCTGGTGGTGGATTCGGAAGATCAGATTTATCAGACGCTCGAGTGGTTGGGGCTGACTCCTGATGAGTCCCCGCTCGTCGGTGGCCCGTACGAGCCGTACAAACAATCTGAGCGGTTGGATACATACAAACCGCTCGTTGAGAAGCTCATCGAATCTGGTCACGCCTATCGCTGTTGGTGTTCCCAGGACAGGCTCAAGCAGTTGCGTGAAGAGCGCGCCGCGGCGAAGTCACCGGAGACCGGCTACGACCGGATGTGTCTGGGGATGTCGAAAGAAGAAAGGGCCAAGTTGCCGGGTTTCACTGAGACCCCGGTGGTTCGGATGCTTATTCCTGAAGATGTCGATCTGGAATTTGATGACCTCATCCGGGGAACGGTGCGCGCTCCTCGCCCTGACGATCAGGTGATCCTTAAGGCTGACGGATTTCCGACATATCACATGGCCGTCGTCGTCGATGACCATCTGATGGGCATCGATACCGTCGTACGCGGCGAGGAATGGATTTCTTCGACGCCCAAACATCTGTTGCTCTACAAGTGGCTGGGATGGGAGGCGCCGAAGTTCGCTCACATGCCACTGCTGCGCAATACTGACAAATCCAAGATTTCTAAGCGCAAGAACCCGGCCGCCCGGTTGATGTGGTTCCGCGAGCAAGGCTATCTGCCGGAGGCGTTGCGTAATTTCCTTCAGTTGCTGGCCTACCCGACAGTTGCTGAGGGCCAGGAGATGGAGGACTTCGACTCCTTCGTGTCCCGGTTTGATTGGGGAAACATCTCCACTGGTGGCCCCGTTTTCGACGTCACCAAACTGGACTGGCTCAACGGTCAATACATCCGCAGCCTTGACGCCGAGGACCTCACCGATCGTGTGCTCGAGTACGCCGACCGGATGGGCCAGGCGCGACAAGTGCTGGGTCGTGATTTGACCCAGGAAGATCGTTGCGTCATCCAGGCTGCGATGCCGCTGGTTCGTGAAAGATTGACGCTGCTGTCCGAGGCCCTACCCAAGCTCGCCTTCTTACTGATCGACGACGACGCCCTGGTCTTCGACGGGGACTCCGTGGCCAAGCTCAAGCCAGGAGCCGACGACATCCAGCATGCCGCCGTTGAGGTGCTCAACGGACTTGACGATTTCTCCGCCGACACTATCCAAACTGCCCTGCGCGCCCGACTGTGCGACGAGATGGGCATCAAACCGCGCCTGGCCTTTGCGCCGGTGCGGGTGGCCGTGACCGGTTCGCGGGTGTCTCCGCCGCTGTTCGAAGCGATGGAGATTCTGGGCAAGGAGTCGACTCTTCGTCGTATGGGGAGGTTTGAGACTGAGATGGAACAGAGCAGCGACTGAATACACGGGGAGGCTCCTAAACGAGCGTTGTTCGTCGTCCACTCCGTCAGTTATTCGTTCACAAATTACCCGGTCGTTTTTGTGAACATACTGTCAGTCATCGCCATGTGTCTGGTGGGGATGAAACGCGGATTCCGCAGTATTATGGCCTCCCGAAAAACGTCACCGTGGTGTGTCGGTGACGGCGCTGTCAAGAACCTCGCGGAGGGACGTGACGAGAATCCGAATGTGCTCGTCAGTGTGACGTGCCGTCAGGCAGATACGCAGGATGGTGTCGCCCTTCGCAACGGCGGGGTAGCGGATCGCACCGACCATGAGGCCGCGACGAGCCAGCTCTCCCTGAGCTGCAACAGCACGAGATTCGGACCCAACGGGGATCCGGATAATCGGGCCGCGATCATGGGCGGCCGAGGGCGGGATGAGGCCGGCTTCGGCCAGGAGGCGACGTGCCTGGGCGACGTTTGCCTGAAGACGACGGACCCGAGTGGTCTCAGTTCGTAGATATTGAACCGACGCGGCGACGGCTGCCGCGATGACAGGGGAAGGGGCGCTGGAGAACACGTACCCTCGTGCGCAGTTGCGCATCAAGGCGGCCAGAGTTTCGTCGACGCATGCGAAACCACCCTCGACTCCGAGAGCTTTGCTCGCAGTTCCCAACAAAACGTCGGGTCGTTGTGATGGCGGGAGCCCCTCGGTCGCGCCGCGGCCAGTGGGCCCGACCGTACCAATCCCATGAGCATCGTCGACGACAGCGAGGGCACCGTGGCGGTGCGCAATCTCCACCACATCGGCGACAGGGGTGACGTCGCCGCCCATGGAGTAGACGCCTTCGGTGAGCACGAGGGCTCTGTCAGTCGTGACGCAATCAAGGGCTGTGTCAATAGTGTCGAGGTCAGCGTGGGGGACGACGACGGTGCGCGCTCGCGCCAAGCGGCACCCGTCGATCAAGCTGGCATGGTTGTCAGCATCGGAAATGACGGTGACGTGAGGGTCAGCAAGCAACTGTAAGGTCGCAATATTGGCCTGATACCCGCTGGCCATGAACACGGCTTGCGGGTATCCCAACCACGCGGCGATTTCGTGTTCTGCTTGCTGGTGAGCTACGGAAGTGCCCGTCGTGAGGCGAGAGCCACCCGAACTACTGCCGAGCCTCGTGACGGTGTTGATCATGGTCTGCTGAACCTTAGGCTCGGTCGACAAGCCGAGGTAGTCCGATGACGAGAACAGCAGGGCGGGCCCGTCGGTTGTGGCGGCGTCAGGATCCTGGGGGGAACAGAAGGTGCGGGGACGGCGCTCGAGGCCAGCAGTGCGCCATGCGTTGAGACGACCGACGATGTGATCATGCCAGGGGGTCGTCTTCAGGCCGCTGGTTGTGACAGGGCTGATAAGCACGGGGTGGTTTTCGAGCCATGCGGTGACGGTGGCCTCATTGGCATATGCGGTGTCGACGAGGATGACGCGTCCACCGTTAGGGTCGCCGTCAGCCTTGACGTTGGTCACCGTTGTATAGACCCCGTCGACACAGACGTAGCCACGGGTGTAGTGGGGATCGTCGGAAATACAGAACTGCGCCAGCACTCCCGGCGCAGCTGCGACTTTGCTGGCCAGCAATACGGCTTCGTGATGATGTTTCTTGTGTGCTAAAGACGTTCCGGGGGCCGCGTCGGTGAGGTCTGCGAACCTCGTGACTCGCACCCCGCGCAGGGGATCAGCCTCTAGCCGACGGCCAGTTCCCACCTCAATCACTGCGGCTCCTCGCATGGTCGGGGCTTCGGTGAGAATGCGCAGTGTCTCGGCGGGATTGGGAACAAAACGGGACAACACGTCGACAAAGTGCTGGCGAGCTGCCGCGGTGTCAGGACATTCCTTAAGCTCAGTGGGAAGGGCACGAATGACGGTGGGTTCTACGTCAAGTTGATCCAGACTGAGTCGCACCTGCTGGGCCTTGACGGTATGCCCCGGCGCAAGAGCGCGTCGTGTCAGGCCGGCCACGGTCTGCTCAATCATTCCCGGTGCAACGAGCGACTCGGCTCCGCTGACGTGATAGGGCGCGCCGTCGAGGGTTCCGGTGGCCCTCATGTGCACACTCCACCTGGTTGTGGGCGTTTGCGATGACGGTGACATGATGACTCCTCGGCGTCGGTAACCGGGTAATAATTGAACACCATTCAACTGCTGGGTCGCTGTTGGGGCTGCCGTCGGCGTCGATTTGCCTTGCTGGTTCGTCGGTGACAGAATGAACAAGTTGCTCCGAACGGGGCTGCAGTGCGTCACGCCCATGATCCTTTGAGATCGGGCCCGGCCACTGGAGTCCGACGGTAGAGGTGTCACCGCCAAGGTGAGTCCGCTGCCGGACCCACGGAAGCGGGTTAGCATCGGGTGATCGTAGACAAATCCACAGTGTTCACGGGGTCCTCAACGGCTGGTGAGCGGTGGTGTTCTGCGGTTTGCGATGCGCGACACGCCCGAGCGCGTGGGTCGGAGAGGAGCGACGTGACTTTACGGTCTCCAGATCTGCGGGACCGTGAAGTTGGGACCAATGAGGAGTTCGCTCCTCACGCCGGAACCCTCTGGGCGTACCGGACTCCCACGCCAGGGAATCTTGGACGCGGCAGAGACGAGTAGAAGGAACAACTGTGGCGGGACAAAAGATCCGCATCAGGCTGCGGGCCTACGACCACGAGGTCATCGACTCGTCGGCGCGCAAGATCGTCGACACGGTGACCCGCACGGGCGCCAAGGTCGCCGGCCCGGTGCCGCTGCCGACCGAGAAGAACGTGTTCTGTGTGATCCGTTCGCCCCACAAGTACAAGGACAGCCGCGAGCACTTCGAGATGCGCACCCACAAGCGGCTCATCGACATTCTCGAGCCGACCCCGAAGACAGTCGATTCGCTGATGCGTCTCGACCTGCCGGCTGGTGTCGACATCGAGATCAAGCTTCCGTGAGGTTGAGCACCATGACCAATGAACGCACCGTCAAGGGCGTGCTGGGCACCAAGCTCGGCATGACCCAGCTGTGGGACGAGCACAACAAGCTTGTTCCCGTGACCGTCATCCAAGCCGGGCCGTGTGTCGTCACCCAGGTGCGCACCCCCGAGGTTGATGGCTATTCCGCCGTCCAGCTTGGCTACGGGGCCATCAAGGCCAAGAACGTCACCAAGCCGGAGGCTGGCCACTTTGAGAAGGCCGGCGTGACCCCTCGACGTCACCTCGTCGAGCTGCGCACCGCCGACGCCTCCGAGTACACCCTGGGCCAGGAGATCGCCGCCGACGTGTTCTCCGAGTCTGATTTCGTGGACGTTACTGGCACCAGCAAGGGCAAGGGCACCGCTGGCGTTATGAAGCGTCACGGTTTCGGTGGCTTGCGGGCCACCCACGGTGTGCACCGTAAGCACCGCTCGCCGGGCTCCATCGGCGGCTGCTCGACGCCAGGCAAGGTCATTAAGGGCCTCCGCATGGCCGGCCGCATGGGTGTTGAGCGCGTGACTGTCCAGAACCTGCAGGTTCACTCCGTCGACGCCGAGCGCGGTATCATGCTGGTCCGCGGCGCAGTTCCCGGCCCGAAGGGTTCCCTGCTCGTCGTCCGCAGTGCCGCCAAGAAGGCCGCCAAGAATGGGGATGCCGCATGAACGAGACCAAGACCATCGACGTCCTCGACGTCAAGGGTAAGAAGGCCGGATCGGCCGAGCTTCCCGGTGACGTCTTTGACGCGAACACCAACATTCCGCTGATCCACCAGGTCGTCATCGCCCAGCTCGCGGCTGCTCGTCAGGGCACCCACGCCACGAAGACTCGTGGCCAGGTCTCCGGTGGTGGCAAGAAGCCGTGGCGCCAGAAGGGCACCGGTCGTGCTCGTCAGGGTTCGACTCGTGCACCGCAGTGGGTCGGTGGCGGCACCGTTCACGGTCCGCAGCCGCGTTCCTACGCCCAGCGCACCCCCAAGAAGATGGTGGCCGCTGCTTTGCGTGGGGCCCTGTCCGATATGGCTCGCGACAACCGCATCTTCGTCGTGACTTCGCTGGTTGACGGTGACAAGCCCTCGACCAAGCAGGCCAAGGCAATGCTGTCTAGTCTGACCGAGCTCCGTAAGGTGCTCGTCGTCCTGGATCGCAGCGATGAAATCGACTGGCTATCGGTACGTAACCTCAGTGAGGTTCACGTCCTGGCCGCCGATCAGCTCAACACCTACGACGTTGTCAACGCCCGGACCATCGTGTTCAGTCAGGCTGGCCTCGACGTATTCGTCGGCGCTCGCAGTGCTAGCACCCAGGCCCTGGCCGCTGAGCCTGAGGTTCCTGAGACTAACGTCGCCGACCAGCATCCCTACGGTGAAGACTCCTTCCGCGGTGACATCCCGCCGGCTGGGTTCGACATCAAGGGCAACGAGGACTCCATGAAGTTCCACGAGCCGTCATCCCCGTGGTACGGACGCACCATCGCTGAGGTGTGGTTCCGTTCTGCTGCGGCTGCTGAGGCCGCTGGCTTCGTCAACGCCGTTAAGTCCGACTCCAAGAAGGAGGACGCCAAGTGAGCGAGCTGAAGATCCGAGATCCCCGGGACATCATCCTCGCCCCGGTTGTCTCCGAGAAGAGCTACAGCCTGCTGGACCAGAACACCTACACGTTTTTGGTCAAGCCGACTGCCAATAAGACCGAGATCAAAATTGCGATCGAGCAGATCTTCGGTGTGAAGGTCACCTCGGTGAACACGATGAATCGCAAGGGGAAGGTACGCCGCACGCGCACCGGCGTGGGCAAGCGTCCCGACACCAAGCGCGCCATCGTGACTGTTGCCGAGGGTGATCGCATCGACATCTTCACCGGCCCGGTCGCCTGAGCCGCGAGAGAAGGAACGAAGTACCAATGGGTATCCGCAAGCACAAGCCCACCACTCCGGGCCGTCGCGGCTCGAGCGTGTCGGACTTCGTCGAGCTCACCCGCTCGACCCCTGAGAAGTCCCTGCTCGTTGCCAAGCCCAAGACCGGTGGACGCAACAACACAGGCCGCATCACCACTCGACATATCGGTGGTGGACACAAGCAGGCCTACCGCATTATTGATTTCAAGCGTTACGACAAGGACGGCGTGCCGGCCAAGGTCGCTCATATTGAGTACGACCCGAACCGCACCGCCCGCATCGCCCTGCTCTACTACGCTGACGGTGAGAAGCGCTACATCATCGCGCCTGACGGTGTTGGCCAGGGAAGCGTCGTGGTGTCTGGCCCCGAGGCTGACATCAAGCCGGGTAATAACCTGCCGCTGCGCAACATTCCGGTCGGTACCACGGTTCACGCTGTGGAGCTACGCCCCGGTGGTGGCGCCAAGATGGGGCGCTCCGCCGGAGCGTCGGTGCAGTTGGTCGCCCGCGAGGGCAAGTACGCCACCCTGCGCCTCCCCTCCGGTGAGATGCGCATGGTCGACATTCGCTGCCGCGCCACCATCGGTGAGGTCGGCAATGCCGAGCAGATCAACATCAACTGGGGTAAGGCTGGCCGCAACCGCTGGAAGGGCATCCGCCCGACCGTTCGTGGTGTGGTTATGAACCCGATCGACCACCCGCACGGTGGTGGTGAGGGTCGTACCTCCGGTGGCCGTCACCCGGTGAGCCCTTGGGGCAAGCCCGAGGGTCGCACCCGTAACAAGAAAAAGGCGAGCAGCCGTCTCATCGTGCGTCGCCGCAAGTCCGGCAAGAAGCGCTGATTGGGAGTCTGAGACATGCCACGCAGTCTGAAAAAGGGCCCCTTCGTCGACGAGCATCTGGCCAAGAAGGTCACTGCCCAGAACGAAGCGGGCACACACAACGTCATCAAGACCTGGTCGCGTCGCTCCATGGTCACCCCCGATATGATCGGGCACACCATCGGCGTGCATGACGGCCGTAAGCACGTCCCGGTTTTCGTGACCGAGTCGATGGTCGGGCACAAGCTCGGTGAGTTCGCCCCGACCAGGACCTTCAAGGGTCACGTGAAGGACGACAAGAAGGCGCGCAGGCGCTGACGAGAGGGATCTGATTCATGAGCAACACTGAGAGGCCCAGCCGTCGCGCCGCCCTGCTCGGCGATCGACCCGGCTCGTACGCCATTGCGCGTCACGTGCGGATGAGCGCCAGCAAGTGCCGTCGCGTTGTCGACTTGGTTCGCGGCATGGACGCCGTTGATGCGGTGACCATGCTGAAGTTCCAGCCGCAGGCCGCGGCTGAGCCGATTCGCAAGGTTATTGCCTCAGCTATGGCCAATGCCGAGCAGACCGAGGGCCTGCGCGCCGACGACCTGTACATCTCGCAGGCCTTTGTCGATGAGGGCGTCACCATGCGCCGCATCCGTCCCCGCGCCAAGGGATCCGCTAGCCGGATTCTGAAGCGCTCCGCCCACATCACCGTGGTTGTCGAGCCTAAGGAAGCCCGTCAGGCCCGTAAGAAGGCCAAGTCGGGTCGTCCGGCAACTGCAGCCAAGTCCGAGACCGAGAAGGGAGCCTGACATGGGCCAGAAAATCAACCCCCATGGTTTCCGTCTCGGTGTGACGACCGATCACAAGACCCGCTGGTATGCCGAGAAGCAGTACGCCGAGCTCGTGGGTGAGGACGTCAAGATCCGGGAGTGGCTCCACAAGAACCTGGAGCGCGCCGGTCTTTCGTCCATCGAGATCGAGCGTCGCTCCGAGCGGGTGACCATTTTCCTTTACGCTGCCCGCCCGGGCATTGTTATCGGGCGCAATGGCGCAGAGGCCGAGCGCGTGCGCGGTGAGCTCGAGAAGCTCACCGGCAAGCAGATCCAGCTGAACATTCTCGAGGTCAAGAACCCTGAGACTGATGCCCAGCTGGTCGCTCAGGGAATCGCCGAGCAGCTTGCTGCCCGCGTCGCTTTCCGTCGCGCCATGCGCAAGGCCCAGCAGTCCGCTATGAACGCTGGTGCTCTTGGTGTTCGTATCAAGTGCTCCGGTCGTCTAGGCGGCGCTGAGATGAGCCGTTCCGAGGGTTATCGCGAAGGCCGTGTGCCGTTGCACACCCTGCGCGCTGACATTGATTACGGCTTCTTCGAGGCCCGCACCACCTTCGGTCGCATTGGCGTCAAGGTGTGGATTTACAAGGGCGACGTCACCGGCACCCGCGCCGAGCGCGCTGCCCAGAAGGCTGCTCGCCAGGCCGCCCAGGGTGGTCGTGGTGGACGCGGTGGAAACCGTCGTGGCAAGGGCGACCGTCCTGACCGCCGCGGTGGGCGTCGTCGCGCCGAGTCCGCTAAGCAGTCCGCTGAGACCCCGGCCCCGCAGACCGAGAACGCAGGAGCCTGACATGTTGATTCCTCGTCGAGTGAAGTACCGCAAGCAGCACCATCCCAAGCGGACCGGCGCTGCTAAGGGTGGCACCCAGTTGGCCTTTGGTGACTACGGCATCCAGGCCACCGAGGGTGGGTATCTGACCAACCGTCAGATTGAGGCCGCCCGTATCGCCATGACCCGCTACATCAAGCGCGGTGGAAAGGTGTGGATCAACGTCTACCCGGACCGCCCGATGACCAAGCACCCCGCCGAGTCCCGTATGGGTTCCGGTAAGGGTACGCCTGAGTGGTGGATCGCTAACATCAAGCCCGGACGAGTTCTCTTCGAACTGTCGGGTGTGCCTGAGGAGGTGGCCCGCGAGGCCATGCGTCTGGCCATCCACAAGCTGCCGATGAAGGCTCGTTTCATCTCCCGTGAAGGCGGTAACAACTGATGCCGAAGCTTTCTGCTGCTGAGCTGCGCCAGCTTTCCGGTGAAGAGCTGCGTAACAAGGTTCGCGAACTTAAAGAAGAGCTGTTCGGGCTGCGTTTCCAGTCGGCCACTGGTCAGCTCGAGAATACGGCTCGCCTGCGTGAGGTCCGCAAGGATATCGCCCGGGTGTACACCGTGCTTCAGGAGCGCAACCTCAATATCGTCGATGATCCCGATTCCACTAAGGAGGCCTGAGCATGAGCGAGAACACCGCTGAGCGGACGACCCGCCGCAAGGTCCGTGAGGGACTGGTTGTGTCCGACAAGATGAACAAGACGATCACCGTCATGATCGAGGATCGCGTCAAGCACCCGCTGTACGGCAAGGTCATGACGAAGACCGTGCGTCTGAAGGCCCATGATGAGAACAACGAGGCCGGTATGGGCGACCGCGTTCGGATCATGGAGACCCGTCCGCTATCGGCTACCAAGCGCTGGCGCCTCGTCGAGATCGTCGAGAAGGCCAAGTGATCGGTTGGTGAAGCAATCACCACACTGACGTCAAGGCGACTCATCCGAAAGGATGGGTCGCCTTGTTGTGTTTGGTGGGGGAGAGGCAGGCAGCGTTCCGCTTAACTTTGTGTGGGATGCAACCGCGACGACTGGCAATCCGTTGCGACGAGAGCTACAATATTCAAGTTGTCCTGCGACTGTGCCCACCTTTAAGCACAGTGCGGAGTCGCCGTACTCTACCGAGACGGAGATCACCGTGCGCCGCCCGAGGGTGGCGGGACCTCTCGCGGACGACAGCCGCGTACCCCCTGAGGTGCGGGTTGCCCCCTGGCACAATCCAGGGGGTTCGTGTTCAACGTCCTACCAGGCCCGGGAGGGAACCAGTGGGACAAAGGAGAAGACATGATCCAGCAGGAGACGCGACTCAAGGTCGCCGACAACACTGGTGCGAAGGAGCTCCTTTGCATCCGTGTTCTCGGTGGATCGAAGCGTCGCTACGCCTACCTCGGTGACACCATCGTGTGCACCGTCAAGGATGCCATCCCCGGCGGAAACGTGAAGAGGGGCGAGGTCGTTAAGGCCGTCGTCGTTCGGACTGTCAAGTCGCACCGCCGCCCGGACGGGTCCTACATCAAGTTCGACGAGAACGCTGCCGTCCTCCTCAAGGGAGACGGGGAGCCTCGTGGTACCCGTATCTTCGGCCCCATCGCCCGCGAGCTGCGCGAGAAGAAGTTCATGCGCATCGTCTCGCTCGCCCCGGAGGTGATCTGAATGAAGACGCTCAAGATCAAGAAGGGTGACCGTGTCAAGGTCATCGCTGGCAACGACAAGGGCGCCATCGGCGAGGTTCTCTCGGTGGATCCGGAGCGTGAACGCGTCGTCGTCGAGGGTGTGAACATTCGTAAGCACCATCGTCGCGACCTGCCCACCCCACAGGGCGGCACCACCAAGGGTGGCATTATCTCGTCCGAAGCCCCGATCCATGTCTCGAACGTTCAGCTCGTGACCAAGATCGACGGCAAGGACGTCGTGACTCGCGTCGGTTATCGTCGCGTGGACGTCACCAAGCGTCGCCCCGACGGCTCCGAGTACGCCGCCCAGCGCAGCGTCCGCTACCTCAAGAAGGAGGAGGCCAAGTGAGCACCGACGCCATCGCGCACGAGATGCCTCGTCTGAAGAAGCAGTACCGCGAGCAGATCCGCGCTGCCATGCAGGAGGAGTTCGGCTACCAGAACCCGATGCTCATCCCCGGTCTCGAGAAGATCGTGGTGAACATGGGTGTCGGCGATGCCGCACACGACTCCAAGGTTATGGACGGTGCCGTTCGCGACATCACCGCCATTACCGGCCAGAAGCCGCAGGTCACCAAAGCTCGCAAGTCGATCGCTCAGTTCAAGCTGCGCGAGGGACAGCCGATCGGCTGCCACGTCACCCTTCGCGGTGATCGGATGTGGGAGTTTGCCGACCGTCTGCTGACCCTGGCCCTGCCCCGCATCCGCGACTTCCGTGGTCTCAACTCGAACCAGTTCGACGGCAAGGGTAACTACACCTTCGGTCTGTCCGAGCAGGTGATGTTCCTCGAGATTGACCAGGACAAGATCGACCGCGTCCGCGGCATGGACATCACCTTCGTGACCACCGCACAGACTAACGAGGAGGGCAAGGCCCTGCTCAAGCACCTGGGATTCCCGTTCAAGGCGAAGGATGATCCGAAGAAGGCGAAGACCAAGCGCGGTCCCGCCTACTACGCCAAGAAGAAGAAGAAGTGAGGATCTGATGGCCAAGACAGCTCTGAAGGTCAAGGCGGCCCGAAAGTCTAAGTTCGGTGTCCGTGCTTACACCCGTTGCCAGCGCTGCGGTCGTCCGCACTCGGTGTACCGCAAATTCGGCCTATGCCGAATCTGCTTGCGTGAGATGGCCCACGCCGGTCAGCTCCCGGGTGTCACCAAGTCTTCCTGGTGACCGCGCGCGTCCGTCAAGGATGCTGATCCACGGGCCCGACAAGGCCCCCGGCGGGTTGGTAACCCGCCTCATACATACCTGAACAACACAGAAGGTCCCGGGCTAAATCCCACTAGGAGACGGCACCAGGGAAACCATTGTGAGAAAGAGGCCAAACCAGCCATGACCATGACTGACCCGATCGCAGACATGCTGACCCGTCTGCGCAACGCCAACCAGGCGTACCACGACCAGACGTCGATGCCTCACTCGAAGATCAAGGCGGGAATCGCCGGCATCCTCAAGTCCGAGGGTTACATCGCCGACTACAAGGTCAACGAACCCAAGGAGGGCGAGGTCGGCAAGACCCTGACCCTCACCCTTAAGTACGGCGAGAATCGTGAGCGTTCCATCGCTGGCGTTCGTCGTATCAGCAAGCCCGGACTTCGCGTTTATGCCAAGTCCACCGCCCTGCCGAAGGTACTCGGCGGCCTGGGCATCGCTATCATCTCCACTTCTCAGGGACTGCTTACTGACAAGCAGGCCCATGAGAAGTCCGTAGGCGGGGAAGTCCTCGCCTACGTGTGGTGACCGTCGACGAGACAGATAGGAGTAATCAATGTCGCGCATTGGCAGGCTTCCCATCGCCGTCCCGTCCGGTGTCGAGGTGAAGCTTGATGGGCAGTACGTGGAGGTGAAGGGTCCCAAGGGAACCCTGAATCTCACCGTTTGCGAACCCATCACCGTGAAAAAGAATGATGAGGGCGCAGTCCTCGTTGAGCGTCCCGACGACGAGCGTGAGAATCGCTCACTGCACGGGCTGACTCGGACCCTCATCAACAACATGGTCATCGGTGTGACCGAGGGCTACGAGAAGAAGCTGGAACTTCAGGGCGTGGGTTACCGCGTGCTGTCTAAGGGACCTAAGCAGCTCGAGTTCAACCTCGGCTTCTCGCACCCGGTGATCGTCGACGCCCCAGAGGGAATCACCTTCGCTGTCGAGAACCCCACGAAGTTCTCGGTTCAGGGCATCGACAAGCAGGTCGTGGGTGAGACCGCGGCCAACATCCGCAAGATCCGCAAGCCGGAACCCTACAAGGGTAAGGGCGTGCGTTACGAGGGCGAGAACGTCCGTCGCAAGGTTGGAAAGGCAGGTAAGTGACATGGCAAGCACCCTGACTGTTCGCAAGAGCCTGTCCGACCGCGCCAAGGCACGTGCTCGTCGCCAGGCCCGCGGTCGCAAGAAGATCTTCGGGACCGTCGAACGTCCCCGCATGGTCGTGACCCGTTCGTCGAAGCATGTCTTCGTTCAGGTCATCGACGATGTTGCCGGCAACACCTTGGTGTCGGCCTCCACCATGGAGGCTGAGCTGCGCGAGATGTCCGGAGACAAGACCGCGAAGGCGGCCCGCGTCGGCACCATCATCGGTGAGCGCGCTAAGGCTGCTGGTATCAACACGGTCGTCTTCGATAAGGCCGGGAACCAGTACCACGGGCGGATCGCCGCGCTGGCCGATGCGGCCCGCGAGGCCGGTCTCGACTTCTGACCCACGAAAGGCAAGTGAGCAACGATGAGTGGAACCCAGCGCCGCGGTGGCGGTGCAAGTGGTGAGCGTCGTGGCCGTGACAACCGTCGTGGCCAGAACGATCGCAACCGCAATCAGAACGAATATCTCGAGCGCGTCGTGGCCATTAACCGCGTCGCCAAGGTGGTCCAGGGTGGCCGTCGCTTTAGCTTCACGGCGCTAGTCGTCGTGGGTGACGGCGAGGGCAACGTGGGCGTCGGCTACGGCAAGGCTAAGGAGGTGCCCGCAGCTATCGCCAAGGCCGTTGAGGAAGCCAAGAAGCATTTCTTCAAGGTGCCGCTGGTCGGTGGCACCATCACCCACCCGGTGATCGGTGAGAAGGCGGCCGGCGTCGTTATGCTGCGTCCGGCTTCCCCCGGTACTGGTGTTATTGCCGGTGGCTCGGCCCGCGCTGTTCTCGAGTGCGCCGGCGTGCACGACGTGCTCGCCAAGTCCCTCGGATCCTCCAATGCGATCAACGTGGTTCACGCCACCGTCGACGCGTTGCGGCAGCTCGAGGAGCCCGAAGAGGTCGCCCGTCGCCGCGGCAAGTCCGTCGAGGACGTCGCCCCGGCAGCCATGCTGCGTGCACGCAAGGAGGCCGACGAGGCCGCCGCTGCTGCCCGCATGGAGGAGAAGGCGGGGGTTAACTGATGAGCAAGCTGAAGATCACCCAGATCAAGTCTGGCATCGCTACGAAGCCGAATCATCGTGAGACCCTGCGCAGCCTCGGACTGAAGCGCATCGGTGACACGGTCATCAAGGAAGACCGCCCGGAGTTCCGCGGCATGGTTCAGACCGTTCGTCACCTCGTCACCATGGAAGAGGTGGACTGACATGGCTATTGAGCTCCATGACCTCAAGCCCGCTCCTGGTGCCCACAAGACCAAGACCCGCGTTGGTCGTGGTGAGGGCTCCAAGGGTAAGACTGCTGGTCGCGGCACCAAGGGAACCGGCGCACGCAAGAACGTGCCCGAGTTCTTCGCGGGCGGCCAGATGCCGATTCATATGCAGGCCCCGAAGCTGGGCGGGTTCCACAACCCGTTCCGCACCGAGTACCAGGTCGTAAACCTGGACAAGATCGAGGCTCTGTTCCCTAAGGGTGGCAAGATCACCGTTGACGACCTGGTCGCTGTTGGCGCTGTGCGTGACAACGAACTCGTCAAGGTTCTCGGAACCGGCGAGGTGACCGTCAAGGTTGACCTCGTGGTTGACGCGTGGTCGAAGTCGGCCCAGGAAAAGATCGAGAAGGCTGGTGGCAGCGTTACCAAGCGCTGAATTCTTCTCGTCATGAATACGACCGCTTGACGATGGGAGGGATGGGAGACCGAACGGTTTTCCATCCCTCCCGTTTTTATCAACGGGTAGGGCACCAAACACGGCGTGCCGGGGGTAATTTGATCTCAGTGCCGCACGGGCGGGGTATGTACGATTACGCACACCGCGCGAACAGGAAATTGACGCTGCTCCTCGATGAGCTTGGGGCGAATTGTCCTGCTGGGGTGGTTTGATGATCGGCATAGTGGTTTCGTAACGTGTGATGTTCGGTTTGCGGCACACAAGCCGGATGATGACAGGAGCGTCCTGCCATCCACTTCGCTGGAGGACAACTTGCACAAGGCGATCGTGACCTCGGTAGTAGTGCTGGCCGTGTCGGCTACGGCACTCACCGGGTGCGGACAGAAGAACCAGTCTGGCGGAAGTAGCCAGTCAGGGGTGACATCGGAGTCGGCCCCCATGGCTCAGCTCAATGCGGTTGATCGGGATCAACTCAAAGACGGAGGTACGCTGCGTCTGGCCGTCGCGCAGTTGCCGACAGGGTGGAACCCCATGAACGAGAACGGCAGCACCACTGACTTGGCCACGACGATATGGCGATTCGTGGGTGTCACCAACTTCGATATCACCGAAGACGGCACCCCGAAGCCGAACCCGAACTACATCTCCTCGACGGATGTGGAGACCAAGGGCGGCAAGCAGATCGTGACCCTGCACCTCAACCCGAAAGCTAAGTGGAACTCGGGTCGCACCATTGACTACACCGATTACCAGGCTACCTGGAAGGCGAATAGCGGGTCCGCTCCCGGATTCCTGCCGACCAGCACCGAAGGCTTTAACCAGATCTCCTCGGTGGACAAGGGCGACAAGGACACCGACGTTGTCCTGACCTTCAAGACCACCTACCCCGACTGGGCGGCAACCCTGAATACGGTGCTGCCGAAGGAGGGTGTCTGCGATCCTGACACCTTCAACTCTGGTTGGAAGAAGCCGAACCCGGAGTGGTTTGCTGGCCCCTTCGTCCCCACCGGGGTTGACCAGGCGTCCAAAACTCTGACGGTCAAGCGCAACGACAAATGGTGGGGCGATAAATCGAAGCTCGATGCCGTCACGTTCAAGGTGATGGCAGACGCTGCCAAGGCTAAAGCTGTTGCTAACAAGGAGATCGACGTCGCCTCGAACATCATCACCAAGAGTGGCTACCAGACTGCTAAGAAGCGTCCAGACGTGGAGATGCGGCAGGCGGGTTCGCTGCAGTGGCGTCAGTTCACTTTCAATACTCAGTCGGCGATGTTGTCTGACAAGAAGGTACGTCAGGCTATCGTCAAGGGCATCAATCGGCCCGCGATCGCCAAATCTGACCTTGCTGGCATGCCGGTGAACTCCGACACCCTCATGCTTGGCAACCATTTCTTTATGCCAGGCCAGGCCGGATACCAGGACAACTCTGCGGACTATAAGTATGACCCGGAAGCCGCTAAGAAGAGCCTAGACAAGGCTGGTTGGAAGATGCGCGGTGACCATCGCGTCAAGGATGGTCAGACCCTCACCATTAGTTATGCCCAGCTGCCCGGCGTCCCTACCTCCGAGAATGAGGGCGCGCTATTTAAGCAGGATATGGCCCAGATCGGCGTGAAGGTCAACCTAGTCAAGACTCCGAGTGAGTCCTTGCCTCAGACCTTGAGCAGTCATTCTTTCGACGTTATTGCCTTCGCCTGGAACGGCACCCCGTACCCGACGATCAACGCCCGTCAGATATATGGCGCTCCGGCTGCAGACTCCAAGCAGCCCTCGCAGTCCAACTTCTCTCAACTTCTTGATCCAGAGGTTGAGAAACTCCTTGCGAAAATCGATGCCGAATCTGATGCCTCGAAGCGTCGCGAACTGACTAACCGGGCTGACAAGATTATCTGGGATGACGCCACAACCTTGCCGCTATACCGACGCATCTCCTTCACCGCTGTTCCGAAGAATCTGGCAAACTTCGGTGCCGCCACCTTCCAAACTGTGCACGCAGAGGATATCGGCTTCCAGAAGTGACACTGTCGTATCTGAGCTGAGAGCCGTGCCGGGAATGTTTTCCCGGCACGGTGTTTTTGCAAGGTTCTGCTACGGTTATGCCGCCGACGACGGCACAACTGTTGCACGCAAGGAGACCCTAGATGTCTACTCGACGAGTCATTGCGCACCGAGGATTGAGTTCTCGTGCGCCTGAGAATACGATGGCAGCTTTCCGGGCGGCTGTGGAAGCCGGTATCGAGTGGATCGAGACCGACGTTGACGTCATTGGTGACGGCACCGCGGTACTCATTCATGACAGCTCCTTGGATCGGACCACGAATTGTCGCGGCCGTTACAACGAGTTGACCGCCTCAGACCTACCCACCATTGACGCTGGCAGATGGTTCTCGTCTCAGTTCGCCGGGGAGCCATTGCCGCGGTTGACGGATCTCATCGACTTCATGAACGAGACTGGTCTCAACGCCAATATCGAAATTAAGTCGAATGAGGAGGGAGCTCGCAGTTCACTCCAGTTACGGGATTCCATCATCGCAGAACTCGAGAGACTCAAGCCTGGACGTCAGGTGATTGTGAGTTCGTTCAACCACGTGCTGTTGTCCAAGTTTAAGGAAGCGGCTCCGCAATGGGACGTGGCATGCCTGTATGAGACGGCGGCGCTCTACGACGATTGGCGTTCCATGCTGGAGTTGGTGGGAGCTACCTACATCCATCCTGAGGATTCTGCACTGACTGAGCGGAGTGTTGCGCGGTTTAAGGAGGCCGGTTTCCGAGTCAATGCGTGGACGGTCAACCGGGCTGATCGCGCGAATCAATTGTTCAATTGGGGAGTCGACGCAGTGATATCCGACGTCCCAGACCTGCTGGCCGGCGCTGTCGGGGCACGCTGAAAAGTGGAAACCATGGAGACAACTATTCCCTTAATTGACCCGAGCGTATCTGAATCGGGAAGACATCGCCGACTTCCAGTATTCTTGCGAGGCGCGAGAGCGGTGCCGTTCCTTACAGTCGTGCTGGCGGGCCAGTTGACCTATTCGGCATTCGAGGCTTTCAAAGGGTCACTTATCGTCCCGCTTACGAAGACACTCGGGATCGGGATCGACCAATTCGGCATCCTGATGGGGTGGCTCGGCATCGCGATGTTCCTCTATGTGCCGGGCGGCTGGATCAACAACCGTTTTACGGTTCGTTCGATTCTCTGCACGTGGTGTGCCTGGCGCCTCGGCACTGGTCTCATCCTGTTCTCCATTCCCCACCTGTCCTTCGACGTCATGATTGTCATCGCGGCATCGTGGGGTGTGTGGGACGCCATTGGATGGCCAGCCGTAGTCAATGGCGTCGCCTTCATGTCCGAAGACGCGGACAAGAAGGGTCGGGGCTTGGCGATGGGCCTGCTGGAGTCAATTCGCCGCGGTGTTGAGTTTCTGATGAACGTCGTGGTGATTGGTGCCTTGGCGCTGTGGTCTGGTCATACCACGGCGGTGATGCGCGGATTCGCGATCGCCTACACCCTCGTTCTTGTGCCGCTCATCTTCGCGTTGCTGCGCTGGGTACCTAAGAATGCCGTGGCGGGTGATGCCGTGGACAAGGGGGAATCAGCGAACATGGAGGCGCTGAAGGGTCTAGTGGCAGTGCTGATAAAACCCCGGGTGTGGCTAGCCGGCTTGGCTGGATTGTGCGTTTACTGGTGCTACGTCAACCTCATCTACTCGTCTGCACCCT
Organism: Cutibacterium namnetense; assembly: GCF_001642025.1. Taxonomy (GTDB): domain Bacteria; phylum Actinomycetota; class Actinomycetes; order Propionibacteriales; family Propionibacteriaceae; genus Cutibacterium; species Cutibacterium namnetense. Next base: position 135,645 of record NZ_LWHO01000008.1, on the reverse strand, counting down.
ACCTCTCACTGGTATTCAAGGCTTCTGATGCCATGGCCGGCGCCTTCGGTATCTTCAATACTGGACTGTTGGGGATCATTTCCGGGCTAGTGGCCGGGGTACTCGCTGACTACCTGTTCAAGTCATCGACCAGAATGATGGGTATCGCGTTGCTGATCACTGCGGTCGGTACCTTGGCAGTGCGGCTATTGCCAGTCGGTGACGGGATGATGTGGCCAGCCATGATCCTGCTAATGGTCATGGCACTCGGTATCTTTATGGGCAAGGCTGTGCTCTTGGCACCAGTCGCTGAATTGAACCTTCCCGAGCACATCAATGGGTCCGCGATGGCAGTGGGATCGTTCTTGGTGTATGCCTCGATCTTCTGGGCTAACCCACTTACCGCAAGAATAGTTGAAAAGCATCGCGGAAATGCCTATGTGGGATATCACCAGATCTTCATGATTACTCTTGTGGTGGCGCTAGTTGGCTCCATGTGTGCGTTTGCACTCGATCTGATGAACACGCGCGCCAAAAAGCGTGATGTCCAGGCGACTGGGATTGGCGAGGTGATCCAGTGACGGTGCCTGGGATGCTCGCCCTGAGCATTCAGGGGTATTGCAACCGAGCCACACCGGCGATTCATCGGCAGCGGTAGGCAATCGTCGCAGGTGGGGCTTCAGACGATGATGGCGGCTGCGATGAGCACTACAGTGACACAGATCGTCATCCAATTGGGGCGCACGCGGATCTCACTGTCATAGGGCTTTGTGCCTGAACCTGCGTCCTGGTGGCCTTCCGTGGAAGCGACCGCACTAGATGGGTGACGCTCGATCCGCTCCATCTCGATAAGACGAGCTGTCGAATGAGAGTCAAGGGACCACCTCATTGGCGCCTCAGAACCGATGATGATCTGGGGGATGTGGTCGGCGCTGCCTTTCATTGCGGTTGCTGCGCCACGAGCCGGGGCGGCCCACGCCGAGATCGTCCTCGACTCGCGCATTCCTTCGGCGTTCGGACGGCGCTCAGCGGTAAGGGACAGGCCCCAACGTCCCGTTGTGTCGGTGATCCGACACCAGGGCACATTCCAAATGCGGAACTGGTTGATGATGATCACCCCATCGTCGTCGATCCGGACCTCGGCTATACCCCAGATGATCCACAGCAGCCACACGAAGAGCAGCAGCGTCGGCAGATGCGTCAATCCGGCGAGGCCAGACCTGATGAGGTTCAGGACCGTCAGCACGATGATCACCGCCACGACGATCCCGACACCGATTCGCCCTCGATGCGAGGAGATGATGATCGGCGGTCTCATGGCGCTCCAGAGGGGGTCAGATAGGTGACGATGGACGGCGACGTGGGTATTACCCGCGTGAGTTGATAGACTACCCCCGCTGTGTCCATGCCCCCAGGCGTTTGCCTGCAGCGCGTCATTGGGGGTTGGATCTGCCTAGTCAGTAGTCCACGAGATGGGAGAGGGCCCGGATGCTTTCCGCCTTCGCCAATGCGTTCCGAACACCGGATCTTCGCCGCAAGATCCTGTTCACGTTGTTCATCCTGGCGGTTTTCCGGCTCGGGTCCGTCATCCCCGTCCCGAACGTCAACGTGTCGAACATCAACACCTGTGTCACCCAGGCAAGTTCCGGCTCTTCAGCCGGTTTGTACTCGATGATCAGCTTGTTCTCCGGTGGTGCCTTGCTGAAGTTGGCGATCTTCGCCCTCGGCATCATGCCCTACATCACGGCGTCGATCATCCTGCAGTTGCTGACTGTCGTGATCCCGAAGCTGGAAACCCTCAAGAAGGAGGGTGCCTCCGGCCAGAACAAGATCACCCAGTACACCCGTTACCTCACCCTGGTGCTTGGCCTGCTGCAGGCAACGGCCTTCGTCACGCTTGCCACCTCCGGCCGCCTGTTCACCTGCAGCTTGCCGGTTGTCTACTCGACCTCGGTCTTCGAGGTCGTCGTCATGATCCTGACGATGACGGCCGGTACGACCATCGTCATGTGGATGGGTGAGCTCGTCACCGACCGCGGTATCGGCAACGGTATGTCGATCATGATTTTCACCCAGATCGCGGCGCGCTTCCCTGACTCGCTGTGGGCCATCAAGGTCGCTCGAAATGGTGCCGGTCAGGCTCACGCCTGGTTCATTTTCAGCCTGGTGATCGCGATTGGTCTAGCCGTTATGGCTGCGGTCGTATTTATTGAGCAGGGTCAGCGACGCATCCCGGTGCAGTACGCCAAACGGATGGTGGGACGCCGGATGTTTGGTGGCTCGACGACGTACATTCCGCTCAAAGTGAACCAATCCGGCGTTATCCCGGTAATCTTCGCTTCGTCGATTCTGTACCTGCCGGTGCTCTACGCAACCTTCCGGCCGCAGACGTCCGCGGCCAAGTGGATTGGCCACTACTTCACGCGTGGCGACCACCCGGTGTACAACATTGTCTATTTCCTACTGATTATCTTCTTCTGCTACTTCTATGTGGCCATCACTTTCGACCCAGTCGAAATGAGTGACAACATGAAGAAGTACGGTGGTTTTATTCCTGGCATCCGAGCCGGGAAGCCCACCGAGGACTACCTGGCCTATGTGCTCTCGAGGCTGACGGCACCTGGGTCCTTATACTTGGGCCTCATTTCGATGATCCCGACACTCGCGTTCGTCTACCTCCATGCGAACCAGAACTTCCCCTTTGGAGGTACGAGCATCCTCATTATCGTGGGTGTGGCGTTGGACACCGTGAAACAGGTCGAAAGCAAGTTGCAGCAACGACACTACGAAGGATTCCTGTCATCATGAGATTGTTGATCATGGGCGCCCCAGGCGCAGGCAAGGGAACTCAGGCCACCGCTATCGCCGAGCACTACCGTGTGCCCGCGATTTCCACCGGCGATATGTTCCGTACCAATATCAAGAACGGCACCGAGCTGGGCAAGAAGGTCAAGGCCATCATGGACGCCGGAGACCTCGTGCCCGACGAATTGACCGATGCGATCGTTGTTGATCGGCTCAACGAGGACGATGCCGCTAGCGGTTTCCTGCTTGACGGCTACCCCCGCAATATGCACCAGGTTGAGGCTCTCGATGCCTACCTCAAGGAGCATGGTCAGCAACTCGACGCCGTCATCAGCCTTGACGTTGATCCCGAGTTGCTTACCCAGCGTCTGCTGAAGCGAGCTGAGATCGAGGGGCGTACTGATGACAATGAGGAGACCATCCGCAACCGGATGAAGGTCTACTCTTCCCAGACAGAGCCGCTGCTCGAGCACTATCGTTCGGCCGGTATCCTCGCCCCAGTGGACGGAGTCGGCGAGATCGACGAGGTGCGCCAGCGTATCTTCGCCACACTCGATTCGAAGAACTGACGTGTTGGGTCGCAACCGATTCCAGATCAAGACACCCGACCAGATCCGCACGATGCGGCGAGCCGGCCTCGTCGTCGCCGAGGGGCTGGAAGCCATGAGCGCGGTTGCCGTGCCCGGGGCCACCACTGCCGACATTGATAATGCTGGTCGGAAAGTCCTTAAGCAGCACGGTGCTGGATCCAACTTTCTCAACTACGGGGGCGATTGGGGTTTGCCGCCCTACCCGGGTGTTGCCTGTGTAAGCCCCAACGAGACGATCGTCCATGGCATCCCCGGCGAACGTGAGCTTGAAGAAGGCGACATCGTCTCCATCGACTATGGAGCCATCGTTGATGGGTGGCACGGAGATGCCGCCCGGACTGTTCTGGTGGGAGAGGTCAGCGAGGAAGCGCGGGTCCTATCCGAGGTGACCCGGGAATCGATGTGGGCCGGTATCGCCAAGGTCGCGCCTGGAGCCCGCATTGGTGACATTTCCGCAGCGGTTCAGGCATCACTGGAATCCCACGACCGTGATTACGGCATCATTCGTGAGTACACCGGCCACGGTATCGGTACCGAGATGCACATGGATCCGGATGTTCCCAACTGGGGGCGGGCTGGGCGTGGCCCGAAGATCGTTGAGGGCATGGTGTTGTGCATCGAGCCGATGGCCACCCTCGGCACGGAGGACGCCGCAACCCTGGACGATGAGTGGACCGTTGTTACGGTGGATGGCTCGTGGGCTAGCCACTGGGAGAACACGGTCGCCGTAACGAGTGATGGGCTGTGGGTGTTGTCGGAGCCCGACGGCGGTCAAGCTGAGCTCCAGAAGCGCGGAGTGGCGTTCGGGCCTCTCGACTGAGGCTGATCTGTCGGGGGTTCTGGATCAATGTTGCGGACTCCCGCGGATGGGTATTGGGCTACCGCGTCGTCGAGGGTCATTGACACTCCCGACAGTCGTCAATTTGGGATGGTGCGACCGAAAAGGTATCGTTACGTGTTGGCTCCGTGTGTGCGGGGCCACAACCACGCCCGCAGGGGGTGTGGGTAGCGGACAGATGGGATGTAATGGCCAAGAAAGAGGGAGCACTCGAGCTAGAGGGAACTGTCGTTGAAGCATTGCCCAACGCCATGTTCCGTGTCGAACTCAAGAATGGGCACCGCGTTCTTGCCACGATCAGCGGCAAGATGCGTCAGCACTACATCCGAATCCTGCCGTCAGACCGTGTCGTCGTCGAGCTATCGCCCTACGATCTCACCCGCGGCCGGATCGTCTACCGCCATAAGTGAGCTGCGGCTCACTGCCAAGCGCTTAGCGGCGCACCACCCAGGTTCCCACTAGGGGACCGTTACGCGAAAGAGAATCTCATGAAGGTTCAGCCGAGCGTCAAGAAGATCTGCGATAAGTGCAAGGTCATTCGTCGCCACGGCCGCGTGATGGTCATCTGCGATAACCCGCGCCACAAGCAGCGTCAGGGCTGAGCCCACGCCGCGACGGGATCGCAGATCGTCATCGTGACGGTCAGCAGGAATGCAGGGGTTCGACCCCTGAGGTCCACCGTCAGGCCCACCACCCAGGTGGGAGCGGTGAACAAATGAATTCCACAATTGAAAACGCACTGGCTGCACACGCTGGTGCAGACCTCCCGGGCAATGCTCGGGACACCGTGGAAGCACGTCCCGAAACCCCGCTCGAAACCATCGAGCACGGATTCGGGCCACTACCCCCGGACGAAGGCCGGGGCCTCGTCGGACAGTCAGACACTGTCCATCGTTCACAGGAATGACGAGGGCGCTCCACGCCGGACACCTTCGCGGCCCGAGCGATACGGGTCGAAGGAATAAGAAAGGGATGCCACATGGCACGCCTCATCGGAGTCGACCTGCCGCGCGACAAGCGCCTCGAGGTCGCCCTGACCTACATCTACGGAATCGGCCGCACCCGCGCCACCGAGACCCTGAAGGCCACCGGAATCAGCGGTGACCTGCGCGTCCACGAGCTGACCGATGATCAGCTGGTGGCATTGCGTGACCACATTGAAGCCAGCTACCACGTCGAGGGAGACCTTCGCCGTGAGGTGGCTGCCGACATCCGCCGTAAGATCGAGATCGGCACGTACCAGGGCCGTCGTCACCGCAGCGGACTCCCGGTTCGTGGTCAGCGCACCCGCACCAACGCCCGTACCCGCAAGGGTAAGAGAAAGGCCGTCGCTAAGAAGAAGGCCAAGTGAGTCATCGCCTACCGGGCACTCACCAACCGTCATTGACGCGCAGATCACACTGATTTCAGGAGAGACATCACATGGCTACTGCAGGCCACAAGGGTGCACCCAAGACCAAGGTGCGCCGCAAGGAGAAGAAGAACGTCGTCGCCGGTCAGGCGCACATCAAGAGCACGTTCAACAACACCATCATCGCTATCACTGACCCCTCGGGTGCGGTGATCTCGTGGGCCTCGGCCGGCACCGTCGGCTTCAAGGGCTCCCGTAAGTCCACCCCGTTCGCCGCCCAGATGGCTGCTGAGGCCGCTGGCCGTCGCGCCATGGAGCATGGCATGAAGCGGGTTGACGTTTTCGTCAAGGGTCCTGGCTCCGGCCGTGAGACCGCCATCCGTTCCCTCGGGGCCGTCGGCTTGGAGATCGGTCCGATCTCCGATGTCACCCCCGTTCCGCACAACGGATGCCGCCCGCCGAAGCGCCGCCGCGTCTGACCCACTCCGAGAGCAAAGGACTGATATACAATGGCCCGTTACACCGGCCCCCTTACCAAGAAGTCCCGTCGCCTCGGGACTGACCTTGTCGGCAACGACAAGTCCTTCGAGCGTCGCCCGTACCCCCCGGGTGTCCACGGACGCGGTCGCACCAAGGACTCCGAGTACTCGCTGCAGCTGCGTGAGAAGCAGAAGGCGCGTTACGCCTACGGCGTCTTGGAGAAGCAGTTCCGTCGTTACTACGAGGAAGCAGACCGTGCCCAGGGTAAAACTGGTGACGTCCTGCTGCAGATCCTTGAGTCGCGTCTCGACAACGTTGTGTACCGCGCCGGCCTTGCTGCTACCCGTCGTCAGGCTCGACAGATGGTCAGCCACGGTCACTTCCTGGTCAACGGCAAGAAGGTCAACATTCCTTCCTACCGGGTGAGCACCCACGACATCATCGACGTTCGTGAGAAGTCTAAGGACCTCCACCCGATCGTCGTCGCTCGCGAGACCTTCGAGACCCGCGATATCCCGGCATGGCTCGAGGTTCGCCCCAATAAGGGACGCATTCTCGTCCACCAGCTGCCCGCTCGTGACCAGATCGTCATCGACGTCAACGAGCAGGCTATCGTCGAGCTCTACTCGAAGTGATGTAGGCAAGCCCCTCGCAACCCCCGTCAGTTCTGGGGGATCGCGAGGGGCGACCCTCGACGTGGCGGTTCGCGGTTTCCGGGGCCGCCACCCCCTCACAATCAAATATCGCGGCGGGAACCCCCGTCATCTTGTCCCCCTCTGCGCCTTCATATAGCGGTTGGCGCGAAAGGTAGAAAAAATATGCTCATTGCACAGCGCCCCACTCTTACCGAGGAGTCCATCTCCGAGTTCCGCTCGAAGTTCGTTATCGAGCCTCTGGAGCCGGGCTTCGGATACACCATCGGCAACTCGCTGCGTCGTACTCTGCTGTCGTCCATTCCAGGCGCCTCTGTGACGAGCATCAAGATCGAGGGAGTTCAGCACGAGTTCTCGACTATCGAGGGTTGCGTCGAGGACGTCACCGAGATCATTTTGAACCTCAAGGGCCTTGTGCTCTCCTCGGAGGAGGACGAGCCAGTTGCCATGTACCTGCGTAAGTCCGGTGCTGGTGAAATCACCGCTGCCGACATCAACCCGCCGGCGGGCGTGACCATCCACAATCCGGAGTTGCACATCGCGACCCTCAATGACGATGGCCGATTCGAGATGGAACTCATCGTCGAGCGTGGTCGCGGCTACGTTTCCAGTGCCCTCAACGACGATCCGAACGGCGAGATCGGTCGCATCGCCGTCGACTCGATTTACTCCCCAGTCCTCAAAGTCACTTACAAGGTCGAGGCCACCCGAGTCGAGCAGCGCACTGACTTCGACAAGCTCGTCGTTGACGTCGAAACCAAGCCGTCCATCCTCCCTCGCGACGCCGTTGCCTCCGCTGGCAAGACCCTCGTCGAGCTGTTCGGACTGACCCGCGATCTCAACGCTGAAGCTGAGGGTATTGAGATCGGTGCCGGCCCAGTTGACGAAGAGTACGCCGAGAGCCTGAGCACCCCGGTCGAGGAGCTCAACCTCACCGTTCGCTCCTACAACTGCCTCAAGCGTGAGGGCATCCATACCGTTGGAGAACTCGTCTCGCGGTCTGAGCAGGACCTACTGGCCATCCGGAACTTCGGATCCAAGTCGATCGACGAAGTCAAGGAAAAGCTCACCGAGCTTGGTCTGGCCCTCAAAGACTCGGCTCCGGGGTTTGACCCGCTCGCCGCAGCTGAGGCCTATGACGAGGCCAACGACGACGATTACGCGGAGACTGAGGAGTACTGATCGTTTAAGGGCAAGGGGGGCGACCCCCTTGCATCCCCCGTGTGGGTTGGCTCTTTGTTGTAGTCGCAGGTGTGCTGTTGGTTGTGTTTGGGGTTGACCTAGTGGGGAAAGGTTGCGAGGGACGACCCCGGCACCGTGACAACTCAAGATTTTCCTCTCTTCGGAGGGGAGGCCAGGGGGGTGGACCCTGGCCACACCCCCACCCGTCACATGATGGGGAAGGGGAGGGGAGGACACCCGTCCTCCCTCAGCCGGACCGCGGCGGGTCCACCTGCCCGCCACACCGACACACAAGGAGAAAACAATGCCGAAGCCCACAAAGGGCCCCCGCCTTGGCGGATCCCCGGCCCACGAGCGCATCATCCTGCGCAACCTGGCCAGCCAGCTGTTCGAGCATGGCCACGTCGTGACCACCGTCACGAAAGCCAAGCGCGTTCGCCCGCTGGCCGAGAAGCTCATCAACCGGGCTAAGACCGACACCGTCGCTAACCGCCGTTTCGTGAACCGCACGATTACCGACCGCGGTATCGTGCACATCCTCTTTACCGAGATCGGCCCCCTCATGGAGGGTCGTGACGGCGGCTACACCCGTGTCACTCGCATCGGCAATCGCAAGGGCGACAACGCTCCCATGGCCGTCATTGAGGTCGTTACGGACAACGTCGCTCCGAAGGCTCCGGCTAGCGCTGCTGACGCTAAGGCGCAGATCAACGCCGCTACCGAGGCCAAGGACGCCGAACCCGAAGCTTCCGACGGTGAGGCTGCCACTGAGCACAACGCTCCGGCCGAGAACGCCGCTGCGCAGGCCCCCGTGGCCGACGAGCAGGAGGCCGCGGAGGCTGAGGAGAAGTCTGAGGCCTGATCCTCCTTCACAGAACGCCGGTTCCCCTAAGGGAGCCGGCGTTTGTTATGCCTGCGGGGCTGCCAGCCTAACCCCTAGTGTCGAAAGCTCACGATCACCACATAGGCTAGACGGGTGACGACCCTTCGTATCGCTCAGCTCGCCAATTTTGTCGGCCCTGTGTCCGGCGGTATGAAGGTGGCTATCGACGCTCTCGGAAAGGGTTACGTCGCGGCCGGTCACGAACGAATCCTGGTGATACCAGGCCCCAAAGACCGCATCACCGAATCAGAATCCGGCATCACCGTCGAGATTGCCGCGCCGCGTGTCTCCGCGGGTTACCGCATGATCGCTACGCCCTGGCGAGCTCTTGACATCCTTGACCGCTTCCATCCCACCTCCATCGAGTCCTCTGACAAGTGGACCCTTACTCCGGCGTCCGGCTGGGCGTCACGTCGCGGCATCGGATCGGTGCTGTTCAGTCACGAACGGCTTGACGACATGCTCACCATGTGGGTTCGCCGACAGTTCGGCGTCGCAGCTGCCGTTGCCGCCCTCAACCGTCGTCTCTCCAAGTCTTTCGACGTCGTCGTCGTCACCTCCGATTACTCCGCAGGTGAATTCGCCGACACCGGCGCCCGCCTCGTCAAGGTGCCCCTCGGCGTCGACCTAGAGACCTTCAACCCCGACAAGCGTGAACTAGGTCTGCCAACTCCGCGCCCCGACGGCATCTTACGGCTGTGCTACATCGGTCGGATGAGCCACGAGAAAAGTCCCCAGCTGGCCGTCGCGGCCGCAGTCGAATTGCACCGACGCGGGATCCCCGTGCGCCTCGACATGTACGGGGTTGGCCCAGATGCTGAGGCTATGAAACAGCAGGCTGGTGACGCTGCGGTCTTCTTCAACGGCTTCGTCGAGGGACGCGAAGAAGTCGCCCGACGTTTCGCCGCAGCCGATATCTCAATGTCGGTGTGTCCCGCAGAAACTTTCGGGCTAGCTTCCCTAGAGGCTCTCGCCTGCGGCACCCCAGTCGTTACCGCGAACCGGGGTGGCGCCCACGAGATCGTCGACGTGACGAGTGGGGAGGCCGGCAGCCCCGACGCCGAGGGCCTGGCCGACGCCACCCAACGCCTGGCGGCCAGACTTGGCCCAGAACTGCGGGACGCGGCGCGACGGCGAGCTGAGCAGTTCACCTGGGACGCCAGTGTGGAGGCCATGCTGGCGATCCATTCCGAGCTCGCTGCGACTCCCGGTGCCCGGCCCTACTGGAAGCAGCGTTTCGAGGACCGGCGCAACGCGCGGCGATACACCCACGACCCCCTCGCCCCGATCGACGACTCCCAGGAGCAGTGATGAAGAAGATCCCACTTGTGCTGGCCGGCGTGGCGGCTGCCATCACCCCCGTCATCCTGGCGGCCCCCGGTCCGGAGCCGGCCCAGCGATCTATGCACACCGTCGACGACGTTGTCGCTGCTTGCCGGGCGTCCGGGAAGACGGGTTGGGATCTGGTTAACGAGGCCACCGGTCTCGTCTATCGGATGTACACCCACTATTCGTGTTGGCACCTGTGGCTCAGCCCCGCAGCCTCGCTAGAGGCTGGCCATGGCCATTCGGGTCAATACAACATGGTGCTGGGACAGATACTTGAGCAGCTCGGGTTTCAGGTTCGTCCAGTTCATGCCGCACGGGTCCGCCTAGAACACCACCCGTGGTACCACACCGGACACAGCTGGCTCCGGGTGATACACCAGGGCAAGGAGCTCGACGTCTGCGCTTCGCGCCCAGGTAACACCGCGGGCAGCGTCGCCTTTGTCCCCGTCACCGAGGTGCTCGACCGCACCCGGCTCAACAGCATTGATACCACTGTCGCTCTGGCCCCGATCGTCATCGCCACCGTATGGAAGTCCTGGCTGACGGGAGCGGGAATCCCGAGCTGGATGTACCGGCCATTCGGGCTGTCGGCCTAACTGGCCGGTCCGGGATCAGGCCTGAGACAACTCTCCGGTTGCTGTCTTCGTCAGGGGACGGTGCATGGTCTCAGGTGCCATCATTTGGCCGGTCACAGCGCCAACGACGCATAGGCTTGCCGCGATGACCATGCACCACTTGATTCCGATTGTCCCCATGCCAATGGGTAGCAGGTAGGTGCCGAGGAAGGCACCGATGCGGCTGACTGCTGACCCGAACCCCACACCACTGGATCGGATGTCGGTGTCGAAGATCTCCGCGGGGTACACCGCAGTAAGAATGTCGCTGTAGGAGTTGACCAAGGCGAAGAGCGCCAAGCCCACTACCAGCACCCACGACGGCGCGGTGGTCCACAGCCCAACAACGAGAAGAACTGCAGTCTGCACCCAGAACGGCCCGATGAGCATGCGCCGGCGGCCGATGCGATCGATCGCCAGTAGGCCGATGGCCGCGCCAACGACGCCAATGGTGTTAGAGAGCATTGTGCCGCCAGCTTGAGACTTCACATTGAGGGATTCCAGCACCCTCGGGGCGTAGGTGAAGATCGCGAAATATGGGGTAACGATGCACGTCCAGAAAATACAGACGAAGACCGTGCGCCGCCGTTGACCCTTGCGGAACAGTTTGCGGTAACCGTCTCCGTCCACCGACTCCTCGCCGAGCTTCTCAGCGGCGAAAAACGCCGGACCCATGTGCTTTTCGACGATCGCACGCGCTTCGGCCTCGTGGCCGTGACGCAGCAACCAACGCGGGGATTCCGGGAGACCAATTCGCAGGCCTAGCACAATGAGGGCTGGGACGACTGAAGTGGCCAAGATGACCTTCCATGACACCCCGGACCACAGCAGCGCGTACCCCAGTAAGACAGCGATGAGGAAGCCGATGCGCCAGCACAGTTCGAGGAAGGCTAGCTTCGATCCGCGTTCCCGAGCCGGAACGAACTCTGAAAGCATCGGTGCTCCGATTGAGTACTCGGCACCGATGGCCATGCCTAATAGGAATCTGAGAATCGCTAGCGAGACTCCACTCATAGCGAAGGCCTGCCCGACGCCGATAGCGATGAAAGCAATAATGTCGACGAGGAACATCTTGCGGCGCCCGAACTTATCGGTGAGGTAGCCGAAGAGCGGGGCACCGATGAAAATGCCCAGCAGGCTCGCAGCACCGACGAGACCCTCCATGGCGGCAGTGAGCCCGAGATCTTGATTGATGTGCAAAATGACGACGCTGATGACGCCCAAGTCGAAGCCGTCGAGCCCGCCGCCGAAAGCGGTGGCCGCTGTGACGTGGCGGAGGAATCGTCTGGATTCGGCAGAGATCGGTGCCGACGCGGATCGTGTGTCGGGCGTCAAGCTGGTGGTGTTCGTGAGCGGGGTGTTGGCGGCCATTGTGGCAGCCCCTTCCGGTGGCGGACAGTACACCACGAAGCGATGTAGAGCGGACCCGCCGGTCGATCAATACGCCGTTCCGTGGTTCTAGGACCGTTACTGAGGTTCCGGCCCGTCTATTCACCGTACTGGTAATGGGGGTCGCGGCGCTGAGATTCGAGGGTGATGCGAGGCCCGCCCCGGGCACCCCGGTCAAATGTGGACACCGCTGGTTACGCGTGCATCATGAAAGGAGCCCTCGTCTCTAGCGCCCCGTGGGAGAAGGTTCGGGGGTCGCTTTACAGTGAGCCGGCGGGGTCCACGTGTGCGCCGTCGGCTCGTGCCCGGGCTGATCAGCATGGCCGTTCGCGAGGCCGCCGAAGGTCACCTCACCGATCGCCGCTAAGGGCTGGGAGGCGTCCTGAGGTGAGGTCATCGTGATTCGCACGTACCGTGCGTCCGCCGGTATCGGGAGGCTGACGATCGTCGGGTAAGAGCTAGAGGGCAAAGTGACTGGTTGTCTGCCGGTCCAATGGGAACCGTTGGTTGAGAACTCCAGGACGAGGGTCTTGACTCGGCCGTTGGGATTGCCCTGGCGGGAGACCCACCTCATCGCCGACAATGCGTATTCGTGACCGAGGTCGACGGTCAAGGTGTGCGGATAGGTCGCAACGGGTGCCTGCCAGCGAGAGTGCCAGAACGTGTCCGGATTACCGTCAACGGCGGCCGCAGCTCGGCCATTGGGAGCGGTCTCGTTGCTTGCCTCACTGGAAGCCTTAGCGGTGACTCCGTGCGTGATGGCGTTGGGGAACGGCGGCGTCTTGGACGTGACCGTGAACACCTTCTCCACGAAACGTCCGTCGGGTCCAGCGATGCGCAGCAGGTGCCCTCCGCTGGGGGTCTGATAGGCAATGGGGACATCCTGGGTGCCCGAACCGGAGGCGTCCGTGTGCACCGTGCCGATCCTGGTGCCATCGATGAGGACGTCGACCCACGTGTTCGGTGTCAGGTGCGTGAACGAGACGCCGAGTCGTGAGTCGTCGCGGACAGAGCTGCCGGAGGGGAAGGAGACAGTCGGTTTGTCACAGGGGTCTACGACAGGGCCGGTGGGTTGTGCCGGGACTGCGTCGCGAACCGTCACCGAGGTGGCCAGGACCCGTCCGTCCGACAGGTTCACCGTGATCGGGAAGGTGCCGGTGTGGCTCCAGGTGTGCCAGATGCGCAGGTCATACCGCCCTCCTGCGGTTAGCAGACCACGCCGATGCTGGTCGACGAACCGTACCTTCTGGACGCCACCTTCGGCTCCCAGGTCGACGGTTGCGGTGAGGCAACCCGTGATCGTCGAGGCGGACGTGCCATCGGCGTCCGCGGTGGAGTCGGCGGTCACCGACGAGCCGTCCGGGGAGGCCTTCGTTCCTGGCGCTGCCAGGGTTGCGAGGGTGACCTCACTGCGGCGACCCGGTGCGGTGACGCTCGGGGTGCCGGCAGCATCGCTGGCCCATCTAACCTCAGGGGTGTCGTAGAAGTTCGACTGCATGGCCAGCAGGCGTGCACCGTCGTCGGCCATACGGTTGAGGAAGCCGCCGACCGATCTGCGCGACTGCGGTGTCCAGCCGATCTCGGCATGGGCGAGGGCGCGGGGGAAAGCCAGATACTGTGACTGGCTGCCATTGCGAATGGTCTCCGACCACTGCGGTCCCTCTAACCCGAGGATGTCATTGTCGGTGGTTTTAGGGATGACACTCGCAGGATCCCAGTCGTAGTAGGTGCGCAGCCCACCGTGGCCGTTTGAGGCCCAGACAAGACCGATCGCGGTGTCGGGAGTGTACTTCTGGTCCAGATAGGCGGCGTCGCTCTTCGAGATGATGAGTTTGGCTCCCCTCTCCCTGACGGCGCGACGGGTGTTCTCGGTATCACCGACCCAGTACTGGATGGCGTCGCCCGCGGTCACACCGCCGATGGAGTACTCGTTCCAGCCAACCGGCTTTTTGCCGAGGCCATGGACGAGGTTGACCACCCGGGTGACGAATCTGACGTACTGGTCGTGTGGGGTCGAGTGGGATTCGTCGGCGCCGACGTGGAGATACGGGCCAGGGGTCATTTGGGCGATCTGCCCGAAGATGTGCGCGAGAGCCGTCCAGGTTTTGGGATTGTCGACGTCCAAGGAGGAGTACCCGACGGCGCTGGTGCCGTTCTGCGGCACTGTCCCGTAAACCGTAGCCTCCGGATGCGAGTTAGCACTGTTGAGTTCGGGGAAGGCGTGCAACATTGCGTTGGAATGGGCCGGCGAGTCAATCTCGGGGACCACCATAATGTGTCGAGCGGCGGCATAGGCGACGATGCTGCGGTACTGCTGCTGAGTGTAGAACCCGGTGCGGCCCAGCTCGTCGCGGTAACCGTGTTCCTGGGTGTCCATTGCGGTGTGCCCCGACACCGAGGTGAGTCGTGTGTAGTCGAGGACGTCACCGGGCTTGCGGCCCTTGTTGGTGATTTGGATTCGCCAGCCCTGGTCGTCGGCCAGGTGCATGTGCAATACCGACATCTTGTGGGCTGCCATGACGTCGAGTTCTTTCTTGACCTCGGCAACGGTCAGGAAGGAACGTGCCGGATCAAGCTGGACACTGCGGTAACTGAACCGTGGGGCGTCGGTGATCGTGACGGCTGGGGCCGTCCATGACCGCATCATGGGCCGGGTGGACTCGATGAGCGGCGGGAAGAGCTGTCGGATCGTCTGGACGGCGTCGAAGAGACCATGGTCCGTCACAGCCCGGGCGGCGATAGATCCGGTCCGTGAGACGAGCGAGTATGCCTCTTCCTGTCGGGTGTACGTGCCGATTCTGGTGTGTGGGTCGACGGTCAGGCTGATGAACGAGTCGTGACCGCTGCTACTCGGGACGATTGGCAGGGGGAAACCGGTGGAGCGACGCAGGATCGCTGCCAGGAACTTGGCGCTGTCGCTGGCCTGACCTTTGGCGACGATGACGGTGGAGTCTTTGAGGGTGAAGGGTGCGCCCCCGTCGACCTTGAGGGAGGCGGGCAGTGGCACCAAGGACGGCACGGCACCTGTGGTGGGGTCGGGCGTCCGTGGGCTGTAAGCCGGTGCCTTGTTGAGGGCCCCGACGAGGGAGCCGGTGACTGAATGGGTCGGCTCGACGGTGATCGACGTAGGACCGGAACCTGCCTCCTTGGCAGCCACGGCGACAGCGATGGTGTTTGGACCGTGAGGGTCGATGAACCCGGCGGGGATGACGAAGCGGGTCTGTGGTCCGACGTCACCGACGTAGACGCCGGTGTTCCAGCCGTTGACGAAAATCGTTGCCTGAGAATGGTCGGCGCCCACCCCTGCGGGGCCCCTGCCGTTGCCGGAAGGCTTGACGACCACCTGGAAGGTGGTGTCCTGACCGGTGGGCACCGCCAGGTTGAAGGTGGAGCGGTACCAGCGAATACCTGGATGGTCGGCGGTCATCGTCGTGGCTGTCGACCAGTCCTTGTCGGGCATGCCTGGCAGATACCATCCGGCGCGCTCGCCATATAGGCCACCGTTGTTGTACATCGTCCGAGCGGTGTCGCCGGTCTGCTCGGTGCTCAGGGCACCACGAACCCGCCAGGTGACCGCCCCCTTCGCAGGCAGACTGGCGGAATTGAGGCCGCGGGACTGACGCGACAACCCGTTATCGGACCAGTCGAGGTTCTGGCCGAGGTTGTGGACGACGACGGCGAGGACGACCGGATCACCGGCCTTGACCGAGGAGGGGAGCTCGATGCTCGTCGTGTTTCCGATCGCGCGATAAGCACCGGCGTAGGTGCCGTTGATCCAGACCTGCATGGAGGCTGGGTCGACGCCACTGGGCTTGGGTGCGCCCTGAGCGCCGTTGGCGTTGAGCTTGAGCGTACGTGTCGTACCTGCGGTGAAATGAGCGCGGTACCAGACCGAACCCTCGTGGAAACCGAGGAGGTTCGAGTCCAGGGCAGTGCCGCCGAGCGTCGGCTTCTGCCATGGTGTGCGTCCTGTGGTGGCGCTGGCCACCTTCCACGTCGAGTCGTCGTAGCCTTTGGCGGCCTCCGGGGCCCCTGCCTTGGAGACCCAGTGCAGGGTGGGGGCAGAAACGGCGGCCGGGCCGGGTACTGGAGCGTCGGTGAGGCGTGGCAGAGTCTGGCCGTTCCAGCTTGCCGAGGTGATGGCGGCATCCGGGATGACGGAGACGGTACCGGGCTTGGTCATCTGGCCGGTCAGGGCGACGGTGCTGCCGTTCGTGACGGCCTGGCCAGCGAGGTAGGCGCCCTCGACGTCGGTGTGCACCGTGTGACCGTTCCGGGTGCTCTCGAGTTGCCAGGTGGTGCGGGCGCTCTGACGATCGATGACGCGCAAGGTCAAGGCGTCGTTGCCCTCACCGACGCGGATGTCGAGCGGGGTGCCGGTGTGGGTGTAGTTGAGGCGGAGCTGACCGGTGGTCGCATTCCAGACAGTCCGTATGCCGGAGCCGCGAACCGTGGGCTTGGAAGGTCCTGCCTTGAACTGCAGGACGGTCTCACCGGAGTCGCCGCGGTGACCGACGAGGTATTCGACGGTGCCGCGTCCGGAGGTGACGACCGGGGCACCGAATGGCTGGGAGGTGGTGTAGAGCACGTGGTGTTTGCCGATGGGGAAATCGGCGGCCATCATGAGAGTGTCACGGCCGTGCAGACGGAGGGTCGTGGAGGTGTCCTGCGGGATACGGTCCCACTGCCGGGCCGAGGCCTTCTTGCCGGGGGCGTTCGCCGCTGAGCCGTCGGTGACGTGCAGGGCGTCGAGGCTGACGATGGTGCCCGTCCCGCCCTGCGCCGCCTTGCCGAGATTGGTGACGGTGAGGGTGTGGTGCCCGCCGGACAAGCCGGTGAAATCGTGGAGTACTTTCTGGGCAGGGCGATTTTGGTCGGAGTCGACGTGACCGGTCGCTTCGACCGGGGCGCCGTCGTCGATGCGAAGGGAGACCATGCCGTGATTGGTGCCGGTGCCGGAGACGACAGAGATACCGGTGCCGTTGAAAGCGAAGGTTGCCGTGTCCCCCTTGCGCGACGAGACCGTCACAGTTCTGCCCGAGGCGCCGGGATCGCTGCGTCGCACCCACGAACCCTGGTACGAGATAGCGGGATCCCGGTCGTCGACGACGTGCTGACGGTTGGCGGAGCCGTCGGAGTCAAGATCGAGCGGGGTGGTGAAAGTGGTGTCGGTCGTCGCGTTGGAGTCGCCCAACCGGAAGCCGATGAAGCGTGGCCCGGTTCCATTGATAGTGCGCTGGTACGCGTGGACGGGGGAGCCCTTGACGTCTGTGGGCTCGGGGGCGTTCACCGGATTGGTGGCTGCCAGCCATGGCAGGGCGCGCTGGAAGTAACCGATCTCTTTTTGCACCGCGACTTTGTCGGTGAGGGTGCGTTCTTCGTTGAGGGCGGCACCGTAGTCGTAGGAGGTGAAGCCGGAAGCGGGGGCTCCTGTCCATCCCCAGTTCGTCCCGCCCTCGAGCATGTAGTAGTTGAATGCCGTGACGCCATTGCCGATGGTGGAGACGCCCCATTGTCGGGTGAATGCGGGATCGGCGAACGTGGCGCAGGTGGCGGGGGTAAAGGGAGCTCCCCACGGGGTGAAGGCTCCGCCCTGGGCTTCGGTAATGAATTGAGGGGTGGCGGGGGCCATCGCCCGGAACTCGGCTTCATGGTCGCTCAGGGCGTTGCGTTTGCCGTTGCATGTGAAACCCAGTGGGTAGGAGTCGTAGGCGTAGAAGTCGGTGCCGTATTTTGAGGTGTCGGAGAAGTGTCCGGCCATGGAGTAGTCGTTGGTGAACAGCGGGACTGTGATGCCGTCGGCCCTGACGTAGCGCGTCAGTGCTTTGAGGAAGGTGGATCGGTCGGAGCTCTCGTCGAGTAGCTCGTTCTCGACCTGGTACATGAGCAGGGAACCGCCGCCGGTCGTCACCTGGTGCTTGCGGGCGATGGTGTCGAAGGCGTGCAGCCACTGTTTCGAGCGCGCGAGGTTTGCGGTGCCACGCAGTGGCCCGGGCTGGTTGCTCATGGTGGCGGGCAGACCGCCCATGGAGACTTCGGCGTTGATGTAGGGGCCGGGTCGGGCGATGACGTACAGACCCTCTTCTTCAGCGATGGTGAGTAGCTTGTCGATGTCCTTGATGCCGGAGAAGTCGAACTTGCCGTTGATGGACTCCTGGTGCAGTCCCCAGAAGAAATACAACGAGATGGCGTTGAAGCCGTTTGCGCGGGCCTTACGCATGACGTCGCGCCACGCTTGTTGGGAGGGGAGGCGCCAGTAGTGCAGCTCTCCGGACCAGATCGATAACCGGGTGCCGTCGATGGTGAACGAGTGCTTGTCCCAAGTGACCTTGTGGGGTCTGCCATCGTTGCCTGGGAAAGTGTAAGGCACCGATGGCGTCGCCCTCGGCGCCTGTGACGGCGGCGTCGCCGCAGCTGTATGAGGTGTGGCGACAAGGGAGGTCAAGGCACAGGTGGCTGCGGTCAGTGCGGCCACCGTCCTGGACACGGAATGGCGATGCTCGGCTTTGCGCATGGACGGCTCCGTCATGTGGACGAGCCACCTCTCGGTGGGCGCGGGGCGTCAGTGCCTCACGCGCAGTCGAAGGTATCAGCGGTATGTGGGAGTGTGAGTTCAAGCGCTCAGTTCGGGTGCACGATCCTGCCGTCGGGCATGGCTCGTGGGACATGTCGATCCGGTCTGGGCAGATCATTGGCCGCGTCCGGGCGTGGACGCGGCCAATGACGGTGAAGGATGTGTCGGTTCAGGTCTACAGATCAGAACAGATCGGTGATGGAACGAGCCTTGGTGAACCTCTGTTCGGCGTCAGCCCAGTTGACGACGTTCCACCAAGCGCTGACGTAATCGGCTTTCATGTTCTGGTACTGCAGGTAGTAGGCGTGCTCCCACATATCGAGCTGGACGATCGGGATCTGGGTCGACGGCAGATTGCCCTGGTGGTCGAACAGCTGCATGGTGTTGAGGCGCTGCCCCATTACATCCCACACGAGCATGCCCCAGCCGGAGCCCTGGACGCCCTTGGCCGTCTCCTCAAACTGCTTCTTGAAGCTGCCGAAGGAGCCGAAGAACTCGTCGATGGCGGCGGCGAGCTCGTTGCCTTCCGGACGCTCGCCTCCGTTGGGGGACATGTTCTTCCAGAACACGGAGTGATTGATGTGGCCACCGAGGTTAAAGGCCAGGTCCTTCTCAAGCTTGTTGATGGCTCCGAAGTCGCCCTTCTCGCGGGCTTCAGCCAGCTTGTCTAGGGCGGTGTTAGCACCCTGAACGTAGGTGTTGTGGTGCTTGTCATGGTGTAGTTCCATGATCTTCCCACAGATGTGGGGCTCCAGTGCGCCGTAGTCGTAGTCGAGATCGGGAAGGGTGTAAACAGCCATTCTTCCTCCTGTGGAGCGAGATACGTCACGACGTCCGTCATGACGTGGCCCCTGGCAGGGCCGCTTGCTTGTTCGATACAACAACGAACTTGTCTCCATCATTCCCGCGATTGCGAGATTTTTCACGTGCTGTCGACGAATTGTCTGGTCTGGCCGCGATCCTTGGGGCGTGGGCTCGGGGCGTGTTCGCACGATCGCCAACGGGTAAGGGTGATGGCGGCGATGGCGGCCGTGCTACGTTTTCGATAAATCCTCGAAGGTCGCGTTGATTCGGGGTGGACGATTTGCTTACGCTGACCTCTTATTTCTTGAATAGTGCACTACGGGCTGATGTGTACGGGTATTGATGAGGATTCAATATCCTCTTGAATTCCTCCCCTCTTATCGTAACTGATGCTGTGATGTCGGCAATGATCCGATGATTC
Organism: Cutibacterium namnetense; assembly: GCF_001642025.1. Classification (GTDB taxonomy): domain Bacteria; phylum Actinomycetota; class Actinomycetes; order Propionibacteriales; family Propionibacteriaceae; genus Cutibacterium; species Cutibacterium namnetense. The sequence continues at coordinate 115,753 of NZ_LWHO01000008.1, read as the reverse complement.
TGGGAGGTGGCTACCTTAGGTTCGCCTTCCTGTGTCTCTCGCGGCAGCAGTGCTCGTCGCATCGGCATTAACATGACTAATGGCAGCGTTGCTGAAAGCGCTTTGACGGCAAACTGTGAGGCTGTGTAATGTGGGGTGCTATGTATTGTCGGGTGTTCTGGTCGTCCAGGATTAAATAAGCTGTATCGAGTTTAGGGGGATTGGCCTGAATCGGTATAGATTTTTCTGAAGGCGACTTGTAAGCTTGACCTTTTGAGATGACGTGATGAGTACTATGAGTGATGACGCCACCGAATTCCGGGCCATTCCGCAGACAGCCGCTCCCGTTCCTGCGCAGACCCGGTCACCGGGACAACCTGCGGTCATGATCGAGGGGCTGACCAAACGGTTTGGGGCCAAGGTCGCCGTTGACAACCTCACGATGTGGGTTCCGCGGGGATCGATGTTCGGGTTCGTCGGCCCCAACGGCGCCGGTAAAACGACGACTTTGTCAATGGTCACCGGGCTGTTGCGTCCCGACGCCGGCCGGGTGGAGGTACTTGGCCATGACGTCTGGGCCGATCCGGCTGCGGCTAAGGCTCAGATGGGCGTCCTGCCTGACGGAATGAAGACCTTCGACCGTCTTTCCGGGCGAGAGCTGCTCCGCTTTTGTGGGATACTGCACCGTCTCGACGAGGCCACTGTCAATGAACGCGTCGACGGGCTCCTAGATGCTCTTGGACTGACGGAATCTGCGGACACTCTGGTCTGCGACTACTCCGCCGGTATGACCAAGAAAATCGGTTTGGCCTGCGCCATCGTTGCCGATCCTGCCGTCCTCGTTCTCGACGAGCCCCTCGAGTCCGTCGATCCAGTATCGGGTCAAACGATTCGGTCTATTTTGCGCCGCTTCGTTGCCGGTGGCGGGACGGTCATCATCTCTAGCCATGTCATGGAGCTTGTCGAGTCCCTATGCGACTCGGTGGCCGTCATCGCGCAGGGGCACCTTCACGCGATCGGGACCCTCGACGAGGTCCGTCAGGGCAAGTCGCTGCAGGATAGGTTCGTCGAACTGGTCGGTGGGAACGCCAACACGGGGGAGGGGCTCACGTGGTTGCGCAGGTCCTAAAGCACCAGTGGAGCACCACCCTGGCTCCCCTTCGCAAAGGTGCTAAGCCGGCCGAGATCTTCGGACTCATCCTCCTGGTTCTCATGTCCTTGTTTCTCGGCGGAAACTACTTCGCCTATGTGCGGGCAGCCGGGCAACTCGGCATCGATGCGCGCGGTGCCAGCACCGCCGTGGCCGGGGCGTCGCTCATCGTCTTTTGGGTCATCGTGCCGGTGCTTTTCGGCGCTCAGCCTACCTACACAGATCCGTCGCGATACGCGGTCTTTTCGCGGCGGGCGGGGGAGCTCATGCCCGCTTTCGTTGTCGTCGGGCTGTTGGGCTGGGGAGGGATCGTCACTCTTGTGGCGTCGGTCTCACATATCTTCGCGTGGTCGAGTGCCGGGGCTGCCCCGATCGTGGCCGCTGTGCTTGGTGACTTGCTGGGATGGGCAGCTGCCCTGATCGCATCGAACCTCCTGCTGGCAGCGATGTCGATCGTGATGGCCAAGCGGCGGTTTCGTGAGGCCACGATGGTCCTTGTCGCGCTGTTGTGCTGCGGTCTTGGCGTTGGGATGCAGGTTGTGATGAAGGCCGACCCAGTCACCCACAGGATTCCGGTCAGCGCGGGGCGGATCGTCGGATGGACCCCGCTGGGCTGGGCATGGTCAATGCCGTGGGAGGCTGCCCGCGGTTCCTGGCTAGCTTTCGTTATTAAGCTCATCGTCAGTATCGCCGCGGTGGCCGTTATGGTGTGGGCGTGGCAGGCCATCGTCGCGCGTCGCCTCGTAGCCCCGGTCGGGGACGGCGCAAGCGCTGCGAAGGTGAAAGCGGCGAATCGGATCGACCGGATGATGTCGGCCACCCCGACGGGGGTGATTGCTGGACGCACCCTGAGGTACCTCAAGCGGGATCCCCGAATGGTGTCCCTGCTCCTCGACATTTTCCTCGTCCCGCTGCTGGCCGCTGTCCCGATGCTCGTCAATGGCGGGGACGAGGTGCGTAGCCCGCAGGCGGCTCTCATCGTCACCGCGATCCCGTTTGCCGTAATGCTCATTGCGACGCCGATGTACGTCGGGTCACTCATCAGCTACGACGGAACGGCGCTGTGGCACCACATCGAGGCGTCGGTCACGGGGGAAGAGGATCGACGCGGTCGCGCGATTGCTGTTCTCCTCGTCACGATGCCGGTCAGCCTGGTGCTGGCTGTCGTTATCACGGGGTGGTGCGGCCAGTGGGAGCTGCTGCCGGTGGTGATGACAGAGGCGTTAGGGGCTCTCCTGCTCTCGACCGGGATCGGCTCCTGGATGGGGGTCGTCAATCCAATGCGGGTTGCGGAGAACCGCAAGGGCAGCGGGTTTAACTCAGGATCGTCGGCCGGTGCCGGGTGCCTCGGGGGCCTTCTCGGTATGGTGGCAGGGATTCCTGTTGCGATCCCCATGATTGCCCTCGTGGTGCTGGTGGCGATGGAGGAAAATGCATGGTGGAGCATCCTGCTGGCTTTCGTTGGCGGGCTGGGATGGTCCTTCCTGGTGCTGCACTTCGGGATCGTAGTAGGCGGACGACGTCTCGACCGCACCTGGGACAAGGTGCTGACGAAGATCACCCCGGTGGGGTGACGTGCCCGGTCGGGGACACCGATTCGCGGTGTTTCCACGCCAGCTTGCTACCATACGTGTGTCTCCTGCGATCAACGATGTTGGAGGAGTGACAATGACTGGACTGCTTGCTGGTCGTACCGCGCTGGTGAGCGGTGGGACCGCTGGAATCGGTCGCGGAATCGCGGAGGTACTCACATTCCACGGTGCCCGTGTCGCCGTGACCGGTGTGACCGAGGAAAGGTGTGCGCAGGCGCGCGCCGATGGACTCGATGTTTACCAACTCGACGTGCGGGACAAGAAAGCCTGCATCCGTGTGGTGAATGATGTTGCTGCCGAGTTTGGTGGCCTGTCCGTGCTCGTTGCTAACGCTGGTGTGTATCCCCAAGTTCGTCTCGCCGATCTTGGCGATGACCAAATTGACTTCATCTTTGACGTGAATGTCAAGGGCATGGTGCATATGGTGCAAGCGGCCACGCCAGCCCTGAGTGAGTCTGGTCGCGGACGCATCGTGGTTACATCGTCGATTACCGGCAACATCACCGGTTATCCAGGATGGTCGCACTACGGTGCCACCAAGGCGGCACAGATGGGATTCATCCGCTCGGCCGCGATGGAGCTGGCGGGCGACAAGATCACCATCAATGCAGTGATGCCGGGCAACGTCGTAACCCCAGGTCTGGAAGCGCTCGGCGATGACTACCTCGCTGAGATGGCGAAGGCCGTGCCGCTGGGGATGCTTGGTGAGGCCAAGGATATCGGTGAAGCGGTGGCGTACCTCGCGTCGGATGGGGCGCGCTATGTGACCGGTCAGTCCATCGTGGTGGATGGCGGGCAGATCCTGCCCGAGGGGCCAGACGCACTGGCGGAAATGTAGGTTAGCTTTCGTCGGGGCTGGTATGGACTGCATCCGGCATGAACTGGGCACGTCGGGAGGCCCGCCGTAGTACTCGGAGGACCGGGCCTCCTAACAGCGCCAGGCAAACCACGTTGGTGAGTGCACGTCCCAGATTCCATCCCATGGACGTCGCCAAGTTGAACAACACGAAATGCCACAGGTTCGTCAGTGGGGACGCGTGCGGGTCGAAGGACAGCTGGGTGCTGGTGCCGAGGTTAAAGGGCCAGAAAGCGAAGTCCATCAACCATCCGTAGAGGAAGGCTGAGACGAATCCCCAACCACACAGCCAGGCGATCTCGGCTCTTCCCCGCGCGCGGGGGAGCAGCCCCGCTCCCAACCCGACGAACCCAGAGGCGATCATCTGGTAGGGCAGCCACGGCCCGAAACCTGCGGTGAGTAGGGCGGATGCGAACATTGTGGTGGTGCCGAGGACGAAACCGAAGGCTGCACCGAACACTCGTGCCCCGGTAATCATGAGGATGAAGACGAAGGAAATCCCCGCCAGCGACGGGCTGAGGGTACGTAGTGCTGCCCCGCACGCGGTGAGGACACCGATCATGGCGAGGGCCTTGACGTCGATCCCGTCCGAACTGAGTTGGGAGACCACCACCGCCAACACCACGGGCAGGATCGCGGCGAAGAGAAATGGGGTGCGCGTCTCATAGTCGGCGGCGCTTCCCGGATTGAGGAAGAGCGGCCAGCAGAAGGCCAGCAGCCCCATAACGGCGGTGGCGATGAGCAGCACCCGAGATGTCGCTGAGGTGCGGACGGCGACGTGCTGCCTACTGCTCATCGGTGGCTTCCTGCCGGGATGCTCACAAGCCTCTCGACGTCGGCAATCGTCATGACGTCGGCCGGATGAAAGACCTTGGCGATTTGTGGACTGAACCCAGGCGAGGAGGTGCACACTGAGCGCGTGGATCCGTCGGCAACTACTTGGCCGGTGGCCATGACGATGGTGCGATCTGTCGTTGTTGCGGCGAATTCCACGTCATGGGTGGCCAGTAGCACCGCTGCTGGTTCCCCGGTAGCGCCGGCGGCAATATCCCGGACGATTCGTGTGAGCTCGTTCTTCATGGCGTAGTCGAGACCGCGGGTCGGCTCGTCGAGGAGAAGAACGTCGGGGTGGCTGGACAGCTGAATTGCCAGGACGAGGGCCAGTCGCTGGCCTTCTGACATGTCCCGGGGATTGCGATCTTCCGGCAGTTCTACCTTGAGACGGGACAAGATAGCCCGCGTGGTGCCCTCAGGCACTTCGGACTCCTTGTCAGCCTGGGCACACTCCTGCGCGACGGTCGGTAAGTAGAGCAGGTCGGAGGCTGACTGCGGGACGAGGCTCACCATCTGTCGGGCGGTAGCGGCGTCGGCCTTGCGGGGGTCGGCCCAGGAACCGTCGTGGTTAACCAGCACTGTGCCTGAGGACTTCGTCGCCCCCTGGATCGCCCACATCAGGGACGACTTACCTGATCCATTTCGCCCCATGAGGCAGGTGATGGTGCCACGGTCCACGGTGATCGTCATGGCGTCGACGGCGCGGACTTGGCCGTAATTGACTCCAAGAGTTTCCAAACGCAGTACCTCGGTGCCGCCGCCTCGCCAGGTCATCGCCTCGGAGGGACGCGGAGCACGTGGGAGGTCCGGATGCGGACCGACCCGACGACGAGCTTCACGCACTGATAGCGGGACAGCCGACCATCCCATGGTGCGACTCAGGGCAACCAATGGCGGGACGACATCGGCGCGAGCTAACACGTCCTCGGGACGTCCCTGGACCACCGAACCATCACCGGGTAGCCACCAGACGGCGTCGGCGGCATGCATAACGCGTTCTAGGCGATGCTCGGCGAGGACCACGGTTAAGCCGACGTCATGGACCAGTGTGGTAATAGAGGCAAGTACGTCCTGGGCTGCTGTGGGATCGAGGGCGCTGGTCGGTTCGTCGAGCACAAGGATGCGAGGTTGGGCGGCCAGAACGGCGGCGATGGCTACCCGCTGTTGTTGGCCGCCAGACAGGCTCAGTAAGGCTCTGTGACGCAGATCGGCGATCCCCATGAGGTCCAGGGTTTCTTCGACTCTCTTGCGCATCACGGACGGCGAGATCCCCAGCTGCTCCATGCCGTAGGCGATCTCGTCCTCCACGGTGTCGGTAACGAACCCGGCGACCGGGTTCTGCCCGACCACACCGACGACGTCGGCTAGTTCCCGGGGGCGGTGGGTGCGGGTGTCGCGCCCGGCGACTGTCACAGTGCCGTCGAGGCGCCCGCCAGTGAAGTGCGGGACGATCCCGTTGAGAGTCCCCAGCAGGGTCGATTTGCCGGTGCCAGTGCGCCCGGCGACTAGGGTCAGGTCCCCTTCCTTGACGGTGAGGTCAATATTCCTGAAGATCGGAGTCGAGGCCCCCGGGTGGGTTATCGACACGTTCGACACGGTGATGACATCGCTCATGACTGGGGTACCTCATCTTTTCGGGGTGTCCACGACGCGGCCTGCTCTGGGTCAGCCTGGGTAGATCTTTGGGGTGCAGGGGTGAAAATCCCAGGTAAAGCGGCCGTTATCGCGAGGAGGAGCATCGCCGGTTCCAGCGGTGGCCAAAGCACTGGCGAGGTGGAGACGGTGATGGCCTTGGGGCTGGTTCGAGACAGCCAGATCATGGCGACTACCACGGCTGCTCCGCACAGGCATGACGCCGTCGCCTGCCAGGTCCATGGGTCAGGGCGGTACCGACTCACCTGGAGGCGTCGTCCCGAGATCCGTAGCCCGATGACCGAGCCGATGATCCCGGCGATAATGAGCACGATGCCGATGTGCTGACCCATCCGGTCGGCCAGGAACCACGAACATAGGCTGCCGGGGGCGCAGGTTGACGGATTGGCGGCGAAGGCCCCGGTCGGGTTGGCGAGCACGCCGTAGCATCCGAGGGTCAGCGCCATCACAGACACTACGAGCAGAACGCTGGTTCCAGGGCGGACGCGACGGTTGTCACGGGTGCGCCCGTATCCACGAGACTCCATCCCACGGGCTAGGGACATCGACATCTCCACTGAGTCCTCCAGCACTGGGACGAGCACGGCCGCCAGGGTGCCAATCCCTGTTCTGGTGTCTCCGCGCAGGCGTCGGGCTCGTCGGACCCGCTGTGCCGAGGCGATGAGTTGGGGAAACACCGATAGCGCGATGACGACGGCCACCGAAATGTCATGTAGTGCCGCCGGCACGGATTTAAGGACGCGTCTGGGGTTGGCCAAGGAGTTTGCGGCACCAAAGCAGGCCAGCATTCCGGCTAGTCGGAGGGCGTCGTAACTGGTGGCGGCTAGCCCCTCAGCAGTTACCGGCCCGCCGAGGCGAATCCCGGCCGCCCAGTCGGGCAGGGACACTTCGGGAAGACGGAAGAGCACCGTCCCTCTGCCGTTACCACCCATAAGAATCTGAAAGAACACGCGAATGATGAGGACTGTGAGGGCCATACCGGCATAGACCCCTGCGGACTGGGCCCACGGCTCGTCAGTGCGCCGCAAAGCAACGACGAGGGCGACGGCTCCGGTGATGAGGACGACGAGAAGCGGATTATTGGTGAGGCTGATGGCGATACCGCAGCCTGCCGCCCAGGCCCACCACGACCACGGGTGGACGGTCCTGGTATTGTCTGGGGCGCTCGCTACCGCAATCTCGACGACCGGGTCGGGCGTCCTCGTCACCAATCTGGACACGGTTCAGCGCCGGTTCCAGGCGTCGTGAGGTACGGCTTGGCTTTCCATTGGCACCATTTCAGTTTATGACCAGGTCAGGCGTCGACGTCGATGACCCGGAACCCTTTCGCGGAAGCGATCCGGGCCGCATTGAACCCCTGCTCACACAGCCAGCGGGTGAGAGAATCTGCGCCGAGGTTTTTCCCAACGACGAGGTGAGCGACCCCCTCGTCGCTTAGACGCGTCAGCCACGTAGTCAAGATCTCGTGTAGGACCGCCTTGCCCACCCGGATCGGCGGGTTTGACCAGATCTCGTCGAAACGGAGGTCAGGGTCGACCTCCTCTGGGCGACAGGCGTGGACGCGCCCGCCGACCCCGAGGGCTTTGGCGTTGCGGGTCGTCAAGTCGATGGCTAGGTCGTTGACGTCGACGGCGATGACCTGGGATCCAGGGCAGGCCCGGGCCAGCGCACAGGCGATCGGGCCGTACCCGCAGCCGAGGTCGAGGAACGTGCCGTCGGACGGTGGCGGGGTCACCGATCTCATGAGGACAGCGGTTCCGGGATCGAGCCGAGCCCCCGAGAACACCCCACCGGCCGTCGTCATCGGCATGGAATCATCCCGGATATTTACGGTGATAGTGCGGGTCTTGACCGGCCCTTCTGGGGTGGTGAAGTAATGCGTGGGCGAGTGGTCGTCGCGGCTGGATTGGCTCATCGGTCCTCCCAACAGGGTTCGCAGATGTCGTCGTGGCTTCGACGGGAACGGGCCTGGGCGGCGCGCTCGGCAAGGTTCTCGTCGGTGGGGTAGCCGACCTCCTCGAGGGTGAGTCCGCAGGCCGGCATGACGAGCACCGATGATGCCCGCGAGGTGGAGGCGGCGACCTCGTCGAGCCAGTCTTGGCCGCGCCGCCCTGAGGCGACTGCGGTGAGAGCCCCAACGAGGGATCTCACCATGGAGTGGCAAAACGCGTCGGCGCGGACGGTCACCTCGATGGTGCCGCACGGGTTGTCGAGCCGTTCAGCGTGGCAGTCGAGGAGGGTACGGATTGTTGTGGCACCCTCGCGGTGTTTGCAGAAGGCGGCGAAGTCGCGCAGCCCGAGAAGGGAGGTGCCGGCGGTGTTGAGGCGGTTGAGGTCGAGGTGTCCCCGCACGGGTGCCACATGGAAGCGCGTCACCGGGTCAGGGCGGGAGGACTCGTCCCACAGGCGGTAAACGTAGCGACGCCACAGCGCCGAGAACCGGGCGTCGAACGTGCTGGGAACGGGGCGTACTGATTTGACGACGACGTCAGGGTCAAGGGCCCGGGAGAGCCGACGCAGCATCGCCGAGGTGTCGACGTTGTCGGGGAGGTCGACATGGGCCACCTGGCCGCGGGCATGAACGCCAGCGTCAGTTCGCCCGGCCACCGTCAGCGGGGTGGGTTCGTCAATCCGCAACACCCGAGGGATCCATGTCTCTAGCTCGCCTTGGACGGTGCGACGGTCGGGCTGTGCGGCCCATCCGGAGAAATTCGCCCCATCGTAGGCAATGTCTAGGCGCCAGCGGGTCATGGCTGCTCCACGCGACGCCAGGTGAGGTCATGGACGGTCCGTCCGGCCGTCAACCCCTTGTTCTCGTAGCGGGTCACCGGACGTTCGGACCAGCGCGGGCTAAATCCGTCCGGCCCGGCGTCGATCGGCTCGAGTAATGGCTCGGCCGAGAGCACCTCGAGCATCCAGTGGGCGTAGTCATCCCAGTCGGTTGCTAGACGCCACAGACCGCCCGGACGCAGCCGCGACGTCACCAGCCGGGCCGTGTCGGGGTTGACGATGCGACGCTTGTGGTGACGCTTCTTGTGCCATGGGTCAGCGAAGAAGGTCCACAGTTCATCGAGGTCGTCGGGTCCGAAGAGGTGCTCCAGCCCTGCTGTGGCGTCAGCCATGATGATCCGGGCGTTGCTTGCACCAGCGTTCTCGAGTTTGTTCAGGGTCGTCGCGATGGAGGGTAGATAGACCTCGAAACCAATGAAGTCTCGCTCGGGATGGGCGGCCGCCAGCGTTGCCAGCACGTCGCCAGATCCGATGCCGATTTCCACGGTGAGCGGGGCGGTGCGACCGAATATCGCGGGGAGATCCAGACGGGACCCGGGTGCGACCGAAGTACTGGTGGCGTCGCGGGGGACGTCGATCAGGTATGTGCTGGCCAAGGTGTTCATGGCCCGTTGTTGGGAGACGTTCATCCGGGGGGATCGGCGCACGAAGGAGACGACGCCGCGCCGGACCCGGTCACCCGAGCGATGTGCCCCGGCTGACACTTCGACCCCCAGCCCCGGCTGGTGGCGGCGGTCCTGGGCGGGGGAGGCGTCGGCGGGCTGGGACGGATCGGGGGGAGCGGAGTCGGGTCGCACGGGCTCGAATGATAGTCGATGGCTCTGAGTGACGCTGTGGGTTCGCTGGACGAGGTGATGGAACAGCAATCCCCCTCAGGAGTTGGTGAACATGAATGTTTTGGAATTGGTGGCATTGTGGAAAGTGAGGTCGGAAAGAGCGTGGGAAAGAAGAGATCGATCTTCTCTGATTCCAGGCGGCATTCCTTGCTGGCAAGGGATCTGAGATCAGCCTAGCCTTGCTTGCGGGTGGTATTTCCAGTGCTTATCGTTGAAAACGTCAGGCACGCGGTGGTCATTTTATGAAAGGTCTCGACATGCCTACCGCAACTCCCGTTGTTTCTTGTTCCGTTACCGATTGCGCTTTTAACGACTCCGGCTGCACCGCCTTCGCGATGACCGTCGGTGGGGCTTCTGGGCTACCCACTTGCGCAACTGTTACCCATCTCGATGCTCGCGCCGGGCTGTCTTCGGCCAATGGTCGCGTTGGCGCGTGCCAGCGCATGGAGTGCGTTCACAATGACAAGCTCATGTGCACTGCCCAGGAGGTCGCAGTTAGCGATACCGCGACCTGCACCGCTTACGAGACTCGCTGAGTCGCGTACAGGCATCTGCTGTTTCTGCACGGATAGCCATCAGGTATCGCCTCCGGCGCAACTGACCGCCGTGGTTCAGGCGTGGGCCCCCTCGGGGGAGAGAGGGCCCACGCTACCTCGGGATCCGGTTGTCAGACACGCGTAGGGCGTACCGGATCCGAGCTCAGGGGGAGCCGGGCCACAGCGGCCTTCAGCTCGGTAAGGGACGTGGCGTCCTGCTCTAGGGGTATGAACATCGCACCCGTTTGGTCAGGGTTGACGTACATGAGGGTCAGCCCGGTGCGATCGATGTCAGCGCAGAATACCCGGCCCACGGTATGCGGGCACGCGTGGTGAGTCGCGCGAGACCAGCAGCTGCAGCCGAGCACAGTTTTCTTGCGTACCCCGTCGCACAGCTGCGAGAGGTGGAGGTTGCCGAGTGAGGCGACGATGTCCAGGGCGGAGAGCTCGTCCTCGGCAGATGGGAAAACTTCGTCGGCGGGAATGTCGTTAATGAGGGCAGGGATGTCGATCTCGGTGCTGCCCATGGCGTCGTGAAGGATTGCGCGATGCGGGGCGATGACCCCGATGAGTGCGTCGTCGAATCCAGCGATGATCGACACCTCGCTCGGCAGCACGTCCGTGGCCAACAGGTGGTCGATCTGGTCGGGAGTCAACCAGGTGACTGTTGCGAGCACATGGAGGGAGGCTGCCAGGAGGCGGATGGCCGGTTCCGGGGCATCCTTAGAGATTTCCAGACGAACATCGGTGGGCAGTCCAGCCGGGACTTGGCACAGGGCCTGGGTGGGGTGGGAGCGCAGGGCGACGAGGAAACGTCCTGACGCCGTGATGCCGTGGGCTTGGAGATCGCAGGTCCACTCCTCGGGGCTTTCATGAGCGGAGATCATGCTGTGGGCCACCATTGTTGCCATACCGGCACCGCTAAGGATGCGGCGAGCCAAGGAGGAGCAGCGCTGCGACAAGGTTGATGCGATTCGATCCGTGTCCTTCTGGGCGCCGGAGTTGTCGGAGGTGTCACCGTGTCGTGGAGCAGTCATTGTCACATCCTTTAGCCTTAGGTGAGCCTAATCTAACACATGACTCGATATGGTGGCGGGGCGGCCGTCGAATCCGGGGGCTTGGACTGTCTTCCGCGGTGAGCTAAAGCGATTTACTATTGAGCGGTACTTTCATCGTAGAAAGGAACACCGTGAAACGAGCGCTCATCGCCGGGGTCGCTGCCCTGGTGGGGCTCGCGGCCCTAACATCCCCTGCTGTCGCCGATGACTCCGTCGCACCCGTGGGAGCTCATGCCCTGGCACCGGCCCAACCTCGCAACGCTGGGCATCGACTTCAAGACATCCGAACATGGCGCCCTCAGACCGATCCTTACGCCCGGTACCTGCGCGCCGAGGTGCCCCTGCAACCCCGTATCGCTGGCGACCCGTCCACCCAGATCCGACCGGAACTAGATGCCAAGGCTCAGGTCATGCTCATGCAAGGCGATTATGGAAACTCCTTCTTCGGGAATTTCCGTGCCAATGACGGGTTCGCCCACAACGTCCTCAACTTTTGGCAGTATGCCGATTACTGGAGCCCTTGGCATGGGTCAGCGACCGCATGGACCCCACAGTCGCTCTACGACCCCGCCACCAGTGACTGGCGGACGCGCAACTTCGAGTTCGGCGTCGTGGACATCCCTCATCCCGCATACACCAATGCCGCCCATCGCAACGGTGTCAAGTCCATCGCGACAATATACTTTGACCCGGCTTTCCGTCCTGGGCTGACCTTTAAAGAAGCCTTCGATAAAGATCCCAAATCCCAGGGGTATGTCATCGCCGAAAAATTGGTCGAGATGGCCAAGTGCTTCGGATACGACGGGTATTTCCTCAATGAAGAGGAAGGCAGTCTTCAAGACGCGAGGTTCAAGCCGTTCATGAGCTATCTCACGTCGAAAGGGCTCTACACCCAGTGGTACACGAACTCTCCAGGTACGTGGTCCTCGGCCAAGGCTGGGCTGCTAGACCACGGCAGGATCATGAACTCAGTGTTCCTCAACTACAGCTGGCCGGGGACTCAGGCTCAGTCGATCGAAGCGGCCAAGGCCGAAGGGTATGACCCATACCAGTCCTTATTCTTCGGGGTCGAGGCGAACCAAGCGGGGTTCAATGGCAAGCATCGGACCGCGACCGAACTGCCGAACCTGTACAAGTCGAGGCGGAATCACAGCCCCAAAGCCTCCGTTGCCCTTTTTACCCCTAGCGACATGTACCAACGAGGACTGGCCGATGCGGTCAAGCCCAAGGACGCGCACAAGGACGTGCCACTGTTCCAGCAGGACCCCTACCAGTGGATGGTGGCTGAGCGTGAGCGGATGTACTTCTCAGGAGTGACGTCAAACCCGAAGGACACCGGCTCCCATCCTGGCCATTCCCGTCCGGACGTCGGCGTGGCAGACTCGTCTTCCTGGGTAGGAGTCGCCGACTTCACCCCGGCCCGCTCGGTCATCGGCGGGAAGCACTTCTACACTGACTTCAATACCGGGCACGGCATGAAGTGGTATTCGGCGGGCGACGTCTCGGCTGATGCATCGTGGACCGACATGGACGCTCAGTCGATCCTGCCAAGCTGGCAGTGGTGGATCGACACCGATGGGACACGCCCCTCGGTTGACTTTGACTATGGTTCCTCAGAGCGGCGCAAGGACGTTCATGGTGCTCCGGTCAGGCTGCCGTACCGTCAGGTCGGGGCCTGGCGCGGCGGGTCTTCCCTCGTCGTCCACGGGACGATGAGCAGACCGACGACGTTGCGGCTGTTCAAAACCCGGTTGGCCATGACAGCCGACACGAGCATGCCCATCACCTTCCGCAAGAGCTCGAAGGACCACGGCACCATGCGGGCCGCCCTCGTTTTCGCTGACGATCCCGGTCGCGTCGTCACGGTTGACGTACCCGGCAGCGATGTTAAAGGTGGCTGGCGTACCGCTACGCTCCACCTGGGCCGGTTTGCAGGCCGGACGCTGACCACCCTCGGATTGCAGTTCGAAGCTGCCTCCGACTACCAGATGAATGTCGGTGCCATCTCGGTGCGTGACGGTTCGAGGGCACCTGCGGCGCCGCGCAAAGTGCATCTTGACACGGTGTACGACGACGGGCAGGCCGTCCTATCCTGGCAAGCCGCGCCGTTCGACGAGGTCGCTGAGTATGTCGTCGAGTCGATGGGTCCGAACGGCAGGATCGTCCATCTGGCCTCCGGCTACACCGATCTCGCCTATCTCAAGGCAGTGCCGGGGACGACCGGGAAGGTCACCTTCAGGGTGCGTGCGGTGGGCCATGACGGTCAGATGTCAGCCCCCTCGACGGTGAGCTACGACTACTCCGCCCAGCCTCGCCACATTAAGGTGGCCGAGGCTGCGACGGCGTCGAAGCTGCTCACTGATGCTGCCAGGCCGGGAATGCTCGATGTCACGTGGGACGCCGCGGGTGCGAGGGCGTCGATATGTCGGGTCGACGTCCACCTCGTTGACATCGCGAAGGGCGACATCGACAACCAGCCCTACGGCCTTGACGTGCCCTGCGCTGCGGGGCACGCCGCGGTGCCGGTTCCGGTGCGCGAGGGGCATCCCTACGACCTCACGGTGACGACCGGTCATGGGCTGGGGCTGAGCTACCGTGGTCGCACTCATGACTCGTGGGCCGCGCCGGTGACCCTCGATGACATTGTCGTGGAGAAGAAGCGGTCAGGATTCCACATGAGGAATCTCACTTCACCCGACTGGTACGGCCTCCAGATCACGTGGAAGGGGACGGGCGGCACTGCCAGGAAACTCACGACGATTCGTCGCGGCGGATCGGTGCGTGGGGGATGGGGCGCTGGCCCGACGACTGACGACCCGTCTGCTTTCCATTCCTTTCCCTCGTCTCAGGGAACCCTTGTTATGACGGTGACCGACTATGCCGGCAACACGACCACCCAGCGTTTCGCGGTCAAGAATAACGATCTGGTGCGTCCTGCCACCGCTCCCCGATTCACCGTGGTCGGGCTCCAGCGGCAACGGGTGATGGTCTCAGACCCGATCACTCCGGTAAGGATCTCGGTGTCCAGCCAGCAGCCGGTGTCCTGGCGACTTCGCGGTGCATTGCCTGCCGGGCTGCGCTGGACCAACGACATGTCAGCGAACGGACTGACCTCCTTGGCCGCCACCCTCTCGGGATCGCCGAGATCGGTGGGCAACCATCGGATTGTGGTGGAGGCGAGCGACCTGTTTGGCAACACGGTGACACGAAGTGTCATGGTGGAAGTGGGCCGCGGTGGAGTCCCGGATGGTCCCGGTGGATCACCCGGACCATCTGCTTGCGCGAGTGGTAGTCCCGCCGTTGTGCCCGGGCCCGGATCAGCTCGGCCGGTGAGGATGCCTCTCAGTGGGCGCTGACCGGGGAAGAGCCGGCCAGGGGCCGATTACCGTTCGGCAATTCGCTCTTTGTCTGGTGAGTGTGTAAAATGCTCACGTTGCCCTCGAGCAAACGGGAGTTGACCGCCGCGGTCGCTCCGTCTGTCCGACACAGCGATGTCGTGATGCGGTTCCGGTCTCCGGCGTGTCACGCCGTTGAGTGAAGGAATCGCCCGCAGAGCACCACCATGTTGCAAGATCCCTGTGCGTGACTTCACGCATGGGACCGAGTTCGAGAAGGTACCTGTGACCACCTATAGCCCCAAAGCCGGCGAGGTGCAGCGCAACTGGTACGTCATTGACGCCGAGGACATCGTTCTGGGTCGTCTGGCTACCACCGTTGCCAACCTCCTGCGCGGCAAGCACAAGCCGCAGTACGCCCCCCACATCGACACCGGTGACTTCGTCGTCGTCGTCAACGCCTCCAAGATTGCGCTGACTGGCAAGAAGGCCACTGACTCGCTGCGTTACGACCACTCCGGGCGCCCGGGTGGCCTACGCGTCACCAGCATCGGCGAGATGCTTGAAAAGGACCCGCGTCGCGCCGTGGAGCGCGCGGTGTGGGGCATGATGCCCAAGAACAAGCTGTCGCGTCAGCAGCTCAAGAAGCTGAAGGTGTACGGCGGCCCTGAGCATCCGCACGCTGCGCAGAACCCGCAGCCTTACGAGATCACCCAGATCGCCCAGTGATCGCCCACGAAGGATTGTGACAGTGACTGACACCCCAACCGAGAACCTCGAGAACACCGAGGTCACCCCGTTCACCGAGGGCGACCGTGAGATCGCCTACCGCACCGATTCCAACCCGACCGTGGCCGCTGGTGAGTCCAAGCGCCCCGCCATGATTGCCGCCGGTGCCGCCACCGGCCGTCGCAAGGAAGCTATCGCCCGCGTCCGCATCATTCCCGGCTCCGGCCAGTGGAAGATCAACGGTCGAACCCTGGACGAGTACTTCCCGAATAAGGTCCACCAGCAGATCGTGACCGACCCCTTCGCTACTGCTGGTGTCGAGGGCGCCTACGACGTCATCGCCCGCATCGGTGGCGGCGGCGTCACCGGTCAGGCTGGTGCGCTGCGTCTGGGCATTGCCCGCGCCCTGAACAATGTTGACGCCGAGGCCTCGCGCCCGGCCCTCAAGAAGGCCGGCATGCTGACCCGTGACGCCCGCGTCAAGGAGCGCAAGAAGGCTGGACTCAAGAAGGCCCGTAAGGCTCCGCAGTACTCGAAGCGTTGATCTGTTTCCCAGAAACTCGGGGCGGCTCTCCTGCGATGGAGGGCCGCCCCGAGTTTTATTTATGGAGGCTAGCGGTCCTACAAGCAGCCGGAATCCTGTTCCACAGCGGGTGTTCTGCCCGGCTGATACAGGTGGTGGGTACAGTGGGTCCTCGTGGCACGACTATTTGGAACTGACGGAGTGCGCGGTGTGGCTAACCAGGACCTCACCGCCGAGTTGGCCCTCGACCTTTCGGTCGCGGCTGCCCACGTTCTGGGTGAGGCGGGTGCTTTCGGGCACCGCCAGCCCACCGCGCTGGTAGCACGCGATCCTCGCGCATCTGGCGAGTTCCTCGAGGCCGCTGTCTGCGCTGGGCTGGCTAGCGCTGGTGTCGACGTGTTGCGCGTCGGCGTGATCCCGACCCCTGCGGCGGCCTACCTCGTCAATGAGTACCGCACTGATTTAGGCGTCATGCTCTCGGCATCTCACAACCCCATGCCTGACAACGGCATCAAGTTCTTCTCCCGCGGTGGTGTGAAACTTCCCGACGACCTTGAGGACGCCATCGAGCAGCGTATGGGTGAGCCGTGGGCTCGCCCTATTGGCGACAAGGTCGGTCGCATCCGCTACACCCCGCAGGCCGTCGACACCTACGTCGATCACTTGGTGCGCTCGCTGCGCCAGCAGGACACCCTCAAGGGGATGAAGATCGTCTTAGACACCGCCAATGGTGCCTCCTTCCACACGGCAACGGCTGCCTTCGCCGCCCAGGGGGCCGAGGTCGTCGCGATCCATGACCAGCCGGATGGCCTTAATATCAATGAGCGGTGTGGCTCTACTCACCCGGAGAAGCTGCAGGCCAAGGTCGTCGAGGTCGGAGCTGACATGGGATTGGCCTTCGACGGCGACGCTGACCGTTGTCTGGCTGTCGACCATGAGGGCAATATCGTCGATGGGGATCACATCATCGCGATTCTCGCGTTGGCCCTGCAGGAGGACCACCGTCTAGCCTCCAACACCGTAGTCGCGACGATCATGAGCAACCTTGGCCTTATCATCGCGATGCGCCAGCATGACATTCACGTCGATCAGACCAAGGTTGGTGACCGTTACGTCCTTGAGTCGATGAACGCTAATGGGTTCTCGCTGGGTGGGGAGCAGTCCGGGCACGTCATTATGAGTGAATTCGCAACCACTGGTGACGGTGTTCTCACCGGTTTGCACCTGGCTGCCCGCGTCGCCCGTACTGGCAAGACCCTTAAGGAACTGGCCTCGGTGATGACCCGTCTGCCGCAGGCCCTCATTAATGTGCGTGGCGTCGATAAGTTGCGAGCTGGTATCGATCCAGACGTTAACAAGGCGGTTGCCGACGCTAATCAGAAGCTCGGTGACACGGGTCGAGTGGTGCTGCGTCCGTCGGGTACTGAGCCAGTCGTGCGGGTCATGGTCGAAGCCGGTAGCCAGGACGAGGCTGATCAGATGTGCTCCGAGCTGGCCGACATCGTTAAGACCAGTCTGGCGTTGTGAGCGTCAGAGAGATTTTTCGTCGCCGTCCCGACGCAGACCTATCCGGGTCAGACGTCGGGGCGGCGGGATGACTGAGGGATAGGCCCGGCGAGACGGGACTGACTCAGACCTTCCTGATCCACACATTGCGGACCTCGTGGTCGGGGCCCTTATGCAAGATCGCGGTAGCCCGACCGCGGGTGGGCAGCACGTTCTGCACTAGGTTTGGGCCGTTGATAGTGTCCCAGATCTCCTTAGCGATGGCGATGGCCTCATCGTCGGGCATTCGTGCGTACTCGCCAAAGAAAGAGCGAGGATCAGTGAACGCGGTTTGCCGCAGGGTGAGGAACCGGTTGATGTACCACCGAATGATGTCGGCTTCCTCGGCATCAACGTATACCGAGAAATCGAAGAAGTCGCTCAGAGCCAGTCCCATCGTCCCGTCACTGTGCCGTCGGGGCGGTTGCAGAACGTTAAGCCCCTCAATGATGAGGATGTCGGGCTGGCGGACGACGAGCTGTTGGCCCGCAACGATGTCGTAGGTGACGTGAGAGTACACCGGGGCGGTGACCTCAGGCATCCCGGATTTGACGTCGACGACGAATTTCAGCAGGGCTTTGCGGTCGTAGGATTCGGGGAATCCCTTGCGTGAAAGCAGTCCGCGTTCTTCGAGTACCTGGTTGGGGTAAAGGAATCCGTCGGTCGTCACGAGGTCCACGACGGGCCGGCGCGGGGAACATCCCAACAGTTCGCGCAGCAGACGCGCCACGGTTGACTTGCCAACTGCCACAGACCCGGCGATCCCAATGACAAAAGGGGTGCGTTTCATGCCGTGGCGGGTGAGTTGTAGAAAGTTATTGGAGGCGTCGAACAGGGCGCCAGTGTGCATGCAGTACAGGTGGATGAGTTGAGTCAGGGGGCGGTACACCTCGACAACGTCGCGGTGGCTGGTGGGATCGCCGAGACCACGGATGCGGTCCAGGGTGGCTTCGTCGACATCGATCTCTGTCGAGTCCGAAAGCGCAGCCCATGATTCTCGAGACAGTTCGATAAACGGCCCCGGCTCGGTGTTGTCGTCGTCGACGGGGGTGGTGGGGGTCAGGTTCATCGGGCGCCTCCGAATGGTTGATCGTAGTGACTGTACTTCACTGCGCTGCGACGTTGGGAGCGTGGGTTAGACATGATGGGCACGTTTTCGAGTAGCCCTGCGAAAAACGTGCCCATCGGGTGTCTTGTTTGCGATCTACCTGGGCATGAATGGGCGGAACGTGCAGGTAACCGGGGTGGCCCGCTCGGGATCCAAGGCGTTGAGGACAACCTGGAGGGTCATCGGGTCATAGGGGATATTCGTGTGGGCGCTGAGGTCCAAAGGGCAGACGTCTTGGATGACAATGTTCTTGGCCCCGGGCTCATTGATGAAGGTGCTGTTCCACGGAAATACTCGGTTGTCGTACCGGGTGGCGATGACGGTGTACTTAATACCGGGGACGGTCATTCCATCCGCGTTGAGTTCCTTGAGGAATGTGGAGCCCCGCAACTGTTGGGGCAGGGATCCCAGGTTTCGAAACTGTGCGGCAGCATTGAGGACAGTGCTGAGTGGATTTCCACTATCGTTGACGAGCTTCTCCAGGCCGAGGAGGCTTGTTCCTGTGTTGGAAGGAACTAAACCAACCAGATGATGGACCTTCTTCGCTCCTCCGTAATATTTGATGTACGCGCGCGGCAGGGGTCCGCCGCCTTGTGAATGGCCGATGAGGTCGACCTTCTGAGCGCCGGTCGCCTTGAGTACCTTATCGACGAAGTGGGCCATGAAGGCTGCGGTCGAGTAGATGTTGCCGCTGGTCTGTGCAGCTTCCACCAGCGGATGTGTTTCTGGGTTGTAGTTGAACGTGTAGGCGCAGAATCCGGCTGCTTTGAGGCGGGGTCCGTAGTACGACCACGTGATGAAGGCGTCTTCGGAGGTGCCCGGGATGAGCACGACAGGGTGGGTGCCCTTCCTTGGCTTGCAGGTGAAGTCGTTGGTGCCCGGAACCTTGGCACCGGGGTGCTTTTCCGCAAACCTGATTGCAGAGGTCCAACTGGGCATGCTTGGCCCCTCGATACTGGAGGGGATTCCGTCGGGGCTGTGAGGTGCGCTAACCCCGCCTGGATGGTCGGGGGTGATGTCGGCAGGTGGACTGGCGAAGGCGGTGGTCGTTGTGCTCATGGCAATCGCCACCGTGGCAAAGAGGGTCGTGAGTAACCAGTTTTTCTTCATGGATCTCCTTAGGATGTATCCGCAGTTGTTGGTCACTGCGCCGGCAGGGGGGTGATGCTGGCCTCACGACGAAGTGTGGGGCCCTCGATATGAAGGCCCCACAGTCGGGATGGGGCGGTATCAGATGATTAGCCGATGAACGGCTGGAATACGCATGTCACTGGTTGTGCGTGATCGGGGTCCAGAGCATTGACGGCCATCTGGTAGACGTTCTCGTCGTAGGTGAAGTTGACGTGGCTGGCGTGATCGTCGCTGCAAGTGTTCTGGACGAGGATGTTCTTGACACCCGGCTCGTTCAAGAAGGCGTTGGTGAATGGCACCACGATGTCGTCGTAGCGGCCTTCGATGACCGTGTACTTGATGCCGGGGCGGGTCACCGGGCCGTTGCCGTAGAGCTCCTTGTTGAAGTTGGAGGAGCCGAGTTGCTGCTCATAGCTGGCGATGCTGGCCTTGGCGAAGGTGGCCTCGATCTTTTTGTGCTGTGCCTCGGAGACAGACTCGTTGAGGAACTTTGAGACAGCCCGGGGTCCCACGCCGTGGTTCGACGGGGCAAGGGCGATGAGCTTGCCGACTTTCTTGTCTCCGCCGAGCTTGGTGATGTAGTAGTTCGGCAACGGGCCGCCGCCCTGGGACCATCCGATAAGGTCGACCTTTTTGGATCCGGTGGCCTTGAGGACACGGTCGACGAAGCCGGACACAGCCTTCGCAGACACGCGGATGTCACCGGTGTAGGCGAAGTTCGGCAGCATCTTCAGACCGTTGAAGTTGGGGGAGAAGACGCAGTAGCCGAGTTTGGTGAGCTTCGGGGCGTACATCGACCACGATGCGTAGGCGTCGGAGTTGGTGCCGGGAAGCAGGACGACGGGGTTGTGTCCTTCGCTCGGCTTGCAGCTGAAGTTGTTGGCTCCCTGCGGGTTAGTGCCAGGGTGGACCAAGGCGTACACAGAAGCAGGGTAGGTGAATAGCTTCGTCGGGCCGTCGCCGGCAGATGGAATGCCATCCGGGCTGCCGGGCATCGTGATTTCTGGTGGAACTGACGTGTCGCTGTCAGCGGCGTGTGCGGGGGTGGCTGAGAAGGTCGCGAAGGCGGTGGCCACGACGGTCGTCAGCGAGGTCAAGGCCGCAGCAATCCTCTTTGATCTGTTCATGTTTTCTCCATATCTTGCGTTGATGCAGGATGCGGGTTTGACGCTATGAATCAACGGGGTCACGAGAGGCGTCAGGCGGCGAATTGGGGCAGATGTGCAATCGGGCGTGTTGGATGATGTTCAAACGTTCAGGCGTTTCAGTTCGCGGAAACGCTCATGGTTCATGTACGTTTCTTGCCATGTGCGGAATTGTTGGTTACTGCGGCCATCGACAGGCTGAACGTGTCATCATCGACGGACTCCGACGTCTCGAGTACCGAGGATATGACTCGGCTGGTTTGGCGGTCGTGGCGGACGGGAGCCTGTGCCGAGCCAAGAAGTCAGGCAAGCTGGCTCACCTCGAGGAGGAACTGGCCGCTCATCCGCTCCCGGAGTCCAACCAGGGTATCGGTCACACCCGGTGGGCCACCCACGGTGCCCCGACCGATGAGAACGCCCACCCTCACCTTTCCTTCGACGGGCGCGTCGCCGTCGTTCACAACGGCATTATCGAGAACTTCGCCGCACTGCGCGCAGAGCTTGAGGATCAGGGCATCACCTTTTCGTCGGAGACTGACACTGAGACTGCCGCTCATATGCTTGCCTTGGAGATGCAGCAGGGTTCCTCGCTGGTAGAGGCCATGGGGGCAGTAGCGTCACGGCTCGAAGGAGCCTTCACACTGGTGGCTGTCAGCCCAGACGCCCCCGACACGGTGGTGGCCGCTCGTCGCAACTCTCCGCTCGTCGTCGGGCTGGGGCAGGGGGAGAACTTCCTCGCCTCTGACGTAGCGGCGTTCATCGAACACACCCGCAAGGCCCTCGAACTCGGTCAGGATCAGGTCGTTGTGCTCACTCCCGACGACGTCACCGTCACCGACTTCGAGGGCAATCCGGGCCAAGCCCACCCGTACCACGTCGACTGGGACCTGTCAGCGGCCGAGAAGCAGGGTCACGACTGGTTCATGCGCAAGGAGATCTTCGAGCAGCCGCGCGCCGTGGCTGACACTCTGTTGGGCCGTTGGTCTGACCGTGGCGAGTTAGTCCTTGACGAGGTGCGCATCTCGCCGGAAGAGTTGCGCCGTATCACCAAGATCGTGGTCGTCGCATGTGGGTCGGCGTACTACGCCGGCATGGTTGCCAAGTACGCCATCGAGCACTGGACGAGGGTCGCCTGCGAGGTTGATCTGGCCAGCGAGTTCCGCTACCGCGACCCGATCATCGACCCCACGACGCTCGTTGTGACAATTTCCCAGTCTGGTGAGACGGCCGATACCCTCATGGCCATCCGGCACGCTCGCGAGCAACATGCCAAGGTCATTGCGATCTGCAACACCAACGGCGCGACGATTCCCCGCGAGTCCGACGCTGTCATCTACACCCACGCTGGCCCCGAGATTGGCGTGGCTTCAACCAAGGGGTTCCTCACCCAGGTGGTCGCCTGCTACCTGCTGGGCCTCTACCTGGCCCAGGTGCGTGGCATGAAGTACGGAGACGAAATCCGCGGCGTGATGTCCGAGCTCGACCAGATGCCTGGCAAGATTCAGGAGGTTCTCGACGAGATCGAACCGGTTTACGAGTTGGCTCGTGTGATGGCGAAAGAAGAGGAAGCGGTCTTCTTCCTCGGCCGCCACGTCGGTTACCCGGTGGCACTCGAGGGTGCTCTCAAGCTCAAGGAGATCGCCTATATGCATGCCGAGGGCTTTGCTGCTGGCGAGCTCAAGCACGGCCCCATCGCTGTCATCGAGGAGGGCACCCCGGTCTTTGTTGTTGTGCCACCGCAGGGGCGAGATCAACTTCACGACAAGGTGGTCTCCAACATCCAGGAAATCCGTGCCCGTGGTGCGAGGACGATCGTGCTTGCCGAGCGAGGCGACGATGACGTCAAACCGTATGCTGACACCTTCGTCGGGCTGCCGGCCTGCTCGACCTTGCTCCAGCCGCTGGTAGCGGCAGTGCCGCTGCAGGCTTTCGCCTGTGAACTGGCCACCGCCAAGGGCCACGACGTCGATCAGCCACGGAATCTGGCCAAGTCCGTCACGGTGGAGTGAGTAGGCGCTCGGGGCTGACGGCCCCCTAATCTTGTCCTCATGGTCATCGGAATCGGGGTGGACGTCTGCGACATCGCTAGGTGGCAGGCTGCGGTACGACGCCACCCTGGGGTGGCCCGCAAGGTGCTCACGCGTGCTGAGGCTGCGCTGCCGGCGCACTCTCAGGCAGCCCGATTTGCGGCCAAGGAGGCCCTGTACAAGGCGTTGAGCGGGGGAGAGGGGCTTTCTTGGCAGGACTGCGAGGTGGTCGCTGACGGTGGTGCGGTAAGGTTCGAGCTTCGTGGGTCGCTGGCTCGACGCGCCGAGGAGCTCGGCGTGCGTAGGGTCCATCTCTCGTTGGCCCACGACGCCGGTGCCGCGGTGGCGATGGTGGTCTGCGAGGGTTGAGTCGCACGTGTCCAACCCGGCCCTTCTGCCGTGGTTGAATGAGTACCGATCTGCAGCGAGGGCCTCGGATGGGGCTGAAGGGAATCGTCATGGCAATTGTCTGCACCGCCGAGGCCACTCGGGCAGCCGAGCAGAGGTGGTTCGATACCCACCCGGGACAAGACCTCATGGACATTGCCGCTCATGCTGTCGCGCGAAAAGCTCAAGAGCTTCTGCTCGGCGGCGTCGTTGATGACCTTATGCCTGATTGGGCAGCGTCCCAGTGCGTTCTCGTCCTGGTTGGTAGCGGGAATAACGGCGGTGATGGACTGTTC
This sequence comes from Cutibacterium namnetense, assembly GCF_001642025.1. Classification (GTDB taxonomy): domain Bacteria; phylum Actinomycetota; class Actinomycetes; order Propionibacteriales; family Propionibacteriaceae; genus Cutibacterium; species Cutibacterium namnetense. The sequence goes on along the minus strand of NZ_LWHO01000008.1, from coordinate 92,243 downwards.
GCGGCCGCGGCTTTGGCGCAGCGTGGGTGGCGGGTCGAACTGGCCCAGGTGATGGGTCAGCCGCACAAGGCTGGCATGGCTGCTGCGCTTGACGCTGGTTGCATCCGTGTCTCGCTCGGAGAGGTCACCAGCCACTCATACGATCTCGCGATTGACGCTGTCCTAGGGATTGGGGGCCGGCCAGGTATTCCGCAGTCCCTAGAGCGAATCGACACCTGGTTGCGTACTCGCGGGATCCCGCTGCTCGCAATCGATGTGCCATCGGGTCTGGATGCGGATTCTGGTGAGGTGGAGTCCTGTGTTCATGCCGCTCACACCATTACTTTTTCCAGCCTCAAGTGGTGTCATATTGCTCACCCGGCCGCCCGCTATTGCGGCGAGTTGGAGGTTCATGACATCGGCCTTGACCTTGTCGACGATGATGACAGGCCTCTCGATGGTGTCGACGAGTACTGCGACCTCACTGAGATGGCATCGCTGTGGCCGGTCCCCGGCGCGCGCGACGACAAATACTCCCGCGGGGTCGTCGGCATCGATACCGGATCCGAGAGGTTTCCGGGGGCGGCTGTGCTTGGCGTTCTTGGAGCGCTGCGCACCGGGCCAGGAATGGTGCGATTTTCCGGACCCGGCGCCATCATGGCCTTCTTGCTGAGCCGGGCTCCGTCCGTTGTTATTGGTGAGGGACGCGTCCAATCCTGGGTTGTTGGATCTGGTTGGGACGCTCACGATGACAACGCCAACCGATTCTCTCAACGGGTGGCTGAAGGCGTTCCTATGGTGATCGACGCTGATGCCCTGGACTTTCTCCCAGCCCAGTTGCCGGAGGGATGTCTGCTCACGCCCCATGCCGGGGAGTTGGCTCGAATGCTGTGGGTAGAGCGTAGTCAGGTCGAAGAGGACCCGCGTGGGTCTGCGGTCCGTGCGGCCCGGAGGTTCGGCGCGACCGTCCTACTCAAAGGGTCTATCCAATGGGTTGCCCGACCTGATGGGGTGGTTCGTGCCGCTCTTCCTGGGCCCGCATGGACCGCTCAAGCTGGGTCTGGTGACGTTTTGGCTGGGATGTGCGGCACTCTCATGGCTGCCGGACTACCTGCTGACAGAGCGGCTCTGTGCGCTGCCGGGATGCAGGCCGCCACGGCCATTTCGATGCCTGGGCCGTACGCTCCGGACCAAATTGCCGAATTGCTGCCCGGAACGATCACAACGGTTCTGTCACGCTGATCAGCCCTTGCTCCAAGGACTGATCAGGACTGATCAGAAAGATTCGGGTAGGCGTTCGAAAGGAATGTCAGAGGGTGGCACGAATCCTCGTTGAGCGCCCGGCTAGCCGGATTGCTTCTTCATAATGTTCGACGAGTTCGCTGCACAGGTTCTCCCAGGTGCGATTCTCGATCGAGGCTCGTGCCGCCACACCCATGGCGCGCCGCTTGTAGTCGTCACCGACGAGATCGACGACGCGTGAGCGGAAGTCTGTCATGTCCCCGGCCTCATAAAGCCATCCAGTGCGAGACGGGTCAATGAGGTCGATGGGACCGCCCTTGCGTGGACTAATGACCGGGACGCCACAAGCCTTAGCTTCTTGAACGGCCTGGCAGAAGGTTTCCAGCTCGCCTGTCGCGCAGAATACGTCCATGCTGGCGACGGCGCGGGGAAGATCCTCCCCGCCGAGACCGCCGGTGAAAATGGCATGAGGAAGCTGCTTTTCCACCTCGGCGCGAGCTGGACCATTTCCGACGATGACGAGCCGGGTGTGAGGGATGTCGGCGAGGTTGGCCATATCGGCGACCCGTTTCTCGGCAGCTAGACGCCCCATATACCCGACGACCACCTCGCCGTTGGGAGCCCATTCGTCGTGCAGCTGCTGAGAGCGCTTCGACGGGTGGAATCGCACTTTGTCAACGCCGCGTCCCCAGATGCCCACCCGAGGTACGCCATGGCTGACGAGTTGGTCACGAGAGAAGGTGGAGGGTGCGTAGGTCGCCACAGCGAGGGAGTGGATTTGACGCACGCGGTACCAGCCGTAGAACTCGAGCTTGCCGAGTCCATAGCGGCCTGCGTAGGACGGGATGTCGGTCTGATAAATCGCCACTATGGGTATACCGAGGGAGGCTGCCGCCATGGCGCCCTTGTACCCAATCATGAATGGCCCAGCCAGATGCACGACGTCAGGCTCGAACTCTGACAGGTAACGCTCCATCGTCCACTGCGGGCTGGTGGAGACACGTACGTCTTGGTAGCCCGGCCAGTGCAGGGAGGCTAGTGGAATGACGGGGAATCCGGCGTACTCGCGCGGCGTCTGGGCATCACCGGGGGCGAGCACGAGGGCCTCATGGCCGTGACGCCGTAGGTGCTCCAGAATCCGCAGCACCGAGTTCGTCACTCCATTGACCAGGGGGAGGAATGACTCAGTGATGATCGCAACACGCACAATTTCATGGTAGCCGGGACATACGACGCCTTGGTGGGGTTGCGGTGTCGTAGTGGTGAACGTGGAGCAACGAGATCACCTGCGGTTGGTGGGCAAAGATGTCCGAGGTGCGCCACCCCACCACTTGCGGGGGCTGTGTGCGAGCCTTGTTGTCCCCGCCCCGCCAGATATATGTAGGATATGCTGACGCCAAGTGGTCGACAGATTGCGGATGGCTCAAAAACTTACTCAACGAGGAGTCGTTATGATTCGATTGTCCAAATTAGTGAGTGCAGGAGTTCTCGCTGCCATGTTAGGGGGAAGCTTTGCCGTTGCGGCCCCTGCGGCTCATTCCGGTTCTCTTGAATTGTTCGCTGATCCGCATTACAAGGCGCGTATCGGATATCGAACAACGACTGGAAGTTGGAATATAAGTCGAGGCAACAATGATGCCCTAAGTTCGGTTAAGAACCAGACGAACTGGTCGGCTGCATTTTGGTATGATGCAAATCAGCGAGGTCATTGCTGGGATTATGCTCCTCATACGAATGACCCCTATTTCTGGTGGTATGACGACAATCAAGCATCATCCTTTGCCTTGGGGCGCGGGTGTTGAGTCGGCTTTCTCCCCGAGTCACATCGCCGTCAACAGTAAGGTCAATGGAAAGATGGTAGCTGCTGGCGGTGAGGTCATCAGGATATCTGGGGTGTCCCATAATTTCTCGACCGCGCACAATCGCAATCTCGCCCTGGACGATGTTACCGTCTCCATGCCGCCGGGGGTAATGACCCTGCTACATGGCGTGAGCGGATCAGGGAAGACGACATTGCTCAACATCGTGTCGGGGCTATTGAGGCCGACGTCGGGCACGGTGTTCGTTGAAGGGAGCGACATTTATTCCCTGTCGACGCCCGAGCGTGACGATATGCGCCTTAATCGAATCGGAATGATCTTCCAAGAGCACTCCCTCATCGCCGATTTCACGGCGCGGGAGAATGTTGAACTCATCCTTCGGGTGCGTGGATTCGGCTCTCGTTCCCGCACTATGGCGACCGAGGCTCTCGAACGGGTTGGGATCGCCCACCTCCAGGGTCGCTATCCTCGACAACTATCCGGGGGTGAGGCCCAACGGGTCGGGATAGCCCGCGCCATCGCTGGAGATCGCGCGATTCTGTTGGCCGACGAGCCAACCGGTCAGCTCGATCGGCGCAATTCCCAGCTGGTCTTCGAGCTGCTGCGCGAACTTGCTGAGGATGGCGAGGGTCGCACCGTCGTGCTCTCTTCTCATGACCCTACTGCCAAGGAGTATGCGCACCGATCCTGCGAATTGGTTGACGGCCACCTGGAGGGCGTCCACTGATGTGGATGTGGAATCTAGCTGCTTTGGTGTTGCGCTCTCGGAAAAGCTGGTTGCGCATGATTCCGTTGGCTACTGCTTTACTCATCATGACCGTTAGCCTTGGAGTAAATCGTTCCATCAGCCTGAGTTCGGAACAATCGGTGAAATCGACGCTCGGGGCAGCCGATGGCTTGGTAAGTCCGGGGTTTTCGATATTTGCTGGATCATCATCTCCTACCCTGCCCATTCATCGGTGGAATGTCCGCCAAGCCACGCCATATCTTGAAACTCAAGTTTCCGTGAAGGGTTTTCCTGAGGAGGTGCACTATCAGGAATCTAGCGTGCCGGGCGCACATACTGAGGGAAAATATAATCTAATCTCGGGAAGATGGCCTACGAAGTCCTCTGAAGTGGTTATTAACTCATCCTTGAGGCAAGAGATTAGTGGCAGAAAAAATCTTATCCTGGAACCCGGGGACTATCGTCTTTCTATCGTTGGGACGGTTGGAGCAACGTTTGATAAATCATCTCGCGAGATCCTGGCTCATCCTGGAACATGGCAGGCGTGGCCCCTGACTCAGAAACAGGCCAAAATATCCGGGGTGAGTGGAAACCTTCTTGTTTTCTTCACCTCGTCTGATCCAGCTGCCACGTGCAGTAAGATTAATGACGATTTGGGCTCTGATCCTGTCGATTCTGATGCATGTACGACCAGGAATCAGCTCCTCTCCAAAGAATCTGCACCGCTATCTGGGAAGAAGATCGTCGAGCAGTATCTGGCGTGGTTCCTCGTCGCCGGTTTGGGAGCTGGTTTGGCTGCTGCGGCCGCTACGACGTCGGCACGCCGAATCATCGCGCCCCTTACTGCTATGGGTGTGCCGCGCCGCAAACTGGCTCTGTCGCTGCGAGTCATCACCTTGTTCATGAGCGTCGCCACTGCGGCAGCAAGCCTCGTCGCCGGCGAGCTGCTTGTCATAGCTATTCGGCCACTGCTGGCCCGTTTCTCCGATAACCCACTCTCGCCTATCTCATTGCCTACTATTAGCGCCCTCACCTGCCTGGTTGCCGCCGTCTTGACCGCCGTCGTCATGGCGACCCCGAGCAGTCAGCGGGAACGCAAGGTTCATGGCACACGCATCAATGTGAAAATGGCCCGTCTGTTGGCTTGGGGCGGCGCCATCGTTGCCTGCGCCCTCTTGGTATGGGCTTCAGCGGCAGCGAAAGCCTCGCTGATTTCGGTGGCCATTGTTTCCGTGGCCTCGTCGTTGGCGGCAGGACTGGTGGCACCGTGGTTACTGACCTTGGTCTCAGGACGCGAAGTCCCACCCGGCCGTAGGCTGGCCGCGTCTCGTGCCCTTCGCCGCCGGGGGTCATGGCACGGACTGTTCGCTGGACTTACAGCAGGTCTCATTGCTGCTACTGCTACAGGTCTGCTTATTGTTGCCTCACTGTTCGCACAGATGAACGCCACCAGTTCCACAGGTATCCCGCACGGTATGGCCTACTTCCTGACAGAGCCGGGGTTCTCCCCCCGTCTGCCTGGCAACCTCGTCACACAGTTCGACGATGACTTGCATGGTGCCCGCAAGGTGCCGATGGCATATGGTTCCAGCAACGACCGCACTGGCAATTCTGTGGCGTGGTGGGCCTTTCATGACGTCGACGACGTCGCCAGTATTTTCCCCCTGACTGATGGTCAGCGTCGTCAGTTGCAAGCGGCCGGAAGCCTGCGGGTCACCACCGATGAGCAAGCTCCCAACACCGATATCACCGTGCCGCGAGATCTTGGCTGGCTTGGGCAGATTAAGGTCATCGGGCATGGGGATGCCTCACCAGCTAAGCCAAGTGGCTCGTCGGTGAGTAAAGGGTTCCTATATGTCGGTCTGAGCCCAAACCAGGAGGACATCGCCTACCACTGGGCCACGACACACCGCATCGACCCCTCTTATGTCATGGCTCCACGAATCGCACCCAAGGTTCCCCTGCCCACGGCGACCCTCGTGGCTACCGGGCTGTTCACCATTATCACGATCATCATGATTGGTTCCCTGGCCCGAGACGAGCGCTTGGCTCAGAGGCGACTCACTGCGTACCTGCGACGCCTCGGACTAACACCGCGCTGGGTCGACAGTGTGATCTTCTTCGAGGTCGCCATGACGTGTGTCGTCGCGGTGGTCGCTGGCATTGTGGGGTCGCTGCTCGCCCTGCTGGCTACGAGCCGAATCATGCCCGGCACCATGGACTTGGTCCACGGCGGATGGTGGGTTCTGGCTGCGCTTGCAGGATCGGTCATGGTCGGTTCGGTTATTGGGGCCGCCATCCACCGTCCCTACTCGTGGAACACGACTATCAGCGACTAGCTCGTTCCTTCGGGAATGTGGTCGATTTCGCCAATGTCGCCTGGTTGGCGTAGAGTACCCGCGTTGGCAACGGCTCGATTCGTTCGAGCCTATGATGCGTTTCAGTTGCTCGATGTGCCCTCAGGGCATGGCGGGGTCACCGGCTCCGGTTTCACTGCATTCACCTGCACAGCAGCTATTCGCCCAGCCATCGAGACAGACAGCCATCCAGGATTCCATCACCGAGACCCGCTTTGGGTCCGACGTGCTGCGGTTAGATTCCGCGACCCCGTGCAGTGACACTGCGCCTTTTTGCGCGCGGTGGTGTAGGTCGCCCCTGGCCGAGGAGTCCGCTGATCATGAGGGAAGACCCCATTGAGCAACAAAAAACGCAATTCCAAGTCCTTTAAGGCTGACGGCACCCCGAAGCGCCGTTGGACCGCAGCTGAGCGAGCCGCTCGCGGACACAAGCCACGCACCAGGGGAGGGGTCCGTACCGAGCGCACGGATTCCCAAGGTCGCAACTTCGAGGCGTGGACCCCTCGTGAAGACGCGCGTCCCGATGCTGTTGGCGGTGGTAAGGATCGTCGTTTCTCCCCAGATCGACGCGACCATAATGAATGGTCTGATCGCCGCAATGACCGTCGTTACGACCGCCGCGACTCGGATCGTCGACGTGACTGGGATCGGCGCGACGGACGTCACGATGACCGCCGGTGGTCCGATGACGGCGAGTTCCGCCCTCATAAGTCGCGACGACCGGGAAATTACGGCAACCGTGACTGGAAGCGCGATGACCGTCCCGGATCCTCGTGGGATCGCGAGGACCGTCGTGGACAGCGCCGCGACCGTGACCACCACTGGGATAGGCGTGGCGGCGGCCATGGCTTCGATCGCCGGGATTCCCAGGATCGGCGCGAAAGCCGTAACAACTGGCGCGACGATCGCCGGGATGGCCGATGGTCAGACCGTTCGGATCATCGTGGCAACGATTTCTCCCACGAGGGCCACGACGACGCCGACAATATGGATTGGAAGGCCACTGAGCTAACCGATCTCGACGTTACCGGTATCGACCACGAGGGCGGTTTCTCGGCTCTTGGTGTGCCCGACGAAATCGTCGCCGCTTTGGCTAAGACTGGCATTACCGATCCGTTCCGCATCCAGATCGCCGCTATTCCTGATGCCATCGCTGGGCGTGACGTGCTGGGCCGGGCCTCGACGGGTTCGGGTAAGACGTTGGCCTTCGGTGTCCCGCTGCTGTCGCGTTTGTCTGCCACCCCGCGTGAGGATAAGCGGCCTCGAGCCCTCATCCTTTCTCCCACTCGCGAGCTGGCTATGCAGATTGCTGACGTGCTATCCCCGCTGGCCTCCTCAATGGGACTATCGACCATCCTTATCGCGGGTGGTATGAGCTATGGCCCGCAGACCAAGGCTTTCAAGAAGGGGGTCGACCTTGTCGTCGCCACCCCAGGACGTCTGGTTGACCTGTTGGAGACCGGTGACGCCGACCTTTCCGGTACCGTCGTGACTGTCCTCGACGAAGCCGACCATATGGCTGAGCTTGGATTTATGGAGGCCGTTGGCGCGATCCTCGATGCTGTTCCCGCAGACGGGCAGCGCTTACTGTTCTCTGCCACCCTCGACGGTGCTGTCAACAAGCTCGTCAAACGCTATATGCACGAGCCGGTTACCCACGAGGTCGATTCCGATACGGGATCGGTCTCGACGATGACTCATCACGCTTTCCAGATCAAGCCTCACGAGAAGGTAGGACTGATGTGTGAGATCGCTAACCGTAGCGGTCACACCATCGTCTTCGCCCGAACCCAGCGCGGTGCCTCCCGAATGGCCGAGCAGATGCGTGAGGCTGGTGTCATGGCTGGCGCTCTGCACGGCGGCTTAACCCAGGGCGCCCGCGCCCGCGTGTTGGGGTCGTTTAAGGAAGGTTCGCTTCCGGTCCTGGTTGCTACTGACGTCGCGGCCCGCGGGATTGACGTCGATGACGTCACTCTGGTGTTGCAAGTCGATCCGCCGATGAACTCCAAGGATTACCTGCACCGGTCCGGTCGTACTGCGCGTGCCGGGCATGACGGGGCGGTCGTCTCTCTTGTTTTGCCGCATCAGCGTCGCACTATGGCTCGTTTGTACCGTCAAGCCGGGGTGAAGCCGGTAGAGGCCCAGGTGATGCTCGGTGACGACCACGTCGCTGAGGTGGCTGGATGCAGCCCGGCCTTGGGCGCCCCCATTGACGAGAAGGATTATGAGGCTCTCGTCGCTCCCAAGCAGCAGCGTGGCAAGAAGGCCCGTGACGGGAAGCCACGTCGCGGCAAGGGCGGGTACAACCGCGGTGGGCGTGGATTTGACGGGGGTCGTCCCCGCAGTCACGATTCTCGTGATCACCGTGATCGTGGGCATGATTCCCGCGGACGCAATTTCCGTGGTCGCGAGCGCCGCGACATTGAGGCTAAATACGGTCGCTCCGGAAACGACACTTGGTGAGTAATTGAGTCACCGGCCAGGCAACGCATGATTTGGGCAAGTCGAGAGCACCCGAATCATCGCGTTGCGCTCCGCCGAAGTGACTCAGAGATGGTACTTTCGCTTGACAGCGATCTGGCGAGATACGTAGTCACAGCGGTATGACTTGTTTGGCGGCAGCCATGTCACCGCATCCCCGGCCCCCTTGTTCTGGTTGGCCCGTCCTTCGACGGCTAGCAGATTGAGGGGGTCGTTTGCTAGCGCCTGACGCCGGTCCATGGGTAGTTGCTGAGCACCTGTGACCCAGGCGTTTCCGAGCGCGACGACGTGGTCGATCTGCACGACAGCCGAAGTTTCGCGACCGCGTCTCCATGCGATTTTCCGTCCCGTGTAAGGGTCGTGTAATTCGCCGGAGACGACTCGGCACCGGCTGCCGGACTTTAGCTTGGCTCCGACGAGGTCGCGGGCCAAAGCGTCGTCGCGGGTGCCGCAACCGTTATGGCCCCAGGGACGAGTCAGGGCTGAGTCGGAGTTGTCGCTCCACGCCGGGCCGAATTGGTCCCGCGAATAGCCGGTCATCGGCGCACGTCCCTTCACGGGGAGGTCGCTGAGAGCCGCTGCGGCCTGGCCATAGGCTGTCGACCCTTCTTGTGGAACAGCTTTGCGGTACACCCCGACGATCACCAACGATGCGACGATGAGGACCAGCAACCATGCCCATCTCCGTTGCGGCGTCGACGCCATATCGTCACCTTCCTACAGTCTTGCTGGCCAGCGTGGCATCGCTGGCGACATGGTCGTGGACGCTACACCACAGGGCCGCCCAGGCAGAAGACTTGAAGCGATCACCTGTGCTCCTGCCAGAGGACTCGCGACGACGAGGCCAACGGGAGGTTCGGCGACTATCCTGGTCTTTTGTGGAAGAACAGATCAGCTCGCAAGAGTCGGCTCCAGAACTCGCCGTCGCAGTTTCGCAGGACGCTTCGGACCTCGCGCGTGCCCTTGATCTGGAAGTAACGACTGTCTCAACTTGGCTGACCCAGGGCATTGGAATTGTCGCGCGTCACGGCTCGCGGATCGCCGGCCTCGCCCACCTCGTTGATGGCGGTGGTCACGCCGAGGTTGCCGACCTGGCCTTGGCTGCTCCTGGCGATGTCGACGTCGTGACAGCCCTCATCGGTGGGTGTGAACAGATCGCCACGGAGCTGGAGGCACGCACCCTCGTCGTCTCCTGTTTGACGACTTGTCCCGGCCCGGCCTACCACCGTGACGGCGATTGGGTCCGCGTACTGCCCACCCGAGTCGTCATCCCCACCTCCGATGCCATGCACACTTTTGGAGCCGCCCTAGCCAGGGAGCTGCAAGCCGGTGACGTTGTGCTGGCCTGCGGGGATCTCGGCGCTGGCAAGACCACTTTGGCCCAGGGGATTGGGGTGGGGCTCGGCGTTGAGGGGCCGGTTATCTCCCCGACCTTCGTCTTGGCTCGGCGCCACGCCGGTGCCGAAGGACGGCCGGGGCTCGTCCACGTCGACGCCTACCGTCTCGGCTCGGCCGCCGAGCTCATCGACCTGGACCTCGACGAGACTATGGACCAGGCGGTCACCCTCATTGAGTGGGGAGCCGGCATCGCTGAGGGCCTCGGTGGTTCCCACCTCGACATTGACATCCGTCGCAGCGAGGACCCCGCCGACGAGACTCGGGTGGTTTATTTGGAGGGCTTCGGGCCGCGCTGGCAAGGCGTCGATCTGTCGCCGCTGTCTGATCCCCTCGACACCATTTCTTGCGACCAGACCGGAGACAACAACTGATGAACGCCATTGTTCTGGGAATCGACACTTCGACGGCCGTCAGCGTCGGTTTGGCGCGCGGATCCGAGGTGCTCGTCAGCCTGCACTACGACGACCCGCGCGCCCATGCCGAGCAGCTCATGCCCCTCATCCAGCGTGGCTGCGAGGAGGCCGGGATTGCCCTGACCGATATTGGTGAGGTGGCGATCGGGGTCGGCCCGGGCCCCTACACGGGCCTGCGCGTTGGCGTGGCGACCGGAAGGGTACTGGCACACCTGGCCGGTCTTACCCCGCACCCGGTATGTTCCCTCGACATCCTGGCCCGGCAATGGGCTGGGGTCGATGGGGAGTTCGTGGTATGTACTGACGCTCGTCGCCATGAGCTGTATTGGGCTCGCTACGACGCTTCAGCGAATCGTCTTGACGGCCCCAATGTCACTCGCCCTGAGGACGTGCCGAAGGATCTGCCCATCGGTGGTCCGGGATGCCTCGTCCGCGGCCTGACGCCGACCCCGGGATCGCCGGAGCAGCTAGACGCCGGGGTACTTGCGGCATCGTGGCAGACCATGACCGATGTCGGGCTGGAGCCGCTGTACTTGCGTGACCCCGACGCCACCGTTCCGACGACTCGCAAGGCCACCTTGACCCCGACCCGCCTCACCTTGCCCGGTCTCAGGTGATGATTAGGCGTGCCAGCGTGGCCGACCTCGACGCCGTCATGGCCGTTGAGCAAGCGAGCTTTGACCCACCATGGTCGCGTGCCTCCTGGGCCGAGGAGATCGCTGCCGCCGACCACCGCCTCACCTTGGTTGCTGGGGACGACGAGGTTGCTGCCGCCGCGACCTTCCACGGTTTCGACGTCGCCGATCTCGACCGGATCATGGTTACTCCAGCGGCGCGTGGGCGGGGCTTGGCTGTCGCGCTGCTCTCCGGTGGCCTGGACTGGGCGGTTTGCCGGGGATGCCGCGCCATGATGCTTGAGGTCCGCCGCGATAATTATCCGGCCATCTCTCTCTACCGACGCTTCGGCTTCGAGACGATTTCGCAGCGTCACAACTACTACGGCGGCGGGATCGACGCCCTCGTCATGTCCGTCGACTTGTCCCACACCGAGACCACAACCCCACCCGAGGAGAACCATGTGTGAACCGCTCATCCTGGGCATCGAGTCATCGTGCGACGAGACCGGAGTTGGCATCGTCCGGGGCAATGACTTGCTCGCCAACGAGGTCGCCTCGTCGATGGAACAGCACGTGCGATTCGGCGGGGTCGTCCCCGAGGTCGCCTCGCGCGCTCATCTGGAGGCCATCGTCCCCGTCCTGGAAAAAGCTACCGCGACTGCGGGGGTGGATCTATCCGATCTCGATGGCGTTGCCGTGACGGCTGGGCCAGGCCTGGCTGGGGCACTCGTCGTCGGCCTGTCGGCGGCCAAAGCTTTAGCAAGCTGGCTCAACAAGCCTCTGTACGGCGTCAACCATCTGGCTGGACATGTCGCCGTCGACCTGCTTGAGCACGGTGAGCTGCCGATGCCATGCGGCGCTTTGCTCGTCTCAGGCGGCCATACCAGCTTGCTGCGGGTAAACGACATCGCCACAGACATTATTGAGGTCGGCTCGACGATCGATGACGCTGCTGGTGAGGCCTACGACAAAGTGGCCCGCGTGCTTGGCCTGCCGTACCCGGGTGGGCCGGTCATTGATAAGGCTGCCGCCGAGGGGGACCCGACAGCGATTCGTTTCCCACGCGGACTGACGGCTCGCCACGACATGGTTAAACATCGCTTCGACTACTCCTTCTCCGGCCTCAAGACGGCGGTGAGTCGGTGGGTGGAGACCCAGCAGCGTGACGGAGTCGACTTCCGCATCGCCGACGTTGCTGCCAGTTTTCAGGAGGCTGTTGCCGACGTTCTCACTGCGAAAGCCGTCGACATGTGCCAGGAGTATGGCCTCGAGCACTTCCTCATCGGCGGGGGAGTCGCGGCGAACTCGCGACTGCGCGCTTTGCTCGCTGAGCGGATGGAGGCTGCAGGGGTGGAGTTGCGACGCCCGCGTCCGGGGCTATGCACCGACAATGGGGCCATGATCGCGGCCTTAGGTGTGCAGGTTGTCAAAGCGGGGCTGCCGGCGTCGGCCTTGGACATTTCGGCTGATTCAGGATTGCCCATCGAGACGGTGCTTGTCTGAATTTCGGGGTGGTAGGGATCGTCGAAGATGCGAATATGTGGCCTTAAGCTGTTGGCCCTAACGTCGCTCGTAACAGTGCTCTACTGTGCCATTCTGTGAGACATTATTGAGAGATAGGAGCGGATGAGGAATGAGTGAACCCTTCGTTCTTGACGCCAGTTTTAGTACGCTTCGCGCGGAGTCCTTCACCAATGACGCCGTTGGACGGCTGGTGCAGAATGCTGTGACAGGTACCGGTGCTGATACTGTCAGTCTGGACCGCACCCTCGTCAATAGTGTTGACGAGACGACCTCTCAGCGGCTCGATTCCTGGAAGGTAACCGACCAGAAGCATTCCGGACGGTGCTGGGAATTCGCTGGACTTAATGTGCTGCGCGCCAAAGTCATTGATGAGCTTAAAGTTGATGACTTCCAGTTTTCGCAGAATTACATCGCGTTTTTCGACAAGCTCGAAAAGGCCAACCACACCCTGTCGCGTGCTACCGCTACTGCCTCCCGTGATGCCAGCGAGGAGGAGGTGCGCTCCATCATGGACTACCCGAGTGAGGACGGCGGCTGGTGGTTCCAGTTCACTGACATCGTCGCGAAATATGGGTTGGTGCCGTCACGGGCGATGCCTGACACAGAGTCTGCAGGAAATACTGCTCAGATGAATCAGGCACTTGCGACGGTACTGCGTCGGGCTATCGGGCGCATTCGGGAGGCGGCCACGAACTCTGACCCGGCTGAAGGGTCGGCCCACATGGAGGCAGTGCGCAACGAGGCCCTGAACGCGGTGTGGCGGATTTTGGCGATCCACCTGGGGACTCCGCCTACCAGCTTCATGTGGCAGTACCGCGACAAGGATAAGAACTTCCACCGCAAGGGCACCTACACCCCGCTGAAGTATGCCCATGAGATCGTGCCACAAGCCTTCGACCCGTGGGTGGCCCTCGCCCATGACCCGCGCGAAGAACACCCGGTGGGCCGCACCTACGTCCACGAGCACACCCCGTACATGGAGGGTGGCACCCCATATTGGCATCTGTCGGTGGGCCTTGATCTCCTTAAGAAGACCATTGTCGAGTCAATTGCTGACGGTGAGCCGGTGTGGTTCTCCTGCGATGTCAAGAAGCAATTCGACAAAGACCTGGGCATCTGGGATGCGAAGCTGCATGACTACGAGGCCCTCTACGGCATCGACATGGACATGTCGAAGGCTGAAAGGTTGCGGTTGCGTGAATCCGGTGGCACTCACGCCATGACCTTCGTCGGGGTTGATCTGGTTGACGATGTCCCGGTGCGCTGGAGGGTTGAGAACTCCTGGGGTGACGAGGTGGGCCGCAAGGGATTCTTCACGATGAACGACTCGTGGTTCGATGAATACGTCTACGAGGTCATCGTGCCCCGTTCCCGGGTGTCCGATGACATTGCCAAAGCCTGCGACCAGGAGCCCATTGTGTTGCCTGAGTGGGACATGATCTGAGTTCCCTGCCGACATGGATCTGCCCGCCCGCAGCGTGGTGGCGCATGCGATGGATGTCCAGACCGGAGAAATCTTCAGAGCTAGACGTTGCTCCGACCTGACTGAAGTGACGGCGTGGATCACGACCCTGCCGGGCCCGGCTGCGGTCATCTACAGTGACGGTCCCTGATGAGCTCACTTAAGCCGCCCGTGACCTGGTGAGGGCCTGCGAGGAACTGCTGCAGTGACCTGATGCCGGCTCGTCACCGCCTGTCGAATTGGTTGTTGAGGCATGAGATTGTCTACTCGGACGGGCAGGCTTGGGCCGGTGCCCACGATGCCTGGGTGCGACGGCAGCGCTTCGGCTTGCCACTGGTCCAAGCCACGTTCGACGAGGGCTACGACTCCGTTGTCACGATCGCGGCCATGGATGCCGACAGTCCCTGGACCGGCACCGTTCACCGGCCGGGCTGCTTGCGCGGGATCTCCACGTTGACCGGGTTCGCTCTGGCGGTCGAGATCGGTGGCTGGAGCCGATTCACCGGCAACTCCATCGGAGCGATCCGCGAAACACCTATGGGCAGCCACCATGACCGGCGGCGTCTCGTCCCGCTCGCGTGACAGAAACCGCACCGATATCAGGTGTACTGACCGTACAGGTTGGTTGAAGGATTGCGATTCGAGCGTGTGGGTAGGGGAGGGCCTTACTGGTTGGGTGGGACTTGCGACAGAACCCGTTCAACCAGGAAGGCCCTCTGATGTCTCACGCTAACGCAGTACTGATCCCGAGGCATCGCTTGATCGTTGCCGAGCTTGTCGCCGACGGTGGCGTGCCTATCGCTGAGGTTGCAGGGTGGGCCGAGCATTACCATGCAGGACCGGTCCTCACAGCCCCATCGCAGGCCTAACGCCACCCCATCACCGGTGGACCGAAGAGGGCGAGATAGACGAGAGGCTGCGCGAAGGTCAAGGTGAAGTCACCTCGCGCCCTCAGCGTCAACGTCAGGTAGCGTGAAAACAGGCTTTCATGAAAGCTGCTCCTTCCCGGGGGTTGTCGTGATCGCCAAGAACGCCTCTTCAAGGGACGCATCACGGGTGGCGATTGAAGTCATCTCGATGGCGTTGGTTGCAAGGATGCTACTGACCACAGCCGCGTCGCGGTTGGGGTGCTTTGACCGGATGCGGATCCGATCGTCGTCTTGCGTTGTGTCAGGGAAAGAGTCGGTTAATAGGTTGACGGTGCGCTCGGTAATGCTTCCCCCAACGGTGACGACCACCTCTCCCAACGCGTATTGCTCGCGAATTGCTGTGGGGGAACCGCTGGCGACTATCGAGCCGTGGTTCAACACACTGACATTGGATAGATGGTCGGCCACCTCGTCGATGTAGTGGGTCGTGATTAGGAAAGCGGCGCGTGTCTCGTGTCGAGCGGCCTGAACCGTCTGCCACAGAGACAGTCGGGTCGCAGGATTGAGGCCCAGGGTCAGTTCGTCGAGTAAGACCACAGATGGATGCCCCACCGGTGCAAGACCAACCTCGACGACCCTCTTCTGGCCACCGGATAGTCGGCCAACATTCCAGTCCATGAGATAGCCGCAGTTCAGCATCGCTGCAACGGCGTCGACGCTCGCGCGTGCTTGCCGGGCCGACTGCCCGAAACATTGGGCGTGGAAGGTCATCTCTTCCCGGCATGTGAGGCCGTATTGGAGCCCACCCTTCTGGGACACATAACCCAAGCAGGAATGCCCCTCAGATGATCCCCACGCCACGTCACCGGAGTCAGCGGAGAGAAGACCGGCAACGATTCTGACGAGAGTAGTCTTCCCAGCCCCATTGGGTCCGAAAAGCCCTATCATTTCACCGGGGTAGAGATCTAGGGAAACCCGCATAGTGCCGGGATTTCATACCTGCCATGAACGACGTACTTCTTCGTGAGCTGCGCAATAGAGAGTGCTGGCACCGAGGATGTACGGTTTGCGATTGGCGAACGCATCTCAGATATCCAAAACTTCTAGAGGGGGGATGGAGAGGGCTGATTCGACGCGTTCAGCCAAAACAGCGTGTGTCTGACGCAGGTGTTCGGTATCGGGGCATACGACCAGCGTCTTGTCTCCAGTGGTCCAGAAGTCGCGGTCCCAGGTTTCGGGGTGTGACCAGATGTTCTCCTGGCCTGCGGACCAGTTGGGTAGCTTCCTTTGGATCTTGGTGGCGACAGCCAGCTGGTTCTTGGCCGTCTGATAGACGGTGTCGATGCGGGTTCCTTCTGGGACTGGTTGCCTGACGCGAACCAGACGCCGTCCCATGAAGGTGACCCTGTGGTCGACCTCGTCAGTGCGCAGCGCGAGCTCGATTTCCTCGTAGCCCTCATTCGCTCGCTGATGCTTCTTCACGTAGTCGCGGAGCGCCTCCGCGACGGCCGCAGACAGACCGCCAGCGATCTCACTGGCTTTGGTGAACAGGTTCACGTCGTCTTCCGCGACGTACACGTTTCTACTAGGCATGTACATAACTATGCGCATATACGTAGCGCTCGTCAACCCTCTATCCGCATAGGGATCGCTGAACACTGAGCACCTTCGGGCTGCTAGTGCCGCGGGTGTTCGGGAGACGTCAGGGGAGATGGAACATGGCATCTACACCTAGCGGGTTACGCAAGGCCAGCTCGGCCGTGACCTCGTATCGAGCACAGAGTCCGGGAGCGGAGGGGGTAGGATTCAGGACCCATCAGTAGATTATCCCGCCATCGTCCGGCAGTCAGACGCGCAGCATCAGGATAACGCGTGGCCCACGAATTGCTGGACCGGTACAAGGACGCGCAGCCATGTAGACATCAAGCGCCAAGGGTCCCAGATAAGCTGTCGTGACTCGTCGAGGCTGCCCGTCTCTTGCCACTCGTCTCCGTCGTCCTGAGAGGATGTCCTCATGATGACCCCAATCCTCACCACCCTTGGTTTCGTCATGCACCCCGATGCCGAGCGCGTCCTCATGGTGCATCGCATTGCACGTCCTGGCGATGAGCAGCTCGGCAAGTACAACGGGCTGGGAGGCAAAGTTGAGCCGGGGGAGGACGTCGTCGCCGGTATGAAGCGCGAGCTGCGCGAAGAGGCCAGTATCGAGGTCGATGCCATGAGGCTGCGTGGCACCGTCTCATGGCCTGGATTCGGTCGTCGTGGGGAGGATCATTTTGGGTTTATCTTCCTCGTCGACTCCTGGCATCCCATCGGCGATACCATCCCTGACGCTAACGAGGAAGGGCCACTGACCTGGGAGCGCGTCGACTCGCTCGACGAGTTACCGATGTGGGAGGGGGACCGCTACTTTCTGCCGCTGGTTTTTGATCCCGATGTCCCGCAGTTCCACGGCTGTCTGCCCTACTACGATGGTCGACCGATTGGATGGTCGTACTCCGTGTAGACCTCCTGATGCCGGAGGGTGCCGGGGGCTTCCGGCGTCATGCTTGCGCTGAGATTTAGGTAAAGCTAACCTTATGTCCACTTTGTATCGTCGCTGTGCGCCCTACAGGAAGGCCCGCCACTACCATGAATGTCACAAGAACTCTCGGCACCGTAGCCACAGTCGCCCTTGCGCTAGGCCTTGGCGCCTGCGCTGGTGGCGTCCAGGAGAAAGAGTCAGGTGGCCATGCTCCAGCCCTGAAGGTCACCGACGTCGCAGGGCGCACGGTCTCCTTCGACGCCCAGCCGCAACGCGTTCTTTTGGCTGAGGGGCGTGCGCTGATGGCGACTAGCATTCTTAACAAGCAGGATCCGGCCAAGAATGTGGTAGCTATCGGTGCAGACCTCCACCAAGCGGCCCCTAGCTTCGAGTCCGCACTACAACAGGCTCGTCCACGGGTGAGCACACTTCCGACGATTGGCAGCGTCGCTAAGGGTGACGTCACCGTGGAGAATATGCTGTCGTTTAAGCCTGATGCGGTGGTTATGACGCTAGATCAGAAGGAGCCTGCCGAGAAGGCAGGATTCCTTCAGAAAATGGATCAGGCCAAGCTCCCGTACGTTTTCATCGATTTCCGGAGGAAGCCGCTAGAAAACACTACGAAATCAATGTCGACGCTCGGTCAAATCTTTGGCGGAAAGGCTGTTGCCCGGGCCAGCGAGTTCAATAAGTTCTATCAAGCGAAGGTCGATGACGTGTCGCGAAGAATCTCCCGGGAGGGTGACAAACCTCGCACCTTCCTGTGGCGTGCTGCGGGGCTTAAGGACTGTTGCTCCACCTATGCGAATCTCAATCTAGGGGATGTCGTTACTGCCGCCGGGGGGCACAACCTTGGGGCGGATCTCCTCCGGACACCCGCGGGTGATGTCACCCCCGAGAAGGTCGTGGCAACTCAGCCCGATCACATCATTGCCACCGGTGGCTCGTGGGCTAAGGATCCGAAGAAGTCAGAGTCTGTTCCCCATGTCGAACTTGGCTATAACGCCACCGATGACGTTGCCCAGAAGACCTTGGCTGGCCTGCTCAAGACCCCGGGATTTTCCTTGCTCAAGGCCCCAAAGGATGGAAAGATGCACGCCGTCTATCATCAATTCTACGACTCTCCCTTTAATGTTTTCGCACTTGAGCAGTTCGCGGCTTGGCAGCATCCGAAGCAATTCAAGGGTGTCGACCCAACGAAGGATTTCGCTAAATTCCATGATGACTATTTGCCTTTTGGCTACCGCGGCGTGTTCTTCGTGACGCTGAAGAAGTGAATCCGGCGTGAGTGACACTGACGTTTCCCTCGTTCGGGAGGATCCTGCTGCCGGAATGGTGGCCGTGGTGAGGGAATATTACCGGCGTGCCCGTTGGAAATGCTGGGCGATTGTCCTGCTGTCGATCATTGCGGTGGCTGCCTTCCTCATCACCATCGTGGTTGGTCCCGTGGATATCACTCTTCCCCAGCTGATGAGGGCACTGATCAATCCCGCTACGGTGGATGCTCAGACCCGGATGGTGTTGTGGCAATTACGTATTCCGTCCTCGGTAATGGCGGTACTCATCGGGGTGTGCCTCTCGCTTGCAGGTGCTCACATGCAGACGATCCTGGACAATCCGCTGGCGGAGCCCTTCACATTGGGGATCTCTGCAGCGGCGGCTTTTGGGGCGGCCGCCTCTATCGTCTTGGGGTGGACGATCATTCCCAACGCACAATTCAACGTGGCGGTCTGCGCAGCGGTGGCATCCCTTATTGCGGTCGCTATCGTTGCTGGTGTCTCGCGCCGTCGTGAAGATGGCCGGGAGTCCATGATCCTGCTCGGTATTGCCCTGGTCTTTGGATTCCATGCGCTCCTGGCCCTCTTGCAATACCGAGCCACCCCGGAGGCTCTCCAACAGATCGTCTTCTGGACGATGGGCTCCCTGCAGCGGGCCACGTGGACCTCGAATGCCATCATCGCGGCCGTCCTGGCTATCGCCATTCCCATCACGATGAAACACTCCGGGCAGCTGACCGCGCTGAGACTCGGCGATGAGCGTGCCGCCGCCATGGGGGTGAACGTACCCCGGCTCCGGTTGCAGATTCTCATTCTGGCGTCACTACTGGCAGCGGTGACCGTCGCCTTTGCCGGGGTCATCGGATTCATTGGTCTGGTCGGTCCCCATGTCGCCCGCATCCTGGTCGGTGAGGAACAGCGATTCTTCGCCCCTGCTTCTGCGGCTACTGGAGCCTTCCTGCTGGCCACCGCCCATGCCCTATCGATCACCATCATCCCTGGGGTGGCGATACCTATTGGGATCATTACCGCGCTGGTGGGTGTGCCAGTGTTCGTGTCCCTTATCCTCACCCGGCATCGTGTCTTCGGGAGGGCATCGTGAACGTCCGCTTAGCTAACCTGCGTTTGTCCTATGGCCGGCATCACGTGCTCGATGGGGTGAGCCTCGGCCCGCTGGAACGGGGGACAGTCACTGGGCTGCTCGGGCCCAACGGAGCGGGAAAGTCAACGCTCATCAAGACCATCGCCGGGCTGAAGACTCCCACCTCGGGGGAGGTGATCATCAGTGATGACGGTGGCCATATCAACGAATCTCAACTGCGAAACGTCGTGGGCTACCTTCCCCAGGACGTACTTGCCACCGCATCCCTGACCGTCCTTGAGTCGGTCTTAACCTCAGCCCGCAGCAGGAGCAAGACGACGGTGGAGCGTGCTGCCACTATCTTGGAGCGCGTCGGCATCGCGCACATCGCCCACCGGTTCATTTCCCAACTGTCCGGCGGTCAGCGGCAATTGGTGGCATTGGCGCAGATGATGGTTCGCGATCCCCAGATCTTGCTGCTCGACGAACCCACCTCCGCACTGGATCTGCACAATCAGATTGAGGTGTTGCGCCTAGTGCGCAGAGCCGTTGACGGCGGGCCCAAGATGGCAATCGTGGCCCTCCACGACCTGAACCTGGCTGCCTGTTACTGTGACCGCCTGGTGCTGTTACACGAGGGTGGCGTGCACGCCGAAGGGGCGCCCTCGGAGGTCCTCACCCCGGACGTGTTGGAGCGCGCCTATGGGTTTCGTGCCCGGGTGCTCAACGACGATGGCATTCCCGTTGTTCGTCCAGTGATAACCGCGTGATCCGTGAGTTGCGGGCGTTAATTTTGATCAGCCGGCTAACCCGATGATCCACAGGATCAGGCAAACCACTGGAGCCGTCCAGCGAGAACTCCACGCTCCATAGTGGGTCTCTGCGAACATACTGTCTGCTCGCGGGTTACCCCCGGGCAGGCTGTACGGCGCAATCGCTGCGAGCGCAAGGCTTACCGGCAGCAGGATTGAGAACGGTACCGGTGTTGTCACGAGTGGGGTACCCGCAAGGATTCCCATCACCATAATGCCGCCCAGAGCCAGCATCATGGCGACTGCAGTGACGGCGTCCTGCCCGGAACCGTCCGGTTCAACGAAGGATTCCACGAAGGTCAGCAGGGCAGGGGCCACGATGATCGCAATGAAGAGCAGCGCCCAGCTGACGTTGGTGTGGGCGTCCCAGTTGAGAGGCTCGGTGCGTGACGCGTAATAGGTCGTCGCCATGGCGCCCAACTGGAATGCCGAACCGATGAAGTGATGGATGTACCACCCTGCTGAACGGCGCGACGGATCCTCCCCGGAAGTCGTGTTCTTCGACTCCTGGGATTGCAGGCGCTGGGTAAATCTCGGTCGATTCTCGTAAGTGGTGATGGCCACGACAGTACTGGTTGCTCCTCGTGCGGAAAACGGTGCATTCCGATGTCTCGACCCCGGATTCTACCCACATCGTCAGAAAGTACCTCTAGAGTGGCAACGTGGATCGCACTGTGGCACGGCGTCTAGTTAGCGACGAGGGACGCGAAGCTCTTGACCTAGCGAGTGTCGAAGCTGATCCCGACTCGTTGGTGGCTGCCACCAGGCTGCGTCGTCACATAGATGCCGATCTCGCCGCAGCAGTACTTGACCAAATCAGCCTGAGGCGTCGGGCTGTTGCGAAGATCGGACCGGCTGCAGCGTCGATGTTGTGGACTCGTGATGGTCTGGAGCAAGCCACCCGGGGAGATGTGTCGCGATGGCGTGCAGATCGCCTTAAAGACGCCGGATTCACCCACGTTGTTGATCTTGGCTGCGCCTGCGGGGCAGATGCACGAGCGTGCCTTGATGCCGGCCTTGAGGTGACAGCCGTCGAGGTTGATCCGGTAACAGCCGAGCTAGCGCGCCACAATCTGCCCGAAGCGCAGGTGATGTGTGCTGACGCTACCGCGGTCTTCGCTGACGTCCCCAAGGGGGCCAACACAGTCGTCATGCTCGATCCGGCTCGGCGCACGAGCCGGGGGAGAACCTGGCGGCTAGAAGATGTGCAGCCGCCATGGTCATTTGTTGCGAGCGTGCTCAAATCGGTGCCCGCGGTCGTCAAACTAGGGCCTGGTGTCGATCGCTCCCAGCTGCCAGATCTGCCCGTCACCTATGTCGGACACCGTGGAGACTTGGTTGAGGCGACGGTGTGGTCCGGGTTCGCAGACCAGTGGCCGGGGGACCGAGCAGTGCTGATTGGCCCGGTGGGAATAGAAGAACTCCCCGGGAGGTGTCCTGCCCCTGCACCTGGTGAACTTGGCCCCTTTGTGGCTGAACCTCACGCCGCCGCCATCCGTGCCGGCAGCCTCTCAGCGATCGATGAATCGCTGCACGCAGTGTCGGAGGGTATCGCCTACCTCACCGCAGACGAACCCGTCGCCTCGCCGTGGCTGACGTGGTTCGCCGTGAAGGAAGTCCTGCCTCTTGACGTCAAAGCGTTGCGTTCCTGGGTCCGTAAGCACCACGTCGGAACCGTAGAGATCAAGAAACGCGGCGTCGAGGTGGACCCCGTGATATGGCGGCGCAAGCTTAAGCCTTCGGGGCCGAATTGCGTAACGTTTATCTGCACCCCGACGACCGGAAGTGCCAAGGCGCTGGTATGTGATCGCGTAAGGCTGCCATGCGGCATGATTGGGGCAGGCCAGGTGTGATGTTATGAGTCTATGTTGACCACTTGGTGCCGGGCGAGATATCTCCTTGCCGTGCTGTTGGCTCCGCTCGTCCTGCTATCCGGCTGCGGGAAGTTCAATGCTGGTTTCGTCATTAAGGACGAAGACCATATCGACGTCGCCGTCGCCTTCGGGGTCCTCAAATCTGGCACCAATGGGGATGGAAGTGATCAGTCCAAAAAACTTATCAAGCGACTTCGCGGCTGCTCCGGGTTGACTCCACCGAGTGCCAGTCTGAGAGGCAAGGTGAAGGCCAAGCCATTCGACGACGGCACGTACGCCGGCTGCACCATTACTGGCACCGTGACGGCAGCCGACATCGCTGCTCGATCCCCCCGGCCTAGTAGCGGTGTGAATCCGTCTGCAGGCTCGCCGCGAGGGCACAAGGCAGGCGTCCCGGTCGACATTGCTTTCGATGACGAGACGATTCGGTTCCACTTTGACGGGTCAGACCTGTCTGACTCTGTGCCGGGTGTTGACCCCTCTGACATCAGTGACATGGCCGGCATCAAAGATTTTAAGGTGTCGGTGACCTTCCCCGGCACGGTCCTCAGCCACTCTGGATCGAGCAAAGTTGACGGGAACACTGCGACGTGGACCGACGTCAACGATCTTCTCTCAACCGGTGGTTTGACGGCGTCAGGCAAGAGTCAGAGTGGCCTTCCCGGCTGGGTGTGGGTTGTCGGTGCATTAGTGGTGCTGGCTATTGGTGGTGCCGTGGCTGCAGTGATTATTAATAACAGGTGGCAGGTCTGCTCGCGTGGTGGGGAGCGGCACCGGGACGCTAATGGAGGTGTGCGCGGGGCCTAGTTACCGCTTCTAGACATTCCGTGTGCCGTGAGTAGTCAGAAACGGGTGGTACGGATCTACCGTTACTGCCCCCGTCCGTGATTCCATGTGTTCATGCTGAGTGTTTCGCGTCACATGAGACGCTGTCTCGTTTTAGTTCTCGCCCCCCTCTTGTTACTTGCCGGGTGCGTAAAATTTGACACTGCCATGGAGATCAAGGATGAGAACCACATCCATCTCAAAAGCACGGTTGGTGTCTCCAAGTCAATAGCCAGCGCGTACAGTGACCGCCTCGCCACTGAGCTTTCCAACTGCAACAACTCGATGGGGTCCGCCGGTACCGGCTCGGGCAACAAGATCGAGAAGTTCGAGGACAAGGATTACGTCGGGTGCATCGTTGCTGGGGACACCACCGCTGCTGACCTCAACAAAGACCGCGGCATGCAAGCCACCTTCGACAAAAAAGAGGTGTCTTTCAGGATGACCTCGGACTTGTTCCGCGATGGTGGGCGCTCTGACCAAGCTATTGACGCGAGTATGTTCAGCGACTTTAAGGTTTCCGTGACCTTCCCAGGCAAGGTCCTCAGCCATTCTGGATCGAGTAAGGTCGACGGGAACACCGTTACGTGGACCGATCCGAAAGACTTGTTCTCCAGTTCGGGGCTGACCGCAACGAGTAAGCGCTCCAACGGCATACCGACGTGGGTTTGGATCGTTGTCGCCCTCGGCGTCCTCGCCATTATCGGCGTTGTTGTGGTCGTCCTTAACAAGGAAAAGAACCACAAGCCCGGGCAACCGGACAATGGTGGCGTTCCGTGGACCATGCAGTACCCAGGCGACGGGCAGCCACAGGGGCAGCCGCAGCAGTGGAACGGTCAGCTTTACCAGGGCGACCCTCACGTGCAGCCTCCCTACCAGTATCCGAACCAATATCCGAGGCAACAGGGGCCGGGTCAGCCCTGGGCTAATCAGTCTTGGGATACTGCCTCGGGTGACGCGACGAATGCGCCCCAGGCCGGCCCGAACCCGACCCCGCATCAGGGCTCGCAGCCGGGCCAGCAGACTCCGTCAGATCCTGATGACTTCTGGAAAAACCACGGTTCGCATTGATGTGCGCCGATTCTCGGAGGGTCATTTCTGGCACTCCCGTTGCCTGAGTGCCAACGACGGGTGTACTTTCGTGGTTGGCACTCTCGTGGTGAGTGTGCCAACGGATCTGAGGCACCCGCGACGCCGATGGTCCGTCGCGCTCGGGGCTCGCAACCCCTGGCGAGAGACAACGACATAATCCGTCTTCAGTAGAAAGGGGTCTTGACGTGGCAACCACGATCAAGCCGCTCGAGGACCGCGTCCTCGTCCAGCCTCTCGAGGCCGAGCAGACCACCGCTTCCGGACTCGTCATTCCGGACACCGCTAAGGAGAAGCCGCAGGAGGGAAAGGTCATCTCCGCGGGCCCCGGTCGCGTCGACGACAAGGGCACCCGCGTTCCCATGGACGTTAAGGAGGGTGACGTCGTCATCTTCTCCAAGTACGGCGGCACCGAGGTCAAGTACGACGGCCAGGAGTACCTGCTCCTCAACGCCCGCGACATCCTCGCCGTCGTCGAGAAGTGAGGCGCTGATACATGGCAGCCAAGCAACTTCAGTTTGACGAGGAGGCTCGTCGCTCCCTCGAGCGCGGTGTCGACACCCTCGCCGACACCGTGAAGGTGACCTTAGGTCCCAAGGGCCGTTACGTCGTTCTTGACAAGAAGTGGGGAGCCCCGACCATCACTAACGACGGCGTGACCGTCGCTAAGGAAGTCGACCTCACTGATCCGTATGAGAACCTCGGCGCCCAGCTCGCCAAGGAGGTCGCTACTAAAACCAACGACGTGGCCGGCGATGGAACCACCACCGCCACCGTGCTCGCCCAATCCCTCGTCCACGAGGGGCTGCGTGCCGTGGCTTCCGGGGCGAACCCGGTCGGCCTCAAGCGCGGTATCGAGAAGGCCGTCGACGCCGTCGTGGAGGAGCTCCGCTCTATTTCACGCGCCATCGACACCACCTCGGACATGGCCAGTGTTGCCACCATCTCCAGCCGTGACGAGACCATCGGCGCCCTCATCGCCGAGGCTTTCGACAAGGTTGGTAAAGACGGGGTTATCACCGTCGATGAATCGCAGACCTTCGGCACCGAGCTTGACTTCACCGAGGGCATGCAGTTTGACAAGGGTTACCTGTCGCCTTACATGGTGACCGACCAGGATCGCATGGAGGCTGTGCTTGAGGATCCCTACATCCTCATTCACTCCGGCAAGATCTCGTCGATGAACGACCTGCTCCCCCTGTTGGAGAAGGTTATTGCTGCTCACGGCAGCCTGTTTATCGTGGCCGAGGACGTCGACGGAGAGGCCCTGAGCACCCTCGTTGTCAATAAGATCCGCGGCACCTTCAACTCGGTGGCAGTTAAGGCCCCGGCCTTCGGTGACCGTCGCAAGGCAATGCTGCAGGACATCGCCACCCTCACCGGTGGTCAGGTCGTCGCTCCCGAGGTCGGGCTCAAGCTCGATCAGGTGGGCCTCGAGGTCCTGGGCCGCGCCAAGAAGGTTGTCGTTACCAAGGACAACACCACCATCGTTGACGGCGCTGGTGACAAGGCCGACGTCGCAGGTCGCGTCGCCCAGCTGCGTGCTGAGTACGACAACTCGGACTCCGAGTGGGACCGCGAGAAGCTTCAGGAGCGTATCGCCAAGCTCGCTGGTGGTGTGTGCGTCATCCGCGTGGGTGCGGCCACGGAGGTCGAGCTCAACGAGAAGAAGCACCGCATCGAGGACGCTGTCTCCGCGACCCGTGCAGCCATTGAGGAGGGTATCGTCGCCGGTGGCGGTTCTGCCCTTATCCACGCTGCTCACGTGCTCGATGGGGATCTCCACCTTGACGGGGATGAGAAGGCCGGTGTGCAGATCGTCGCTAAGGCTGTTCGCGAGCCGCTGCGTTGGATTGCCGAAAACGGTGGCGAGCCCGGCTATGTGATCGTCTCCAAGGTTGCCGAGATGGAGCCCGGCCACGGCTACAACGGCAAGACCGGTCAGTACGTGGATCTCATCGCTGACGGCGTCATTGACCCGCTCAAGGTGACTCGTTCGGCTCTGGCCAATGCCGCCTCTATCGCTGCCCTGTTGCTCACCACCGAGACCCTCGTGGTGGACAAGCCGGAGGACGAGGACGACGACAAGTGAGGCTGACTCACTGATTCAATCAGTAATGGGCCCCAGAACCTCGAGGTTCTGGGGCCCATTGTGGTGTCACAGGCGCCGTTGTCGTTGCAGGTCTGCGCCACTTGAGGAGGTACCTCAAGGGCCATGCAGACGTAGGCGCATTGTGCCCCCTACGTCTCGGTGTGTCAGTCTTGGAGCGGCTTACCTTCCCGGTCCATGGTGTTGAAAATCTCATGGTCTTCCGGCAGGTGCTGCAGGTAGTCGCGTTCGGTATCTGGGGCGGTGTGTCCCAACTGAAGCTCCTCACTAAGAGCATCCTGGGCTGCGGCACGCAGGGCGTACTCGACATCGGCATTCTCGAGTTGTTCTGGGGTCGCCTCGTTGGCGACCATCATGCCGACTTGGGCATCCTCGGGGACCTGCGGGATGACTCCGGCGTCGACACGCTCACGGTGCCCCTTGATTTCACGAGCGACGACGCGCGCTAAAAAGTACATTCCCAGCACGTTCGGCACCGCCATGAGGAAGAGCATGGCGTCGGCCAGACCAAGAATCGAGGTCATATTTGTCGCAGCCCCGATCACCAGCAGGATAAGGAAGAGGGCGTTGTAGATGCGCTCGGCGGTATTCGAATTGCCGAACAGGTAGCCCACGGCCTTCTTGCCGTAGAACGAGTACGACAGCATCGTCGAGAATGCGAACAGCACCACGGCTAGCGTCAGTAGGGAGCTGAACCACGGGGCAACGGTCTTCAGCGCCTGGGCGGTCATCTGCACGCCATCGGCGCCACCGTTCCGGTAGACCCCGGTGATGATGATAGTGATGGCCGTCATGGTGCAGATGACGACTGAGTCGATGAAAGGCTCCCACATAGCAACGAAGCCTTCTTGGGCTGGTCGGCGCGTCTTCACCGCAGAATGGGCGATGCCAGCGGTACCGACACCGGCCGCATTCGAGAAGGCCGCACGTTGGACACCGACGATCAGTACTCCGAGGATTCCTCCGGCGACGCCGTGGCCGGTGAAGGCGCCGGACCAGATGGCCTCAAAGGCACTGCCGACTTGGGAAATGTTGGCACCAATGACCGCCAGACACATGATGACGTAGAGGATGCCCATGAACGGCACAATCTTGGAGGTTGCGGCGCCGATCTTGGAAGCACCGCCGACGATGACGATCCCGACGAGGATCGCGAAGACCAAGCCGACGACCCACATGTGAGTGCCGATCCAGGAGTCTGGACCGCCGGCGAACATCGCGAGCTGATACGCAGCTTGGTTGGACTGGAACATGTTGCCAGCGCCAATGACGCCGAAGGCGGTGCAGATAGCGAAGAGGGCAGCAAGGACGCGGCCCAGTTTGGGTTTGCCGATCGACGCAAGACCGTCACGCAGGTAGTACATCGGGCCGCCAGAGGTGGTTCCGTCCTCATTGAGGACGCGGAACTTCACGCCGAGCGTGGCCTCAGACATTTTGACGCTCATACCCACTAACCCGGCCGCGGCGATCCAGAACGAGGCTCCCGGGCCGCCGGTCGCGATCGCGATGGCGACACCGGCGATGTTCCCCAGGCCGACGGTGCCTGACAACTCAGTTGCGAGGGCCTGGAAGCTGGTGACGTCACCGGGATCGGTGTGACGGGAGAAGTGGCCCCGCATCACGTGGCCGGAGTGACGGATCGATGCTGGACGCAGCTGCTGGAAGCCGAGGTAGATGGTGAAGAACACGCCGGCTCCGAGCAACCAAGCCAGAATGAGCGGGAACTCATTTCCCCCTGGCAACGGTATGGCCCAGAACACCGCGTCAGAAATGGCGGTAGCAATGGGGGAGACGAAATTGTCGATGGCCTGATCCAAGCTCAGTGGAGCCGGAACAAGGGTCTCGAGGCCTGCGGGAACGGGTGATGACAGGATGCCAAGTGGCACGAATGGTCCTATCCGTTGACGACATGGGACACCAAGCCCGGCAACACGACGGTGCGGTACCAGCCATCTGTGATGACCGATCTCAGCGCGTACAGGCACCGGCGACTCGGCGGGCGCGGCCACCCAGTCATCGCCATGACCGCGGGCAGGGTCGCGCCTGTGGCGGAGCAAAACCGCCTCGGATACCTTAGCGGGTGGGTGTGTCAGGCGGCCCAAAACCTTCGACACTGGCGCTTCTTCGCGACGCCGTACGGGATGTTTCCCCTACGCTGAGTGGTGATGACCGCGACCGCTTCCTCTTACGAATCTCAGCCTGTCCTGGCGCATAGCCAACCAGATTGGCGACGTCTGGTTGAGGTGTTGACGGTGGGGTTTGTTGGCTCTCTGATGG
This sequence comes from Cutibacterium namnetense, assembly GCF_001642025.1. Taxonomy (GTDB): domain Bacteria; phylum Actinomycetota; class Actinomycetes; order Propionibacteriales; family Propionibacteriaceae; genus Cutibacterium; species Cutibacterium namnetense. Next base: position 63,485 of record NZ_LWHO01000008.1, on the reverse strand, counting down.
TGACGTTGTGGGGGTGGGGTTCTCCTCAGGGCGGGATGCCTGCGCATGTGCGTCCGATCGGTGTGGTAGTGGCCCTCGGCGGTATCGCCGGATTGATCGTCATGATCATCGCGTGGTTGCGGTCTCGCAAACTTGTGGGACGCCGCGTACTGATTCTGATCGTCTGGTCCCTGCCACTGGTCTTTAGCCCGCCGTTGTTGAGTCAAGATGGATGGGCCTACGCGGCTCAAGGCTGGATTCTCACCCAGGGGATGGACCCATACCTCGTCCCGCAAGGTCTGGCTGAGGCTCTCGGCAAGGCTGTCGACACGCCGTGGCAAGAAACGACGGCGGTGTATCCTCCGGGATCATTGTGGATTCAAGCAGCTATGGTGAAGATTGCTCACGCGGATCCTATGCGGTCAGTGATGCTTATGCGAGTGCCCGCTGTTATCGGCATTGCACTCATGGTGTGGGCCGTCCCTCGCTTAGCACGCTACGCCGGAACTGACCCCGATCATGCCCTGTGGCTGGCAGTGTGTTGTCCATTGACGACGTTGAGTGCGGTCGGGGGCATGCACAATGATGGACTTCAGGTGGGTTTGTCCCTCAGCGCACTCGTTGTGGCAGTACGCCTGGCGTTGATTGGCCGCGGATGGCTCGGGCTCGTTTTTGGCGGGGCGCTCGTCGGCCTGGCTGGGAGCGTCAAGCAGCCCGGCGTGTTGGCCGGGGTTGGCGTCGTCGCTCTGGTCCACGTCAATGCGGTGCGTCATGGTGGCCGTCAGTGGTCAACGCGCAATTGCTGGTCGGCGCTATTCGCTCGCATCGCAGCTGGTGCAATTCCCGCCCTAGCTGTATTCGGCGGGATTTCCGCCATCCATGGGTTAGGCCTGGGATGGCTCAATAGCACGGCCGGTAGCCCGGTGTCAGTTACCAGTGACTCTCCGATTGCGTTCGTCGTACAGATTTTGCGAGGTAGCGGAGGCGTCCCGTTGGACAAGCTGGTTGGGCCGGCGACTGGCGTCAGCCTGGTGCTTACCGTCGCTGCCATGATCTGGTGTTGGGTGCGGTGGGGCCCCATTCCGCCGTGTCGCCTTGGACTGGGCCGAATTACATCGCGTAGCCGTGACTTGGATAATGCCGGCACCGGCCAAATTGGCAGCCCGCTTCGACTGCAGGCGGGCGTCATGATTGTTTTTGCTGCTTTTGGGGCGTCCTTGCAGCCCTGGTATCTCATCGGTCCGCTGGCATTGCTCGCCTCGGTTCAGTTGCGACGGACCCACCGCGACGTCGTCATTGGTGGCGTCGTCGCTACCGCCATACTCACCATGATGCAGTGGTATTGGTCGCCATATGTGTGCCTGCCGCTGGTAATCGCGGGATATCTCATCGTCTGGCGGGTCCCGAAACTATGGGCTTTCGTAACAGCGGCGAATTGACGGGATTGTCTGGCCCAAAGCGGGCGGCCGGGCCACGGGTGAGGACTGCCGACGCGAGCGGCGATAAGATAGCGACCATCCCGGCGAAAGGTGGCTTATGACCTCGGAATCCCGCCCGACCACGATTGAGGAGTTGGCACCGCTGGCCCTCACCTTCGATGACGTTCTGCTCCAGCCAGTTGAGAGCAACGTCATTCCCTCTCAGGTCAAGACGACGACAAGGGTTTCTCGCAATATTTCGATCGCGATTCCGCTCGTCAGCGCGGCGATGGATACCGTCACCGAGACTCGGATGGCGGTCGCTATGGCGCGTGAAGGTGGCCTTGGCATCCTGCACCGTAACCTGTCCATTGAGGATCAGGCTGCCATGGTTGATCAGGTGAAGCGCTCTGAAGCAGGCATGATCGACGAGCCCATTACGATCTCCCCGAATGCCACCTTGGCTGACGCCGAAGAGCTGTGCCACACCTACCGAATTTCCGGTGTGCCCGTCGTCGATGATAACGAAAATCTGGTCGGCATCATCACCAACCGTGACATGCGCTTTGAGGACAACCCACAGCGCTTTATCCGCGAGGTCATGACCCCGGCTCCGCTCGTCACGGCTCCAGTGGGAACCAGCCCGTCCGATGCTCTTTCTTTGCTGGCTGCCCACAAAATCGAGAAGCTGCCGCTCGTCGACGCGGACGGTAAGTTGCGTGGACTGTTCACCCTCAAGGACTTCGTCAAGACCGACAAATACCCCAACGCCACCAAGGATCCGCAAGGACGGCTACGCGTGGGTGCCGCAATCGGGTTCTTCGGCAACTCGTGGGATCGGGCTATGGCGCTAGTCGAGGAGGGGGTTGACCTCATCGTCGTCGACACCGCCCACGGCCACACCCGGGGCGTCTGTGACATGATCGCCCGGCTGAAAGCTGAGCCGGCCGCCCGGGGAGTTGATGTCGTCGGCGGCAATATCGCCACCTATGAGGCAGCTAAGGCGTTGTGCGAGGCCGGTGCTGACGGTGTCAAGGTCGGTATTGGGCCGGGGTCAATCTGCACCACCCGCGTCGTTGCCGGGGTTGGCGTCCCGCAGGTGACCGCGATTTTTGAAGCTTCCAAGGCCGCTAGTCAGTATGACGTGCCGGTTATCGGGGACGGCGGCCTACAGTACTCCGGCGATATTGCCAAGGCGCTCGTCGCCGGAGCTGATTCCGTCATGCTCGGCTCGTTGCTGGCTGGTTGTGAGGAGTCCCCAGGTGAGCTTGCCTTCATCAACGGCAAGCAGTTCAAGACTTACCGTGGCATGGGATCAATGGGGGCCATGTCGGCGCGCGGTGAGAAGCTGTCCTATTCCAAGGATCGCTATTTCCAGGGCGATGTTACGACCAACGACAAGATCGTCCCGGAGGGCATCGAGGGGCAGGTGGCCTATCGCGGGCCACTTGGCTCAGTGGCCTACCAGTTGGTCGGCGGACTGCGTCAGTCGATGTTCTACACCGGCGCTCGCACGATCGACGAGTTGCACGAGCGGGGGCGTTTTGTGCGCATCACCTCGGCGGGTCTACGCGAGTCTCATCCGCACGACATTCAGATGACGGTCGAGGCCCCCAACTACTCTGCCCACTGACGGGCGAGCCGGACATCCGGCAGGAAAGGAATCATGTACGACATTGGACGCAGCAAGCGTGCCACCCGGGCCTACAGTCTGGACGACATCGCCCTCATTCCCTCCCGGCGCACCCGTGGCACCGAGATGGTGAACCTGGAGTGGCGCATCGACGCGCTCACCTTCGATTTTCCCATCGTGGCCGCCCCGATGGACTCGGTCATGAGTCCGGCGACGGCTATTGAATTTGGGCGTTTGGGTGGCCTGGGGGTGCTCAACCTTGAGGGCTTGTGGACCCGCTACGAGGATCCCACTCCCTACCTCGAGGAGCTGGCTGGGATGGGCGACGATGTCGCCACTACCCGTCGGATGCAAGAGATTTACGCCGAGCCGATCAAGGCTGAGCTCATCACCGAACGGATGGCTGAGATTCGGGCCGCTGGAGTGCCGGTGGCGGGGTCGCTGTCACCAAAGAATGCCTCGCGCTTCTCCGAGACGGTGGTCAATACCGGAGCCGACTTCTTCGTTATCCGTGGCACGACGGTGTCAGCGGAGCACGTGGCCAGCGGTGACGACATTCTGGACCTGCGTAGGTTCATTTACGAGCTGGACGTACCCGTTATCGTCGGTGGTTGCGCCACCTATCAGGCAGCTTTGCACCTCATGCGCACCGGCGCCGCTGGCGTCCTCGTGGGGTTCGGTGGGGGAGCGGCCCACACCACCCGTCAGGTGCTGGGTATTCAGGTGTCGATGGCATCTGCAATAGCCGACGTTGCGGAAGCGCGCCGTGACTACATGGATGAGTCGGGGGGACGTTACGTTCACGTCATCGCCGATGGTTCAGTGGGTCGTTCTGGTGACATTGCCAAGGCTATCGCCTGCGGCGCTGACGCCGTTATGGTCGGTTCTCCGCTAGCTCGGGCTACTGAGGCTCCCGGCAAGGGATGGCACTGGGGAGCCGAAGCATGGCACTCCGATCTGCCGCGTGGTGCTCGGGTCCACTTCGAACCAGTCGGGACCCTCGCCGAGGTGCTCAATGGCCCGTCTCGCGTCCCGGACGGCACTATGAACCTTGTGGGGGGATTGCGTCAGGCTATGGCAACCACTGGTTACTCGGAGGTGAAAGAGTTCCAGCGCATCGAGCTGACGATTCGCTAACTGTCCCACTAGGCAGAACGGCGCTCCGGCGAGCGGTTGGATGGCTAGCCTTCGGCCATGAGTAAAGTGCCCGAAGAATTGGTCGTGTTGCGCGGCGCGATCGACAACATGGACGCCGCCCTCATCCACCTGCTCGCCGAAAGGTTCCGGATCACCCGCGAGGTAGGTCGCCTCAAAGCTGAGCGTGGTTTACCACCGGCTGATTCCGCCCGTGAGGCTGAGCAGATCGCGCGGTTGCGCCAGTTAGCCATCGAGTCGAACCTCGACCCCGAGTTCGCGCAGAAAGTCATCACGTTCATCGTGGCCGAGGTGGTGCGTCACCACGAGGCTATTGCAGATGAGTCCGGCGACGATTGTGCACATAGCGGATGCCGGAAGGACGACGGCGTCTGACAGTTGAGTCATAGCTCAAGCGATGACGTCGCCCTGGTGCACCTTCGACGGGATTCCGACGACGACCGTGCCGGGGGCGACATCTTTGATGACCAAGGCGTTGGCACCGATCTTACAGTCGTCGCCAACCGTGATGTCGCCAATGATTTTGGCTCCGGCGCCGATGAGGACACGATTGCCAATCGTGGGATGACGCTTGAACTGTCCGCGAGCGCGGCCACCGAGGGTCACTTGGTGGTACATGAGGACGTCGTCACCGATGACAGCCGTCTCACCAATAACGACGCCCATGCCGTGGTCGATGAAGAATCGGCGTCCGATAGTCGCTCCCGGATGAATCTCAATGCCGGTGATGTGACGAGATAGTTGTGATAACAACCGCGCTAGTGGTCTCAGGGCGGGCTTCTTGACCCACATGGCGTGGGCTAGGCGATGCGCCCAGATGGCGTGGACACCTTGGTAGGCGATGGCGACCATAAGCTTCGAGGTAGCGGCGGGATCCTCGCGCATGGCGGCGTCGAGGTCCTCCATCGCGCGTTCCTTGCATTGCTTGAGGGTCCGGAGCAAGGTCGTCGTCTCAGTGCTCATATGTCAACCTCGGTTCTGCCGGTGAATAGTGCCGGTGGATGAAACCATATCGAGCTGAGGTTCTCCGGCCAACGGGGACGGTTGGGTTGACGTCATTGCGCGGCATCGTGGCGCGGTCGACGAGGTATTCGCAGCGATATGGGGACCGCGAGTGGCGTCGGGTGGGGTCTTGGGCCATAGACTCGCCCTTATGGAACAACTCCACGACGTCGTTCTGGTGGTCGACTTCGGCGCGCAGTACGCTCAGCTCATTGCCCGCCGGGTGCGTGAGGCGAATGTTTATTCCGAGATCGTCCCGCACAGCATGCCAGTGCGCGACATGCTCGCCAAGGAACCCGCGGCCATCATTCTTTCGGGTGGCCCGGCCTCGGTCTACGCACAGGGTGCTCCCAGCGTCGACCCGGCCCTGTTTAACGCTGGTGTGCCGGTGCTGGGCATCTGCTACGGATTCCAGGCTATGGCCCAGGCCCTTGGCGGTCAGGTGGCTCATACCGGAGCATCGGAATATGGACGCACCAGCCTATGCATTACTTCCTCGGGGCAGCTGCTGTCGCGTATTCCCCACACCATCAGCGTGTGGATGAGCCACGGCGATTCCGTCTCTCGTGCCCCGGAGGGATTCTCGACGCTGGCCCGCACCGCGGGTGCCCCGGTGGCGGCATTTGAAGACGTTGAGCGCAAGCTCGTCGGTGTGCAGTGGCATCCCGAGGTGCACCACACGGAATCCGGGCAGACGGTGCTCGAACACTTCCTCTTTGATGTTGCCGGATGCCGTCCTGACTGGAATGCCAGTTCGATCGTCGGCGACCAAATTGCGCAGATTCGTGGTCAAGTTGGTGACCGTCGCGTTATTTGTGGACTGTCGGGTGGCGTCGATTCCGCTGTCGCCGCGGCTTTAGTGCAGCGTGCTGTGGGTGACCAGCTCACTTGCGTTTTCGTTGATCACGGGCTGTTGCGTAAGGGTGAGGCTGAGCAGGTCAAGAATGACTTCGTCGCCGCCACGGGTGCTGACTTGGTGGTAGCTGATGAGTCCCAGCGCTTTCTAGAAGCCCTCGCCGGGGTCACCGACCCTGAGACTAAGCGCAAGATTATTGGACGCGAGTTCATTCGGACCTTTGAGGATGTTGCCAAGCGCCTCAACGCTGACCAGCCGATCGACTTCTTGGTACAGGGAACTTTGTATCCCGACGTCGTCGAGTCTGGTGGTGGCGAGGGCGCTGCCAATATCAAGAGTCACCACAACGTTGGTGGGCTTCCCGACGATCTCCAGTTTAGTCTCGTCGAGCCGCTGCGAACCTTGTTTAAGGATGAGGTGCGGGCCGTCGGCCTCGAACTTGGCCTTCCCGAGGACATCGTCTGGCGTCAACCTTTCCCTGGCCCAGGGCTGGCCATCCGCATCATTGGTGAAGTCACCGCAGAGCGTCTGGAGGTGTTACGCACCGCCGATGCCATCACACGCGAGGAGATGGGAGCCGCAGGCTTGGACCGCAAGGTGTGGCAGTGTCCGGTCGTTCTCCTCAGCGACGTCCACTCGGTGGGCGTGCAGGGTGATGGGCGTACTTATGGTTCGCCCATTGTGCTGCGCCCGGTCACTAGTGAGGACGCCATGACTGCGGATTGGGCGCGTATTCCATATGACACGCTGGAAAAGATCTCGACTCGCATTACGAATGCCTGCCCGCAGATCAACCGGGTGGTACTTGATATCACGTCGAAGCCGCCGGCCACCATTGAGTGGGAGTGAGTCTCGGCTCACTGTGAACATGGCATGGCCCGCACCTTTCTTGGTGCGGGCCATGCGTTGTCTAAGGCCAACGCGGGCTGTTGAGCCTTGTTGCTGTCAAGGGTGCGAGGTCGGGCTGAAGTTCGGTGGGATGCCCGTAGCTACCTTGCCCTATCCGCGCGGCTTCGCCGGCATTAACGCGTATCGGTGTTGACCGTCAGTCTTTGTAGGGGTCGAAGGGGGTGTTGGAGGTGGAACTTGGCGTGCCTTCAGTCTTGCGCGGAGACCGGGTCTGGTTGGCCAAGTCCGCCATCATGCTCGATCCGCTGTGCTCGTCGGGGATGATGGCCCATAGGACGAGGTAGATGAGCGGCCCGGAACCTGCCATAAGGATGAGGAGAGCCGCGACGACGCGGACGATGGTGGGGTCGAGACGGAGGGAATTGGCGATACCCTGGCAGACGCCGCCGATGATGCGGCCCTCCCGGGGGCGTGTGAGCTTGGACATGTTCATTCCTCTTGGAGGGGGTGCGTGATCGTGATCACGCCGATCTTGCAGATAGTGGGTTTTCACCGATGATGCCACGGCAAGGCTGTTCCCCAACCCTGAGATGCCGATCGTCGCTTATGTCCGGCATCCCGTGCAGTCCTCGACGATGGCACCTGCCGGGCGCTCTGCGCGATACACAGCGAGGCCCCGCCATTGTGACGCGGCCTCGCAGCGGGTTAGATCAATCGATCACTGGGTCTTCTTTTTGGTGATGATGCCCCAAATCCACAGGACGATAAGGGCACCAACGATCGAAATGAGCCAGGTCCAAGGGCTCCAGAAATGACCGAGAGGCTTGTTGAAGATAACGGAACCGAGCCAGCCGCCGAGGATCGCGCCGACGACGCCGAGAATCAGGGTGACGAGAAAGCCGCCGCCCTGCTTGCCCGGCATGATGGCCTTAGCGATGGCGCCTGCGATGAGGCCGAGGACAATCCATGCAATAAATCCCATGATTCTAGTATCCATTGTGGAGAGCAGTGCGTCCAGCAACGCCCCCTGAAACTGATGAAAAATTCGGTACAAATGGTCACGTGTGACTGTTGTCAACCGCACTCTGGCTAGGGTTTATGTATTTTCATTACGCTTCAGACGGAATTTCAGAAAAATGGCCGCCAAAGTGACAGTAGAGCTTCAGTGAGTTTTGCTACGTGAGAGCGTGACTGCCATTCGTCTAAGGTCAGTTCCACACAGTTGGCCATGTCGATCTCGAAAATCTCGGCCATTCGTTGGGCGACGGTGGAGTCAGTGATAGCGACGTTAACCTCGTAGTTGCCTTGGAGGGACAACCGATCGAGGTTCGCCGTGCCAATTGTCGACCAAATGCCGTCAATAGTGCAGGTCTTCGCGTGAACCATAGCCCCCTGATAAAGGAACAGGCGCACGCCTCGGTGGAGGAGACGGTCGTAGTAGCCCCGGCTTAGCCAGTCGGCGATGACATGGTTCGACTCAGCCGGAATGACGATCCTGACGTCAACCCCGCGAGATGCAGCTTGGTGGAGGGCTGCGACAACGTCGTCATCAGGGATGAGGTAGCCCTGGGTCATCCAGATCCGCTCACTCGCGCGATCGATAGCCTCCAGGTACATGTTTCGGATGGGATAGACCGCCATCCGAGGGGAGTTGCGGTGCACAGCGAAGGGGGTATCCCAATAGCGGACGCCGGGAGCGGGCAGTACGGGCTGGTTGCGCCGGGAGATCAGGGCCCCTTTGGGGCGCTGATTCCACATGTCGACAAAGACGCTTTCGAGCTCCCCGACGGCAGGCCCGGTAATACGAGCGTGAGTGTCGCGCCAGCGGTCGGCGTAGAGGGCGCCGATGTTGTACCCGCCGATGTAAGCAATCTTGGAATCGACGATGAGGAGCTTGCGGTGGTCTCGGCCTAAATTGCGCAGCGTCGGTATCCATGAGGGAGTCAGCAGAGGTTGGGCGCGGGCCTGCACACCCTCGAGCTGCCGGAAGAATCGCGGGCCCACGACGAGGTTGGCGAAAGTGTCCCACATTGCATAGACCGCGACTCCGCGGGCGGCGGCTTCGACGAGTGCTTGCCGGAAGCGCCGCCCGATCTCGTCGTTCTTCCAGATGAAGGTCTCAAGGTAGACGGTGTGCTGAGCTGACTCGATGTCAGCGATCATCGCTGCGTAAAGATCGCGTCCGAAGGTGAAAATCTCAACCTGATGATCGGACACTTTAAGGGGTTCCACCGGTGCAGTAGGGAAACGGTATGGGCGGCGTCCTCGTCGCTTGATGCCGTTGAACGTCACTAACCCTGCGATTGTGGCTATCTGAGCGGCAACCATCCCACCTGCCACCCAGTGCAGGGCGCGGCGAACAGTGAGATTCTGGCGAGGAGCCTGGGTCATACGCTCAGATTATCCCGTGCACTGGCTGCGAGGCAGTCGTTGTGGGGGCCAGAATTGATATGCGCTGTCAATAGTGACTCAAATTATTCGCTGAGTGCGGAACTTATCGCCACAATGCTCACCGCCGTAGCGCCCGGTGGGCTAACCAATTTCCTATGAACTGCGCCACCTGTACGACGATGATGATCGTCACCACTGCGACCGCTGTTACCGCCCAGTTGTAGCGCTGATAACCGTAAGTGATGGCGAATTGGCCAAGGCCGCCGCCACCTAAGGCGCCGGCAATAGCCGTCATATCGACAATCGCAATGAGGATGTAGGTGTAACCGAGAATCAGCGGCCCCAGCGCCTCACGGGCTACGACGTCAAAAAGGATTCGCCACGGCGCAGCCCCCATAGCGCGGGCAGCCTCAATGACTCCGGGATCGACGGTGATGAGATTTTGCTCAACGATCCGGGAAATAGCGAAAGTCGCTGCGATGCACAGCGGGAAGGTGGCCGCCCGCACACCGATAGTCGTGCCGACCACTTTGACGGTGAGGGGAGCGATCGCCGTCATGAAGATGATGAACGGAATCGGGCGGATGATGTTGACGATGACGTTAAGGGTGGTGTGAACGATCTTGTTGGCTAGCAGGCCACCACGACGGGTGGCATACAGCAAGATGCCTAGTACCAGGCCGCAGATTCCCCCAATGACGAGGGTGATGAGGGCCATGAAGAGGGTTTCCCAAATCGACTGAAGATAGATCGGGCGCAAGTAGTTGTTCATCGGTGGGCCTCCGGATCAGCTGCTGGGGTGATTGCGGTCACGGTTGGTGCTGCCGAGTTGGACACCTCGCTGAGGATTCGAGTCGCCTGCTCGACGGTTTCGGCAGGACCCGACAAGGCCACCGTGTAATTGCCTAGCGAGCCGCCGTGTACCTCAATGACGCCACCGTGAACGATCTGGAAAGTCGCCCCGATGTGGCCAATGCGGGTTAACGCGTCACCGAAAGCCGCGCTGGCTACTGAACTGACGTCGACGAGTCGAGCGTCGGGGTTCTCTGACTGCAGCCGCGCTTGTTCCTCCCCATTCGGGTGCTGTCCGATGATTGTCGATAGGAAGCGTTGGGTGGTCTCTGACTGCGGGTGAGCGAAGACCTGCCGGGCGCTGCCAGACTCGACGAGATGGCCTGCTTGTAGCACTGAGACCTGCTGGGCAATCGAGCGGACGACCTCCATCTCGTGGGTGATGACGACAACGGTCACCCCAAGCTCCGCATTGACCCGCTTGAGCAGGGACAAGACATCGGCCGTGGTTTCCGGATCGAGGGCCGAGGTGGACTCGTCAGCTAACAGGATCGACGGTCTGGTTGCTAGGGCCCGGGCGATACCGACCCGCTGCTTCTGCCCGCCCGAAAGCTGGTTCGGGTAATCCCAGGCTTTGCTCGTTAACCCGACGAAGCTCAGCAACTCGGTGATGCGTTGCTTCTCGTCCGCCTTTTTCCAGCGAGCTAGTTTGAGCGGATAGGCAACGTTGTCGTAGATGGTCCTTGAACCGAACAGATTGAACTGCTGGAAGATCATCCCGATGTCTGCGCGCAGCGGGCGCATCGCCTTGTCCGAGAGCTGGGAGAAGTCGGTGCCGTCTACCAGGACGCGGCCACTTGTGGGGGTCTCTAACCCGTTGATGAGGCGGACCAGGGTGGATTTACCAGCCCCGGAGTGTCCGATAACGGCCGAGATGGAACCTCTTTTGATAGTCAGGCTCACATCGTCAAGGGCTCGTACCGTGCCGGAGCGGGTACCGAACTCTTTAGTCACGTGCTCGAAGACGATGTGGTCGGGACACTGCGGCGCTGAAGAAGGTGCGATGTCTGTTGCCATGTGAAAGGCCTCACTGGAAATCGGATGCGGATCAGGAATTCGACTTTTTGATGTTGGTAGTTAGGTCGCTGAGGATGTTGTCCAAATCGGCCTTGGGGCGGTCGGAGGCAATCTTGGCGGTCCCGCCAGACTGCTTGACGATGGCCTTTTTGACGTCGGGGTCGGACCACAGCTTGGCGACCTTCTGATAGGTCGGGTTGTTCTTGTCAGCGTCCTTGACCGCGATGATGTTGAGGTACGGATCGGCCGACTTTCCGGTGGCGTCATCGTGGTAGAGAACCTTGCTGCGGTCCAGCCCGGCGTCCGTGGCGAAGTTGTTATTGACGACGGCACCGTCGACGCCCTCGAGGGAGGCGGCAGTTTGGGCTGCATCGATCGCCTTAACCTTCACCTTGGACTGGTTGGCGAGGACATCGGCGGGGGTGGATAGCGCCGAACCGCTTCCCCGTAATTTCACCAGGCCAGCCTCCTGCAACACCAGCAGGGCACGCCCCTGATTGGCGGCATCATTAGGGATGGCGATAGTGGCTCCGGTCGGCAGCTGGGAGAGCCGCTGGTACTTCTTTGAGTAGATATTCAGCGGGACGACGTAGGTTGCAGCTAGCGCGGTGATGTTGTCGTTATTTTTGGCGTCGTAATCAGCCAGGAAGAGCAGGTGCTGGAAGGCGTTGAGATCGATCTGTCCCTGGGACAGCGCCACGTTAGGCTGGGTGTAGTCGTTGAAGCTGACAACTTCGATGTTGATGCCCTCGGCTGCGGCCTTCTTCTTGATGACGTTCCAGTAATCGTTGGCTGCTTCAGTCGTGCCGATCTTGACGGTCGTCTTGCCATCGGCTGCGAAGTCATGCCCAGTGTTCTTGGCTATCGCGAAGACAATGCCCGCGATAATCGCAAGCGTAACGATGATCGCCCCGATGATGAGGCCGGTGTGGTGTCCTCCGGGCTTGTCGGGAAGTGCCTCGGGGGTGGGGGCTGAGGATACAGGTGTACTCATGGTAGGTCTCCTGTGAAATGTCGCAGACAGGTGTGGCGAACGATCATCGATCGTGGGTGGGATCGTTCGGAGGTATGCCGGTATGCGTAGCGACGCAGTTATCGGCATAGATCGACCACTGGCTTAAACCAGTGGGAGAAAAGGGCGGAAGTCCTGCCGGTGGAGATTAACCCGCCGTCAGCAGGTGCCGAGCATTCGCAGGTAGCACGAGCGGCACATCATCATCGAGGCCGCACGAGGGTCGGCGTCGATGGTGTGGCTGAAGGCCGCAGTCATGGTGGTGCTCCTGGATTCGATGACGACCGTAATCGGGTCGAATTGCCCTCGAATCTAGGGCCTTCAAGGATGGCTGTCAATACGGGAGCAGCTGTCTTGCTCTGTGAGCGTGGCATGGGTTGTGCCACCTGTGCGCCGCCGAGGACGGTGGTGGGCCGGTAGGCTGTGAGTCGCCATGACGACACCGGATCTATTTTCGTTTTTCGAATCGGCTCATGAGAGACGCAGCCCCGTTGAACCAGGGGTTTTGCCGACCTATGCCCCCACGACGGCCGGGGCAGCTTCTTGTGCTGACTTGTTGGCCGACCTCAACGGGCCCCAGCGTGAGGCTGTGCTGCACTCCGGCTCGCCGGTCCTCGTTGTCGCTGGTGCAGGTTCGGGAAAGACGAGAGTTCTAACGCGGCGTATCGCTCATTTAGTTGGGGAGCGAGGCGTTCATCCTGGATCGATTTTGGCTATTACCTTCACCAATAAGGCGGCGGCCGAGATGAAGGCCCGCGTCGTTGACTTGGTAGGAAATCGCGCTAAACCGATGTGGGTATCAACCTTTCATTCTGCTGCGGTGAGAATGTTACGCGCCGACATTGATCGTCTGGACATTTCGCGCAATTTTTCGATCTATGACGATGCTGATGCCAAAAGGCTCATTACTCTAGTTACCCGCGACAAAAATTTGGATCCTAAGAAATTTCAGCCGCGCGCTATCATGAACTGGATTTCAAATCAAAAAAACGAGCTCATTGCGCCAGATCAGGCGGTGGCGACTGCTCGTAGCGGAAATGATCGCACAAATGCCGAAGTCTATGGTGAGTATCAGCGTAGGCTTCGAGCTGCTAATGCGTTAGATTTCGATGACCTTATTATGTGTACCGTCACCATGTTAAGGCGGTTCCCTGAGGTTCGCGAGCAGTATCGACGCCGATTTCGGCACGTCCTCGTTGATGAGTATCAGGATACTAACACCGCCCAGTATCAGTTCATTCGTGAGCTGTGTGGAGATGATGCACCTGGAGCGACTGACGGCGCTCCGAGCGTCGATTCGCCAGAGCTTATGGTGGTTGGTGATTCAGATCAGTCGATCTACGCATTTCGGGGCGCGACAATCCGCAACATTATTGACTTTGAGAAGGATTTTCCGGGAGCTAGGACGATCCTGCTGGAGCAGAATTATCGCTCGACTCAGACGATTCTTACCGCCGCAAATAACCTCATTAAGGTGAACCCAAATCGTCTTGACAAGAACCTGTGGACCGACCAAGGTGATGGCGATAATATCGTCGGATATGTCGCCGATACCGACCATGATGAGGCTGCCTGGGTAGCCCGACGTATCGACGAGCTCGTCGATGAGGGGCGTACCAGCTACGGGCAGGTGGCCGTCTTTTATCGCACCAACGCCCAGTCGAGGGCCTTTGAGGATGTCTTCATTCGCACCGGCCTGCCCTACCGCGTCGTTGGCGGTGTGAAATTCTACGAGCGCAAAGAAGTTCGGGATGCCGTCAGTTACCTGCGCGCGATCGCTAACCCCTCTGATGACGTTTCCCTGCGACGTATCCTCAATACTCCCCGCCGTGGCATCGGGGCGCGGGCCGAGGCAGCTGTCGACATGTTTGCCACGGCGCGCCGGATTAGCTTCTGGGAAGCCCTGAAACGGATCGACGAGATTGATGGTCTAGCAACCAGATCGGTCAATCAGATTCGAGCGTTCGTCAGCCTCATGGACGACCACATCGCCATGGTGGAGCAGGGAAAACGAGCTGACGAGATCGCCAGTTCGATCCTCAAGGAATCCGGCTACATCGACGAACTGGAGAACTCCAAAGACCCGCAGGATGAGACGAGGCTAGAAAACCTCGTCGAGCTTGTTTCGGTGTCTCAGGAGTTTGTCGCTAGAGTCCATGCCGTCGATATTGACGAGGCCGAGCAAGGTGACGTCGAAGACCTCGAGTTGTCTGGTGACGACTCTTTATCGGCGTTCCTGGAACAGATCGCCTTGGTGGCCGATTCCGATCAGGTGCCAGCCGACTCCGATGGAGTTGTCACTCTCATGACCTTGCATACCGCAAAAGGTCTGGAGTTCGACACGGTCTTCATTACTGGGTTTGAGGATGGCGTCTTCCCTCACATGAGGTCCCTCGCTGACGCCACCGAACTGTCCGAGGAGAGGCGACTTGCCTATGTCGGTATCACTCGCGCTCGCAAACGGTTGTTTTTGTCGCGGGCTGCTGTGCGCACGATGTGGGGCCAACCTCAGTACAACCCGCCGAGCCGATTTATCGACGAGATCCCCAAGCGCCTTATTGACTGGGAGAGAATCGGTCAGGCCTCGGTGGGATGGTCAACTTCAGCCAGTGGCCGCTCGCAATCAGCACGCGGATCTCTTCGTGACGACACTGCGGCCTTCGGCTCTGGGCGAGGGCCATCAAGCGCGCCCAAAGGACGCACCCTCTCGCTGTCAGTAGGGGACAAAGTGCTTCACTCGACTTTCGGGTTGGGAACCGTTAAGGCCACGTCTGGCCAGGGCGACAACGCTAAGGCTGATGTCGACTTCGGTTCGGCAGGGCTCAAGCGGTTGGCGTTGAGGTTCGCCCCGCTGGAGAAGCTGTGACGGCTTTGTTAGACCCTGCTGGAGGCGAGATCGCTCGACGTCGTGAGATCGGGTGGGCATCGGAGCGTTGGGGTTGTTAGTCTGTTCTCGGTGGGCAAACGACCAGCTGCGTCCGCTTCGCTGTGAACGTTCTTGTGCTGTGAAGTCGGGACAGCTATCGTCGCCCAGTTTCTGGCCCGTTAACGGCCGGTTGACTCGCAGAGTGGAGAGATTGTGGACCTGTACGAATACCAAGCCCGCGACTTGTTCGAGAAGCACGGGGTACCTGTGCTTCGAGGCATCGTCGCGGAGACACCAGAGCAGGCGTCCGAGGCTGCAGCGAAGCTCGGTACCCCCGTGGTCGCCGTCAAGGCGCAGGTCAAGGTGGGTGGCCGTGGCAAGGCCGGCGGTGTGAAGATCGCCAAGTCCCCTCAGGAGGCGGCCGAGCACGCCAAGGCCATCCTGGGTATGGACATCAAGGGTCACACCGTTCGCAAGGTGATGATTGCTGAAGGTGCTGACATTGCCGAGGAGTACTACTTCTCGATCCTGCTCGACCGTGGGGAGCGTCGCTATCTGGCGATGTGCTCGCGCGAGGGCGGCATGGACATCGAGACCCTCGCTAAGGAGCGCCCTGAAGCCCTTGCCAAAGTGCCGGTTGATCCGATTGACGGTATCGACGACGCCAAGGCCCGCGAGATCCTCAGCGAGGCCGGGTTCCCCGAGTCTGAGCAGGAGGCCATCGTCGCGGCCGTTGTCAAGCTGTGGGAGACCTACCGTGATGAGGACGCCACCCTCGTTGAGGTCAACCCGATGATCAAGACCGGTGACGGACGCATCCTTGCAATCGACGGCAAAATGACCGTCGACAACAACGCGTCTTTCCGTCAGCCCGACCACGCCGCCTTGGTGGATCGCGCCACCACCGATCCGCTCGAGTTGCGTGCGGGTGAGCTCGGTCTCAACTACGTCAAGCTCGACGGTAACGTCGGCGTTATCGGAAACGGTGCCGGCCTGGTCATGAGCACCCTGGACTGCGTCGCCTACGCCGGTGAGGAATTTCCGGGATCTCCGGCTCCCGCCAACTTCCTCGACATCGGTGGCGGTGCCTCAGCAGAGATTATGGCCAATGGCCTTGATCTCATCATGAGTGACGAGCAGGTGCGTTCCGTGTTCGTCAACGTCTTCGGTGGTATCACTGCCTGTGACCAGGTGGCGCTTGGTATTAAGGGTGCTCTCGAGAAATTGGGCGAGAAAGCCACTAAGCCGCTCGTAGTCCGTCTGGACGGAAACTCTGTGGCCGAAGGCCGCAAGATTCTTGAGGAACTCAACCACCCGCTCGTGACCATGGTCTCGACCATGGACGAGGCCGCCAGCAAGGCCGCCGAGCTCGCATCCAAGGAGGCCTGAGACATGGCGATCATTCTCGACCAGAACTCCAAGATCATCGTCCAGGGCATGACCGGCTCGGAGGGCATGAAGCACACCCAGCGCATGCTCGACTCCGGTGCCGCAGTTGTCGGTGGCGTCAACCCGCGCAAGGCCGGTACGACCGTTGACTTTAATGGTGGCGCTACCGTCCCGGTCTACGGCAGCGTCAAGGAGGCCGTCGAGGCCACCGGCGCGAATGTGTCCGTCATTTTCGTGCCGGCGAAGTTCACCAAGTCGGCGGTTATGGAGGCCGTTGAGGCCGAGATGCCGTTGGTGGTCTGCATCACCGAGGGCGTACCGGTCAAGGACACTGCGGAGTTCTTTACCGCCGCCCAGCGTTCCGGCAAGACCCGCATCATCGGCCCGAACTGTCCGGGAATCATCAGCCCTGGAAAGTCCAACGCCGGCATCGTCCCGGCCGACATCACTGGTCCCGGTCACGTGGGCCTGGTATCGAAGTCGGGCACCCTGACCTACCAGCTCATGTACGAAGTGCGTGACCTAGGTATCTCGACGGCGATCGGCATCGGTGGTGACCCGATCATCGGTACCACCCACATCGATGCTCTGCAGGCCTTCCAGGACGACCCGGAGACCGACATCATCGTCATGATTGGTGAGATCGGTGGTGACGCTGAGGAGCGTGCCGCCAAGTACATCTCCGAGCACATCACTAAGCCAGTTGTTGCGTACGTAGCTGGATTCACTGCTCCTGAGGGCAAGACGATGGGCCATGCCGGTGCCATCGTGTCTGGGTCCTCGGGTACCGCGGCCGCCAAGAAAGAGGCCCTTGAGGCCGTTGGGGTTCGCGTCGGCAAGACCCCGACCGAGACCGCTCGGCTGGCGCACGAGGCAATGGACTCCCTCAAGAAGTGACGCCCTGATCGTCTGAATGCACGGAGCCCGGTCCCAGGTGGGGCCGGGTTCCTGCGTTGCGAGGCCGCTGCTGTGGTAGCCGAAATAGTTGTTGGTGGAAGGTAGGGTTCCCTATGACTTCCTTTCCCGAACCGAACAGGATCCCCACATGGTCAGATCAGGCTCGACATCGACCTCGGCTCGGTTCGTCATCGAGTCCTCTGAGGACGACGAGTCCCGAGAACCGCGTGTGCCCTGGCCGTGGCCAGTCGTCGTCCTAGTGGCTGCGGCAGCAGCAATCCTGGTGCAATGGCTCGGTTTTGCCGCAGTTATCGTTCCGGAATGGCTTGCCAGTAACGGACGCTCATTCCCCAGCATCTTGGCAGCAGCGTCGAGTCTGTGGCTGAGCGGGCATGGGGTGCCCGTTGACATCATTGGGGTGCACATTGGCCTCATACCGCTTGGTCTCACCTGCATGAGCCTGCTACTCGGTGAAGAAGCTTGTCGGTACGGTGTGAGCGTTCTATGGCACCGGCACGATAAAAGACCGGCACGTCGACATGTCGGTGAGGCGATAGCCCTCCACACCACAGTTGAACTGCTAGCGGCGGCCATGATGGCGGCTGACGCAGCGACCACCCATTGGCTGGCCGCGATGGTTGGGGCATTGCTCATGGGACTGTGTTCAGGGTTCGTCGGGGCGTGTCGTGGTGCTCGCATCAATCCGTTCAGCCGGTTACCACGCTGGGCCCGAGGATTGCCGAGCGCCATCGGGTCAACTGTCGCTATATGTCTGGCTGGCGGATCAGGGGCGCTTGCCGTGTCGCTGGTGGTACATGCAGATCGGGTTATTCATCTGCACCAGCAGTTGGGTGCCACCGGCTGGGGCGGGCTGTGCCTCATCCTCGTGCAGTTGGCATGGTTGCCGACCGTGGCGCTGTGGGGCACTGCCTGGACGATGGGCCCAGGCTTCGCTTTCGGCACCGGAACCTTCGTATCCCCGCTGGGAACCCACGTCGGTATTGTCCCGGCTCTTCCGGTGCTTGGTGCCTTACCGTCTAACGGTCCGGTGAGCCTGGCGGCCTGTACATGGTTTGCGGTACCGATCGTCGCTGCGATTGTTGGTGGGATCCTTGCTATGAGGTCCCTACCGGAAGCCGGATTCGAGATCGGGTGCGGGCTCGGCGCTTTGTCTGGCCTGCTATCGGGGCTAGTGCTCGGCGTCTTGGGATTACTGAGTAGCGGAAGTCTGGGAGACGGGCGGCTGAGTGAGGTTGGCACGATCATGCCGGCTACCGTCGGGTGTGCCGTCGGCATCTTGACTTTGGTGACAATGCTGTGTGGTTTCGTTATCGGCCTAACGCGACGTTTGAGGTCCGAAGAGTCACGTCAGGAACGTGCGGAGCGTCGTCAGAAGCGCAAGAAGAACCACGCCGTCAAGGCCGAGGAAAAGGCTCGCAACCGGGCTGCCAAGAAGCAAACTAAAGCTGAGCAGAAGGCTGACAAGAAGGCGACCGTCGGGCGGGAAAATGAAGTCCGTCGGGGTAAATCTGCTACCGGGAAGCTGGTCGACGATGAGGCTGGCGGTCACGATGTCTACGATGCCATTCAAGATGACCAGGATGTCTCTGACAACGAGGACACCATTCACCGACCTTGAGCCATATATGGCAGTAATGAATCCGCCCCCTGGGTTTAAAAGCAGATGAAACGGATCCCTGACGTGTCTGGGGTGCCGTAGAAAAGGCAGTGCTCAGAGTTGCGGGTGGAGCGATGCTGTACGTCATGGCGAACGGGTGCATACTTAGCTGCAAGCACACGTGCTCCGGGGTCGGTGAAAGTCCGAACCGGCGGTGATAGTCCGCGACCCGAGCCGTCCTCGTGGCGGTGAGGTTGAACCGGTGAAATTCCGGTACCGACGGTTAAAGTCCGGATGGGAGGTAGCACGGCAAGTGGTTGGCGTTGTCGTCAACCACTGTGTGTCGTCCTTGCGCACCCCCGGAGCCGCAACGGCCCGGGAGGATGTATGGATCAGCGGTGGGACGACGCTATGACGCTCGCCTTGGATATGGCGGCGAACTCACCATGCCCAGATCCGAACCCGCGTGTCGGCTGCGTCCTTCTTGCCGAGGGCCGGGTGATAGGCCAAGGATGGCACCGCGGAGCGGGAACCCCGCACGCTGAGGTGGAAGCCCTGCGCCAAGCTGGTGACGAAGCCAGGGGGGCCACCGCTGTGGTCACCCTGGAGCCGTGCAACCACATCGGTCGCACAGGTCCGTGTAGCCATGCCCTGCGAGACGCCGGGATCGCGCGAGTCGTCATCGCCCAATCGGATCCCAACCCGGTGGCATCCGGGGGAGAACAGTGGCTGCGTTCCCACGGTGTTGAGGTGGTTACCGGGGTTCGTTGCGAGGAAGCCACAGCCCTCAATGCCGACTGGACCTTCAGCCAGATCCATCGCCGTCCCCGGGTGTGCTGGAAGTACGCTGCGAGCCTCGACGGACGCAGCGCTGCCCCTGACGGAACCAGTCAGTGGATCACCGGGGAAGAGGCCCGCCACCAGGTACAACTCGGGCGGGCTCGGTGCGGGGCGATTGTTGTCGGCACCGGAACCGCTTTGGCAGACGACCCGCGACTCACTGTCCGCCTTCCGGGAGTGACCCGCCAGCCGCTACGAGTCGTCGTGGGGTTACGAGGTCTTCCTGCCGATTGTCATCTGAGCGACAATTCGGCCCCAACCCTGCACATTGCCAGCCATGATCCTGCCGAGGTGCTCGACCTGTTATGGCACCGCGGTGTTCACCGCGTCTGGCTGGAGGGCGGACCACGACTGGCCGGGGCCTTCCTCGCGGCCGACTTGGTCGACGAGGTCATCGCCCACATGGCACCAATGATGTTGGGGGGCGGCCGGGCAGCCGTCGTCGACCCCACCGTCACCACCTTGTCCCAGGCGCACCACTTCGTCATCGACGACGTGACCCAGGCGGGCCCTGACATCCAGATCCACGCACACCATGAGTGAGGAGACCATGTTCACCGGAATCATCGAGGAAATCGGCGAGGTTCTCGCCATCGAGAAGGGACGGGACTCCGCTCGACTCACCATCCGCGGACCGCTGGTCTGCTCGGACGCTCGGCGGGGGTCGTCCATCGCCGTCAACGGCACCTGCCTGACGATCACCGACCTTAACGAGGTCTCCTTCGGCTGTGACGTCATGGCCGAGACTCTTAACCGAACCGCACTGGGGCGTCTAGCTCCAGGCAGCAGGGTCAACTTGGAGCGCCCGGTGTCAGTAGGGGATCGACTCGGCGGGCACATCGTCCAGGGGCACGTCGACGGGCTCGCCAAACTCGTCTCCCGCACTCCCGGAGACCACTGGGAGACATACCGATTCAGCTCCCCAGCCGCCTTATCGCGCTATATCGCCGAGAAGGGATCGATTGCGATCAACGGCACATCATTGACGATTAGCGCGGTAACCCCGGAGTGGTTTGAGGTAAGCCTCATTCCGGCGACCCTCACCGGAACCGTGTTGGGAGCGCTGTCGCCCGCAGATGAAGTCAACGTCGAGGTCGACGTCATCGCAAAGTACCTAGCGGCCCTGACGAACAAGGAGAGGTCATGCTGAACACCATCGAGGAGGCCCTGGCCGAGCTGCGTGCCGGAAAACCGGTGCTCGTCACCGACGATGCCGACCGGGAGAACGAAGGGGACGCCATCCTGGCCGCAGAACTCGCTGATCCGCGCTGGGTCGGCTGGATGGTGCGCCACACCTCCGGCTACTTGTGTGCACCCATGACCGAGGAAAGGGCCGACCAGCTCGGTCTGCCTCTCATGTGGCCGACCAGCCAGGACCCACTGCGTACCCGTTACACCGTTGCCGTCGACGCGGCTTGCGGCATCACGACCGGCATTGATGCCGCCCAGCGTGCTCGCACCGCCCGGGTGCTTGCTGATGCCACCTCCACGCCGACTGACCTTGTTCGGCCTGGCCACGTGCTGCCTCTGCGGGCCCGGGCCGGGGGAGTGTTGGAGAGGCGTGGCCACACCGAGGCTGCCGTCGACCTGGCGCGGTTGGCGGGGCTAGAACCGGTCGGTCTCATCGGTGAGCTCGTCGGAGATGACGGCATGTGCCTGCGTGCTGACGCCATTGCTGATCTGGCTTGTGCTGAGGGGCTGGCGTTCATCACGATCGATCAACTCGCCCAGTGGCGGCGGGTCCATGACACGGTCCTGGCCGCCCCGCCCCGGCGAGTGATGGCGCTGGCCAGCGCCCAATTACCGACCCGTTACGGTCACTTTACGATAGCTGGCTACCGGGACAACCTCACCGGGGCCGAGCATGTGCTGCTGGTAGGCGAGAAGGGAATCGACGCTGACGACGGTGGCCCGGCCTGGGTGAGGGTGCACTCGGAATGCCTCACTGGGGATGCCCTGGGCTCATTGCGCTGCGACTGTGGCGATCAGTTGGCGGCCGCCCAACGTCACGTCTGCCGTCATGGTGGGGCAATCATCCTGCTGCGTGGCCATGAGGGACGCGCTACTGGCCTGCTCAACAAGATTGCGGCCTACAGCGTCCAGGATGGCGGTCTGGACACCGTCGACGCCCAAACCCACCTCGGTTTGCCCGTTGATGCCCGCGAGTACGGGGCAGCCGTCGCAATTCTGGCCGATGTCGGCGTCACTAACGTCCGGCTACTTACGAACAACCCGGCCAAAGCTGAGGCCCTACGCGACGGGGGACTTGAGGTGACGATGTCCCCTCTGGAGACGTCGACTCGCCCTGAGGACGAGCGATACCTTCGCACGAAACGCGATCGGATGGGGCATGTGCTGGCGCTTGGCACCGGCCCCTTCGAGGCACTTACGCAGCCTGTGGCAGGTACTCCCGCCACACCCGCCGTCAGCATCAAAGGAGACCGCCCATGAGTTCACGCACCACCCTCGGCTCCGCCGTACCCGACCTCAGCGGCCTCAATGGCAGCGGTCTCAGGGTTGGCGTCGTCGCATCCCAGTGGCACGACGCCGTCATGACCGGGCTACTCGACGGTGCCTTGCGCGGACTGCGTGATTCCGGAGTGAGCGACCCCGTCGTCGTCCGGGTGCCAGGATCATTCGAGCTGCCGGTGGCCTGCGCCTCCTTAGCCGATCACTTTGACGCTCTCGTCGCCCTCGGAGTGGTCATCCGGGGAGGAACCCCGCACTTCGACTATGTCTGTGACGCCGCCACCCGTGGCATCACAGACGTCGCGGTGCGCACCAAGACCCCGATCGGTTTCGGCCTCCTCACCTGTGACGATGATGCCCAAGCCCTCGACCGTGCCGGACTCGAGGGATCCCACGAGGATAAGGGCTATGAGGCTGCCCAAGCGGCTATCGCTACCTTCACTGCGGTGTCCACTGTCCTTGCGTCTGGCTCATCGTAGACCCAGAGGGCCTAGGGTGGGGTCGTGACTTTTCGTGTCGTCGTCCTCGTCTCAGGCACCGGAACCCTGCTGCAGTCCCTCATCGACAACCTGCCCGAGCAGGTGAGCATCGTTGCCGTCGGCTCGGACCAGCCCGACGCTGTAGCTCTACAGCGGGCCCAGGCGGTCGGCATCCCGACCTTCGCCGAGCCGCTACCGCGCAGCGATGCGCAGACCACTATGCGCGCGGCCTGGGATGCTCGTCTGGCTGACGACGTCGCCCGTTTTGCCCCTGACTTAGTCGTGTGCGCCGGGTTTATGAAGTTGCTTGGACAGACCTTCCTGGACCGGTTCGGCGGACGCACCATCAACTCTCATCCAGCCCTGCTGCCGTCTTTCCCTGGAATTCACGGTCCCCGCGATGCTTTGGAATACGGGGTCAAAATTACCGGGGCTACCGTTTTTATGGTTGACGCCGGGGTCGACACCGGCCGAATCCTCGCCCAGCGGGCTGTACCCGTCCTGACCGATGACACTGTCGAGTCCCTTCACGAACGTATCAAGGTGGAGGAACGCGAGATGCTCGTCACGGTTGTCACAGAACTTGCCGGGGCCCGTCCCGGCATGGAAGAACTCGGCACCCAATCGTCCCGGAAGGATCCCCAGTGAGCGAACGTCAACCCATCCGTCGCGCCCTCGTCTCTGTCTACGACAAGTCCGGTCTTGACCGGTTGGCCAAGGCCCTTATCGACGCTCAGGTCGAGGTGATCTCGACTGGGTCAACCGCCAAAGAGCTGGCCTCTCACGGGGTGACGGTGACCGAGGTTAGTGAGATTACGGGATTCCCGGAGTGCCTCGACGGACGCGTCAAGACTCTGCACCCGAAGGTGCACGCCGGGCTCCTCGCCGACCGTCGCCTGGAGTCCCATCGTGACCAGCTGGCTGCTTTAGAGGTGAAGCCCTTCGACCTCGTCGTGTGCAATCTGTACCCCTTCTCTGAGACCGTGGCACGTGGGGGAGATTTCGACGAATGCATCGAGAAGATCGATATCGGTGGCCCCTCGATGGTTCGAGCAGCTGCTAAGAACCACGCCAGCGTCGCTGTCCTGACGAACCCGGACCAGTACGATGATCTTGCCCGGGCGCTGTCCGAAGGTGGATACACCATTGAGGAGCGTCGCGTTCTGGCTGCTCGCGCTTTCGCTCACACAGCTGCCTATGACGTGGCGGTGGCCGCCTGGTTCGCTGACCGCGATGGTGTCTCCGTTGAGGGAGTGCCGAGCTTTGTCGGCATGACCGGTGAGCTCATCCACCCGCTGCGCTATGGCGAGAACTCCCACCAAGCCGCCGCCGTTTACCAGAGCCCCGGGGAGCCAGGTCTGGCCGGCGCGCGTCAGCTCCACGGCAAGGCCATGAGCTACAACAACTATGTCGATACCAACTCGGCCCGTCGCGCCGCTTTCGACTTTGCCGAGCCGTGCGTCGCGGTCATCAAGCACTCCAATCCGTGTGGCATCGCTACCGGCTCCGACATCGCCGAAGCCCATCGCAAGGCTCACGCCTGTGACTCTCTGAGCGCCTTCGGCGGTGTCATCGCCACCAACCGACCTGTCAGCGTCAAGATGGCCGAACAAGTCGCCGAGATTTTCACCGAGGTTGTTGTCGCTCCCGGTTACGAGGACGGGGCCGTCGAGATCTTGTCTGGCAAGAAGAACATCCGGCTGCTGGAGGCCCCGGCGCCGAAGGCTGCTCGCTGGGAGCTGCGCCAGATTGACGGTGGCTTGCTGGCCATGGAAGCCGATGTCTTTCAGGCCGAGGGCGATGACCCGACCTGCTGGACTCTGGCCGCCGGTGATCCGGTTGACGACGTCACCTTGGCCGATCTCCTCTTCGCGTGGAAGGCATGCCGTTCGGTGAAGTCCAACGCCATCCTGCTGGCCCACGACGGCGCCTCGGTTGGCGTCGGTATGGGCCAGGTCAATCGCGTCGATTCCTGCCGTCTTGCGGTGGAGCGGGCTGGGGACCGAGCTGCCGGGTCGGTAGCTGCTTCCGATGCCTTCTTCCCCTTCGCCGACGGCCCCCAGGTACTTCTTGACGCCAACGTCAAAGCGATCGTTGAGCCGGGCGGATCGATCCGCGATGACGAGACCATTGAGGCTTGCCGCAAGGCCGGGGTTGCCCTTTATCTCACCGGAACGAGGCACTTTTTCCACTGATTGCAAGTTTTCCCAGGGAAGATCCTCGTAACGCATCAGAGGGCCCGAACCATGAGGTTCGGGCCCTCTGATCGTTCTGTAAGAGGCGTCAGTCAAGCTCGGCGATGTAGTCCCACAAGGCGACGACATGCTTGCCGTCAGGTGCCCATCGAACCATGCCTTCGCCCGCAGAAGCGACGGTGTGGATCTTGAAGGTCACTTTCTGGTCTTTGCTGATCTTGGCCGGCATCGGGGATTCTTTGACTGGCTGAACCCAGTGGTATTTACCGGCCTCGTCCTGGACGTTGAACTGTCTGACTGACAGCGGGACCGTTCCGGTGGCGTCGCTGACGGTGACGGTCCAGGTGAGATCGGCAGCCTCGGCACCCACCTTCGTCCCCGCAGGGGTGGTCGGGCCGTGAACAATCATCGTCACGCTATTGCCCCGGTCGAGATCGACCCGCACTGCAACACCTTGGTACGACAAGGCGGGACGCTGAACGCTTGCGGTGGCTTTGCTCCCGGTGGTCGGACTGGGGACCCACGACGGCAGTGGCTGGGATGCCAGCTGCTGGGCCGGGGGACGGGAATCGGACGGTGCCGGGGTCATGTGGTCGGAGGAGGAACAGCCTGCGAGCAGGCCTGTTGCAGTACACAATCCGAGCACGGCAACCTGGCGACTGACCTCACGGATGCTGGTGCGGTGCCCTCGTCGGGGCGTGGTGCGACGACTCATGTTCTTCCCGTTCAGTGGTGGCGGTGCCAGGCCCGTGTGTCCAGGGCGGCACCGATGACTGTCAGGCCGGTTTCCCTCGAGGCATGGCTGTCGGATGTCGGGTCAGCTGTGCCCTCGGTCCCGGTGTGGGGCAGATTGGGCTTGCCCGACCGTGAGGGGTGTGTGGCCGGGCCGTGGGATGGGGCGAAGGATGGGTGGCTACTCGGGGCACCCTCGGTGGTGCTGGCACTCGGGTGGGGTTCGTCGTCTGTAGACAGGTTGGTGAAGACGTCCTTCCCGAAGGTTCCCAGTCCGGCCTGGGCGGCGAAGCCGAGGTGGCCGGCCCCATCGAGACCGGTGGATACGGTGCCAGCTTCAAGCTGACGAGTGTCCTTGCCCTTGGAAACAGAGAAGATGTCTTCCATCGTCCGCAGCCAGGAAAAGTGGTTGTAGTGGGTGGAGCTGACGGTTCCGGGCTTGATGTAGGGGGAGATGAGGATCGATCCAGTGATGCCGCCTCCGGGGGTGGCGTCGTGTGCGTCGAAAGTCGACGTCGGAGTTTCCCCTTCAGCCAGGTGACCTGGGACGCCGGTGGCCGAGAGTTTGACCGACGACACCACACCGGTTGTGGTCAAGGGGGTGTCATTCTTATCGACCAGGGTGAACATGCCCTTCGTGACGGGGTCCGAGGCTGATGCGACCATGTTCGGTCCGAGGTTAGTCACGTTACCGACGTGGGCCCCCTCGGGAATACCGTTGCCGGTGACCCGGCGTCCGATATCGGCGACGGTGACGGCAGCTTGGATCGTCGAGCTGCCGGCGGTGGCGGAGGCTTTGAGGGTTGACTCCTGTGAATACCCCGAGTTTGCCCCGGTGTTCTTCGCACCATGGACACAGTTGGACTTGTCGGCGTTGACGAGCTTGGTGTCCTGCTCACACGATGGGGGCCGGGTGATAAAACCGTTTCCTCCCGGTCCGGGGAAGAGCTGGTTGCCATGCTCGTCGGTGGCCAGGGTGGAGTTCGGGCCGGTGGGTTCCCAGTCGACGTTCCTGCCACTGATGTTCTGCCCGGCGAGGTCGGCCTTGAGGTAGTTCCTGGCCGTCGTTGTGGTGCCGGGGAAGGTGCCGGGGGCGTACTTCTGGTAGCCGGGGGCGAGGTCCTTCACCGTTTGGGGAGAGTAGTTGTACAGCTCGTGTCTGCGGGCAGCCTTGGCGACGTCGGTATTGTCGGTCGCGTTATTGAACGACATGTCGGAGAACGGTGGGTTGGCCTCGTCGAAGGTGACGTCGATGAGACCGCCGTCCTTGAAGGCGGCTGATTTCTCGATGAGCGGGATGTAGTAGCGCAGCCACAGGTCGGCGGCGTAGAGGCCACCAGTGTGGTTCTTCGGTGGGGTTGTCAGGGGCTTGGAGTAGTCGGGGTTACCGTTAGCGTCAAACACGCCTGACAAGTTGTTGCCCTTACACGTGGCGTCGTGGGCGTCGGAGCAGTTGTTCGGGGTGATCCAGTTGAAGGCTGGCACCTGGTCGGCGGGCTTGGATAGGTCGCTGATCAGACCGCGGGAGTGATCGTCAAGATTGACGATGTGCTTGCTGTCGGAGGGGGTACCGCCGTCAATCGGATGGGTCAGTGCGTCCTTGCCGGTGCCGTCATTGCCGATGATGGAGTGAAACCATACGAAGGGGAAGTGCTTGGCGACGTATTGGTCGTCAGCTTGGGCGCCGGTGTACGAGGTGATCCCTCTGGCCTCGTCCTGCGCGCTGGTCTTCATGACTTTGGGGTTCTTGTCGGGGGTGTTGGCGAGGGTGCCTGGCGACCCGGCGAGACCATCCTCACGGCCCGGGTGGTTGTGCAGGTCCTGGGCGTATCCCTTCCACGTCACCCCTGCGGCATCGAACTGGTTGAACAGGGTGGGAATGTTCTTGGGATAGGTGCAGCCATTTTTTCCGGCTGGAGCATTCGGCCCGGCGAGGGACATCGCCTGACCATAATTGTCATTGCGCCCGAATTCCTTGCCGGTGTGAGTACGGATAATTGAGGAATTGGATCCGAAGTTCGAATTGACGTCCCCGCAGTCCTCTTGCAAGTCCATCTGCGGTGCCTGGCCCGAAACGAGGGTGATGTAGTTGTCCTGGGAATAATGGCCGGTGCCGTAGTAGTGATTAAGGAGAGCACCCTGACGGGGGAGTTCCTTCCACAGGTAGGAATTTTGGTTGAGCCCGGTGAAGCTCTCGTCGTAGGACTTGTTCTCCAAGATGATAAGCCACACGTGCTTGATTTTGCCGGTGGCAGGATTCGTTGTTGTGATGGCGGTGTGAGCGGGAGCGTTCCCGGCCCTCACCGGAACTCCCTCGGCGGGCAGGGCAAGCCCTGGGGCAGGGGTTGACAACCCAAATGCAAGGAGGCCGGCGGCGACGGTGCTTCCGATAGCCTTCGTGAATCGTCTGTGGATGCGCATGACGACAGGTCTATACCCGGCAAAGAGAGATTTGTGGGGTTTTGATGAAATGGTGTTAACCGGGACTGATGTCGAGACGCCGGTCGAGGTGTCCACCGTACTGGTGAGGTGTCGACGTGTTGCAGGCATGACACCGGTCTACCGGCGGTAGTCGGAGGCTCGGAGAGTAGCTGGTTAACCGCACGAGAATTGCTGGTGAACGTGTGACGATGATGACGATGATGGCGCTCGGGAGGCAGGCCCTTGCCGTGACCGCCAGATGGCTTCGTGATGGGGGCTGTAACGGTCAAGGAGATCGGTCGAGCAGCCTAGTGGTGCCCTGGTTTTCCTGCCAGACGATGATCACCCCATGGCAGTTAGAGGGATACCGGGTGCACAGACTGCCGGTCGACCACCAGTTCCAACTCGACGCGGACGCTCTTGGCGACGCCTTGGCGGCCTGCCGGCGTCACGGTGAACACCCAGCGGTGTTGACCTGCGAGACATTCGGAATCCAGCCGAGCTTGAAGCTCATTGAGGTGTTAAAGCAGGCCCGTCATGACGGCGTGCCGGTCGTCGTTGATCGCACCCATTCTTTTCTCGGACCGTCCCTCACCCCTGCTGACATCGAGGTGGTCAGTACTCGCAAGCTACTTCCCGTGACCGAGGTGGCATGGGTGCAAGCCGACGCGGACCTTTCCCAGCTCGTTGGGAGGCGAGACGCTAAGGATGAGCTTCTTACGACGGCCCGCCGTCGATTTTTGAAGCACCGGAGTCTCGACACCTTCGAACAAACTGAAGACCTGGCCGACGACTGCTGGGCTCCAGTTGTTCCTGACGACGATGCTCGTGCTGACATTGAAAGGTTCAACTTCGCTGAGTTCGCTTGCCAGGTGGAGCAGACCCGCGATGCCGTGCTGAGCGGATTAGAGGCGATCACGGTCGTCAACCCGGCAGCCTCCAGTGCGATGGTGCTTCGACACCCGGCTGCCGATGAGCTGGCAGATCGGCTGCGTAAGATCGGCGTAGTTGGGCCATTGCACTGGGATCGGCCGCAGCATATAGACGTCGATTGGCCCGAGGACCTCGTCAGTCTGCCTCCGGTGATGGATGAGACGACGATTGATCGGGTTATTGATGTCGTCACGACGGTGGTCGAGGCAACGCGCGTCTCGTGGAAAGATGGGGACCTGTCGAGGCCGTGACACAAGGAGGATCCATGACCGCCCAGAAACTCGATGGCAAGGCTACTGCCGCCGCGATCAAGTCCGAGCTGGCCGAACGCGTAGCAGTCCTGTGCGATAAGGGTGTTGTACCGGGACTCGGTACGGTGCTCGTCGGGGACGACCCGGCTTCGCACCAGTACGTCGCTGGCAAACATCGCGACTGCGCGCAAGTGGGTATCGAGTCCATTCGTGTTGACTTGCCTGCCGACGTCACCGAAGAGGACCTCGCCCGGGAGATCCGGGGCCTCAACGCCAACCCGCACTGCACCGGTTACATCGTCCAGCTACCGCTGCCACACCATATCGACACTAACTGGGCGCTTAATCTGATCGACCCTGATAAAGACGCCGACGGCTTGACGCCGGCATCACTGGGGCGTCTTGTCCTTAACGAGCCGGCCCCGCTGCCGTGCACCCCGCGTGGCATCGTCGAGTTGCTGACCCGCCATGGCATCAAGCTGCCGGGTGCCAACGTTTGCGTCGTCGGACGCGGTACCACGGTAGGGCGTCCGCTCGGGCTACTGCTGACTCGCCGTTCCGAGAACTGCACCGTCACCCTGTGTCACACCGGTACCCGTAACCTTGCCGAGCACACCCGTCAGGCCGACATCATCATCGGCGCTGCTGGGTCACCGGGACTCATTGATGCCAGCATGATCCGTTCAGGGGCGGTCCTTGTCGACGTCGGTGTGTCACGGTCTGCCGAGGGGAAGATCCAGGGCGACTTTGCTGCTGACGTGTGGGAGAAGGCCGCGTGGGTCTCGCCGAATCCTGGTGGCGTCGGCCCGATGACTCGCGCCATGCTGCTATCTAACGTCGTAGACCGGGCTGAACGCCTCGCTGCGGATCCTTCATGAGGCAACCGAGTCACGCCGCTGACGCGCCCGCCGGCACTTCCACCCGACATGCCCGACGCAGCGAGCGCTGCGCTGAATCTAGGGAGCATCTGGAATCTTGGTGGGCGCTGACGGTCTGCCTGCTTGGGGTTATCGCCTCGGCAATCGTCATGGGCACTGGGCACTGGCGTCGCGGCGCGATGGTGTTCGCGGCATCGGTGCTCATGGCAGGGATTTTGCGGGTAGTGCTGCCCGATCAATTCGCCGGACTGTTAGCGGTCCGGTCCCGGTGGATTGATTCGGTGCTCCTGCTAGGGCTGGGGCTGGTGATGGTTGTCGTCATCCTCACGAGGTGACGACAACCATCACCAGCTAGGGCTTAATGTGCGTCCAAGACGCAACGCCGCCGACGAGCAAAGCTGCGGGCCGATGTCAGCCCCTCACCGGTTGGCCCCGCGATAGTAAAGGTGGCGAATCCCTCTCCGTTGATCCCGATGCCGGCGAAAGACGGCCCGTTCTTGACGAAGATCGTCGTCTGGATGCGTCGGGCCATGAGGTCCAACCGTGAAACATCCTGGGAGTGCATGATCGCGGTGTGGCGGTTACCGTGTTCCAGCTCGACGGCCAAGTCGATGGCAGTGAGGTAATCGGTGACGGGGACCACCGGTACCACTGGCATGAGCATCTCGACCTGCACGAATGGATCCGACGGGTCAGTAACCATCGTCACCAAGCGGGTGTTCTGGTTAGGCTTAATCCCTGCAGCTCGCAGGATTTTCTGGGCGTCCTGACCAACCCATGCGGTATTCGGCCGAGTGCCAGACGGGTCCAGCAGTAAGGCACGCAGTTTAGTGAGCTCCTCGGGATCACTGACAACCTGTGCGCCATTGGCCGTCATGGCTGTCATGAGCTGGGGCAGCACTTCGGCGACGACGATAACTTCCTTCTCAGCGGTGCACGGCAGGTTGTTATCGAAGCTAGCCCCCTGGACGATGTCGCTGGCGGCCTTGGCCACATCGGCGGTCTCATCGACGACCGCAGGCGGGTTGCCCGACCCGGCTCCAATCGCCTTCTTGCCGCTCGACAACACCATGCTGACGATCTGCGGACCGCCGGTCGCCACAAGCATCGTGATGTCGGGGTGATTGATGAGAGCCTTGGTGGTGGCCGGAGTCGGCTCGGTGATGACAGTGATGAGGTTATCGGGAGCTCCCGCCTCGATCATTGCGTGATTGAGAACGTCAACGAGCCAGGCGCTAAGACGACGAGCTCGCGGATGAGGGCTGAAGACGACGGTATTACCGGCGGCCAGCATTCCGATGGTGTTGCAGATGATCGTCTCAGTGGGATTCGTCGTCGGCGTGATGGCGCCAATGACTCCATAAGGGGAGTACTCGAGGGTGGTCAGGCCATCGTCACCTTGACGTGCCTCCATGACGAGGTCCTCAACACCGGGAGTGTGGGTTGCCGCATAGAAGTTCTTGAGAACTTTGTGGTGGGCATTGCCCATCCCGGTCTCCTCGACGGCAGCCGTGGCCATATATTCCAGACGCTCTTGCTGGCTGGCTGCTTCGCGCGCGGCGTTGACGAAGGTACGACGCTGTGCCAAGGAGCAGTCAGAGAAGGCGAGGAAGGCCTCCCGAGCGGCGGCTACTGCGGCGTCGACGTCAGAGAACACTCCGCAGAGGTGGGTACTGCTGGGAGGGGCTGCTGTGGTGGTCATGGCTGCTGGCTCCTTCGGGTGTGCAGTCCTGGGAGATCCGCCCCCTTGCGGTGGACATCAGGACATCTGATGCATTTGACGATAGGAATGGCGACAGTTGCTCGTCTAGAGCACAAGCCAGAACGGGCCCGAGGTGCAGGTGAGGCATGCCTGAGTGTGCACTAATGCGCATTTCTACGAGTGCCTTAATTGTGGGTTTTGCCACTGCTCGTCAAGAGCTCGAGTGGGGTTTTAAACCGCTTTATAGCAGGGTCAGAGCAATGTCGCCGGTGGGGGTAGGAGTCACGATGTGCTGCACATTCGTGCACATGTGTGGGGCATCTCTCTCGACGCTCGACTACCGACTAAAACCACCGAAGTTACGCGCCATGACGCGCAAAACGGGCCCGGAAACTGAAGTCCGGGCCCGTTCGTCAGGTTGATCAGATGAGGCCAAGTTCCTTGACGGCATCACGCTCGTCGGCGAGTTCCTTGGCGGAGGCGTCGATCTTGGCGCGCGAGAAATCGTCGATCTCGAGGCCCTGGACGATCTCGACCTTGCCATTGGTGATGGTTACCGGGAAGGAAGAGATGATGCCCTCGGGCACGCCGTAGGAGCCGTCGGACGGGATCGCCATGGACACCCAGTCGCCCTCGGGAGTGGAGCCCATCCAGTCGCGCATGCACTCGACGGTGGCGTTGGCAGCCGAAGCAGCCGAAGAGGCACCGCGGGCGTCGATGATGGCAGCACCGCGCTTGGCAACAGTCGGGATGAACTCGTTTTCGATCCAAGCCTTGTCTACCAGGCTGGTGGCCTTCTGGCCGGCGACCTCGGCGTGGAAGACATCGGGGTACTGGGTGGAGGAGTGGTTGCCCCAAATGGTCATGTGGCGGACGTCGTTGACAGTCTTGCCGATCTTGCGGGCAAGCTGCGTCTTGGCGCGATTGTGATCCAGGCGGGTCAGGGCGGCGAAGTGATCGTTCGGGATGTCGACCGCGTTAGTAGCGGCGATGAGGGCGTTGGT
The DNA here is from genome assembly GCF_001642025.1 of Cutibacterium namnetense. Lineage (GTDB taxonomy): Bacteria > Actinomycetota > Actinomycetes > Propionibacteriales > Propionibacteriaceae > Cutibacterium > Cutibacterium namnetense. The sequence continues at coordinate 30,647 of NZ_LWHO01000008.1, read as the reverse complement.
GTTGGCGGGGTTACCGGTGACAAGAACGCGGACATCGTCGGCGGCGACGTCGTTGAGGGCCTTGCCCTGAGCGGTGAAGATAGCACCGTTCTTGGTGAGCAGGTCGGAACGCTCCATGCCAGCCTTGCGGGGCATAGCCCCGACGAGGAAGGCGGCGTTAACTCCGTCGAAGACCTTCTTGGGATCGTCGCCGATCTCGATGTTCACGAGATTACCGAACGCGCAGTCGTCAAGCTCCATGACGACGCCCTCAAGGGCCTTGAGGGCTGGGGTGATCTCGAGAAGACGGAGCTCGATAGGAGTGTCTCCGAGTAGCGAACCGGAAGCAATACGGAACAACAGGCTGTAGCAAATCTGGCCAGCAGCTCCGGTGACGGCAATCTTGATTGGGGTCTGGGTCATGGATCTCTCCTTGAAAGTCCTCGATGACACGTGGCTATTTCGAACCCTACTCGCGGTGGCGGCGCGAAGTTGGCCGGGGGACTCATTCGCATCAAGAGCTATTTAGCCTGTTGGGATCGGGCAACAGCCCCGATCAGGGGCGTCAGGAGGTTCCGCTACCGCAAGATGACAGTGCGCATTCCGTCCAGGAAGGTGCGGTGTTCAGCGAACAGACGGACGGCCTCGTTGAGGGTTGTCGACTCGGTGTCTTGGCCAACGGCGGTGAGTTGAGCCACCGTTTGAGAATGGTCGACCCGTTGCACTCGCTGTTCGATGATGGGGCCCTCATCAAGGTCGACGGTAACGAAGTGAGCCGTTGCACCAATGAGCTTGACCCCGCGCGAATGGGCCTGGCGGTACGGGTTGGCCCCCTTGAAGCCGGGCAGGAAGGAATGGTGGATGTTGATGCACCGGCCTGACAATTGCCCGCACAGTTCAGGGGAAAGGATCTGCATGTAGCGGGCCAATACGACGAGCTCGACGTCAAGGTCCTCGACGGTGCGCAATACCTCCTGCTCGAAAGTTGCCTTGGACTGCCGGTCGACCTTCTGCCACCGGAACGGGACGTTATGGAAGGCAGTCAAGTCGGCGAGGTCAGGATGATTCGCCATTACCTGGACGACGTCGATTGGCAGCCGGCCGGCGTCCCGGTTAAACAGCAAATGAGACAGACAATGGGGCGCTTTGGAAGCCAAGATGAGAGTACGGACGGGACGTCCCAATTCATCGACGTGAAAGGTTGCGTCGTATCGCTCGGCGAGCTCGCTGACGGCAGATTCGAGGTCGGCTCGGCTGCTCACTGACTCGACCTGCAAACGGATGAAGAAGTTTCCGGTGTCGATGCTGGTGAATTGCTGGCACTCCGTAAGGTTTCCGCCGACCTGGGCGCATGCCCCGGTGACGGCGTGGACGAGTCCGGGGCGATCCGGGCTAGTCCAGGTGACGACGAACTCGTGGGGTTGCGACATGATCGGTACGGTAGTCGGCGTCGCCGTACTGGGCGTGGTATCTCGCGAACTGGATTATTCAGTGTTTGTGATGTTCTTTTTCGGTGCCTCAGAAGTGTCCACCATCTCCACTATTCTGAAGACGAAGTGCCGCTAGCGGCCCTGCCGGGTTGTACCGCGGCGTTCCCCTCGACCACAGGAGTTCGTGCATGCCTACCATCGTCTGGACCAAGATCGACGAGGCCCCCGCCCTCGCGTCATATTCCTTCCTGCCCATCGTGGAGGGATTTCTCGACGAGTCGGGTATTGGTATCACGACTTCGGATATTTCGTTGGCGGGGCGCATCCTGGCTCAGTTTCCGGATCGTCTGAGTGAGGATCAGAAAGTTGCTGACCATCTGGCGGAGCTAGGTGAGCTCACCGCCTCCCCGGACGCCAACATCATCAAGCTGCCCAATATTTCGGCATCGATCCCGCAGCTCAAGGCCGCTATTGCCGAGCTACAGGCCCAGGGCTACGACCTTCCAGACTTCCCGGACAAGCCTTCTACCGATGAGGACAAGGAGACCGCCGCCCGCTACGCCACCGTGCTGGGTTCGGCGGTGAACCCAGTGCTGCGTCAGGGTAACTCTGATCGTCGCGCCCCCGCCGCGGTTAAGGCTTACGCCAAGGCCCACCCACACCGGATGGGTCAGTGGACTGGCCAGGTCAAGGCCCGAGTTACCCATATGGACCACGGCGACTTCTTCGATCACGAGGAGTCCTTTATCTCCCGGGGGCAGGATCTCGACGTTGTGCTCATCGGGTCCGATGGTTCCGAGACGGTTTTGGCTAGCGGCATCAAAACTGCCGACGGTGAGATCGTTGATGCCACCTTCATGTCCGTTGATGCCCTTGACGAGTTCTACGCTTCATCCCTAGCTCAAGCCAAGGAGGAGGACCTACTGTGGTCGGTCCACCTCAAGGCCACGATGATGAAGGTTTCCGATCCGGTCCTCTTCGGCCACGCAGTGCGTACCTTCCTGGCCGACGTTTTCGATAAGTACGGTGACGACCTCAACTCGGTGGGAGTTAACCCTGATCTCGGGTTGGGCGACCTGTACGCCCGTCTCGAGAAGCTCCCGGCTGAACGCGCAACTGCAATTAAGGCGGCCATCGATTCTGCCTTCGCGGCTCGCCCGGCTCTGGCCATGGTCGACTCTGACAACGGCATCACCAACCTGCACGCCGGCAACCTCGTCATCATCGACGCGTCCATGCCAACTGTCGTCCGTGATTCCGGATGCATGTGGAACGCCGACGGTAAGCGTCAGGAAACTCTGGCCTGCATCCCGGATCGCAGCTACGCCACCATGTACGCCGCGATCATGGACGACTGTCGCGAACATGGTGCCCTCGACCCGGCCACCATGGGCGACGTTCCGAACGTCGGCCTGATGGCTCAGAAGGCAGAGGAATACGGCTCTCACCCGACCACCTTCATCATTGCCCATGACGGCTGTGTCGAGGTGCGTTGCGGCGACGAGGTGCTGACGAGCCAGCAGGTCGAGGCCGGCGACATTTGGCGCATGAGCCGCGTACGCGACGTCCCGGTGCGCGATTGGGTGCGCCTTGCCGTTGAGCGCGCACGCATTACCAATACCCCGGCGGTCTTCTGGCTCGACGCGAACCGGGCCCATGACGCCCGCGTCATTGAGAAGGTCAAAGCCTATCTGCGCGAGCACGACACCGAGGGGTTGGATATCCGCATTCTGGCCCCTGCCGACGCTATGAAGTTCACCTTGGCACGCATCCGCCGCGGGGAGGACACCATCTCGGTGACCGGCAATGTGCTGCGCGACTACCTCACTGACCTTTTCCCGATTCTGGAGATCGGAACCAGTGCCAAGATGCTCTCGGTTGTCCCACTGCTGGCCGGTGGTGGTCTATTCGAGACCGGTGCCGGAGGCTCGGCCCCCAAGCACGTTAGCCAGTTTGTAGCCGAGGACTATCTGCGGTGGGATTCCTTAGGGGAGTTCTGTGCTCTGGGTGCTTGCCTCGAGCACATCGACCAGACCAGCGAGGGCACCAGAGCGGGAGTACTTGCAGCGACCCTTGACAAAGCCATCCGCGCCTTCTTGGAGAACGACCGCTCCCCGGCTCGCAAACTCGGTCAGATCGACAACCGGGGATCCCATTACTGGCTGGCTCGCTACTGGGCCACCGAATTGGCTGCTCAGCGTGATGATGCCGAACTTGCTGACAGGTTCTCCGACGTCGCGACCGAATTGGCTGCTCGCGAGGACCAGATCCTTGAGGAACTCAACGGGGTTCAGGGCCACCCGGTCGATATGGGCGGGTACTACCACCCCGACGAGGAGCTTGTCGCGGAGGCCATGCGTCCCAGCACCACCCTCAACGCCATCATCGAAGCCCTGTGAGTGCAGCCCGGACCTCGGCCAACTATGAGGATGTAGACCGACGCCGATGGTTCATCACTATCGGCGTCGGTCTCGCCGTGTGGGTGGCGCAACGCCTCGCCCTCGTGGTGGCTATGGCTTGCGACGGACCGATCATCCCGAGACTGACTCGATGGGACGGGAAGTGGTATTCCGCCATTGCGGCCGGCGGATATCACTGGCCCAGCCTCATGTTCGGTCACACTGATCCATGGATATCCGATCTGGCTTTCCTGCCGGGACTGCCAGCTCTTGGCAGGGTGATCATCCTTATAACCGGTATGCCGCCGCGTTTAGCGATCCTCATCGCCGGGCAGGTGGGGTTCCTTGCAGCCGCTGCAGTCATCACAGCGGTTGGGCTTAGAGTGGCGGGACCAACTGCAGCCGTGCTGTTGGTGGCCTGCTGGGGCGCCGCACCTCGTGCCGTCGTTGAATCGATGGGGTACACCGAGGGCTGGTTCATTGCCCTAGTCGGGCTCGGGCTGCTCGCCGTCGTGTCGGGGCGGTGGATCCTTGCCGGGGTATTCGTTGGCGTTGCCGGTCTTTTCCGGGCATCCGTCGCTCCGGTGTGCATCGTCTTCGGCATCGCGTGGCTGACGAGCCTGTTCACGAAGGCTGAGCCGGGGCAGCGCTGGCGTCGTTTCGTCGGTATGGTGCTGAGCCCGCTGGGATTGCTGACCTGGTTCGTCGTTGTCGCTCGTCGCACGGGCAGATGGAATGGTTACCTGCTTGTCCAGAAGGCGTGGGGGAGCGAGATGGGTACCCTGCTTGACACGTGGGAAGACTTTCTCTCGCGGACGGATCACGTTCCGTTTGATTGGCGGTACACCGGCTTCATTGCCCTGGTCTGGTGCGGGTATCTAGCCCTTGGCATCGTCATGGCAGTTCGACGCGAACAGGTGTGGTTGACGGCATATGTGCTCGTGACCGTGATCTTCGTCGGTCACATGCAGGGGTACTTTAACTCTAAGGCCCGATTCCTGCTGCCTGCTTTTCCAGCATTTCTGCCGGTGGCGAGACTACTTGACCGGAGTCCGAGGTGGCTTCAGGCGATGTTCGTCCTCGTCATCTCGGCAATCTCGACATGGTGGAGCCTCGACATTTTAGGGCACAACCTCTCACCCTGAGGCGTCCTGCCATGGAGTTCTGCCGGGCTGAGCCCCTATTCTTAGTCTTATGCACAACGATGACCGGGAGGGCGATAGTCCCGCCACCTTCGTTATTGTCTCTGTGAGGAGAGGAATGGTGAAGGGTCGTGGCTGAGGTCTTTGAGGACGCTGCCCTCATTCTCCTATTCATCCTCGTAGGCGGAGTGTTTTCGGCTGCCGAGATGGCGCTGGTGAGCCTCCGCGATTCCCAAGTCACGCAATTGGCGGCGACCCGCGGATCTCGCGGTCGTTCCATTCAAAAGCTGCAATCAAACCCCAACCGCTTCCTGTCTGCGGTGCAAATCGGCGTTACCTTGTCAGGCTTCCTCGCTTCGGCGTTTGGTGGTGCGACGCTGGCTAGCCAGCTTGCGCCAATATTCGCGTCCTGGGGAATGTCGGTGCCAGTAGCTGCAACGGTTGCTCTGGTAACTATCACGATCATTATTTCTTACTTTTCCATCGTGTTAGGTGAGCTTGTAGCTAAGCGTTTGGCCATGCAGCGTGCCGAGGGATTTTCCCTGGCGCTTGGCCCGATGGTGAACGGCGTCGCTACCCTGTTCCGGCCCATCATTTGGTTTCTGGGGGTTTCGACGGACCTTGTCGTTAAAGTTCTTGGCGGCGATCCCGCCGCGGCTCGTGAAGAGGTGACCGACGAGGAGATCCGTTCCATGGTCGTCTCCTCAGCGACCCTGGGGGACGAGGAGCGCACTATCCTTGATGAGGTCTTCGCCGTGGGAGAAAAATCTTTACGTGAGGTGATGGTTCCGCGCACCGAGGTCGACTTCCTGCAAGGATCAATGAAGGCTGTTCAAGCTGCTCAGGTGGTTCGCGATGGGTCCCATTCTCGGTATCCGGTGATCGACGGATCGGCAGATCGGGTGCTTGGATTCGTTCACGTTCGAGATTTGCTCGAACTCGACCCTCAGATTCGTGCCAGTCGGGTATCTCAACTGGTACGTACCGTCGTTTCACTACCCGACACCGTCAAGGTACTCAAGGCGCTGACCGAGATGCGTCGCGCTAACGCCCACTTGGCGATCGTGCTTGACGAGTATGGCGGTACGGCTGGCATCGCTACCTTGGAAGATCTCGTCGAGGAGATCGTTGGCGACATTACCGATGAGTACGACACCATTGAGCCCTCTGACCTAGCTCACGTCAGACAGCGCGACATTGATGGCCTAACCACGCTCGAGGAATTTTCCGACAAGGTTGGCCTAGTACTGCCCGAAGGGCCTTACGACACTGTCGCGGGGTATTTCATGGCTCAGACCGGTGAAGTGCCGACTAAGGGTGCTCAGGTCGACGTTCACCTTGATCCGGTCGGATACGTGGCTGACGAGGACGACAAGGATGTTGAGCCTGATCCCAATATTGAGCTGACGGTTACTGAGGTTGATGGTCTGCGTGCAGCCTGGCTGAGGATTCGTCGCTTGGATGCGCCTGGCGCACCAATGGTACCGGCGGGGGCATCGGCAGCCCCGCGCCCCGAGCGGGAGGCGGCAAGCGCGTGAGGCGACCCGCGTGGCTCGGCGGTCCTGGAAAAGATGCCGACGGGGCGGTCTTGCTTACCGGCCCGGGAGCCGGTGAGTTGTTGAAAACAGCCGTCGAGCACGCTGGTGGAGATCTCATCGACTGGCACCTCGATCACGTTGACACGAACCCTGGTCAATCCACGACGGCGACCTATCAGGCTTGGGTGCAGTGGCCTGCGGGAAAGCGACAGGAGCTGTTCGGCATGAGCGCCCGAGCGAGTGGCCCAGTAGTGACTGATTCACGCGCTGACATTTACGTTGACGGATCCCGAGAGGTTGCCGTCTGGCGTTATCCCGACGACCCCGATTTGCCGGGACTCTCGCGCGCGGCATACCCAGAACACATGGCGGCCATCATCTCTGACCTGGATCTGGTCGGTGCTCGGGTGAGCGCCCAGCAGATCAATCTGCGCATGATCGGATACCGGCCGCGACGTCGCGCGGTGCTGTGCGTCGAGGTCAGCAATCGGCGCTTTTATGTCAAGGTGTTGCGTGATGGTATCTTCCAGGCGACGCTGGCACGCCACGACTTGCTGACTCGCGCGTCGGTGCCGAGCCCCACGGTGGCCGGCGTCACCGAGGACAACCTACTTTTTCTTACCGAATTGCCGGGATGCCCACTTAGCAAGGCCCTATTTGAGCTAGGAACCCCGTGCACCGCTGAGAGCCTTGTTGACCTGCTCGACCAGTTACCCCCGCAGGTGTGTGATCTCCCGCGCCGGTCACCGTGGAGTGAATCGGTCGACCACTACTGCCGTATGGTCGCAGCTGCCCTGCCTGACCAGAGCGAGCGATTAGAAAGGATGGCCCAGACCATCGCCCAAGGACTGGCGGATGTGCCGGCGGGGAACGAACCCACCCATGGTGATTTTCACGAGGGTCAGATCCACGTATGGAATGGCCAAGTGTGCGGAATCCTTGACGTCGACACCATCGGGCCGGGGCGCCGGGCCGATGATCTCGCTTGTCTCGTCGCCCATTTGTCTACGGTGCAGCGGATGAATGCGTTTCAGGCCGATCGCATGCGGCAGATTTTGACGGCGTGGGTTCCGGTCTTCGACTCGCGGGTAGATCCGATTGAGTTGAGGCTGCGCTCTGCGGCGGTCGCGATTTCGTTGGCTACCGGGCCCTATCGCAGCCAAGAGGACAATTGGCAGGCTGAAACCTTATCGACCGTTGATGCGGCTGAGGCTCTGATCGATCAGGTGGTCTGACACCCAGGTCGCCCCCCTGAATTGCCGGTGCCACCGAAGCAAGGTGGCATGTTCCCCTAGGGCCAGCTTGACCGTTAAAATGTCGATTCCACCACGAAGGGGTTACAGTTTTATGGCCCGACCGGCGAAAGCTGCCACACGGGCTTCCCCATCGTTGGATCGTCGTCTGCTCCAGGAGGCAGTCCGTGAAGAACCTACACCTCGCTATCCCCGCCGTTTTTGCCGTCGCAGCCTTGTCACTGTCGGCCTGTGCGCAGCCTCCGAGCGCGTCCACGGGCTCGGAGGCGAGCTCCACCACCTCTGCTGGGGGGAAGGGCAACTCGAATTCCGGTGAGTTCAAGGCCTGTATGGTCTCTGACTCCGCTGGCTTCAACGACAAATCCTTCAACGAGACTTCTCTCCAGGGTCTCAATAGGGCTGCTAACGACCTTGGTGTGAAGACCGCCAAAGTCGAGTCGAAGGACGATAAGGACTACGCCACCAATTTGCAGTCCATGGTGGATGCCAAGTGCTCGATCATCGTCTCCGTTGGGGTCTTGCTCGACAAGCCCACCGTCGCCGCTGCGAAAGCAAACCCGAACGTCCGGTTCGCCATCGTTGACGACAATCCGGCGAATCCTCCTGAAAACCTCAAGCCGATGGTCTTCAACACTGCTCAGTCTTCTTTTGAGGCCGGCTATCTTGCGGCCGCCCTGACCAAGACCGGCAAGGTTGCCACCTTCGGGGGCATGAAGATCCCAACCGTCACCATCTTCATGGATGGTTTCGCCCAGGGAGTTGACTACTACAACAAGCAGAAGAATAAGTCGGTTCAGGTCATCGGCTGGGATGCCAAAAAGCAGGACGGCCAGTTCGTCCCGCAGCCCAACCCGTTCCAGAACGTCTCCGGTGGTAAGGCAACTGCTCAAGCACTGCTTAACCAGGGTGCCGACATCATCTTGCCGGTGGCGGGCAATGCCGGAAACGGTGCGTTGCAGGTTGTGAAGTCTTCGGGTGGAAAGGCTAACGCTATCTGGGTTGACGGTGATGGCTGCAAGACCCAGCCCGCCTATTGCCCCAACATCATTACTTCGGTGTTTAAGGGCATGGATGTTGCCGTCTTCGATGCGGTTAAAGCCGCCAAGGATGGCAAGTTCGACAGCAAGCCATACGTCGGCTCCCTAGAGGACGATGGCACCGGTCTGTCCCCGTTCCACGAGTTCGACTCCAAGGTTCCCGCCGACGTCAAGAACGAGCTGAAGACGATTACTGACGACATCAGTTCCGGCAAGATCAAGATCACCTCAAAGGCCCAGCCGAAGTGAGTCTGAGCGCGAATTCGGTTCGCCCAGCCGCTGTGCGGCCAACCACGTGAGCCGACGACGCGCCGATCTCCGGTGTGGAGGTCGGCGCGTCGTCGGCGCACACGACATCAGGGACCAGACGTGGAAGGATCTGCCCCGTGACCACCAACACCACCGTTGCCCCACCCGGTGACAATGCACCCCTCAAAGATGGGCTGAGCCTGCGCGGCGTCACGAAGAGATTCGGGACTCTGACGGCCAACGACCACATCGACCTCGACATCGTTCCCGGCCGAATTCACTGCTTGCTTGGCGAAAACGGTGCCGGCAAGTCGACCCTCATGAACATTCTGTACGGCTTGCTGCCTTCTGACGAAGGGCAGGTCTACATCGACGGAGTGGAGCAACACTTCGAGAATTCCAAGCAGGCCATGATGGCCGGCATTGGAATGGTTCACCAGCACTTCATGCTCGTCAACGTTTTCACGGTAGCTGAAAACATTGCGTTGGGGCGAGAAGAATCGACCGCAGGTGTGCTGTCGATGCGACGAGCCCGCGCAAAAGTGTGCGAACTGTCTGATCGGTACCGTCTCGACGTCAACCCAGATTCGGTCATAGAGAATCTGCCGGTCGGCGTCCAGCAGCGTGTCGAGATCTTGAAGTCCCTGGCTAACGACGCTCGATATCTCATCTTTGACGAGCCCACTGCTGTGCTCACCCCGCAGGAAATCGACGAGCTCATGGCTGTCATGAAAACCCTGCGTGACGAGGGTCGAGCCATCGTTTTCATTACCCACAAGTTGCGTGAGGTTCGCGCGATCGCTGATGACATCACTGTGATCCGACGCGGCCGTATCGTAGGTCAAGCTAGCGCCGACCAGTCTGAGGCCGAACTCGCTGAGATGATGGTGGGGCGAGCCGTCAAGCTTATCGTCGACAAAGACGAGGCTAAGCCGGCTGGCCCTCGCCTGGAAGTCAACGACCTCACCGTGGCTGATGAGCGCGGATCAGTCGTCGTCGATGGCGTGACACTATCCGTCGCAGGTGGTGAGATTCTCGGCCTCGCCGGAGTGCAAGGTAATGGTCAAACAGAGCTCGCCTCCTCCTTGCTTGGGCTCATCAAACCGACGTCGGGAACGATCCGTATTGATGGTAAGGACACTACTGGTGCGGCCCCCGTCAAGGTTATTGAAGCCGGACTCGGATTCGTGCCTGAGGACCGTCAGCGGGACGGTTTTGTTGGCGAGTTCTCCATTGCTGAAAATCTCGTGCTGAATCAGGTTGGTTCCTATTCCAAGCACGGTTACTTGCAGCTCAAGCGGATCGCTGACAATGCGCGTGATCGTGTCGAGGAGTTCGATATTCGTACTCCGTCGGCCTCGCTGCCGGTGTCGTCGCTGTCGGGTGGTAATCAGCAGAAGGTTGTGCTGGCGCGAGAACTCGCACGTCCGTTGAGCGTCCTGGTGGCCTCTCAGCCCACCCGCGGTGTCGACGTCGGTGCTATCGAGTTCCTGCACAAACGGGTGGTTAAGGAACGCGACAACGGCACAGCGGTGCTCATCGTCTCAACTGAACTTGACGAAATTGAGGCGCTATCAGACCGTATTGCGGTGATGTACCGCGGTCGCATCGTGGGCATCGCACCGGCGGGAACTCCCCGCGATGTTCTCGGTCTCATGATGGCCGGATTCAGCTATGACGAGGCGTGTGACAGCGTCGCCAAGGGACACAAGGAGGTCTCGGAATGAGTACCGAATCCCCGAAACCCAGCCCGTCGAACGAGGCCACCTCGTCGACGGCGGCTACCGCGTCCCGGCCCGAGGCTACGTCGCACCGTTCCTTTCCTTGGAATGATCTATGGGTGACAATCGCTGCATTTGTGCTGGCTTTCATCGTCTCGGCGATTGTTATGGTTGCCGCCGATCCTAAGATCAGTAAGGAATGGAGCTACCTCTTCTCTCGTCCCGACGCTTTGAGTGACTCATGGGCTCAGATTTCCTCTGCTTACGCGGCCCTGTGTCAGGGGGCTTTCGGATCCTGGCAGGCTTTCACGGCGACGACAGCCCAGTCGGCCCCCCTTATCTGTGGCGGTCTTGCCATTGGTTTGGGCTTCAAAGCGGGTCTGTTCAACATTGGCGGTCAGGGCCAGGCGATTGCCGGAGCAACATTGGCCGCTTGGGTCGGATTTAATTTCCACGCCTTGCCGTTGCCGGTTCACCTGCTCTTTGCAGTGATTGCCGGATTCATTGGCGGAGCGATCTGGGGTGGCATAGCTGGCGTCCTCAAAGCCCGTGCTGGTGCTAACGAGGTCATCGTGACGATCATGCTCAACTACATTGCTGGTGGTCTGTTGGCCTGGTTGTTGACAACCACGGCCTTCCAAATGCCCGGCCGTACCGATCCGATAGCACCGATCGTCGACTGGAACGCCACCTTCCCGCGGATGGCCGGATCTCAGCTACACCTCGGATTCTTCCTGGCCCTGCTGCTTGCCGTGGCCACCTGGTGGTTGCTTGACCGAACTCCGTTGGGCTTCCAGATTCGTGCGGTCGGCTCCAACCCGAATGCCTCGGCTACCGCTGGTATGAATACCAATTCCATTATTGCTTGGACGATGATTATCTCGGGTGGCTTGGCCGGTATGGCCGGCGTTGAGGTGGCCCTTGGTCCGATCTCCGGTGCCACTCCGACTCAGCTGTCCATCGGCCTGGTTGGGACCATCGGCTTCGATGCGATCACGGTCGCTTTGCTGGGTCGCTCTAGGCCTCTCGGTATTGTTCTTGCTGGCCTATTTTGGGGTGCTATGAACCAGGGCGGTTTGCGTATGCAAGCCATGACTCAAACCTCCCTAGATCTGGTTCGGGTCATTCAGGCGGTGATCGTCATGTTTGTGGCCGCTCCGATGCTGGTTAAGACGATCCTGCCGTTCCTTAAGACGCGCAGGGAAAAGCGCACTAAGAAACGTGACCGTGGGCCGGTCCCGGCTGACACCACTACGAAGGGAGCCCTGGTATGAGCCCGGCATCGCGCTTTCCTCGTCCCACCACCTCAGATATCACCAAGGTCGGTATCGAACTCCCTGCTGAAGCCAGTGAGGCGCTCGACAAGGAATTGGAGTTTGAGCAGGTGGAGTCCCGTGAGGCTCGTACCCATCGACTGTCCACGGGTGTACTCATCGCCATCATGGCAGTGGTGCTGTTTTTCCTGCTGACCAAAACGTCAGGTGAGGCCCACTTTGCTTTTACTGATGCCCTCGCCGGTAAGGAATTGGGCACCTTGAGTGTGTCCGGATTCCCGGTTGTGCTCGTGAGTGCTGTCGCGTGTTTGTTGGCGGCTGGAGCTTTCTTTATGGGGCGCAGCCGTCACACTCTTACGATCACTGCCGGTGTCGTCGCAGGGATCGCTATCATCATCGGCTTCCTGAGCTGGGCTGCTGCCGGACGTGGTTTGCCATTCCAGGTTGCCGGCCAGCTTCAGGGCACCTTGTCGGTGGCAACCCCGCTAGTTCTCGGTGCGCTGTGCGGCGTCATGTGTGAGCGTGCTGGTGTCGTCAACGTCGCTATCGAGGGGCAGATGCTTACCGCAGCTTTTGCAGCAGCCCTCGTCGGATCCATCACAAAGTCGATTTTCGCCGCCATCGTGGTGGCGATAGTCGCTTCCGTGCTGACTGCCGCATTGCTGGCTGTCTTTACCATCAAATATTTCGTCGATCAGGTCGTGATGGGCGTGGTCGTCAACCTTTTCGCATCTGGTTTAACGGGTTTCTTCTACACCCAGTTGCTTTCTCCGGATGCTGAGGAGTACAACACGGCGCCAATCATGGAAGCTGTCGCTATCCCAGGGCTGTCGAAGATTCCGTTTTTCGGTCCGATATTCTTCGATCAGACTGTGCTGGTGTACATCGGATTCCTTTGCATTCCGCTGGTGTGGTTCCTGCTGTGGCGCACTAAGTGGGGGCTGCGGGTCCGGTCTGTTGGTGAGCATCCTGAGGCCGCTGACACTGTGGGTATCTCGGTTGCTGGCGTGCGGTGGTCCGCCGTGCTCGTCGGTGGCATCTTTGCTGGCCTGGGGGGCGCCTACTTTACGATCGGTACCGTCGGGTCGTTTTCGAAGGACATCACGGTGGGTAACGGCTTCATTGCTCTTGCCGCTCTCATTATGGGCCGGTGGCGTCCTGGCTTGGCAGCCGTCATGGCGCTGTTCTTCAGCTTCGTAACCCAGCTGTCCACCGAGCTGTCGACGATTAGCGCGCCGATGCCGTCGCAGTTCTTGCTCATCTTGCCGTACATCGCGACGATCGTCGCCGTGGCCGGCCTGGTTGGCAAGGTGAGGCCGCCAGCAGCCGATGGCACCCCGTATATCAAGGAGTGACGTGGACGTCGACTGGGGCGCGTTGCGCTGTCGAGCTCGCGAACTGACGAAACGGGCATACGTGCCGTACTCCCACTTCCCAGTGGGAGCAGCCGGGCTTGCAGAAGATGGTCGCATCGTCGTCGGATGCAACGTGGAAAACGCTGGTTATGGTGTCACCTTGTGCGCAGAGTGCGGGCTTATCAGTGACCTCGTGGCTGGGGGCGGGGGACACCTCCTCGCCTTCTGCTGCGTGGACGCTATGGGTGAGACGATCATGCCGTGTGGGCGGTGTCGCCAGCTGCTGTGGGAACATGGTGGCCCGACGATGCTCATCGACACCCCAGCGGGGGTGCAAACGATGACCGAGGTGCTACCGCAGGCCTTCGGCGTCGACAACCTTGATCGTGTCGCTAACCAGCAGGAGAAGTCATGATAGTGGCCGCAGCTGACGGGTCCTCCCTCGACAATCCGGGCCCAGCCGGTTGGGCCTGGTATATCGACGACGACACCTGGGCCGCCGGCGGCTGGCCCCGGGGCACGAACAACATGGGGGAGCTCAAGGCCGTTCTTGACGTGTTGCGTGCTACTCGTGACGCCGACGAACCACTGACGATCTTGTGTGATTCTCAGTACGCCATTAACTGCTGCACTAAGTGGATCCCGGGATGGAAGCGTAAAGGATGGCGCAAGCGTGACGGCAAGCCGGTACTGAACCGGGACCTTCTTGAGTCCATTGATGAGGAACTTGACGGCCGTGACGTCACCTTTGAGTGGGTGAAAGGGCACGCTGGCCATGCTATGAACGAGGCCGCTGACCAGCGTGCTCGTGCTGCTGCCACGGCCTTCCGTGACGGCACTCCTGTCGATTATGGGCCGGGGTTTGGCGGGACGGTTCGCGAACTGGAACCGGAGGATGTGCCGAGACCTGATAACAAGGTCGGGCAAGAGCGGTTGTTTGATCTACCTGAGCGTCCTGCCACCCCTGACCAGGAGCTTATCGGCATCCTCACTGATAAGGAGCGCCGCTTCCTGGAGACTGACAAGCTCGCCCACCGCAGCGCTCTGGACGAGCTTCTCGCCCCCGACTTCATCGAGCATGACGGGAACGGCAGATTGTGGACGCGGGGCAGGGCCTTAGCTGACATGCCAGCCCCGGAGGTGAGGGCCAGCATTGAAATTCTCGGGATGGTGAGAATCGGCCCACAGGATGTCCTACTGCGGTGGCGGGCACGGGCAGGATCCCGGGTAAGCCTGCGGGTTTCGCTATGGCACCACGACCCGGATAGGGGTTGGCAGTTGCGATTCCATCAAGTCACCCCGGTTCGTTGAAGGGCTGAGTCTTTGTACCCGGGTCATGAACCGCGATGCCCTCGATTGGCATCGGCTTCACCTGTTTCAACCACTGACATCCTCGATGCCGGCTACCGATAGAGTTAACTTCATGTGTGCCAACGTTCTTGCCGCCGTCGCGTGGCCCTACGCCAATGGGCCTCGACACATCGGCCATGTTTCCGGATTCGGTGTCCCCTCTGACGTCTTTGCCCGGTACATGCGAATGTCGGGTCACCGGGTCCTCATGGTTTCCGGCTCGGACTGTCATGGCACCGCTATTTCAGTCAAGGCTGATCAGGAACGCATGACGGCTCAGGAGTGCGCCGAAAAGTATCACCGCATTATCGCGGCGGACTTGCAGGGGCTTGGGCTGTCCTACGATCTGTACACGTCGACGATGACTGACAACCACGCTCACGTCACTCAGGAGATCTTCACTCGTCTTCACGAAAACGGCTATGTCGTCAAGAAGTCTGAGATGGGGGCCTTCGAACCATCGACTGGACGCACCCTTCCTGACCGCTACATCGAGGGCACCTGTCCGGTGTGTGGATACGATGACGCCCGCGGTGACCAGTGCGACAACTGTGGTCGTCAGCTCGACCCGGCCGACCTTATCGAGCCTAGGTCGAAGACCACGGGGGCCGCTCCCGAGTTCCGCGAGACCGAGCACTTCTTCCTCGACCTTCCTGCCCTGGCCGAGTCGCTGGCGTCGTGGATTGATACTCGCACCGATTGGCGTCCCAATGTCTTGAAGTTTTCGCACAACCTGCTTGAGGAGTTGCGTCCGCGCGCTATTACCCGCGATCTCGACTGGGGCATTCGTGTGCCGGTAGAAGGCTGGCAGGAGAACCCGATGAAGTCGATCTACGTGTGGTTCGACGCTGTCATCGGATACCTGTCTGCCTCGATTGAGTGGGCGCGCCGTATTGGTAAGCCTGATGCTTGGCGTGAGTTCTGGAATGACGAGGATGCCCGCTCGTACTACTTCATGGGCAAGGACAACATTGTGTTCCATTCGGTCATTTGGCCCGGCATCTTGCTGGGTGCAAATGGACGTGGTGATAAGGGCGGTGAGCCCTCCGGAGAACTCGGGATCCTTGATCTTCCTACTGAGATTGTTTCCAGCGAGTTCTTGACGATGAGCGGTTCGAAGGTGTCGAATTCTCGTGGCGCCACTATTTTTGTGGGGGACTTTCTGCATGAGTTCGGTCCCGACGCCTTGCGCTACTTCATCGCGGTTGCCGGTCCGGAGAACCAGGACACTGACTTCACCTGGGAAGAGTTTGTCCGCCGGGTGAACTTTGAGCTGGCCAACGAGTGGGGAAACCTCGTTAACAGGTCGATCTCGATGGCGTTCAAGAATTGTCACGAGATTCCGGCCGTTGGTGAGCTGACGGATGCTGACCGCGAGTTGTTGGATGCCTCCGCCGCTGGATTCGACATCGTCGGTGGGTTGCTTGCCCGCGCAAAATTCAAGGCGGCTATTACTGAAGCAATGAGGATCGTTGGGCTGGCTAATGCCTACATCTCTGCCGAGGAGCCCTGGAAACTCAAGGACAACCCTGAACGCCGTGACACTGTGCTGCATGTGGCTTTGCAGGTCGTCAGTGACGTCAACACCATGCTGACCCCGTTTATGCCTCATTCGGCCCAGAAGATTTATGAGGCCCTTGGTGGCGAGGGGGTGTGGGCGGCCCAGCCTGAGCTCATCGAGACCGACGGGGCACCAATCCTCATGGGGGATTACGCCACCGAGCAGGCGTCATGGGGTCGTCACGACATCGCGGTAGGCACCCCGCTGTCCAAACCTTCGCCGATCTTCCGAAAGCTCGACGCTAAGCTCGCCCAGACCGGTCCGCAATGGGCGCCGGTCAACCCGCAGTAAGTCAGCTCGCCTGCGCCCGTCTCTGTAACGCGCAGACGATGAGGGCGCAGGCTTCGGCGTCGGAGTCGGCTCGGTGGTGATTGAGCTGGTAATCCGGGGCGCAAGCGTGAAGCACGGTGGGGAGTTTGTAGTTGGGTAGTCCTGGGATGAGGCGCTGCGCGGTTCGGTAAGAGCAGAAGAACGGTGAGGGCAGGGTGGTGGTGCCAAAATACTCGTCAAGCTGTCGCCACACCCGGGAGTCGAAGGCGGCGTTGTGGGCGTATACGGTCGCCCCACCGACAAAGTGGGAGACGGCGTCGGCAATGTTGCTCCAGTCGGGGGCGTCTGCGACGTCGGCTGCCGAGATGCCGTGCAGATATGTGAACTCAAAGGAGTCCCACCCCTTGGGTGGACGGATTAAGGTGTTCAACCTGTCGATGATCTGTCCGTCAAGCACCTTAACCATGGCTAGCTGGCATGCCGACACCCCGCCCATGCGGTTGGCTGTCTCGAAGTCCACCGCGACGAAACCCCGCTCGGCGATCTGCGAGGGCGAGGGGACAAAGAAGGACCGACGCGCAGTCCCCCGGGTTGGCATGAAGCCTGCCGGCGTGGCGTTGCTCGCGCCTCGGCCGGGCCGTTTCTGCAACGTCATTTGTACCTCCGCGTTAACCTTCGTGCTTCCCTGCTGTCGAAAAGCGACTGGCGTCAGGATAGTTCTCACCTGCGACACCGGCGATTGCCTGCACCGGTGTCGGTAAGGTTTCGTCGAAGTGAGGTCGGGCAGTGCAGCTGCCTTTCTCCGGTTGGGGCACGGGCATCGTGGTGATGCCTTGGCATGCCCGTAGCGCGTGCCCGCCAGGACGATGCCCGCTAGCTGACCTGCTTGCGCGCCTGGTGTCTCACCATGATTGCCCCGAGCAGGCCGATTATCAGGAATAGCGACGACAACCCGATCGACCATGCTGCTGCGTGAGCGAAACCGGTCTCGAGGCCACCGATGACGGCGTCGCGGGATTCACCGAGCGGACGAATGAAGGGGCTAGTAGGCGGCGCATTGCGAAGTCCCGGAATGACCGATCCAGCCGAGCTCTGGGTGGCGCGAACGAGCGTGTCTAGGGCCCTGGCCGGTACCCGGCTAGCGGAGGTTACCGCGTCGGGAATGGTGTGGTTCATAGCCGATCCCAGCGCTGACCCGGCGATGGCGGCGCCGAGGGCTGAGCCCAGCTGACGCACCGTTGACTGGGTGGCCGATCCTGCCCCCGACTGGTCGGCGGGAATGTCGTGCAACACCGTTGAGGTCAGCTGGGCCGAGGCCAGGCCGAGCCCGATGCCGTAGACAACGAGGGTGAGAACAGTCAGCCAGGTGGACCCCTGCGCACCAACAACCCAGGCCAGCAGCCCGACGCCGATGACTTCGAGGCTCAGACCTAACACCACAACTCCAGTTGCCCCCATCCGGGCGGCCAGATGGCGGGCTGAAGCGCCGGACAAAAAGGAGCCTAAAGCCATCGCGGCGAGCACAACGCCAGTACGTACCGTCGAGAGACCAAGCGAGTTCACTAGGAACAGCGGCAGGACGAACGTCAGCGAAAACTCGCCGATGGCCACCGTGGCGGCGGTAAGATTACCCCAGGAGAATGTCCCCACCCGAAACAGAGTCAGGTCGAGCAGAGCGTCGCGACCGACCTTGGCGCGGTGATGCTCCCAGACGACGAATAGCCCGATGAAAACCAGGCCGATAGCGATCGCCCACGGCACCGGGGACATCGTCCAATTGACCGGCCATTCCCATCCGAAAACTTTGAAGGTTTGTTTCTTATCCCACCACCCCAAGGTGGTGGCCTCGATGAGCCCAAAGACGAGTAAGCCAAACCCGATGGCTGAGGTGAGCACTCCGCCGACGTCGACGCCCTTTTCAGCAGGTTTACCGCGAGTCTGCGGCACCCATGCGGCAATTCCAACCAGCACCAGCAGGCCCAACGGAAGGTTGACCCAGAAGATCCAGCGCCATGACGCGTACTCGGTCAAGACTCCGCCCAGCAGCGGGCCGAGGGCCGCCATACCACTCATGACGGCGCCCCAGATGCCGAAAGCGGCGGCGCGATCCTTGCCCTGGAAGAGCGAGTTCACTGACGATAGGGTGCACGGCAACACTAGCGCGCCCCCAACACCCTGGACGGCACGCGACGCGATGAGGGAGCCAGGGCCTGACGCCGTCGCAGCCAGTAGGGACCCTGCCACGAAGAGGACCACGCCAGCCGCAAAAGTGGTGCGACGCCCGACCCGGTCGCCCAGGCGCCCGGCCCCGAGCAGAAGTGCAGCAAAGATGACGTTGTAGATGGCGTTGACCCACTGAGCGTCGGTGAGGTTCAGATTGAGGGCCGAGATCATCGTCGGTAGGGCAACACCGACGATTGTGCCATCCAAGATGATGAGGGAGAGCCCTGCGGCGAGGACGGCGAGGGCTTTCCAGCGTCCAGGGAAGGGCTGGGCCGCAGTGGCGGCAGAGGTGGCTTCGGACACGGCATTCCTTTCGACCCTGTCGACATTATGAAACTGATGGTCCATCGACATCGGCCAAAAGGTTGAAAATCCTCTCGCGTTCAGCCCGTCAGGGATGCGACAGCGGCACGTGCCCGCCTCATACTCATGGGCTGAAAGCCCATAACGATGGCTCGTGACCGCAGCGCCGGCTCAGCCCGACATAAGGCGAGACCGCGGCGAACTAGCACAGGTGGGGACTTGCGATGCTGCTGCAGATCCCGGACGAGACGCCGAGCGAAGTTAAACCAGCGAGGTCTGTCCAACCAGATTGGCAGCACGTTGAGGCCTGACCGCAAACATGGCTCCAGCAAGTCGAGGGCGAAAATCCCTTCCGCAACGACAGCCGCTGCATCCCCAACCTCGACGATGTGGGTGCCGTCGGCCCGGGATTGTGAGATGTCGTAGTGGGGGGCGACGGTGTGCCCTGCGGTGGCGAGTTCCTTGAGGGCCTCGACGGCGAGCGGAAGATTCCACGAGGCGACGTCGTCCCAATCGACCATATCGCGCACCACGGGGAGCCCAGCTTCATTGTGATCACGGTAGAAATCGTCGAGTCGTAGCTCAGGTAAATCCGCCATATGGGTCAAATGGGACTTCCCCGAGCCGGAGGGGCCAGCCAACAGGATGATCGTGCACGCCACGACTGTCGAGTCTATCGGGAAGGCAGCAGAAAACGCGCCACCATGGCGAGTGGGTTGCGTCGCGCGGCTCAGCGTATGTTGTCCGCCACCACGCTGAGAAGCAGACCGTAACCGGCGTACCGTGGGGAATACGTCTGATGTTGACTGAGAGGTTTTTCCATGGGTTTTGATCCACAGCCGCTGCGCGCATACGTTGAACACGATTTCACTTACGTGGCAGGGCTGGAGCGCAACGTGCACCGATTCAGCGACTCGCTTGCCATGATCGACCCGGCAACTGATCGCACTTGGACTTATCGTGAGCTGGCCGCCGACGTGGAGCGCTTCGCAGTTGTGCTCGCCGAGCATGGGGTTGGGCCGGGGGACACGTTCGCTTTCGAGCTGTTCAATACTGCGCAGTTCGCTATCTGCTACCTGGCTGCCCACCGTCTGGGGGCGGTGGGAACTGTTCTCAACTGTCGGCTCGCCCCTGGCGAGTTGGCCTGCGCCCTGCGCGACGCCCGCCCGAAGGTACTCATTTACGACGCCGAGGTGACGTCACGGGTGATACCTGCCATCAAGGAAGTCGATCGCGAGGCCGAGACCCCGACGCCCTTTCTTATTCAGGTGGCTCCGGCCGGCACCTCACCGGATTTGCCCGACGGCGCCGTCGACTTTGATACCGCCTTGTCTGAGGCCGGTGGAAGGGCCCCGGAGCGTCCGTCGAATTTCAGCACATACGACGAGGTCATCCGTCTCTACACTTCCGGGACCACCGGCATGCCAAAAGGCGTTCCGCTGCCCTCCTTCGTGGAACTCATGAGCGCACACGACGTCATCATGCACTTCCCGCTCACTCCTCGAGACCGCACTCTCAATATGACTCCGTGGTTTCACCGTGGTGGACTGCATTCCGGGGGACCGAATCCGACGTTCTACGTCGGGGGATCTGTCATTCCGATGCGTGAGTTCGACCCGGATACGGTGCTCGACTGGGTGGGTGAGTACCAGATCACCTTCCTTATTGGCGCTCCAACCGCGCTGGAGAGGCTGGCCCGTGCCCAGCAGACGAATCCACGGGACTTATCGAACCTGCATGGCATCGTCACGATGGGTGCCCCATTGGATGCTCGCTCGGCTGAACGTTACATGGCTGTCCTCACCCCGAACATCTCCAATGGTTACGGTACGACAGAGACCTTCTGGAACACCTTCCTGCGTCCGTTCGACCTTCCCGGAATGGCTGGAACGGCGGGACGTGCTAACACTGATGACGATGTCCGGGTCGTGAAGGTTTTCGATGACCGGGTCGCCGAGCCTGACGAGATAGCTGCGAAGGACGGGACTGAGATCGGTGAGGTTGCTATGCGCAGCCCCAAATGCGGGATGTCGTATTCGGGCGAGGGTGGGGCGCAGGATCCGAAGTTCCACAGTGGATGGTTCTACCCGGGTGATCTCGCCACCTGGGATGAGCACGAGTTCGTCACCATTGTCGGGCGCAAGGACGAGATGATTATTAGCGGTGGAGAGAATGTCTTCCCCACTCAGGTGGAGTCGGTGCTGGAGTCCCATCCTGGCGTCGCGGCGTCCCTCGTCGTCGGAGTGACGGATCAGGAATGGGGTCAGCAGGTTGTCGCGTACGTGGTTCCCGAGGCCGGCGTGGAACTCACTGCTGACGACCTTGACGCTCACTGCCTGGCCAGTGACGACCTGGCCCGGTTCAAGCGGCCGCGTGCTTATTGCTTTGTCGATCAGCTACCGATGACTCCGACGGGCAAGAAGAAGCATGTTCAAGCCACCGGCCAGGCGAACCATGAGACACAGAAGTTCGTGCGTCCCCGCCATCACTGACGAGGACACACCTTCTGCGACGAGCAGATCAACCCCCTAGGCCGGCAAGCTCAGATTCCGAGGGCCTGAGACATCTCCTCACGCAGGGTCGCCATGTCTGCGTCAAGGCGGGCCTTCGTGGCCGCCAGATCTGCCGACGACTCCGCAGGGGTAGCCCGTACCTCGAGGTAACACTTGAGTTTCGGCTCGGTGCCCGAGGGGCGGGTGACGACGTGGATGCGTGGTCCAGTCAATTCGATGGCGTTCTGCTGGGGTAGCCCAGACCCATTGCTGGGATCGTTGAGGTCGCAAACGTCGACGCGATCACCTAGCAGGGTTGTGGGGGGCTGGTTGCGCAGGCGCTCCATGGCCTCGGAGATAATCGACATGTCGGTGACACGCACCGCAAGTTGGGAGGTGCGGTGCAGACCATGGGTGGCCCAGATCTCGTCGAGACGCTCGGCGATGGTGGTGCCGGAGGCCTTGAGCTCACCAACCAGACGCAGGATCGTCGCCAGGGCGGTGATGCCGTCCTTGTCGGGTACGTGGGAGGGATCGCAGCAGTAGCCGATGGCTTCCTCGTAACCGAAGACGAGTCCAGGCACACGGCCGATCCACTTGAACCCGGTCAGGGTCACCTGGTGCTCACGCTTGGCCGCCCTGGCCATTCGTCCCAGACAGGTTGATGAGACTACCGAGTTGGCGTAAACCCCGTCGAGACCGCGACGCAGGGCATCGTCACCAAGAAGAGTCCCTAACTCGTCGCCGGTGAGCATGCGCCAGTCCCCGTCGATGACAGCCGCTACGGCGCAGCGGTCGGCGTCGGGGTCAGAGGCGATGACGACATCGGCGTTATGTGTGCGGGCCTGAGCAACGGCCAGATCGATGGCACCGGGCTCCTCAGGGTTCGGGAACGCCACGGTCGGGAAATCCGGGTCCGGATCGAGCTGCTCAGTCACCCCGATAAATTCGGGCAAGCCAGCCTTCTCAACGAGACGACGTACGACCCGTGTCCCGACCCCGTGCATGGCGGTATAAACCCAGGTGACGTCAGGGCTGGCCGTAGTCAGCTCGGCGGCCCGACAGACGTAGGCGTCGATAAGCTCCTCGCCGATGAACTCGATGTCCTCACCGCGAGCAATCGCACCCACGGGCTCCTTAGACACGACCTCGATTTCGTGGGCGATCTCGGTGTCGGTGGGCGGGACGATCTGGGAACCGTCTCCCAGATAAACCTTGTACCCGTTATCGGCGGGCGGGTTATGGGAGGCCGTCACCATGACGCCGGCGAGCGCCCCATAGTGCTTGATAGCGAAAGCCGTGACGGGGGTCGGGATGGGGGAGTCGGCCAGCAGGGCGTGGAAACCAGCCCCGGCCATGATCTCGGCGGTATCGCGGGCGAAGACCTCGGAGTTGTGCCGGGCATCAAAACCGATGACAACCGACCCGCCGGTGTGGCCATGGGCGCGCAACCAGGCAGCGAAGCCGGCAGCTGCACGCTGAACAACGATGCGGTTCATACGGGAGGGGCCGGGGCCCAGTGCGGCGCGCAGACCAGCGGTGCCGAAGGTCAATGGCCCGGCGAAGGCCGACTCCACCGCTGCGATGGCTTCAGCTTCACCAGACTGGGCGCGGGTGAGCAGATCGGACAGTTCGGTGCGTGTGGCCTCGTCGGGATCTTGGTCGAGCCAGGACTGAACTTCTGCGACGAGTTCGGGGCTAGGCCTTTGGGGGCGGGTGGTGGTCATGGTTCCTCGATGGGGTGTGGAGTGGATCAGATGGCAGCCGTGATATCGGCGAGAAGGCTCGCTAGCCGAGGAGCGGCTTCCTTGCCGGCAGCGATGACCTCGGCGTGGTCAAGCGGGGCATCAGTGACCCCAGCCGCAGGGTTGGTGACCAGGGACAGCCCAAGCAGGTTAAGACCGGCTTCGCGGGCGGCAATGGCCTCAAGCGCAGTCGACATGCCGACGAGATCGGCGCCGATGGCACGAGCCATGCGAACCTCAGCGGGGGTCTCGTACTGGGGGCCACGGAATTGAGCGTAAACGCCGGTCGGGGTGCCAGGAGTGACCCTCTCGACGACCTCCAGCAGACTCGGAGTCCACGCCGTCGACATATCGATGAAAGTAGCGCCGCGCAGTGGCGTGGCCCCAGTGAGGTTGATGTGGTCACGAATGGCGACGACGGTTCCAGGGCCCCACGACGGGTCTAACCCGCCGCACCCGTTCGTGAGGATCATCGTGGTGGCACCCAGCGCGGCGACAGTGCGCACTCCGTGGACTACCGGTTCGACCCCACGGTCCTCGTAAAAATGAGTGCGGCCAGTGAGCACAACGGCAGTTTTCCCGGTGGGCAGGGACACGGCCACGAGGTCGCCGCCGTGTCCGGCAACAACAGGTGCGCAGAATCCGGGCAGCTCACTGAGCGGGATCCTCCCAATAGTCTCGCCCAAGCGATCAACTCCAGCAGACCATCCCGAACCAAGGACGAGGCCCATGTCGACGTTGGTGAGGGGTAGGCGGGAACGAATGGCATCGGCAGCATCGCGGGCGATGGCCTGGGGGTTGGTGAACTCCGGTGACGTCATGGGGTTAACCCTAGAGGTTTTCCCCGTTTGTGGGGGCACGGCCCCCTGGCATGTGCTGCGATTTTCGTCGGCTGGGATAGCCGGCTGGCATTTCAGTGTCGACACGTGTGACGGCTCGGGAGTTTTCTTCACGCGGGAAATTTCTCTCGATGTCGACAGATGAGCCGTCGCGACTGAAAGAATGCCGCCATGACGTCCATGGTGATCATTGGGGCAGGGCCCGGAGGATACGAGGCCGCCAGCGTTGCGGCAGCTGGCGGTGTTGATGTCACTGTCGTTGAGGAAACCGGCATTGGAGGAGCCGCCGTCCTCACCGACTGTGTCCCGTCGAAAACCCTCATCGCTACTGCGGAGGTCACCTCGACGTTGCGCCGCGCAGCTGAACTCGGTCTGCGTCATACCGAGACGTTCGAGGTCGACCTCGACGCCGTCAACTCTCGGGTGCGTCGCCTTGCTCAAGCCCAATCTGACGACATTGGTCGCGGGCTAGAGCGTAGTGGGGTGCGGTTGATCAGCGGGCGGGCGCGACTGGCGACGGGTGCTCCTGGTCACCTGCATCGTGTTGTCATCAATGACGACGAGACGATCGACACCGACATCGTGCTGCTGGCTACCGGGACTACCCCGCGCGAGCTGCCCGCGGCTCGCTGTGATGGGGAGCGCATCCTCACTTGGAAACAGGTGTACTCGATGCGGGAGGTTCCCGAGCACCTCATCGTGGTGGGGTCTGGTGTCACCGGCGCTGAGTTCGCTTCGGCCTACGATTCGTTGGGGTGCCGAGTGACGCTGGTGTCTTCACGTGATCAAGTTCTCCCTGGTGAGGACCCCGACGCGGCCCAGGTCCTGCAACAAGTCTTCGAGTCTCGCGGCATGGAGATCTTGTCGCGTTCCCGTGCAGTGTCCGCGATTCGCGACGGGCACGGAGTCGTCGTCGGGCTGGAGGACGGCCGGAACGTACGTGGGTCCCACGTCCTTATGGCCGTCGGATCGACCCCCAACAGTGCCGATCTCGGTTTGGAAGAGGTCGGCGTGGCTGTCGGTCCGCGGGGCCACATCATCGTCGATAAGGTCTCGCGCACCAACATCCCGGGTATCTATGCTGCCGGAGACTGCACCGGTGTCTTCGCCTTGGCGTCGGTCGCAGCGATGCAGGGACGCATCGCGGTGTGGCACGCCTTAGGCCAGGCGCTCCAACCGCTGGACCTGTCCTTGGTGTGTTCCAACGTCTTTACCTCTCCCGAGATTGCCACAGTTGGTGTGACGCAAACTGACGTCGATTCCGGAAAGGTCCAGGCAAGGTCCACCCGACTAGACTTGGCGACTAATCCGCGCGCCAAAATGCAGGGGCTTCATGACGGTTTTGTCAAGCTTTTCTGTCGTCCAGCGACCGGAAACATCATCGGCGGTGTGGTCGTCGCGCCGCGGGCTAGCGAGCTCGTCCATCCTATTTCGGTAGCGGTAGCCGAACGCATACCCGTCGACGCCTTCCAGCACGACTTCACCGTCTACCCGTCCCTATCGGGGTCGGTTTCGGAGGCAGCGCGCCGGTTGCAGACCTTCGTCGCGTGAATTTACCCACAGACTCGAGGAGTCGCGAGCATCCGCGTGGATCAGAAATCGTCGAAGAGGGCAGAGAATAAGCCCAGCCCGACTAGGCCGAGGCCGCCAGCAGCTAGCCCGCTGATGACGGGGTCAGACTCGTAACGGCGGTAGTATCCCTGTACCCACGGGGCATAGTCGGGGCCCGCCTGCCAGTACGGCAGCTGGGCGCCATTGACGTTGACGGTACGGATCCACGGGGAACGACCCTGTTGAATGCGCTGGGCGTCGGCGGCGCATGCGGGAACTTTGCGTGCCACCCCGCCGTCGGGTGAGTACATGACGTCAGTTGTCGACGGGCCGTGAGCCGGATCAAAGAAACACGGTGGACGTACCTCAGGAATTGGCTCGCCGTTAGCGCGAGCTTGCACGCAGGCGATGGCGTGACGACCCTCCTCGAGGGTTTCTGTCACGAGCGGGATCGAGCCGGTGCCCTTGTCTTGGGCCATCAGTGCCTTGGCGCGATCGTAGCAATCAAGGGCCATGTTCCAGTCTTTGCGACCGTCAGCCGATATGTCCTTGCCAATCATGTCCATGTCGAGGTCTCGTAAGGCCTCGCCGAAGGTGGTGACGTCTTCTTCGGTTTCCTGCCGCATCTGGGAGACCTTGGCCTCAATGGCCTTCGCGCGCTGAGCCTCTAACTCGCGGGACTGACGCTGGGCACGCATAAGTGATGTTGTCGTCGCTACGAGCCCCACAAGGAAGAGGAGGAATAGCAGGAGGTCACCGGACATGATGACCAGAATGCCGCCTCGAAGCGACACTCACAAGCAAAACCATGTTCTGCCCCTCACTCATCAACAATTTCACAGATGACCTCACCCGACGAGACCGTCGAGCCGACTGTGGCGTTGAGATTGCGAACAACGCCACTCCGATGGGCTGCGATGGGCTGCTCCATCTTCATGGCCTCCATGACGACGATCTGGTCGCCTTCGTTGATCGCCTCTCCCTCCACAACGTTGACCTTGACGATTGTTCCTTGCATCGGGCAAGCCACCGAATTGCCGGTCGCCGCGGCGCGACGGCCGGCGCGACTGCGACGAGTGGGGCGGCGAGACTTGGTGCTAGGGACCTGACGAGCGCCGTGTAAGGAGGCGGGGATACGCACCTCAACTCGTTTACCGTTGACTTCGACGACGACCTCGCGAGGGGGTTCGGAATCGTCAGCCTCGCCCAGGGAGCCGGTGTATGGCGCGATCTTGTTGTCGAACTCAGTCTCGATCCAGTCGGTAAAGACGCCGAAGTGGCCGTCGGCGGCAGTGAATGCCGGGTTGTGAACCACCGCTTGGTGGAAGGGAATGACTGTCGGCATGCCGTCGATGACGATTTCGTCAAGGGCGCGGGCGGCTCGGGCCAGGGCTTGCTCACGGCTATCACCAGTGACGATGAGTTTGCCGATGAGGGAGTCGAAGGCGCCTGGCACCGTCATGCCTGAGTGGTAGCCCTCATCCATGCGGACGCCAGGGCCGTGCGGCGGCTGCCAGGCGGTAAGGGTTCCGGGGGCTGGCATGAAGCCCATCCCGGGGTCCTCAGCATTGATACGGAACTCAAAGGAATGACCGCGCAGTTGCGGGTCCTTGGGCTCCAAGTGACCGCCTTGGGCGACATGGAACATCATCTGCACCAGGTCGACCCCAGCCACTTCTTCGGAAACAGGGTGCTCTACCTGCAGCCGGGTATTGACCTCCAAGAAGCTGATCGTTCCGTCCAGGCCGACGAGGAACTCGCAGGTCGCGGCGCCGACATACCCAGCATCCTTGAGAATGGCGCGGGAGGACTCGTAGAGACGAGTCAGTTGCTCATCACTTAGGAAAGGTGCCGGAGCTTCCTCGACGAGCTTCTGGTGACGACGTTGCAGGGAACAGTCGCGGGTGGAGATGATCTGTACGGTGCCGTACTGGTCGGCCATGCACTGGGTTTCGACGTGACGCGGCTTGTCCAGGTAGCGCTCAACGAAGCATTCCCCACGCCCGAACGCGGTGACGGCTTCACGGACGGCTGACTCATACAGGTGGGCTACGTCATCCATCGAGTAGGCGACTTTGAGACCGCGTCCACCGCCGCCGAAGGCCGCCTTAATGGCAAGGGGCAAGCCATGTGCCTGCGCGAACTCTATGACTTCTTCGGGGCCCTCGACCGGATCAGCGGTGCCCGGAACGAGTGGCGCGCCAACTTTCTGGGCAATATGACGGGCCTGCACCTTGTCGCCTAGGACACGGATGGCATGTGGGGGTGGGCCGATCCACAGGATTCCAGCGTCAATGACGGCCTGGGCGAAGTCGGCGTTTTCGGAGAGGAACCCGTAACCAGGATGGATGGCGTCAACCTCAGCGCGGCGGGCAACGTCGAGGATCTTGTCGACGTCGAGGTATGTCTGGGCAGGGGTGACGCCGTTGAGAGCGTAGGCCTCATCGGCGAGTTTGACGAACAACCCCTCAGAGTCAGAGTCCGCGTAGACGGCCACGCTCGTGATGCCGATGTCTTTGGCGGCACGGATGACGCGCACTGCGATCTCGCCACGGTTTGCGACGAGTACCCGCTTGATGGTCCTATCCACGGTTCCTCCGATCGGCTTGTGGGAACGAGACGCCCTCATGGTGAGTCTAGGGGGTCGGCGGATGCCGCACGGTCAGTGTCCACCTCTTCGCGTCTTCGCCAACTTGTAGCTAGGTCGATGTGGGCGTCCTGAGAGGTTCCCGTGGTTGTAGGGGTGCCGAAGTTTTGCTGGTCAACTGTGCGATCTGGCTTCGCGGAGCGGCCGTGGTGGATTATCGAGGGCGACACGCGAGGCCGCTAGCCTGGCCGTCATGGCGACACCACAGTTTATCTTGGACTTGAGACGCCACATTGGTCATGCGCCGCTGTGGTTGGCTGGCAGTAGTGCTGTCGTGGTGCGTGACGGTCCTCGGGGGCCTCAGGTGCTGTTGGTGCAGCGGGCCGATGACGGGGAATGGACTCCAGTCTGCGGAATCATAGAGCCGGGGGAGAGGCCTGATGAGGCAATCCTTCGGGAAATTCACGAAGAGACCGGGATAGTGGCAGAGGTTGTGCAACTAGTTAGGGTCAACGTCACTGCCCCCGTCACGTATCCCAATGGGGATCGCTGCCAGTTCCTCGACCACGACTTCTTGTGTCGATGGGTGAGCGGGGAGCCCATCGTTGGTGACGATGAGTCCAGCCACACCGGGTTCTTCGGCATCGACCAGTTGCCCCCGATGGCACCGCGTCACCGTCGGTGTATCGAGATCGCGCTCAATCCTGCCGACACCGTCATCATGAGTTCGGACATAGCGACCCCAGCCCTCCAGGAGACCCGATGAGCCTTTCTCAACTTTCCTCCCGCGTGTGGCAATGCGGCAAGGTCGTCGCAGAGTCGGTGCCCCTGGAAACCCTGAACGGGGAACTCTCCGACGCTAAGACGCTTAGCTGGTATGACCTCACCGCCCCTGACCGCGAGGACATCGACATTCTGGCCGATGAACTCAACCTGGACTTCCACACTGTTGAGGACGCTGAGGCCCCCGGTGAACGCCCCAAGGTCACCCGTTACCCTGACCATCTCTTCCTCACGATCTACGCCGCGACCATTGGCCAGACCAATGACCCCAACAGCCGCTTGATTATCTCGCGGGTCTCGGTGTGGGTGTTCGAGCACGGCGTCGTCAGCGTCCACCACGATGACCTCCCAGAGATCAAGGAGGTTTTCAACCGCCTTGACTCCAATACTGACTTGGTGTCGCAAGGCCCGATGGGCATCGTCCACGCCATCCTCGACGTCCTGGTCGACGGCCACTTCAGCACCGTCCAGCACTTCGACGACGTTGTCGAGCAGGTGGAGGACCAGTTGTTTGACGACACGATCGACCTTCAGCAGGTGCAGACCCGGGTGTATCGGTTGCGTAAGGAGCTGGTGCAGTTCCGTCGGGTGGTGCTGCCGATGCGTGAGATAGCCTCAACGATCAGCCGCCCGAGTCGGGAAGCAGTAGCAGTGCCCCGGGTGTTGGAGCCCTATTTCAACGACCTCTACGATCATTCCATGAGGGTGGCCGAGTGGTCCGACTCCTTGCGCGACCTTGTTGCGACAATCTTCGAGACGAGCTTGTCTATCCAGGACGCCAAGCTCAACACCGTCATGAAGAAGCTGGCCGGCTGGGCAGCAATCATTGCTGTGCCAACCCTTATTACCGGCTGGTTTGGTCAGAACGTGCCTTTTCTGGGGGATGGACGACCGTTGGGGCTGTGGATCTCTACGGTGCTGGTCGTCACGTCGAGTGTTCTCCTGTATTTGGTGTTCCGTAGAGAGGACTGGATATAAGCAGCGGGGGCGTCCACCTGTGATGGTGGGCGCCCCCGCCGTGTTTACGGATTGATGGCCATCATGGGGCCATCACCGTGGGATCACATACCCGTGCGAGGCATGTGCCTTGGGTGGGTCGGGCCGACCGGGACCACTGGTGCGGTGACCATGGTGGTTTCGGCGTGTTCGCCGCACTTGCCCTGGGCGAGCACCTTGCCGTTGTTGTCGGTAAGGGTTTCTACCCAGTAGTAAGTGCCGGCCTCCTCAACGGTCACCTTCGCAGAGGCGATGTCGATGGGCTGGGTGTAGTTGCCGGCCGGAACCGCGACGGGCTTGGTTGTGACGACCATGTCACCACACGTGTTCGGTAGTAGTCCTTTGTGAGACAGCTTGAACGTGATGTGGGCGCCTTTGGGGACCGTGCCGGTGATGTGAGCGGTGTCGCCGAAGGGCTTGCCCACCTCAGCGGTCCGGTCGGCGGTGGTGGTCACTTTCACATGATCCAACGGTGTTGGGGTCGGTGTTGGAGTGGGTGTTGGGGTCGGTGTTGGGGTCGGTGTTGGGGTCGGTGTTGGAGTGGGTGTTGGGGTCGGTGTTGGAGTGGGT
>NZ_LWHO01000024.1 GCF_001642025.1 Cutibacterium namnetense | reverse complement strand
TCAGCCGACGGCTTGGCAGGCTCCGGAGCTGACTCGGCGGCAGCGGGGTCGCCGATGATGGCCAGGACGGCGCCGACTTCGGCGTCTTCGTCTTCGGGGACTTTGATCTCAAGGAGGGTGCCGGAGGCGGGGGAGGGCACTTCGGTATCAACTTTGTCGGTGGACACCTCAAGTAGGGGTTCGTCGGCCTCGACGGTGTCTCCGACTGCCTTGAGCCAGCGGGACACGGTGCCTTCGGTGACGGACTCACCCAG
>NZ_LWHO01000023.1 GCF_001642025.1 Cutibacterium namnetense | reverse complement strand
TCGTCAGCAAAAAACTGAAGCTGCCTTGTGATTTTTGTGGACATGAACATAAACTGTTGTCAAAAGCCGAAGTTGTATCTGCGGCGCAAGCCTGAAAGGAATGCCATGGCACAGCGTGTGCGTGTTAATCTTGTTGATGATGTGGACGGAAGCCCAGCTGAGGAATCTGTCAATTTCGCTCTTGATGGCGTCAACTATGTGATTGACCTGTCCGTCGAGAACGCCTCCAAACTGCGCGATGATCTGTCCTTGT
>NZ_LWHO01000009.1 GCF_001642025.1 Cutibacterium namnetense | reverse complement strand
ACACCACCCCCGACGTGATCTGGTATCCCGACTCCCACACACAAAATGGTGGTCACGGTTGCGCGACAGTGCCGGAGTCCCGCCAGCTTCCCCACACCACCTGGGCATCAACCCACCCATTGGGCCGACAGCGAACACAGTACCCCCACCAAGGTCACCCCGACATCGACCGGGCAGCCCCTGAGCTCGCCTGAGAAGCCTTAGGTTTTACGTCGGGGTTGTTATTTCACGAGGATCTGAACATACGACGTACATTCGAAAGTCCAACCATGGGAAACGCGCCTTGGCGTGGGGGCAGCCACCATCCGACGAGTGTGGGTAATTCGTCACCTTCTGGACCACTGCCCGTCACTTCGTCCCCATACCGTCAATTCGTGACAGTCATGTGGCTACGTCTGAGCAGCCCATTACCACGCTAGGAGTCAACTGGTGAAAATCCTTCGTACCTCTGTCCTGGGCCTTGCCTGTGCGACGGCGCTCGTCAGCACTGTGGGGGTGAGCCCCGCCCAGGCGGCCCAAACTGATGAATCCGCAGATCCGCACGTCGCCCTCTTGAGCGAATACAACCGCTACTGGAGCCCCAAGCCTTTTGACAAGAAGGACTTCCACACTGCTTTCCGCGGTGACGTCACGGCCCAGGGTTCGAAGCTCCTGACTCGCAACGACGAAGGTGTCGAGCAGATCAACAAGGCTGGCTTTGATCAAGCGCAGCAAGCTGCTGACCGGCAGGGCCGATCCCAACAGTGGCGTGCCCTACGCGATGCCACGATGTTTACCGATCCGCTGCAAGAAGACAACGATTCCCTCGGCCCGGTCCTCGGTAAATACGTGGCCGAGGGACTTGCCCGGTGTACCCCCGTGAACCTTCATTCCTGCAGCCTTAACCACGTTGCCCGGTTTATCTGGTCGACAGGCTTCCAGGAAGTGATGACGAAGGGTACCGGACCCGCGAAGAAATACTTCAACTACCCGCGCCCATATCTTACTGATCGTAGCTTCGCCGATTCCGGGAACCCGAACGACCTTCACGGCCTCAAAAAGAACCTCGATATCGAGCGTGTGCCGAGCCGAATTGATGTGGATCACAAGAGGGGCGGCCGGGCTCTCCTCACCGCCGGCTACGACCTGATGAACGGCGCTTCAGGCACCAATCTGACTGTCAGCCAGGCCTTCCCGTCCGGGCACACCACCGCTGCCTATGCCTATGGTCTGGCCTTGGCTGAGGTTTTGCCCGAGCTGGGTCCCGAGATCCTCGCCCGAGCATCCGAGGCCGGCAACAATCGCGTCGTGCTCGGCGTGCACTACCCGATGGACATCATGGGTGGGCGCATCGAGGGTCACAGCAACGTGTCCGGTGCGCTGACCACAGATAGGTTGTACGTTGCCTCCCTCAAGGCCGCCCGCACCGAGCTCACGGCATACCTCACTCACCGTTGTGAAGCCGACGGTCACGGTGACACTTTGCAGGCATGCATTGGAAACGTAGGGGCTAACGACAAGAAGGGTTACTACAACACCTTCACCGACTCGGTGTCAACGGCACCGGTAGTTGATCGCGCCTCAGCACTCAAGGCCTATCGTGCCCGCATGACTTACGGTTTTGACAAGGCTTCCGCCTATGGCGGCCCGGCCCCCAGCGCTACCGCTCCGGTCGTTCCGGCTGGTGCTGAGAATCTGTTGGACACTGCTTTCCCAACTCTCTCCGATGCCCAGCGCCGTCAGGTGCTGGCGGCCACCGAGATTGATGCCGGATACGCTCTCGACTCCTCCTCGGGTGGATGGCAGCGCCTCAATCTGGCCGCAGCCATGAGCGCCAAGGTAACTGTCGACAAGGCCGGACGCGTTGTCAAGGTTGAGACCGGAGACCTTAAACCCGAAGTCGTCTCGGCTCCCAAGGCTTCTTGAGGCCAAACCGTTCGAAGTCCAGTCATTTTGACCGAGTAGTCACGGTCAAAATGACTGGACTTCGTTCATTCCTCAGCGGAGGGGTTCGAGCGCCGCGAGTACCTCATTGAAAGCTTCGGTCGAGGACGGGTGTGTCCAGATCCCGTCACGCAACGTCTCGTAGCGCGCTCCCAACCGCATGGCTAGTGAGACAAGGTTGACCAGTTCCTGCGAATCAATGCACCACAGAGTCGCGCCCAGGATGGTGTGGTCGTCGGCGTCGACGAAGACTCGAATGACACCCTCGGTTTGGCCGACAATCTTGGGTCGCGGCATGGCGGCGATCGCGGCGACATCCTTGGTCGCCACGAGTACCGAGCGACCGGACTCCCGGGCCTGGCGCATCGTCATGCCGACCTGGGATAGCGGCGGCTCGAGGAAGGTCGTCGCTGGGACCCCCACCCGATCGTCACGGCGGCGGGGCCCGTCATGCAGGGTGTCCCACAGCACGCGGTTGTCGTCAAGGGAGACATAGGTGAACTGCGGTCCACCGTTGACGTCACCGACCGCGTACACCCCCTCAACGTTGGTGCGCAGCTGATCGTCGACGATGATGTAACCCCGCTCATCAGTGGCCACCCCGGCGGCGGCCAGATTGAGGTCTTCGGTCGCTGGGCGTCTGCCCGCTGCCACCAGCACCGCATCGGCGGCGAATGTCCGATCGCCGGTGACAATGTCGACATGATCGCCTGCGTCATCGAAAGAGGTCACCTGTGCTCCGGTGACGACGGTGATCCCCTCGCCCTCAAGCATGCCGCGCACCCGGGTCGCGATGTCCGAATCTAGGGCTGGGGCGAAAGTCTCGCCGGCCTCAAGCAGGATCACCTGGGAGCCGAATCGGGCGAACATCTGAGCGAACTCCAGCCCGATGAAGCCGCCGCCTACGATGACGAGTCGCGACGGCAGGGGATCGACGTGCTGGATCGTGGTGGAGTCATGGACCCGTGGACCATCGGCTCCCGGAATTGGAAGGGTGGCCGGGTGAGATCCCGTGTTGACGATAATCGTCTCCGCATGCACGGCGATCTCATCGTCTCCACCGGCCACCTTGACAGTGTGCGGCCCGGTGAAGCTGGCTATCCCGTCGAGGAGGAGCACCTTGCCCTCCAACATGGCATGATTCGCGTGGTTCAATGTCGCGATGAGGGCGTCTCGGTCGGCAACAGCTGAGGTGAAGTAGGAAACAGGGTCGCGACCGTCCCGTTTGGATGCCGAGTCGATGAGGTCCTTGGTAGGTACGCATGCAATGTTGATGCAAGTGCCGCCGTACATCTGTGCTGATCTCTCGACGAGGGCGACTTTGCGTCCCTCCGCCGCCAGGCGTCCGGCGATCGTTTTGCCGGCGTTGCCCCATCCGATGACCAGAACATCGACCGTGAGCTCTGTGTTCGACACTGGTACTCCTTACGGTGTGTACGCGATTAGTGGTCGGTGGCCCATCGCATCGCCGACTAATGCCATCATGTCACGGTGCTCGGCCCGGTCAGCCGCTTTTCGCGTAGCGCGCATGGATGCCGATGCGTGCTGGTATGAATATCGGCTTCTTTTTCTGATGGCCATGGTGACGTGTTTTCTCAGGTAATAGAAATGACGCGGATGATCTTTGCTCCCTCGAATTGGGAAATCGATCGGAGAAGTGCCCATCTGGGTTTGTGCCGTGGCGATGGCGATGTGTTTTGCAACCGCGAGTGATTTGGACTCCAGATGACCTTTGGGCTTCCAGCAATGAGAGCGGCCTTTGGCCTCGGAGAATCGTTGTGCGTAAGTTTTGGACGAGGGAAGGTTGGGGGTGGCTGCCTGCGGGCTAGGCACGGATGCTATCCCCTAGCTTGGGAGCCGAGTGTTTTGTGTACTATCCGCGTTCGTGCGGATAATACAGAAACACGATAATCGTGATAACTAAAAGCACGTGGCTTGCAGCGCAGATAGGGGTTTATTCATGGATGAGCGGGTGCTGGATGCCCAGAGGTGGGTCAACGCGACGTATTCGGGCATTGCTGGCTATGACCGTTGCCCGGAGAATGGCAAAACGAATTGGGCGACGATGTACTCGCTCACGCAAGGCTTGCAGCACGAGTTGGGGATCCAGGAACTGTCGCATGCGTTCGGTCCGACCACAATGTCCAAGGTGGACGCCCGTGGTGGTGTCGGGCCGGGCGAACAGAACAAGAATATTGTCAACATCATTAAGTGCGCCTTTTACTGTAAAGGTTATCCCGGTGGGGATCTCGACGGGATCTGGAGAAGTTCACCTCCTTTTGGGCCGCAGCAGGATGCAGTGGCGGGTTCCTTGTATGCCATGACCGACAACATGGGTATTGGGAAGCAGGAGAGACTGAATGCTAAACTGTTCAAGGCCTTGCTCACGATGGATGCTTACGTCCTAGTCGCCGGAGGTGATCCGGAAGTTCGTAAGATCCAGCAGTGGTTGAATGGCCGTTATTGGCGGCGTAGTTTTGCAACGCTTATCCCTACGGAGGGACATTATTCACGTGACGTTCAGAAATTACTAATGAAGGCCCTCCAGTCTGAGTTTGGGATAGCGGACGCCTCGGTGAATGGGAATTTCGGGCCGGCGACCCAACGGCAGCTGGCAGCCCATATTTTGAAGCCTGGTGATAGTGGTGTTCTTGTCGAGTTGCTGTCTGCGGCTTGTGTCTTCAACGGTGCTGTTCCAAGAGGTGAAGGCATGGTTCATACAATGTTCAAGTCTACGTTTGATGACAAGTTGGCCAAGTATATTCAGGCATTTCAAGCATTCAGTTTGCTACCAGTTACCAATCGTGTGGACTACGCAACGTGGTGTCAATTATTGGTATCCACAGGTGACCCAAATCGCGCGGCGCATGCGTGTGATACTCGTTTCACGATCACGGAGTCGCTTGCGCATTCGCTGGTCAGATCGGGTTATAGGGTCGTAGGTAGGTATCTTGATGAACCCCCCGGCGGCAAGCTGGATAAAAAACTCAAAGATGGTGAACTCCATGCTATTTTTGCTGGCAACATGAGAGTGTTCCCCATTTGGCAGTACAATGCACGTGACCTGATTGATTTCTCCTTTGAATCTGGATGGGAACACGGAAATAAGGCACATGACCGCATGGTCTATTACGGTTTCAATCCAGGCGCCATTGTCTACTTCTCGGTGGACCATGACGCAACCGATCCTGAAATTGACAGCAATATTATTCCTTATTTTCGGGGAGTTCAGGCGGCCTTGGCTAGCCGAGGTCATGCC
The DNA here is from genome assembly GCF_001642025.1 of Cutibacterium namnetense. Taxonomy (GTDB): domain Bacteria; phylum Actinomycetota; class Actinomycetes; order Propionibacteriales; family Propionibacteriaceae; genus Cutibacterium; species Cutibacterium namnetense. The sequence continues at coordinate 103,973 of NZ_LWHO01000009.1, read as the reverse complement.
TATCGCGCTGGCGTCTACGGTTGTCGTAATGTCTGCTCGCGCGTCTCAGAGCAGACTTACACGGTAAGTTCATTTGTCTCAGGAATGTCGTGGGGCTTCTCCGGCAATCTCGGGTTCCCTCTTCCGTATAATTGGTCGTTCAACCAGATTCAGGAGGTTCGTTACTCTGCTGATTCTGGCAAGGAAATTGATTTGGACCGCGATGTGCACCGTACGAAAATTGATCCGGGGATTGGCCCGGATGGAGTGGGTGGGCATACACCGTCAAAGTTGGAGGACACCTTGGCTAAAGTTGACCAGGTCCATGACATGGCGGCGAAATTCGGTGGGGGCACCAGTGACGTCGCCCTTATCAACAAACGGGTGCTGGAGTTCCTTCGACACCCGAAGTACACCCACGTCTACGCAGGTTGGAGGATCTTGCTCGGGGCTCCCGATGAGGACTGGCTCACGGCAGCTACGAGCGAACTTGGCTCGCTTATGCTCACGTTCGAGGATCCCATTTACAATGAGACCGTATCAATGGATCATCTCGCCGCGACTGCCAACGCCGTCATGCTTATGGGCTGGGGCGACGGGAAAAATGCGAACCGAGGCGATTTCGGGGGCTGGGGTGGTGACCTCTCGACCTTCTATGCCGACTGGATGAACAATGAGAGGAGTTATGCGTCGGGGTACGCGTTTTGTATGGATCGGCTTGCTCATCGCGGTGTCGAGTCGTCCTTCGGTTTCTCGGACATGATCGAAGATGTGGATGGATATCTTCTGGGCCGGGCGATCCGTGCTGGCGTGCCCTTCAAGACGGTGCTGAGGGATTACCTGACTGGCCAGGCGATTACGACCCGCTTCCGCGACTTCTATCGGCTGCGGTTTAACTCGTCGTCCGATTCTGTTGAGAAATCGGCTCGGGCTATGTTTTTCGATTCATCCGATTCTGTGCTGCACAAATTGCAAGTAGCAGCGGTGGAGATGCAGATCAGAGATAAAGCTCTGTTGCCGGAAGTACTGCCGTCGGAGAAATTGTCCCCATTTTTTGAAGGTTTCGCCAAGATTGTCAGTCAGCTGGCGGAAAGCGCGTGAAAGGAACGCGGCGATGACACACAATTCCTACAAGATTCCCCGTCGTGCCTTGCTGAGCGGTATGGCCGCAAGCGGGCTGACGGCCGTTCTGGCTTCTGAGGCCGCCGCCCTGCCCCCGGTTCCGTTGTCGCCCATCCAGCCTTCTCGCGTGCAACGATGGTCTGGGATGCGCAGCGCTAACGACTGGCCGATCGGTGCCGCTGCTGCTGCGCAGACGGTCGAGGGTGCAGGGATCGACGTGACTCTGACGACCGGTGCACCGTCGGTCGTGCTGCTGCATGCCTTGAGGCGCATCAACTACGAACTTGTCTCATTGCGTCCCGGTGACGTGGCAGGGCTCCAGCATGACCGGAATGTTGCCTCACCGCAACGGTCCAACCTTCTGTCCGGGACAGCCTTCCTTTTTCGTGAGAGTTTTCTCCCGTACGGGTCAACGGGTAATCTTTTCCCCGATGAGGTTGTTGTGCTGGAGGATATCGTTGCTGAGTCGCGAGGAGTCCTGGCTTGGGGTGGGCATCTCAGGGTGCCTGACCAGTCCTTGATCTACCTCGCGAAAGGTTCGACTTCACCTGAGGTGGGACGGTTGCAGAGCCATTTCGACGTGGTCGATCACGTGGATGCGTCAGGGGGCGCTGGTACCATAGATGCGTATCTGCCGGAGCGGTGTGCGGTTGCTCGGCGAGAACTGAGGGGGCGCCGATGAGGGGTCCTCGGTTCGTGGTCGTCATGACTGCGTGTGTGCTGTTCTGCTTCGGTGTGGCGGGTTGCAGCACGATCCAATCTGAGGCGGATGTGCAAGCAGCGGATAGCGCCGACGTTGCCGTGCCCCGTGCGCTGCGCAAAGAGTTGGACTCGCGGGGGCTTGCCTCCCCGGCTGAGCGTGCGGACGCCGCGCAGGTGTGGTTTAACGAGACCAGGCCGATAGACATCTCTCTTGGTGGCCATTGGGTGGTGCGTAGTCGTGAGGGGACCCGGTTGCGTGTCGACTTCTACGTCCGTGTGGAGTCAGGCTCTCTGTTGCCACCTGACGGGGGGAAATCGGCATCCTCGGTCGCGTGTCGGGTTTACGACGTGGCCCATGGGGTGACGGTCCAGCAGGTCGATTGTCCAAAGGAATCGCTGGATGACCTACCCTGACACGGCTGCCCTTGCCCGCCGGCTCGTACTCGTTAACAGTGAAGATGAGACATCCGATTGGTTCGAGGGACAGCGTTTGATCACCATCGGTTGACTCGGCAAGCTCCTCACCAAGCGCAGTGATGACGCCCTGCCTTTCTTGCTAGAACTTCGCGTCTTAGTCGCAATCGTGACTGTGTGATGTGGATGTGCCAGGGGTGCTGGTACCATAGATGCGTATCTGCCGGAGCGGTGTGCGGTTGCTCGGCGAGAACTGAGGGGGCGCCGATGAGGAGTCCTCGGTTCGTGGTCGTCATGACTGCGTGTGTGCTGTTCTGCTTCGGTGTGGCGGGTTGCAGCACGATCCAGTCTGAGACAGATGAGGATGTTGCTGGGCGAGCTGACTACGACCTGCCCGACGCGTTGCGCAAGGAGTTGGACTCGCATGGGCTCACCTCCCCGGCTGAACGTGCGGACGCCGCGCAGACATGGTTCAACGAGACCAACCCGCCGGATGTTAACGTCGTCGACCGGTGGGTTGTGCGTAGTCGTGAGGGGACCCGGTTTCGTGTCGACTTATACAGGCATATGGAGTCAGGCTCTCTGTTGCCACCTGACGGGGGCAAATCGGCATCCTCGGTCGCGTGTCGGGTTTACGACGTGGCCCATGGGGTGACGGTCCAGCAGGTCGATTGTCCAAAGGAATCGCTGGATGACCTACCCTGACACGGCTGCCCTTGCCCGCCGGCTCGTACCCGTCAACAGCGGACATGAGACACCCTGATCGGTTCGAGGTACAGCTTCATCCAGAGGAACTGCTCGGTCTAGACGCCCATGGCACGCGCCACTGCCATACTCTGGTGGTGTGAGTACGAAGAATCTGACCCGCGAAGAAGCCCGTCACCGGTCCGAGATCATCACTGTCGAGAGATACCACGTCCGCATCGACGTGCGCGGTGCAGACGCTGATGGGGCCACCCACTTCACCTCCAGCACCAGGGTGCGATTCTCGACCAAGGAGCCCGACACCTTCCTGGACTTGCTCGACGGCGAGATTGAGTCGGTCATCGTCAACGATGAGGAGGTCGAGCCGGAGTATGACGGCTCTCGTATCCAGCTTCACGGACTCCATACTCATCGTAAGAATCTCGTCGTCGTCACCGCCAAGCTGCCCTACCAACACACTGGCCAGGGCTTGCACCGCTTCGTCGATCCCGCCGACGGCAAGGTTTACCTCTACACCCACTTTGAGGCGGCGGACTCTCGCCGGATGTACTCAGTGTTCGAGCAGCCTGACCTCAAAGCCCACGTCGACTTTGACGTCATCGCCCCGAGCGACTGGCGGGTCGCCTCCAACCAGGTCCACGAGGACATTCGGGAGGAGGAAAATGGCCTTCTACACGATTTCGCACTCACCCCGAGGATGTCGACCTACCTCACCGCCATCGCCGCTGGCCCGTACGTCCGATTCGAGGACGAATGGCACTCCCGCGACGGCTCGGAGTCCATCCCGCTGGGCATTCTCGCTCGCGCATCCTTGGCCGAGTACGTGGATCATGAGGAGATCTTCAAGATCACCAAGCAGGGCCTGGCCTTCTACCACGACGCCTTCGGCTACCCCTACCCGTGGGGCAAGTACGACCAGATCTTCGTGCCGGAATACAACCTTGGCGCTATGGAGAATCCGGGTCTGGTGACCTTCACCGAGAAGTACATCCATCGCGGCCCGGCTACTCGATCTGAGCTCGCAGGGCGTACCAACACCATTCTCCACGAGATGGCCCACATGTGGTTTGGCGATCTCGTCACCCCGAAGTGGTGGGACGATTTGTGGCTCAAGGAGTCTTTCGCCGAGTACATGGGCGCTCACGCCTCGGTCGCCGGCACCGAATACCGCGAGGCTTGGACGAACTTCGCCGTCGGGCGCAAAGCCTGGGCCTACACCGCCGATCAGCAGTCGACAACTCATCCAATCGTCGCTGACATCGTCGATCTGGAGGCTGCCCGTCAAAACTTTGACGGCATCACCTATGCCAAAGGCGCCTCGGTGCTCAAACAGCTGGTGGCCCATGTCGGTGTTGAGCGGTTCTTTGGCGCGGCCCGCCACTACTTCCGCGAATTGGCTTTCTCGTCAGCCACCCTCGACGACCTCATTCGTCACCTCGAAAAGGCCTGCGGACGCGATCTGAGCGTCTGGGTCAACGCTTGGCTCAAGACCACTGGTCCCGACGTTCTGCTGCCAGAGCTCACCATTCGTGACGGTGTAGTTTCCGAGCTGGCTGTAGTGCGTGATTCGGTCGACGTCCGCACTGGCCGCGGCGTTAATCGTCCCCACACTTTGCGTGTCGGGCTGTACTCCCTGCGTGGCGAAGACCTGGTGCGCACTAACCTCATTGATCTCGCTATCTCTTCCCCGCGCACTCCGGTTCCTGAGGCTGCGGGCAGGCCGGCTCCCGACCTCATCCTTATCAACGATGATGACCTCACCTACGCCAAGGTGCGTCTCGGCGCCACCGGTACGAAGACCGTCCTTGCCCACCTGTCGGGCCTGACTGACCCATTGGCTCGCGCGCTGGTCTGGTCGATGCTGTGGAATGCCGTGCGCGACGCCAAGCTCAAGGTGCAGGACTACCTCGATGCTGCTGCCCTGCATGGCCCCAAGGAGACCGAACCGGCCATCCTTGCCACCGTTTTGCAGCAGTCACGAATGGCCGTCGAGAACTATCTGCCTGATTTTGCTCGCGAGAGTGCACGTCGCGCGGAGGCAGCCCGGGCTTGGCTCGGACTCGATGGCTCCGAGCCAGGTAGCGATCTACAGCGCATGTGGGCTCGTCACGCTCTGGCGTTGTCAGCTGCCGATCCGCAGTCGGCTGGACGGGTCCGTGGCTTGCTTGACGGTGATGTCACCGGCCTGGTCGTCGATCCGGAGATGAGGTGGCAGTCCTGGATGGCCTTGGCGGGTCTGGGCCAGGCCAGCGTCGAAGATCTAGATGCTGAGCTAGAGCGTGACCACACCAAGACCGGTGTCGCCCATCACCTCGCTGCCCTCACCGCCTGTCCCGACGATGCCGCAAAACAGGAGGCCTATCGTCGCCTGCGCACCCCGGGGGAGCTGTCCAATGAGCACTGTCTGGCCCTCATCGAGGGATTGCGTACCCCGCTGGGAGCAGAGGCCTTTGCCGGTCTTAATAGCTCTTATTTCGATGATCTTGAGCAGATCTGGCAGGAGTTCCCGATTGAGATGGCCCAGCGTCTAGTCGTCGGATTGTTCCCTGACGGCGATGTCGCCGAGACTGCTGACCGTTGGTTGGCGAGTCACCAGTTGGCCTCTGGTGGTCTGACCCGGATGGTTAGGGAGCGTCGCGACGCCGCATCTCGTGCCGAAACCGCCCGTGACTTCAATAGCTGAGTAACGGCGGGTTGTTTAGCGGCGACGCTGCTTGACGACCCGCCACTGCCGCTCCACGGCCTCGCGCCAGGTAGGTACGGTTACGCCGTTGTCGGCCATGATCCGGTAGAGCCGACGCTGGTTGATCTCCAACCCGATCAATCCGATGGCAAAGAAGAAGAGCTGGGTTGACATCGCCCAGCGGAATCCGCTGAGGGTGTAGCGGCCGCCAGGGCACAGTATGTCGAGTAGTAAACCGATGATTTCGATCTCCAAGAGGCCGAAGAAGAAGCCGCCCGTAATCGCTACACCAGTGGCGGTGGCTAACCGGTTGCCTGGCTGGAAGGTGCGCGCCACGTCGAAGCCGACATTTCCGCCTGGCAGGGAGATGCCTAGACAGATGGTGAGGAGGAAAAGCATCCACAACGGGGCGGGCCCCGGCCACACTAGAACGACCAGCCACGCCAGCGCGGAGGCGGTGATCATGGCCTCGATGAGGGTGCCGCGACGAATGGGGTGCCGACTGGTGAGGATGCCGGCGGTCGGTCCGGCGATGGCATTGGCGATGACGTAGACCGTCATAAGCGTCGAGGCGGTGGCCGCTGAGCGCCCCTCAGCGTGGGTGAGGTAGGGCATGCCCCACATCAGCGAAAACACGATTCCGGCGAAATTCGACGACATGTGTGCCCAAAAAGCCAGCCGCGTCGAGGGATGTTTGACGACCTCGGCGACCTGATGGGGGAGCTGTTTGACGTTGGTGTCAGTACGTTGTGGCTCCACTGCGGGCGGGGCGTCACGGATGAGGAGAACTGCCAGCACAGCCGCTGCCGCAGCACCACCGGCTGCCAGGAGATAGGTGGAACGCCACCCGTTGCTGTTCACCATGGCCACCAGGCCAACGGCTGAGGCGACTTGTCCGAACTGGCCCAGCAAACCGGTGAGTTGGGTTACTAGGGGGGTTTGCTTAGGGGGGAACCAAGCTGGCACCAACCGTATTGCGGCACCGAAAATGAAAGCGTCGCCGCATCCGACGAGAAGGCGAGCTAGTACTGCTCCGCCGACACTCCCGGCGAGTGCCATGACGACCTGTCCGATGGCCATGACGGTCGATCCAGCGGTGATGACGACCCTCGACCCTAATCGGTCGACGGTGATACCGGCTGGAATCTGGAGTACGGCGTAGATCGCTAGCTGCAGCACCATGAAGGTGGCGACGACGGAGGCCGGGGCGTTGAAATGGGCGGCTGCCGTCAGCCCCATGACGCCTAGCGAGGTTCGTTGCATGACCGCGAACCCGTACGCGATTACGGCTGTAATCCACACCACCCATGTCATGGCGACGCGACGACGAGGGCTCAATGTGGGGGTACTCACTTGGATCATGGTAAGACGTTCCATCATTCCTATGTGCCTTGAGTGAGGGCACATCTGTGGTCGGGGCGGCAATGATGTTGCTCACCGGCTAGATTTGTCCTGTGGCAGACACAGTGGAGAACGCCGTCAGCACCCCCGACGTTGAGCAGCCCTGGGCAGAGTTGGGGTTGTCCGCCGACGAATATCAGCGCATCCGGGAGATCCTGGGACGCCGCCCAACCGGCGGCGAACTCGCTATGTATTCGGTGATGTGGTCGGAGCACTGCTCGTACAAATCATCAAAGAAGTACCTGCGTCGATTCGGTGACTTGCCCCAGCAGACGCCGCTCGGCCCATTGCTTGCCGGCATCGGGGACAACGCCGGCGTTGTCGACATCGGCAACGGACTGGCCGTCACTTTTAAGGCGGAGTCTCACAACCATCCGTCCTACGTCGAGCCCCACCAGGGTGCAGCTACCGGGGTTGGTGGCATCGTTCGCGACATCATGGCGATGGGCGCCCGCCCGGTTGGCGTCATGAATGCCTTGGCTTTCGGCCCGCTGGACGCTCCAGATACCGCACGTGTGCTGCCCGGTGTTGTCTCCGGGATCGCCGACTATGGCAACTGCCTGGGCCTGCCGACGATCGGCGGCCAGACCCTCTTCGACCCCACCTATTACGGCAATCCGCTCGTCAATGCCCTGTGCGTCGGGGTGCTGCGCCATGAGGATCTACAGTTCGCCAAGGCCTCGGGTGTGGGCAACCTTGTCATTCTCTTTGGTGCGGCCACCGGTGGTGACGGTATCGGTGGCGCGTCGATCCTCGCCTCGGAGTCCTTCGCCGCAGAGGGTGAGTCGAAGCGGCCTAGCGTCCAGGTGGGCGACCCCTTCATGGAGAAGCTGCTCATCGAGTGCACCCTTGACCTCTTTAACGCTGGGGTGGTTGAGGCCCTGCAGGATTTCGGTGCCGCCGGAATCTCCTGTGCCACCTCTGAGCTGGCCAGTGCTGGCGACGGTGGCATGCACGTTGAGCTCGACCGCGTCCCGCTGCGCGACCCGAACCTTGCCCCTGAAGAGATCCTCATGAGCGAGTCTCAGGAGCGGATGGCCGCGGTGGTGCGCCCCGACCAGCTCGACCGTTTCATGGAGATCTGCGCCCACTGGGGTGTTGCTGCCACTGTCATCGGTGAGGTTACCGACACCGGTCGCCTGCACATTGATTGGCACGGCGAGCGGATTGTCGACGTCGATCCGCGGACCGTTGCTCACGACGGGCCGGTACTCGATATGCCAGCCGCTCGTCCGTGGTGGATAGATGAGTTCAATGAGGATGACGCCAACGCGTTGCCGCGTGACAACTCTGGTGAGGGTCTTGCAGGGGCCCTGCTTGCGCTCGTCGGCTCAGCTCACTTGTGTGACCGTTCCTGGATCACTGATCAGTACGACCGATTCGTGCGCGGCAACACTGTGCTCGCTCAGCCGAACGACGCCGGCATGATCGGCATTGACGACAACCTCGGCATCGCGCTGTCTTTGGACGCTAACGGGCGGCAGACCACCCTTAACCCGTACCTTGGTGCCCAGTTGGCTCTCTGCGAGGCGTATCGGAACGTGGCTGTCTCTGGCGCGACTCCAGTGGCCGTCACCGATTGTCTCAACTACGGCTCTCCGTACGATCCTGACGTCATGTGGCAATTCGACGAGACCATCCTTGGTCTGGTTGACGGCTGCCGCGAGCTTGGCGTGCCGGTTACCGGCGGCAATGTTTCCCTGCACAATCGCACCGGAGATGAGTCGATTCGGCCTACTCCGCTAGTCGGTGTGCTGGGCGTTATTGATGACGTGCATCGTCGCATCCCGTTGGCCTTCGCCCACGTCGGCGACGCCGTCTTGCTGCTGGGAACGACCAAGTGCGAGTTCGGTGGGTCAGTCTACGAGGACGTCATCCACGCTGGCCACCTGGGTGGTATGCCTCCGATGCCCGATCTGGATGCCGAGAAGGCTCTGGCCGCAGTGATGGTGGAGGCGTCGAAACGCGGTCTGCTGTCTAGCGCTCACGACTTGTCCGACGGTGGCCTGGCCCAGGCGCTTGTGGAGAGCTGCCTGCAGGGGGGTCTTGGTGTTTCGGTGAGCCTGCCTGAAGGTGAGCCGTCGGTGATGTTGTTCTCTGAGACCCCGGCTCGGGCGGTCGTCTCACTGTGCGGTAGCGGCTACCGCGAGTTCAAGGCGCTGTGCCAGGATCACGGCGTGCCGACTGCGCGTATCGGCGAGGTTATTGATCACGGCGAGCTCGAGGTCAACGGACTGTTCAGCCTCTCCCTTGACGAGATCGAGCGCGCCTGGCGCAAGCCGATCCCGGCCGCTATGGGGGAGTGACGGGAGCTCAGGTTCGGGGCGATCACACGTATGCGGTAAAAGCGGTTTTCGCGTACGGGAACGGCTACGTCGCTGGGTCATCTTCAGGCTGGTGGAACGCTTGCATCGCCTCCGTCAGCGCAGCTAGCGGCGCCGCGGCTTTGAGGTTTTTCTCGCGCCACTCCGCGTCGGGCTGGGAGGCTGCGACGATTGCGCCGCCGGCACCGACCGTTACCTGCTTCCCTGCTCGAACCAACGTCCGGATCACGATGCTGAGGTCGGCAGTGCGATCGAGTCCGAGGTATCCCAGTATTCCCGAGTAGATTCCCCGTGAGCCGGCTTCCAGGCTGTCCAGAATCTCCACAGATCGTTCCTTGGGCGCCCCGGTCATTGATCCGCCAGGGAAGGTCGCTCGCAGTACGTCGACCAGTCTGGCGTCTGCGCGTAGTCGCCCGCGCACCGTGGTCACCATTTGGTGCACCGTCTCATATGTCTCGATTGCCATCAGACGTGGTACCTCCACCGTGCCTGGTTGGCACACGCGCGACAGGTCGTTGCGCACCAGATCGGCAATCATAAGGTTTTCGGCACGGTTTTTCGCGTCAGTTTGTAGCTCGACGACTCGCCGGGCGTCTTCCACCGGATCATCACAGCGGGCGATCGTCCCCTTGATCGGCTTGGACTCGGCGATGCCGTCGCGGACTCGCAGGAACCGTTCCGGGGATGAAGAGCACACCTCCACCCGCGGGTCGGTGAACCGAAGATACGCCCCGTAGGGGGCTGGGTTTCGACGCCGCAGCGTGCGGTACAGCCGCCAGCCGTCCACGTCGCACTGAGTAGTCCACGTGTCGGTGAGACAGGCCTCGTACGAGTCGCCCCGCGCCAGCGCCCGCTGGATTGCAAGGATACGATCCTGGTAATCCCCTTGACTGAGCCGCCACGATCCTTCCACGGGAGCGGTCCGCGGTGTGGGGCTTTCGCTGTCCCCTGGGCGCACCACCAGCGTCGCCGCTAGTGCGTCCAACAGATCAGCGGCTTCGTCGCCGCCTAGTGTGTCGCGATCTACCAAGGCTAGGAGGTGAGCGTGGTGCCGGTAGTGGTCGTATGCAATCCAGCTGGCCGGGCGCAGCCACATGGCGTCGGGCAGCTCGCTGCAGTGGGCATTCGGACCTAAGGTCAGCGCCTTGCATTCATAGCCCAGGAAGCCGACGTAGCCACCTACGAATGGGATATCACCCAGTCCGGGATCCCTTTGTAACGTCCCATCCGCAAGGCGGTGTTCCAGGAAGTTCAGCACATCTCCGGGCTGGGTTCGCCCGTTGACCGTCAGGGTGTTTGTGGTGACGTCGTAACTGACCAGTTCGGACGCCGTCCCTAGCGCTGTGCCCATGACACTCCAGCGGCCGGTGTCGCCATGTGTGGCGGCCGAATCTAACCAGAAGGCGTCACCGTCGCCAGCTAGGTGGCCGAAGGTGGCTTCTTCGTCGAGGTCGATCTCCACCGCTCGGTGGTGGATTTTCCACCGTGTCGTAGTTTGAAGACCTTCCCGTGACTGGGAGTTGCCTGGTTCGCGTTTTTTGTGCACTGCGCTACGCCGGGGCTGGCTGCCAGTCGCGAGGAAGTTTGTGGCCAACTGACGTCCGACCTGCGTCATCACCGATTCTGGGTGGAACTGCACACCCCAATGTGGCCGGTCGGCAACCTTGAACGCCATGATGGTGCCGTCGTCGGCACGAGCGTGCTCGACGACCTGATCCCCCAACATGGTCAGGCACAGCGAGTGATACCGGGTCGCCTCGAAACCCTGCGGCAATCCGGCGAAGATCCCGTGCCCGGAGTGATGGATCCGGCTCACGATGCCGTGGTGGGGCTGAATGGTCTGTAACTGGGCACCGTGCCGCAGCCCGAGGCCTTGGTGGCCCAGGCATACCCCGAGTAGCGGGAGCTCGCTGGAGGCATCGATCACCTCATCAGCGATCTCGAAATCCTCGTCGCTGCACGGGGTGCCAGGGCCGGGTCCGATGACCACGTGATCGAATTCGCCGTCAGCCAATCGGCGAAGGATCCCCTCACGCTCGACCTCCTCGGGGCGGACTACCACCGGCGCGATTCCGCTGGCTTCGGCCAGCAGGTGTGCAAGGTTGAAGGTGAAGGAGTCGTGGTTGTCCACCAGTAGGATCACAGGCCCTCCTCGGTGACATCCACTGCAGTGCTCAAGCGCTAGCACAAGGATAGGGCCGCGCTGCGAGACGGGCTGTCCTGAAATCGTGCCCTGGCTGGGAGGACACGCTCATCCTTTATTGATGATTATATCGTTAATAACGATAGGCTTGCGCCATGGGCAATGGAGACAAGAAACCAGAGGCGACTCGTCGTCGACCGATGGTCGTCAGCAAGGGGTGGGTCCAAGGCATCGCCCTTGTGATGGTCCTCGGGTTTACGGTGATGGGAATCCTCGCGTATCACACCTACAACGACTCCATACCCATACCTGACAAGGTGGTTTCCACTACCGGTGAGGTGCTGTTCACTCATGACGACATCGTTGCCGGGCAGGAAACGTTCAATAATCGAGGCCTCATGGAGTATGGCTCCATCGTCGGTCACGGTGGGTATCTTGGCCCCGACTTCACCGCTGACTACCTGCGTCGTGCCGCGACGTTTACCTTGGACACTCGAATCAAAGCCGGGGAGAGTCAGCCGCATCAGGCCAATATCAAGGACTGGCGTACAAATCGCTACGATTCCCGCACCGGTGTGCTCGTGCTGTCAAGCCAGCAGACTGCCGCGTACCGTCATCTCGTCTCCCACTACACGACATATTTCGGGAGCAACTCGCACAACCTCGGTCTCCTGGCCCACGACGTCAAGGACCCGGCGCAAGCTAGGCAATTGACCGACTTCTTCGCGTGGACCGCATGGGGCTCAGCCGCAGATCGGCCCGGGCACAGTTATTCGTACACGAACAATTGGCCGGCGGACCCGACCGTGGCGAATCATCCCACAGCCGACATGGTCGTCTGGTCGGGGCTCTCCCTCATCGTCCTCATCGGCGGTACTGGAGTCATGTTCGCAATATATGGGCGCTGGAGCAAGAACATCGGCTGGCACGAGTCGGAGACTCCGTCACTGAGCTTCATCCGTCCCAGCCAGGTTGGGCTCACCAAGTCACAACGCGCCACGGCATGGTTCTTCTTCGTCATCGCCGCGCTCTTCCTCGTCCAGACTCTTGTCGGTGCCGCAGCAGAGCACTACCGCGCTGATATCTCGAGCTTCTTCGGGTTCGATCTCGCGACCTGGCTGCCCTATAACCTTGCCCGAACCTGGCATGTCCAGTTGGCGTTGTTTTGGACGGCGGCAGCCTTCCTTGCCGGCGGAGTCTTTCTGGCTCCGTTCGTCTCGGGTAAGGAGCCCAAGAAGCAGCACGTGCTGACTTACGTGCTGCTTGGGGCAGTGGCGTTTGTCGTGTTCGGCTCCCTCATAAGTGAGGCGTTGTCGGTCTACGGAGTCTCGTGGGCCAAGGGTCCGGTCTTTGGCGAGCAGTGGGAGTACATCGACCTGCCGAAGCTGTTTCAGCTCCTCCTCACCCTCGGCATGTTCCTGTGGGTGTTCATCATTTGGCGTGCCATGCATACCCGGATGAGAACCGAATCGGTCGGCAATATGCCGTGGGTGTTTTTCTTCTCGGCCCTGTCGATCCCAATGTTCTATGCCGTGGGTCTCCTCGCCGGGACGCACACCCAGCTGTCGGTGGCCGAGTTCTGGCGCTTCTGGGTGGTCCACCTTTGGGTAGAGGACTTCCTTGAGCTCTTCACCACCGTCATGGTGGCGTACATCTTCGTCATGCTCGGTGTCGTCCGTGAGAAGGTGGCATTGGGCGTCATCTACATGGACGTCATCCTCTATTCGGCTGGTGGGGTGCTCGGCACCATGCACCACCTGTATTTCTCGGGCACCCCGAGCGCACACATGGCCATTGGCGCCTTCTTCTCGGCTGCGGAGGTTATCCCGCTGACATTCCTCACGGTTGAGGCGTGGGGATTCATGCAGCTCGGAGCCCGGCGCGAATCGCGGTCGTCGACGCCGTTCCCGCATCGCTGGACAGTGATGTTCCTAGTCGCGGTCGGGTTTTGGAATTTCGTCGGTGCCGGTGTCTTCGGATTCCTCATTAACCTGCCGATTGTGTCCTACTACGAGATTGGCACCGCCCTCACTGCCAACCATGCGCATGGGGCGATGATGGGCGTCTACGGGATGATGGCTATGGCGTTGGCGATGTTCGCGCTGAGGTACCTCATTCCCGAAGACAAATGGAGCGACAAGCTGGCGAAGATCTCGTTCTGGTGTACGAACATCGGACTCGCCTGGATGGTCTTCGTCACCCTCCTGCCGCTCGGCATCCTGCAGCTATACCACTCGGTTGACGCTGGCTATTTCGAGGCTCGGCAGCTCAACTACATCACCGAGCATCGCAACGTCGTCCTCGAGTGGCTCCGCATGCCGGGGGACCTCGTCTTCATCATCGGCGGGGTATTGCCGTTCTTGTGGATGGCATTCCAGGGATTGATGCACCACCGGCAGGGGAGGACCGTTGATGAGCTGCCGGTGGAGCGGCTCTTTGTCGAGGAAGCCCCGGATGAGCAAGGACGCGACCGGTTGCCGGAGGTGTCGAGGTGAGCTCCTCCCTCCAGGTGGTGCTTGCCTGTTCCTATTCCCTTGTCTTGCTTGTGGTGGCCTGGTTGCTCGATGTCCTGGGGCGCCACGGTGCCCGGATGAGTCGAGAGTGGAAGACGACGAACTTCATCTACCACGACGATCGGGACGGATGGAAGTGTCATGAGGATCACTGGCTGTGGCCTGCGAGCTTTGATCCGCAGAAGCGGGTCGTGAGGTACCGCGGTCAACACGAAATCTGCGGTCGGTGCCCCATTAAGGACACCTGCTCGCCGACGATGTCGGCACGTGAGGTGACTATGCCCGTCGACCCGTGGCCGTACTCCGAGGCCGGGCTGTTCCATCGCGGCATGACGGTATGCGTCATGGTTGCGGCGCTGGCCCTGCCGGTCGGCATGTTCTTTGTGGCACGATCAGTGGCGGAGGTGCTCGCTCTAGTGGTGACCATCGCCATCGTCGGACTGGCTCTTGTTCCCACCGCTGCGTCCATGCGCCATCGTCCGGTGGACATCCCGGAAGGGCTGCCACTGGAGGCATCGGTATCGGATGCCGGGACGACGCACGACGATGGTCGTGTCCGGGTGCTGGGCGTTCATGGGCAGGCGACGACCGACCGGGCAGGTGACGAAGCCGATCGCCTCATTGCCCGGTACGGAGCCCGCTGGAGGTCTGATCGGACCCGGTATCGCTCGGTCGAGCAGGCAGCGGTGGCCGAGGCCGAGGCACGGAGCGCGTTTGACCGGCGCAGATACTACCGAGGTACCGACGACGTCGACGCCGGCAGGAGCAGAACATGAGTAATATCGAATGGATCTTCACGACGATCGCGATCGTCATCTTCGTCATCGGGTTTTTGGTGTCGAGCTTCAAGATCATCCCAGAATATGAGCGCGGCGTCGTCTTCCGGTTCGGCAAACTGCGGGGTTTGCACGGGTCCGGGCTCGTGTTCATTTTTCCTGGCCTCGACAAGCTGCACAGGGTCGACCAACGCACCGTGACTCTGACGATCCCGCCCCAGGAGATCATCACCCGGGACAACGTGCCGGCACGTGTCAATGCCGTCGTCCTGTTCAATGTGACCGATCCCATGAGCGCCGTTATGAACGTGGAGAACTACGCGATTGCGACGAGTCAGATTGCTCAGACGACGTTGCGAAGCGTCCTGGGTCGAGCGGATCTCGACACGCTCCTCGCCCATCGGGAGGATCTCAACACAGATCTGCGTGAGATCATCGAGGTGCAGACGCACCCGTGGGGTGTTGATGTGTCCGTCGTGGAGATCAAGGACGTGGAGATCCCGGAGGCGATGCAGCGGGCCATGGCCCGTGAGGCGGAGGCGGAGCGGGAACGGCGAGCGAAGGTCATTAACGCGCGCGGCGAGATGCAAGCGTCAAGTGAGTTACGGCAGGCCGCCGACGAACTGTCGAAGAGCCCGGCCTCGCTGCAGCTGCGATACTTGCAGACGCTTCTCGAGCTCGGAGCCGATCAGAATTCGACGGTTGTGTTTCCGCTGCCCATGGACGTCCTTGCCCCCCTCATTGGCCAAGGTCACGGGAATTGACCGATGAGGGCCTAACCCTCGGGGGTTGGGCCCAACCTGCCTCGGTGAGCACCCCGGCTGCCCGAGGTATGGAGGAGCCGGGCATGCGACTGCCTCACGATCCGGCGCTCCGTCACGGCGGCGGCTCTACACTTTGATCATGGATCTTTCTCATGCTCTCAAGAACTTGTCTGCCAAGGTTGATTCGGGTTTCGACGACGCCGTTGAGCAACTCATGCGTCACGTGGCAGTCCAGTCAGTCAGTTCTCAGCGGCCCGACGATGTGAGGTCCGGGGCAGAGTTCGTTGCGGCCGCTGCCAAGGAGGCTGGTGCTGCCGACGTCACCCTCGTCACCGAGAACGAGGGTCTGCCCGCCGTCATCGCTCATTGGCCGGCACCTGAGGGTATGCCCACCGTCCTGCTGTACTCTCACGGTGATGTGCAACCCACCGGCAACCTTGACGAGTGGCACACCGAACCCTTCGTCGCCACCACGAAGGGCGAGCGGCTTTACGGTCGTGGCACTGCCGACGACAAGGGTGGCGTTGCCGCCCACTTGGCAGCTATTCGTGCCTTTGACGGCAAGCCTCCAGTGGGCGTCACCCTCTTCGTTGAGGGCGAGGAGGAGATCGGCTCGGCATCGATGGAGGCCATCATCGCCAAGCACAAGGACGCACTGGCCGCTGACGTCATTGTCGTCGCCGATTCGGTCAACTGGGAGCAGGGCGTCCCCTCCGTGACGACCACCCTGCGTGGCGTCGTCGACTGTGTGGTGGAGGTCTCTACCCTCGACCACGCCCTGCATTCTGGCCAGTTCGGCGGCATCGTGCCCGACGCCTTGACTACTCTGTGCCGACTTATCGCCACCCTCCACGACGAGACCGGTGAGGTCACCGTCGACGGGTTGCAAGGGTTCGCGGGCCCCGAACTGGACTACCCGGAGGACCGTCTACGTGAAGAGACCGGTGTCCTCGACGGTGTTCAGTGGGTTGGGCAAGGGCGTGCCGTCGAAAAGATGTGGACTAAGCCTTCGGTCACCGTCATCGCTATTGACGCCACCCCGGTCAAGGACGCTATTAACATCCTTCCTGCCAGCGCTCGGGCCAAGATCAGTCTGCGTGTCGCTCCCGGGCAAGATGCCGGCGAGGCTATGGAGGCGTTGGTCAAGCATCTGGAGTCCCGTGTCGAGTTTGGCGCTCACATCCAGGTGACCCGTGGCCAGTTGGGACAGCCGGGCGTCGTCCCCTTTACGGGGGACAGGGCTGAGGTCGCCAAGGAGGCCTTCAAGTTGGCGTGGGGCCAGGAGCCGGTCGAGATGGGCACTGGTGGCGCTATCCCGCTGGTGACCGACCTGCAGCATGCCTTCCCCCAGGCGACGGTGTTGGTGACTGCTGTTACTGACCCTGATTCGCGTATGCATGGCATCGACGAGTCCCTGCACCTGGGCGATTTTCGTCGAGCGATCCTCACTGAAGCCCTCATGCTTGCCGGCTTAGCCCAGTGAGCGGCGAAGTTCCACTGCGCGGCGTTCCTGCGTAGGATAGCCCTGCCGTCGGCCGAGCCGATAGGCAGGGCCTGGGACGTCTAGCGGGGGGCTACCCCGTGTACTTGACGATCACCGGGATTCGCGTCAGAAGGGTGGGCAGACGCGGACAGCACGTTGTCCCCATCATCGAGAGGTCCGCCTCATGTCCTCCGGTTCCGTGAGCTACCGAACCCTGTTCTCGCTGCCTGGCAGGGCATTCGTCATGGTCTCCGCCCTGGCTCGTCTACCCCTAGCTATGAGCCAGTTGGGCACTCTGTTGCTGGTGTCCAGCCCGCAGGTATCGGGACGGCTAGGTCCTGGTGGCCTGGCTGCTGGCATGGTTGCCATGGCTATCGCTATTGGCTCCCCGTTTTTTGGCGCTCTGACGGACCGTCACGGTCAGCGCATGGTCCTGCTTGTACAGTCCCTTGTCGGTGGCGCAGCCTTGATCGGTGAGGGGCTGGCTGCGGTTATAGGTGCAGGCTGGCCAGTGGTGGCTGCTATCGGTGGTTTAGCGGGATTCTTCCTGCCGCAGATTGGCACGATGGCGAGGGTCCGCTGGCGTGCCATGGGTGCGGCGAATCCCACCATGGAGGCGGGCATCCTCGAAACGTCCTTTGCCTGGGAGGGTGCCATTGACGAAGCCTCCTTCGCTTTTGGCCCGGCCACGGTCGGCGTCCTCGCTGTGCTGGCCGGTCCCGTGCCGGGCCTTATCGTCGCCGGTGCCATGCTGTTGGTGCTGGGGAGCTGGTTTGCCCTTGATCCGACGTCGAATCTCCTTGAGACTCCTCCCGACCGAACGACTCGTGCCGCAGTCGCCACTCCGTCAGATCGTCGTGGCCCCGGCCCGCTATTGACCTCTGGCGTCGCAGCCACCTGCGTCGGCATGATCTTTATGGGCATGGTGTTCGGGTCTGTGCAGACCGGCACGACCAGCCTTGCTGCCGAGGCTGGACGTCCAGGTTTGGCGGGGTTGTTCCACGCTCTGCTCTCGGTGGGCAGCGCTGCTGCCGGGCTGGCCCTGCCAAGGTTGGCTCATCGTCTGGACTTGGCGGCCAGGTGGCGTCTTTTCGCTGCTGGGCTGGCCCTCTTTGCAGCCCCTTTGCTGTTGATCAATCATTTAGGGGCGTTGGTCCCGGTCCTTATCATCCTCGGTATGGCGGCAGCCCCGTACATGATCACCCTGTACAGCGTTGCAGAGCGCTCGGCCTCGGCTGGGCGGATCGGCACCGTCATGACTCTGCTAGCAGCCATGAACAGCCTCGGGTATGCCTTCGGGACGGCCCTGGCTGGGCGTCTAGCCGACTGGGGCGGCGCGACCCCAGCCTACGCGGTGACCTTTGGTGTCGGCGTGGCTGCGATTCTGTTGGCTGTTCCAGTGGCTCGGAAAGTGATCCCGCCTAGGGGCTGACAGGCCGGCCTTTTAACCATCACCAACCGGATCCATGGGCGTCGTCGGCCGGTCTGCGGTACCGTGGTTTCGTGCCGCGCGCAGACGGAAGGCTTACCGCAGACCTCGACCCCCAGAACCACGGACCCCAGGACGCTTGTGGCGTCATCGGGATCTACGCCCCCGGTGAGGAGGTCTCCAAACTCACCTACTTCGGCATGTACGCCCTACAACACCGTGGCCAGGAATCAGCTGGCATGGCGGTGTCAGACGGTCGCCGAATGATGGTCTTCAAGGACATGGGGCTGGTGTCCCAGGTTTTCGACGAGACCACCCTTAACTCCCTCCAGGGGCATATGGCAGTCGGGCATACCCGATATTCGACGACTGGTGCGAGTATCTGGGATAACGCCCAGCCGACATTCAGGTCGCGTCACGGTGGTGGTGGACTGGCCCTGGCCCACAACGGCAACCTCACCAACACCGACGCGCTTGAAGCTCTCATCGCTGAGCGCGCCCCGGACACCGAGGTTCCCCACAAGGACCGGATGGACTCAAGCAACGACACCTCGCTGGTGACCGCCCTCATGACGACCTATGACGGCACCCTTGAGGAGGTCGCCACCCAGGTCCTGCCCCACCTCCAGGGTGCCTTTAGCCTCGTCTTCATGGACGACCACACCCTGTGTGCTGCTCGTGACCCGCAGGGCATCCGGCCGCTGGTGCTGGGGCGTCTTTCTAGTGGGTGGGTGGTCGCCTCCGAGACTGCGGCTATCGACATCGTCGGTGGCACCTTCGTTCGCGAGATCGATCCCGGCGAGATGATCGCCATTGACGCGGCTGGGTTACGCACTAGCCGTTTCGCTGAGGCTCACCCCAAGGGGTGCATCTTCGAGTACGTTTACCTGGCTCGCCCTGACACCGTTATCGCCGGACGACGCATCCACAACGTTCGCGTCAAGATCGGTAAGATTCTGGCCCAGGAACACCCCGCCGATGCCGATCTCGTCATTCCGGTGCCAGAATCTGGCACCCCGGCGGCCATCGGCTATGCCGACGAGTCCGGCATTCCCTACGGCATGGGCCTGGTCAAGAATTCTTATGTGGGCCGGACGTTCATCCAGCCTTCTCAAACTCTGCGTAATCTGGGTATCCGACTCAAGCTCAATCCGCTGCGCGACGTCATCGAAGGACGACGCATCGTCGTCGTCGATGACTCCATCGTGCGCGGCAATACTCAGCGTCAGCTTGTCCGAATGCTGCGCGAGGCTGGTGCGGCCGAGGTGCATGTGCGCATCTCTTCTCCGCCGGTGCAGTGGCCGTGCTTCTATGGCATCGACTTCGCTACGCGCGCCCAGCTCATCGCCCCAGGCCTTGAGATCGAGGACATCTGCCGATCTATCGGCGCTGATTCACTTGGCTACGTCAGCCTTGGCGGCCTCGTTCGTGCTACCCACGTCGACGCCGACAACCTCTGTCGGGCCTGCTTTGACGGCGTCTATCCCGTACAAGTGCCCGTCTCGGCGCGAGACGTGCTAGCTGACGCCACTAACACCGACCCCAACCAGGAGCAGCAGTGAGCAACGAGTCCGCCTACGCCCGTGCCGGAGTTGACATTGAGGCTGGTGAGCGCGCCGTCGACCTTATGAAGGCCCACGTGTCCGCTACCCGTCGTCCAGAGGTCCTCGGCGGCCTGGGCGGTTTCGCTGGCTTTTTCGATGCAGCTGCCCTGGGTAAGTACCGCCATCCGGTGCTGGCCACCTCGACTGATGGGGTTGGAACCAAGGTAGCCATCGCTCAAGCCATGGACGTTCACGACACTATCGGTTTTGACCTCGTTGGCATGCTCGTCGATGACCTCGTCGTCGTGGGTGCCGAGCCGTGGTTCGTCACTGACTACATTGCGTGCGGCCACGTCGATCCTGACCGGATTGCCAATGTCGTCAAGGGCATCGCCGCAGCCTGCGTTAAGGCTGGCTGTTCTCTGCTAGGCGGAGAGACGGCTGAGCATCCGGGTCTGCTGGCCGACGACGAGTACGACGTCGCCGGTGCTACTACGGGTGCCGTCGAGTACGACGCCATCTTCGGCCCGCAGCGAGTGCAGGAGGGTGACGCCTTGCTAGCGGTGGCTTCCTCGGGGTTGCACTCGAACGGTTATTCTTTGGTCCGCAAGGTGCTGCTGGCTGATGCTGGTTGGGCTCTGGAGCGTCACGTCGACGAGTTGGGCCGCACTCTCGGTGAGGAGCTGCTGGAGCCAACTACGGTCTATGCAGCTGATGTGCTGGCCCTCATCCGCCAGGTCGACGTGCACGCGATGAGCCACGTCACTGGTGGGGGACTAGCTAACAACCTAGCCCGAGTCCTCCCCGACGACCTCGTTGCCACCGTCGACCGTTCCACGTGGACGCCAGCGCCGATCTTTAATCTCGTCCAGCAGGTGGGCAACGTCTCACAGCCTGACATTGAGGCGACTCTCAACATGGGAGTCGGGATGGTCCTCGTCATGCCTGACGCGAACATCTCCACAGCCATCGATCTGCTTGCCGAGCGTGGTCTTTCCGCTTGGCGGTGTGGCCGTGTTTCCCATCGTGACGCGACGAATGAGCCGGGGGCGGTGCTGGTTTCAAACCATCCTTGTTGCTAGACCGTTCGTCCGTAAACACATCTTGTGGTGGCCCACTTTGGTACGTGGGTCATCGCTCGGGTAGCCTGTGCCCCACGACAGTTGATGATTTTGGGCGGCAAAGCCGCTATTGATGAAGCGAGGGGGTCGACCCACATGGGGCGCGGCCGTGCAAAGGCGAAACAGACCAAGGTTGCCCGCGATTTGAAGTATCGCTCGGTGAACATGGATCTCGAGTCACTGGAGCGAGAGCTGAGAGGCGACAACCATCAGCAGGAGGATCCTCATGACGAGGATGGCCTGTCGGATGAGTACGCAGATTTGGCTGAGAAGTACGCCCACTACGGCGAGGATGACTGAGCCGGTAATGCGGCCATGAGGTGGCTGAACGACCCCCTGCTCGATGGGTTTGAGTACGCCCGAATCGGGCTCCCGCATGCAGCTAAGGCTGTTGGAGATCCCGATGGGCTCTTGACTGCGAGTGTGGTGCGTCGTGGTGAGCCCCGTCATGGCCGCGCCATGCTCTACGTCCACGGCTGGTCGGACTGCTTCTACCAAGCCCACCTAGCTGAGGCGGTAGAGAGTTGGGGGTATGACTTCCTCGGGCTCGATCTGCGTCGGTACGGGCGAAATCTCGTCCCAGGTCAGATGGCTGGTTGGGTTCGTGACCTGGCCGAATACGACGAAGAACTCGGCGCTGCGGTGTCCTTGCTGCGCGCCGACCACGATTCGGTGACGATCATGGGCCATTCCACCGGGGGACTCATTGTCCCGTTGTGGGTGGCGCGTGATCCGGGTCAGGTCGACGGGGTCATTCTCAACTCGCCGTGGATCGACCTTCAGGGGTCGTTCCTTACCCGAGCCCTAGCCGGACCGCTAGCTCGGTCAGTCCGCGTCGCAGAACCGACGACCGTGCTGCCTATTCCGTCCCGGGATAATTTCGGGCGCTCAATCCGACGCGAGTTTGGCGGGGAATGGGACGTCCCCGAGGTCAAGGACCCGTCGTGGGCTCCTTTCGTCACTCGTGCTGGGTGGCTGGCAGCCATCCTTGATGGCCATCAGAAGGTGGCTCAGGGGCTACACATCGACGTCCCGCTGTTGGTGCTTATGTCCGCTCGCAGCGACCTCTCAGCGACGTGGAAGCCGTCGATGAAGACCGCCGATACCGTCCTCGACGTCGATCGGTTGGCACGTGCAGCAGTCAATCTTGGCCGCCATCTCACCCTGGTCCGTGTCCGGGGTGGACTCCACGACTTGGTGCTCTCCGCTCCGTCGGTGCGGGCCAGTGTTTTCGCTGAAATGGAGCGCTGGGTTGGCGCCTATTTGACGTAATAGCTCACATCTGACGCGTTTTGGGCGTCGTTAACACTTTTTATGGCACACTTCGCGTGCTGGGCACCGTCGCCTAGCAGGTGCAGATTGACGGTGCGGCATGGGGTCGCGGGTAAAACCACGTCGGGACGCATTAAGGCTCCCGATGGCCGTCTCCATGGCGGTTATGGCCATCCCGGCTATTTGGCAGTTCTCGGGGTACGTTACGACTCCGTTCTTGGCGGGTCTGCGCAGCTTTCACCGATCGCGTTGAGCGCTCTCGTCATTGCTGGCCACATGTCGATGAAGGTGCTCGGCCTCATCTACGCGATCGCTGGGCAGAGTTCCTACGCCGCTGCGGTCCTCGCCATGTTGATGTGGACTCAAACGTTCCAGCTCAATAACCAAAGCGACGGCGTGGAAGCTCCAGGGAACAGGTCGCTTGGAGGCTGGCAGGCCGTCTGGGAGGCCCTGGCACCAGCCCTAGGGCGTTCTCTCGTGCTGGCCGCGCTGCCACGTTCGTCGGCAGCTTTCCGTCACGCCACGTGAGGGTTCCGGAAGGTTACGCGAAGTGGTGTCGATACCAGGCTGAAGTTCGAGGTGATGGAAAATATTCCGTGAGGTGGCCGGGACCGGGGTCGAACCGGTGACCTTTCACTTTTCAGGCGAACGCTACTACCAACTGAGCTACCCGGCCAAGTGTGTTCACGTAAAGGTCTCATGAACACGAAAGCGGTGATGAACTCATCACCGCTTCAGCGACCCCGATGGGACTTGAACCCACGACCTCCGCCGTGACAGGGCGGCGCGCTAACCAACTGCGCTACGGGGCCTTGACTCTTTCGAGCCTGACCGCTGCCTCAGGCAGCTCGAAAAATATAGCAAGGATGTTGCCTCGAAGGGAAATCGAGTCGCGGGTGCTGACTGAAAACGGCTGTGACTAGGGGATTTGTATGTGCCGATGGGGCTGTCGCGCGGGCGTGATGAGTTCACTGTAAGCGAACATGGTGAAAAGTTTCGGTGCCGCGGACGGAATGTGTGCGTTACCAGGTCAGGGGCCGGTGTTGAGGGGTGTTCAGGGGAGTGTCCGCTTCTGTTAAAGCGTCTCGAATCGGCGATGGCAACGCCACTATCGGCATTTCTTGGCGGGGACGAACGGTGGCCGAGGGTCGCCATGGTGCGGTGGGCTGGCTGACAAACCGATCAAGTGTGGACGTAACAAAGGGGCCTTGCATCGTGTCGATGCAAGACCCCCCGAAGTATCCCGGACGGGATTCGAACCCGCGTTGCCGCCTTGAAAGGGCGGTGTCCTAGGCCTCTGGACGACCGGGACTCGACGGATGCGTGATCAATGCAACACCAATCGTCGAACTGGGCCATCATACCCAGGTCGTATCGCTGGCGAAAAATCGTCGCGCAGAGTCACTACTGACTGTCGGGGCGAACGAGCGCCTGCCAGCGTGTCCACAACGTCTTCTGTGGCAATGCAGACGTCGGCAACCGGTGAGGATTGCCGACGTCGTGCTGGTTCAGTCCAGGATGTCTGAATTGATGCGAAGTGGGTACATCGAGGAACGAATAGGGCTCAGCCGCACCCCGGCACGGGGATTGGCTGCCTCCACCATTTGCCCGTTGCCGACGTAGATGCCGACGTGACCGCCACCCGAGGCAGCGAAGAGGTCGCCCGGCTGGATCTGGTCGAGGGAAATACGATGGCCGCGTTCGATCTGTGACCCCGAGTAATGGGGCAGGTTAATTCCCGCCTGCTGGTATGCCTTCAACACGAGGCCGGAGCAGTCGAAGCCGTCGGGGCCTTCTCCGCCCCAGATGTAGACCTTGCCAATTTGAGCCGTGGCGTAGTTCACAATGGCGGCTCGAGCGCCTCTGGGTGACACCGGGCGTTTGGGTGCCGGTGTGGGTTGTGCGTTGGTGGTGAGGTACTTGCTGGCGGCCCATAGGGTGCGGCGGTGGTAGGTGATTTGAGTCCATCCGGAGGTGGTTTGGCCGGTGGTTACCAGGGCGGTGCCGCGTGGGACTGAGGTGTAGACGGGGGCGCTTGTGGAGGCGCTGTTTCGTAGGTTGAGGCTGGTTGTTGTGTAGACGGTCTTAGCCGGTGCCGGCCTTGGGGCTGGGGCCGGTGCTGGCCTCGGCGTGGGCTTGGGAGCTGGCGTGGGCTTGGGAGCTGGCGTGGGCTTATTGGGGGCGCTGAGGTAGCGGGAGCCCACCCAACGGTGAACGCCGTTGTAGATGACCTCGCTAAACCCTTGCGAGGAGCGTCCGGTCAACCCGACCCTCTCACCGGGGGAGAGCATCCCTACCTTGGCAGCCTGCATAGAATGCCCAGCGCGAACATTGACGTACGTGGTCGCCTGGGCGATTCCGACTGGCGAGTTGGAGGCGGAGGGACTGGGGGCGGATGGGCGCCAGGCGACCGACGACAGGTAGTGGTGGTCAATGAAAGCGGTGTGGCCGCGGTAGGCAACGGGGACCCAGCCGTTGACCGGGATGCCAGTCTGATTGAGCTGCTGGCCCCTATCAAGCACGCCCAGAATCTTTCCGGTTGTGCTCGCCTTGGCCCTGACGTTAACGGCGGTGCGAGCGGACACTCGGGCCTTTACTGAACTGTTGGAGGCTTGCGCCTGGGGGACGAACATCTGACTGCTGCCGATGGCGAGACCGGCGGTGGCCAGGGTTGCGACCCCGGCCCAAAGTGGGCGCACTACACCCATGGATCTGACTCCTTCCGGCGTGTGGACCCGCCTCCGTATGAGGCGCCCCTGGCTCTTCCCCGGATCCGTCCACCGACCCAACCAGGAACATCTCGCGTGACAAGGCAATTCAAGGCGTCAAAACCAGTTTCGTCCACTCGCAACGAAGAGTTTTTTCGACGTCCGCAAGACGACACGCCGAGAAAAGACTGAGAACCTCAAAGATGTTGTTTAGGGTCCGGTAAGGGGCTTCTAATCAGCGATGGCTAGGGGCGATGCCAGCGGTACGGAAGACGATGCTCCCGATAGCTGCCATCGCGGTGGCGAGTCTAAAGATTTCATGCCAACTCTGAAGTACGGGTTGACGCTTTTGAGTAGGTATCGCCAAGTCCCATCGCGGTGGGGTCGAGGATCAACTGATAGATGCCGGGTCGTTTCGCATGGCTATCAGGACCTCGCTACACTGGGGGAGCCCCCGTAGCTCAGATGGTTAGAGCAGCGGACTTTTAATCCGCGGGTCCTGGGTTCGAGTCCCAGTGGGGGCACCTCATCGCCATGGCTCATTGAAGCCGGGGAACAGATGACCTGGGCATCGTGCCGCACTCCTAGCACCCAGATGCACGGGAGTTCCGATTAGTGCGCATTCTTCTTGCGTATGTCCGCATCTCGATAGGCTTGGAGCCATGAGAGATCCCGCAGACATCGAGTGCTGGCTGACCGACATGGACGGCGTGCTCGTCCACGAGAACCATGAGGTGCCTGGCGCCAGCGATCTCATTAATCGTTGGGTCGACACTTCGAAGCGATTCCTGGTGCTGACCAACAACTCCATCTTCACCCCACGTGACCTGGCTGCCCGGATGCAGGGTTCTGGTCTGACGGTGCCGGAGGACAATATCTGGACCTCGGCTCTGGCCACCGCCCACTTCCTAGCCGATCAGCAGCCCGGCGCGCGCCTTTACGTTATTGGCGAGGCTGGCCTGACGACGGCTCTGCACGAAGCCGGGTTTATCCTCACCGACATCGACCCTGACTACGTCGTCCTCGGAGAAACACGTACCTACTCTTTCGAGGCCATTACCCGGGCCGTCCGGTTTATCGTCGACGGTGCCAGGTTTATCTGCACTAACCCCGACGCGACTGGCCCCAGCAAGGAGGGCCCGTTGCCCGCCACCGGTGCCGTCGCTGCGATGATCGAGGCTGCCTCGAAGCACAAGCCGTACATTGTTGGAAAGCCGAACCCGATGATGTTCCGCTCGGCTTTGAATCGCATCGAGGCTCACTCCGAGACCACGGCCATGATCGGTGATCGGATGGATACCGACATGGTTGCTGGTATGGAAGCTGGGTTGCTGACTGTCCTGGTGCTCTCGGGTATCACCAAGCGTGAAGAAGTCGAACAGTACCCCTACCGTCCCAACATCATTCTTGATTCGGTAGCCGACCTCAACGAGCTCATCTGAAACATCGACGAAATGCTGCGACGGCGGTAAACGTGACGTTCGCCGCCGTCGTGTCGTATCCGGACGTTCCTGGGACTTTTACACTTGCCAGGGGATGACGACATCCTCGGGTGCCTGCGGGTGGCCATGTCCTTCGAGAACCCGCCCCCACGTCTTAACCCCGTCAGGAGCCAGATCGAGGGGTAGTCGGGCGGCGACGTCACGCAAATGGTCCTTGACGTGTTGCATTTCGTCCATGTCGTCGCGGGAGGCTTCGTCCTTGAGCCAGGCTTGTTCCAGCTCCCAACCGCGCATTCGAGTGCGCACAGCATCCTTGACAAGCTCGTGGTCCTCGAGACCGGACTTGACGTGTTTCTCCGCTGAGCGCATCCAGCCGTAGTCGCGGTTGATTCGCAGCAGGCCAGGGTCGACCGTCATGGAGTCGTGCACTGAAATCTCCGGGCCGATGACGACGGCTCCAGCGTTGCGGGCGTAGGCCACCTCATCCCGCTCGGTCTCGTCGGTCAGGATCGACACCGACCTCATCACCAGATCGAGCATATTGCGAGAGCCGAAGTCGGACTCTCGCTGGGCTCCCGGTGGCGAACAGGTGATGACATAGGGGTTCGTGACGCCGAGGTGCCCAATGGCCATTTCGGCGGGCACATTTTCTCGCAGGCCACCGTCGACGTAGTGCTCGCCGTCGAGGTCAACGGGACGGAACACCCCGGGAATGGAGCAGGAAGCGAGTACCCCGCGAGAGACATCGAAGGTTGAGGAGCCGAGCGGCTGATTGTCGCGGTCGACGAGCACCCCTGATTCGGTCATGTACCGCAACTCTCCGGATTCTAGGGCGACTGTGGCAATACGTACTGACATTCCCGAGGTTGCTAATAATTCGGATTTGAAGAAGCCACGATCGAGCAGTTTCGCCAAGATAGGTCCGGCACGATAAGTTGACGCCGAGGTCTCAGCTCCTCGCACGATCGTCGAAATATCACCGCCGTCGCGACTTAATCGGGACAGGGCTGATAGCAGCTGCAAGATGACACCTGGGGTCCAGGAACCACCTGTAATGGGGTCGTCACGAGTGGCGATTTCCAAGGTCTTTGCCTGACCGGTGAGGCGGTCGTCGTCACGGCCAGCGACAGGTTCTGCGGGGTCAGGGATTTTCGTCTGCTCCGGGCCGCGATGGAATGGCAAGCTCAGCCAGGGACGTTGGCTCTTTGTTTTAGCGGCTTCCCGGTTGAGCAATGACATCCATTCCGGGCCTATTTCGAGCAACCGAGAAAACCATGCCCGCGGCGTGAACATGTCGGACTGATCGGTCATCTCGAGCCACATCGCCTCTAGCTGACGCAGTGCCGCCGATTGCTTGGCTGGATCGGTCCATTGGGCCAGGGTGCAGGCCACGATCGACCCGGCTGAAGTGGCCACCATCGAAGTGGGGGCAATCCCGACAACGTCGTAAAGGTGCCGCAGTGCACCCATCTGGAAGGAGGCTCTGGACCCTCCCCCGGCAAGGACGAGACCCTGCTGGGGGGTTCGGCTCCCCAATCCGAATGCGAGGGTAGGGATACCGAGCCATGAGGGGAGTTCCATGGCTCGATCCTACGAGCTTCGTCGAAGCGCGTTCAGGAAGCCGCCTCGACGGTCTCCTGGATGGCTTTGATGGTACTGGCCAGGTGCTCTTGCTCCCAGTCATCCAGCGGCACCTCGAGGATGCGTTCGACACCCGCGGCGCCGATAACGCACGGCACGCCCATAGACACGTCGCCGTCGTGGCCGTACTGGCCGTGCAAGGTGGTACAAACCGGGTAGACGGCGTGTTCATTGAGGAGGATAGAGCGCGCAATGGTGACGGCCGATTGGCCGATGCCAGCGCTCGTCCAGCCCTTTAAGTTGAATACGGCAGTACCGGCATCGTTAATGCGCGTGGTCAGCTCGTCGCGGTCCATCGGGTCCGTATCGAAGAGCTCGGCCAGGCCGTCGAAGCCGACGCCGCCGACATTGACTCCAGTGAACATCGGGAATCCGGACGGGCCGTGCTCGCCGATCATGTAACCACGCACATAATCTGGGTCGACTCCGAGACGATCGGCGACCACGCGACACATGCGGGCCGAATCAAGGATCGTTCCGGTACCGAGCACCAACCCCTGCGGATGATCGAACTCGGTGCTGGCGATATGGACCAAGGCATCAAGGGGGTTGGAGCATATGATGATGGCTGCCTCGTGGTTGCGGCTGGTGATCTCCGTCATGGTGGAGCGGATGATCTTGCCGTTAGTGGCAGCCAATTCACGCCGTGCAGCACCGGTTGCTGGGCCGTTGGACGCGTCGATAGACGGGCCGGCAGTCACGATGATGACATCGGCGTCAGACAAGTCGCCGTAGTCACCGGCGTACACGGCGACATTGGTGACGTTGGGCAGTGCGGTGGCGTGATGCTGATCGAGGGCCTGCCCGGCAGCCAACTTCTCATTGACGTCGATGACGCAAATCTCACCGAACAGACCGCTCATCATGGCGTCAGAGAGCACAGCGTCACCGACTCGACCGACCCCGATAATCCCGAGTTTGTGTGGCTTGATGGGCATAGTAACCTCCTACAGTCGTCACGAAGTACCTTCGCAGTACATGCTTGCATTCCCATCATTCACCCCACAGGTTTCAGCTTCGTGACATCCCTGCGCCGCAGCTATCGCGCCGTGTGGTGCGCGCACCCTTCCCTGTTATCCGTCCACGATGAAGATGCTGCGTCGCCGGAGGACGATTGACCCTCCTGTTTGGGGAGCACAGATTGGGCTGGGACAATGCTTGGGTGACGACGATTCCTGACACTTCCGCAGTTACCCCGCGCCACCAGCCGCCGGAGGACCTTAGTCGTTTTGCATGGCTGTCGATCGCAGCGGCCACCGCAACGATCCTGTTGAAGGCCCTCGCCTGGTGGATTACCGGATCGGTGGGATTACTCTCAGACGCCGCAGAATCCCTCGTGAACCTCGTCGCAGCCGTCATCGCCCTCGTCGCTCTCAAGGTGTCGATCCGCCCGCCGGACAAGAACCATCAATTTGGCCATTCCAAGGCCGAATATTTTTCGGCTGGTGCTGAGGGGATGATGATCTTCATCGCCGCCGCAGTCATCATATACACCGCGATTCAGCGATTTTTCCATCCGCAATCCATTGAGGACGTCGGCATCGGTCTGTTGGTCTCGGTGCTGGCCTCGGTCATAAACGGGGCAGTGGCGTGGGTTTTACTTAGAAACGGCCGCAAACGTCGATCGATGACCCTTATCGCCGACGGCAAGCACCTCCTCACCGATGTGTGGACCTCCGTGGGCGTCCTGGTGGGAGTCGGACTGGTCTGGCTAACGGGGTGGCAGCGCCTCGACCCGATCGTCGCCTTCGCGGTCGGGATCAACATCCTTATCACCGGGGCTAAACTCGTCGAACAGTCTGGCACCGCCCTGCTCGATGTCTCTTTGCCCAAAGAAGAAAACGCGGCTATCCGGGACTTCCTTGACGCTCACTCTAATGACCACATGAGGTTTCACGCGGTGCGCACCCGAGAGGCCGGGTACCGACAATTCCTCGAGTTCCACATGCTTGTTCCGGGGTTCTGGACAGTCAAGCAGGGCCACGACGCTATGGAAGACCTCATCGATGAGATTCTTGACAAATGGCCTGAGATGAGGGTGAGTGGCCACTTGGAACCCATCGAGGACCCGCGTTCTTACGAGGATATTGACGTTTGACCGGGGTTAAGGTCGAACATGGTTATTCAGCCGATGCAGCGTCTTGCAGACGTGAACGCATGGAGATGAGCGAGAGGAGCCCAAGATGGCCGAGGTGAACGGCAAGGTCGTAACAGTGCCCGATTGGGACACGTATTTCCTGGGCATAGCGGAAGCTGTCTCGGCGCGCGCCAAATGCACCCGTCGTCGAGTGGGGGCCTTGCTCGTCCACGAACATCGCATTATCGCCACGGGGTACAACGGAGCTGCTCCCGGCCGTCCGGACTGTCTGGAGGGGGCTTGTCCGCGCGGGCAGCTGGGGTATGGCGAGGTGCCGGCGTTCTCCGACTACGACGTGCCTGGTTCCCCCGGGTTCTGCATCGCCATTCACGCCGAGATGAACGCGTTACTCTTCGCCACCCGAGATACTGCCGGTTCCACGGCCTACGTGACGGATAAGCCGTGCTCTGGCTGCCGCAAGGCGCTGGCGGCAGCTGGCGTCGTGCGGGCAGTGTGGCCCGACGGCGAGTTTGGTGAAGACGACCTGGTCAACTGGCAGCTGTGACAGCGTTACCAGTTGCGGCCCTCATCAGGAAGCCAGCCTGAACCTGCGAAACGGTGGTGCCTGGGCCAACCGGGCACCACCGTCTAGCAGGTTCAGTCGTCGGAGAGCTGGGAGATTTTCGGCTCCAGGGCCTTTTCTGCCTCGGCAGCGACGACCTCTAACGCGGCGCCCGTCGATGCCATGACGGCCGCGACCACAGCCCCCTCAACCAGTGGGGCAGTGGAGATCTTGACTTTGCTAGCGATGTCGGCATCGAGGAAGTCCAGGGCCATCTCGGCCGACAGGATTGCCGATCCGAGGTCAACGAGAACGAGGATCCCGTCACAACCACCAACCTTCTCGATCGCCGCGCTCACCGCAGTGGCGTCGGTACCCAAAGTGGTGTCATCAAGACCAGCGGCAATTTCGATGGGTGGAGTCTCCGGGCCGGGCAGCATCTGGGAGGCCAGATCGGCCGCAGCTTGGCCCAGTGGGCGGCTATGGGAGACGATGACGATTCCAACGCCTTGATCACTCATGATTGGCTCCTGACAGGCAACGCGCTGCGGACGCCACGAGCAGGGCCATCGAGGTGGCACCTGGGTCCTGGTGTCCCTTGCTTCGTTCCCCAAGATACGACGCCCTGCCGCGACGAGCCACCATGTGGATGGTCGCATCACGGCCCTCGTGAGCGGCTTCGGCTGCCTTAGCGAGCGCCTCGGCGGCAGAACCACCGTCAGCAGCAACCTGCTTGGCAGCGTCTACGGCGGGGGACAGGGCGTCTACCAGAGTCTTATCGCCGACTGCTGCCTTGCCGCGGGCCACGATGCCAGCCAAACCAGCGTCGAGGGCATCAGCGAGCAGCTGGGCAGTGGGCTCACCGTCGACCTTGATAATCGTCGACAGACGCAAGAAGAAAGTGCCGTAGAGAGGACCCGAAGCGCCACCAACGGTGCTCACCAGCGTCATCCCCGCCTTTTTGAGGAGCTCAGCGGCAGAGGTGAAGGATCCCGGGTCAAGGGCCGCCACGGCGGTCATCCCGCGAGCCATATTCGAGCCGTGGTCAGCATCACCGATCTGGCGATCCAGGTCAGTCAGTTCATTCGCGTGTTCCGAGATGACCGCCGAGTAGTCCTTGAGCCACTCGGAAACGGTTGCGGCAGAAATTTCAGACATCAGCATCCCCATCGAAGTCCAGGAGTCTCCACTGGGGCATCCCACAGCGTCAGGAGATCGCCGTCAGCGGAGAGCAAGGTCAAGGAACATCCTGCCATCTCCAGGCTCGTAATGTGATTGCCGACCAAGGTGCGGGCAACCTTGACGCCCTTGCCTTCCAGAATCTTGGCGACTTCCCCCCACACGAGGTACTGCTCCATGAGAGGGGTGCCGCCCAGGCCGTTAAGCATCGCGATGACCGGGGCTGTGGTGAAGTCATGGTCAGCCAGGATGGGTTCGACGATCTGAGCGGCAACCTCGGCGGCAGCGCCCAACACGGTCGTTTCGCGGCCGGGCTCACCATGGATGCCGACGCCCAACTCCATCTCGTTCTCGCCGAGGTCGAAAGTGGGCTTGCCGGCTGCCGGAACTGTGCAGGAGGTGAGGGCTACTCCAAAGGAGCGACCACCGTCATTGATGCGCTTAGCGAGCTCGAGCAGGGCGTCGATATCGCGCTTCTCCTCGGCCGCTGCGCCGAGGATCTTCTCGGCCAGCACCGTCAAGCCGACCCCGCGACGCCCAGCGGTGTACAAGGAGTCCTGCACGGCAACATCGTCGGCGATAACGACGGACTCGACGCGGGTGCCAGCCTCCATAGAGGCCATCTCGGCAGCCATGTCGAAGTTCATGACGTCACCGGTGTAGTTCTTGACGATGTGCAGTACACCGGCCCCACCGTCAACGGCTTTGGTGGCCTCGGTGATCTGGTCCGGCACGGGGGAGGTGAAGACCTCACCGCAGCATGCGGCGTCGAGCATGCCTCGCCCCACGTAGCCTGAGTGCAGCGGCTCGTGGCCGGAACCGCCACCAGAGACCAGACCAACCTTTCCGCTGACCGGACCACCAGCGCGCAACACGATGCGGTGCTCTAGATCGACCTTCAGGGAGTTAGGGTGGGCGGCCGCTACACCGCGCAGGGAATCAACGACGACATCCTCGACAGCGTTGATGAGTTTCTTCATGCCACCAGTGAACCATCTTGGCCTTGGTTTTCCAGAGGGGCCCGATCAAATCGGGCACCACATTCACCTTCTGTTGCACAAGTGGATCGCTCACTTCGTCTGCTGGACGTAGTCGATGGTCACCTTGCCACGTACCTGGCGCAGCCACGGTGCCCGCTTGGAGGGATCGAACACGACCCGGATGCGGTCGTTGTGCATGATGACGGCGGTGATGACCACAAAGGTGATGCCTAGGCTGATGGCTCCCCAGGCGACCGTGGCGCGCGGTCCGATGCCATTGCCGATCCACCCGATGACCGGGGAGACGAGCGGGGTGCCGCCCATGACTAGTGTTGCCCACAGGCTCATGACCCGGCCACGCATGTGCGGAGTAACCGAGGTCTGCACCATGGCGTTGGCGGTGATGAGGGTCGAGATGGCTCCCCAACCGACGAACATCTTGAGCACGGCGAAGATGCCGTAATTCGGGGCCAGGGCCGACAAACCCATGCTGACGCTGTAGACCAGCAGGGCCAGCTCGACCCAGCGCAGCCGCGGCCTGCGTCGAGCCGCTCCCAGAGCGGCAACCATCGAGCCGATACCCATGAGCGAACCGAGCAGACCGTACTCGCCAGATCCCTTGCCAAAGGCCTGAGTCGCCATGACCGCATCGGAGATGTTGAAGTTGAAACCGAAGGTGCCCATCATGAACCCGATCGCCAGCAGGATGACGAGGTCGGGGCGACGCTTGACGTACCGGACGCCGTCGCGCACCCGTGCCTTCTCGGCTGAGGGTGGGGACACGTAGAGACGGTCAGCCCTGATGAACAACAGGGTTGTGATGAACCCGATGAAGCAGAGGACGTTGATGGCCATCACCCAGCCGACTCCCACGGCGGCGATGAGCAGGCCACCGACGCCAGGGCCGAGCAGGCGGGCGCCGTTGAAGGAGGCAGAGTTGAGGCTCACGGCGTTGGGCAGGTTCTTCAGTGGGACGAGCTCGGAGACGAAGGCCTGGGTGGCCGGGCTGTAGAACGCGCCGGCGAGGCCATCCATGGCTGCGATGACGAATACCATCCACAGGCGCACCGCCCCGGTGAGGACGAGGGTGGAAAGAATCGCGGCGTCAATCGCCAGAACGATCTGCGCCGTCACCATGATGCGACGCTTGGACATTCGGTCAGCCAAAGCGCCAGCCCACGGCGTGACGAGCAGGATGGGCGCGAAGTTCACCGCCATCACCCAACCGAGCACCGCCGCATTGCCGTGGGTCAAAATGACGAGCACCAGCCACGACTGGGCGGTACGGGCCATCCACTGCCCCATGTTCGTCAGGAGAGTGCCGGAGAAGTAGATCCGATAATTCGGAATGCTCAGGCTGGCGAACATGGTTCTCACGGTGACGACTCCTGCCGAACTCGAGTGAGGTATCGGGCATCTGTGATTATCCATCGTTTCTGTCACTGGTGCAGATACGGGTTGGACATGCAGCGGCGATATGGTCGCCACTGGTGCACGTTCCGAGAAGTCCTTCGGTGTGGTGCCCGCCTGACGCACGATCCGCGTCTCCACCACTGACTCAGGGAGTTGTCCATGGCCACTGCAGCCGAATGGCTAGAGGGGGCTCGTCCCCGTACCCTCCCCACCGCGATTGCTCCGGTGGTGGCGGGTACCGCGATCGCCATTGCCGACGGTGGTGCGCGGTGGGAACTGGCCACCCTGTGCCTCGTGGTGGCGTTGGGGCTCGTCGTCGGGGTGAATTTCGCCAATGATTACTCCGACGGTATTCGCGGCTCCGACGGGGAGGACCGGGTTGGTCCGCTGCGGCTTGTCGGGTCAGGAGTCGCTGAACCCTCGCACGTCGAAGCTGCTGCCTTCGCGTGCTTCGGGGTCTCGGCGGTGGCCGGACTCATCATCACCATCATGACTGGACACTGGTGGTTCATCATCGTGGGCCTGGCCTGCATCCTTGCGGCCTGGTTCTACACCGGTGGTTCACACCCCTACGGCTATGCCGGGCTGGGGGAGACCTTCGTCTTCATCTTCTTCGGGCTGGTCGCCGTCGGCGGCACGGTGTACGTCCAGGCCGATCACGTCGGCACGGCTGGCTGGGTGACGGCCTGTGTCATCGGTGCGATGGCCTGTGCGGTGCTGGTGGCCAACAATCTGCGCGACATCGACGGTGATCGCGTCAGTGGCAAGCACACCGTGGCCACCAAGCTGGGCCATCAGGGGACGCGGATCTTGTACCTCGTGCTGGTGGCCCTGGCCTGCGTCGGTGTCATCGTCGTCGCGGCCCTGTCGACCTGGTGGGTCCTTCTGGGCCTGCTCATGGTCATTCTGCTCGTCTCCCCGGTGAAGGCCTTGGCCACGAAGGCCACCGGGATGGCCCTGGTGCCGGTCCTCAAGAACACCGGGCTGGCGGAGTTGCTGTGCGCTGTGGGATTTCTGGTCGGGGCGATGCTGGATCGGCCGTTGTGACCCACTCTTGACAGGCTGTCTTAGGTTAGGTAACCTAAGTACCATACGCCGCAGAGCAGCGGGCGATCAAGAATGGGGGCTTTAGCCATGCCCGTTAATAGGAAAATAGTTGGGGGGTCGTGGCGGCGTGTATGGGTGCCACTGTTTTGGCGGCAGCGCCGGCGCCGTCGAAGGCTGCGTTGGAAATGTATGCCGACTCGAATTTCCATGGTCTCATTGCGAAACAGACTAAGGTAGGTTACTATAACTTCAACAAAAATCAGAATGATTCTCTCAGTTCTGTAAAAAATCAGACTCCTTATGGTGCCGCATTTTGGTATGATGTAAACCGGAAGGGGCATTGCTGGGATTATAAGCCGTGGACGAATGATTCGTCGTTCTGGTGGAAAGATCATGATGAAGCCTCATCCTATGGATTGGGTCATCGGTGCTGACATCGCAACGACAAGGCCTTGAGGGGGTGGCTCACCCCCTCAAGGCCAGTGATCTCCATGTTTCCTATGTTAAGGGTGACGAGGTACTCAAAGGTGTCGATCTTGTGCTGCACACCGGTGAGCTGATACTCGTTCGCGGAGTGAGTGGTTCCGGAAAGACAACCCTGCTCAATGTGCTCTCTGGGCTCCTGTCTCCATTGCGCGGGACGGTGTGCATCAACGGAGTGGACATCACGAAAATCTCAGAATCACGACGGGACGCCATTCGTCTTCATGAAATGGGGATGGTTTTTCAGCATCATGGGCTCGTCCCCGATTTTACGTCCCGTGAGAATATTGAGCTTGTCCTGCGGGCGCGTGAAATTAAAAATTCTGCGGCCATTGCCATGGATGCTCTCAAAGAGGTGGGGGTCGCTGAATTGGCAGATCGACGCCCTGCTGAGATGTCTGGGGGTCAGGCTCAGCGGGTGGGGATCGCCCGTGCGATTGCTGGCGGTCATCGAATCGTGCTCGCCGATGAACCGACTGGCCAGCTCGACCGGGCCAATACTGACATGATCTTCAAGGTCTTGCGTCACATCGTCACCGACGGTGCTGATCGTGCAGTCCTGCTGTCCTCCCATGATCCGCGAGCCTGCGACTATGTCGACCGGGTTCTCGACATGGAGGACGGGGTTCTCGAGGAGGTATGAGATGTGGGTCGTCCACGTCACCCGGCTCGTCGTGTCGAACTGGCGGACGTGGCTTCGCGTCATTCCGCTGGCTCTGGTCGTTGTAGCTCTGACTGTCTCCAGCGGCATCACCAATGCTCGGCAACTGTCCGATGAACAGAAGAACATCGCGAGCTACGGCTCTACCAGCGGTCTCTTCTCGCTGCAGGAAGACGTGCCTCCAGGTACCCCCGTACCGATACCCCGTAATAACACGTTGCAGGCATCGGCGCCCTTTCCCCAGCTCTACAGCAATATCAACCTTGTACAGTACGATGACGTCGCCTACCAAGAGATGCCCATGGCCGGTTCGGCCACGCAAGGTCGCTATCGGCTGACCTCGGGTCGCTGGCCGGCGAAGGCCGGGGAGGTTCTGGCCACCAGTACTCTTGGCGCTGATGATGGATCGCGGTTGTCTGCCAAGGCAGGTGATCTCCACCTCACGGTCACCGGCCATGTCGAAGCCGTCTACGATCGGGCTGCGACCTTGGTTCTTGCGGCTCCAGGCACATGGCAGTCATGGCGGATTTCCCGCGATGACGCTGGACGTGCCGGTATCAGGGGCAATGGGCAAATTGGGTTCACCTCCCAGGAGCCCGGTGACGTATGCAGTCTCCTCGCCGAGACCCTGAAGCTTGCAGGTGACTGCGATACCACACAGACCCGTTCTGCCAGCGAAGCTCACGGGCTGACGCCGAAGGCATTCGTGGATCAGAATCTGGCATGGCTGGTGTTTGGCCTGCTGGGGGCAGTCGTGTCCGGCGCGGCACTGACGGCCCTACTCAGACGCATCGCATCCCCCCTTCTGGCTATCGGGGTACGCCGTCGATCGGTATCGGCCATGAGTAAGACGGTGGCCCTCCTCGTTGCAGAAACCGTCTCGCTGATGTCTGTGGCCCTGGGCCAGGCGGTGGTCGCTGCGGCGCGGTGGTACATGGCCCCCAGGGCTTCTGCTCCGTTGGGGCCTTGGCGATTCCCCACGGTCCCGTTGGTGATGGCATTGGTCATCGGGGTACTTCCTGCGGCCATGGTGAACATGGTTCCCTCCCGTCGTAAGACCGTGAAGCGGCGAGGGATCAACATGAACACGGCTCGTCGGCTGGGGTGGGCGGCTCTGGTACTGGGCTGCGCAGTGTGCCTGTGGGGTCTCCTGGGGGCTGACGCAACCTTCACCGCGGTCGCTGTGGTCGCTGGGATGTGTGCAGTGGCCGGTGGTTTGGGGGCACCCTTCGTGCTCTCTCGTCTGGTCCGGACACATCGCCCCGTAGGTCGGGCTCTTGCTGCTCATCGAGCTCTTTCCAGCCGGGGCGGGTGGCATTGCGTCTTCGCAGGTGTGGCGGCGGGTCTGGTCACCGCAACCGCTACCGGGCTTCTCATCGTTTCAGCGTTGTTCTCCCAGGCCAACGCGCAGACGAGCACCGGTATGCCCCCGGGGATGGCCTTGCTCCATGTCTCGATGGAGGGTGTGCCCGCCCTGGAGTCGGCTCAGGTCAAGCAGTTTTCCGATGCCCTGGAAGGCGCCAAAAACATCACCGTCCACCAGGTCGATGACGCCAACATCAGCGGATCGTGGTGGTATTTCTCCAAGGTTGACGATGTTGCGGTCGTCACAAAGCTTGACGACGCCCAACGTGACGTCCTTGTATCAGGCGGGTACTTGACCAATGATCCCTCCAGGGCCGACCCGGCACACACCGTCGGGCTGACGGATGATCTGAGCTGGGTCAAGCGCATCTCCGTGCGTCCGAAAGCAGGAATACCACGAGGCGCTGGATCGGCGATTCTGTTCACAGGGCTGACCCCCGATCAGGATCGACTGACCAACGAGTGGACGCAGGCGCACGGGTTGGGGGAATTTTATGTCATGGCCCCCCGAATCCTCGGTGATGTCCCGCTGCCAACGATCACCATCGTCGCGACCGTCACCTTCATCGTGTTGTCGGCCATCATGGCGGGCCTGTTGGCGAAGGAGGAGAGAGCCGCCAACAGTGATCTGGTGACCAGCCTCAAACGCATCGGATTGGGCAGGCGTTGGGTGGACCAGGTCATCCTTGTGGAGGTGGCTACCACAATGCTGGCCGCCCTGATATGCGGGGTGATCTCC
The DNA here is from genome assembly GCF_001642025.1 of Cutibacterium namnetense. Taxonomy (GTDB): domain Bacteria; phylum Actinomycetota; class Actinomycetes; order Propionibacteriales; family Propionibacteriaceae; genus Cutibacterium; species Cutibacterium namnetense. The sequence continues at coordinate 65,301 of NZ_LWHO01000009.1, read as the reverse complement.
TCGGTTGTCGCGGTGTGGCTCACAGGCAGGATCCTGTCGGGAGCCTTGGACCTGCTTGGGGCCGCGTGGTGGGTCTTCGGTGCGTTGGCCGCCGGGATGTTCGGTGGATCCTTGCTGGGGGCCGCCATCCATCGCCGTTACCACTTCGACATGAGAGCTACCTGATCCACGACCCCGTGACACCGCTGCGGCCCGGCCCAAAACGCGTCGGGACGATTCGCCGTTCGTGACGCGGCTGCGTCGGTGCCATCGTCGGCGCGGTCCTCATTACAGTTTGATGCCGAATCGCTCCAGCTTCTTGCGGTCGGCCTTCGAGCTGGATGCCTGCAGGGCCAACAACTCGGCGTAGATACCTCCGGAGGCGGCCAGCTCGGCCGGGGTGCCGATCTCGTCGACGCGACCGGCGTCCAGGGTGACGATCCGGTCGACGCTGGAGATCGTCGAGAGGCGGTGGGCGATGATGAGGCTGGTGCGGTCGGCCATGAGGGATTCCAGACCGGCCTGCACCCACCGCTCGGACTTGGTGTCCAGGGCTGAGGTGGCCTCGTCGAGAACGAGGATCGGGGCGTCCTTGAGCAGGGCCCTGGCAATCGAGATGCGCTGCTTCTGGCCACCGGAGAGCTTGATAGCGCGCTCCCCGACGAGGGTGTCGTACTGCTGGGAGAACCGCTTGATGAAGCGGTCGGCGTAGGCGCGGTGAGCAGCGTCGCGGATCTGCGCGTCGGTGGCCTCGGTGCCGTAGGCGATGTTCTCCCGGATCGATCCGGAGAACAGTGCCGGATCCTGGAAGACCACTCCGATACGGCGTCGCAAGGCATCCGGGGTCACCTGAGAGATATCGTTGCCGGCCACCATGATGGCGCCCTCGGTGACCGGGTAGAGGCCGAGCAGCAGGTTCACCAAGGTGGACTTTCCGCCCCCGGATTCGCCCACAAGTGCCACCTTCTCGCCGGGACTGACGTCGAAGGTGACATGGTCGATGACCCGATTGGTGCCGTCGTAGCTGAAGACGGTGTCGTTGAAGGAGATCATCGGGACGCCCGGCTCGGGCTCGCGGATGGTCGTCGTGGCGGTCTGCGGTACGTGGGCCGGACGGGTCTCCATGACGGAGAAGTAGTCCTTGGACCCGGCCACGGCGCGCTGGGCGACGTCGATGATGTAACTCATCATCTGCACCGGCTGGCGAGCCATCGTCATGAGCTGGATGAGCAGGATCATGTCCCCGACGCCGAAGTATCCCTTGGCCGTTCGGACGAAGATGATGGCGTAGATACCGAAGAAGATGACGTTGAGGACCACCCTCCGCACGGTGTCCATGAGGTGCCAGTGGTTGGACTGCTAGCGGGTGGCGTCGACGGTGGCGTCGTAGTGGTTGTTGAATTGTTTCTGCTCGCTGGCCTCGGTGACGTAGGACTTGACGACGCGAATCTACGAGACGACCTCTTGGAACCGCCCGCCGGCGGTGTCGATGTGGTGGTTGATGACGTCCCGATGGGTCTGCCAGTTGCGTGACGTCAAGGCCGTCAACCAGACGTAGATCGGGAAGACGATCGCCAACAGCAGGGCCAGCGGCCAGGAGTAGATGGCCGAAATGATGAGGACGGCGAACGTCGTCAGCAGCAGGGTGAAGAAGTTGTTCGAGAAGGCCTTGGCGAAGTCGGTGACATTGGTGATCGATCGGGTGAGCTTGGAGGTGATCGATCCGGTGAGCTCCTCGTCGAACCAGGACTGCGGCAGCTCCAGCAGCTTGCTGAAGTACCGGGTCGACAGGATCTGGCGCATCTTGGCGCTCATGATGTCGCCCAGCCATCCGTTGACGTTGGTGAGCAGGGAGTTGACGACGTCGAGGACGAGGATGACCACCGCGAGAAGCATGATGTCGCGGATGTGGTGGTCGTTGCCGCGCACGCCTGCCACGGCGAGGTCGGTGGCCCGGGCGATGACGAAGGGTACGGCCAGCTGAGTGATTGCGACGATGACAGCCGAGATGACGACCCCGAGGTAGAACTTCCACAGCTGCGAGGTGAATCGAAGGATTCGTGTCAAGGAACGCATGGGTCTCCAGATGAGCGGATAGGGATCGTCAGGGACGTGTCAACAAAACCGTATACCTTTGCCATGCCAGGATCATCTTTGCCTGACCTCATGCCGATGGCGACACCCGTCACGGCGAAACGTCGTGACCAGGCGTCCCAGGATTACTCGGAGGGCCTCTCGGCAAGCCAACGGCGAACAGCGAGGGTAGCCTTCACGTCGTCCTCGTTGTATTCCATGACTCGGGTTCTGGAGGACTCGCGGACCTGCGGATCGGGGTCATGGACGGCGAGGTCCCACCAGGTCTGGGAGTTGAGGCCACCCGGGTCCGGGTCACGCCAGGAGAACCCGGCGCCGGCGTTGGCAACGACCTTCAGACCAATCCCGTTGACCCCGAAGAAGTGCGCCTTGATGGTGGTGAAGAGGTCAACGAAACAGCCGGAGTCCAGCAGCCGACGTACCGCTTGACGAGTCTCCACGTCCTGGCAGACGTGGCCGAAATGACGCAGATGGACGATCTCGTAGTCGGAGTAGTGGACCACGATCGTCTCCGGGTGGGCCGAGAGGATCTCGTCGAGCCAGGCGATGGCGCGGGCGGCCAGTGCGTTCTCATCGTCGTCGCCCATGTCAGCGAACTCGCTGAAGGCGACGTAATAGGGCACGTCACCGGTCGTCGAGTCGAGCAGGCGTTCAGGATCACTGACCTCGAAACCCCACAGATAGACCCGGCCATCCGGAGAGGTCTCGATGTCGAAGTCGAGTTCCAGTCGGGACGAGGCCACCTCGATGGGTCCCTCATCGTTGCGCTCCAGCAGGACTCCCTGACGGATGAGGCGCGCGCGACGGGCGGCCGCCCGGAGTCGTTGTTCGGGTCGGGGACGGTGTTGAACCTCAGGCAGGTAGACCGGCAGCAGCTCGTCCAGGTCGGCGTCGGCCAGGTCGTCGACGGTGGAAACCCCGAGACGACGCAGGGTCGAGATCTCCCGGACGTCCAGGGGAGCCTTGGAGATGCGCAGGGAGAGATCGGCATCGTCGAGACGTGGCTCACAGATGGCCCACCACTGACAGGACTCGCACTCACGCACGACGATCGGGGCGACCATCGGCTCGCCGCCGGCGATGGCGTGCTCGGCCACCGACACCCGGAAGGTGTGCTCGTGGTCGTATCGGTCCAGCACGCTGCGGCGACGCCATCCCGAGGCGGACGAGCGCGAGAAGGTGCGAATGAACTTGTGGTCGAGATCGAGCCAGGAGACGGCCAAGTTGTCGTCGAGGATCCCAATCTCGTCGTGGCCGACCAGCCCCACGAGACGTCGATGGCTGGGGCACTCGTCAGGGGTGGCGACCAGGCCCAGGCCCTCGAGGAGCCTCCAGTGATGGGCGGCCTGGATGAGGGCGCGTTCCCGGCCGGCGCGGAAGGTCTGGTCCAGTGACATCCGTGCGTGGCGAGGATCCGGATCATTCAGGGGGGACACCCAGGTGAATTCCGCCAGGGTGTGGTGGCTCTCCAGCACCAGGTAGTCCTTGACGATGACCGGCAAATATCCAGGCCCGCCGTCGGCACGCTTGCCGGCCAGCACCAAGGCGTTGGGGGAGCCGGTGCGGTGCTCCTGCGGGGACGACGGCAACTCAGGGCAGACGATGACGGGTGCACCGGCCTCGATGGCCCTGCGGGTGGCGACCCGGCGACCGGCCACGCTCAAGGTGACCGAGCGCAGATCGACGGCGTCCGTGACGGCTGCCAGGGCGTCACAGATGACCGTCAGGTGGGCCTCCGCCCCTGCGAAGAGCTCGTCGTCACGCGGATCGCCGACCGGTTCTGACAGGGTGGGGTCATAGGCGTTCTGGGTCTTGACCGGGCAGCTGCGAGCTGCCCAGGCGTCGAGGAGGATCGGGGAGGAGGGACCTTTCACCTCAGGCCATCTCCTTCTCGTCACTGCCCTTCCAACCACGATGCAAGGCGACGACGCCGCCACAGACATTGCGCCACGCAATGGCCTGCCAGCCGGCCTCGGCCATCATGTCTGCCAGATGAGGCTGGTCGGGCCAGGCGAGGATCGACTCGGCCAGGTAGTCATAGGCATCCCGGTTCGAGGAGGCCAGCTTGGCCATGGCCGGGATCGCCGCCAGCAGGTACTTGGTGTAGACGTGGCGGAACGGTGCCCAGGTGGGGTAGGAGAACTCGCAGATGACGACCCGGCCGCCAGGCTTGGTGACGCGCAGCATCTCGCGCAGTGCCTTTTGTGGGTCCTCGACGTTGCGCAGACCGTAGGAGATCGTCACGGCGTCGAAGGAGTTGTCGGCGTAGGGCAGGCAGGTGGCGTCCCCGGCGACGAAGTGCAGATGCGGCTGGCGCTGCTTACCCACCGCCAGCATCCCGGTGGAAATATCGGTGGGATAGACCTGCGCGCCCCGGGCGGCAAACGTAGCTGAGGAGGTGCCGGTTCCAGCCGCCAGATCCAGGATGGTCTGGCCGGGTTCCGGCTCTACCGCAGCGACGACGAGGTCGCGCCAAGTGTCGATCGCCCCGAGCGTCATGATCTGGTTCATGAGGTCATAGCGTTTCGCCACCCCGTCGAACATCGATGCGACGTCAGTGTGGTGTTTGTCCAGGGTGGCTCGGGTTGTCAACACGGGTTTTATTGTAAGGGGGAGGCGACTCCCCCTTGACCCCCTCGGGCAGGTTGGTCCATGAGTCAATGCCGGTTGAGGTGGGTCTTGCAAGTGCGGGAGAATGGCCAGCATGGCATCCCGCTCTACTGTCCTCATCGCTAAGGACATCTCGAAGTCTTATGGTGACCGAATCATTATTGATCACCTCTCCCTCACCGTTCATGAGGGGGAAGCCGTCGCTCTTACTGGCCGCAACGGAGCCGGTAAGTCAACGGTGTTGAGAATGCTGGTGGGAGCCGACCGCCCAAGCTCTGGAACGATCGAGGTGCTTGGTAAAAAGGTTTCCGAGACGAATCCGGAGTTTCGTCGCAACGTTGCTACGGTCATTGACGACCTTGACTTCTTCCCCGATCTGTCGGTGGTAGAACACCTCGATTTACTTGCCCGCGCTCACGGGCTGGTCGACGCGGACGCTCTCGTTGACGAGGTGCTCGAGGAAGTCCAGCTCGTCCCACAGTCCGGTCAGCTTCCCGGCACTCTCTCCTCCGGTCAGCGGCGCCGACTGGGCTTGGCAACGGCCCTCGTGCGCCCCCGCAAACTCCTCGTCTTGGATGAGCCCGAGGCCCGCCTTGACGTCGAAGGTGTCGCATGGCTTGGTAAGAGGCTGCGCGAAGAGATGAATCACGGCCTGGCAATTGTGATGGCCAGCCACGAGCCAGCCCTTGTCGAGACCCTGGGAGCCCGAACTGTCGAGTTGGGAGGCCCGCGCGGATGAGTCGGCGCAACAGTAAGCACTCCAAGTCTCGCTCTAAGGCGTCCCCGTCCGAATCGCAGAATGCCAGGACGGAGGCGGCGGTCGTCCCCGACCCTGAGCTGGTCATCGCTCACCGCCCCGACGAGTTCTTCGGCGGTCAGGCTGACGAACGTCAGCTCTCCCTACTGATGGGCGACTGGCGTAAAGGCCGTACTACCCGCAATATCTGGCAGGCCATTGGCGACGCTTACGTGCTCGTCTTTTCGTTGGTTGTCGTCCTTGCCATGGTCATCAGCCTCATCGTGCAGGCCCAAGGGCAGGCCTCGGGCTGCACCTCGACGGGATGCCGGACGGCGCGCGGTCTGCTGCCGTGGGCGGCATTGTCAGGAGTGTTGGCCTTTGCCCTGGCCGCGGCCCGGGTGTTTGGGCCGGTACTTGCCTCGGCAGCTGAGGGATTCTGGCTCATGGACGCTCCGATTGACCGGGCCAAGTTTCTCGCCAAACGGCTACGAGCTGCGGTGCTCGTTTCGGTGATCGGTGGTGCCGTCCTGGGGGCCTTGGTGGCTGCCCTTACTGGGGGCGCTGGGAAGGCCGTCGTCGCCTGGACCCTGGCGAGCGCCCTGGGTGCTGCCGGAGTTGTCTCTTTTGCGAGTGCTGAACAGGGGGCCGAACGTACGTGGTCGGTGAAGGCGGTCGAAACGCTGGCCGGATTGGCTGGTCTGGTAGTACTGCTGGGAGTCATATCGACGGCGTCAGGGTGGTACGCAGTGCCGATGTCGAGTGACACTAACCTCACTTCTGCTTGGGTGGTTGCCGGAGCTGGAGCGGTACTGCTTGTCGTCACTTTTCTGCTAGCACGACTGCGCCTGAACCAGATCCGACGCGCCCGACTCATGGCCGGGGGTTCACTGGCTTCCGGTATGCAGGGTGCCGCCTTCGCCCTCGACTTCGCCCTCATACGCGACATTCTTCAGGAACGAGAAGCCATCGAACGCGGCCAGGTGCGCCCCACTCGCGGACGGGGCGAGGGCTTGAGGGCTTTGGTGTGGCGCGATGTGCAGCGTGTCATGCGGTCCCCGAAGCCGCTGCTCACCCTCATCGTGACGGCTGTGGTGCCCTACGCCGTCTCTGCCTTGGGATTCGGTGCCCTGACAGTCCCGGTGTCGGCCTTGGTGCTCATCGCGGCTTTGGTTCCCTTCTTTACCAGCTTGCGAGTACTCACCCGTAGCAAGGGGCTGGTGCGCTGTTTGCCTTTCACGACCAGCCAGGTGATTTCGGCCGCCTCCGTGGTGCCTGCGGTGGCAGCAGCGTTGTGGGCGATTGCCGTCATCCCAGCCTTCCACGGCGTCGGCTCGGCGATATCAAGGCCGTGGGAGCAGGCCATCATGTATGGCTTGGTGGCGGCTGCTGGCGGTCTTGCTGGTGCGATTCGGTGGGTCAGTGCAAAACCGGCCGATTACTCCTCGCCGATGGTGGCAACTCAGGCCGGCTCAATGCCCCCCGGATTGATGTTCAACCTCATCCGCGGGCTCGACATGGTTGCTCTTATCACCATCCCGTTAGTGTTGGGGTGGTCGCCATGGGTGTCGGTGTTCATCGCCGTGGTGGTATTCGGATTCCTGCGGATGGGCGGTATGAATCAGCAGGACTTGGCTGAAATGCGTGAGGAGTCGCAGCGTCAACTGGCCGAGGCTCGTCAGGAAGCTCGGGGCGGCAATGCCGAGAAGAAGGTCATCGAGCGCAAACGGCGGTGATTGGTGGGCGGGCTCGGCGTCGCCTGATGGCGTGTCTCGCCGTTTTGTACGACAAGGCCTCAACTCACGCCAAGAAGAGGTCTCGCAGCGCATCGATGCGATGCTCCGCCTCGGCCGATAAGACGTCCGTGTCGTCGTCGTGGCCGACAGGGTGGCCAGAGAACACATGGACCAGTGAGGGGTCGGTGGCGTCGATCTGACCGCCACGGCAGTCAGTAACCCACTGGCCATTGCCCAAAGAATCGACCCAGCCGGTAGGGCCGGAGACGCGGCCCCGGTCGACGTGCTCAACCTCGGCCAGCACGGACCTGGCGCAATGCGGTGGCAGCCCGGTGACAAAAGCTGGCGGGCACAGAGCCTGCACGAGGGCGAGACAGGACCCCTGGGCGGGGGAGTGGATACCAGTGACGTCGGTGACAAGGTAGTTTGAAGCGTCGCTGTAGACGCATCCCGGACAGTCAGGAACATGGACCGTGTCGCAGAATTGCTCGAGACGTTGGCAGGTCTGCTTGACGATTTCGTCGTGGTGGGTGGCCAGCGGCCCCTTGCCCTGAAGCGCCGATAACAGGGTTTGGTGGTTGGTGTCGGTAGCGGGGGAGTGGGTTAGTACCCGGGAAGTGATTAAGGACTTGCTCACCCCGACGGTCAGCTTCGAGGTGGTGCCGACAGATCCCTCGACGAGGTAGGTATATGCGTTGGGGAATTGGTGACGCAGGGTCTCGACGATCCATCGCGGGTCGATAGGGGAGGCGGCCTTGGCTTCGACGTCACGCATGAGGACGAGCTGGTCGAGCTCTCCTGGACGCATGATGTCTTGGACGAGTCGGGCCACCTGGTACCAACTTCGCTCGCTGATGACGCCGTCACGCACCGTCATCGTCCCGGGGGACTCGGGCGCACTTTGCTGATGAGGAGGATCGTCGGCGATGCTGTCCCAGGAAAGTTGGGTGAGCCAGGAGTAACCAGGCCAGCGTCCAATGATCGTTTTGGGAAGGATCATCACGGACTGTGATGAAGACCGGTCTGGGTCAAAAGTGAAGGATCCGAAGGCGACTGGCCCGGTGGCTTCAGCGCCAGGTATCTCAGTCTCGTGCTCGAGATCGTCGCATAGCGCTTCCCACCAGACGTCAGCGGCTGCTGGGGAATCAGTCTCAAATCGTGTGATCTCGCCCAGTCCAACCATGCCGTAGTTGCGGTGCAAAAAGCACACCGAGTCGCTGGGCGTCAGGTAGCTTTCGAGCGGGCCTGGGTCCGGGATCGAGACGGTGCGGGCGCGTATGCGGGCTGAACCTGGGTCAAGGATCACGGTGGCAGGATAACCGAGATGCCCACATGGGCAGCGCCGTCTCATCGCTATGGCGCCAGCGGGACGACAGACCGGGGCCATTCGGAGGTGGTCCGGCGGCGCTGCCCACGCGCGTTGACTCAGTTGGCGGCAGGATTCACCGCGAATGTCTTAGCGCTCACCTGGGAGAGGCGCTCCCGGGCACCGTTAACGTAGTGCGGGTAGGCACAGTAGCTGACAGCCCGGTAGGTGGTGCGCTTATCGCCGTGATAGTTGAACGCCGCTGCCGCAGAGTCGACGTGGAACGTCGCAGTGCCGAAACCTTTGCCGCCGATGAGCTGCGACTCGTCGAACGTTCCGGTCCACACCTGACGGCCTTTGCCGTCGAGGACGCGGGCCACCAGGGATGCCTGGTAACCGTCGGCTCGCACGCACGGTGCGTTCGGCTTGACCTTGATGGTGAGAGGAGTGGTTGCAGTGAATGGCCCGGTGTGCTGGGCGGAATCTGTCACCGACACCTGGGGGCCGACTGGAAGGTGGCTCTCATCAATGGGTGTGGGAGCTCCCGGCGCGCCGAGTGCAAGGGTAGATGCGGCTGCCAGACTGGCAGCGATCTGGACAAACATGGTGATCCCCCAATATGTCATAGGTATGAGAATTGTTGAAAATCATTGATGACTTTCACTTAAAGCTTAGCACTGCATAGTGTCATCGAGGGGTCGCAGGCAACAGCGTCCTCGGTAGGTGTTGGCCTGCTTTCGGGGCTTGTGAACCCGGCGTGCCAACACGCTCATAGCCGACAGCCCCTAGACTCGCCCGTGCAGATCGTCGGTATACCGGCGTCGTTGTCAATAAGGAGGGGCTACGTGACAAGCCAGATGGAGTCCGACGTTGTCGTCGTCGGTGCTGGGCCTGGTGGCTCGGCGACCGCCGCGCACCTTGCTCGCAGGGGACTCCATGTTGCCCTGCTGGAGAAAGCGACCTTCCCCCGTGACAAAGTCTGCGGTGATGGCCTGACTCCGCGCGCCGTCAAGCAGCTCATCCGGCTAGGTATCGACGTCTCCGAAGGGGCTGGTTGGAAGCACACTGAGGGCCTGCGAATTCACGGCGGGCATGTCGCCCCCTTCGTCCTTCCCTGGCCGGTGCTGGCCCACTACCCCAATTTCGGCATGGTGTGCCGGCGCACGGTGCTCGACGAGCGTCTGGCTCGTCACGCCGAGTCGCAGGGGGTCACCCTTGTTGAGGGTGCCAATGTCACTGAGCCGATCCTCGACTCTAATGGCCGTATTCGCGGCGTCCGGACCTCCGATGGCACCGAGTATTGCGCCCCCGTTGTCGTCGCAGCTGATGGCAACTCTTCGCGTCTGGGCTTAGCGATGGGCTTGCACAAACGCGACGATCGTCCGATGGGTGTGGCGGTACGCGCGTACTACCGCTCTGCGCTGTCCGAATCGCGTTATTTAGACAGCTGGCTAGAACTGTGGGACGGTGCCCCACAAAAATCTGACCTTCTGCCGGGTTACGGCTGGGCTTTCCCGGAGGGGGATGGAACGGTCAATATCGGTTTGGGAATGCTCAATTCCTCGGCCGCTTTTGGCCACACCGATTATCGCTCCCTGATGACGCGTTGGCTGTCTCATCTGCCCGCCGAGTGGACTTTTGACGAGGAACATCGGGAGGGGCCGATCCGCGGTGCCGCCTTGCCGATGGCATTCAATCGGCAACCCCACTATCGCGACGGCTTGTTACTTGTGGGTGATGCTGGTGGCATGGTCAACCCGTTCAATGGCGAGGGCATCGACTACGCCATGGAGGCCGGTGAGCTAGCGGCTGATGCTATCGCTGAGGCTCATTACCGCCGCCACGGGACGCCGGCCGCCGAGAAGGCACTTCAGGGGTACTCGCGTGCTCTGCAACGCCACTTTGGTGGGTACTACCGGTTGGGGACGGTTTTCGTGCGGCTCATCGGTGATCCGCGCGTCATGAAGATCTGCACGACGTATGGGCTTCCGCGCCGTCGACTCATGAAGTTTGTGAACAAATTGTTGGCAAACCTCACTGACTCCAAGGCTGGAGACCTCGATGACCGTATTATCAACACGCTGACGAGGATCACCCCGTCGGTGTGAACTCGTGGCCTGCGGCAGCACTCTCATGCCGCAAAGCTAAAAGTTAGGTAACCCAAAGTACCAGAGAACTAAGCGAGAGTCGTAAGGTCTGAACGAATGGTGCTGACCAAAGGTGGTGAGATGAACGGATACGCTCCCCTCGTGGGGATGGTCATCCTCGGTGCGGTCTTCGTGCTGGCGACGATCGCAGTCAATGTCCTTCTTGCGGTAAAGCAACCCAACCGCGCCAAGTACGAGATCTACGAGTGTGGCATTGAACCGACACCACAGCCTGCAGGTGGCGGAAAGTTCCCAGTCAAGTTCTTCGTCGTGGCGATGCTCTACATCGTGTTCGACATCGACATCATGTTCCTCTACCCGTGGGCGGTCGACTTTAATCACCTCGGCGTCTTTGCGCTGGTGGAGATGGTGCTGTTCGTGGCAATGGTTTTCATCCCTTACCTCTACATCCGTCGCCGCGGCGGCCTGGATTGGACCTGATCTTCCCGCGCGGCCTGGGGTCGCGCTCAGCAATATGTTGAGTGGCTGGAGAGCCACGTCATTCAACGTCTTAGAAAGAAAGGACGCGCGAGATGGCTGAGTACGACGCCGACGTCCCAGCTGGCATCGTGATGACCTCGATGGAGGCCATCGTCGGATGGCTTCGCAAGACTTCCTTCTGGCCGCTGACGATGGGTCTGGCCTGCTGCGCCATCGAGATGATTTCCTACGGTGGTCCGCGTGCCGATGCCGCGCGCTGGGGCCACGAGGTGTTCCGTGCCTCCCCCCGTCAGGCCGATCTCATGATCGTCTCGGGCCGGGTGAGCCAGAAGATGGCTCCGGTGGTCCGTCAGCTTTACGACCAAATGCCCGAACCTAAATGGGTTATCTCTATGGGGGCTTGCGCATCCTCTGGCGGCATCTTCAATAACTACGCGGTCGTCCAAGGTTGTGACCACATCGTCCCGGTGGATGTCTACCTGCCAGGCTGTCCGCCTAGCCCGGACATGCTCATTGACGCTGTTTTCAAGATCCGCGAGCAGATCCAGCATTGGCCGCTCATGGGTCACATGTCCGAGGTCGAGGCGGCCAAGGAGAAGCAGGCCCTCGACGCCAAGACCACTCTCGAGCAGAAGGGGCTCATGCGATGAGTGACAAGCCGACCCCGCGCGGTGCCGCAGGCGGCTCGGACTCCGGGGATCGCATCCCCGACGGCCGCAACTTCCTTGATCCCAACGATCCCGACCAGGTCCACACTCCCGCTAAGAGCCATGAGTGGACCGATCGTCGCATCGATACTCGAGAGGGCATGTGGGCGGCGACCTCCGGCCCCGGCGACACGTCTGGCTATGGCGGCATCGTTCGTACCGTCGACATCTCTGGCAACTTCGAGCGCCCCTATGGGGGCTGGTTTGACGAGGTTGCTGATCGTATGGCCGAGCTCGTCCCTGACTTTTCTGACGGTCTGACCGTGGTCGATCGTGGGGAGATCACTTTCTTCGTCCGCCCGGAAAAGCTCCTCGAACTCGTCAGGGCTCTTCGAGACGATGACGCCCTGCGCTTTGAGAGCTGTTCATGCTTGACCTGCGTACACTATCCCCACATGGCCGGGCGCGAGATGCACGTCGTGTACGACCTGCTGTCGATGACACATAACCGGCGCATTCGCCTCGAGGTTGCTCTGGCTGATCCGGGCCAAGAAGACGTCGCCCGGACCGGGCACAGCGATGTCGACTCCCTTCCCCACGTACCCAGCATTGTTTCGGTCTACCCGCATGTGGACTTTCAGGAGCGCGAGGCCTGGGACATGTTCGGGGTCATTTTCGACGGCCACCCGGCTCTTACTCGCATCCTCATGCCCGACGATTGGGTCGGCCATCCGCAGCGCAAGGACTACCCCCTCGGTGGTATTCCGATCGAATATAAGGGTGCCGTCGTGCCACCGCCGGACCAGCGCAGGAGCTACAACTGATGAGCGAGAACCACGAGTACTTGTCCCAGGGCGGCGACTGGGCCCAGATTGTTGATGAGGCTGCTGAGCGAGGCGACGAAACCGTCGTCGTGAACTTCGGGCCTTCCCACCCGTCTACCCACGGCGTCATGAGGCTCATCATCGAGCTTGACGGCGAGTCGGTGTCAGACCTGCGAGTCGGGGTTGGATTCCTCCATACCGGTATCGAAAAGAACATGGAGTTCCGCACCTGGACTCAGGGTGTCACCTTCATGACCCGGTGCAATTACGTTGCGAACTTCTTTAACGAGCTCGTGTATTGCCTGGCCGTCGAAAAGTTGCTCGGTGTTACCGACGACGTCCCCGAGCGCGCTCGCGTACTTCGGGTCATGATTACCGAGTTGAACCGCATTTCCTCCCACCTCATCGCGGTGGGTACGGGTGGTCTGGAGCTTGGTGCGTCCTCGGTGGCCGAGGTTGGCCTGAGGGAACGCGAGATCATCCTGGAATTCAACCAGGCCGTCACGGGTTTGCGCATGAATAACGCGTGGATCCGTCCCGGTGGCGTCGCTACCGACCTGCCCGAGACCGGACTCGACCAGTTGCGCGACCTCATCAAGCGGATGGAGAAGTACCTCCCCGAGATCGGCCAGTTCTGCAATGAGAACCCGATCTTTAAGACCCGCACCAAGGGCATCGGTTACGCCGACCTATCTACCTGTATGGCCCTGGGAGTTACCGGCCCTGCTCTGCGCGCTACCGGCCTACCGTGGGACCTTCGCAAGACCCAGCCCTATTGCGGTTACGAGACGTACGACTTCGACGTCGCCACCTGGGATACCTGCGACTGTTACGGGCGCTTCCGCATCCGTCTGGAAGAGATGGACCAGTCGGTGCGCATCCTCAAGCAATGTCTCAAGCGCCTTGAGGACACCCAGGGTGAGCGTCACATGGTCGAAGACCCGCACATCGCGTGGCCGGCTGAACTGGCTTTAGGCCCCGACGGTCAGGGCAACTCCAATGAGCACATTCGCCACATCATGGGCGAGTCTATGGAGGCTCTCATCCATCACTTCAAGATCGTCACCGAGGGATTCCGGGTACCTGCTGGCCAGGTGTACCAGGCCATCGAGGGAGCTGGTGGCGAGCTCGGCTGTCATCTCGTCTCTGACGGCGGCGTTCGGCCCTACCGTTCCCACTTGCGCGACCCTGGATTCATCAACGTGCAGTCCCTGCCCGCCATGTGTGAGGGCGGAATGCTTTCCGACGTGGTGCCGTCTCTGGCATCCCTGGATCCCGTCATGGGAGGAGTTGACCGATGAGCGATCGAGAACCCGTCAACCTGGGATACCCCTACGTCGAGTCTTTCCATTCGGACTTCTCAGGGACCGGTGGAGTCGACCAGACTGACCGTTCCACCAATATTGACGAGCACACCGTCGAGGAGATGCGTCAGATCGCCTCGCGTTACCCTGACTCCCGTTCGGCCCTGTTGCCGATCCTCCATCTGGTCCAGTCAGTGGATGGACGCATCTCGCCGGTCGGCATTGAGACCGCAGCCGAGGTGCTCGGCATCACTACCGCCCAGGTCTCTGGGGTAGCGACCTTCTACACCATGTACAAGAAGCACCCCGCGGGTCAGCATCACATCGGGGTGTGTACCACGGCGCTGTGTGCCGTCATGGGTGGCGAGGAGGTGCTTGCCCGTGTCGAGAAGAAACTTGGCATCAAGGAGGGGGAGACGACCCCCGACGGCAAGTTCTCCCTCGAGAGAGTGGAGTGCAACGCCGCCTGCGATTTCGCGCCGATCATGATGGTCAACTGGGAGTACATGGATAACATGACCCCGATCCGCGCCGAAGAAATCCTGGACGCTTTGGCCCGCGACGAAGAGGTTCACTCCACCCGTGGTGCGAAGATCACCAGTTGGCGTGAGGCCGAGCGAGTGCTCGCCGGCTTCCCCGACGGTCGGGCCGACGAGGGTCCCAGCGCCGGTGAGGCATCTGTGCAGGGTGTTCGACTAGCTAAACAAAACGGCTGGAAGGCTCCAGACCCAAATAGCCTGCCCGCTCCCGCTGAGCCCGTGGAGGAGAAGAAGTGACCGATCCACTGACCCCGGTTCTGTCGGCGAATTGGGACGACGAGCGTAGCTGGAAGCTGCTCAACTACGAGCGACAGGGCGGATACACCGGCCTTCGTAAAGCTTTGACGATGCAGCCTGATGAGGTCGTCTCGCTGGTCAAGGACGCTAATCTGCGCGGCCGTGGTGGCGCTGGATTCCCGACCGGCATGAAGTGGTCGTTCGTGCCCAAGGACAACCCCAACCCGACCTACCTTGTTGTCAACGGTGATGAGTCCGAGCCTGGTACATGCAAGGACATGCCGCTCATGATGGCCTCCCCGCACACCCTCGTCGAGGGTGTCATCATCGCCTCCTACGCCATCAAGGCCAAAGTGGCTTTCATCTATATTCGCGGTGAGGTGCTGCACGTTGTCCGACGCGTGCAGCAGGCTGTGCGGGAGGCCTACTCGGCCGGTTACATCGGCAAGAACATCCTCGGTTCCGGTTACGATCTCGACGTCGTCGTCCATGCCGGCGCAGGCGCCTACATCTGTGGCGAGGAAACGGCTCTGCTGGATTCCTTGGAGGGACGTCGTGGTCAGCCTCGGCTGCGCCCGCCCTTCCCGGCTGTTGCGGGTCTGTACGCCAGCCCGACGGTTATTAACAACGTCGAATCCATCTCGACGGTGCCGTCGATCCTGCGTAACGGCAAGGAATGGTTCAAATACATGGGCACCGAGAAGTCCGATGGCTTTACCATCTACTCCTTGTCCGGGCATGTGGCCCGTCCTGGGCAGTATGAGGCCCCCATGGGTATTACGCTGCGTCAGCTGCTCGACATCTCCGGTGGCATGCGACAGGGACACGAACTGAAGTTCTTTACTCCCGGTGGCTCCTCGACACCGATCCTGACCAAGGATGACATTGACCTCCCACTCGACTATGAGGGGATGGCCGGGGCCAAAACGATGCTCGGCACGAAGGCTCTGCAATGTTTCGATGAGACTACTTCGGTGGTTCGAGTCACCTTGCGGTGGCTAGAGTTCTACAAGCACGAGTCGTGTGGCAAGTGCACCCCGTGCCGTGAGGGCACCTGGTGGGTGGTCCAGATGCTGCGTCGCATCGAGGCCGGCGAGGGTGCCGAAGGTGATGTCGACAAGCTGATGGACATTGCCGACAATATCGGTGGCCGTTCATTCTGCGCTCTGGCTGACGGTGCCGTGGGCTGTCTGCGCGGGGCCATTGGCTACTTCCGCGACGAATTTGAAGCTGGCTGTCGAGGAATACCCGCCTGGCAGTACTTGCCCTATGAGCGCAGTTCGGTCTTCACTGACGCCGATCGCCGAGTCCTGGAGGGGGCCGGAGCATGAGCGAAAACAAGCCCGTCGAACTCGTGACGTGCACTATCGACGGTCAACAGGTGAGTGTCCCCAAGGGAACCCTCATCATTCGTGCGGCCGAATCTATCGGCACTGCTATCCCAAGGTTTTGTGATCATCCGCTGCTCGATCCAGCTGGTGCCTGTCGAGAGTGCCTTGTCGAGATCCCCGATGCCGGTAACGGCCGTGGCTTCCCCAAGCCGCAACCGTCTTGCACCATGCCGGTCGCCGAGGGGATGATCGTCAAGACTCAGGTCAGCTCCGAGATGGCTCGCAAATCCCAAGAGGGCATGCTGGAGTTCCTCCTCATTAACCACCCGCTGGATTGCCCGATCTGCGACAAGGGTGGCGAGTGCCCGCTGCAGAACCAGGCGATGGCTAACGGGCGTGGTGAGTCCCGCTACGGCGGGGTCAAGCGCACGTATCCCAAGCCGATCAACATCTCGGCCCAGGTGCTGTTGGACCGTGAGCGTTGTGTGCTGTGTCAGCGCTGCACTCGATTCGCTGATCAGATCGCCGGAGACCCCTTCATCAACCTGCAGGAGCGCGGCGCCGTCTCCCAGATTGGTGCTTACCAGGGTGACGACTTCAACTCCTACTTCTCTGGCAACGTCATCCAGATCTGCCCGGTGGGAGCTCTTACCAGCGCCGAGTACCGCTTCCGTTCCCGTCCCTTCGATCTGGTCTCGACGGTGACGACCTGTGAGCACTGCGCAGCCGGCTGCCAGCTGCGCACCGATCACCGTCACTACGAAGTCAAGCGTCGCAACGCCGGCAACCTGTCGGAGGTCAACGAGGAGTGGAACTGCGATAAGGGGCGCTTCGCCTTCCGCTACGGCCGTGCTGACGACCGGGTCACGACTCCGCTAGTGCGTCACAACGGCGTGTTGGAGCCGGCGTCATGGGCCGAGGCCCTACAGACCGCCGCCGCTGGATTAACGAAAGCTGGTACTAGCGTCGGCGTCCTCACCGGTGGACGCCTCCCGGTGGAGACGTGCCTGTCCTGGTCCCGGTTTGCTCGAGTCGTGCTCGGCACCAACAACGTCGACTTCCGTTCCCGGCCACACTCGGCTGAGGAGGCCGCCTATCTGGGTGCCAGAGTCGCCGGGCGCAGTCTTGAGGAGTCGGTCACCTACGCCGACCTTGAGAAGGCTTCGCGGGTGGTCCTGGTGGCCTTGGAGCCTGAGGACGAGTGCCCGATGATCTTCCTGCGCCTGCGTAAGGCGTGGCGTCGGCACAAGGTGGCGATCACTGCAGTCGGAACTCACCTGTCCAATGGCTCGGCGAAGATGGGAGCCGAGCTGGCTCGCTGCCTGCCCGGTCAGGAGCCCGAGGCTCTCGCCCAGTTGGTCGCCGACGGGACCATTGGGGAGGGAACCATCGTGTTGGTGGGGGAGAGGGCCGCTACCCGGCCCGGTACCCTGTCGGCCATCAACGACCTTGACCCGACGGTTCGGGTGGCCTGGGTGCCGCGTCGAGCTGGCGAGATTGGTGCCATCGAGGCTGGTCTGCTGCCTCAGCTGCTGCCAGGTGGGCGTCTCGTCGACGATTCCAAGGCTCGCGTAGATGTCGCGGCCGCGTGGGGAGCCAGTAACTTGCCAACCCAGCCTGGCCTTGACACCGGCGGAATGCTGGCTGCCGCCCAGGCCGGAAAACTCGACGCGCTGGTTGTTTCTGGCGTAGAGCTGGCCGATATGCCCGACCCGACCGGAGCCCGCGAGGCTGTCGAGAATTGCGGGTTCGTCGTTTCGGTCGAGCAGCGCTTTTCCGAGGTTTCGGCCCGGGCTGACGTTGTCTTGCCGGTCTGCCTGCTGGAGGAAACCTCCGGTACCTTCCTTGACTGGGAGCATCGCCCTGGCCGAGTCAGGGTGGTCAATAAGCAGCCCGCGACGCCCATGAACGAGATCCGCGTCATCGACGCCCTGAGCTCCCAGATGGGGTCGGTCTCCGGCCTCGCAACGGTCGCTCAGGCCCATAAAGCCTGGACAGACCTTGGGCAGTGGCAGGGTGGTCACCCGAAGATGGCGTCGACCTCCCCGCTCGTACCACAGACCCCCATGGTTGAGGCTGGTTCGGTTGGCCGAGTGCTGGAAACCTGGCGTCAGCTTCTGGAGGGTTCGGCAAGCCTGACCGGTGCCGATGCCCTGGTTGCCACCGCCCCCGCTCCGGTCGCCGTCATCGACCCGTTGACAGCCGAGCAACTTGGCGTGACCACTGGGCAGCTCATTGATGTCTGCGGCCCTATCAATCTGCGACTTCCGGTCAAGATCGACGCGACGATGGCGGCTGAGGCAGTGTGGATCCCGTCGCTGCGTGGCGATTCGACTGCTCCGCAGAGTCGAACCACCGTCCCCGACGCTCCCGGAACTGTCGTTTCATTGAGCGCCGTTGAATCCGAAACTTCCCGAGAGGCAGGTGTGGCATGAGTCCCCTCGAGGCCACCATTGACCCGGTGTGGCTCATCATCATCAAGGTCGTCATCCTCTTCGTGATCCTGCTGGCCTGGACCATTTTTAACGTGTGGTTCGAGCGCCGTGTGTTGGCCAAGATGCAGAACCGCATCGGCCCGATCATGAACTCGGCGTGGGCTGGTGGTGTGTTTCAGGCTGTCGGTGACGGTTTGAAGCTCATCTTCAAGGAGATGCTCACCCCGAAGGGTGCCGATAAGATCGTCTTCAACCTGGCGCCGGTCATTGCGGGCATCGCCTGCTTCGCGTCCTGGTCCGTCATCCCGCTCGGTGGTGAAGTGTCGGTCTTCGGCCACACCACCAGGCTTCAGATTACTGATGTGCCGGTTGCGGTGCTGTTTATCCTCGCGGTGGCGTCCATCGGCATTTACGGCGTGGTGTTGGCCGGTTGGTCTTCGGCGGGCACGTACTCCCTACTCGGCTCGCTTCGCTCCAGCGCCCAGATGATCTCCTACGAGGTCGCGATGGGCCTGTCCTTGGTGACAGTGTTCATCTTCTCCGGCTCAATGTCGACATCGCAGATCGTCGAGTCCCAGGCAAATCATCTGGTTGTTGGCGGATTTGATACCCATATCGCCGGGCATTATTGGTTGCTGCTGATCCCGAGCTTCATCATCTACGTCATTACGATGTTCGGTGAGTCCAACCGTCTGCCTTTCGACCTCCCAGAGTGCGAGTCGGAGCTCGTCAGTGGTTACATCACCGAGTATTCGGGCTTTCCCTATGGCATGTATTTCCTGGCGGAGTACATCAATATGGCGACCCTGTCGGCGGTCTGTACCACCCTGTTCCTGGGTGGCTACCGCGCTCCATGGCCGCTGAATTACTTCGGGGTCATTGATTCAGGCTGGTGGGGCCTGTTGTGGTTCTTCCTCAAGACCCAGCTCGTCATCTTCTTCTTCGTGTGGGTGCGCGCCGCGATCCCGAGGTTCCGCTACGACCACTTCATGGATCTGGGCTGGAAGGTCCTTATCCCGGTGTCGCTGGGGTGGGTCCTGCTGGTCGCTGCCTGGCGCACTGTCATCAATCAAGGGTGGGGCCGGAACCCGATCTTCCTGGTGGTCGTCGGCGTCATCATGGTCGCCCTCATCGTGTGGGCATTTATGGGTGGCAAGGCCGATTCCACGGCCAAGGAGGTTCCGAATCAACCCTTCGACGCTTTCGCCGGTGGCTATCCGGTACCGCCATTGCCACATCAGGTGCAGGCCCCGCTGGCTGGGGCCGCAGCAGCCACCACGGTGGCTCGACGAGACCACGACGAGAACGGAGGTCTGTGATGGGAGCCTGGTCAGGATTCGGGATTACCTTCGAGACGATGTTCCGCAAGCCCTTCACCCAGGGATACCCGGAGAAGGGCAAGGAAAAGCCGATGCCGCCGCGCATGCACGGTCGTCACCAGCTCAACCGCTGGCCTGACGGGTTGGAAAAATGCGTGGGTTGTGAGCTGTGTGCCTGGGCGTGCCCTGCCGATGCCATCTACGTCGAGGGGGCAGATAACACTGACGAGGAGCGTTACTCGCCCGGTGAGCGCTACGGTCGCGTCTACGAGATTAACTATCTGCGCTGCATTCTGTGCGGAATGTGCATCGAGGCGTGCCCAACTCGTGCTCTGACGATGACTAACGACTTCAAGATGGCCGACACCTCGCGCGCCAAGCACATCTGGACCAAGGACGAGTTGCTGGCTCCTCTCAAGGAAGGTATGGAGCAGCCGCCACACCCGCGCCGACTCGGTGACGACGAAGACGACTACTTCAACGGTCTTCCTCCCTCCGGGCAGGACGACGTGCGTACCGGTCCGGCCAACAGTGGTGCTACCGCATACCGGGACGATGACAAGGACACTCAACGCAAGGACGAGGAGGCTGCCCGATGACTCCGGGACTTCACCTGCTCGCCGGTCTTGTACCTATGGTGACGCCATCCCAGTGGTCTTTCTGGCTGTTGGCGCCCATCATGGTGCTTGCGGCCCTGGTGATGGTTTTTGCTAAGAAGCCAGTCCACTCGGCGTTGTCGCTGGCCGTGGTCATGATCTGTTTGGCCGTGCAATACGCCAGCCAGGAAGCGCCTTTCCTTTTTGTGGTGCAGATCATCGTCTACACCGGCGCCATCCTTATGCTCTTCCTCTTCGTCGTCATGCTTGTCGGCGTCGACTCCACCGACTCCCTCAAAGAGACCCTCAAGGGCCACAAGGTGGCGGCTATTATCGCTGCCTTGGCCTTTGTGGTGCTGCTGATCCTGGCCGTCGGCAATGCGGTGACGACTGGTGTGATTGGCGCTGACCATCCGGTGGGCCTGGGGCAGGCCAATGCGGCTGGCGGGGATAACGTCAAGTCGCTTGCCGAGCTGGTATTCACCAAGTACGTCATCGTCTTTGAGGCCACGTCAGCCTTGCTCATCACGGCTGCCGTCGGCACGATGGTGTTGGCCCATGGCGAGGCCGACAAGAAGAAGACCCAGCGTGAGCGGGTCACAGACCGCATGACGTCTTACGCTAAGTACGGCTCCCACCCCGGTGTTCGTCCCAATTCCGGTGTCTACGCCCGCACGAACCAGATTGGTGCTCCGGCCTTGCTCCCTGACGGCACGGTGGCTCAAGACTCGATTTCGGGAACCTTGGCGACCCGCGGTGCCATCATCGACGCCGGTGAGTTGAAGGCTCCGACGCACCGGGCGTTTGCGTCAATCAGTGTCGCCCGCCACGAGGTCCAAGGAGAACTCGAATGAACCCGAACGACTACCTGGTGCTGTCGGCGATCTTGTTCGCTATCGGCATTCTGGGCTTCCTCACGAGGCGTAATGCCTTGGTGGCCTTTATGTCGGTGGAGTTGATGCTCAACGCCGCGAACTTGGCCTTGGTGACTTTTTCCCACGTGCACGGCTCCCTCGACGGACAGGTCGGGGCTTTCTTCGTGATGATTGTGGCAGCTGCTGAGGTGGTTGTCGGCCTAGCGATCATCGTCACCATTTTCCGTTCCCGTCGCACCACTTCGGTGGACGACACCAACCTGCTGAAGTTCTGAGGGAGGTACCGTGACTGTCCTAGAAACCGGCCTGTTCAACGTGGCTTGGCTCATGATTGCGGTGCCACTGGTGGTTGCCGCGCTGCTACTGGTGCTGGGGCGCCGCAGCGACGCGTGGGGACATTTGTTGGCCACCGTCGCCCCGATCGTCTCTTTTGTCATCGGATTGGTCCTGTTCATCGACCTGCTCGGACGTGATGGCGCGTCTCGTGGCGTCGAAGTGGGGGTCTACCGATTTATCGATGTTGGGGCCTGGGATCTGCGAGTGGGGTTGCTCATTGACCAGCTGTCAATCCTGTTCGTGTTGCTCATCACGTTCGTGGGATCGCTGATCCACATCTACGCGATCGGGTACATGGCCCACGACACCGATCGTCGTCGGTTCTTCGCCTACCTCAACCTCTTCATCGCCGCGATGCTGACGTTGGTGTTGGCCGACAACTACCTCATCCTGTTCGTCGGTTGGGAGGGCGTCGGTCTGGCCTCCTACCTGCTCATCGGGTTCTGGTTTGGTCGTCCCGCTGCTGCCCGCGCCGGTAACAAGGCTTTCATCATGAACCGCATCGGTGACCTCGGTTTGACGATGGCGATCTTCACGATGCTTTCCCAGTTCGGCAGTGTGCGCTTCGCCGATGTCTCGGCTAAGGCGTCGGGGCTGACGTCAACCTGGGCCACGTTGCTCGGTTTCATGCTGCTGCTAGCTGCCTGTGGTAAGTCCGCCCAGGTTCCATTGCAAGCCTGGCTGCTTGACGCCATGGAGGGCCCGACCCCGGTTTCGGCCCTTATCCACGCGGCGACGATGGTAACCGCCGGGGTGTACCTGGTTATACGGTCTCACGAGATTTACGCTCAGACGGGTGCAGCCTCATTGGCAGTGGCGATCATCGGTACCGTCACCCTGCTGTTTGGTGCCTGGATCGGTTCGGCAAAGAAGGACATTAAGAAGGTCCTTGCCGGGTCAACGATGAGCCAGATCGGCTACATGATGCTGGCTGCAGGCCTGGGGCCGGCTGGTGCGGCGCTGGCGATTTTCCACCTGCTTACCCACGGTTTCTTTAAGGCGAACATGTTCCTCGGGGCTGGTTCGGTGATGCACGGTACCGGCGACGATACGGACATGTACCACTTTGGTGCGCTGTCCAAGGCGATGCCCATAACTTTCTGGACCTTCGCCTGCGGCTACCTTGCCATTATTGGCATCCCTGGTACCTCCGGCTACTTCTCCAAGGACCACATCATCGAGGCTGCCTTCGACAAGGGCGCGGTCTTCGGGGTGCTGGCCCTCATCGGTGCCGGAATCACCGCTTACTACATGACCCGCCTAATGATGCTGACCTTCCTGGGATCCAAGCGGTGGCGTGAGGACGTCCATCCGCACGAATCCCCGGCGGTCATGACTATCCCGCTCATCGTGTTGGCTATCTTGTCGATCTTCGCAGGCGCCTTCATGAACCACTGGATCGGCGACTGGCTGGCCCCGGCCACTGGTGCTGAGGTCGAGCATGTCGGCATGTGGCATATGGGTGTTATCGGCATAATCACCCTCGTTGTGGTGATAGTTGGCATCGTGGCCGGCTGGTTGCTCAACCGTCACGATGTGCCGAGCGAGGAGCCCGAGACCCGCGATCCGCTGCTGGTCGCTGGTCGTCACGACCTCTACGGCGACGACGTCAACGATGTCATCGTGGTGAAGCCGGGGCGTTGGCTGGCCGGTGGTGTCGCCGGCTTCGACCGCTCGGTCGTCGACGGTCTGGTTGACGGTGCCGGCTCCGTTACCACGGCTTGTTCCCAGATCATCCGCAAAGTCCAGAACGGTTACGTGCGCAGTTACGGCCTCATGATGGTCGTCGGCGTGGTGGTCGTCGGACTCGTCGTCGTCCTGGGCCGGATGGCCTGAGCGCAGGAGGAGCTGACATGTCTTTCCCGATCCTCACCGTGATTGCTCTACTGCCGATCGTCGGCGGCGTTATCACCATGATGCTGCGCGGGGCTGCGGCCCGAGCCACCGGAATGGTGTTTGCTGTGGTCACTCTGGTACTGGGTGTCTACGCTTTCATCGTCGGCGTCAATGGCACCGACCTTTCAGAAACCCATCGCTGGATCCGTGCCGTCGGAGCCTGGTATGCGCTGGGCGGTGATGGCCTTTCCCTGGCGATGATCCTGCTAGTCGTCATCCTTGTGCCGGTCGTGCTACTCGCCGAGTGGCAGGTAGGCGACGGCGAGACGGCTCGTTGGTCAACCGGGGCGTTTTTTGGTCTGGCCCTCATGCTCGAGGGGTTGGCGACTTACTGTTTCGCTGCCACTGACGTCTTGCTGTTCTACCTCATGTTCGAGGCCACCCTCATCCCGATGTACTTCCTCATCGCAGGGTGGGGCGGTCCACGACGAGGCCGAGCAGCGATGAAGTTCCTGCTGTACTCTTTGGCTGGTGGACTGGTCATGCTATTCGCCGTTATCGGCGTCGGGGTGCACGGCGGGTCCTTCCTTCTGAGCGACCTGGCAAAGGTGGACTTCTCGGGGACGATTGGTAAGGAGCTATTCGTCGGATTCTTCATCGCCTTCGCGATCAAGGCCCCGATGGTCCCGGTGCACACCTGGCTGCCTGACACCGCCGAACAAGCCACCGCGGGGGCATCTTCCCTGCTCGTCGGTCTGCTCGACAAGATCGGCACCTTCGGAATGTTGAGGCTGTGTCTGGGGCTGTTCCCCGCTGCCTCTGACTGGGCTACCCCCTTCGTCCTCACTTTGGCGATCATCTCGGTGCTGTGGGGTGCGATGATGGCGGCGACCTCGAGTGACCTGATGAGGTTCGTCTCGTATACGTCAGTGAGCCACTTCGGCTTTATGGTCATTGGCATTTTCGCCCTGACGACGACGTCGATAACGGGTTCGATTTTCTACATGTTCAACCACGGCTTCTCGACGGCGGCGTTGTTCCTCGTGCTTGGCTTCCTGGTGCGCCGGGGTGGGACGGCGAAGGTCGACGGCTACGGCGGCGTCCAGAAAGTCGCCCCGGTGCTCGCCGGAACTTTCCTGTTCGCCGGGCTGGCGACCCTGTCGTTGCCGGGCACCGGAAACTTTGTCAGCGAGTTCATGGCTCTGGCTGGTGCCTGGTCGCGTCACCCAATCTATGTCGCCGTTTCGACCATCGGCATGGTGCTGGCTGCGGTTTACGTGCTGGTGACGTACCGACGCACTATGACCGGCCCGGTGCAGGGTGCTGCTGAGCAGGTCAGTGACCTGAACGCTCGGGAGAAATTGGTGCTTGCACCGCTCATCATTTTGCTGTTGGTGTTCGGGTTCTTCCCCAGGCCGATGCTGCACGCTATTGAGCCGGCGGCCACGGCCACCATGACTCAGGTCCACGCCACCGATCCGGCACCCGTCGTCAAGGAGGGTCTCAAGTGAATCCCGCCCTGTTGATTACCGCGTCTGGGGAGCCGGCGCTCCTCGACGTCGCGGCTCCGCACCTCGAGTGGGGGCCACTGGCGCCGGTATTCGTCCTCATGGCAGCGGCCTGCGTGGCGGTACTGGTGGAGGCTTTTGTGCCCCGGCCGGGTCGTCGTCCAACCCAAATCATCGTGACGGTCGCCGCTCTGGTGGTAGCTATCGCCTCGACGCTGACCACCATTTCCCGCGGCACCAGAATTATCGCCGGGCAGGGGACTGTGGCCCTCGATGGGCCGACCCTGGCTACCTGGGTCATTCTGTTGATGACCAGCCTCGGGGCCGTGGTGCTGTTCGCCGAACGAGTCGGCACCACTCAGACGGCGTTTGTGGCTAGTGCTTCATCGGTGCCTGGCTCTCCCCTGGAGGCTAAAGCCGAGCAGGAACATCGCGAGCACACCGAGGTTTATCCACTGCTGATGTTCGCGGTGTTGGGCATGATGTGCTTCGCCGCAGCTGACGATCTCATCATGATGTTCGTCGCCTTGGAGATTTTCTCCCTGCCGCTGTATCTGCTGTGTGGGATGTCGCGCCGTCGTCGACTGTTGTCTCAGGAAGCCGCCTTGAAGTACTTCTTGTTGGGCGCGCTGTCCTCGGCCTTGTTCCTGTATGGCATCGTGGTGCTGTATGGATGCGCCGGCAGCTTCAAGCTCGGCGACCTGGCCGCAGTGGGCGTCACTCAGGTTGGTTCGTCGAAGCTCATTGTCGCGGGCATGGTCTTGGTGACTGTCGGCCTGCTGTTCAAGATTGGCGCGGTTCCGTTCGCTTCCTGGACCCCTGACGTTTACACCGGTGCTCCGAGCCCGGTCAGTGGCTGGATGGCGGTTGCGACGAAACTCGTCGCCCTCGTCGGTCTGATGCGCGTGCTGTATGTCGGATTGGGCGCGATGAGATGGGACTGGCAGATCGTGCTGGCTGTCGTGGCTGTTGCTTCGATGGGTGTTGGCGCCATCGTTGGTCTCGCACAGACCGATATGAAGCGTCTGCTTGCCTATTCCGCTATCGCCCACGCCGGGTTCGCGCTGGTGGGTGTTGTCGGGGCCTGGACGACCCAGACCGGTATGGCCGAGGGACAGACTGGGTCGGTGTCCTCGGTGCTGGTCTACATGACGGCCTATGGCTTGGCGTCGATCGGCTTCTGGTTACTCGTCCTCATGGTGCGTCGTGCCGGTGGCGAGTCCACCGAGATCGCCTCGTGGGCGGGTATCGGTCGTAGCCATCCGTGGATCGGTGTGCTGGTTGTCATCTTCGTGCTGAGTTTCGCCGGTATTCCGCTGACGGCAGGTTTCACCGGCAAACTGGTGGTCTTCCTGGCCGGATGGCGTGGCGGATACGCCTGGTTGGTGTTGATTGGGGTGTTGTTCTCCCTGGTCGCGGCGGCTTTCTATCTGCGTATCATCGTCGTGGTGTTCTTCCGGTCCACGAAGGAGGGTGACGATCCGGTTGAGGTCGCCGAGCCCTCCGTTGCCGGATGGGTCACCCTCATCGTTTGCGCGGTGTTCACCATCGTCATGGGTGTTGCTCCGCAGCCGATTATTGACCTGTTCAACCAGGCGAGTACGTTCCTGCGCTGAGTTTGTCAATGGGGCTGGGGTCGCAGTCCGGAAGCGTTGCGACCCCAGCCCGGTTACATCTTTAGGTCATGACCATGACATGCCGGCAAGACGCGAGCACCGTCAAGCCAGTAATGTGGAGAATGGCCAGGTCACGTCGAGACGACGGCCGAACGAGTACCGGGCGATCACCTGGTCGGAAGAGGAGAACCGTGTCGTACAGCGCCAGCAGCGAGTTCACCGATCTGGTGAGCGCCAAACTTGCCCTCATCGAGGACGAGCTGGGCCGTCAGGCCGGCGCCGACACCCCTTTTGTGACTGAGGCAGCCAACCACATCATTTCTGCCGGTGGTAAAAGATTCCGTCCGTTGTTGGTGGTGTTGTGCTCCCAGTTTGGTGACGAGGTCAGCGACGCCGATCTGGTGCGTGCCGCCGTTGTCATGGAGCTCACCCACGTCGCCTCGCTGTATCACGACGATGTCATGGACGAGGCGTCCAGGCGTCGCGGTGCTCCCTCGGCGAACCTGCGGTGGGGTAACTCGGTGGCCATCATGGTGGGCGACTACCTGTTTTCGAGGGCTTCCCTGGCTGTAGCGGAGTTGGGAGCCGACTTCGTCAGGCTGCAGGCTCGGACGTTCTCCCGTCTGGTGCAGGGACAGATCGCTGAGATCCGTGGCCCCTCCCAGGGGCAGGATCCGCTGGCCCATTACCTCAAGGTCGTTGCCGATAAGACGGGATCACTCATTGCAGCCTCTGCCGTCTTTGGGGCGATGGTCTCCCATGCTTCCGCGGAAAATGTCGCCGCTCTGGAACAGTTTGGCGAGGACATCGGAGAGGTATTCCAGCTTGCCGATGACCTCATTGACATCACGTCGACGGCGACCGGTAAGACCCCAGGTACCGACCTGCGTGAAAAGGTTCCGACCTTGCCGACCCTCCTGCTGCGCGCTTCTGACGACCCGGCGGACATCGAACTCAAGGGGATGCTCGATGCTGATCTCTCCGATGACGCCGTGCTGTCTGACGTATTGGACAAGCTACGCGTTAACCACGTTATCAACGAAGCTCGTGTCGAGATCCAGCGCCGGGCTGACCGCGCCCGTACCCACTTGGCTCCGCTGCCCGACGGGGACGCCAAGCAGGCTCTTGAGGCACTGTGCGACGAGGTTGTTTCTCGCTCGTCCTGACGCCACGTCCGAAACTACTAAGGAGGCATCGTGTCCCGTCGTCTTGACCTCATCGGCATCGGCCCCGGCAACCCGGATTGGCTGACCCTGGCGGCTGTCGACGCCATCCAGCACCTCGACGTCCTCTTTGTCGTCCTCAAAGAGCACGACGTCGATGATCTCGTCGAGTTCCGCCGTCAGGTGCTGCGTCGTCACCGCCCCGACGCCGACTTCGATGGGTTGCACATCGTCGAGTTGCAGGATCCGCCGCGTCCATGGAAGACCGCCGAGAACTACAAAGCGGCCGTCGCCAAGTGGCGTCGCCAGCGACTCGATCAGTGGACCCATGCCGTCGCTGACAACCTTGCCGACGGTGAACGCGGTGGATTTCTGGTGTGGGGTGACCCGGGCCTGTTCGAGTCCACTCTCGCCATCGTCAAGAAACTCATCGCTGCCGTTGACGCTGACGGGGGTGTGCCGATTGAGCTCGACGTCATTCCTGGTATTTCGAGTTCGCTGTCCCTGGCGTCGCGTCACCAGATTCCGCTCAATCGGCAGGGCCGCGCGCTGCAGATCTCGCCTGCCCGGTTGCTGGCCAACGGGATGCCGGAGGGTGTTGACGATGTGATCGTCATGCTTGACGGGCGTCAGACTTTTAGCCTCATTGATCCCACAGATATCGATATCTACTGGGCGGCCTACATCGGCACTCCCGACGAGATTCTCATCAGTGGGGACCTTGCTGAGGTTCGCGAGGAGATCCGGAGCGCTCGTGCCGACGCTGAGAAGCGTTTAGGGTGGGTGTTCGATACGTATCTGCTGCGTCGTCGCTGAAGTCCAGTCATTGTGACCGAGTACTCACGGTCACAATGACTGGACTTCAGCCCGCTCTCGGCGCTGGATTCGGTTGCGGCACAATTGTGGGCATGGATTCTTTGCGCCCTCGCCGTTCTGTTTTATTCATGCCCGGCGCCAATGCCAGGGCGCTGGAGAAGGCCCGCAGCATCGACTGCGACGGCATCATTATTGATTTAGAAGACGCGGTGGCCCCCGATCTCAAGGTTGAGGCCCGTGAGCGCGCGGCTGGCGTTGTGAAAGAGCATCCGTACGGCTACCGGGAGGTTGCCATCCGTGTCAACGGGATGGACACCCAGTGGTATCACGATGATCTCGCTGCCGCTGTTGCCGCTGGCCCGGACGCTATCGCTGTCCCCAAGGTCGGCTCTGCCGAGCACGTGCACGCTATTGTCGCTGACATGGAGGCCGCCGGGGCCGATGAGAGCGTCAAATTATGGGCCATGATCGAGACCCCACGGGCGGTGCTGGATTGCCTTGACATCGCGGAGGCCTCCGACCGTCTGACGGTGCTCATCATGGGCACTAACGACCTGACTAAGGAGCTGCGCGCGTCTCACGTGGCTGGCCGCGCCCCGGTGGTGACGGCGCTGCAGATGTGCATGCTGGCGGCTCGGGCAGCCGGTACCGCCATTCTGGATGGGGTCTACAACGACGTCCGCGATGTTGAGGGATTCACCTCCCAGTGCCGTGAGGCCCAGCTCATGGGATTCGACGGCAAGACGCTCATTCACCCCGGCCAGGTCGGCCCGGCCAACGAGGTCTTCGCCCCCGACGCTGAGGAGGTCGCCGAGGCTCGCGGCATCATCGACGCATGGGAGAACGGCAACGGTTCGGGCGTCGTGACCTACCAGGGCCGCATGATTGAGAACCTTCACGTCGATACTGCTCGTCGAGCCCTGGCGATGGCTGAGGCGATCGAGGCACGAGGGTGATGTGAGATCGTGGCCGTCAGCGGTGGTGCATGAGGGACGCCAGAACGGTGTTGCCATCTGTTGATGGCGGGATGAGGAATACCGCGTGTGCCACGTAGATCCATCCGATCACCCTCACGGTGCTCCTCGCTTCAGACGGAAGACCACCACCGATGAGCAAGGTAAGAGCACCCAACGCGACGCACGCTAGGGGGCCGGCAGCCGCATTGACCGCGATTGCTCGCGGGGATGAGCTACCGCGAACGATAAGGGAGATTCGCAGCAGGGTCGACTCCCAGCGAGCTTCGGCATCCGGAGATGTGACCGACAAGGCCAACCAGTGGCCGATCTCATGGATGAGGTAGGACCCAAGGACGCCGACCACAACGATCACGAAGGCGTTGGTGAATAAGACGGGATCGCTGTGCGAGAGGATGCAGAACACCCAACCAAAAACCAGAATGGACACGGGAATGCTCCCCGCCACGGCTACGTGATGGCATAAGGGCCACGGACGCACGTGACGGGCAGATGCCCAAGTTGGTGGTTCAGTGGAGCAGCGACTCACGGTATGTTTTGAGCTTGATGACGATGAAAGACACCAGCAAGGTGAAGGCGAAGATCACTGCGGCGACCGCCCCCAGGCGAGGCAGGGACGCCACTCCCATCGTCGCCTTGACAGTATTGTGAGAGTGCTCCACAGACGATTGAAAGTAGACCGAGCCGAAGAGCCCAGTCAGGTGAGCTGACTCGTTGTCGTGTACCGAAAACATCAGGATGAGGATGGTTCCGGTGGCCAGCGCTAGTGTGGCAATAATCGTGATGATCAGGCTTGTCAGGTAGACCTTGGGGTTCTTCATCGGGCTGCCTTCCGTTGATCAGAAATGGTGATGATGCTGTGGGTGATGAGCAAGACTGCGCTGACGATACCCAGGCCAATGGATGCCGTGGCAGGAAGGTGGAGGATTCCACAGAACACTACGAGTACCGTTCCGATAGCCAGCATGATCGCGCAACCCAGCAGGATCGACAGGGGATTGTCGTCACGAGCTGGAATAAAAATCCCAACAGCAATGGTGATGAGGGCTGATCCGCATACTCCCGCCACAGCGAGGGCTGTGGAGTGGGCTGGGTGGCCAGTGAATACGTCGATCAGCACTGCCACTACAAGCATTGGGGAGACGAGGGCGTATTGTGCTGCGAGCATCCGGAGATAAAAGCGGGATGCTGGTAGCCGCGGTTCGAAGGTGCGGAAGGTCGGTGCCAGGGTGGCGAACTGGAAGAATCCACCAATGGTCATGGGTTCCACCCCCCACACTGACGACGGACTGGCGATTCTGGTTGCCAGAAGTATGACGAATCCTGCCGAGAGCACCGCGGCTTGCAGGCTGTATCGGCTGCGGAAGAGGGCTTGGAATTGGGGTGCCGCGTTGCGGAAGCGATTGCTGATGCCTGCGAGGGGAAACATCACGAAGCGATGCCGTACATCCAACGGTGATGTCGGCAATACCATGACAGGTAGGAGACTCAGCACGAGCAGAACGACGAAGCAACCGATCACCGCGGGAGCGCCGTAGTGCAAGCCGATGTCGTGGAAGACGAGGCTCCAGACGGTAAATGGCTCTGGTGTGGAGGTGATGGCAGCTAGCATTGTGGGCATCGACCGCCACAGTGCGAGGACGACGAAGAAGAGAACCACGGCAAGGATCGGCTGGCGGGCGGGGCCCAATGGGGTGCGGGCGAGTGCCAGGTCGCAGCATCGATGGGACATTTCCAGCACCGTATAGGTGGCGGTGGCTGGCATCACAACGCACATTGTCAATCCTGGGATGGCTGAGATGCCGAAGTTCACCAGGGTCGAGACGCTGGTGGCGAACATCCCGATGATGACGATGAGCAGGGTGGTAGCTCCATCGAGGACCCCCACAGCGCGCTGTCGCTCCCGGTTCGTGATGGGAAGGTGGTGGGTGATGGCCATCATGGTGCCGGCGTCAGCCATGAGCACCTTGACGATGAGGAAGGCAACTGCGGTCCACACCACCGAGGACAGGGAACTGACGGTCAGGACAAGATCTCGGGTTGTTGCTTCGCCTGCCCCATCATGGGTGAGGATCACCGCGAGAATGGTCGCGGTGAGAAGGAAAAGCATGACGCAAGCGAAGGCACCGAGACGGGCGGCACGTGACTTGAGGACCCCCTTTCCAACGACGACACGGACCAGGTACGCCCCCATGAAGCGCATGATGGTCATGGTCCGTGAAAGGTTCTCACGGAGGCGGGTTCGAGGCGCCGGTGTGACGGTGATTCGGCCTTGCGTGGGTGAAGTCTTTCCCGCACTGGCTACCCAGATGGTGTCAGTCTCGGTCATCCCAGCCCCATATACCCAACGATGAGGTCACGGATGGTGGCATGTCGGGCGCGCAATTGGTCGACGGCGGAGAACTCGACCATATTCCCATAGTCGAGCATGGCGACGTGGGTTGCGCAGCGGTCCAGCATGGCGAAATCGTGGCTGCAGATGATCTGGGTACCGCCTTGCCGGATGTGGTTGAAAAGGGCGTCCTCGATCGTCATCTGGGCCTCGATGTCGATGCCGTTGAGCGACTCGTCGATGATGATCACGGGGGAGTGGGCAAGGAGCGCAGCTGCGATTTGGGTTTTCTTGAGCATGCCGTGGGAATAGCTCTCCATAAGATCGTCATGGCGACCCGCCATTCCCAGACGTTCGAAGATGTCAGCGGTCGCACCACGCAGACGTGGTTTCCCGAGAACCGATGGGGACCTCAGAGACAGGGTGTACGAGATGAATTCCGCCCCGGTGAGGAATTGCGGTAGGTGATCGTTGTCGGCGCAGTAGGAGATCGCCCTGCACGCGATTCGGGAACCGCAGGGGTAGCCGAGGACATTGGTCGTCGCCGTCTTCGGGGCAGCGAGGATGCCCTGCAAGATCTTGCACAGCGTGGACTTTCCCGATCCGTTGGGGCCAATGAGCGCAAGGCAAGATCCTTGGGTTATCGCCAGAGTGACATTGTTGAGGACCGGCTTGTCAGAGTAGTAGAAATCCAAATCCTTGATCTCGATGACGGGCTCGTGACAAGAAAACGGACCCTCGAACTTCGATGTACTCGCGAGGACTGGCCCCCCTCGCGGGGAGGGGAGTCGGTCGGCATCATCGGATGGACGCATTAGCGTGCACACTCCATAGATATGGAGATGCCGTACTTCACCCATTTCCAGTGGCCGGTGAACTTCCCGTGCTGGTTGACGACGCACCAGATGGCCATACCAGCAAGGAGGGTGGCACCCAGCCCGATGAGCACCGCGATGAACACGAGCCACCAGGCGTCGTGACGGAGGAGGGCGCAATCGAACTTGTTTTTGAGAATCTCGGTGGTGGACTGCAAGGCAAAGGCTTGTGATTCGGGCATGATGCGATCTTTCCTAATGTTGAATATCGTGTCGTGCGGTCTCGCCGTGGCTACAGAGTAACTCCTACGTGGGTCACAGGTTGCGAGTGTTTTCGATGTTTTTCTGTTGACTTCGTCACATCAGGGCACAGCTGTTAGCCCAGTTTCAATGCCGGCTTGACAAGCATGTTCACCGTTGACGTTGTCAAGATCGTCGGGTTGAGCCTGTTGCGTCATAGTGTTCGCAATGTGTCTTTCCAGCGATTCTTGGTGGGGATAGCAGCCATCTTGCTTCTCCTGCCCACTGCGTGCTTTCGACAAGATGATGCGCAGGCACCCGTTGTCGATAACCTCGGTACGGTCTTCAGCCCCTCGAACTCTCTCATTCGCGAGCCGACGAACTCGTCAGCCACTGGGACGCTCAAGAGCACATATGAGTACCTCCGGCTCATCGACGGTCACGATCTACCCGACGACGATGGCTACGCTCATGATCATCTGGTCGCGGCTTTGCGCCCGTATTTGGTGAATGGTGGAGACAGTCGGCAGGCCCACGTCAACCAACTCATGGCGGCGTCATCCCTGAAAACCCTCAACGCGTTGTCCGACAAGGAGAGATCAGAGGTCGACAAACGTACCCGCCTGCCGAAGGGCTGCATCACGAGAAAGACGGTGATGACGGATCTGCCCATCGCGACGATGAGGCGGGAGATCGGCCTGTCCAACGACGGGTTGTGCCTCACACCGTGGAAGGTCAAGACGACTTCTTCCGAGGAAGCTCGGTGGGCGATGCAGGCGCTGGCCAGTGCCGACCTATTCAGCAATGCTAAGGACGCCGAGAAATGGGGGTGGGAGTCGATCTCGGACAGGTATTTGCGCCATCTCGAGACCTACAGTGGCCCGAGTACGACTATCGCGATGGCCTTGTCGGCGGCGAATACCGTCTCTACATTGTCTCGTTCCCAGTTGCAACGCATCGGCGACAGTCTCGCGGATGCGCCATGTCCGAGGAAGGACCTTGGTCCGGCGCTCATTCGCAATGGAAAGCCGGTCAAGGACAAGTGCAGTATCGAATCGGCGTACCTGTTGAGGTATTCCGGGAATTGGGCGTGGTGACATGACGGTTTCTTGGCAAGGTGTGACCAAGACATTCCCCTCGGGCGATTCCGCGCGTGGGGGGTGCACGATTCATTGCGCCGATGCGACTGTTGACGCAGGTCAGGCATGTCTCATTAAGGGAGCATCCGGTCAGGGTAAGTCGACCATGATGGCCATGATCGGTGGCCTGCTTCCAGTGACGAGCGGGCACATCACCATTGCTCATGGTCATGGCGACCGTGATCCTGAGCAGGCTCGCCGTGAGGGGCTGGTTTCCTACGCCTTCCAGTACCCATTCCTCACCCCGTACTTCACTGTCTGGGAGAACGTCGCTCTGTGCGCCGAAGCCGAGATCGCGTATCAGTTGCTGGCCTCTTGCGGCATGGCTGACCTGGCCAATCAGCAGGCCAGCACGTTGTCCGGTGGGCAGCAGCAGCGGGTGGCCGTCGTCCGGGCTGTGGCGTCGCGGCCCGCAGTCTTGCTGGCAGATGAGCCGACGGCATCCCTTGACGACGACAATCGGTGGGCCGTGGAGAAACTGCTTCAGGACTACCTGGATGACGGAGGAACGATCATCATGGCATCGCACCAACCGATCGACCTTCCACATCTGAGCGTCACGGTGGAGGCGACACGATGAGCATGTCAGCATCGCGTCACGCCTGGGTGTCCTTGCGACGCTCCAGCTTGCCCCGACAGCGCTGGTTCATCATCGTCCTGGCCTTGCTGGGAGGATGCGCTCTAGCAATGAACACCATCGTCGCAGGCCATGTTCGTGACCAGATTGACGCCGCTGACGCGGGCAAGAGACTCAACTATGTTGTTGTTGACAGTACGGGGCGTGGGTCTGATGGCCCGATTAACGCGGCAGCTCGCCGGCAGATGATGGGCATGGACCATGTGGCGAAGGTCTACGAGTGGTCGCAGGCTGGACTGCTCTGCGACGACGACAATGGGCTTCCGCAGATCGTATGGGCCACGGCACAGATTCCCGATGTTCCTCCCGCCACGGTGGCCTTTGACGGCCCCACCAGGCCAGTGCGGCCAGGGGAAGTCATCGTGCCAGATGCGGTAAACGGTCATGATCTCAAAGCTTTGCTGGGGACGACGATCAATGTGTCGTACCAGCGCAAGACGAAGGCATCTGAAGCTGAGGCTGTCCCGACGAAGCTCAAGGTTGTTGGCCTTTACGACTCCAGCCGTCCGAACAATGACGGTCCCGATACGGTCTACGTTAATGTTGACGACGCCAAGAATTGGGAGGCTGCCAACGCAGGGATGTCCCCTCAAGCGTTTGATAAGCAGGGCGTGTCGAGGGCCTATGTCGAGGCTGATTCGCGCGCCCACGTCGCTGACGTCCATCGGCAGCTAAGCCAGGCAGGATTTTCCGCAACCAGCCAGGCTGATGTGGTCGGATACGCCGATCAGATGACCTCTGATGCCCAGCGGATGCAGACGATCCTCATCGTCGTCATCTGTGTGGCGGCATTGGTGCTTGGGGTCAGTGTTGGCTCGACGATCTCGCGTCAGCGGGGGTCTCAGATTGCAGTATTTAAGGCTTTCGGCCGCTCGGGGGAGTGGATTCTCGGTTGCCTTGAAATGGAGGCCCTTTTTATTGGTGTGGTGATGGCGCTGGGAATTGTCATCGTCGGGCTGGTGCTGTGTGGTGTAGCGATGGCGTTGACGGCTGTTGGGGTGAACTTGGGGCCGGTGGCGATGTCCCCGGTGCCGTTGGCTGATGTGCTGGAGCAAGGAGCGTGGTTCCCTCTGGTCCTTCTTGCTGCCGTACCGCTGGGGTGCTTGCCGCGCACTATTGTTTCAGTGGAGACTCACAAGCCTTACGAGTTGCTGCGCGAATAGTGACCATGACGATGTGACCTGAGCAAAAGAAATGCCCCCGAGTTGGTGGGACTCGGGGGCATTATCATCACCAGATGGTGACCCGCTTCTCGGGAGCCAGCCACATCGGGTCGTCCTCGGTCACCCCGAAGGCCTCGTGGAAGGCGTCAATGTTGCGGACGATCTGGTTGCACCGGAACTCGGTAGGCGAGTGTGGGTCTGTGGCGATTTGAGTGCGTAGGGCCTCGTCGCGCTGCTTCTCGCGCCAGATTCGGGCGTAGGACAGAAAGAACCGCTGCTGCCACGGCACATCGTCGATCGGCTCGGGCTCAGTCCCCGCAAAAGAAATCTGCAGGGCTTTGAAAGCGATTCCCGCTCCGCCGAGGTCACCGATGTTCTCACCTATCGTCAGCGATCCGTTGACGTGTGGGCCGTCTGGCTGTAGCTGCAGCGGCACAAGGGCGTCATACTGGCTGATAAGGCCCTTGGTGCGTTCCTCGAAGGCGGTGCGATCCTCAGCGGTCCACCAGTCACGCAGTCTGCCTGCACCGTCGCAGGTCGAGCCCTGGTCGTCGAAACCGTGACCGATCTCGTGACCGATGACGGCACCGATCCCGCCATAGTTGACGGCGTCGTCGGCCTCGACGTCGAAGAATGGCGGTTGCAGGATGGCTGCTGGGAAGACGATCTCGTTGCGCAATGGGTGGTAGTAGGCATTGACCGTCTGAGGGAACATGAGCCACTCGTCGGGATCCATTGGGCCCGAGAGTTTCTCAATGGTGCGGTCGAGTTGGAATGAGTTGCAGGCTAGGACGGCGTCGACCAGGCCTCCGTCAGACAGTTCGAGTCCCGAGAAGTCGCGCCAGTGTTCCGGGTAGCCGATCTTGGGACGGAAGGCCGAGAGCTTGTCAAGGGCCTCGGCTCGGGTCGACTCGCTCATCCATGTCAGCGTCGAGATGGACTGGCGGTATGCCGCCAGCAGGTTGGCAACGAGGTCGTCCATCCGCTCTTTGGCTGCTGGCGGGAAGTGCCGGGCGATATAGAGCTTGCCGACGGCCTCACCCAGGGTCGATTCGACGAAGGAGACGCCGCGCTTCCAGCGAGCTTTGAGCGCCGGGGTGCCGTTGAGGACGCGACCGTAAAAGTTGAAGTCCTCATCGACGAAGGCTGAGGTGAGGTAGGGGGCCAGGGAGGAGATGGCGTGCCAGCGTGCCCACGACTTCCACTGGTCAAGGCGTTCGTCGACGAGCATTCCCTCAACCCCATCGAAGAAGGACGGTTGGTTGTCGATGACGGTGGCCAGGACTTCGACGGGGATGCGAGCACCTTGGCGCCATTGCTCGAGGTGCAGGCCAGGATGTGTCGAGGCCAGGTCGTCAAAGGTCTTGGGGTTAAAGGCTGCTTTCATATCTCGGCAGCGGACTTGATCCCAGTGGTGGGACGCGATCTCGGTTTCAAGGGCGAGGATGGTCGAGGCTTGATCGGCGGCGTTGTCCAGCCCGGCCAGGGTGAGCATCCGGGTGACGTGGCTCACATAGGCCTCGCGGACCTCGGCCTTGTCGTCGTCACGGTAATAGGCCTCGTCGGGTAGCCCTAGCCCAGCCTGACCCATCCACGGTACGTAACGAGTGGGGTCGGCGGGGTCCGACTCTTCGGCGAGGTAGAACAGGGCGCCGAGGGACTCACGGTAGTGCTGGCCCAGCAATGTCATGAACTCAGGTGTCGTTGTCACGCGGTCGATTCGCGCGAGGATCGGGGCCAGGGGTTTTGTGCTGGCAGCATTGACTGCATCGCTGTCCATGAAGCGGCGGTACAGCTCGGCCATGAGTTCGACCTCGTGGTCGGTTGACGCGCTGGCTGCTTTCCGTAGCTCGTGGGCGTCGCCGGAGGCCAGCTCCTCAAGGATGTCGTGGACGGCAGCCTCGGAATTGTCACGCAATACCCGGAATGATCCGGTGCTTGCCTGATCGTCGGGGATGGTCGTTGTTGACAGCCACGACCCGTTGACGTGGCGGAAGAGGTCATCGGCTGGGCGGACGTCGGGGTCCCGGTCCTGGAAGGATGCGGTCATGAGTTCACCTTATCCGGCGCGCTAGCCATGTATTTCCGTCTATCGCAGTGTTGGCCACTACTCGGCGTTGCGTTTCAGGAAGGTGCGACGACCGTCAGGCCGCAGTCGCGTGCCGTTGATTGCAACCGCTGGTCGGCTAGTGCATTGACTTGGAGGTCGATGGCAATGGCTGAGGTGTCGAGATACCAGCGAGTCATCGTTTGCCGCGCAGGTCGTTGAGGACAGTTTCGCTGTCGATCGCAGTTGTGATCAGATCGCTGGTGTCGAAACTTGCCTCTTGGTGGGCGGGCTTGGTTGCTCGGCGACCACCTGCATAGGGCATCACCCCACGCATTGGGCCGACAGCGAACACAGTACCCCCCACCAAGGCCACCCCCACGTCAGCCGGGCAGCAGCACTCAGAACCGCGAGGTACCGACGTTAGAATCGCGGCCGGCCTCGCCTCAGGGAGTTGTCAGCTCTGCACTTGCCAGGTGTCGCTGCCGAGCAGTAGCTGTTGCAGCGCGGCGTCACGGGAGTCAGGATCGGTCGCGTCCCCGGAAGCCAGCTTCACTTGGGCGCGAGCTTGATCGTCATAGGTGGGGCGATCCACGTCGTAGAAGACACCGACCGGGGTCTGGCTGACGATGACGCCGTCATCCAAGTGCGCCAACTCGAAGGCCAGCGACGGGTCGGCGCGGTGGGAGTCGTGAACGAGCACGTGGTCCATGCCCACCTCGGCGACGTCAGCCACCGCCAACTCACCGCTGACGGGGTCGCGCACCACGCCGCGGGAACCATCAGCTCCGACGAGCACCGGCTCCCCGTCAATCAGTCGGATGAGGTGCTGGTTGGCTTCCGGGCCCTTGTAATCGTCGAAAGCTCCGTCGTTGAAGATCGGGCAGTTCTGGTACATCTCGACAAAGGAGGTGCCCCGATGCTTGGCGGCAGCGGTGAGCACCTGGGCGAGATGCTTCCGGTCCGAGTCGACGGCACGAGCCACGAAGGAACAGCCCGCCCCCAATGCCACTGCCAGCGGGTTGAACGGCGCGTCAATCGACCCCATTGGGGAGGACTTTGTAACCTTGCCCGCCTCCGAAGTAGGGGAGTACTGGCCCTTCGTTAGACCGTAAATCCGATTGTTAAACATGAGGATCGTCAGGTTGACGTTGCGTCGCATGGCGTGGATGAGGTGATTACCCCCAATCGACAGGGCGTCGCCGTCACCGGTAATGACGAACACGGCCAGGTCGGGGCGCGATACGGCCACCCCCGTTGCGACGGCCGGGGCACGGCCATGGATCGAGTGCATGCCGTAGGTATTCATGTAATACGGGAAGCGTGAGGAGCAGCCGATACCCGAGATAACGACGGCGTTCTCCTTGGCAATACCCAAATCGGGCAGCACTCCCTGGAACGTGGACAAGATCGCGTAATCCCCGCAGCCGGGGCACCAACGCACTTCCTGGTCAGAGGCGAAATCCCGACGCTTGAGCGGCTCGATCGCCAACGGCACACCCGCCAGGCCGGCGGGAAGATCCTCGGTGGTGATATCGGTCATCTCAGGCCTCCTTCGTTTCGTCGCTACCCGTGCCACCACACTGGCGACACAACTCATCGCATAGGTCCACCGGCGAGATTGGTAGCCCGCGCACCCGCGAGATCGTCTTGACGTCGACGAGGTACTTGGAGCGCAGCAGCATCGCGAACTGGCCGGTGTTCATTTCGGGGACGACGACCCGCCGGTATCGGTGTAGCACGTCACCTAGATCCTCCGGCAGTGGGTTGAGGTGGCGCACGTGGGCCTGGGCGATAGACAGGCCGTGAGCGCGCACTCGGCGCACGGCGGCGGTGATCGGGCCGTACGTGGAGCCCCACCCCAGCACGAGCACATCGGCGTCGCCGGAAGGGTCGTCGACGGTAGTCGGAGGAACGGTCTTCGCGATGCCCTTCACCTTGGCAGCGCGGGTCGCCACCATCTCCTCATGGTTGGACGGGTCATAGGAGATAGCGCCGGTACGGGCTGACTTCTCTAGGCCACCGATGCGGTGTTCTAGACCTTTAGTGCCGGGCAGCGCCCACGGGCGCGCTAGGGTTTGCGGGTCACGACGGTAAGGCATAAACCGCGGCGAGCCGTCGGCGGCGGTGGTGTTCGGCTCGGTCGCGAAGTTGGGGTCAATGCGCGGGATCTCAGCCAGATCGGGCACCTGCCACGGTTCCGCGCCGTTGCCAAGGTAGCCGTCAGAAAGCATGATCACGGGGGTGCGGTAGGTCACCGCGATACGGCAGGCCTCTAGCGCAGTGTCGAAGCAGTCTGACGGGGACTTCGCCGCGAGTACCGGGACGGGGGATTCGCCATTGCGTCCGAATATCGCCTGTAGCAGGTCGCCCTGCTCAGGTTTGGTCGGCATCCCAGTGGATGGGCCGGCGCGCTGCACGTCGACGACTACTAGCGGCAGTTCCGTCATGACGGCCAGGCCGATGGCCTCGGACTTGAGGCTCATGCCGGGGCCAGATGTCGTCGTAACGCCCAGGGAGCCGGAAAAGGAAGCACCGATGGCAGAACTGACCCCGGCGATTTCGTCCTCGGCCTGGAAGGTGACGACGTTGTGGGCCTTGCGCTTGGATAGCTCGTGCAGGATGTCGGAGGCTGGGGTGATGGGGTAGGAGCCTAAGAACAGCTGCAGCCCGGCCCGGTTGGCACCGGTGATGAGACCATACGCGGTGGCGAGATTGCCAGTGATCTGGCGGTAGGTGCCTTCAGGCATCGGGGCCGGAGCCACCTCGTAGCGCACCCGGAATAGCTCGCAGGTCTCGCCGTAGGCATGCCCGGCCTTGAGCGCGGCGAAGTTGGCGTCGCGGATCTCCGGCTTAGAAGCGAACTTGCTGGCCAGGAACTTCTCCGAGGGGCCGAGGGGGCGCCCGTATAGCCAGGTCAGCAGCCCGAGAGCGAACATGTTTTTGGCGCGCTCGGAGTTCTTACGGCCAAGATTGAACGGCTCGACTGCGGCTACCGCCAGCCCGGTGAGGTCGAGCTCGACGACCTGGTAGGACTCCAGTGTGCCGTCGTTGCGTGGATCCTCGGTGTATCCGGCCTTCTTGAGATTTTTCGCGGTGAACTGGGCGGAGTCGAGGATGATGAGTCCGCCGCGGCGGATGTCACTGAGGTTCGCGGCTAAGGCGGCCGGGTTCATGACGACTAAGACGTCGGGCTGGTCACCTGGGGTGGCGATGTCGTAATTGGCGAAGTGCACCTGGAAACTTGAGACGCCGGGGATCGTGCCCTGGGGGGCGCGGATTTCGGCAGGGAAGTTCGGCAGGGTCGAAATGTCATTGCCGTGGATGGCGGACTCGGCGGTGAAGCGGTCGCCGGTCAGCTGCATGCCGTCGCCGGAATCGCCGGCGAATCGGATGACAACTCGGTCGAGGGCCTGGACCTCTCGCTCGTCAGTGGTGTGATGTGCCGTGTCGGTGGAAGGCACTCTGACCTCTTTTCTCGTCGCGGGATTCCGTTGTTGACGCGTCACGGTGGTGACGGATGACCGCACCTGCGGTGCGCGTCTAGATGCCTCGGAACCGGCTACTAACGCTACCATCGCGCCTCGGCTTATCGAACTTCGGTCAGGGTTGCACGTTCCCACGCGGATCTGGGGGTGAACAGCATCCTCGGTAGGATGACCTGGTGAAGTTCATCGA
Organism: Cutibacterium namnetense; assembly: GCF_001642025.1. Lineage (GTDB taxonomy): Bacteria > Actinomycetota > Actinomycetes > Propionibacteriales > Propionibacteriaceae > Cutibacterium > Cutibacterium namnetense. The sequence continues at coordinate 23,845 of NZ_LWHO01000009.1, read as the reverse complement.
CTGGTTCGCCGACGGATCCGTGTACGTCGTCGATCTCGCCCTGGCCTGCTGTGGGGTCGAGAGCGGGGCTGCCGTGCCGGCCAACGCTCCGGTGTGCGAGGAGATCCCAGACGGTGTCCCGCTAGTGTTGCTCGTCTCGGGGACGGTGACGACTGTTCTGGCCCCGGTGGTGCGTGACACTGTCAATGAGCTGAGGCGCAATCATCTTATCGGCGGCGTGGCTTTTGGGGCGTGCGCCTGCGCAGGTGGTCCCTACTGGGATTCTGCTGGCGTCGTCGCTGGCCTGCCGGATGTGGGAGTCGACGCCGATCACTGGATTCCGGGCTGTCCCCCTGAACTTGACGCGCTTACCGGGCTTTTGGTCTCTTCACGGGAGGCCGCATGACGACCCGCGATGTCCCTGCGACTGACTGGCACGACGCTGTCGCCCAGGCGGTGTCCACTCACCCGTGGCTGGCTCATCTGACAGCTATCGACGGGGTGGGCGAACGCGGTCAGGATCCCGACATCGTCGTGGTTTGCCGTCTTGAGAATCATGACGGCGACGACGTCACCGTCTCCACTCGTGTGTCCCGTAACGGTGGGATCTTGGACTCGGTTGTCGACGTGGTGGCAGGAGCATCCTGGTATCAGCGGGAGATCCACGACTTTTTCGGTGTGAGGTTTGTCGGCCCTGGAGCAGATGATCGTGCCCTCCTCGTCCACGATGCACCGAAACCTCCGTTGCGCAAGGAAGTCGTGCTGACTCGGCGGGCCGATGCTGTGTGGCCGGGTGCCGCTGACTGGGCTAGCTCGAAGTCCGCGAGTCGACGTCTGGCCGCTGGTGTTCCCGACCCTGAGACGTGGCGGCGTATCAAAGAAGGCGAGGATGTTTCGGACGCTGAGGTCGTCGCGGCCATGTCTGGTCGTCGCCCGAGACCGGGTGGCGGTCGGGCCGCGGGGCCGACGAGGACAGCATCGGGGAGGCGAGCATGAGGCACTCAGCAATTGCCCTTGACGTCGACGCGTGCACCTCCTGCGTGATCTGCGCCCGGCAGTGTCCGGCCTGGTGCATCACCATCGACGCTCACCACGAAGCTGTTCCGAACTCCGATGCTCGTCGTCCCCGTACGGTTGCCGTTCTCGACGAGTTCGCTATCGACTGGGGGCTGTGCATGTATTGCGGTATGTGCATCGAGTCCTGCCCGTTCGACGCTCTTTCTTGGAGCGACGAGCGTGTTCCGGATACCTCGTCGCGCACCGATCTGGTCAGCGCGTGGGGATTGGACGGTGATCGGTGAAGCAGCCGGTTGGCTGGCGGCGGCGGGTCCGTCTCAAGTGGTTTGCCTATTTGCACGCCTGGCGGTCCTGGTCGGTCCTGGAAGGGCTGGTCGGGACGGTTCTCATCACGGCTGGATCACTCACCCCGGCTTATCTGCCGCTGAACTCGCCGTGGTGGTCTCGGCTGAACGAGGCCGGTCTACGCGGGTCCACGTGGCGCATCGTCGGGACCTTACTTGTCCTCGTCGGCGTCGGTCTGCTGGTCGATTCCTGGCTGCGGCTGCGGCCTGGTCGCGAGCCGCGTGACGTTACCGCAGAACCGGTGTCGAAGCATGTGCGGCGGTACTTTAACCACCGTCCAGGAATTCGTGCTGGGCTGCATCCGTGGGCTGTGCTCGGTGTATGGGGTTTGCCCTTCCTGCTAGCCCCGCCGATCTTCAGCCACGACGCCTACTCCTATGCTGCGCAGGGCTGGCTGCTGGAAAATGACATCAGCCCTTATGAGGGGTATCCAGGGTTGTTGCCGGGGGCCTTTGCCGACCAGGTTGCCCAGGAATGGCGTTACACCAAGACCCCCTATGGTCCGTTAGCCCTCACCGTCCAGCATTGGATCGTCCATCTCAATGGTGACAATCCTTATTGGTCGGCAGTTTTCATGCGTGTTCCGGCTCTGTTAGGCGTCATCGCCATAGGGCTGTTGTTGTCGCGGGTGGCGCGTCGAGTCGGACGGGATCCGCACTTCACGGCTTGGTTCTCCACCCTCAACCCCATCCTCGTGGTGGATTTCATCGGGGGAGCACATAATGACGCCCTCATGATGGGACTGGTTGTCATTGGGTTGTGGGTCGCGTGCTTGACGAGCTGGTCCTGGACGATCGGTGCGGTACTCGTCGGGGGTGCGGCGGCTGTCAAGCAGCCGGCTTTTATGGTCGCAGTGGCTCTGCCATTGATCCGTCATCCTATGACGTCGTGGCATCCGCGCCGCCTGGTTCCGGCCCTAGGACGAGCGGTGGGTTCCCTCGTTATCTCGGTGGCCGTCTTTGCGGGTATTTCGTGGGCATCCGGCCTTGGATTTGGCTGGTATCACGCTGTTGACGTTCCCGGTATGGTGTTGACGGTGTCGCCGTTCACCCTGGTCGGCATGGGGATACGAATGGTGCTTGGTTCCTTGGGGGCGCATCAGACGGCAGCAGCTGTCATTCCAATTGCTCAGGCCATTGGCGTGCTCGTCGGTGCGTTTCTGCTAGTGGTCCTGGCCGTCCGGTTGTTACCGCGCAAGGCGTTGTCCTTTCTGGCGCTGGGTTTTCTCGCGGTTGCTTTCTGCGCCCCTGCGTTGCACTCCTGGTATGTGCTGTGGGGGGCGCTATTACTGCCGCTGATCGACGAAGCTGCCCGCTTCGTCCGCCCTGCGGTGTGGATCACCGTCATCTTGTTGTCCTTCGATGCCGTTAACCTGTCCTGGCGCAATAGTGCCGCAGCACTCGGCGTTGCGCTGGTTCTGGTGCTGGCGGCCCGTCTGGTGTGGCACGAACATAGCTTGGGGCAAGGGTGGACGCACAAGGATGTTCACGTCCCGCGCCCCCACAAGGCTCACTAACTGTTGGAGCTGGAGTCTGTTGGAGCTGGAGCGGCACGGCAGGTGCCGCCGTGGCAGGCTGGGGAACATGGATGACGTCAAGATCAGCGGTACCGACGATGTCACGATCACCCTGGACCGCCCCCAAGCGATCAACTCGCTGTCTGGCGAGATGCTGGGGACTATTGGGGAGGTCGTCAAGAGGTCCCCAAGGAGCATCGACCTATCGGGTGCGGGGGAGCGCGGCTACTGCTCGGGGGCTGATATCCGCGAGCTTCGGGCTTTGGTATGGAAGGATCCTGAGGCAGCCGGTGACTGGTTGGACGGCGAGTACGACGTTGACGCTGCCATTGCCGAGGTGCATTCGGGGACCGCGCATCTGCACGGCATCTCCATGGGCGGCGGGCTTGGGCTGTCGCTGCGCCTCAAGCGGGTTGAGGCCCGCGATGACCTCGTCCTCGCGATGCCGGAAACGGGCATTGGTCTATGGCCCGACGTCGGTGTGTGTTTCGAGCTTTCGCGGGCCCCGCGCCTCGTCGGCCGCCATATGGCCATGACCGGGGCTTCTATCGATGCGGCTTCGGCGCTGTGGGCGGGGTTGGTGGATGAGGTCGTCGACGCCGACGGTAACCCCGCTGGTGTCGATCCGGTCGACTGTGAGTTGGCGCGTGACGCGGTGTGGATTCAGGACTGCTATAACACTGATGACCCCATCGAGGTGTGTCGTCGATTGGCTGACCGTCCTGAGGTGGCCGCGCGTAAGGCAGCTGAGCACATTGCGGCGCGCTGCCCACTGTCAGTAGCTGTTGCTTTGGCTGCTGTCATTAAGGCTGAATCCGCTTCAGGCCTTGGCGAAGTGTTGGAGACTGATCGCGCCCTGGGGCGGTCCTTTATGCGCAATTCGGACTTCTGTGAGGGGGTACGCGCCCAGCTGGTTGATAAGGACCGCAACCCGCATTGGTCCCACGAGAGTTTGGCTGATGTGTCTACTCGTCAGGTTGAGGGGATGTTCGATCCGTCCTGACTCATACCGCGTAGTCAACTACCACTGCGGCGTGGTCGGAGGTGCGCTCGGCGTAGGAGGGGTCACGGTCAATCTCGGCCGTGGCGGCTGTTTTCGCTAGTTGCGGTGACGCCAAGTGATAATCGATACGCCAACCCGCATCATTGGCGAAGGCCTTGCCGCGCCAGCTCCACCACGAGTAGGGGCCGTTGGTGTCGGGGTGCTGGGCGCGCACGACGTCAACGAGGGTGTCGGGGGAGAGGATGGTGTCGAACCACTGCCTCTCCTCGGGTAGGAACCCCTCATTGCGCTGGTTAGCTTTCCAGTTCTTGAGGTCAGCGTTCTCGTGGGCAATGTTGAAGTCGCCCATGACGAGGAAGTGACGATCTTGACTGGCGCACTCCTGGCGGCGTCGGGTCAGGTGTTCGCGGAATCCTGCTAGGAAGGCCATTTTGCGGTCTTGCTTGGCGATGGACTTCTCGTTGGTTGGATCTGGGGTGGCTCCCTTGGGCAGGTAGAGGCAGGCGACGGTGAGGGGAGCGTCGGCTAGGTCGACCTCGATGTAGCGCCCCTCGTCTACGAAGGGCAGCAACTGGGTGGGGAGGCCGTCGGTGTTACCGGGGAGTACCTCTGCGAGGGTAGGAGTTTGGCCGGGAGTCATGATGAGGTGGGTGCCCCAAGAGCGTACCTCGGCTGGGGCGGTACGGGTGAGGAGCGCGACTCCGTTGCGCCCAGCCAGCGAGCCGGGAGCCCATGAGACGTGGCGGTCGCCAAAGGCTCCCTCGGGGAGGTCGGCTGGACGGCAACGCACCTCCTGCAGCCCGATGACGTCGCAGTCACGAGCCTCCATCCACTCGGAGAACCCCCGCTTCAGGGCGGCTCGGATCCCGTTGATGTTGAAGCTGGCGATGCGCATATGCAGGAGTGTGTCACAACGACGGTGCACGGGCGCGGTTGGTCTCAAAGGTAGGAGATACCTGGGGGAGATTTTGCCGTTCTCGCCGGCGATGCGTGCCGGTCCTCGTAGGCTGCAATGCTGGTGGCGGGCAATGCGAGCGCAACTTGGTGCACATAGCCGAATTGGTCATGACTGCGGCTTGCCTGCTAACATCATCCATCGCTGGTTAACGCCAGCACGGCAGGTTGCCCGAGTGGCCAAAGGGAGCGGTCTGTAAAACCGTCGGTTCGCCTACGTTGGTTCGAATCCAACACCTGCCACGCAACCCCCGGGTCGGATGGATTCGGGGGTTGGTTTCGCCATCGTCGGGTCTCGAGCTGCCACTGTTCGGCTGGAGATGCGATTGCGGCGGGACGGCTCGGTTCGACTGAAAACCGATTCCGGGGTTTTCCCCGGGAGTTCAGGAGGCTCGGGTTCGGATTTGCCAACGGTCGAAAGCTCGTGTAGTTTTCTCATTCGTTGCCCCTATAGCTCAGTAGGCAGAGCGTCTCCATGGTAAGGAGAAGGTCAGCAGTTCGATTCTGCTTGGGGGCTCTGGGTGTGAATCGGCCCCACTTGCCCGGTGGGACGGGCCAAGAATGGTGCCGAGGATCACATTGGCGGGGTAGCTCAGGGGTAGAGCAAGCGGCTCATAATCGCTGTGTCGCGGGTTCGATTCCCGCTCCCGCTACCAACCCAATCGGGGAAACCCGAGAGCGCACACTCCGTACGGCTCGAAAGTAGGAAAGATGGCCAAGAAGTCCGGCGACGTTCGCCCGAAGATCACGCTCGCCTGCACCGAGTGCAAGGAGCGCAACTACATCACTAAGAAGAATCGCCGCAATAATCCTGATCGCATGGAGATGGCGAAGTTCTGCCCGCGCTGCCGCAAGCACACCGCGCACCGTGAGACCCGCTGACGCGGGGACCTAGATCCAAGAACTTATCCGAGGGGCTGCCTGAAAGGCGGCCCCTCGTGCTGTGTGTGGGGTGGTTAAGGTGTTTCGCTGCGGGGTGGTGGCAGAAAAATGTGTGGGTTGGGGGGTGCCGCGGCGCCAGCAGTCTGGGATAGCCTGACGTCATGCCGATCAGCCCTGATGACGTCGGGCGTACCTACCCGACGACAGACCCATACCTCGTTACCGCGGAGAAAATCCGGGAACTTGCGACCGCTTTGGGGGATACCGCCCCCGCCTATCGAGGCGACGATCCCATCGCTCCGCCCACCTTTGCGATGGTGCTGGCGTCTCGGGCGTGGGAGGCGTTGTTCGATGACGAGCAGCTTGACCTGCACCTGGAGCACATGATCCACACCGACCAGTCCTTTAACTGGATTCGGCCGCTTCACAAGGGCGACGAGGTGACGGCCACTCTCACTATCACTTCTGTGCGTACCCGAGGCAATACCGACATCATCGGCATTGACGTCTCGTTGGATCACGTCAACGGTGAGCATTTGGGCAATGCCACTTCAACGTTGTGGCATACCCGTCTGCAGGGGGACGCATGAGTGTGCAGCTGGCGGAAGACCAAACCTTCGGCCCGCGAACTATCAACGTCACCCGGAGCACGTTGGTCCGCTACGCAGGCGCGTCCGGCGACTTTAACCCCATCCACTACAGTGATCGCGCCGCCCGCGAGGCCGGCATGAACGGGGTCATCGCCCATGGTATGTGGACCATGGGCGCGGCTCTTGGTGCTGTCATCGATTGGGTTGGTGGTCCTGAGCGGGTGGTCTCGCAGCGAGCTCGCTTCACTCGGCCGGTCCAGGTTCCCGATACCAAGGAGGGTGCCGCTGTCGAGGTGGCCGCTACGGTGCGCAAGGCCAGCGACGAGATGGCGACGCTGGCCCTCGACGTCAGGTGCGATGGCCAGTCGGTGCTGGGCCGTGTCGAGGTGGTCGTGAGGCAGGGGGAGTAATGAGCATCACTGTTACTGGCCCCTACGAGGATGACGATCCCACTGAGGCCTGCAGCACTATCCATCATGAGGCGATTGGGACGACGGCTGTCCCGTCCGGCGGCGAGGACGTCCCGCTGGCCCCACTCACAACCTTGCGGGTGGGTGGCCCGGCGCGTCACCTCGTCATCGCGACGACCAACGACGAGATGTTGAAAGTTGTTCGTGACTGTGATCGTCGTGGTGAGCCGTGTCTAGTGCTCGGTGGTGGCTCGAATGTCTTGGTCGGTGACGACGGGTTCGACGGCACTGTTGTTCGCGTCGCTACCTCGGGGCTTTCCGCGGAGGTGTCGTCGTGCGGGGGAGCCTTGGTGACGGTCGCTGCGGGCCAGGTGTGGGACGATTTTGTTGTCCATGCCATTGAGCAGGAATGGATCGGTCCGGAGTTCCTCTCTGGCATCCCTGGTCTCGTCGGGTCAACTCCCATCCAAAACGTCGGTGCGTATGGTGTCGAAGTGGGGGAGTTCATCGCGCGGGTGCGTACTTGGGACCGCCTCGACGATACCCAGCGCACTTTTACCGCTGACCAGTGTGGTTTCGGGTATCGTTCGAGCCGTTTCAAGGCTGAGCCTGATCGCTACGTCGTCCTCGACGTCACTATGCAATTCAATCTCGGTACCCGCTCTTTACCGGTCCGCTACGCCGAACTAGCGCGACGTCTGGGCGTCGAGCCGGGGGAGAGGGTCAATACTTCCCAGGTGCGTGAGACAGTGCTGGCGGTCCGTGGTAGTAAAGGGATGGTCCTCAACCCCGACGACCACGACACCTGGAGCGCCGGGTCCTTCTTCACTAACCCGCTGGTGTCTGCGGATCAGGTTCCGCAGGGGGCGCCGGCTTTCGCTCAGCCGGACGGTCGGGTCAAGACGAGTGCTGCCTGGCTCATCGACCACGCCGGGTACGGCAAGGGATTCAAGGTGGCCGAGGATGCTCCGGCGAGCCTTTCGACCAAGCATGTCCTGGCTTTGACGAACCTTGGTGGTGCTAGTTCCGACGATCTCACCATCCTCGCGCGCACTGTTATCGACGGAGTCCGCGACGCCTATGGGATCACCTTGGTGCCAGAGCCACGTCTGATCGGCTGCACGATCTGACGATTCCTGGCACTGCAGACGTCAGACCCTCCAAACCTCACCGCAGCAGGTCTGGAGGGTCACGTGTCGTCTTGGACCGACGAGGGGACAGAATTGGGGCATGACCATCCCGTTGACTGACCTGTCCCACGATGACCTGTCCGCTTTGCATCAGCAGCTGAGCAGCGAGCATGCCGAGCTTGCCGCTCGTGGTGTCTGTCTCAACATCACCCGCGGTAAGCCGTCACCAGCTCAGCTTGATCTCAGTGCGGACTTGCTGACTATCGACGTCCCCTCCCATGCCGAGGATGGTCAGGATGTCCGTAACTACGGTGGCAATCGTGGTCTCCCCGAGATTCGCCGGATTTTCGGCGAATTGTTGGGCGTCGACGTCGATCACATCATTGCTGCCGACAATTCCAGTCTGGCGATTATGCACGACCTAGCGATGTTCGCCTTTGTTCATGGTATTGCCGGGCAACAACCGTGGTCCGGCCAGAACGTCAAGTTCATCGCCCCGGTTCCCGGTTACGACCGGCACTTTGCCATCTGCGAACATTTGGGCATTGACATGATCCCGGTGGAGCTAGGGGAGCACGGCCCTGACGTCGATGAGGTCGCGAAGCTTGCCGCCGATCCGTCGGTTAAGGGCATGTGGGTCGTGCCAATGTATGCCAACCCGAACGGCGCTGTTTACGATGAACGTACAGTCCGGGCTCTGGTATCTATGCCAGCAGCGCCAGATTTCCGTATCTGGTGGGATAACGCGTACGCCCTGCACCATCTCACCGACGTTGAGCGCCCCGCCCTGCCGGTGCTCCAATGGGCCGAGGAGGCGGGCAACCCTGATCGTGTTTTTGAGCTGGCTTCAATGTCCAAGATCACCTTCGCCGGTGACGCCATTTCCTTCCTGGCCTCTTCTCAGGCCAACCTTGACTGGTATCTGGGGCACGCCGCAATCCGCTCGATCGGCCCTGACAAGGTCAATCAGTTGCGTCATGCGCGGTATTTGCGTGACGCTGACGGGGTCCGCAAGCTCATGCGTGCTCATCGCGAGATTCTCGCCCCGAAGTTCGCTGCCGTGGAAGAGATCCTCACCCGTCGTCTGGGGGGACGTGGCGTCGCATCCTGGACCCACCCGGCTGGTGGCTACTTCGTCACTCTCGATGTCATGGATGGCACGGCGTCGAGAGTTGTTGCCCTGGCTAAGGAGGCTGGCATCGCGCTGACGCCGGCCGGAGCGTCTCACCCGTTGCACCGTGATCCGCACGATCGCACGATTCGTCTGGCTCCGTCGTTTCCTGGCATGGATGAGCTGCGCGAGGCCATGGAGGGTGTGTCGACCTGCGTCCTGCTTGCAGCTAGTGAGAAATTGTTGAAGGGCTGAGGTCGATCACGAAGGCAGTATGACGGGAGGTTTTGCGGCGGCCCTGCACCCGGTGTGCGTGAGGGCCGCTGTCATATGTTTCTGATGCCCAAGTGCTCAGTTGAATTATCGGTAGCCAGGGGCATGTCTGTGGGCTCGCAACGATGGTGGCGAACTATCTGGTGTGGTGGCTGGCTGGCAGGCAGTTCTGTAGGCTTTCACCATGCCTGATTCGACGCGGGACCAAATTCTCTCCTATACTCCCTGTGCTGGCGTTGTCACCCAGGCATCGCCGAAGGGCACTAGCTCAATTGGCAGAGCAGCGGTCTCCAAAACCGCAGGTTGGGGGTTCAAGTCCCTCGTGCCCTGCGAGACGCATGTGCGGGGCGTATCCCTGGTGCGCAGCCGTGGCGAAGTCCTGGTCCACGGCATCAACCGTCAGGCAGGACCCGAAGGAATAGCGTGACCGACGAGAAGCGAAACCTCAGCGACGGAGACGATCCTTCCGTCAAGGGCGAGCTGTCTCCGAGGGGCGAGGATCTGGCATCCAGCAACCTTCCGGAGGCTGACGAGTACGACGTCGTTGACCCAGAGGCTGAGGAGTTGACGACTCCAGACGATGTCGTCGATAAGACTCCGGATAAGGCCGATCCCGAAGACATGGTCATTGACGATCCCGACCAGCTCGAGGGAGCAGAGGAGACCGCCGCGTCGGCTCGTTCCTCCCGACCGGTGCGCAAGAAGGATTCTGCTGGCAAGCCAGCCCGCCGCGGCAAGCCTGTGCGCCAGGAAACTGGCGCGGACGATGATAAGCCTGCTACCGCCTCGGCGGCTAAGTTTGCTGGCCCCAAGCCGAAGCGTGAGCTGACGAAGGCTCCGGTTCGCAAGGAGAGCCCTCAGCATAAGCACGTAGAGCAAGGCAAGCATCGCATTGGCCCGGTGGCCTTCACTAAGCAGTCGGTTGCTGAGTTGCGCAAGGTCAAGTGGCCTACTGGTGACGAGTTGGGACAGTATTTCCTCGTCGTCCTCGTCTTTGTTCTGCTCATTATCGCCTACGTCAGCGGCTTGGACGTCCTCTTCGGATGGATCGTCATCAAACTCTTTGGCAACTGACGATCACATTGGAGAATTGATCTGTGACTGACAGCCCCCATTTCAGCGAAACCGACGACGTCGAGATCGACCTCGATGCGTTGACCCCCGACACTGCCGAGGAGAAGGACGACGAGGTCGAGATTGACCTTGGAGACCTCAGCGATGACAACTCCGCTGCGGAGCCCGAGATCAATCTTGACCTTGGTGACGATGAGCCTGCCGAGGCGTCAGACGACGACATTGCCCGCAACCTTGGTATCGGCCAGGCTGCTGACGATGAGGAAGACGCCGACGAGGATGAGCCGTCCGAGGCTGACAACCAGGACGCCGTCGACGCTGCCATCGAGGAGTTGCGCGATGAGCTGTCCTCGAAGTTCGGTGAGTGGTACGTGCTGCACACCTACTCCGGCATGGAGAACAAGGTGAAGCAGAACCTTGACGCTCGGGTGCAGAACTTCAACATGGAGGACTACATCTTTGAGACGATCGTTCCCACCGAGGAGGTCGTCGAGATCCGCAATGGCACGCGCCGTACGATCACCAGGGTGTATCTGCCTGGTTACGTGCTGGTGCGGATGGACTTGACTGACGACTCGTGGGGCATTGTGCGCCACACACCCTCGGTGACCGGGTTCGTCGGGCAATCCACCACCCCGATCCCGCTGACTTTTGACGAGGTCGTCAAGATGCTGACGCCGTCGGTTGTCGCCAGGGTCAGTCGTGAGAACGCTGATAAAGCCCCCTCCCCGAAGGCTAAGCCAAAGGTCGAGGTTGCCGATTACGAGGTTGGCGAGTCGGTGCAGATTACTGACGGCCCGTTCGCTGGTGTTCCGGCCCAGATCACTGAGATCAACGCCAACAACCAGCGCGTCAAGGCTCTGGTTGAGATTCTGGGCCGCTCGACCCCGGTGGACCTCGAGTTCAATCAGATCGAGAAGATCTGAACCTGATTTTGGCCCCACCGGCCGAGTTGTTTAGACTTGGCCGGTGCGTCTGCGTCCGGGCGCTCGTCACACCCGGACTCGCACTGACGGCATCGACCGGTGTCGTCATCACCGAAAGAAGGACCCCCAACATGCCTGCTAAGAAGAAAGTAGCGGCTCTCGTCAAGGTCGCACTGCAAGCGGGACAGGCTACCCCGGCCCCGCCCGTTGGTACTGCTCTTGGCCCCCATGGTGTCAACATCATGGAGTTCTGCAAGGCCTACAACGCTCAGACTGAGGGACAGCGCGGAAACGTCGTCCCGGTTGAGATCACCATTTACGAGGACCGCACGTTCAGCTTTGTCCTCAAGACCCCGCCGGCTGCTGAGCTCATTAAGAAAGCTGCTGGAATCAAGAAGGGCACGGAGAACCCGCTGACTCACAAGGTCGGCAAGATCTCCAAGGATCAGATCCGTGAGATCGCCGAGACGAAGATGCCCGACCTCAATGCCAATGACGTTGAGGCAGCCATGAAGATTGTGGCCGGCACTGCTCGATCCATGGGCGTTGAGGTTGAGGCTTGAGGCCCTAACCCGCAGAAAATTTTCTCACATACTTTGTGGAGGGGCACGCGCTGCCCTCACCACACCTGGTGAAAGGAACCAGATATGAAGCGCAGTAAGGCATATCGCGCAGCCGCCGAGAAGGTGAATCTCGACCAGCTGTACTCCCCGGAGGAGGCCCTGGCCCTGGTTGCTTCTGGTGCGTCGGCCAAGTTCGACGAGACCGTCGACGTGGCTATCCGTCTCGGTGTTGACCCCAAGAAGGCCGACCAGATGGTTCGCGGTACCGTCAACCTTCCCAACGGCACTGGCAAGACGGCACGGGTCCTCGTCTTCGCCACCGGTGAGAAGGCCGAGGCTGCCCGCGAGGCGGGCGCCGACGAGGTCGGTGACGACGATCTCATCGCCAAGGTCCAGGGCGGCTACCTGGACTTCGACTCCGTGGTTGCTACCCCGGACATGATGGGCAAGGTTGGCCGTCTGGGACGCGTGCTTGGTCCGCGTGGCCTGATGCCGAACCCTAAGACCGGCACCGTCACCATGGATGTCGCTAAGGCTGTCTCCGACATTAAGGGCGGCAAGATCGAGTTCCGTACTGATCGTTACGCCAACCTTCACTTCCTCATTGGGAAGGTGTCCTTCGGAACGCAGAAGCTGACCGAGAACTACTTCGCTGCTCTCGACGAGATTCTGCGTCTCAAGCCGAACGCTGCTAAGGGTCGATACCTGCGTAAAGTCACCGTCTCCTCGACGATGGGTCCCGGTGTGCAGATCGATCCTGCCGCCGCTCGCGACGCAGACTGACTGGCTGATGACGGCCCCCGCCACGATGTGGCGGGGGCCGTTTTGGTTTCCCTCGGTATCCCCTCGCGCCGCAGCCTGCTTCGATCTGGATCATTGGGCGCGTGCAGTCTTGAGTATGGTGACGATGGCGTCACGATGCCCGGCATTGCCTGGGCACCCTCATATGCGCGGTACGTAGCGGGGCGGCTGGAGCCCTTTCTTTTCAGCAATTTGGTACTCCATCTCCAGCCAGCTATCCTGTACTGGTTGCCGTAGACCGCTGGTCGGGATTTTCCGCTAAGCATCCGGAGTGACGGATGGCCCGTGCAGGTGAACGCCGAGATGACTTTGTTACCCCGTCGTGCGCCTGTGCACCGGGGTTTCTTTTTTGTCCTCCCTACGGCTCCGGCGCTAGCAGTCCAGCTGCCAGCGCGACGTACGAGAAGTGGGAAGGAGACCCAATGGCTAGGCCTGACAAGGTCGCTGCGGTCGCCGAGCTGAAGGAGAAATTCTCCTCGGCCGACGCTACCGTGCTGACCGAGTACCGCGGTCTCTCCGTGTCGGCGCTCAAGGATTTGCGCCGTTCGCTGGGGAGTGACGCCACCTATGCCGTTGCGAAGAACACCCTCACCCGCATCGCCGCCAAGGAGGCGGGTATTGAGGGACTCGACGACCAGCTCGTCGGCCCCACCGCCCTCGCCTTTATTAACGGTGACGTGGCCTCCGTGGCCAAGGGTTTGAAGAACTTCGCAAAGGACAACCCGCTCCTGGTCATTAAGGGCGGCGTGATGGACGGCAACGTCCTCGACGCCGACCAGGTCAAGAAGCTCGCCGATCTTGAGTCCCGCGAGGTCCTCCTCGCCAAGCTCGCTGGCGGCCTCAAGGCCAACCTCACGAAGGCCGCCGTGGTCTTCAATGCTCTGCCGTCGAAGGCCGCTCGCGGTCTTGGCGCTCTGCAGGAGAAGGCTGCTGCCGATCCGTCTGTGATCGGTGGAGCTGGAGAGGCTTCCGACCAGGAGCCCAAGACAACCGAGACCCCTGAGGCGTCCGCCGCCCAGGACAACACCAACGAGTGAAAGGACGCCCATCATGGCGAAGCTCAGCAACGAAGAGCTCCTTGATGCTTTCAAGGAGATGACCCTCATCGAGCTCTCTGAGTTCGTGAAGCAGTTCGAGGAGACCTTCGATGTCTCCGCCGCCGCTCCGGTGGCTGTCGCTGCTGCCGGTGCTCCGGCTGCCGGCGGCGAGGCTGCTGCTGCCGAGGAGGAGAAGGACGAGTTCGACGTCATCCTCGAGTCGGCCGGCGACAAGAAGATCCAGGTCATCAAGGAGGTCCGTGGCCTCACCAGCCTGGGCCTGAAGGATGCCAAGGACCTCGTCGAGGGTGCCCCGAAGCCCATCCTCGAGAAGGCCAAGAAGGAAGATGCCGAGAAGGCCAAGGAGGCTCTCGAGGCCGCCGGTGCCACCGTCACCCTCAAGTGATCATCTGACTACACGGTCCATAACTAGCGGGGTCTGCTCCTTTCGGGGCAGGCCCCGCTAGTCTGTGGTGACCGCGCTGTTGCGGTAGCTGCGTCGTCGGTAGATGATGCCAACTTGCGTTATCGCATTTAGAGTACTAGTGTACCTCATTGCACCATTGCCAGCGATCGTCCATGCTTGACATGGACGGTTTGTTATGCCCTCAGACCGGCCGACGGGCCGGTTGTAGGAGTTCTCGGAAGGACCGCACATTGGCCGCCACGCGCACTGCGTCGAAGAACACCAACGCCATTTCGCCCCAGTCGGGACGAATTTCATTCGCTAAAATTCACGAGCCGTTGGAAGTTCCCAACCTTCTCGACCTGCAGGTTGAGTCGTTCAACTGGCTCGTTGGCAACGAGATATGGCAGTCCCATGTTGACGCCGCCCTTGCAGAAGGGCGTACCGACATTAACACCAAGTCCGGACTCGAGGAGATTTTCGAAGAGATCTCTCCGATCGAGGACTACTCCCAGACGATGTCCCTGTCTTTCCGGGACCACCGCTTTGAAGATCCTAAGCACAGCGTAGATGAGTGCAAGGATCGCGACACCACTTACGCAGCCCCGCTATTCGTGACTGCGGAATTCATGAACAATGAGACCGAGGAGATTAAGTCCCAGACGGTCTTCATCGGTGACTTCCCGCTTATGACCTCGAAGGGCACCTTCATCATCAACGGCACCGAGCGTGTCGTTGTATCTCAGCTGGTGCGTTCCCCCGGCGTCTACTTTGAAAGGTCTGCCGACAAGACCTCCGACAAGGACATCTTTACGTGCAAGGTGATCCCGTCGCGTGGTGCCTGGCTTGAGTTCGAGATTGACAAGCGCGATACCGTCGGCGTCCGTCTTGACCGCAAGCGCAAGCAGAACATCACTGTTTTCCTCAAGGCTCTCGGTTGGACTGTTGACCGGATCCTCGAGGAGTTCGGCAACCACGAGTCGATCCGTCAAACCCTCGAGAAGGACCATGGCGTCGAGACTCAGGACCAGGCTCTCCTCGACATTTACAAGAAGCTGCGCCCCGGTGAGCCGCCGTCTCGTGACGCGGCCCAGCAGCTGCTCGAGAATTACTACTTCAATCCGAAGCGCTACGACCTGGCCAAGGTTGGTCGCTACAAGATCAACAAGAAGCTCGGCCTGTCCCTGCCTTTCGATCAGCAGGTTCTGACGATTGATGACATCGTTGCGGCCATCCACTTCGTGTGCGCTCTGCATGAGGGCACCGAGACCCTGCCGCGGGAAGGCCAAGACGACATCGTCGTCGAGCCCGACGACATTGACCATTTCGGTAACCGCCGTCTGCGTACCGTCGGCGAGCTCATCCAGAACCAGCTGCGTACCGGTCTGAGCCGTATGGAGCGCGTCGTGCGTGACCGCATGACCACTCAGGATATTGAAGCCATCACCCCGCAGACCTTGATTAACATCCGCCCGGTGACGGCTGCGATTAAGGAATTCTTCGGAACGTCCCAGCTGTCGCAGTTCATGGACCAGAACAATCCGCTGGCAGAGATGACCCACAAGCGCCATCTGTCGGCCTTGGGTCCTGGCGGTCTGTCTCGCGACCGTGCCGGTATGGAGGTCCGTGACGTCCATCCGTCGCACTACGGTCGTATGTGCCCGATTGAGACCCCTGAGGGCCCGAACATTGGTCTGATTGGTTCGCTGGCTTCCTTCGCTCGTGTCAATGCGTTCGGTTTCATTGAGACCCCGTATCGCAAGGTTATCAACGGACGGGTCACCGACCAGGTGGTGTACCTGACCGCTGACGAAGAGGATCGGCACGTCATCGCTCAGGCCAACGCCAAGGTTGACGGCGAGGGTCATTTCGTCAACGATCGCGTTCTGGTGCGTCAGCGTCACGGCGAGGCCGATGAGGTCCCGAGCTCTGAGGTCGATTACATGGACGTGTCTCCGCGCCAGATGGTGTCGGTGGCGTCCGCCCTCATCCCATTCCTCGAGCACGACGATGCTTCGCGAGCACTTATGGGCGCAAACATGCAGCGTCAGGCCGTGCCGCTTGTGCGTACTGAGGCTCCGTTCGTCGGAACCGGTATGGAGTACCGCTGCGCGGTTGACGTCGGTGACGTCACCCTTGCTGAGAAAGCTGGCTCGGTCCTGTCGGTGAGTGCTGACCTCATCGATATCGCGTGTGACGACGGCACTTACCAGACCTACAAGCTGGAGAAATTCCGCCGCTCGAATGCTGGTACCTGCATTAACCAGCGCCCGTTGGTGACGGTGGGGCAGCGCGTCGAGGTTGGCACCCCGTTGGCTGACGGTCCGTCAACTGACAAGGGTGAGTTGGCTCTCGGGCGCAACATGTTGGCCGCGTTTATGCCGTGGCAGGGCCTCAACTATGAGGACGCCATCATCTTGTCCCAGCGGATCGTTTCCGACGACGTGCTCACCTCAATTCACATTGAGGAGCATGAGGTCGACGCTCGCGACACCAAGCTGGGTGCCGAGGAGATCACTCGGGATATCCCGAACGTCTCCGAAGACATGCTGGCCAACCTGGACGAGAACGGCATCGTGCGTATCGGCGCCGAGGTCGGCACCGGTGACATCCTAGTTGGCAAGGTCACCCCGAAGGGCGAGACCGAGCTGACCCCTGAGGAGCGTCTGCTGCGCGCGATCTTCGGTGAGAAGGCCCGCGAGGTTCGTGATACTTCCCTCAAGGTTCCTCACGGCGAGGAGGGCACCGTTATCGGCGTGCGCATTTTCGACGCTGATAATGGCGACGAGCTGGCACCCGGCGTGAATCAGATGGTGCGCGTCTACGTCGCCCAGAAACGCAAGATTTCCATCGGTGACAAGCTCGCCGGACGTCACGGCAACAAGGGCGTCATCTCGAAGATCCTGCCAGTCGAGGACATGCCGTTCCTACCGGACGGTACCCCGGTTGACATCATCCTCAACCCCCTGGGTGTGCCGTCTCGAATGAACGTTGGTCAGGTGCTTGAGATGCACCTAGGCTGGATTGCTCACTCCGGATGGGATATCACCCAGGCTGAGGGTGACTGGGCGGAGCGGCTGCGTGAGGTGGGTCTTGTTGACGTCGCCCCGGAATCACGCTTGGCTACCCCGGTCTTCGACGGTGCTACCGAGGAAGAGATCACCGGCCTGATGGAGTACGGTCACCCGACTCGTGACGGTGAGATGCTCGTCGACTCCGATGGCAAAGCTACCCTCTTCGATGGCCGTACTGGCGAACCGTTCCCGTCCAAGGTCGGTGTCGGCTATATGTACATGCTGAAGCTGCACCACCTGGTCGATGACAAGATCCACGCTCGTTCCACTGGCCCGTACTCGATGATCACCCAGCAGCCGCTTGGCGGTAAGGCTCAGTTCGGCGGTCAGCGATTCGGCGAGATGGAGGTGTGGGCTATGGAGGCCTACGGCGCCGCCTGGGCGCTGCAGGAGCTGCTCACCATCAAGTCCGATGACGTTCCGGGCCGTGTCAAGGTTTACGAGGCGATCGTCAAGGGCGAGAACATTCCTGAGCCGGGCATCCCTGAGTCTTTCAAGGTGCTCGTCAAAGAGATGAAGTCGCTGTGCCTGAATGTGGAGGTGCTCAACTCGGAAGGCCAGGAAATCGACCTGCGCGGCTCTGAGGAAGACACCCGGTCTGGTCTGGGCATCGATATTGGGCGTCGTCCCGGTGTCGATAACGCTATGGCCGACTGACGTGCCCATGTGTCGGGGGTGACGCCGTCATCCCCGACCCTTGAACACAGTCCGTTTGACGGGAGTGGGGATGGGCCCGGACAACCCGCCTCACATAGACACCCCGACTGGAACCCCTTCTGACGAGGAGGGGCTACCACCCACCCGAGTGGGGGAAAGAGAACAATCGTGCTGGACACCAACTACTACGACCGGTTGCAGATCGGCCTGGCCACGGCCGACCAGATCCGTGCGTGGAGCCACGGCGAGGTCAAGAAGCCCGAGACCATTAACTACCGCACTCTTAAGCCAGAGCGTGACGGCCTCTTCTGTGAGAAGATTTTCGGCCCGACTCGTGACTGGGAGTGTTACTGCGGCAAGTACAAGCGTGTTCGCTTCAAGGGCATCATCTGTGAGCGCTGTGGCGTCGAGGTGACTCGTTCCAACGTGCGTCGTGAGCGCATGGGGCATATTGAGCTGATCGCCCCGGTGACACACATCTGGTATTTCAAGGGGGTTCCCTCTCGGCTGGGGTACTTGCTTGACATCGCCCCGAAGGACCTCGAGAAGGTTATTTATTTCGCGGCCTACATGATTACCGCGGTCGATGAGGAGGCTCGTCACCGTGATCTGCCGTCGCTGGAGGCCAAGGTACAGACTGAGCGGTCGCGACTGGAGCAGCGCCGTGACTCCGAGCTGGAGGCCCGCCGGGTCAAGCTCGAGGAGGATATGGCTCAGCTTGAGGCCGACGGTGCCAAGGCCGACGTTCGACGCAAGGTCAAGGATGGTGCAGAGAAGGAACTCAAGCATATTGAGACTCGTGCGCAGCGCCAGATTGATCGTCTTGACGCGGTGTGGGATCGCTTCAAGAACCTCAAAGTTCAAGACCTTGAGGGCGATGAGATTCTCTACCGTGAGATGAAGTCGCGCTTCGGCAAGTACTTCGAGGGTTCGATGGGTGCTGAGGCGATCAAGCGTCGCCTGCACGACTTCGACCTCGATGCCGAATCTGAGAAGCTGCGTGAGATTATCAAGACCGGTCGCGGCCAGAAGAAGACCCGCGCCCTGAAGCGTCTCAAGGTGGTGCAGGCCTTCCTCGATTCTGGTAATTCGCCTGAGGGCATGGTGTTGGACTGCGTCCCGGTTATCCCGCCTGATCTGCGCCCGATGGTGCAGCTCGATGGTGGCCGCTTCGCTACCTCCGATCTCAACGACCTTTACCGCCGCGTCATTAACCGAAACAACCGCCTCAAGAGGCTGGTTGATCTTGGTGCCCCTGAGATCATCGTCAATAACGAGAAGCGGATGCTTCAGGAGGCCGTCGACTCGCTGTTTGATAACGGTCGTCGTGGGCGTCCGGTGAGCGGCCCGGGCAACCGTCCGTTGAAGTCGTTGTCCGACATGCTTAAGGGCAAGCAGGGGCGTTTCCGTCAGAACCTTCTCGGTAAGCGCGTCGACTACTCGGGCCGTTCGGTTATTGTTGTCGGCCCGCAGCTCAAGATGCACCAGTGTGGTCTGCCAAAGACGATGGCTTTGGAGCTGTTCAAGCCTTTCGTTATGAAGCGTCTGGCTGACCTCGAGCACGCTCAGAATGTGAAGTCTGCCAAGCGCATGGTGGAGCGGCAGCGTCCGGTGGTGTGGGATGTCCTCGAAGAGGTCATTAAGGAGCACCCGGTGCTGCTGAACCGCGCACCTACGCTGCACCGCCTGGGTATTCAGGCCTTCGAGCCTCAGCTCATTGAGGGCAAGGCTATCCAGCTGCACCCGCTCGTCTGCTCGGCCTTTAACGCTGACTTCGACGGTGACCAGATGGCTGTGCATCTGCCGTTGAGCCCTGAGGCTCAGGCCGAGGCCCGCGTCTTGATGCTGTCGACGAACAACATTCTCAAGCCGGCTGATGGTCGCCCGGTTGCTCTGCCTTCGCATGAGATGATCATCGGCGCTTACTACCTGACGATGGCCCTTGACGGCCTCAAGGGTGAGGGGCGTGCCTTCGCCTCGCTGGCTGAGGCCATCATGGCCCACGATCTTGGTGAGCTCGAGATTGGTGCCAAGATCAAGCTGCGGCTTAAGAATGTTGTGCCGCCGCACGGCGAAACAGTTCGCGCTGATGGCTCGGTCATCCTTGACACCACTCTCGGACAGGCCCTGTTCAACGAGGTGCTTCCGGACGACTACCCATATGTTGACTTCTTGGTTGGCAAGAAGCAGATCGGCAAGATCGTCAATGACCTCAGTGAGCGTATGACCCAGCTGGACGTGGCTCACGTCCTCGATAACCTCAAGGACATCGGCTACAAGTGGGGTTCGCTGTCAGGCGTGACCGTCTCTATTGGTGACGTCCAGACCCCGCCGACTAAGCCGGAGATTCTCGCTGGGTACGAGGCGCGCGCTGCCAAGGTTGACCGCGAGTACGACCGTGGTGCCGTGACTGAGGAGGAGCGTCGTCAGGATCTGATCCAGATCTGGACGGAAGCTACTGCTGAGCTGACCGCCGCTATGGAGGCCAACTTTACCCAGGTCAACCCGATTCACATGATGGTGGATTCGGGCGCTCGAGGCAGTATGACTCAGATGCGTCAGATTGCCGCTATGCGTGGTCTGGTGGCCGACCCGAAGGGTGACATTATTCCTCGCCCGATTAAGTCGAATTTCCGCGAGGGTCTAACGGTTCTGGAGTACTTCATCTCTACCCACGGTGGTCGTAAGGGGCAGGCTGATACCGCTCTGCGTACCGCTGACTCGGGTTACCTGACTCGTCGTCTGGTCGATGTTTCCCAGGACGTCATTGTGAGGGAGGAAGACTGCGGCACTACCCGTGGCATGCCCAAGACCATTGCTGTTGACGACGGCAACGGCAATTTGGTGCGTGCTGAGGGGCTGGACACCGCGGTGTACGCCCGCTGTCTGGCCGCCGACGCCGTTGATGCCAACGGCAATGTTGTGGTGGAAGCCAACTGCGATCTTGGTGATGAGGAGATTTCTAAGCTCATTGCTGCTGGAATCTCGCAGATCAAGGTGCGCTCTGTGCTTACCTGCGCTGCTGCCCAGGGCTGCTGCGCTCGCTGCTACGGACGCTCGTTGTCGACTGGTCATCTGGTCGACGTCGGCGAGGCTGTCGGCATCATCGCGGCTCAGTCGATTGGTGAGCCTGGAACCCAGTTGACGATGCGTACCTTCCACACCGGTGGTGTCGCTGGTGACGACATCACCCAGGGTCTTCCTCGTGTCGTCGAGCTCTTCGAGGCTCGTAGCCCGAAGGGTAAGTCGCCGCTGGCTGAGGCTGCTGGAATCATCCGTATCGATGAGTCCGATAACCGTCGCAAGCTCGTCCTGGTGCGTGACGATGGTGAGGAGGACGTCGAGTACGTCCTGCCGCGTCGTGCTCGTCTCGAGTTCGACCTGGACGGTACCCACCGCGTGATCCGTGACGGCGTGCGGGTTGCTGCTGGCGAGCAGCTCATGGGTGGTACCGCCGACCCGCAGGATGTGCTGCGTATCTCCGGTGTTCGTCGGGTGCAGGAGTACCTTGTCAAGGAGGTCCAGAAGGTCTACAACACTCAGGGTGCCGGCATTCACGAGAAGCACATCGAGATTGTCATTCGCCAGATGTTGCGCCGCATCACCGTCATTGAGTCTGGAGATACCCAGATGATGCCCGGTGAGCTGGTTGATCGTGCGTCCTACGAGGCCGCTAACCGTAAGGCGGTGGCTGAGGGTGGTCGTCCTGCCGAGGGTCGTCCGGTGCTGATGGGCATCACGAAGGCTTCGTTGGCCACCGAGTCGTGGTTGTCGGCGGCCTCCTTCCAGGAAACCACCAAGGTTCTCACCGATGCCGCGATCAATGGCAAGACGGACACCTTGGTTGGTCTCAAGGAGAACGTCATCCTCGGTAAGCTCATCCCGGCCGGTACCGGTTTGGAGACCTATCGCAATATGCGTGTGGAGCCGACGGCAGAGGCTAAGGCTGCTGCGTTCACGATGAACTATGACCCGTTTGACTACGACTTCGGTTCGGGTTCGGGCGCGGCTGTTCCGCTCGACGATATGGATCTGGGCGATCTGAGCTGACGTAATAGGGCGTCGACTGCGAGCCTCTCCTCCCTTGTAAGGGAGGAGAGGCTTTTTGCATGGGGCGGGGGAGGGCCGCTGTCTGGTGGCGGGCAGGGTTTCCGGCCTGGAGCTTCGTAGCGCGTGGAGCCTCACCCATTAATGCGAATGGGTCGCAATATCATGTACCATGTTCACGGTTCTCTCTCCGGGGATATGCCCGATCCGATGGGCTGCCCGGCTGAGTTGAGCCACCCGTCTCGTTGGAAAGAAGTGATATGCAGACCAGAAAGAACCTACCGAGGCCAGTGATGCTGGCCGTCCTCATGACCCTAATTGCGTCGGTGTTCGCGCCGATGTCCTGGGCCGCGGACGCCAAGGTGGTCCTCAGTAAAGATCACACGGACGCTTTCTACATCACCACTGAGACTGGTGCTCCCGTCGTCAATGTCGATAATGGGCTTCAGTCACGCAAGTACGATCCAAACAAGGTCGAATTCCAGATTCAGTCGGATACGTACGGTAAGCAATACCGGCTCACCGGGGTGAGTAAGTCGCCCCTCGAGGGTTACTACACTGGCAGCGAAAATACCGATGGATGGTTCGAACCTGGCTGGAATGCTCCCGGTTTCAAGAAGAACGGATTCGACGCACTGCGCGTCAACTTCACTGCTGTTACCGGCCCTGGCAAGGTCTATCTCCTCGGAAACTCACCCGAGGGGGACGAGAATGGCAAGCTCGGCGCCTTCCTTGCCGATGGCACATATCAGGTCGGCAAAGGGGCATCGTTACCGATCAAGGGTCATCAGCATGCCCACTGGTTCTTCACCCATGCCGGCAAATACACGATGAGCGGGGTTGCCGTCGGTACTAAGACTGATGGGAAAGAAATTTCGTCGCAGCCGTTCACTCTTTCCTGGGATGTTCTGAAGTCAGACAATGACAAGCGCCCCGGTGCTTCGGATGGCCATTCAGGACAGCCCGATCCCGCGGATAAGCCCTCTGGTGAGCCTCACGACGCGGCAGCGCCGAAGATCGACGATACTAAGGTTGAGATCGCCCAAGGGCACCTTGACGTGTTCGCTGGTATCGCCCGTAATCGCAAGCTGTTGATGGCTATCAAAGACGACCGCAGTGGCGAAGCCATCTACCGCGCACCCGAGGCAGTAACACTGCGCGTGGGGGAGAATACCTACCGGAAGCTGCCCCCGAGCATGCACGATCGCTTCGCGCCCGCCGGGTATCTTCTGGCCCAAAATGGCGAGAACCAGCAAGAGGCATTGTTCCCCGGCTGGGACACCTATGGCGTCGCGCCCGATTTCCAGGCTGTTGACATCGACTTCGTCGATGTCAAGGGGCCAGGGAAGGTGTACATGTTCATGCAGGGGATCGGTCAGCTGCGTTCCCCGCTGGCGTCCGGCTCATGGGTGCTGGCCTCGGGGGAGTCCATCTCGCAGAAGAAGCCCGGCCATGTCCACACCAACTGGTTGTTTGAGAAGCCAGGCACCTACACCATGAAAGTCCGCTTGAAGGGAGTCCCCGTCAAAACAGGCGATGGCAAGGCCGTTGCCTGTGAGCCGGTGACGTATACGTGGGTCGTCGGGGACCGAACCGGTAGCCAGCCCACGGTGGCGCCGACGACTCACCCTTCAGCTACGGCGCCGAGCGCCCAACCATCTGCCGTGGTCAGTGCTCGCCAGCATGTCAAGGGGGTGGATGAGAAGATTGCCCCGGGTACCCAGCCCGCCGCAATGTCGACGATGGATTCTGGCGTGGTCTCCTCGAATAGGGTGAAAGCCCCGCAGCCGACGACCATCGGCTTGCCTCATACGGGCATCTGAGGAGCACATAAGCCAAATCATTTCTGGTTAGCTATTTCGCTGCAGGTCCGGCCACCGCGAATGCGGTGGCCGGACCTGTCTGCCATTCGGCTCGTCCGCGGCCCAGGGCACTAGCGTTATCCAGGCAGGATCGTGACCAGGATCCTTGGGATTTCGGAGCGGGCATCTATGTCCTGACTACCCCTTTTGTAAATGGTGTTGACAAAATCGCGGGGGGGGGGGGGGGC
>NZ_LWHO01000022.1 GCF_001642025.1 Cutibacterium namnetense | reverse complement strand
AGTACCAGGGGTACGGATGCGTGCCGCCGTGATCGGGCAAGAACTCGTACGCCAAGGCGAACCACTCGACTTGGACGCGTCCTCGTCGTATACGGCTTTCGGCCATATCCGCCGCTGGCAATGGGACTTGGATGGTGACGAACACTACGAGATTGATAGTGCTACGCCTGAGATCACTCGCACCCTCACCCGAATCGGAAAGTATCGGGCGCACTTGCGTATCACCGACGACAGTGGCGCCAGTGACACTCTC
>NZ_LWHO01000021.1 GCF_001642025.1 Cutibacterium namnetense | reverse complement strand
GCACGCGCATAGCGGGTCTTCTTCTAGCGGTCGCTGTGGCTGCAGGCGCAGCCAGGGTGGCAGTAACTCGGATGCATGGCAGCGACGATCACGCCGGTCACCTCGCCACTAACCCGGCCACCGCAGGTTCGGGAACGTCCCAGAGCCACAATGCCTCTACCAGGGCCTCATCTGGGGCTACCAGTGTGGTTGGCGGTGGTGGGGTTCCCTTCGACCAGCTGGGCACAGTACCAGGGGTACGGATGCGTGCCGCCG
>NZ_LWHO01000020.1 GCF_001642025.1 Cutibacterium namnetense | reverse complement strand
TTCGAGTGTGTTTTCGCAGGTGGTCATCGGGGCGCCTTCGTGGTGGTGTGGGGGTCGCAGGCGTCTCCGATACCGTCGTGGTCGGTGTCGGTTTGGTCTTGGTTGGCTATGGTGGGGCAATTATCTTGAGCATCGGGTACGCCGTCACCGTCTCGGGTGACCTGGATCGGGAAGGTGAGAGTGTCACTGGCGCCACTGTCGTCGGTGATACGCAAGTGCGCCCGATACTTTCCGATTCGGGTGAGGGTGCGAGTGATCTCAGGCGTAGCACTATCAATCTCGTAGTGTTCGTCACCATCCAA
>NZ_LWHO01000019.1 GCF_001642025.1 Cutibacterium namnetense | reverse complement strand
CTCCGGCACCCTCCTTGAGATCAAAGTCCCCGAAGACGAAGACGCCGAAGTCGGCGCCGTCCTGGCCATCATCGGCGACCCCGCTGCCGCCGAGTCAGCTCCGGAGCCTGCCAAGCCGTCGGCTGAACCCGCCGAGAAAGCCGAGCCTGAGCCGGCTGCGCCGGGGAAACCTGCCCCCACTACTGGTTCCGCTCAGGGCGTAGAGGTCACCCTGCCGGCTCTGGGTGAGTCCGTCACCGAAGGCACCGTGTCCCGCTGGCTCAAGGCAGTCGGAGACACCGTCGAGGCCGACGAACCCCTACTTGAGGTGTCCACCGACAAAGTTGATACCGAAGTGCCCTCCCCC
>NZ_LWHO01000018.1 GCF_001642025.1 Cutibacterium namnetense | reverse complement strand
CGGCGGCACGCATCCGTACCCCTGGTACTGTGCCCAGCTGGTCGAAGGGAACCCCACCACCGCCAACCACACTGGTAGCCCCAGATGAGGCCCTGGTAGAGGCATTGTGGCTCTGGGACGTTCCCGGAGCTGCGGTGGCCGGGTTAGTGGCGAGGTGACCGGCGTGATCGTCGCTGCCATGCATCCGAGTTACTGCCACCCTGGCTGCGCCTGCAGCCACAGCGACCGCTAGAAGAAGACCCGCTATGCGCGTGC